>JALCLA010000001.1 GCA_022647565.1 Chiayiivirga sp.
AATACTAAGGACGGCGGGCGCTTCGACCTGCCGATTGCACTCGGCATCCTCGCGGCCTCGGGCCAGCTGCCGCGCGCGGCGCTCGAAGGCCGCGAGTTCCTGGGTGAGCTGGCCCTCACCGGCAGCCTGCGCGGCGTCGACGGCGCCTTGCCGGCCATCCTCGCCGCAGCACGTGATGCACGCGGCGTGGTCCTGCCGCAAGCCAATGCGGTGGACGCGCAGGTCTCGGGCCACGGTGGCGCATGCGTCGCAGGCAGCCTGCTGGAGGTCTGTGCCTTCCTGCGCGGCGAAACCGAGCTGCACCCACCACCGCTCGATGCCGGTGCTGTGCACGCCAGCACCGGGCCGGATCTGTCCGAGGTGCGCGGCCAGGCCGCCGCACGACGCGCGCTGGAGGTGGCCGCCAGCGGCGCGCATCACTTGCTCTTCATCGGTCCGCCCGGCAGCGGCAAGACCATGCTGGCCGCGCGCCTGCCCTCGATCTTGCCGCCGCTCAGCCAGGAAGACGCGCTCCAATGCGCGGCGGTGGCGTCGAGCAGCGGGCGCGGCATCGATCTGGCACGCTGGCGCGAACCCAGCTTTCGCGCCCCGCATCACACCGCCAGTGGCGTGGCCCTGGTCGGCGGCGGCTCGCAGCCGCGGCCGGGCGAGATCTCGCTCGCACACTGCGGCATCCTCTTTCTCGACGAACTTCCCGAATGGGGTCGTGCCGTGCTCGACGTGCTGCGCGAGCCCTTGGAGTCGGGCCAGATCACGGTGTCGCGCGCCGCGCGCCAGGCCGAGTTTCCGGCGCGCTTCCAACTCGTGGCCGCGATGAATCCCTGCCCGTGCGGCTGGGCTGGCGATCCGTCGGGTCGCTGCGCCTGCAGTGCCGAGCAGGTGGCGCGCTATCGCGGCCGGGTGTCGGGACCCTTGCTCGATCGCATCGACCTGCACGTCGAGGTGCCGCGTGCCCTGGCCGCCGAACTCCGCCCCGATGCTGTCGCCGGGGAATCCAGCGCCGTGGTGCGCGCGCGCGTGCTGGCCGCACGCGAGCGGCAGCTGTCACGCGCCGGCAAGGTGAATGCCCACCTCGGTCCCCGCGAGGTGGAGCGCGACTGCCGGCTCGCTGCCGCGGAACAGGCCTTGCTGGAACGCGCGATCGACCGCCTGCGACTCTCGGCGCGCGTACACCAGCGCATCCTGCGCGTGGCGCGCAGCATCGCCGATCTGGCGGGCGCAGAGCGTATCGATGCCGCGCATCTGGCCGAAGCCATCGGCTATCGACGGCTCGATCGTTCGTAGCCGCACCGCCATCCCCTTCGGCGCAGTGAGGGCCGGATGTCACAGGTGACGACGTCGGGCGGTCTGCTTGGCCGGAGTCGCGGCCGCTGCGGACGTGCGCGTGACATGCAGGAAGAGGTTCACTCCGCGCGGTTCGCTGCCGATTCTCACATGCGATCGGGAGATGTCAGCCTGCGCCGCAAGCGAGCGCAGCGCGTCCGCGTCACGATGATGGAGCGTCCAGTCCAGGAGTTCCATGTAGGCGCGGCTGGGGTTTGCCGGCGAGAAATTGCCGATGACCAGCTCGCCACCCGGGGCGAGAGCGGCGTAGAGGCGCTTGAAGACGTCCAGGAAGACCTTGTCATTGAAGTAATCGAACAGACCCGCCGACCAGACGACATCGTATTGGACGGCTGGTCGGTAGCGCAGCGCGTTCTTCCTGTGAAAGGTGATCCGATCGCGGAACAGCTCGTTGATGGACGTGGCGTGTGCGATGGCGTCGGGATCAAGCTCGATGCAATCGAACGAGACCGCTGCATCGGGTCGGCTTGAAAGCCATTCGAACATGCATCGCCCCGGCCCGCTGGCCACATTGAGCACGCGCAAGGGCGTCTTGCGGCGGACAAGCTGGTCCAGGAGATCGTGGAAGTAGGTCTTGCGATTGCGAACCGCCTGCGACGCCGCATGCTGCTGCCAGAAGTGATCCCACCGCGCCAGATGTGGTGCTGGAGAGATGTGGCGCCGATAGATGCGATCGATGATTTCGAAGTCGCCGGCGTAACCATGGGGCTTGTTGAACGCATAACCTTGCAAGGTCGATGGTGTGAAGGCCTCTCCGAAAGCCGCACGCAACCCCACCACCTCCTCGCTAGACACGTTGCCCGTCTCGGCTCGCTGATGCAGGCGCTGCATCCAGGCATCGAGTTCGGCATAGTCGGCTTCCACCGGCCCGCCCCTGGCGACGACGCCGCGGATGTACTGCTCGCTGTGTTCCATGTCGTGTTGCTCAATGAGTGATCTTCCTCACCCGGCCATGGTCAGAGGCGTTGCCGTCGACTTTGGCGGGCATGAAAGAGAGGGGCGATGGACCGCCCCTCCCTGCCTACCGACTCAGCAGTACCAGCTGCAGCCGTTCTTGCAGATGTTCGGCGCCACGTCGCAAGCGCTGCAGCAAGGGCGCGCGACGGCGGCCGTGCTGATCCCGATTCCCATGGCCAAGGCACACAACATCAGGCTGAGGCGAAGCTTCTTCATCGCAGATTTCCTATTGAGTTGATGGATGGGCGACGACCAGGCCGGTCCTCGACTGGCCGCCGGTGAACCACCGAGGCAGGAGAGCACTCCCCGGTGTGTTCGCCGCATCGTCCTGATGCGGCGATCCTGCGCGCGCGGTGTTGTGGGAGCCCGCGCGGTCCGGGATCAGCGTCGAATCAGCGCGAGCGAATCGCGGATGGTGTCCTCGCGGTATCCCACGATGCGTCGATTGCCGATGAAAAGCAGGGGCACCTTTCCGCCACCCAGTGCCTGAAACTGCTGCTGTGCATCGGCCGACTGGTCGATGACGAAGTCGCGATACTCGACTTTCGCCTGATCGAGATATGCGCGTGCCAATGCGCAGTAGGGACAGGTGGAGGTGGAGAACATCACCACCGGCATTTCCGCTTCCTGATACAGCGCGGTATGGTCGCCTTCGAGGTAGGCCGGTTCAGGAAAGATTGACGCATGGAGGTTCCGGAGATGCGGTCCCAGCCACAATCCGGCACCGAGGAACACGGCTACCGCCGCGACGTTCATCAAGAGCTTCTTCATGGTCACCTCCGCTGTCGTAGGGCTTGACGCAATGTCGCCTTCGGGCTTCAGCCGGCTATGCGCCGGTCTCATGCCACTTGCGACGGCGGGCGATGCTAGGCAAGCGATGCCCGGGGCTCCACCTTTTTTCGATCTTTTTCTGATCTAAGTTCTCGAAACATCATGGAAAATTTCTCGTTGCTCGATGTGCGGGTCGAACCCGCCTTGAACACGCTGACTCGCGCCGGCCGATCGGAATCCCTGCCGGCGAAGGCCATCGATGTGCTCGTCGCTTTATCGGAGTCACCCGGACAGGTGCTGGGCAAGGCGGATCTGCTGGCCCGGGTTTGGGGCTCACGCAGTACCGACGAGAAAGCCCTGGCTCACGCGGTATGGCTGTTGCGCAGGGCCTTGAACGACGATGCGACGCACCCGCGCTTCATCGCCACGGTGCCGCGCCGAGGCTATCGCCTGCTGGCGCCTGTGTTGCGCGATGCACCGTCCACCGTGGCCGAACCGGCTGTGGAGTCCCGGCCAACACTGTCACCAGGAGCGGTGGCGCCAGGTCCGACAGTCATCGAACTTGCGACTGCAGCGCCAGCAGGGCATCGCTGGTGGGGGCCAACTCTCGTTGCAGGCGGACTGGCTGTTGTCGCGACCACGATCATCGTGTTTGCGACGCTAATGGATAGTGACGTTGCGCTGAAGACCCGCGATCCCGCCTGGACCTTCCGTAGCGCGGGAGAGGTGCTGTCCATCGCGGACGAAGCGTCCACTGTCCTGTTCGGCGATGACCGTGGTTTCGTGTATGCGCTGGAGGGCGAGAGCGGTCGTGAACGATGGCGCTTTGCAACTCGGGATTTCGTGCGTGGCGCGCCACAACTCGTTGGCGACAGCATCTATTTCGGCAGTGATGACGGACATCTGTACGCACTTGATGCGTTGAGCGGACGCGAGCGCTGGCGCCTCCCTGCCGGAGCCAGCATCCGGACTCGCGCCGCGGCGGACGCCGAAGGCAATGTGCTGTTTGGCGCGAGCGACGGCACGCTTTCCGCGGTGGCCACCGTGTCGGGTGAACGTCGCTGGAGCACGCGCGTTGATGGGACACCGATCGGCGACCTGCTCCTGCAGGGCGACACCGTGGTGCTGCGCGTCGATCCGGCATCGCTGCTCGGCCTCGACCAGCGCGATGGCCGGAAGCGCTGGCAGCACCGCCTTGATCCCGGCGCGAGCGAGCCAGTGCGCCTCGATGCGGCGCATATCGTGATTGCCGGGTTCAATGGCGGGGTCGCCGTGATCCGAACACGCGATGGCAGTCTGCTGTGGCACCAACCGGTTGCAGGGCGTATGCAGCGCCCCATTGCCGATGCGTCCGGCGTGGTGCTAGTCAGTACGGTGGGCAAGGTAACCTCGTTCGCGTCCAGCGATGGTCGCCTGCAGTGGCGTCGCAACATTGCCGTCGGCGATGCGGTCGATCCGGTGGCCTGGCGCGATCAGGTCGTCGTGGCAAGCAGCCGCAGTCGACTCGTATTCCTGAATCGCGGCGACGGTAGCTCCAGCGTGACATTGACACTGCCGGCGGCGCCAACCCATCTTGCCGCGAGCCAGGACGGAGTGCGCGTCGCGTTGAACCGTGGCGAGCTGCACAGTGTGAGAGTCGATACCTCAGAGCTCAAGCACGGCAAGCACTTGCAGTTGACTGACACGGGCGTCGCCAAGGTCCCAACCAGCGAGAACAATGCCGCGTTCCGAATCGTTCGGATTGCCCCGGATGTCACGGCCCCTGAGCTGCTCTGGCGCGCCCCAACCCAAGGCTTCGCCTACCACTTGGGCGCCATCGATGATGCTCGCCTTGTGGTCGGTGACGAGGGCGGGCTCAGCCTCCTCGAATCGGCGAGCGGCAGGGTGCGCTGGCGCTACCCAACCGCGCAGCCAACCGGAACCGAACCGGTCCACGACGCGGGCATCCTCTACTTCGGTGGTCGCGACCACCACTTGCGAGCGATCCAGGCCAGCAGCGGAAGGGAGTTGTGGAGCTTTCGCGCGGGAAGCAACGTGCTGTCGATGCCCGCCATTGGAGGCGATCACGTGTACTTCGGTAGCTGCGACGGGAATTTCTACGCGCTGGATCGTCGCACCGGCACGGAGCTGTGGCGCTTCCCGACCGACGGGCCGGTACACGGGGCTGCCGCGATCGGTGAAGGCGCCGTCGTGTTCGGAAGCGGGGACAACCACGTCTATGCGCTGGATCGAGTCGGCGGTGCCCTGCGCTGGCGCTTCCCGGCGAACAATTGGGTGGTTGCGACGCCTTTGCTGGCCGATGGAGTCGCCTATGTCGGTGATGCCAGCGGGGTCATGCATGCCCTCGACATGGATGACGGGGCCGAGCGTTGGCGACATGAGTGTTCCAGGGAGATCTGGTATCGATCTGCGGCGGATTCGGAGCGAATCTACTTCGGGTGTGGCGATGGCCATGTGTACGCGCTGTCGCGATTCGACGGAAGAGAAGTATGGCGCTATCGCACCGAAGCCAGCGCGCGAGGTGGCGTAGCGCTGCGTGACGGCGTCATCTTCGCCGGAAGCAGCGACCACAATCTTTATGCAATTGATGCCGCCAGCGGCAAGCCGCTCTGGCGGTTGGAAACGACTGGACAGACCATCAACCCGCAGGTCGCCAGCGGCCGGGTCTACGTGACCAGCGCGGACCAAACCGTTTATGCATTGAGCGTAGGCAAGGCCAATCGAGGTTGATCGCGGTTCGGCGCTGGTGGCGGAAGTCTTCGCTTGCGCCTACCTTCTCGGTGACGTCGGGCGCGACCCGGGACGGCCATGCGTGCGCAGTCCGAAGGGCGCCCCTCAACGCGCGCGCTTGAGCCACCACATGACCAGCAACAGCACCAGCGCGACAACCCCCGCGATGACCAGCATGATCCGGGCACGATCGAGTTCGCCGTAGAGCGGGGTGTCGTCGTGTTCGCCATAGAACACGCTGGCGCGGATCAGGCGCGGCTCGAAGTTCTGCAGCGGCATCAAGGACAGCCAGACATCGACCGAGGACGCGGCGGTGATGGGGTAGGCGTAGGCCTTGCGCCCCACCCACACCGGCATGGAGGCGCCCTCGATGGGGACGTCGACCTGCCCCATCTCCGCACTCCTGAAAGTCATCACACCTTGCGTGATCGGCATCCTGCATTGCGGCTCGCATTCGATCCCGACATCGAGCGTGACCTCGCCCGGGCCGGCGCCCGGCAGAGTGCCGACCATGTCCACCAGCAGGGTCACCGGCTGCGCGCGTCCGTCGTGGGTGAAGCTGGCGGCGTGGATGCGGTGGTAGCCGCCCTCCCGAATCAGCAGGCGCTCACGCGTGAACCTTTCGTCCATGACCACGTCCAGCGGCTGCTCGGGATCGTCCGGGCGCAACGGCAGGTCGATGGCGTCCGGCGGTGCCACGGTTGGCTGCAGGCGCATGCGCAGCCGCTCGGCACTGGAGCCGGTCGCGGCCATTGCGAGAAGTGCCGCGGCGGCGATTCGAATCAGAACGCGGGGCATGGTTGCCTGACAGATGGTCATGGGTAGCCGCTATGATCGGGCGCATCCAGACACGAGTCTCTCGCCCCGGCCGGCCATGGAAAGCCTACACGCCAGCGACTGGTTGCTGCTGGGCGGCGCCGTGCTGGTGCTGGCCGGCATCGGATCCAGTCTGATCGCCACGCGCTTCGGCGCGCCCATGCTGCTGGTGTTCCTGGTGCTCGGCATGTTGGTGGGCGAGGATGGACCGGTCGGCCTGGCCTTCGACAACGTGCGCCTGGCCTACGGCATCGGTTCGTTCGCGCTGGCCATCATCCTGTTCGACGGCGGCCTGCGCACCCGCATCGCGCACGTGCGCACTGCGCTCGCGCCGGCCTTGACCCTGGCCACGGTCGGGGTCGTGCTCACCACCGCGATCACAGCCCTCGCCGGGATCTGGCTGCTCGGCTTCACCTGGTTGCAGGGACTGTTGCTGGGCGCGGTGGTGTCCAGCACCGATGCCGCCGCCGTGTTCTTCCTGTTGCGCGCCAACGGACTGCACCTGCAGCGACGGGTGGCGGCAACGCTGGAAGTCGAGTCCGGCAGCAACGATCCGCTCGCGATCTTCCTCACCCTCATGCTCAGCGGTTGGCTGGCGACGGGCGGCACCGAGGGCGTGGCCGAGATGCTGTTGCGCCTCACCCAGCAGTTCGGCATCGGTGGCGTCACCGGCGCGCTCGGGGGAGTGCTCATCGCGCAGGCCCTGAACCGCCTGCACCTGCCGGCCGGACTGCATCCGCTGCTGGCCGTGGCCGGCGCGGTGACGGTGTTCGCCTTCACCAACCTGCTGGGCGGCTCGGGCTTCCTCGCGGTCTACCTGGCCGGGTTGGTGGTCGGCAATCGCCCGGTCCGCGCCTTCGCCAACGTGCTCAGCGTGCAGGATGCGGCGACCTGGCTGGCGCAACTGGTGATGTTCCTGGTGCTGGGCCTGCTGGTGACGCCGAGCAAGTTGCTGCCGGTGCTGCTGCCGGCGCTCGGCGTGGCGCTGTTCCTGATGCTGGTGGCGCGACCGGTGGCGGTGGTGCTGTGCCTGCTGCCATTCGGATTCCGCAAGCGCGAGATCACCTTCATTTCCTGGGTCGGGCTGCGCGGCGCGGTCGGCATCTTCCTCGCCTCGATTCCACTGCTTGCCGGATTGGAGCAGGCCCAGACCTATTTCAACGTCGCTTTCGTGGTGGTGCTGGTGTCGCTGCTGGTGCAGGGCTGGACCCTGAGCTACGCGGCGCGCCTGTTGGGCGTGAGTCTGCCGCGACGCGATCCGCCCACGCGCCGGATCGAACTCGACCTGCCCGGTCAGATCGAGTACGAAATGGTGGGCTATCGGGTCGCGGCCGATTGCGCCCTGTTGCGTGGCGGCCGCCTGCCCGGATGGGCGCGCGCGGCGCTGGTGGTGCGCGCCGGGCACGTGCACACCGCCGACCAGGCCGGTGCGTTGCAAGCCGACGACTATGCGTATTACCTCGCCCCGCCCGGCAACGTGTACCGGCTCGATTGGCTGTTTGCGGAACCAAAGGAGGCGAAGGAAGTCGAACGCGAAATGTTCGGAGAATTCGTCCTGCCAGGAAACATCCCGCTCGGTGCGCTGGCCGAGTTCTATGACCTCGCCATTCCGCCGCGCCATGCCGATCGCACTGCCGACCAGTTGTTCGCGGAACGCTTCGACGGCGAACCGCAGATCGGCGACCGGCTGCGCGTCGGCGCGGCCCTGCTCGTGGTACGCGACCTGATCGACGAAAAGGTTGCCCGCGTCGGCCTCAAGTTCGAAACCGTCAGCGCCCGCCTGTTCGGCGATTCGCTCTCCTCGCCCGGAGCGCACTCGCCGTTGCGGCGACTGCGCACCCGGTTGGGATCGATCGCGCGCAGGGAGCCCAAGCCGGGCCTGTAGCCGGGCCGACGCCGCGACCCGCCCGGCGTTGTCATCTGCCGGCAACCAAACTGTCGCCTTGTCATATCCCCGTCACGAAAGTGACATAGCCTGCGCCGGCCTTCCCCCTTCGGCTGCCGCCCATGCCTCGCGTTTCGACCCGCCTGATCCCCGCCCTGCTGGCCTTCGCGGCACTGCCCGCCACGGCCGAGGTTCCGCTCGATGTCATCGCCGACACCGAGATCTTCATTGATGGCCTGTTCCAGGCCGACAAGAACCTGTTCGACTCCGATCGCGTCCAGTTCAAGGACGATGCCGAGATGCGCCGGGCCGAGGTGATCTTCCGTGGCAAGCATGTGTCGGGCCTGGAGATCCTGCTCGGCTACGACCCCAAGGCCGACAAATGGCTGGACGCCTCGGTCAAGGGCCGCCTGACCGCCTTCAGCACCTGGCGCGTGGGCCAGTTCAAGCAGCCCAACAGCCTCGAAGAGCTGGGTTCGACCCGCAACAACGATTTCATCTCCAAGTCCATGGTCACCAACACCTTCGGCATCGCCCGCCGGCTTGGCGCGGAACTCGCCACCGAGGGCCGCAATTGGACCGTGACCGGCACCTGGTTCGGGCGCGAACTGACCCGCAACCTGGCGCGCGGCTCGGGTTTCGGCGCGCGCGCCTCCTGGGCCCCGATGCTGGCACTGGACGAAGCCGGCAACGCCGATTTCCTCCACCTGGGCCTGTCGGCGGTGAGCCAGGACACTTCGGCCGACACCTTGCGCCTGCGCGCGCGGCCCGGCGCCGACCTCACTCCGATCCGGCTGGTGGATACCGGCGCGCTGACCACCACCGATCGCATGACCACGCTCGGTGCCGAGGCGGCCTGGGCCCACGGCCCGCTGCTGCTGCAGGGCGAGGCCTACCAGGCGCGGGTCCAACGCACCGTCGGCGCCGACTTCGACGCCAGTGGCTGGTACGTGCACGGACTGTGGACGATCACCGGCGAAAAGCATGGCTACAAGTCCGGCACCCTCACCACGCCGCTGCCGAACGATCCGCTCAGGGGCGCGTGGCAACTCGGGCTGCGCTACGAGGGCCTGGACCTGGACGACGGCGCAGTGCGCGGCGGCGAGGAGAAGAACCTCGCCTTGGGCGTGAACTGGTACTGGCGCACCAACTTCAAGTTCATGGCGAACTACGTCGACGTGCGCAGCGAGCGCCGCGGCATCGCAGACGATCCCTCCATCGTCGAGTTGCGCGCGCAGCTGATGTTCTGACCCAGCCTTGGCTCTCTGGCGCGGCCGTCATCGCCGCGTCATGCACCTGTCGTTAGCTGTTCGATCGAATCCCTCTGGAGACCGCATGAACCTTCGCCTCCGTTTCGCTGCGCTTGCCGTCTGCGCCAGCGCCACTTTCTGCGCCCAGGCCGCCGACGTGACCGGCGCCGGCGCATCCTTCGTGTTCCCGGTGATGAGCAAGTGGTCGGCCGACTACCACGCCGCCACCGGCCATCGCATCAACTACCAGTCGATTGGTTCGGGCGGCGGCATCGCCCAGATCAAGGCCGGCACGGTGGATTTCGGATCCTCCGATGCACCGCTGTCGCCCACCGATCTGGATGCGGCCGGCCTGATCCAGTTCCCGTTGGTGATCGGGGGCGTGGTGCCGGTGGCGAACGTGCCGGGCCTGACGCCGGGTGCGCTCAAGCTCTCCGGCGCGCTGCTGGCCGACATCTTCCTCGGCAAGGTCAAGGCCTGGAACGACGACGCCATCGTCGCCCTCAATCCGGATCTGGGCCTGCCCGCGATACCGATCCGCGTGATCCATCGCTCCGACGGCTCCGGCACCACCTTCAACTTCGTCAACTACTTGGGCAAAGCCAGTCCCGAGTGGAAGCAGAAGGTGGGCGAAGGCACCTCGGTGAAGTGGCCGGCCGGTTACGGCGGCAAGGGCAACGAAGGCGTTGCAGCGTACGTGAAGCAGATCAAGGGTGGCATCGGCTATGTCGAACTGTCCTATGCGCTGCAGAACAAGATGGCCTATGCCTCGCTGCGCAATGCCGCCGGCAACTTCGTCGCGCCCGGCGCGGAAAGTTTCGCGGCTGCCGCCACCAGCGCCGACTGGGCCAGCGCCGCCGATTTCCATCTGGTGATGACCGATGCGCCCGGCGCGCAGGCCTGGCCAATCACCGCCACCAACTTCATCCTGATGCACAAGCAACTCAAGGACGCGGAGAAATCGAGCGCGGCGCGCGCCTTCTTCGAGTGGGTCTATGCCAACGGCGATGCGCAGGCCGCGACCTTGCACTACGTGCCGCTGCCCGATGCGCTGGTGCAGCAGGTGAGCGCGTACTGGTCGACGGAACTGGCGCAGTAGGCCCACGCGGCCGCATCATTCCGACCTCGCCATGAGCGCCGCCATCATCCCGCTTCCACGCCGTGTCGCCGTCGACGAGGTGCAGGCGCGTCGCGATGCGCGCGCCGACTTCGCGTTCCGCTCGGTACTCGCCTGCGCCGCCCTGCTGGTGCTGGCGGCACTGGTGGGCGCGGCGCTGTCCATGGCGTGGGGCGGACGCGAAGCCTTTGCCACCTTCGGCCCGGGCTTCCTCACCAGCAGCAACTGGGACGTGGGCGCGCGCGAGTTCGGCGCGCTGGTGCCGATCTACGGCACGGTGGTCTCGGCAAGCATCGCGATGCTCATCGCGGTGCCCGTGAGTTTCGGCATCGCGGTGTTCCTGACCGAAGTGTGCCCGCCGTGGCTACGCGCCTGGGTCGGCGGCGCGATCGAACTGCTGGCCGGCATCCCGTCCATCATCTACGGCATGTGGGGCCTGTTCGTGCTCGCGCCCTTCCTCAGCGAGTACGCCTTCCCGTGGTTCGACGAGAAGCTCGGGCCCTGGCCGGCGATCGGCGCGCTGTTCCGCGGCCCGCCGCTCGGCATCGGCATGGGCACGGCCGGCCTGGTGCTGGCCGTGATGGTGATTCCGTTCATCGCCTCGGTGATGCGTGAAGTCTTTCTCACCGTGCCGCAGCGGCTGAAGGAGTCGGCTTACGCGCTCGGTTCCACGACCTGGGAAGTGGTGTGGGACGTGGTGCTGCCCTACACCCGGTCGGCCGTGGTCGGCGGCATCTTCCTTGGCCTCGGTCGTGCGCTGGGCGAAACCATGGCGGTGACCTTCGTGATCGGCAACGCCTACAGCTTGTCGCCGTCGCTGCTTGAACCCGGCACTTCGATCGCGTCCACCATCGCAAACGAGTTCGGCGAGGCGCTCGATCCGTTGCATCGCTCCTCGCTGCTGGCGCTGGCGCTGGTGCTGTTCCTGCTCACCTTCGTGGTGCTGGCGCTGGCCAAGTACATGCTGATGAAGCTCAGGCAGCGCGAGGGCAAGTGAGCATGGCCGAGATCGGCGAACGCCTCTACCTGCGCCGCCGCGTGAAGAACGCGCTGGCGATGACGCTGGCGTTCGCCGCCGCCGTGTTCGGGCTGTTCTGGCTGGCGTGGATCCTCTGGACCACGATCAGCAAGGGCGTGGCCGCGATGAACCTCGACCTGTTTACGATGATGACGCCACCGCCGGACGCGCGTGGCGGCCTGCTCAACGCCTTCTTCGGCAGTGCGGTGATCAGCCTGCTTGGCATCGCGCTCGGCACGCCGGTTGGCATCGCGGCGGGAACCTGGCTGGCCGAGTACGCGCATCATCGCCGCCTCGGCCAGGTGATCCGCTTCGTCAACGACATCCTGCTGTCCGCGCCCAGCATCGTGCTCGGCCTGTTCGTCTACACCATCGTGGTGTTGCCGAGTGGCGGCTTCTCGGCGCTGGCCGGCGCGATCGCGCTCGCCTTCATCGCGCTGCCGGTAATCGTGCGCACCACCGACGAGATGCTGCGCCTGGTGCCGGCGCAGATGCGCGAGGCCGCGCTCTCGCTCGGCGTGCCGCAATGGAAGGTGACGCTGCAGGTGCTGATGCGCTCGGCCCGCCCCGGCATCGTCACCGGCGTGCTGCTGGCGCTGGCGCGGATCAGCGGCGAGACCGCGCCGCTGCTGTTCACCGCCTACAGCAACCAGTTCTGGAGCACCGACCTCACCGGCCCGATGGCGAACGTGCCGATGGTGGTGTTCCAGTATGCGATGAGTCCCTACGAATCCTGGAACGCGCTGGCCTGGGCCGGCGCCTTCATGGTGGCGATCTTCGTGCTGCTGCTGAGCACGCTGGCGCGCGCCGTACTCTTGCGAAAGAAGGTAATGCACGAATGATGTCGGTCGAGTCGTGGTCCCTTGAATCAAGCGGCGGTGCGCCTTGCAACACAAGCCGCGCGGGGTTGTCGAAGCACGCCGGGGATCGGTGCTGCCGCCACGCGTTTGCTCGCCGCGAACGCTCCGGGGCGACGCATGATTGATGTCCGCCCGGTGGTGAATGCGCCGACCATCAAGCCCGCTGCCGCACGCACCAAGCTGTCGGCACGCGGCCTGAGCTTCCACTACGGCGCACACCAGGCGCTGCGCGGCATCGATCTCGACATTCCCGAGCGCCAGGTCACCGCGCTGATCGGGCCCTCGGGCTGCGGCAAGTCGACCCTGTTGCGCGTTTTCAACCGCATCTACTCGATCTATCCGGGCCAGCGCGCCGAGGGCGAAGTGCTGCTCGACGGCGCCAACGTGCTCGACCCGAAATTTCCCTTGAACCGGCTCCGAAGCAAGGTCGGCATGGTGTTCCAGAAGCCGGTGCCGTTCCCGATGTCGATCTACGACAACGTGGCCTACGGCATCCGCCACTACGAGAAGCTGCCCCGCTCCGAAATGGATGCGCGCGTGGAGCAGGCCTTGAACCAGGCGGCCCTCTGGGACGAGGTCAAGGACAAGCTCCGGCACAACGCGCTCGGACTCTCGGGCGGGCAGCAACAGCGCCTTTGCATCGCGCGCGCGGTGGCAGTGAGCCCGGACGTGATCCTGCTGGACGAACCGACCTCGGCGCTCGACCCGATTTCCACCGCGCGCATCGAACAACTGATCGCGGACCTGAAGCAGGACTACACCATCGTCATCGTCACCCACAACATGCAGCAGGCCGCGCGCGTCTCGGATCGCACCGCCTTCATGTACCTGGGCGAGCTGGTGGAGCAAGGCGAGACCGAAGCCCTGTTCACCCGTCCGACCCGGCAGCAGACCGAGGACTACATCACCGGGAGGTTCGGCTAAGCCATGCCCAGCAACCACGACCATATCGTCAAGAGCTACGACGCCGAGCTGACCCGCCTCACCGGCGAGATCGTGCGCATGGGCGAGATCGCGGTGCACCAGATCGGCGCCGCGATCGATGCGCTGGAGCGGCGCGACAGCCGCAACGCCGAGCGCGTGGTGGCCAACGACGAGGCCATCGACGCGCTCGAACACGAGGTCAGCCATGACGTGCTGCGCCTGCTTGCGCTGCGCCACCCGATCGCGCGCGACCTGCGCGAAGTGATGGCGGCGCTGCGCATCGCCTCGGACATCGAACGCATCGGTGACTACGCGGCGAACGTGGCCAAGCGCTCGATCGTGCTGAACCTCACCGCGCCGGTGTCGCCGGCCAGTCGCCTCGCCGCGCTGGCCGCGATGGCTGCCGACATGACGCGCGAAGTGCTGGAGGCCTATCGCGCGCGCGACGCCGACCGCGCCCGCGCCGTGCGCGATCGGGACGCAGAGCTGGATGATCGCTACACCGCGCTGTTCCGCGAGCTCCTGACCTACATGATGGAAGAGCCGCGCACCATCACCTCCTGCGCGCACCTGCTGTTCATGGCCAAGAACCTGGAACGCATCGGCGACCACGCCACCAACATCGCCGAGAACATCTGGTTCCTGGTGCATGGCGAGTACCTCGCCGCCATGCGCGACAAGCGCGACCTCACCACGTCGCCGCACCCGGATTGAGCGCGGGAACGGCCGCGCACGGCGGCGTCGCGGATCGATCGCGCGCACGCGGCGTCAACGCGGCCAGACCTGCCCCAGGGGATCGAACTCCACCGTCGCCTTTTCGGCCCCGCGGCTGCCGAAGCCACACACCGCAAGCGGGCTTTCCGCCTGCGGGTCGAGCCCGAAGGCCTGTTCGATCTCGACCTCGTTGATTGCCGCCGTGACGAACGCACCCAGGCCGAGTTCCGTCGCGCCGAGGTACAGGGTCTGTGACAGGTGCCCGACGTCGAGGATCAGGGCGCGATAGGCCTTGGCGTGGTTGCGGTACTTCCAGAAGCTGCGCGCGAAGCGCGGCACCAGCATCACCAGCACATGCGCATCGCCGAACCAGTGCTGCCCTGCGACACAGCGCCGTGCCAGGGCGCGCAGCGACTCTTCGTCAGGTGCCGCACAAGGCAAGGGCTGCAGTGCGTGATCAACGGCGTGATAGTGATACAGGCCCGGCTCGATGCCCTCGACCCGCTGCACCAGCAGGTAGGCTTCGGTCGCATGCAGACCGCCGCCGGAGGGACTGGTCTTCTTCATGATCGCCGCTCCCGGCGCCGGCTCGATCACGGCCTGCGCCGCGAACACGCGGTGCATCAGGGCGGCGCAGTCAGCCAGCGGCAGGGTGCTCGCGCGGTCGAAGTTGCGGCAGGTGGTGCGGCGTTGCATCAGCGCTTCCAGCGCCGAAGTCGATGGCCTCGGCAAGGAAACGCGTGTGTCCGCCGTACCGCGTACCTGGACGTGCGGCGGTGGCGGGCCGAGCTGGCGCACCAGGTCGCCGAGGGTGCGCAGCCCGGTCTGGGTCAGTGCATCGGAGGAATCGACGTCGCGCCAACGGCCGAAGGTCTGCAGCGCCGCCGCCAGCGGATGCCAGTGCGCCTCACGCTGGCGCTCGTCGCGCTCGCGCATGGCGGCATGGGTTGCGTCATCACCGATCAGCAGGCCGCGCGCGAGCAAGGCATCCACACGCTGCGCTCCGTGTGCCTCGGCCAGCGCGGTGCGATCCACCCATCGGGTTTCGCTGACGTCTCCCAATAGCAATACGTCCGGCGCATCCAGCACGAGCTCGTGCTCCAGGTGCGGGGCCAGGGCAATCCATTGCAGCCGGGTCGCGGTGCCGTCGCCACCGCGCAACAGGCTGTCGAGGTCGAACTCGCGCTGCTCGCGCGGCTGGATCAGCAAGGCGCTGCAACGGCGCAGGAGCATCGGGAGGAACCAGCGGAAAGGCGCGCAACACGCTAGCGATTGCCCGCTCCGGGCGCAATCGCCAATGAGCTTTGCGTCAATAGTCGACGAGAGACTGGGCGTCCTTCGACTTCGGCCTCTTCTCGGCCTACGCTCAGGGTGAGCGGCATTTGCGAACCCCGCTCATCCTGAGCGTAGCGCCCAAGGCGCGAAGTCGAAGGACGCGGGCTGTCAATCAATTGCGCAAGTCAATATATTGCGTCTTCGATCCCATTCCATCCAGACAGGGGCACGACCATGGCGAACGAACTCAATGCCGCGCAGATCGATGCGCTGCTCGACCTGCTTTCCAGCGACGACGACTACCGCGCCCTGTTCGTCCGGGATCTGGGCAAGGCCCTGGAGCGCTTGCCTGGCAAGCCGGGGATTCCGGCCAACGTCACGCCTGGCAGTTGCCTGCGCCCGACGCAACTGGCTTCGAAGGAGGCCATCGCCAAGGCCAAGGCGAGCCTGAGCCAGCGCATGAGCCGCGAAACCCACATTCCGAAGATCCTGGAACCCTGATCGCCGCGGCTCAGGGCGGCGCGGGCGCGGCTGGCTGCAAGCGCGCCACGCGCTGCCTGATGGATTCGGGCCAGCGTTCTGCGGGCCACAGTGCGGTCAGGTGCCGCAGCGCTTCCCCGGTGGCTTGCGCATCGCCCAGCGCGGCGTGCGCTTCGGCGGCCTGCAACCACGCGATATCGATCGAGCCGACATTGAGCGGCGTCAGCAAGCCATACAGGTTGGCTTCCGCATAGGCGCGGCCGCGCTGGCCAGCCAGCTCGCGTGCCAGTGGCGCGGCCTCCTGGTGCCGGCCTGCCTCCATCAGCACGCGCAGGCGGGTGGCGTCCTGCAGCAACAAGGCCCGGGGCTGGCTTGTTCGCGGCAACATGGCCAGGGCCGCGCCATGCCGGCCCGCGGCACGTTCCAGTTCCGCGCGCAGACAATCGCGCAAGGCTTCATGCAGCGGATAGTCCGTGAGCTCATCCACACCCGGCAGCCCGGCCAAGGCTCGCGTCCCGCTCTCGACGTCGCCGCTCCGTGCCGAGATCAGGGCCGTCAGCAAGACCAGCGCGGCTTGCGGCCGCGCCTGCCTGAACGGCTGGCCGGGCAAGGCGCGCAACTGCTCCGACAACAGCGCCCGCAACTGTTCCTGCTCGGCGTCCGATGCGCCGTCGAGCGTGGACACCACCAGCGCCTGCAACGCGACGCCCGCCGTGAAGTGCTTCGGCACCTCCTCGCTTGCGGCCGCCGACTGCGCCACCAGTGCCGCGGCTTGCGCGAAGTCACCCACATCGAGGTGGAAGCTGGTTGCGCTTTCGACGTATTCGATCGCCGCGCCCCGCGCTTGCGACTGCCTGGCCTGTTCCAGCCGGGCCCAGGCCTTGGGGAAATCCCTCGCCGCCGCATGGGCTCCGGCATGGATGAACCCGACGCCTTCCACGCCCAGGGTCCGGGCCCGCTCGAAGTCGGCGAGGGCTGCGTCGATCCGGTTCAAGCCCAGCTCGCAGTGCGCCTTCAGATAGATCGCGTCGTCCTGTGCGGCATAGATCGGCAGATCGATGCGCTGCGTGGTCTTCAGGCAATCGGCGAAGCGATGCTCCGCGGTGGCCTGGTACATCGCCAGGTTGTAGACGCCGTCGAGGTGGTCGGGATACAGCTCGGTCAGCGTCCTCCAGCCGGTGATGGCGGCGGCCGGCGTCTGCAGCGACGCACCCCAGGCCTTGGTGTAGAGCGCATCCCGTGGCGTGAGCCGGTCGATCAAGGCCAGCGCGCGATCCACAGCTGCGCGCGCCGCGTCGTAATCCATGTCGCGGAAGTTCACCCGTGCCATGCCGGTCAGGGCCAACGCGAATCCGGAATCGAGTTGCAAGGCCTGTTCGAACAGCGCCCGTGCCTGCTTCAGGTCGCCGGCCTGGTAAGCGCGATCACCCAGGGCATAGGCCCGCAACGCGTCCATGTTCGCCGTCGTCACTTGCGGCAAGGGGGCCGAATCCTTCTCGATGCTGGCCAGAGTCTCGCCCAGCTTCTCGCGCAAGGTGTGGGTGACGCTGTCGATGGACTCGAGCGCGGACTGCGCGCCGACGCCGTCGGCGGACTCGGCATAGACCGTGGTCTGGGTGTGCGGATCGATGACCTCGGCGCTGATCCGCAAGCGTCCGCCGACCTCGGCCACCGTGGGCAGGATCACCGCGCGCGCGCCGTCGCGCAGGGCGATCTCGCTCGCGATGCCGCGATCGATGTGGGTGTCGGCCGGCTTCTGCATGCGCGCCAGGGTGCCGCGCAGTTTCAGATCGCTCAGCACGTTGACATGACGCGACTGCTCCAGGCTGATGCGGAACGCGGTCTCCAGTGATTCGTCGAGCTGGCTCTCGCCGGTGAGATTGCGCAGTTCCGCCACGACCACCCAGTCGCGTTCGCCGAACGCGATCGCGGGAGCCACGCGCAGGCTCAATGCCAGCGGCACGGCGATCGCGGCCAGCAGCACCACGGCTTCGAAGGCGATGACGGCCGGCCGACGCCACAACGGCAGGTCGCGCTGCGCCTTGGCAGTGGAAGGCGGTGCCCGCAGCGGTGCCAGGCCGGGCTGACCCACTTCATGCACCAGCATCGGTGCCGCCACGCCCTTGAACCGATAGCGCCCATGCGTGAGCCAACGCAGGCCGGCAGCCTCGTCGAGCTCGGGTGCTGCACGCTGCGCGAGGCTGAAGGCAATGCCCGACAGCAGGATCTGCCCGGGCAGTGCGAGTGCCATCAAGCGCGCTGCCATCGGCTTCGCCAGGCCCTCCACGTCCACGCGCTTGGCGCCACCCGCCACCTCCGAGGCGCTGTTCTCCCACAGCACCACTTCCCCGACGTGGATGCCGACGCGCGCGCTCAGTGCTGCGCCGCCGATCGGGTCCGGGTCGGTGTCTTGCCCGGCATCGGGATGCAACGCGAGCTCGCCACCGAGGCGACGCAACACCTTCTGGTATTCGAGCGCAAAGGCCGTCGCCTGCACCGGCCGCTCGAACAACGCGAGGAAGCCATCGGTCTTGTCGATCTCGCGCCCGTGATGGCGATGCAACAGGTCGCGCGCCAGGCGATCGTGCTTGCGGATCAGCTCGGCTGCGGTGCTGTCGCCGAGCCGCTCCACCAGCGCGGTCGAATCGGCGAGGTCGCACAGCAGCAAGGTCTGCACGCGCGGCACCATCGCGCCATCGGCGCGCGGCTCCACCTGCTCCCGTGCTTCGTGCTCTTCGTTCACCCGACAACCCCGGTTCCAAGCGACCTTGCTCGGCCGAGGCATTGTCCGCCATATGCGCGAATGCTGCATGCCCGCGCGAGGTGACAGATTCCTAGGGTGGCGCGTCGCGCGTGCGCTTCATGCCTCTCGCGCACCGCGGGAACGGCCCGCCGCAGCGGGCCGTTCCAATGCCATCACGACACCACGGTCGATCAGGCCTCGTAGGCCGATTCACCGTGCGAGGTGATGTCGAGGCCTTCACGCTCGTGCTCTTCCGGCACGCGCAGCAGGCCGAGAGCCTTGAGCCCGCCGAAGATCACCGCGGCCACCAAGCCCGACAACACCACCGTCACCAGCACGCCCTGGATCTGGATCCAGACCTGCGATGCGATCGAGTATTCGGCCAGCGCAGTTTCGGTGACGTAGTCCCAGAGCCCGGCACCGCCGAGCGAGGGCGCGGCGAACACGCCGGTGAGGATCGCGCCGAGGATGCCGCCGACGCCGTGCACACCGAACACATCGAGCGCGTCGTCCGCCCCGAGCAGGCGCTTGAGTCCGCTCACGCCCCACAGGCAGACGACGCCGGCGATCGCGCCGATCGCAAGCGCGCCGCACAGACCGACGAAGCCCGCCGCCGGCGTGATCGCCACGAGCCCGGCCACGGCCCCCGACGCTGCACCCAGCATCGACGGCTTGCCCTTGAACACCCACTCGGCCGCGGTCCAGCCCAGCACCGCCGCGGCGGTGGCGAGGAAGGTGTTGACGAAGGCCGTGGCCGCCACCGCGTTCGCTTCCAGCGCGGAGCCGGCGTTGAAGCCGAACCAGCCCACCCACAGGATCGACGCCCCGACCATGGTCTGGGTGAGGTTGTGCGGCCGCATCGCTTCGCGCCCGAATCCCACGCGCTTGCCGATGAAGTAGGCACCAACCAGGCCCGCCACCGCGGCATTGATGTGCACCACGGTGCCGCCGGCGAAGTCGAGCGCACCCTTGGCGAACAGGTAGCCGGACTGCGCCAGCACCGCATCCACCACCGCGTTGTCGGTGAAGGCGTCGGGGCCGGGGAAGAACCACACCATGTGCGCCATCGGGGTGTAGGCGAAGGTGAACCACAGCACGGTGAAGGTCAGCACCGCCGAGAAGCGGATGCGCTCGGCGAACGCACCCACGACCAGGGCACAGGTGATGCACGCGAACGCGCCCTGGAACACGAAGAACACCAGCTCCGGGATGTAGACGCCCTTGGTGAAGGTGGCGCCCAGCGCGCTCGCGGTGAGGCCGGACGCGAACAGGCGATCACCGCCGCCGATGAAGGCGTTGCCCGGGGTGAAGGCGAAGCTGTAGCCGTAGAGCGCCCACAGCACGGCCACCAGCGAGAACACCAGCAGGCACTGCATCAGCACCGACAACACGTTCTTGCTGCGCACGAGGCCGCCGTAGAACAACGCGAGGCCGGGCAGGGTCATGAAGATCACCAACGCGGCACAGACCAGCAGCCAGGCCACGTCGCCCTTGTCCGGCGTGGGCGGCGGCGCGTCCTGCGCCATGCCGAGCGCCGGCAACAGCAGGCCTGCGAGGAAGACGAAGCACGCGAGACCGCGCGACATCGCCGGGAGTCGAAAGATGTGGCTCATGGGGAAATCTCCAGCCGAAAGGGGCCATGCAACGAAGCCGGTGCGCCCCTTGAGTCAAGGGGCGGCAAAGCTTCGCGCAGCGAGGATTTGCGGGGATGTGGAAGCAACACGCTCTGGCGCGAAACGAGGATGCGTGACCTCGTCCGATTCGCCTTCATGCTCACAGCGCGTCGTCGCCGATCTCGCCGGTGCGGATGCGCACGACTTGATCCAGCGGCGAGACGAAGATCTTTCCGTCACCGACCTTGCCGGTGCGCGCGGCCTGCGAGATCGCCTCGACCGCGTGGTCGACCAAGGCAGCGGGCACGGCGGCCTCGACCTTGATCTTGGGCAGGAAGTCGACGACGTACTCGGCGCCGCGATACAGCTCGGTGTGTCCCTTCTGTCGACCGAAGCCTTTCACTTCGGTCACGGTAATGCCCGATACGCCGGCCTGGGTGAGCGCTTCGCGCACCTCGTCGAGCTTGAACGAGCGGATGATGGCGGTGATGAGTTTCATGCGGGGCCAGCCTCGTGGTTGCGGGTCAGAACGCCTTGGTGAGGGTCAGGGCCACGGTCGCGTCCGCGACTTCGGTGCCGAACGGATTGGTGTAGAGCGCGTCGTCCGCGTTGGTGTCGGTGTAGGCCGCGGCGAGCGAGAAGCCGTTGGCGAAGGCGTAGGTCGCGCCTAGCTTCCAGTCGGTGTATTCGAAGTCCTCGTTGCCCTCGATCCACTGCCGGCCGGCGTGAAGGTTCAGGGTCCAGCCGTCGGCGAAACCCCAGTTCGCCGCCAGATCGAGGTAGCCGCTGCCGTCGGAGTCGGCGTAGCCGAACAGGTCGGTGACGGCGTAGAGGTATTTGGCGCTGAACACGCCGTAGCCCACGCCGAAGTAGAGCTCGGTGGTGTCGGCCTCGTTGAAGCCGGAGGGGAAATCGCCGGGATACCAGTAGCTGAGTACGCCGACATCGAAGCTGGCGGAATCGCTGAACTTGCCGCGATAGCCACCGTAGAGATCGAGCTCCACGCTGCTGGAAATCGGCGCGGCCGTGCTGGAGAGATCGGACAGCCAGCTGATGCTGCTGCCCCAGGTGCCGAGGTACCAGCCGCTGTCGCTGGCGGCCTCGAAGCCGGCCTGGATCGCCGGGTCGCCGTTGCTTTGCGACACGCCGCGGAAGACGTAGTCGCTGGTGACTGCGGCACTGCCGGTCACGCCGGCGTGGACGGGCTCGCTGGCCGCGGCGAGGCCCAGACAGATGGCCAGAACAAGTGCGGTGTTGCGGTACGACATGACAGGCTCCTCAAATGGATGAAGGGCCCTCCCCGGGTGACGTCGTGTTCTTGTTGTTGTGTGCTGCGTGCGAAGTCGCGGCTCCGCGGTGTTCGGTTTCTCGCGTGGTGGCGGTGGGGTGTCGGACTCCGCAGCGCCTCCCCGCGCTGCGGACTCCCCCTGGCCGACCGTTCCGGCGCGAACCGGAACAGCCGACGCGGCTGCGATCAGATCGCGTAGTACAAGCCGTACTCCAGCGGATGCGTCGCAGCGCGGAACTTGGTGACTTCCTGCATCTTCAGCGCGATGTAGCCGTCGATGAAGTCGTCGCTCATCACGCCGCCGGCCTTGAGGAAGTCGCGATCCTTGTCGAGCGCTTCCAGGGCCTGGTCGAGCGAATGGCACACGGTCGGGATGTTCTTCTCCTCTTCCGGCGGCAGGTCGTACAGGTCCTTGTCGGCCGGTGCGCCCGGATCGATCTTGTTGCGGATGCCGTCGAGCCCGGCCATCAGCAACGCGGTGAAGGTGAGGTAGCCGGTCTGGATCGGATCCGGGAAGCGGATCTCGATGCGACGCGCCTTCGGGTTCGACACCCACGGAATGCGGCACGAGGCCGAGCGATTGCGCGCCGAGTAGGCCAGCATCACCGGCGCCTCGAAGCCCGGCACCAGGCGCTTGTAGCTGTTGGTGCCCGAGTTGCTGAAGGCGTTGATCGCGCGCGCGTGCTTGAAGATGCCGCCGATGTACCACAGCGCCAGCTGGCTCAGGCCGCCGTAGCCTTCGCCCGCGAACAGGTTCTGGCCCGCCTTGCTGATCGACTGGTGCACGTGCATGCCGCTGCCGTTGTCGCCGACCAGCGGCTTGGGCATGAAGGTGGCGGTCTTGCCGTTGCGGTGCGCGACGTTCTTGATGATGTACTTCATCGTCAGCAGTTCGTCGGCCTTCTGCACCAGCGAGCTGAACTTGGTGCCGATCTCGCACTGGCCCGCGTTCGCCACTTCGTGGTGGTGCACTTCCACTTCGATCCCGGCCGCTTCCAGCGCCTTCACCATCTCGGCGCGGATGTCGTGCAGGGTGTCGGTGGGCGCAACCGGGAAGTAGCCGCCCTTGAGGCCGGGGCGATAGCCGGTGTTGCCGCCGTCGTATTCCTTCTTCGAGTTCCAGTGTGCTTCCTCGGATTCAATCTCGAAGAAGGTGTGGCCCATCTCGTTGGCCCAGCGCACCGAATCGAAGATGAAGAATTCGGGTTCCGGTCCGAAGAAGGCCTGGTCACCCACGCCGCTGGCCTTGACGAAGGCCTCGGCGCGCTTGGCCACCGAACGCGGGCAACGGCTGTAGGCCTGCATCGTGGCCGGTTCCAGCACGTCGCAGGTCAGGATCAGGGTCGGGTCGGCGGTGAAGGGATCGACCACCGCGCTGGCCGGATCCGGCAGCAGCACCATGTCGGATTCGTTGATGCCCTTCCAGCCCGCGATCGAGGAGCCGTCAAACATCTTGCCGTCCTCGAACAGCGAGGCATCGACCACGCGCACCGGGAAGGTGACGTGATGCTGCTTGCCGAGCATGTCGGCGAAGCGCAGGTCGACGAATTCGATGCTGTGGTCCTTGATCAGCTTCTGTACGTGCTCGAACGACATCGGAGAACTCCGTGGGAGGGGGTGTGGCCGACCTCAGCAAGGGCCGTGCCAATCATCACGCCCATCCCAACCCATTGATTCGGCAGGTTGAGAGCTGGGAAATCGACGGGTCTTGCACTACGCTGGTGCGGTGTATTGTGCGTTGCACCAAAACAGGGACGCCGTCATGACCATTCCGGCATCCGGGCTCCGTTGCTGAAGTGAGCGTCGCCACCGCACTACCTTCCACCTCGCCCTACGGAGCCCTGCATGTACGCCTTGAACACCGCCGAATCGATTGCGTCCCTGGGCGCGCCGAAGATCGAACGCTGGCCGTCGGAGCAGCCGCTGTTCGTGCTGCTGGTGCTGGCGGCGCTCGCGATCTGGGGCCTGCTCGCGATCAGCATCATCGGTTTCATCTATGTCGCCCTGATCGCCGTGGTGCTGTTCTTCTCGCACGTGCTGTTCATCACCCACATCCGCGGCAGCGGCGTGCGCCTCGGGCCGGAGCAGTTCCCCGAACTGTGGGAGCGCGTGGCGACGCTCTCGCGCCAGGCCGGCATGGCGCAGCCACCCGAGGCCTATCTGGTGCAGGCCGGCGGTTCGCTCAATGCCTTCGCCACCAAGCTGTTCCGCGGCCGCCTGATCGTGCTGTTCTCGGAGCTGATTGATGCCTGCGGTGAGGATCACGCTGCGCGTGACATGGTGATCGGGCACGAGCTCGGACATCTCAAGCTCGGTCACCTGGACTGGTTCTGGCTCACCGCACCGGCCCGCTTCATCCCCTTCCTCGGCCAGGCCTATTCGCGCGCCTGCGAATTCTCCTGCGATCGATGGGGCACGGCCTTGTGCGGCGACCGCGCCGGCGCGATGCGCGGCCTCGCGATCCTGGCCGCGGGCGGCAAGCACGGCGCAAACGTCAACCTGCAGGCCTTCGTGGCGCAACGCCAGAGCCTGGATACCGGCTGGATGACGCTGGGCAGCTGGCTCTCGAACTATCCGGCACTCTCGGCCCGGATCGAGGCGATCGATCCGCAGCTGGGCAAGGCCGTGCCCTACAGCACGCGCGGACCGATGCGGGCGGCGCTGATCCTGGGCGCGTTCGTGCTCGGGCCGTATCTTGCGATCTTCGCCGCAATGGCGCTGTGGATGTCGGCGCTGACCGCGCTGACCAGCACGTCCAGCCTGTCCGAGGACGCTGATACTTCACTCGAGCAAGCCATCTCCGAAAGCGCGCCGGCGCAGCCCGAGCGCAGCGTCGAAGAGATGGCTGCCCAGGCGCATGCCGATCTGGCGACGATCGCCGAGGTGGTGCGCGAACATCACGCCGCCACCGGCGCGATGCTGGCCGACAGCGACCAACTGGACGAAGTGTGGTTCGAGTATCGCGACGAGGACCATGCGCCGGTCGACCCCTTCGATGGCTACGCCTACGGCTTCCTGCCCACCGCCACCGGCGTCCGCATCTTCAGCAGCGGACCGGATGCAGAAGGCGAGACTGAGGATGACATCGTGGTCAACCTCGAGTTCACGGCGAAGTCGACGCCTTGAGGCGATACCGCGAAAGCATTCCGCCCGAAAGAACTTCGCCATGCCTGCCGGACCGACGCAATGCCCGGCAAGCGAGGGCGTTGCATGCGACCGAATGGAAGCTTGGCCGCATGCAACGCATCCGCAGCATGACGCACTATTGAGTATTTCGTATTACGAGACACGCATGCTGGCGACCATTTTTGGTTCGATACCTCACTACGAACGGCACTCCCATTCGCCCTGAGGTATCGAAGGGTGAACGGGCGATGGGAGAAACCTGTCGCGCATTGTGGAAACCTCAATAGGGCGCGACCGTTGAGAGGTCCGCCTTCTCTCCATCGATCGACGCGACAACGTAGCGGCCGATATCAGCGCGCGAACTCACGCCGGAATGGTCGCTTCTTGGCGCAGCCGCATCGCCTACGCGCACGAGTCGATAGGTCCGGATTTCGAGCACGTCCTCGGTCTTCTCGCCGCCATCGAGATGGGTCTGAAGGACGGTCGCCAGGTCCAATTCAATCGTCGAGCGATCCAGTTCACGTCCGCGAACCTCGACCTTGACGGTTTGATTCGATGCGACGGGGTCGGACGCCTTCTCCAACAGATCGGGAGTCGCGTTTCCGCCTTGCATCAAATGCACGACCCCCTTGGTAGGCAAGAACGGCGTTGCGACATGCCAGTCGCGGACATTGATCGGCTCCCCGCCGTCGGCCTTTGCTTTCGCACCCAGGAAGAACAAGGCATGTGCCGGCGAGGCCTCGATCAAGCGTTCCCAGTCAGCCCCCTGGAGCGCATCCTCGAAGTGCATCGGCACGGCTTTCGTCGCATCTTCCTTGACGAGACTACCGCCGCCCGCAGCTTCGCAGTACGGAGCTGCATCGCCATGCAGCGGTGGAATGATCTGGCAATTCAAGCATCCATAGAAGCACTTTATAACGCTGAACGGCTCATACTTCGGATAGCCTCCGGGCGCTGTCGAGCACCTTTGACACACGGTGGATCCGTCGATATCTGGCGCTAGCGTGTACCAACACGTAATGGCATCCGCTCGGCCAGGAAGCAACAAGAATCCAGAAAGCAAGAGCATCGCAAAGAGTCGGTTCATTTTGGTCCTCCTCGTGGAGTGGTACGTCGATGGACGTGCACAGCCGGGCCGGACTATCGGCCGATTCCAACGCCAGCCCGCCGGAATCTTCTATCGACCAGGCAAGCGGTGCGTAAAGCTCCTGTTAACTCTTGCGAACGGGCCATGACAGCCGCCTTGGAATCGCCTGAATCAGGTCGCGTTAGACAGATTCCCGTAGGAATTTTTCCAGCGGCCCTGGCCGCGCCGACGCCTCTGGCGCAATCCGGATACTGGCGGCGTCCCCAGCAACTTCCCGTCTCGACCAGCGACAGCGCGCTAGTGTGGTGTTCCGCAAATAAATAGAACTATGTTAGCGGTGTGCTGTCTTACCTGTCGGTCAAGCACGAGAATGACGGCATGGCGAAGACGGGACGTCCTCTGGTGGGGTTGTTCATCACCGACGCGGAGCGCGCGGAGCTGAAAGCGCGCTTGGCGCGCCGCAAGTGGCCCAGTGACGAGAAGTTGCGCATGCGGATCGTGCTGGCGCTGGCGGACGGTGAGTCGAGCACGTCGATCGCCACGCGCCTGCACACGACCGCGCAGACGGTAAGCAAGTGGCGGCATCGGTTCCAGAGTTACCGCGTGCTGGGACTGAGCGATGCGCCTCGCTCGGGCCGCGGCCGCAGCGTGGCCGATTCGCAGGTACAGGCCATCGTCGATCGGGTACGGCAGACACAACCGGAGAATGCGACGCACTGGAGCGTGCGCAGCATGAGCGCGGCGACCGGCGTATCAGCCACCACCGTGCATCGCATCTGGCGCGCATTCGGGCTCAAGCCGCATTTGCAGGAGACGTTCAAGCTGTCGACCGATCCGCACTTCGTCGACAAGGTGCGCGACGTGGTCGGGTTGTACCTGAATCCTCCGGATCGGGCGCTGGTGCTGTGCGTGGACGAGAAGAGCCAGATTCAGGCCCTCAACCGCACTCAGCCCGGCCTACCGTTGAGCTTCGGCAAGCCTGCGACACGCACCCACGACTACAAGCGACATGGAACGACCTCGCTGTTCGCGGCGCTGGACGTAGCGACTGGAAAAGTCATTGGTCAGCTCAAGCGACGCCATCGCAGCGCCGAATTCCTGCAATTTCTCAAGGCAATCGACGCGGCGATACCGGCCGACCAGGAGGTTCACCTGATCATGGACAACTACGGCACGCACAAGACCGACCAGGTGCGCGTGTGGTTCGTCGCGCACCCGCGCTACCACGTCCATTTCACTCCGACCCCGGCCTCTTGGCTCAACCTCGTCGAGCGCTTCTTCTCCACGCTGAGCGAAAAGTGGATCAAGCGCGGTGCGCACACCAGCGTGACCGAACTCGAGGCCTCGATTCGCGACTACCTGGCTAGGCACAATGCCGACCCGAAACCGTTCGTATGGCGAAAAGGCGCGGATGAGATCTTGGCGTCGGTCGGCCGCGCCGCCAAAAAGATCGCCTCTATTAATAACGCTTAATTGCGGAACACCACACTAGCCGAATCGCCGGCGCTAGGCGGCTCCGCGCCACACGTTTACAGTGGCGCGCATGAGCGACAACCCCTACCCGCGCGATCTGACCGGCTACGGCCACCATCCGCCGCAGGCCGACTGGCCCGGCGGCGCGCGCGTCGCCTTGCAGTTCGTGCTCAACCTCGAGGAGGGCGGCGAGAACTGTGTGCTGCACGGCGACGCCGGCAGCGAGCAGTTCCTGTCCGAGATCGTGGGCGCCGCGAGTTATCCGGCGCGGCACATGAGCATGGAGTCGATCTACGAATACGGCTCGCGCGTCGGGGCCTGGCGCATCCTGCGCGAGTTCGAGCGACGCGGCTTGCCGCTCACCGTGTTCGGCGTGGCGATGGCGATGCAGCGCACGCCCGAACTCGCCCGCGCGTGCCTGGAACTCGGACACGAGATCGCCTCGCACGGCTGGCGCTGGATCCACTACCAGGCCATGCCGATCGACGAGGAGCGTGAGCACCTGCGCCGCGCGGTGGCGATCCACACCCAACTCACCGGCGCGGCGCCGCTGGGTTGGTATACCGGCCGCGACAGCCCCAGCACACGGCGGCTGGTGGTGGAACACGGCGGCTTCGAGTACGACAGCGATTACTACGGCGACGACCTGCCGTTCTGGACCGAGGTCGAGATCTCCGACGGCACCCGCAAGCCGCATTTGATCGTGCCCTACACCCTTGACGCCAACGACATGCGCTTCGCCACACCGCAGGGCTTCAACACGGCGCAGCATTTCTTCGACTACCTGCGCGACAGCTTCGACGTGCTGTACGCCGAGGGCGCGGAGGCCCCGAAGATGATGTCGGTTGGCATGCACGCGCGTCTGCTCGGGCGGCCCGGGCGCTTCATCGCGCTGCAACGCTTCCTCGATCACGTGGCAAGGCACGATCGGGTTTGGGTGACGCGCCGCATCGACATCGCGCGGCACTGGAAACAACGCCACCCGCATCGCGGAGCCATGCCATGACCCTCGACGGCATCAACGGCTTCGACAAGGGCACCTTCGTCGCCGCCTTCGGCGATGTGTTCGAGCATTCGCCCTGGGTCGCGGAACGCGCCTTCGCTCGCGCACCCTTCGCCAGTGGCGACGACCTGCACGACGCGATGTGCCAGGCCATGCGCGCAGCGAGCACGGCCGAGCAGCTCGCCCTGATCCGCGCCCATCCGCAACTCGCGGGCAAGGCCGCGATCCGCGGCGAGCTGACCGAGGCTTCGAACCGTGAACAGCGGGGCGCGGGACTGGACCAGTGCTCGCCGGAAGAGTTCGCCATGCTGACCCGGCTCAATGCGGCCTACGAGGAGAAGTTCGGCTTTCCCTTCATCATCGCGGTGAAGGGCCACACCCGCGCAAGCATCATCGCGGCGATGCGCGCGCGCCTGGCCAACGGCGTCGAGGCCGAGCACGCCGAAGCGCTGCGCCAGATCGAACGCATTGCCGCTTTCCGGCTCGCGGCTATGATCGTGGCCTGAGACAACGATACCGAAGGCAAGCGCATGGCCCTGCTTCCCACCGACCCCGACGCTCCCGATTTCACCCGCCGCCACGTCAACCTCGCCGATGCGCGCCTGGGTGCGGTGGCGCTGGAATGCAGCGACGATTTCTTTGCCGACCGGCAGCGCATGCTCAATCCCGAGCCGGCGGTGTTCGTGCCGGGCAAGTACGACGCCAACGGCAAGTGGATGGATGGCTGGGAATCGCGCCGCAAGCGCGGGCCGGGGCACGACTGGTGCGTGGTGAAGCTGGCGCGGCCGGGCCGCATCCACGGCCTCGACCTCGACACCAGCCACTTCACCGGCAACTACCCACCAGCCGCGTCGGTGGAGGCCTGCTTCGTCGCAACGGGCGATCCGGACGCCAGCACGACCTGGTGCCCGCTGCTGCCCAGCGTCAACCTGCGCGGCAACAGTCACCATTACTTCGAGATCGCCAGCGACGCGCGCGTCTCGCACCTGCGCGTGAACCTGTACCCGGATGGCGGCCTGGCGCGGCTGCGCGTGTACGGCACGCCGGAGTTTCCGGTCGCACCCGACGCCGATGGCCTGATCGACCTTTGCGCCGCGCTCAACGGCGGCACCGTGGTGGCCGCGAACAACCAGCACTTCGGCCTCGCTTCCACCCTGCTGCTGCCCGGGCGCGGCCTGAACATGGGCGATGGCTGGGAAACCCGGCGCCGGCGCGAACCCGGCAACGACTGGTGCGTGATCGCGCTGGCCAGGCCGGGCGTGATCGAGGCGATCGAGGTCGATACCGCGCACTTCAAGGGCAATTACCCCGACCGCTGTTCGCTGCGCGGCGCGCGGGTGGTGGGCGGTACGCCCGAATCGCTGGTGACACAGGCCATGTTCTGGCCCGAACTGTTGCCCGAACAGAAACTGCAGATGGATCACCAACATCATTACCGCGGCCAGATCCTGCCGCACGCGCCGATCAGTCACGTGCGCTTCGATATCTTCCCGGACGGCGGCGTCTCGCGCCTGCGTCTGCGCGGGCACGCGGCGTGAGTGAGGTCTTGCCCGCATTGCGGGTCGAGCCGCTCACTCGCGCCGCCTTCGCGCCATTCGGCGAAGTGATCGATATCGACGCCGCGAAACAGGTCTATGCCATCAACGAAGGCACCGCGCAGCGTTACCACGATCTGGCTGCGCTCGATTGTGCGCACGAAGACGGGCGTGTCATCGTCAGCCTGTTCCGTGCCCAGCCGCGCGACCTGCCTTTCGCCGTGCGCATGATGGAACGGCATCCCCTGGGCTCGCAGGCCTTCGTGCCGCTCGACCCGGCGACACGCTATCTCGTGGTGGTGGGCGATTCGCCCGATTCCAGGCCACGCGCCTTTCTCGCCGCACACGGCCAGGGCATCAACCTGCATCGCGGCAGCTGGCACCACCCGCTGATCGCGTTGGACCGGACCAGCGATTTCCTCGTGCTGGATCGCGGCGGTCCGGGTCCGAACTGCGACGAATGCGAGCTGGCGCAGGCGTGGCAATTGCTCGCGTGATCGCGCCGGGCGCGGATCGACTTGCCGGCCTGTCACAGGCCTTTGCTGGAGAAACGACGATGCGCGACCAGGTGATCAACTTGCGCGACAAGTTGGGCCGGATCACGGAGCACTGGTCGCCGCGCGTCGTGGCCGAGATGAACGACTACCAGTTCAAGCTGGTGAAGCTCCAGGGCGAGTTCGTGTGGCACGCGCACGCCGATACCGACGAGGTGTTCCTCGTGCTCGACGGCGCGTTGGTACTGGAGTTGCGCGACCGGCAGGTCGCGCTCGCGGCGGGGGAAATGTACGTCGTGCCCAAGGGTGTGGAGCATCGCCCGATCGCGGCCGACGAGTGCTGCGTGTTGCTGGTCGAGCCGCGTGGCGTGGTGAACACCGGCGATGCCGGCGGCACCTTCACCGCGCCCAACGACGTGTGGATATAGCGCGCGCGCCGGCGCGCCGGCGGCATCGTCGGGCGCGGCGCTACGGCTGGCCGCAGTGCGCGGTTCCCGGCGAAGCGCGGCCGGTTCCGGGCAGGGCCGCGGGCAAGGGGAAGGCGGCGCCGCGCTTTGCGCGCAGCGTCGCGGGCGCCTGGCCTTCGAAGCCGTTGCTGAACAGCGCACCGGGCATCGTTGCCGCGGCGTAGCCGATCTCCAGTTCCATCCGGTCCAGGTACATGCCCGGATCGAGTTGCAGCTGCACCTGCGTGGTGAGCGCAAGCAGGGCCGGTGCGAAGGCGAGGTCACGCCGCACCCAATCGAGCGGGGCCGCGCCCGCGACGCTGGCATGCGTGGGCAAGGTACCGACCGAGGTGCCGTTGACGCGCAACGCGGCGCCCGGACTGCGCTGCGACGGATCCTTGGTGTCGTACACGAAGCGCGCCGATGCCGGCACGTAGCCCGCGCGCGGCGCCACCTCCACCTGCAAGCTCACCGCGGTGTCGTTGCCGAAGCACGGATAGCCGCCATCGCGGCACCAGCGGCCGCGATGATCGGTGCCGAACCCCGCTGTGTTGGGTTGCGGCGCGCCCGCGATCGGCGCGCCGAAGCGCTGGATGTCGCGCAGGTCGTAGGCGCGCCAGTGGGTGCGGGTCGGCACGTGGTCGAGGTTGGCATTCTTCGGGAAGACATCGGTGGCGGCGTACTTCACCGGCGCCGCGCGCACTTCACGCCAGCGCAGTTCGCGCATGTGGCCGAGGTAGCAGGGTTCCTGCGGATGATGGTCGGCCTGGTAGGCCACGCCGAGCAGGTGCAGGTGCACTTCGCTCCAGGGAATCTGCAGCGCCCACTGTTCCACCAGGGTCCATTGCCCGTCCTCGTCCGGATCGGCCGACAGCACCACGCCGTCGTGGCGGAACTCGAGTTGCCAGTGGATCAGGGTTTCCGCGAGACCGGGGTCGCTCGGCATCAAATCGTCCATCGACGCGACCGGATTGACGTACTGCGTGGTGACGCCGCCGAGGCTGCGGGTGACGGCGGCGCGCACCTGCCACCCGGTGCTGCACGGCACATCGCTGGCACCGAACATCACCAGGTTCACCGCGTCTTCGGCCGGCGAGTGGCCCGGCCCCGGCTGGCGGTTGCCGCTGCCGAAGGGTTCGAGCAATCCCGCCTCGCCCTGGCCCGGCACCGCGCTGTGCTCGCCGCCAATGATGCGTGACGCCGGCGTGATCGCCACTTCCCACCAGTGCCCGCTGGTGTTGAAGCCCGACGCATAGAACGTGACCCGCGCCGGCCGCGCGGGCGAGATCAGCAGCGGATTGCGCAAGCGTGCATCGAGGATGTCCTGATAGTCGAGGTGCATCACGCCGACGCCGGGACCACCGTCGCCGCCCGGGGCGAGCACCGTGTTGTCGAGCCGGCCATCGCGCGGGTCGGTGCTGGGCGAGCGATGCACGTCGACGTGGAAGCGATTGCTGACCGTCGCATCCTGCGGCGTGACCGAAATGTAGTTGCTGTCGCCGCGCACGTCCCAGCTGGCTTCGTCCCACCACACGGTGCTGGCAGTGCCGTTGGCGATGGTGGCCGCATGGTTGCCGGAGTACGGAAAGGACTCGCGGAATTCCAGGCCCTGCGCCGTGTCCACCACCTGGCCCGCAAGCAGTCCATCGTTCGCGAGCAGGCCGGACAGCGCGAAGCACATTACGCTCGGTTTCATCGTCGGGATTCCGGACGGCCGCCGCCGGCCTTCCTGCCCCTTACGCGAGACCGGGACCCGAACCGTCATGGTGGGCCGCGCGGCGCAGCCCGCGCCCGCAGGGAGGCCTCAACGAGGCCTTGCGCCACGCTGTTCGTACCAGCGTCCGATCGCGGCGCGCTCCGCCTCGCTCATCCGGGTCAGGTTGCCGGGCGGCATGATCTTCAGCTGCACCACCTGCTGGTGGATCATCGCGGCCTGCTGTTCGATCTGTTGCGGCGTATCGAACACGGTGCCCTTGGGCGCCGCGGGAAGGAGGGTGGGCGTGGCGCTGTGACAGGCCAGGCAGTGGGTACGCAACAGTCCGGCCACGAAGGCCGTGTCCGGCTGCGACGGAAGTTCAACCGATTCGCCCGGTTTCGCCTCCGGCGCCGTGGGCGTCGCCGTCTTTGGCCAGGGCGCCAAGGCGATGCCGAGCATGATGAGTACCAGACCACCCAAGGCGAGCAAGCCCCACGCCCGATCCCCGCTGTGCCAGAGCACGAAGAACTGCCGGATCAGCGCACCGGCCAACATGAAACCGGCGAGGATCAGCCAGTTCCACTCATGCGCGAACGCCGCGCCGAAGTGCACGCTCAGCATCGCGAACACCACCGGCAAGGTGAAATAGGTGTTGTGCACCGAGCGTTGCTTGCCGCGCGCCCCGTCGAGCGGGTTCGGCGTTGCGCCCTGCTGCAGCGCACCCACGAGGCGCTTCTGCCCGGGAATGATGACGAAGAACACGTTGGCCGACATGATGGTGGCGAGCGTGGCGCCGGCGAGCAGGAAGGCGGCGCGACCTGCGAACACCTGCGTGGTGGCGTAGCACAGGGCGACGACACCCACCGCCACCAGCGCCCCCAGCAGTGCTTCACGTGCCGCAAAGGCGCGGCAGAGCGCGTCGTAGACCAGCCAGCCGACAATCGGAAATGCAATCGCCAGCCACACTGCGGCGCGCGGCGATAGCGCCATCACGTTCGGATCGATCAGCCAGAGCGCGGGCGAACCCAGGTACACCAGGGTGAACAGGGCCGCGCCCGACAACCACGTGGTGTAGGACTTCCACTTCGACCAGTGCAACTCCTCAGGCAGTTGCTCTGGGGCCGGCAGGAACTTCTGCTTGAGGTAGAAGCCGCCGCCATGCACCGACCAGGATTCGCCGTACAGACCTTGCGCGCCCAGCTTCGGCTTCTTCAGCCCGCGATCAAGCGCGACGAAATAGAACGACTCGCCGATCCAGGCAATGGCGGCCACCACGTGCAACCAGCGCAGCAACTGGCCGGCGTATTCGAGCAGGAATCCACTCACGACGGACCGCTCACGAACCGCGGTAGGTGCTGTAGCTCCACGGCGAGGCGAGCAGCGGCACGTGGTAGTGCGCGCTGGCGTCGGCGATGCCGAAACGCAACGTCACCACGTCGAGGAAGCGCGGCTCGGACTGGGTTGCGCCTTGCGCGTGGAAGTAGTCGCCGATCGCGAAATCCAGTTCGTACACGCCGGCGCGCAGCGCGTCGCCTTCCAGCAGGGGCGCATCGCAGCGGCCATCGCGATTGGTGCGTTGCGCGCCGAGCGCGATGCGCTGCTCGCCATCGAGCCGGAAGAGTTCGACGAGGATATCTGCGCCCGGCTTGCCATTTGCGGTGTCGAGCACGTGCGTGGTGAGCCTGCCCATGTCAGACGAAGCCCCGGCAGTAGGCATCGAGCCGCTCGCGCAAGGCGCGCTTGCGCTCGGGCGGGAGGAAGCTGGCCTCGAAGCTGTTCGCAGCCAGCGTGATCGCGTGGCTCGCGTCGAGTTCGAGCGCGGCGAACGTCTCCAGCCAATTCTGGTTCATGTAGCCGCCGAAATAGGCCGGATCGTCCGAGTTGATCGTCGCCACCACGCCGGCATCGAGCAGTTGCTTCAGGCTGTGCTCGCGCATCGTCTTGAACACGCACAGCTTGACGTTGGACAGCGGGCACACCGTCAGCGGAATCCGCTCCAGCGCCAGGCGCCGCAGCAGGTCGGCGTCCTTCACCGCCTGCACCCCGTGGTCGATGCGTTCGACCTTGAGCACATCCAGCGCGCTGCGGATGTAGGCCGGCGGGCCTTCTTCGCCCGCATGCGCCACCGCGCGCAGGCCAAGCCGGCGCGCTTCGCTGAATACGCGCGCGAACTTCTCCGGCGGATGCCCCAGCTCGCTCGAATCCAGGCCCACGCCGCTGAGTTGCTGCACGTAGGGCTTGGCCTGCTCCAGGGTCTGCAAGGCCGCTTCCTCGGACAGATGGCGCAGGAAACACAGGATCAGGCCCGCGCTGATGCCCAGTTCCGCCTCGGCCTTCGCCATCGCGCGGCGCAGGCCGCGCAGCACCGTCTCGTACGCCACGCCGCGCTCGGTGTGGGTCTGCGGATCGAAGAACAGCTCCGCATGCACCACGTTGTCGGCGCGGGCACGCTGGAAGTAGGCCCAGGCCATCTCGAAGAAATCGTCCTCGGTCAGCAGCACGCTGGCACCGGCGTAGTAGATGTCGAGGAAGCTCTGCAGATCGGTGAAGGCGTAGGCCGCGCGCAGCGCGTCCACGCTCGCGTACGGCAAGGCCACGCCATTGCGCTGCGCCAGCTTGAAGATCAGCTCGGGCTCCAGCGAGCCCTCGATGTGGATGTGCAGCTCGGCCTTGGGCAGGCCGCGCAGGAAGTCAGGCAGGCGTTTCGGGGCGACGACGGGGTTCATGCGCGATGCGTTGGAAATCCGGAAGCCCGCAGTCTGCCTGAGCCGCGTCGAACCGCAAAGAAGTCGCCCTGCCAAGCGGGCGTGTGGATCCGATTCAGCGTGCCAGCGTCGATGCCGACGAGGTGCTGCGCAAGCCTCGCGCCAAGCCGATCGGAATCGGCCGTTCGATCAGGCCAGCGCTTGCGCGCGACTTGCGGGCCATGGCCGAGGCGATGCGCGGCCACGGTTTGCACGTCATCCCCCTACGCGCCGGACGGATAACGCTCGTGCTTCGGCAACTCGTGCGCGCGCTCCATCCAGCCGATGCGCTCCGCAACCTGGACATGAATGCGCGCCGGCACCGCGTCGGGGTCGTCGCAGGTGGCGCTCTGCACATCGATGATCCCGGGAAGCATCTCGGCGTTCGAATAGAACAGTCCGGTTCCGCAATCCGGGCAGAACTGCCGCCGGCCATGCGGCGAAGACGCGTAGACCCTGGGGGTTCCCCGAGTGATCCTGACGGCCTCCTGCGGATACATCGTCCATCCCACCATCGGGGCGCCGGCATGGCGCCGACAGTCCGAGCAGTGACACAAGGCATGGGTCAAGGCCTCGCCTTCCACTTCGTACCGGATCCCTCCGCAATGACAACCGCCAGCAAGTTTCATGTCCAGTCTCCGTTCCGTGGGTGATCGGGGCATTCTGGCAGCGTCCGCTGCGAGCCCGCGAACGCCCGATCGCATGCAGGCGATCGGGCCGGAATGATGGCCCGGGCGATCACCCTCACCTCAAGGCCGAATACACGACTGCAATCGCACCACTGCGTCCAAGTTCAGAACCGGGGATCATTGTGACTTGCTCCGACAACTAGCGTGATGCCTTGCTTTCGTAGAGCGGGGACAGCCCGCGTCCTTCGACTTCGCGCCTTGGGCGCTACGCTCAGGATGAGCGCGGTTCGCAAATGCCGCTCATCCTGAGCGCAGGCCACGAAGAGGCCGAAGTCGAAGGACACTCGGTCTCTCGTCAACCATTTGCGCAAGTTTCAATCACGCCTGAGCCGAGCCGAGCCGCGAAGCGGTGTCGGCTTGAATGATCGAATGGACGCCTCCCGCATCGCCACACGGCTTCGATGATCCAGACTGAGCATCGTGCTGCTCAGGACACGGGACACGAGAGGAGTCCGCCATGGATGCTGCGCGGAAATTCGCTGCCGCGACGACGGTCGTGACGGGCCTGGTGCTGCGTCGGTAACCGTTGCCAGACCGGCGTGGTGTTGCAACGGCACTGGCTCCGGATGCGGGGCTGTTGTTGCATTGGGGTCAGGGTCGAGGACGGGGCCGGCGCGCTGTCAGAACCCGCTTCCGGCCGGCGGCGCTTCCCGACCCGGCCAGCCGCGGGTGCATTCGTCCCACGATGTTTCGGCCGGCGCGTCCATGAGCTGCGCCTGGCGCGACAGGAAGCGCGTCGCCAGCTGCCGGCCTTCGTGCTGGGCGTGGCGCGCACGCGCGGCATCGAGTTGGCTGAGGGCGGTCTCCACGCCGATCAGGGTGGCCGCGTCGTCCTCGCGCAAGGCCAGCAGCGCGCTGCCATAGCGTGCCGCCGCGGCCGGGTCACGTGGCCGGATCGGGGCGCCCGCCACGAACTCCTCGCCTTGCGCGATGCGGAAGGCCAGCGCCAGCGCATCGGGCTCGGTGCGCTGCAGCAAGGCGTCGAGGAACAAGCGTGCGTGGCGCCGATACGCCGCGAGTGCGGCTTCGCGTTCCGGCGCGCTGGGTGCCGACAGTGGCGGATCGACCAGGTAACGCAGCATCGACGGCGCGTGCCCGGCGAGCGCGGCGCGCAGCAGGAAGTCGGCGTCGTGCTGGAGCAGGACATCGGGTAGCACCGCGCAGCGCGCGTGCAGCGCATCCACCGAGGCCTGGAGCACGGCGATGTCGCGTGCGGCGCCCGTGGTGTCGGTGTCGCCCGCCGCGGCCATCGAGAGTTGCGTGTTCACCATGGCTTCCACTTCACGCGCGCGCCGGCAGTCGTCCAGCAGCAGCGCGAAGCGGCAGGCCGCCACCGGGTCGCCATCGTTCGCGGCCTGCAGCCAACGGCTCCAGTCGGCAGCGTGGACCGGCGGCGACGCGCCCGCGTTCGCCGTACGCGTGGCCGGTGCGGCCTGCGTCGCGGGCGCTGCCACCGGCGCCTGCACCGATACCGGCATCGGCGCCGGCAACTCGTGTCGCAGGCGTCCAGCGTTGGGGGCGGAGTCGCGCGTCAGGGCCAGCACGAGCAGCGCAAGCGCCGCGCGGTGAAAGCCGAGCCTTCGATGCAAGACTGTCCGGCGCATGCACGGTCCACGTGGCTGCGGATCGACCGGCGCAGTATCGCGCGAAGCCGGCGGGGTCGCTGCGCCTGCGCAGGCTTCGCGCTAATCTTCGGGCATGACCGCTGCCTGTTTTCGCCTCAACTCGGAATCCGCGTCGCTGGACGACGCCGATCCGAACGAATCGCTGTTGCGCTGGCTCAAGCGGCAACGCCTCACCGGAACCAAGGAGGGTTGCGGCGATGGCGATTGCGGCGCCTGCACCGTGGCGGTGGCCGAGCCCGACGGCAACGGCGGGATGCGCTGGTTGGCGATGAATGCCTGCCTGCTGCCGATGGGCGCGATCGTCGGGCGCGAAGTGCGGACGGTGGAGGGGCTGGCGCGTGGTGCGATCCTGCACCCGGTGCAACAGGCGATGATCGACACGGCGGGGGTCGCAGTGCGGCTATTGCACGCCCGGCTTCGTGATGAGCCTGTTCGTGGCGCAGGCCAATGGCGCCGGCGCGCACGATGCGATCGAGGGCAACCTGTGCCGTTGCACCGGATATCGCCCGATCCTGCTGGCGGCGGAACGCATTGCGGGGTGCGCGGCCGGGCCCGGTCCCGACGCGGCACCGCGCCAGGAGGCCTGGTCGAGCGCCCAACTGGGCGCCTTCCACAGCCCGACTTCGCTCGGCGCCGCACTGCAGTTCAAGCGCGACTGGCCGCAGGCGGAGTGGATCGCGGGCGGCACCGACCTGGGCGTGGAACTGAGCCGTGGGCGGGGACGCGATCGCGCCTTCATTGCCCTGGATCGCATCGTCGAGCTGCAGGAACTCGTCATTTCCGCGAGCGCGGTGCGGATCGGCGCAGGGGTGTCGCTGAGCCGGATCGAGCGCGAGCTGCACGGCCTGTTCCCGGCGCTGGATGGCATGTTGCCGTGGTTCGCCGCGCGCCAGGTGCGCAACCGCGCCACCTTGGGCGGCAACCTCGGCAGTGCATCGCCGATCGGCGACCTGCTGCCGATCCTGCTGGCGCTGGATGCCACTGTGCACCTGCGCGGCCCGGATGGTGCGCGCGATCTGCCCATCGACGCGTTCTTCCTCGACTACCGAAAGACCGCGCGTCGCGCCGATGAGCTGGTGGAAGCGGTGACGCTGCCGCGTCGCGCGGCGCGAATCGAGGCCGCGTACAAGGTGGCCAAGCGCCAGACCGACGACATCAGCATCGTGGCGGCGGCATTTGCGGTGGAGTTCGACGAATTGCAGCGCGTGGCGCAGGTGCGCCTGGCCTATGGCGGCGTGGCGGCGATCCCGCGACGCGCCCGCGTGGTGGAAGACTTCCTGCTCGGTCGCAGGCTCGACTCCGACACCGTCGCGCAGGCCGAGGCCTTGCTGCAGTCCGGCTTCGCGCCGCTCGACGATCATCGCGCCAGCGCCGAGTACCGGCGCGCGCTGTGCGGCACGCTGTTCGCCCGGTTCGTGGCGGAGCGTTGCGCATGAGTCGCGTCGAGCGAGCATCGGGCTCCGCATCGCCGCGCCACGAAAGCGCCATCGGCCACGTCACGGGTGCCGCCACCTACGTCGACGAACAACATCCTCCCGCCGGTCTGCTCAGCCTGTGGCCGGTGCAGTCGCCGCACGCGCACGCGCGCATCCTCGACATCGATGCGAGTCGGGCGCGCACCGCGCCCGGTGTTTGCGCGATACTCACGGCGCAGGATGTGCCCGGCGAAAACGACACCGGTCCGATCCTGCACGACGAGCCGCTGATTCCTGCCAGTCTCGTCGAGTTCCACGGGCAGGCGGTGGCCTGGGTGGTCGCGGAAGACGAGGCCGCGGCACAGGCCGCCGCCGCGCTCGCGCAGGTTCGCTACGAAGTGTTGCCGGCACGGCTCACGCTGCACGATGCGATCGCGCAAGAGCAGTTCCACCTGCCGCCCGCGCGCGTGACCCGCGGCGACGCCGAGACCGCGCTTGCCGGCGCGCCGCATCGGCTCCAGGGCGAGATCGAGATCGGCGGACAGGATCATTTCTACCTGGAAACCCAGGCCAGTTGGGTGCAGATCGATGGCGAAGGGCTGGTGCATGTCACCGCCTCCACCCAGCATCCGACCGAAACCCAGCTGATCGTGGCGCGCGTGCTTGGCATTCCGGCGCATCGCGTGGTGTGCCGCTGCCTGCGCATGGGCGGCGGCTTCGGCGGCAAGGAGACCCAAGCCAATCCCTACGCCGCGGTGGCGGCGGTGGCGGCGCGCGCCACCGGGCGGCCGGTGCGGATCAAGCTGCACCGCGCGCTCGACATGCAGCTCACCGGCAAGCGCCATCCCTTCCTGGCCCGCTACGAGGTTGGCTTCGATGAGTCGGGCCTGCTGCAGGCGATGCGCGTTGCGCTCTACGCCGACGGCGGCTGGAGCTGCGACCTGTCACCGCCGGTGTTGATGCGCGCCATGGTGCACATCGACAACGCCTACTACTGTCCGAACGTCGCGATCACCGGCTTGATCGGCAAGACTCACGTTGCCTCGAACACCGCGTTCCGCGGTTTCGGCGGGCCGCAGGGCATGGTGGTGGGCGAGGAAATCCTGGATCGCGTCGCGCGCCATCTCGACCTGCCCGCGCACGAAGTGCGCGAGCGCAACTTCTATCGTCCCGGTCACGACGACGCGCGCAACATCACGCCGTATCACCAGCCGGTGGTGGACAACCATCTGGGCGAGCTGTGGGCGCAGGCGCTGCGCGAGTCCGATTTTCTCGCGCGGCGCGAGGAGATCGAACGCTTCAACGCCGCCAGTTCGACCCGCAAGCGCGGCCTCGCGATCACGCCGGTCAAGTTCGGCATCTCGTTCAACAAGACCGAATACAACCAGGCCGGCGCGCTCATCCACATCTATCTCGACGGCAGCGTGCAGCTCAACCACGGCGGCACCGAGATGGGCCAGGGCCTGCACACCAAGATGATCGAGGTGGCGCGGCGCGTGCTGGGCGTGCGACGTGAACGCATCGTGCTGATGCCCACCAGCACCGACAAGGTGCCCAATACCTCGGCCACCGCCGCGAGCAGTGGGTCGGACCTCAACGGGCAGGCGGTGAAGGCCGCGTGCGACACGCTGCTGGCGCGGCTGCGTCCGGTGGCGGCGCAACTGCTCGGCGGCGAGTGCGACGAAGTCGTGTTCGCGGACGATGCGGTGTTTCTCGCGACCACGCCAGCGCGCGCACTGCGCTTCGAGGAAGTCGTCGGCGCGGCCTATCGGCAGCGCGTCTCGCTCTCGTCCACCGGCTACTACCGCACTCCCGGCCTGAGCTGGGATGCGAGCACGGGCCGCGGCCATCCGTTCTACTACTTCGCCTTCGGCGCGGCGGTGGGCGAAGTGGAAGTGGACGGCTACACCGGCGTGCACACGCTGCGCCGCATCGACATCGTGCACGATGTGGGCGAGTCGCTGGCCGAGGACATCGACCGCGGCCAGATCGAAGGCGGCTTCGTGCAGGGCCTGGGCTGGCTGACCTGCGAGGAACTGCGCTGGAACGCGCAAGGCCGGCTCATGACCGATGCCCCCAGCACCTACAAGATTCCCACGGTGGGCGATGTACCTGCCGATTTCCGCGTGTCCTTGTTCCGCCGTACCCAGGCACCGAGCACTGACGTGATCTTCGGCAGCAAGGCCGTGGGCGAGCCGCCGCTGATGCTGGCGATCAGCGTGCGCGAGGCGCTGCGCGAGGCGGTGGCAGCGTTTGGCCCGGGCGGCGTGTCGCCGCGCTGCGTCGCGCTGGCGGCACCGGCCACGCCGGAAGCCCTCTGGCGCGCGATCCGGGCCGTGCGCGAGGCGAGGTCCTGACATGGACGAACGCCTGTTCGCGCGTCTTGCGATCCGCTTGCAGCACGAACCCGTGGTGCTGGCCAGCGTGGAGGAAACGCGTGGTGCCACCCCACGCAAGCAAGGCAGCCGGATGCTGGTGACGCAACACGGCAGCGAATTCAGCGTCGGCGGCGGCGCGATGGAAGCGCGGGTGCTGACGGCCGCCCGCACCCTGCTCGATGGAGCGGAACGCGAGCAGGGGCTCGAGGTTGATCTGAGCGGACGAGCCGATGCCGCCGGCGTGTGTGGCGGCCGCATGCGGCTGGCCTTGCGCCGCTGGCAGGGCGAGGACGATCGACTTTATGCGCAGGACATCGCGGCGCAACTGGCCGAAGGGCGCCCGGTCTGGGCCGGCGCGGACGAGTTCGGCCCGGACGTGGAAGCCGCGCTGCTCGCGCCCGACCCGCGCCTGCTGATCGTGGGCGGCGGTCACTGCGGCGCGGCCCTGCATGAGCTGGCGCGCATGCTGGATTTCCGCGTCTTCGTGTTCGACCAGCGCGCCGAGTGTTTTCCGGCCGGCTCGTATGCGGATGCCACGGTGCGCCACGGCGATTACGCCGCACTGGCCGAGGCCTTTGCCGACCAGCGCGCGGTCTATGCGGTGCTGCTCAATCGTGACTTCCCCAGCGATGTGGAAACGCTGCACGCGCTGCAGGGTCGCAACCTGGCCTTCCTCGGCATGATGGGCAGCCGGCGGCGCATCGCCGCGGTGCGTGCCGCGGTGCCCGATCCACGCGATTGGCTGGCGCGGAACCTGCGCGCCCCGATCGGGCTGGAGATCGGCGCGCATACGCCGCACGAGATCGCGATCAGCATCCTCGCGCAGCTGATCCAGGTGCGGCAGCAGCGCGAGGCGCTAGTGGTCGGTAACGGATGAAGCGGAAGGGGGATCACGACGGGATGGGCGTGCGGGACGCCGTGCGGGAGCGAGGCCCGTAGCCGAAGCAACGGGCCGAGTGGGGCGCAAGTACCGCGCGGCCAGACCGAACGAGCCACTTTCGATTTGTCCGTTACAGGCCACTAGAGTCCTAGCTTGCGGAAGCCGATGCCGCGCGCGCGTCCAACGTCGACCGCGAAGCCGGTGATCTTCCCTTCCGCATCGCGCTGGTAGCGCAGCAGGCCTGCCGCGCCGATGAAGGCATCGGGGAACGCGGGCGTCAGCGGCAGGAGCGGACCACGACGGCCGCGAATCTTCAGCGCCCCATCCTCGACCAGCGCGCGCCAGCGCGTGTCGAGTTCGGCGCTCTCGAACTCCCCGGCAAACGTCGCCAGTGCCACCGCGTCCGGCGCGAACGCCGCGACTTCGTGCATCTCGATCGTTTCGCCGTCGGTCAGCAGGGTGAGCCGGCGCTTGCCCGCCTGCCCCGGCACGAAGGTCAGCACGGCCGATCCCGGCACGCCCAACATGTGGAAGCGATGCTCGCCATCGAGGGCAAGTTCCGACTCGCTGCCCTGCGGGCGCACGTACCGCAGCGCGCCGTCGCGCACCTCGATCCGGCGCAGCAACGATTGCGCGGGGTTGAAATAGGTGCCGACGTAGTCGGACGCCTTGAAGCGCGGCGAGGTCGCCTTCGTCGCGACCAGCGGTTCGGTTGTGGCCGGCAGCGCTTGCAGCCTGTCGGCGAGCACGACCTCGGCGACCTGATTCAGCAGTCCGCTCGGATCGGCGCTGCCGAGGTTGCACAACGCCGCCGCGCCGATACCCGTCTCGGGAAAGCGTTGCAGGTCGGCGCGGAAGCCCATCCATGCCCCGCCATGCGACACCATGCGCAGACCACGGTAGTCGGTCACGCTCAGGCCACGGGCGTAGCTGAGTTTCTCGCCGTCGTTCAGCACGCCCACTTCCTGCAGCTTGCGCACCAGGTCGCTGCCGCCGACCGTGGGTTGATGGAAATTGGCATCCCAGCGCGCGAGGTCCGCCACGGTGCTCTGCGCCGCGCCGTCGCCGGTCTGTTCCCAGGCCGAAGTCGAGAACCTGAAACTGCCTTCCGCGCCGCGCTCGTAGGACGCCGCGCGGTGCGGAATCACGCGCGCGTGATCGTCCAGGTACTCGGTGTGGTGCATTCGCAGCGGGGTGAAGATCCGCTCCTGCGCGAATTCGCGCAGGGTCTTGCCGCTGGCCTGCTTCACCACCAGCGAGAGCAGGAAGTAACCGGAGTTGCTGTAGTTGTGCTCGCTGCCTGGCGCGAAGTCGAGCTTGGCCTGGCGCGCGATCGCGGCCAGCGCATCGGCGTCGGTGGTGTGGTCTTCGAGGTTGGTGCCGCCCAGCATCAACAAGGCGATGTAATCGCGCACGCCGCCGGTGTGGCGCAGCAGGTGATCCAGGGTCACTCCTTCGAAGTAGGCCGGCAGCTCCGGGACATGCTTGCGCACGCTGTCGCCCAGGGCGAGCTTGCCGTCCTGTTCCAGCAGCAGAATGCTGGCAGCGGTGAATTGCTTGGAGGTGGAACCCAGATCGAACACGGTGCGCTGCGGATCGATCGCAACCCCGTGTTCGGCGCTGGCCAACCCATAGCCCTTCACGTAGATCGGGCGCCCACGCTCGTACACGGCCAGCGCGCAGCCGGGCGAGCCGGGTACATCGAAGGCGGCGAACACCGCATCGATGCGCTTCGCGGAGACGGCATCGATGGCGGTTTCGGCCTGGAGCGCGGGCGAAATCGCGGCCAGCAGCAGGGCGAGACGAAGCGGGCGGATCGGCATGACAGGCTCCTGCAGGTGGACGGGTGTCGACGGAAGAACGCCATTGTCCGCGATCCGGGGCCAGGGCCCGGTGCCGGCCGAGGGTCGGGGGCGGAATCGGATCGGGCTAAAATTCGCGCACCCCTTTGGTTCGGACCGCGATCATGCGCTTGCCCGGATTCCGGCTCCCCGTGCTGCTCCTGGCCTTGTTCGGCGCGACCGTCCAGGCCAAGACCTGCCTCGTCCTTTCCGGTGGTGGCGCGCGCGGCCTGGCCCACATCGGCGTGCTCAAGGTGCTGGAGCGCGAACGCGTACCGGTGGACTGCATCGTCGGCACCAGCATGGGCGCAGTGATCGGCAGTCTCTATGCGAGCGGGCTGGAGGCGCAGGAGATCGAACAGGCGATGGCCGCGATCGACTGGGCGGCGGTGATGCAGGACCAGTCCGATCGCAGCGATCGGCCGCTGCGCCTCAAGCAGCAGGACCGCAGCTTCCTGGTGGGTGCGGCGATCGGTTATCGCCACGGCAAGTTCGGCTTGCCGCGCGCGCTGGTGCGCGGGCAGCGCTTCGGATTGGTGTTCCGCGGCTTGTTGCTGCCGACGGCCGGGATCGAGGATTTCGACCGCTTGCCGATCCCGTTCCGCGCCATCGCCACCGACCTGGAGAGCGGCATCATGCAGGTGCTGGCCGACGGCGACCTGACCAGCGCGGTGCGCGCCAGCATGGCGGTACCGGGTGCCCTGCCACCGGTCGAACGCAACGGTCGCCTGCTGATCGACGGGGGCGCGGTGAGCAACCTGCCGGTGAGCATCGCGCTCGACCTCGGTGCGGACCGCATCATCGCGGTCGACATCAGCGCGCAGCTGGTTCCGCGCGAGCTGCTGACCTCGCCGATCGCGGTGACCGATCAGATGGTGACGGGAATGATGCGACGCCAGACCGAGGCCGAGATCGCGGCCTTGCGCGCCGGCGACGTGCTGCTGACGCCGCAGCTGGGGCAGATCGGTTCGCTCGATTTCGCCCTGGCACAAGGCGCGGCGGTGGCACCGGGCGAGGCAGCGGCCGTGGCTGCGCGCGACAAGCTGGCGCGCATGTCGGTGTCACCCGCGGCCTACGCCGCCTGGCGCGAACAGCGTCGCGGCGCGATCCATGCCCTCGCCGCACCAACCCGGATCGAACTCGAGAGCGATTCCGGCCCGGGCCGCACCGCGGTGCTGCGCAGCTACCTGCACGAGCATCCGGGTGACGCCTTCGACCAGGCCCAGATCGAGCGCGAGATCGCGCGTTTGTACGCACGCGGCGAGTTCGTCGCGGCCGACTACCGGATCGAGCCCGATGCGGCCGGCGATGTCCTGCGCATTTCCTTGCGCGACAAGGAGTGGGGCAGCGGCACCCTGCGATTCGGCCTGCGCCTGGAAGACGACTTCGACGGCAATAGCGCCTTCGACCTCGGCGGGCGACTACGCGCCACCGAAGTCAACGACAGCGGCGCGGAGTGGGTGGCGGATGCCCAGATCGGCAAGACCACGCACCTGGGCTACGAGTGGCTGCAGCCGCTGGGTGCGGCGCGGCAGTGGTGGCTGTTGCCGCACGCGGCCTACCACGCGCGCAACCAGCCGCTCTTCCTCGGGCAGGATCGCGCCCTGGAGCTGCGCCGCCAGTCGTTCGACGCAGGCCTCGATGCCGGTTACTGGATCGACGACTGGGGCGCGCTGAGCATGGGCGTCTTCCACCGCACCAGCCGCTACGAGGGCCGCACCGCCGCAAGCGAGTTCGATCCGATCACCCAGAACAGCACCGGCCTGCGCCTCGACTTCCAGCGCGATACCCAGGATGACGCGCAGTTTCCGCGGCGCGGCCAGTTCGTGCAGGGTTCGCTGCGCCACCACCTGCGCTCGCTCGGCGGCGAGTTCGACGCCACCGTGCTGGAACTGCGCGGCTTGCAGGCGCTTCCGCTCGGTGACGACGATCGCCTGCTGTTCCAGACCCGGTTGCAGTACACCGAAGGCGACAACCTGCCGGCCGACGAGTTCAGCTTCCTCGGTGGCTTCCTCGACCTGTCGGGATATCCCGAGGACGCGCGCGTCGGACGCCATTCGGCCCTGGCGCAGGCGATCTACTACCACCCGCTCGCCAGCCTTTTCGGTCGCTATCGCGTGTTCGCGGGCGGTTCGCTCGAGAGCGGCAACACCTGGGAGTCGGAGCGCGACATCGGCTTCGATTCGCTGCTCTGGGGCGGCAGCATTTTTGCCGCCGCGGAATCGCCCCTTGGCGCGCTCTATCTCGGCTACGGTCGCACCGAGGCGGGCGAAGACTCGCTGTATCTGTTCGTGGGCAAGCCGTATTGAGAAGATGCCCGGAAAGTGGTGGTGCACCGTGCGCTGCCTCGTCGAGGCCAAGACTTGGCCATGGCAAACAGTGTTCACTTCCCCCGGAACGAACTTGAGAGAAACGTCATGAGGCCCCTTGCAGTGTTCGTGCTCCTGTTCCTTGCATTCACGGGCATGCCCTCCCAGACGCACGCTCAGGAAGTGACCTTCTACCCAAGCCGGCCCACGGTTGTGGACGACATCATCGTTCTTGCGTGCTACCCGTTTGGCCCCTTCGTGGAGACCACGTCCGTCAGCATCGCCGGTCAGGTGGTCACCGTTCGCCTTGTCCAAGACGGTTTCGACTTTTCTCCCAACCCACCACACTGCGCCGAGGTTCAGGTTGGTCGCCTGCCCGCGGGTTCGTACACATTCGTGGTCACCAGCGAACTCTTCGCCTTCCCCACCAACACTCAGACGTTCGCCTTGGACGTTTCGGCGTTGCCGATTCCGATGGGGCATCCTTCGCTCGCGGCGCTGGGTTTGTTGCTCGGACTCTTCGCCGTGAGGGCTTGCTTGAAGCAAGGGTGGCGGAGGGGATCGAGATCGTGACCCGCCGCGCTGCGGGCTGCGATACTGCGCGGCCCGCCATCGCCTGACCCCGTCGCATGATTGACCTGCTCACCGCCCTGCTGCTCGGCATCATCGAAGGCATCACCGAGTTCCTGCCGATCTCCAGCACCGGGCATTTGCTGATTGCGCAGCACTGGCTGGGGCATCGCAGCGATCTGTTCAATGTCGCGATCCAGGCCGGCGCGATCCTCGCGGTGGTGCTGATCTATCGCCGCCGCCTGCTGGGCCTGCTGGCGGCCTTCGCCGGACGTGACCTGGGCGCGGCCTACGATCCGCTCGGCGTCGACATCGCGCCGGCGCAGGCCCGTGCCTATGGCTACAAGCTGATGGCTGCGTTCGCGGTGACCGCGGCGGGCGGCCTTGCGGTCAAGGCGCTGGGCTGGACCTTGCCCGATCACCTGCAACCGATCGCGTGGGCGCTGATCGTGGGCGCGGTGTGGATGGTGCTGGCCGAACAACTCGCGGCGCGGCGTGCGGCGCGCGAGGGCGAGCGCACCGAAGTTTCCTGGATCACGGCGTTGCTGGTGGGTGCGGTACAGGTCGTGGCGGGCGTGTTCCCCGGCACCTCGCGTAGCGCCGCCACGATTTTCGTGGCCCTGTTGTCGGGCACCACCTCGCGCGCCGCCGCCACCGAGTTCGCGTTCCTCGTCGGCATCCCGACCATGTTCGCGGCCACGGCCTATGAAGCACTGGGCGCGCTGCGCCAGGGCGATGGCGTGACCGAGGATTGGGCGGCGCTGGCGGTGGCCTTCTTGGCCTCGGCCGTGACTGCGTTCATCGCGGTCAAGTGGCTGCTGGGCTACATCCAGACCCATCGCTTCACCGGGTTCGCGCTGTATCGCGTGGTGCTGGGCCTGGCGCTGTTGCTGTTGCTGCCGGGCGCGGGCTGAGTCGGGCGCGCCCCGCAAGCGCGGCGCTACGACACTGCCGGCGGCGCGGACGCATCGAACTCCGGGTTGGCCACGGCCCAATGCCGCGCCGCTTCGTCCGGGCGTCCCGCGGCTTCGCAAGCCGTGGCATGCCAGCCGGCGAGCAGCATCTGCATCGCGGCGTCATCCTGTTCGGCGCGCAGGCGCGCGAGGCGTTCGCACGCGGCATCGGCGTGGCCGGCCGCGATCTCCTGCCGCACCAGCACCAGAGTCGCGCCCACGCTGTGCGGCTGCAGTTGCAGCGCGCGCTGCGCCAGGGTTTCGGCCTGCGATGCATCACCCCGGGCCTCGACCAGTTGCGCCGCAACTTCATGCGCCGCGGCATGATCGGGACGCGCCGCGACCCAGCGCAGCGCGGCTGCCGCGCCGCGCGCCGCGTCCTCGCCCTGCAGCGCAACCAGGGCACTCCAGGCAAAGTCGAGCTGCGGGTGCTGCTCCAGAGTCTCGTCGAGGAAGGCGTTCGCCGCTTCGATTTCGCCACGCGCGACAAGGGTGGCGAGCAAGGGATCGAGCGCATGCGGCTGGGCCGGTGCGCGCCGCAGTGAGTCGCGCAGGTGCCGCAGCGCGGTCTCGGAATCCCCGCGATCGGCCGCGATCTGCCCGGCCAGGGTCAGGGCGCGCACGTCGTCCGGTACCTGCTCGATCAGGATCGCGGCGTGGCGTGCACCCTCGTCGTGTCGGCCCTGGTTCAACAGCGCATCGATCAGGGCGAAGCGCAGCGTGCGCTGCCGCGGTTGCGCCTCCAGCGCGCGCCCCAAGGCCTGTTCGGCAAAGGCAAAGTGCCGCTGGTTGAGATAGCACAGGCCCAGCACGCCGAGCACGACGGCATCGCCCGGCACGCGCTCGCTCGCGAACTGCATGCGCCGCAACGCCGCCGCGCCTTCGCCGCGCGCCAGTTGCACCTGCGCCCACAGCGCGTCGAGGTGCGGATGTTCGGGCGCGATGCGCTCGGCGAAACGCAGGTGCTGTTCGGCCTGCTCCAGTTGTCGCGCCGCGACCGCCAGCTCGGCCAGGCCCAGGTAGGCCATGAGCTGGTTCGGGTCATGCTTGAGTGCTTCGACGAACCCGGCGCGGGCGCGGTCGAACGCACCGGCCTGCACCGCGAGGCGGGCGCGACCGAGGTGCAAGGCCGCACGCTCCGGCGCCAGTTCGAGCGCACGCGCGAAGGCGAGGTCGGCATGACGCAGTTCCCCGCCCTGCTGCAAGGCCAGGCCGAGCAGGTGGTGGGCTTCGGCATTGGTCGGTTCGTTCGTCACCCAGGTGGTGGCGGCCTGCACCGCGGCCACGGTGTCGCCGCCGCGCAGGGCGGAAAGTACGGTTTCGAGCATGGGGAATCGCCGGATTGGAACAGGCGGCGTGGCCGCGGGAAGGCGCGCATTGTAGCCGGTTGCGCGCTGCCGGGCCGTGACCGGTCGCAATCCCTGCGACGCGCTTTGGCATCATGCGCCCATGCCTGTGCCTACCGATTTCCGCCTCTATCACGGCAACGCGCTCGAAGTGCTGGCGGGATTGCTGGCCGAGGAACTGCGTCAGCCGGCTCCCGCGCAACCCTTGCTCGCGCCCGACACCATCCTGATTCCGCAGGCGGCGATGCGGCGCTGGCTGCAGGCGACCCTGGCGCAGCGCCACGGCATCGCCGCCAATCTCGAATTCCTCACCCCGGGCGAATTCGTGACGCGTGCGCTGCGCTCCAACCTCGGCCCGGACCACGACGATCTCGATGCCGCCACCCTGGCGTGGCGGCTGTACGCAAGCCTCAACGACGCGCCGCTGCTGGCGCAACCCGCGCTGGCCTCGCTGGCAACCTACCTGGGCGATGGCGACCCGCTCAAGGCCTGGACGCTGGCGGTGGAACTGGCCGGCGTGTTCGAGAAGTACCAGGCCTGGCGTCGCGACTGGCTGCTGCGCTGGGAAGCCGGGGCCGATCCGCACGATCTGCAGGCCGTCCTGTGGCGCAGGGTCGCGGGCGGACGTCGGCACCGGGCGCGCCGCCTCCAGGAGTACCTGACGCGCTTCGACGAGGGTGATGCGGTGCCGCTCGGACTGCCCACGCGCCTGTTCGCCTTCGGCACGATCAACGTGTCGCCCGATGTGTTGCGTGTCATGGCCAGCCAGGCACGCGCCGGCACCCTGCACTTCTACCTGCCGACTCCGTGCCAGGAATACTGGGGCGATCCCGGTTCGCGACGCGGGCGCCTGCGCGCCGACCTCGATCCATCGGTCGAGGCGAGCCAGGACAACCCGCTCTTGCGCGACTTCGGCGCCGCGGGCCGGGATTTCCTGTCCCTGCTCGCCGGCTATGAGGTGGTACATCCTTCGGGCGACATCGGCGCGTATGCCGATCCGCTGGTGCGCAGCGCGGACTCGCCGCAGGACGAGCCCTTGCGCGAGAGCCTGCTGCACCGGATGCAATCGGACCTGCTGCATCGGCGCGCAACTCCGCTGCTGGCTACGCGCGCCACGCTCGACCGCGACGACCCCAGCCTGCAGTTCCATGCCTGCCATACGCGCCTGCGCGAGCTGCAGGTACTGCACGACCGCCTGCGCGCCCTGCTCGACGATCCGCGCTTCGATCCGCCCTTGCAGCCGCGCGAGATCGCGGTGCTGGCCCCGGACATCGAGCCCTACCTGCCCTACCTCGATGCGGTCTTCGGCGCCGCCGGGCGCGACGACGCCATTCCCTATGCCAAGGCCGATGCCAGCCTGTTGGCCGCGTCGCCGCTGGCAGCGGCCTTCCTGCAGCTGCTGGCCTTGCCGGTGTCGCGCTTCGGCCGGGAAGAACTGCTCGACCTGCTCGCCAGCCCCGCCCTGGCGCACGCTGCCGGGCTGGATGCGGACGACTTCGGACGCCTGCAGGACTGGCTGAAGCAGGCCGGTGCGTGCTGGGCGCTCGATGCCGCACACCGCGCCCGCCACGGTGCACCGAAGGATGCGGCCTACACCTGGCAGTTCGCGCTCGATCGCCTCTTGCTGGGTCACGCCAGCGGCAGCGAGGCACCAATCGCCGGCGTGGCACCGTGGCCGGAACTGGAAGGCAGTGCGCTGCAGGCACTCGATGCGCTGCTGCAGCGCCTGCGCGTGCTGGCGCGCTACGAGCGCATCCTGCGCGAGCCCATGCCGCCGGCGCGCTGGCGCGAACAGCTGCTCGCGCTGCTCGACGATGTCCTGCCGGGCGAGCCGCCGGACGCCGCCGATCAGCGCGCTCTGGAGCGCCTGCGCCAACTGATCGACGAGTTCGCGCGCAACGCGCAAGTCGCCGGCTTCGAGTCGCCCTTGTCGCCCGAGGTGGTGCGTGCGCATTTCACCCGGGTCCTGGGCGAAGCCGACACGCGCGCACCGCTGCTGACCGGCGGCGTCAGCTTCGCGCGCATGGTGCCGATGCGTTTGCTGCCGTTCCGGGTCATCTGCCTGCTCGGCATGAACGATGGCGACTTTCCGCGCCGCGATCCGGTCAGCGGCCTGAACCGGCTCACCGCCGAACTGGGCACGCCGCAGCGTCGCCACGGCGACCGCTCCACGCGCGAGGACGACCGCTATCTGTTTCTGCAGCTTTTCGCCGCGGCGCAGGATGCGTTCTACCTGAGTTGGCTGGGCCGGCATCCGGTCGACGACAGCGCGCGCGAAGCCTCATCCGTGGTGACGGAACTGCTCGCGGCCGCCGCTGCCCAGCACCACGACGCCGGTTCGGCCGCGCGCGATCTGGTGCTGGTGCATCCGCTGCAGCCCTTTGCCGCGGCCGCGTTCGGTCAGTGTCGGCCCGACGGCAGCAGCGATCCGCGTCAGTTCAGCTATCGTAGCCAATGGCATGCGGCCGCCGCGCGCCTCGCAGGCGCACGCCGCGCGCAGTCGCCGTGGATCGGATCCGGCACTTCCTTGCCCGTGATCCCCAGCGTGGAGCGCGAGCTTCCGCTCGATGCCTTGCGCCGCTTCCTGCTTGATCCGACCGGGCAGTTCCTGCGGCAACGCCTGGCGCTGCGCTTGCCCGAGCGGGTCGAAGCGGAAGAGGACATCGAACCGCTCGGTCCGCCCGAGCGCGGTGCGGCGCGCTTGCAGCTGCAGCGCAGCGTGTTCGAGGCCGGGTTGGCGGGCGAAACCCGCAAGGCGATGCTGGATCGCCTGCAGGCGCAGGGCTTGTTGCCGTCGGGTGCGCTCGGCAGTCGCGTGCTGGAACGCGTGCGGGGCGAGCTGGAGCCGTATCTCGACGCCTACGCGCGCTGGCGTGCGGACTCGTCTGCGCAGTCGTGCCTGCTGGAGGTGGACATCGACGGACTGCGCCTGCACGGCCGCCTCGACGGCGTGCATCCGCAAGGCCTGGCCCGCCTGCGCTTCGACGAGCCGAACGGGTCCTCGATCCTGCGCCACGGCCTGGATTGGCTGTTCGCATCGGCCGCCGGCGCCGGGCTGGCGCTGCACGAGTTTCACTGGATCAAGTCACAGGGCGCCGGCCCGCACCATCGCGCCGCGATTCCGCCGGAACAGGCCATCGCGGCGCTGCGCTGCCTGCTCGCCTTGCGGCACGAAGGTCTGCAGGCACCGCTGCCCTTCGGGCCGTACAGCGGCTGGAAACTGTTCGATGCTGGTGATCGCGTTGCCGGCTTGCGCAAGGCCGCGCAGCAATGGCGTGGGAGCGAGCAGCAATGGGGCGAGGGCAGCGGCGAGGCGCCGCGCCTGGCGTTGCGCGGGCGCGATCCGTTTGCCGACGCCACCGGCCTGCGCGAGTTCGGCCGCGTCACGGGCCTCGTGTTCGGCGCGGTGACGGCCGGACGGCCGGAACCGATCGAGCTCGGCGACCTCGCCCCACCCGCGGACGACGAAGAGGAGGACGCCGCATGAATCGCGCACGCGATCCGTATCTCGATCTGGCGCTCGATGGCGTGCAGCTGATCGAAGCCAGTGCCGGCACCGGCAAGACCTACACCCTGGCCACGCTGGTGTCGCGCCTGGTGGTGGAGCGCGGGCTGCGCATCGGGCAGATCCTGGCCGTCACCTTCACCGATGCCGCCACCCAGGAACTGCGCAAGCGCATCCGCGAGCGCCTCCAGCTCATGCTGTCCCTGGTCGATGCCGCCGCGACTCCCGACGACAGCGACGAGGTTGCACTGGGACAGGCCCTGTTGCAGGCACACCGCGCGCGCGGGCAGGAGAGCGATGCGGCTCTGAAGCTGCGCCTGCGCGAGGCCACGCTGGAAGTCGATCTCGCCGCGATCTTCACCATCCACGGCTATTGCACGCGGGTGCTGCGCGAGCATGCCCTGGAGGTCGGCCTCGCCTTCGACGTACCGGAATTGCTGACCGACGACCGCGACCTGCGCGAGTCCCTCGCGGCGGATCTGTGGCGCCACTACGGGCAGGATGAAGTCGGTGCGGAAGACCTCAACGCCCTGTGGTCGCGGCACGAAGCCCTGGCCGAGGACTTGCGCCTGCTGCTGCGCGAACCGGTCCTGCTCCCGCTGTCCGGCGAGGGTTTCGATCCCGCCGCGGAACAGGCGCGGTTCGCGCAGGCCGAAGCCGGATTGCAAACGGCGTGGCTCGCCCATGGCGCGCTCTTCTTCGATGCCGTGTCCGCCGCGATCGAAGCGGGTCGGATGCACGCCAACATCTACAAGCTCGAGTGGCTGGCGGAACTGCGGCAGTGGTTGGTGCGCTTCGGCCTCGACCCGCGCGAGGCCGGCGAGGCCCACCCCAAGCTGGAGAAGCTGAGCGTCGCGATGCTGCAGTCGGGCACGAAGAAGGGCCATCTCGCGCACACGCCTGTTTCGCCGATGAGCGCAGCGGTCACGGCCTATCTCGAAGCTCGCGACAGGCTTGATCTGGTGCGACTGCGTCGTCGCGCCGCGCTCCTGCATCGCCTGCGCGACGAAGCCCGGGTGCGCCTCGCCGGCCTGAAACGCGAGCGCCGGGTGCAGACCTACGATGATCTGATCGACCGCGTCGCCGACGCACTGCAGGGGCCGCACGCCGACCGCCTGGCGCGCGGCTTGCGCGCGCAGTATGCGGTGGCGCTGGTGGACGAGTTCCAGGATACCGATGCACGCCAATGGTCGATCTTCAACCGCGTCTTCGGCCACGGCAGCGAACGCCCGCGCTGTTCCTGATCGGCGATCCGAAGCAGGCCATCTACGGCTTCCGCGGCGGCGATGTCCATGCCTATCTGGACGCGGCGCGCGATGCCGATAAGGCGCCGTCGCTGACGCGCAACTTCCGTTCGCGCCCGTCCTTGCTCGCGGCGCTCGGCACGTTGTACGCGCAGGCTGGCGACACCGCCTTCATCGACGAGCGCATCCGCTTCACCCCGCTGCAATCCGGCGGCACGCGGGCGGACGAGGCCTTGCTGGTCGATGGCGATCCCGCGCCCGCACTCACGCTGTGGCAGGCACCGCTGCCGCCGCAGGACGAGCGCGGCAAGCGCAAGCCCTGGCCGGCTGCGGTCTCGCGCACGCTCGCCACGGGTGCTTGCGTGGCGGCGATCCACTCCCGCCTGGACCAGGCACGCGCGGGCCGCTGGCAAGTCATCGACAAGGCCACGCAGGCCTTGCGCCCTTTGCAGGCCGGTGACTGCGCCGTGCTGGTGCGTTCGCATTCCGAGGCTTCGATGATCCGGCAGGCGCTGGCGCTGGCCGGCATTCCCGCGGTGTCGGCCGGCAAGTGGAGCCTGTTCGCCACCGCCGAGGCCGGCGAATTGCACGCGTTGTTGCTGGCCTTGCGGCACGGCGGCGACGACGCCCGGCTGCGCACCGCGCTCGCCACCGTGTTGATCGGCCTGGAGGCAGACCGGCTGGCCGCGCTCGACCACGACCCGGTTGCCCACCGCCAATGGCTACTGGCTGCGGTGCACTGGCGTGACCGCCTCGCGCGCGGCGGCCCGCTGGCGCTGGTGAGCGAGCTCTGCGCACGCCAGGCGGAATCCCTGCTGGCGTTGTTCGACGGCGAACGTCGGCTCAGCAACTACCTGCAGTTGGCGGAACTGCTGCAGGAAGCCCGCCCCGCCGTGCCAGGCGTGCAGGGCTTGGCGGATTGGCTGGCGCGGCGCATCGCGCGGGCCGGCTCGCCCGACGACACCGAGTTGCTGCGGCTGGAATCCGATGCCCGCTGCGTGCAGATCGTCACCCTGCACAAGAGCAAGGGCCTGGAGTATCCGCTGGTGTTCCTGCCCTTCGTGGGCATCGGCCGCAAGGAGAAATCGCCCGGTCGCTGTTGCGTGGTGCACGACAACAAACACGTCCGTCGCCTGCACTGGAAGCTCGACCTGCCCGAAGCGCCGTGGTCGGAGGCGAGCGCTGCCTGGCATCTCGAACAACGCGCCGAGGACGCGCGCCTGCTTTACGTTGGCCTGACCCGCGCCGAACACTCCTTGTGGCTTGCGAACGGCGAGTTCCATGCGCAGGACAGGACGCCGCTGGCCGCGATGCTGGCCAATCCGCCGCAACTGGCGGCAGCAGGAGCAGGCATCGTGCTCGACCCCGGCACGCCATGCGCTGCGCTTCCGCCCCTGGCAATGCCGGCGGCCGCAGCCATTCCGGCCGCCCGGCGCAGCCGCCGCGTGCTGCGCCACGACTGGTGGGTGCACAGCTTCAGCCAGTGGGCGCGCACCGACGCGGGCGATGCCGACGCCGCGGCCACCGTGCCAGGCTCGGGTGGCCAGGACGAAGCGGAAGCAGTCGGCGAGATCGAAGGCGGCAACGCGGACTTCGATCCGCGCTTTGTCGGCAATCGCTATGGCGTGGCGCTGCACGCCGCGCTCGAACACGCCGACCTTCCCGCCTGGCGCGATTGGCGCGCGGGCGATGCGGCACCGGGCGAGGATGCCGCGCTGATCACCACGGCGCTGCGTCAGGCGGGCTATGCCGATGATCTGCTGGATGACGGGCTCGCGCTGAGCACGCGACTCATTGGCCACACTCTCGGTGTGCGCCTGCCCGAAGGCCTGCGCCTGTGCGATCTCGATGCCGGTGAACGCCGCGCCGAGATCGAGTTCCAGTTCGCCATGCAGGCGGTGTCGGTGGAAGCCTTGCTCGGCCTGCTGCACGCCCACGGCGTGGTGCGCGAACGCCACGGCTTCGGATTGCGCCAGCGCCTGGAAGGCCTGATGACCGGCCTGATCGACCTCACCTATCGCGCCCACGGACGGTGGTACGTGCTCGACTACAAGACCAATCGCCTGCCGGGTTACGACGCGGCGCACCTGGCGCAAGCGATGGCGCAGGGCGAGTACGAGCTGCAGGCCCTGGTCTACACCCTCGCCCTGCATCGCTGGCTGCGCTTCCGTTGCGGCGCGGCCTACGACTATGCACGCGACTTCGGCGGAATCCGCTATCTGTTCTGCCGCGGACTCGACGCCGCGCGCAGCGACTCTCCCGGCGTCCAGGCATGGCGCTTTGCGCCCGAACTGGTGCACGCGCTCGATGCCTTGTTCGGCCTGCCCACCGAAGGAGTCGCGGCATGAGCCTGTGGCAGGCGCTGCGCCAGAGCGGCGAACTGCGCGCGCTGGACGACGCGCTCGCCAACAGCTTGCGCCGGCTCGATCCGGCGACGCCCGACACGGTGCTGGCCGGCGCCGCGCTGGCTTCGCTCGCCGTGTCGCTTGGCCATGCCGGGCTCGAACTCGCGCAGCCACGGCGCGTGCTCGATGTCGACTTGCCCTGGCCCGAGGCCGAGGCCTGGTCGCAGGCCCTTGCCGCATCGGGTTTCGTCGCCACGCCCACCGACGCGGAGGCGGAGGCCTCGGCTGCGCCGCTGGTGCTCGAACATGGCTTGCTCTACCTGCGCCGCTATCGCGAGTACGAACGACGCCTGGCGCGGCGCCTGCGCGGCATCGCCGCCGGCGCGGTGGAAGGCGGGATCGACGGGGTTGCCGCGCTGTTCGCGCGCCTGTTTCCGGAAGCGCGGCGCGGCGATGCGCAGGCGCGCGCGGCGGCACTGGCCTTGCGTCGCACCCTGGTGCTGGTCACCGGTGGCCCCGGCACCGGCAAGACCACCACGATCGCGCGCTTGCTGGTGCTGCGCATCGCGCAGGCGCGTGCTGCGGGTTGCAGCGCACCACGCATCGCGCTGGCCGCGCCGACCGGTCGCGCCGCCGATCGCATGGCCGAAAGCCTGCAGCACGCCGTGGCCGCGATGGCGGCACTCGAGATCGAAGCCGACCTGCTCGCGGCTTTGCCGTCTGCCGCCAGCACCGTGCATCGCCTGCTCGGCAGCCTTCCCGCCACGCCAAGTTTCCGCCACCACGCCGAGCATCCGCTGCCCTTCGACCTCGTGGTGGTGGACGAGGCCTCGATGCTCGACCTGCCCTTGATGTGCAAGCTGGCCGAAGCGGTGGCCAGCGGCGCGCAACTGGTGTTGCTGGGCGATGCCGACCAGTTGCCGTCGGTGGAAGCCGGCGACGTGCTGGCCGCGATGTTGCAGGCCGCGGGCGCAGGCGATCACCTGAGCGAACCCGATGCACTCGCCCTGGGTCCGCTGCTGGGCGAAGCCACACCCGCCACGGTTGGCGGTGCCTTCGGCGGCCACCGGGTCAGGCTGCAGCGCGCCTGGCGCCAGGACGAAGCCTTGCAGCTGGCACCGCTGGCCACCGCGGTGCGCGAGGGTGATGCGCGCGGCGTGATGGCGCTGTTGCGCGAAGGAAGGCTATCGAACCTGCACTTCCACGAGGGCGTGGAAGATCCCTTGCAGGCGCAGCCGGAGCTGCTCGATCACTGGCGCCGCCTCGCCACCCACACCGATCCCGCGCTGGGCTTGCGCGAAGCCAACCGCCTGCGCCTGCTGACCGCGCTGCGCGAAGGCGCGCAGGGTGCGCGCGGCCTCAATGCCCGCATCGAGGCCGCATTGTGCGGCGCGCGCCTCGGTGCGACACCGATGTGGTTCCCCGGCCGCCTGGTGCTGATCGCCGAGAACAGCTATCGCCATGGCCTGTTCAACGGCGATGTCGGACTCTGCCTGCCCGATGAGCAGCACGCGCCGCTGGTCTGGTTCCCCGGCCACGGTGGCACGCGCGCCTTCCATCCCGGTGCCTTGCCTGCACTCGAGTCGGCTTTCGCCCTGACCGTGCACAAGGCGCAGGGCTCCGAGTTCGACCAGGTCTGGCTGCAACTGCCGCGCAACGATGCCCGCGTGCTCAGCCGCGAACTGCTCTACACCGGACTCAGCCGCGCGCGGCGCGTACTGCACCTGGCCGGTCGCGCCGAGGTGATTGCCGCCGCGCTGGCGCGTCATGCGAGTCGGGTGTCGGGATTGTGCTGGCGCCTGAGCGACCGCTGACATCGCAGGCCATGAGTGTGATGAGCGGATGCGCAGCATCGGGTTGCGGCGCGGCCTGCCGATGGCTCGGGATGCCGAGCGATCATGCTTCGCGATGAGCGCAAGGCGGCGAGCAGCGCGGCGCGACGCGCTACCATGCACCGTGGTCCGCATCCCCGCTCCTGCATCAGCGGGCTCAGCTGAGCGAGGCGATACATGACGCGCCAACCCCCCGACGCAAGCCTGTCGGCACTGGACATCGAACGCTTCGGCGCCGAGCCGGAACAGACCTTCCGCGCCAACCTGGGCTCGGTCGAGGCACGCATCGCGCGGGCCTGCGAGCGGGCCGGGCGTGCGCGCGCGTCGGTGCGGCTGTTGCCGATCAGCAAGACCGTGCCGGCGCACGTGCTGCGCCATGCCTGCGCCGCCGGCCTCCGCTCGTTCGGCGAGAACAAGATCCAGGAGGCGATCGGCAAGCACGAAGCCCTGGCCGATCTGTCCATCGACTGGAGCATCGTCGGACACCTGCAGTCCAACAAGGCGAAGCACCTCGTCCGCTTTGCGCGCGAGTTCCATGCGCTGGACAGCCTTGCCTTGGCCGAACTCCTGGACGAACGCCTGCAACGCGAGGATCGCTTCCTCGATTGCTATGTGCAGGTCAATACCTCGAACGAGGAAAGCAAGTTCGGCCTGGCCCCGGGCGCGCTCCTGCCGTTTGTCGATCAGCTGGCGAGGTTCCCGCGCCTGCGACCGCGCGGCCTGATGACGCTGGCGCTGTTCAGCGCCGACATGGACCAGGTGCGACCCTGCTTCCGCCTGCTGCGTCGCCTGCGCGACGAGGCCGTCGGCCATCACCCGGGATTACGCGAACTGTGCATGGGCATGTCCGGCGATTTCGAGGCGGCCATCGAGGAAGGCGCCGACGTGGTGCGGGTCGGCCAGGCCATCTTCGGAGCGCGCCCGACGCCGGACAGCCACTACTGGCCGGGCAGCGGCGCTTGAACCGGGTCAAGCGAATCCCTGTGCAACGGCGTCACGCCGTGACCGACACTTCCTTTCGCCCGTGGCCGTCATGACGTTTGCCCTCATCCCGTTCGATGCCGACGGCATCCCGCAGCAGGCCACCGCCGATCTTCCGGACGAGTTGGTGGCCAACTGCCAGGCCACCGCCGATCTTTATCGGCGCGTCGGCTTCGCACCGCCCTGGATCGGATACATCGCCGCGGTCGATGGCCGGGGCGTGGGTGGCGGTGCGTTTGTCGGCGCGCCGCAGGACGGTTGCGTGGAGATCGCCTACTACACGCTCGAGCACGAACGCCGGCAAGGCTTTGCCTCGCGCACGGCTGCCGCGTTGGTGGAGATCGCGCGCACGCAGGATCCGCGCATCGGGATCAAGGCCTACACGCTCAAGGAAGACAATTCGTCCACGCGCATACTCAAGGGCCTCGGTTTTTCCCGCGTCGGGGTGGCGCAGGACCCGGACGCCGGCGAGGTGTGGGAATGGCGGCTGTGAGCTGGCGCGCCGGACGCAGCCACGGAAGGCCGCAATGCATCTCGATCTCGCCAGCCGGCGCCCGGTCGGAAGCGAGCACTGGGCGCAGTCGGCCGCACCACCGGGAGTACGCACGGCAAGGGCGCTGCCCGGCACGTTCCTATTGAGACTTGCGCAATTGGCGGACAGCCCGCGTCCTTCGACTTCGGCCTCTTCGCGGCCTACGCTCAGGATGAGCGGCATTTGCTGACCCCGCTCATCCTGAGCGTAGCGCCGAAGGCGCGAAGTCGAAGGATGCCCAGCCTCTCGTCAACTATCTACGCAAGGCTCAATAGCGTTCGACGATCGCCGTCACGCCCATGCCGCCGGCAGTGCACACCGAGATCAGGCCGCGGCCGGAGCCCTTCTGTTCCAGCAGCTTGGCCAGCGTGGCCACGATGCGCGCACCGGTGGCAGCGAAGGGGTGGCCGAAGGCAAGCGAGGAGCCGACCACGTTGAGCCTGGCCGGATCGACCTTGCCGAGTGGCGCGGACAGGCCCAGCCGGTCACGGCAGAAGCTCTCCGATTCCCAGGCACGCAGCGTGCACAACACCTGCGCCGCGAAGGCTTCATGGATCTCGAAGAAATCGAAGTCGGCGAAGCCCAGGCCGTTGCGCGCCAGCATCTGCGGCACGGCCCAGGCCGGCGCCATCAGCAGGCCTTCGCCATGCACGAAGTCCACGGCGGCGGCCTGCGCGTCCACGAGGTAGGCCTGCACCTTGAGGCCACGCGCGGCCGCCCATTCGTCGCTGCCGAGCAGCACCGCGGAGGCGCCGTCGGTCAGCGGCGTGGAATTGCCTGCGGTCAGCGTGCCCTTGCCTGACACCTTGTCGAACGCCGGCTTGAGCGTGGCGAGCTTCTCCACCGTGGTATCGGGACGCAGGATGGTGTCGCGCTCCACGCCGCGGAACGGCGCCACGAGGTCGGCAAAGAAGCCGCGCTCGTAGGCGGCGGCGGCCTTGCGGTGCGAGTCGCAGGCGAGCTGGTCCTGTTCCGCGCGCGAAATGCCCCACTCCCTGGCCATCTGCTCGCAGTGTTCGCCCATGCTCTTGCCAGTGCGCGGCTCGCCCACGCCTGGGAATTCCGGCTTGAACTCGCGCGGCGAGAAGCCCTTGAATGCGGCGAGCCGCTGGCCGAAGCTGCGCGCCATGTTGAGATCGAGCAGGCGGCGGCGCAGGCGCTGGTTGACCGCGATCGGCACGTCGGAGGTCGTGTCGGAGCCGCCGCCGATGCCCGAATCGATCTGGCCCAGCGCGATCTTGTTGGCCACGGTGATGACGGTGTCGAGGCTGGTGCCACAGGCGCGCTGCAAGGTGATGCCCGGCGTCAGCGGCGACAGGCCGGAGGACAGCACCGCTTCGCGCCCGAGGTTCCAGTCCGAGGAATGCTTGAGCACCGCACCCATCGCGACCTCACCCAGCTGCGCGCCGTGCAAGCCGAACTTCTCGACCAGCGCGCCGAGGGTCCGGATCGACATGCCGAGGTTGCCGACATCGGCGTAGGCCGTGTTGTTGCGACAAAACGGGATGCGAACGCCGCCGATGATGCCGACGGGGCGGGCGGAACGGGGCAGACGAGGCGTGTTGGGCGAAGTCATCGCGCGGCACTCTGGAGGCGGTGAGTGCCGGCGATCTTAGCGCAGCGAATCTTGAGGCGAGGCTCTAGGGCGCCATCGGTCCGCATCGAAGCAGACCCGACACCGGCCTGTTCGGGCGGCAAACCTCAATCGTCGTCGTCCCGGTCCTTGCCGATGGTGACGCCTTCACCGATGTGGACGTTGTCGCCGATATGCACGCCGGCGGCTTCGGCGGCGGCACGCTGCCGCTCTTCCCGGTCTTGCGGCGGGCTCATGTAGGCCTGCAGCAGCGCGGTGTCGCCACTCATGGCCGCGAGCGTGGCCTTGCGCGTCCACCAGCTGTGCGCAACCAGATAGTCGTAATAGCTGATCTGATGCGGGCGCAACGCCTCTTGTTCGAAGGCCACGAGCGCCGCGGCGTCAAGGCCTTGCGCCGCGCGCGCCTGCAAGTCCAGGAACAGGGTGCTGGCAGCTTGCAACGGCAGAGGTGGCTCGAGTTGCAGAGCCTGGCCCTTCTCGAAGGAATCGGCCAGGTCGCGGCCCCAGTCCGCGTACTTGCCCTGGCTGGCGCGGAAGTAGTCGACGCTGTAGCGCTGCGCCAACCCGGGGTGCTCCTGCATGCGCGAGGTAAAGCCGGTGTTGAGTTCCACCAACTTCGCTTCACTCAACTTGTGCCGCGACAGGACGCGTGCCTGCCCGGCTTCACCCGCGTACGCGAGTTCGTTGCCCAGTGCCGCATAGGCTTCCAGGCTGATGCCTTCGATCGGTGCCAGCGCAGCAACCGGCAGTTCTTCCGGCGCATTCGCCCTCGCCACTTCCGCGACGCGATCGGCCTCGGCCTGCGCAATGGCGGCCTCGGCCGAGGCCAGCGTCTCGGCGTCGACCAGCGGTTGCGGCTGGCGTGACAGCAGCTCCGGCGCCGGCGCGAGCTGGGCGATCTGTTTCTCTGCGGCCTTGTAGCGCTTGGCGCTGTTCGGATGCGTGCTCAGGATCGCGGCACGACGCTTGTCGCCACCCATCGCGCCGAGCTGCTGCTGCAGGCGCAGCATCCCTTCCGGGTTGTAGCCGGCGCGCACCATCCATTCCACCGCGAGGCGGTCGGCTTGCATCTCCTGGTTGCGATTGAACTTGAGCGCCAGCAGAGTCGCACCCACGCCCACGGCCGTACCCGCCACCGCGCCCGCCAGCTCGCCGCTGTTGCGTCCCACCTTGGCCCCGACCACGGCTCCGAGGATCGCGCCCAGCACGCGCACACCCTGTTGCTTGCGATGCCCGGCGCGGATGTGATCGGCCTTGTGGTGCGCCAGCTCGTGGCCCAGCACCGCCGCCACCGCATCGCGGTCGCTGGCGAACTTGGTCAGCAGGCCTTCCTGCACCACGACGATCTTTTCCTCGCCCACTTCCGTGGCAAAGGCGTTGAGGTCCGGATCCGTGGACCAGACCAGCTGGGCCTCGACCCCGGCCTCGCGCGCCAGATCCTGATAGATCGCCTCCAGTTCCCGTGCCTGCGCGCGCATCGGTGCGTGGTCGGATTCGGTGGCGAGGGATTCGACCAGATACAGGTCGGGTTCGGCCAGCGCCGGCGGAGCAAAGGCCAGGGCGAGCAGCGACACGGTGGCAAATGCGAATTGGCGCTTCATGGGATCCCCCGCAATGTGTGGTGGCCGCCATCGGCCTGAGGTCCACACCAACGCAGAACGGCGTCGCGCCTGCCCAACGGACAGTTCAGGTCGGCGGCGTGAACCAGGCCGGCATCGCCGGCCACAGGGTGAAACCCCAGGACTTCTCCCGCAACAGGGCCTCCCAGTAGTCGACCACGCGCTGCAGCAGCTGTGGGTCGTGCGGGTCGAAGGGGCCGGAGACACGCAGCTCGCGCCGGCCACTATCCAGGTCCAGCGCCAGGGTGAAGATCACCACCGGCGCTTGCGCCCGGCGCGCGATCAGCAGCAGCCCTTCGGCGAACCAGGCCGGCCGGCCGAACAAGCGCACCGGCACCGCCAGCGCGGTCTCGGTGGGCGGCACGTCGGGCGTGCCGATCACCCAATGCCCGGCGACGAGGTCGGCGAGGGCGCGCTTCACCGTGCCTGGCGCGTAGATCAGGGGCCGGCCACCGGCGCGCGCGAGTTCCTTCAGCCGGATGTGTCCGTACAGGAACCCGAGCCGCGCACCGCCCATCGACGACGTGCTGAAGCGTCCGGCCAGCACCGCTGCACGCGCACCTTGTGCATGCAGGGCGCGCACCGCCCAGAGGCCGGCGCACCAGTGGAAGAACATGCCGACGGCCGCGCCATCGCTGCCCGGGAAAGCAAGGGTGCCATCGACGTGGCGACGCAGCCAGCGCGCGCTGCGGGTGCGGCTGAGCCAGAAGTCGGCATGGTCGACCAGACGCGTCAGCCGGTATCGCCAGCACCAGTCGGCCTCATCGGCGATGCCCACGTACTGCCGCGCCTGCGCCAGCGCCGGCCGCCATTCCTCCTCGTACAAACCGGGATAGCGTGCAAAACGGCGGAACAGGCGGAACACCCACGGCCACGGCAGCAACACCGCGATCGCCGGCAGCCACCAGTGCTCGATCAGGCTGCGCAGTTCGAGGCGGAGCGCGTGCAGCATCGGAACCCGTCGGAAGTGGAACCGTCGCGATGATACGGTAGGCTGCGCGCCCACCCGCACAATCGGCACGCATGTCCGCGACTCCGCAATGCTTTGGTGCCCTGGCACTGGAACTGGCCGCGCCGCCCAAGCGCGCGGTCCTGGCGCGTGCCGACGCCGAAACCCTGGTAACGCACGCGGCAAACGATCTGCTGCGCCTGCTCCCCGAGGTGCAATCGCTGGACCTGGCCATGGCCGGCGCACATTTCGACCCGGCCGAGTTGCTGCGCCCGGGCTGGCCTCGGCATGCCGCCCTGATCGAGTTGCTGCGGCGCGCACCCGGCGCGCGTGCTGCGCGCGTGATCGGATTCGGTGCACATGCCGGCTCGATGCCGCTGGCCGAGCTGACGCCCGACCCGGCGCTGTTCGGCGGACCCTTGCGATTGCTGCCTTTCGTGCTCGATGGCGAAGCGGAACAGGTGACGGACATCGCGCAGGCGATGGAAGCGCGCCTGCTCGATACCGGCATGGCCGGCGCCGCCACGGCCTTGTTTGCGCAGGATGCCTTCGGGGCGCAGATCGAACACGCGCGCTACCTCAGCCTGCACGACCTGTGCGCGATGACCGCGATGCAGTACGAACACGCCGGGCTGGCGCCGTTGTGGCCGGTGATCGAAACCGCGCTGTTCGCGCCGCACGAGGAAGTCTGGCTGGACGCGCCGCCCGAACCGCTGCTGTGCTATGCCGCCGGCACGGCACGGCTGATCGAGCCCGACCCGGCGCAACGCGCCGTGGCGGCGCGCGCGCGCCAGTTCGCAGCGGTGTTGCGCGCGCATGCCATCGACCTGCGCGAGTTGCGCGTCGCCGCCGGCATGGATGCCCGCACCACCCTCAGCGGTTGGTGAGCTGGATCTCGATGCGGCGATTGATCGCGTAGGCCGCCTCGTTCTCGCTCGGGTCGAGCGGGCGGAACTCGCCGAAGCCATTCGCCGCGAGGCGCTTGGCCGGGATGCCCTGCACCACGAGGTACTTCACGATGGCGATGGCGCGCGCGGCCGACAGCTCCCAGTTCGAGGGGAAGCGCGAGGTCGCGATCGGACGCTTGTCGGTGTGGCCGTCGATGCGCAGCACCCAATCCAGCTCGGACGGGATCTCGGCGCTGACCTCGCGCAGCGTCGCCGCGAGCTGATCGAGCTGCACGCGGGCCGCCGAAGTCAGCTCGTCGGTGCCGGAGGCGAACAATAGTTCCGACGGCACCACGAAGCGGTCACCCACAACCTGGATGTCGCTGCGATTGCCGAGTACCGCGCGCAGCTTGCCGAAGAAATCCGAACGGTAGCGCTGCAGTTCGTTGACCTTGTTCGCGAGCGCGAGGTTGAGCTCCTTGCCCAGCTCCTCGATACGCACGTCCTTGGCCTTGCTCTGCGCCTTCGCCAACTCCAGCGAGGCGGAGATCTCGTCCAGCTGCTGGCGCAGTGCCGCCATCTGGCGGTTGAGCAGTTCCACCTGTGCGGCGGATTTCGCCGACAGCTCGGTCTGCGCCGTCAGCTTTGCCCGGTTCTCTTCCAGTTCCGCGAGGCGCGTGGCGATCTCGGTTTCGAGCTGGCGCTTGAGTTCGGCCAGGGCGTTGATATCGGCTGTGAGCCTGGCGACTTCGCTACGACTGGCTTCAAGTTGAGCCTGCGTCTGGGCCAGCGCCTGGGTGGTGGTGTCGAGATTCAGGCGCAGCGCATCGCGTTCGCCGCTGGTGCTGGCGAGCGATACCGAGAGTTCGTCCACTTTCGCCAGCGCCTGCACTTTCGCGCTCTGTTCCATCGACAGCGATTTCGCCAGCGCGGCGAGTTCGGCATTGAGCTGCGCCAGGGCCTTGTCCTTGCCGCTGATCGCATCGGACAGCACGAACTGGCCAATGGTGAAGATCAGCAACAGGAACACCAGCACCATCAGCAGCGAGCTGAGCGCATCGACGAAGCCGGGCCAGAAGTCGACGCCGCGCCGGCGCCGTGCGGCAAGCGTGCTCATGCCTCAGCTCGCGACGCGCTTGCCATCCATCGCCGCGGCGATGGTGCGTGACATCAGGCGCAGCTCGCTGCGCAAGTCATCGCTCAGATTGACGTTGTTGGCCTGTGCGAACTGCTTCAGCACGTTGCGCAGGTCGTTCTGGGTTTCGGCCAGTTCCGCCGTGACGCGTGAATCGCGCGCCAGCAGTTCGGTGAGTTTCGCCAGATGGCGATTGAGTTCGGCGGTGCTGTCGGCGCTACCGCGGCGCTCACGCTCGCTCTCGACGATGGCGCGCTGCATCCGCTCCAGGCCGTCGGCGGTCTGTTCCAGCAGCGCCTGCACGTAGGCCGGCACCGACTGCTCGCCCTCGATCATCGCGCCGCCGGAGGAAAGCCTGGTCATGCCGGAGAGCCAGTCTTCCAGTTCGGTGTAGAAGCGGTTGGCGGCGCGGCCAGCCTGCAGATCCAGAAAGCCGAGGATGAGCGAACCGGCGAGGCCGAACAGCGACGTCGAGAAACTGGTGGCCATGCCGGCGAGCGGGGCCTGCAGGCGCGTCTTCAGCGTATCGAACATCGCCAACGCATCGCCGCCGGCGGTGAGCCCGCCGATGATGTCGCTGACCGAGCCGATGGTCTTGAGCAGGCCCCAGAAGGTGCCCAGCAGGCCGAGGAAGATCATCAGGCCGATCAGGTAGCGCGACAGGTCGCGCTGCTCTTCGAGGCGCAGGTAGACCGAATCGAGCAGCGATCGGGTGACGGCGGTGGACAGCGATTGCGGCTTGCGTTCGCTCTTGCCGAACATCTTTGCCATCGGCGCGAGCAGGACCGGCGCATCGAGCCTGGTATCCGGCCCGGAACGGCGCAAGGCGTCGATCCATTGCACCTCGCGCTGCAGACGCAAGACCTGGCGCAGGTTGACCAGGATGCCGACCGCAAAGACCAGCAGGATCAACCCGTTGAACAGCGGCGTCGCGCCGAAGGCCTGCTTCAGCGACGGGAACAGGGCCACACCGGCCAACCCGATCAGGGCGAGGAATCCGAGCATCCAGACGAGGACGCGGTGGGGCTGGCTCATGCGGGGCTCCGTTCGGGAATCATGCGACGCGGCGCGCAGCATCGCGCATCCGACCTGAACGCTGGATGCGCGTCGGTGCCGGGTCGTTGCGTCGGGCTATCGACCGGCGCGATGCGGATTGGTTCCCGCCAGAAACAGGACGGGCGGCATGCAGCCGCCCGTCGTGTCTTGCGATGAAACGAGGGAATCAGAACTTCCAGCCCACGCGCGCGTAGTAGAAGCCGCCGTTGAAGCCGTAAGGCGTGTGCACCGGGTATTGCGCACCGGCCACCAGCGCACCCCACGGATTGTCGTCCGGGGTTTCGTCGAAGATGTTCTGCGCGCCGACGTTGAAGTACAGGCCCGAATCCCATTCCCAGCCGGTTTCCAGGTCGACGGTGAAGGCACTGCCTTCATAGATCGGCAGGCTGCCGTCGTCGAGATGGTTCTCGAAGAACGAGCCGAAGTAGTTCAGGCGACCGTTGATATGCCAGTTGCCGCGCTGATGGTTGGCCGAGAAGTAGCCCTTGGTGCGCGGCAGCGATTCCTCCAGCACCTGCACCCGAACGTCGGAGATGATGCCCGGGGTGAAGTCGTCCACTTCGGTGTCGTTGATGTTGAGCGCCACCGAATAGCTGGTGTCACCGCCGAAGTGGTCGGTCTGGATGCTGCCGACCAGATCGAGACCCGTCGTGGTGGTTTCGAAGTCGTTGACGAAGAACTGCACTTCGCTGATCGAGGCCGCCTCGGGATTGCCGCTCGCGACCAGGGCTGCGCGATCGGCTGCGCTCACGGTGAAGAAGTTGCTGAGCGCGATGCGGTCCTCGGTCTTGATGCGGTAGTAGTCGGCGGTGACCAGCCAGTTGTCGCCACTCCACACCAGACCGATCGAGGCGTTGTCGGACTCTTCCGGCGTCAACTGCTGGGCACCATAGAACTGCGCGATCGGGTTGTTGGGCGAGAGGATGCCCGCATCGCGCAACTCGCCGTTGATGAACGAGGTCGTGACCTGCTCGACGTTGGCTTGGCCCGGCGTGGGGGCGCGGAAGCCGGTGCTGAGCGCGGCGCGGATCGCGAAGCTGTCGCTGGCGTCGTAACGACCGGTAAGCTTCCAGTTGGTGGTGCCACCGAAGTCGTCGAAGTTCTCGTGCCGCACCGCGCCGGCCAGCAGGAACTGGTCGGTCAGCTGCGACTCGGCGTCCAGATACACCGCCCAGTTGTCGCGATCATCGCTGCCGACGGTGCGCGCATTGAAGCCGTTGAAGCCGTTCGAGCCGAGCGCGAAGCCCTGCTGCGTCATCGGACCGATCGCGGTCGAGGCCTGGTCACCGGCGCTGATGGTGAATTCCTCGTTGCGGAACTCGACACCGGCGGCGAAGTTGACCCTGTCGAAGGCCTTGGTCAGGTCAAGGTTGATGTTGCGCTCTTCCTGCTCGTTGCCACCCGGGCGGAACAGCAGGCCGGCCGGCTGGTTCGGACCGAGCGAGGCATTGACCGTATTGCGGATGATGAAATCGATCTCGTTGCGCCCGTAGGAGACGCTGAAATCCCAGTACACGTCGGCGCCCCAGACGCCCTTCAGCCCGGCGTTGAACGCCGCGTCCTTCATCTTGCCGCCGAAGGCCGGGGTGAAGCCGCCGCTGAACAGTTCCAGGAAGGTGAAGCAATCACCCGGCAGCGCCGCCACCGCCGCCGCCACCGTGGCGTAGGGGATCAGGTTGCCGCCGGCATCACGCAGCGCGATCGTCGGGCAGGTGGTGTTGCCGCTGGGCGAACCCACCAGCAAGGTGTCGCCACCGTCATTGGAGTAGACGCCGCCGCGGGTGGTCGGATTGCGGTAATAGAAACCACCTTCGGTCTCGCGCGAGGCGATGTTGCCGAACAGGTAGAACTCCAGGTTCTCGCCTTCCAGGCCCAGGTTGTAGACGAACTTGGTGTCGTCCTTGACCTCAGGCGAACCCCAGATCTGGGCCGGGTTTGGCACGTTCGGGTAACCCGCTGCCGCCACGGCCGCGGCATCGTCGCGCTGCACGCTGCGCGAGGTGGCATCCGCCTTTCGATACTCGGCGGTGAAGGTGGCAAAGCCGTTTGCGCCGAGCGGCAGGCCGATTTGGCCGTCGTACTGCTGGGTGAAGCCGTCACCTTCGAAGAACTGGCCGCCGAAGACTTCCACCGCACCGCCTTCGCGCAGCTCCTTCAGGCCGAAGTTGATCACGCCCGCGATCGCGTCCGAACCGTACTGCGCTGCGGCACCGTCACGCAGCACTTCGACCTGTTCCAGCGCCATCGAGGGGAGGACCGAGAGGTCGGCGCCCTGTGCGCCATCCGACAGGCCGTGGCCGAGGAAGGTGATGACCGCGGCGCGATGGCGGCGCTTGCCGTTGAGCAGGATCAGGGTGTTGTCGGGCGGCAGGCCGCGCAGGTTGGCCGGGCGCACCAGGGTGGCGGCGTCGTCGATCGGAATGGTGCTGACATTGAACGACGGCACCAGCACCTTCAGCTGGTCGAGTACGTCGGTCGAACCCTGGTTGTGCAGCTCGTCGGCACTGATGATGTCGATCGGCACGGCCGAATCCGTCGCTGAACGCGCCTTGCTGCGCGTGCCGAGCACCGAGACCGACTCCAGCGTGGCGGCCTCGTCCTTGTCGGACGCCGGAGCATCCTGCGCCATCACGCCTGCACTCAAGGCCAGCAGGGCGATCCCGCTCAAGGCCAGCTTCACACCTGTTGCAAGCGGATTTCCCGCGAATCTGCGACGCGACCCAACGTTCATGCGAATCGACTCCCCAAGGCTGTAGCGATAGTTGTGGGACGGCGGCTGTGCCCGTCCTGGGATTGCCAGCCCGCTCCCCACCGGACGTGGCCGGCGCATCGTTACAAAACTTTAACCAAGCGGCAATCGGCGGCGGTGGCGGCCCGCGTTGACTCTGTTACGAAACATGTCGTAGTACGAGCCTGGCCGGCACGGCCGCCTTCGGTTCCCGACGGTCACACCGTTCGGGCGTCCTGCCCCCAGGCCGCTCCCGGTCCTGTCCTTCCGGCCATTCGGGGGTCCTTCGATGCGCAGGACAGCGCAAGTGCCGCGGAAGGCAGGATCCCGAACGCAGCCCCTCAGGTTCCGCGCGGCTTGGCGCGGTGTGTGGGCGCCGCCGACCAGGGGTCATCCGGCCAGGGGTGCTTGGGGTAACGCCCCTTCATTTCCTTTTTCACTTCCGGATAGGTGCGCTCCCAGAAGCCCTTGAGATCCTGGGTCACTTGCAAGGGCCGGCCGGCGGGCGAGAGCAGGTGCAGGACCAGCGCCCGGCGTCCGTCGGCGACGCGCGGGCCGTCAGCCAGGCCGAATAGTTCCTGCAGCTTCACCGCCAGTACCGGCGGCGCGTCCAACGCGTATTCGATCCGTCGTTCCATCCCCGACGGCACCCGGATCGCCGCCGGCGCGTAGCGTTCGAGGGCCTGACGCCGGGCGTGGTCGAGTGACGCGCGCAGGGCCTCGCCCAGTTCCTCCGCCGCCAGCTGCGAGAGGCGCGTCTTGCCGGCGAGGAACGGCCCGAGCCAATCGTCCAGACCAGCGAGCAGGGCCGCATCCGATACGTCCGGCAAGTCCAGGTCCGGCATCCAGCTGCGCAGGGAAGCCACGCGCGCGCGCCACTGCTGCTGCGACTCGGTCCAGGGCAAGGCCGCGAGTCCCAGGGTGCGTACGCCATCGAGCAAGGCGTCGCGACAGAGGCCGGGATCGGGCTTGCCCAGTGGCTTGCTCTCCAGCAGCAGGCGGTCGAATCGACGTACCCGTTGCGCCGTGACCGCGCGTGCGTCCGCATCCCAGCGCACCACGTCTTCCTCGATGAACCGCGCGGGGAATTCACGCTCCAGTCGCGTCAGGTCAAGCGGCGCGGCGCGCTGGATCAGACTGTCGCCGTCGTCCAGGCGAAGTTCGGAAATCACCAGCCAGGGTTCGCCGTACAGCACCGAATCGTCGAACAATCGCGCGCCACGCCCGTTGGCCAGCTGGTAGCGCCGCGGCGCATTCGTCAACTGGCGCGCGATGCGATCCGGGAACGCATGCATCACGACATCCCCGAGTTCGTGCGCGCTGGCGCCGTCGGCCATCGCATCGATGCGCAGCCGACGCCGCCACTGCTTCGCGGCCTGGTCGATCGCAGCCAGCGCGCCGCGATCCGCGTCGGGCGGGGTGCGGCCGGCACGAAATGCGGCCAGCGCCTGCCAGCGCGAGGCAAGATCATCGCGTCGGCGCGCCGGACCGCGCAGCGGATCGCGCGCCTCGATCAAGCTCACCAGATCACAGGCCAGGGCCGCATCGCGCGGCGCGCGCGCACTCGCGAGCATCGCGGCCAGGCGAGGATGCGTACCGAGCGCGAGCAGGCGGCGGCCGAGCGCGGTGAGCTTGCTCGCCACATCCAGCGCGCCCAGCTGGCGCAACAGTTCCTCGGCCTGTGCCATCGCCCCGGGCGGCGGCGGGTCGACGAAGCGCAGGTCGGCATCGCCCCAGGTACGCAGCTCAAGCAGCAAGGCGGACAGTTCGACCTGCGCGATTTCCGGCCGGCGCGACGGTTCCAGACGCTGGCTCTGTGGCCAGAGGCGATAGCACACGCCCGCGGCCACGCGCCCGGCGCGACCGGCGCGCTGGTCGGCGGAGGCTTGCGAGATCGTCACCGTTTCCAGGCGCGAGAAACCCGAGTTCGGATCGAAGCGTGGTTCGCGCGCGAGACCGGTATCAACCACCGCGCGCACGTTCGGCAAGGTCACGCTGGACTCGGCCACGTTGGTGGCCAGCACGATGCGTCGCCGCGCGAGCGCATCGGGCGCAAGCGCCGCGGATTGCTGCTCCAGCGACAATTCGCCATGCAGGGGCACGATCGCAAGGTCGGCGCCGATGGCACCTGCCAGCAGGCGTTCGGTCTGCGCGATCTCGCGTTGGCCCGGCAGGAATACCAGCACGTCGCCATCGGTTTCGGCCAGCGCAGTCTGCACTGCGCGCTTGAGCTGCGCTTCCGCCGGCTCCTGGCCCTGGCGTGGCGGATACGCGATCCGCACCGGGAAGCTGCGTCCCTCCGCCGTCAGGCGCGGCGCGTCGAGGAACTGCGCGAGGCGTTCCCCGTCGAGCGTGGCCGACATCAGCACCAGGCGCAGGTCGGGCCGCAGTTGCGCCTGCACGTCCAGCGCCAATGCCAGGCCAAGATCGCCGTGCAGTTGGCGCTCGTGGAATTCGTCAAACAGGATCGCGCCGACCTCGGACAGTTCCGGATCGTCCTGGATCAGCCGGGTCAGGATGCCTTCGGTCACGACCTCGATGCGGGTCGCGGCCGAGGCGCGCGCCTCGAAACGGATGCGATAGCCGATCGTCGCGCCGACGTCCTCGCCACGCTGCTTCGCCATGAAGCCGGCCGCGGCACGCGCCGCGATGCGGCGTGGTTCCAGCATCAGGATCTTCTTCCCATGCAGCCACGGTGCATCGAGCAGGGCCAGCGGCACCTGCGTGGTCTTGCCCGCGCCGGGCGGGGCTTCCAGCACCAGGCGCGGATGCGCGGCAAGGGAATCGCGGATCGCCGGCAACAGCGGCGCGATGGGGAAGTCGGCGGAATTCACGCCGCGCAGGGTAGCAGTGGCGTGTGGCGAAACCCCAGCGGAGAAGCGGAAAGACGGGAACGCAAAGGACGCAAAGGAAAAGCAGAAAGCACGCAAAGAAGAACGAAGTTTGTTCGTGGCGAGATCGCGACTGCTTGCGCAGAACCACTCAATCCCTTGCTTTGCGATCTCTCTGCTTTTCCTTTGCGTCCTTTGCGTTGAGGCTTTGCGCTCTACGTTTTGCTGTGACTCAGCGCGCCGCGCGCTTCGCCTCGAGTTTGGCTTCGAGTTCGCGGATCAGCGGCACCAGCGCGGCGCGATCGAACTTCGAGACGCGGGCTTGCTTGGCAGCGAGTTCGCCTCGCGCAGCGATGAGCTTGTCGCCCAAGCCGGCGCGCGAGCCGGTCGCAGCGGCCTTGGCCGGACCCACGCCTTCCTGCACGAAGGTGCGGCTGGCGGTGCGGAAGGTACGCATCGGGTAGGCGGCGTAGGCGTCCGGATCGCGGCCCTTGGGATAGACCGTGACCTCGCCTTCGGCCGAATTCGTGCCCATGTCGGCGAGGTAGAGCGCGTAGTTGTCGCGGCTGTCGTCCACCACGGTGGCGTGCAGGCCCGACGCATTGTCGAAGAAGCCGGCCGCGCTGTGGAAGGCGAGCGCGTTGTTGCTGCAGCCGCCGTCCTCGCTGTTGTCGGCGCGGCAACCTTCGAAGTACCAACGGTTGGTGGGGCCGTCGAAACTGTACTGGTCGAACACCAGCACGTCTCCGTAATAGTCGAAGCTCGACGAATTGCTCTCGGAGAAGTCGAGGACGAGCTGCCACTCACCCAGCATCCGGGTCACGTCCAGGGGCACACTGGCGGAATCTTCCGGGCGCTTGAGATAGAACTTGTAGCGCTCGATGCGCACGCTGCGCCCATTGCCCCAGGTCAGCGTGGCCTTGCTGGAATCATTCGCGTCGAAGGCCACCCGCACGGTTCCGCCCGCGCCCTGCTGCACGGTCGGGCGTCCGTTGTAGGCACAACCGACGCATTGCGAGCCGATGGTGAGGTCGAGCGGGGTGTTGTTGAGCAAGGCATTGCCACTGAGGAAACCCACCGCGGTGTACCAGGTGGATCGCCCTTGCGCGTCGCCACCGTAGTACGAGAGCACCAGCAGGTTGTCCTGGATCTCGATGGTGTAGCCGCTGCCCGGCTCGCTGGGGTTCCACCACAGCCCGCCTTCCGGGGTATAGGCCTGCGCCTGGGAGCCGCCCAGCGCGAACACGGTGGCGAGGCAAAGCGAGGACAAGCCGGCAAGCAATCGCATGGGAGTCTCCTGAAGGTTGCGCGCACGCTAGAGGGCGCGCGCTTAATCCGTGCTTAAAGTTTGCCCGGCCCGGACTCGCGGCTTCAGACGCGAGCAAGCTGCTGCAGGTTGCAGCGTGCGGCACTGCGCGCGCCAGGGTGCCCGCGCGTCACGCGGCCGCACTGGTGGCCGGCAACGTACAAATCGAAGGCAGCTCGCTCGATCTGGCCACGCGGCACCTTCGCCTGAGTCGGCCCGCAGCTTCGGCGACGGGCCTCGCGCCGGTACGGCGTGCCACACGCCCACCCCGTCGCGACCGCACTTCTGCTTCATCCGTGGCAGGCCACGGCTTGCCTTCTTCAGCGCTCGCCAAGTCGGAGCGGACGAAGCTCACCGGACAATTCGACTACTTCTTGGACTTCCGAAGCCACACAAACAGCGGGTTCCAGTCTTCCTGATGCCCGCGCACCTGCTCGGAGTGGTAGTCGAACAGGCTCTTGCCCAGGCCTGCGAGCAGGGCATAGGCTTGGGTGTCGCGCAGCTGCGCCACCAGCGGATAGGGCCAGGCCTTGAGCTGGTCCAGCACTTGCTGGCTGGCGTTGGTCCAGGGCTTTAGCTTGTTCGCTACCAGCCCCACGGGCAGCTTGCCCTTCCGCACCCGATCGACTTGCGCCAGCGTATTGAGGAAGGCCACGGTCGCTTCCATGTCGATCACCGAGGGCGTGACCGGCACCACGACGGCATCGACGAGCGCAAGAAAGGGTTCGAGGTCGTCGGCCATCGCGCCCGCGGCGGCATCAATCACCACGCGTTGCGCATCGGCGGGCAGGTGCTTGTCCCAGCCACGCCGGCTCCCGTCCACCGGCAATACCGCCGCAGCCAGGCTGGCGCGCTTCTCGCACCAGTGACGGCTCGAGCCCTGGCGGTCCGCATCGACCAGCACGGTGCGTTTGCCGGCCAGCGCGAAATACGCCGCCAGGTGGGTGGCGACCGTGGTCTTGCCGACCCCGCCCTTGGAACTGGCGACCAGGATGCTGAGCATGCGCGTTCCCCCTTGTGCCTCGGCCCGGGAACTCTACAACGGGCCTGCGCTGGGCCGAAACCCGCGACCCGGCACTGCGTCGCTCGCTTCGCTCCGCGCCGGAACTTGCGCGACGCAGCACGCGCGCGATGCTACGGATTCGGTCTGAAATTGGTTTCTGCGGCAACGATCCGTTTCTAGGTTGCTGCATCGCATCATCTGTGCTGTATTCGGGCTGCGGTTGCGCACCGGCGCGCGCCGCGACATCGGAGACGCTCATGGCGGACGACATGCGACCGGGTCTCTATGACCCGGCCCAGGAACGTGACAGCTGCGGTTTCGGGCTGATCGCCAATCTCGACCACCAACCCAGCGCGTGGGTGGTCGAGACGGCGCTGTCGTCACTGGCACGCATGTCGCACCGCGGCGCGATCGGCGCTGACGGCAAGACCGGCGATGGTTGCGGCGTGCTGCTGCACAAGCCCGAGGCCTTCCTGCGGGCCGTGGCCGAGGAGAACGGGCTGCGACTCGGGCACAGTTTTTCCGCCGGCAATCTGTTCCTGCCGCGCGACGAAGCGCAGGCGGCACGCGCACGCCAGGTGCTGGGCGAGGAACTGGCGCGGGTCGAAGTTCGTGTGGCCGGCTGGCGCGTGGTGCCGACCGACGAGTCGGCCTGCGGCGAGATCGCATTGCGCTCGCTGCCGCGAATCGAACAGGTGTTCGTGTGTCCCGCCGCGAGCATGGACCCCGGCAGCTTCCAGCGCGCGCTGTTCCTGGCGCGGCGGCGCGCCGAGATCCGCCTCGCCGATCTCGCGGATTTCTACGTGGTGTCGCTCTCGGCCACCACCCTCGGCTACAAGGCGCTGGTGCTGCCGGCGGCGCTGCCCCTGTTCTATCCCGACCTGCGCCATGCGCTCATCGCCACCAGCGTGATGCTGTTCCACCAGCGCTTTTCCACCAACACCGCGCCGCGCTGGCCGTTGGCCCAGCCCTTTCGCCTGCTCGCGCACAACGGCGAGATCAACACCATCGAAGGCAATCGGCGCTGGGCCCAGGCGCGCGCCGCGAAATGGCGTTCCCCCGCAATCGACCTGCGCGAACTGAGTCCGCCGGTGTCACTGCACGGTTCCGATTCGCAATCGCTCGACAACATGCTGGAACTGCTGCTCGCCGGCGGCATGGATCTGCTGTGCGCGATGCGCATCCTGATCCCGCCGGCCACCGGCTCGCTCGAACACAAGGACGCCGATCTCGCCGCGTTCTACGAGTACTTCGGCCTGAATCTCGATCCCTGGGACGGCCCGGCCGGCATCGTGCTGTGCGACGGGCGCTACGCCGCCTGCACCCTCGATCGCAACGGCCTGCGACCGGCGCGCTGGATGCTCACGCGCGATCGCCACCTGACCATCGCGTCGGAAACCGGTGTCTGGGATTGCCCGGCCAGCGAGGTCGTGGCCAAGGGCAAGCTCGGGCCGGGCGAGATGATCGCAGTCGACCTGTACAGCGGCACCCTGCTCGATTCGGAGGCGATCGACCGCATCAATCGCAGCCGCGCGCCGTTCAAGCGCTGGCTCAAGCGCGGCGTGCAATACCTGGAACAGGACCTGATCGACCCCTCGCTCGCGGCCGAGCCGATGGAGCCGGCCACCCTGCGGCGCTACCAGAAGCTGTTCAACCTTTCGCGCGAGGAACGCGAATCCATCCTGCGCGTGCTGGCCGAGACCGAGCAGGAAGCCACCGGCTCGATGGGCGATGACACCCCGATGGCGGTGCTCTCGCAGCAGCATCGCTCGCTCTACGACTACTTCCGCCAGGCGTTCGCGCAGGTCACCAACCCGCCGATCGATCCGCTGCGAGAAGACTGCGTGATGAGCCTGGTCACGCCGATCGGGCGCGAAGGCAATCCGTTCGAGCTCTCGCCCGAGGCCGCGAACCAGGTGGTGCTGAACTCGCCGATCCTGTCGCAGCGCAAGCTGCGGCAGATCCTCGCCCTGAAGGAGTTCCGCGAGGCGCGCACCACGCTCAAGCTGTTCTTCGATCCGACGCGCGAGTCGATGCGCGAGGCAGTGCTGCGCCTGGTCGACGAGGCCGAGGCCGCAGTCCGCAACGGCGCGGTGATCGTGCTGCTGTCGGATTTCGATCCGCCGCCCGACGCCTACTTCGTGCATCCGCTGCTCGCCACCGGCGCGATCCACTCGCGCCTGGTACAGCAAGGCATCCGCTGCGACTGCAACCTCATCGTGGAAACCGCCACCGCGCGCGACCCGCACCATTTCGCCTGCCTGATCGGCTACGGCGCGACCGCGGTGTATCCCTACCTCGCCTACCAGACCCTGTTCGACCTGGGCCGTGCCGACATCCTCAAGGCCAAGCGCGGCAACGAACCGGCGCAGCTGGGTCGAAGCTACCGGCGCGGAATCAAGAAGGGCTTGCTCAAGATCATCTCCAAGATGGGCATCAGTACCATCGGCAGCTACCGCGGCGCGCAGTTGTTCGAGATCATCGGGCTGTCGCGCGACATCGTGGACATCTGCTTCGAAGGCACGCCCTCACGCGTGGGCGGCGCCGATTGGGCCGCACTGCAGGCCGAGGCCGACGAGCAGTCGCGCGAGTCACGCGATGCATCCGCGCCGCTCCTGCCGGGCGGCCTGCTCAAGTACATCCACGGCGGCGAGTACCACGCCTACAACCCGGACGTGATCGCCAGCCTGCAACGCGCGGTGCGCAGCGGCGACTACGCCGACTACCGCGTCTTTGCCGAGCACGTGAACCGGCGTCCGGTGGCCACCCTGCGCGACCTGCTGGCACTCGACACCTCGCGCGGCGCGATCCCGCTCGACGAGGTCGAGCCGGAAGAAGCCTTGTTGCCGCGCTTCGATTCGGCCGGGATGAGCCTGGGCGCGCTCTCGCCCGAAGCGCACGAGGCACTCGCGGTCGCGATGAACCGGCTCGGCGGGCGCAGCAATTCGGGCGAGGGCGGCGAGGATCCGGCGCGCTACGGCACCGAGAAGATGTCGAAGATCAAGCAGGTCGCCTCGGGCCGCTTCGGGGTCACGCCCGAGTACCTGATCAATGCCGAGGTGCTGCAGATCAAGATCGCGCAAGGCGCCAAGCCGGGCGAAGGCGGGCAGTTGCCCGGACACAAGGTGAATGACCTGATTGCACGGCTGCGTTTCGCGCGTCCGGGCATCGGCCTGATTTCGCCGCCACCACACCACGACATCTATTCGATCGAGGACCTGGCCGAACTGATCTTCGACCTCAAGCAGATCAATCCGCAGGCCCTGGTGTCGGTGAAACTGGTGAGCCACGCTGGCGTCGGCACCATTGCGGCCGGCGTGGTGAAGGCGCACGCCGACCTCATCACCATTTCAGGTTACGACGGTGGCACCGGTGCATCGCCGGTGTCCTCGATCAAGTACGCCGGATCACCGTTCGAGCTGGGCATCGCCGAAGCGCAGCAGGCACTGCGCGCCAACGGCTTGCGCCACAAGGTGCGGTTGCAGGCCGATGGCGGCTTGAAGACCGGGCTCGACGTGATCAAGGCCGCGATCCTGGGCGCGGAGAGCTTCGGCTTCGGCACCGCGCCGATGGTGGCGCTGGGCTGCAAGTACCTGCGCATCTGCCATCTCAACAACTGCGCCACCGGCATCGCGACGCAGGACCCGCGCCTGCGCGACCAGCACTTCACCGGGCTGCCGGAAATGGTGATGAACTATTTCCGCTTCGTGGTGCGCGAAACGCGCGAGTGGATGGCGATGCTCGGCGTGCGCCGGCTTGAGGACCTGATCGGCCGTACCGAGTACCTGCAGGCGCTCGATGGCGTCACCGGGAAGCAGCGCGGCCTCGACCTTTCCCCGTTGCTGGCCAGCGGCCCGGCGAACGCCGCCGCGCCGCGCTACTGCACCGAGCCGCGCAACGTGCCGCACGACGAGGGCGCGCTCGCGGCACGCATGCTGCACAACCTGCGCGGCGCGATCGCGGCGAAGCGCGGTGGCGAGTACCGCTTCGAACTGAAGAACTTCGATCGCGCCATCGGCGCCGCGCTCTCGGGCGAGATCGCACGCCAGCACGGCGACCATGGCATGGCCACCGACCCGATCACGCTGCGCCTGTCCGGCGTCGCCGGGCAGAGCTTCGGGGCCTGGAATGCCGGCGGCCTGCACCTGTACCTGGAAGGCGACGCCAACGACTACGTCGGCAAGGGCATGGCCGGCGGCCGCATCGTGCTGCGCCCGCCGCACGACGCCAGCTTCGTGGCGAACGAAACACCGATTATGGGCAACACCTGTCTTTACGGTGCCACCGGCGGCGAGCTCTATGCCGCGGGCCGCGCCGGCGAACGCTTCGCGGTGCGCAACTCGGGCGCGGTGGCGGTGATCGAGGGTGCCGGTGACCACTGTTGCGAGTACATGACCGGCGGCGTGGTCACCGTGCTCGGCCGCACCGGCATGAATTTCGGTGCCGGCTTCACCGGCGGCTTCGCCTACGTGCTCGATCTGGAGCGCGACTTCGTCGATCGCTACAACCACGAACTGATCGACATCCATCGCATTTCTTCCGAAGGCATGGAAAGCCAGTTGCAGCATCTACGCGGGCAGATCGTTCGCCACGTCGAGGAGACTGGGAGTGTCTGGGGACGGAAGATCCTGGAGGAGTTCCGGGATTTCGTCGGCAAGTTCTGGGTGGTGAAGCCGCGCGCGGCGTCGCTGGAGACCTTGATTGATGCGTTGAAGAGGGCGGCATGATGTTCGTCGACTTTTTCGCTCTTCATTCCCGCGAAAACCCCTCACGATCGTCATTCCCGCCCTTCGACAGGCTCAGGGCAGGCCGGCCTGCGGCCGAGCGGGAATCCAGTTCTTGGCTTTTCGGCTTTACTCGCGCGAAGCGGCGATGTCGCGAGGTTTCGTCCGCCTCGGCGGCGGCCGAGCTCCTTTCTCTTGCGTGCCCAAGAGAAAGGAACCAAAGAGAAGGGCACCCGGCTCTGGCGCCGGACTTCGTCCGGTGCCCTGCGCTGCTCGCCGGCCTCGGGCCGGCGCGAACTCGCACATCCATGTGCTCGAACATGCGCGCCTTTCCCCCGAGCCCGCCTCCGCTGCTCGGCGCCATAGACGGGAAGGAAGTGCCAAGAGCAACAGCTCGCGCGCCTTTGGCTCTCGTGTCCCGTAGATCGCGGCGGCGGGCCGGAGGATCAGTGCGCAGCATCGCGCGCAGGAACGGCGCGAGTTTTCCGCCGGTACATGGACGTGCCGTCGGAAAACCCCGTAGGCCTGCCGCGAACCCGGCCCAGCCGGGCGCGATCTCCGGGTCGCCTTTCTCTTGCCTACTTCTCTTTGGCGACGCAAAGAGAAGTAGGTCGGCCGCCGCTGAGGCGGACGAAACTCTGCGACAGATTCGCTTCGTGCGAATAAAGCCAAGATCAAGATGGATGCCAGCTTCCGCCGGCATGACGAACCTGAGGGCTTTCGCGGAAATGACGAACACGCGCGCGGTGGCGGAAACGAAACAATGAAAGACCCGAACTTCCAGTTCATAGACCTCCCCCGCCGCATGCCGCAGGAAGTCCCCACGTCCGTTCGTGTACTCGGCTGGCAGGAAATCTACGGCGGCTTCGACGCAAGTGGCGCGGCCGAACAGTCCGGGCGCTGCCTGGATTGCGGCAATCCGTACTGCGAGTGGAAGTGCCCGGTGCACAACTACATTCCGAACTGGCTGGCGCTGGTGAAGGCCGGCCGGCTGTTCGAGGCGGCGGCGCTGGCGCATGAAACCAACCCGCTGCCGGAGATCTGCGGTCGCATCTGTCCGCAGGATCGCCTGTGCGAAGGTGCGTGCACGCTCGAGGCCGGTTTCGATGCGGTCACCATCGGCGCGGTCGAGAAGTACATCGTGGACGAAGCCTTCCGCCAGGGCTGGCGCCCCGATCTCTCCGGGGTGCGCGCCACAGGCAAGCGGGTCGCGGTGATCGGTGCTGGTCCGGCGGGCCTCGCCTGCGCCGATCGTCTCGCACGGCGCGGCGTCGAAGCCCACGTGTTCGACCGCTACGAGGAAATCGGTGGCTTGCTGACCTTCGGCATTCCGCCCTTCAAGCTGGAAAAGGACGTGATCGCAACGCGCCGTGGCGTGCTGGAAGCGATGGGTGTGCGCTTTACTCTCGGCACCGAGGTCGATGCGCAACTGGCACGCGAACTGACGCGTGATTTCGATGCGTTGTTCCTCGGCACCGGCGCCTACACGGCCTTGCACGGCGATCTGCCGGGGCGGGATCTGCCCGGCGTGCAGGAGTCGCTGCCGTTCCTGATCGCGAACGCACGTCGCCTCTTGCGCGGGGTGGCCGACCCGCGCCTCGAACTGGCCGGCAAGCGGGTGGTGGTGCTGGGCGGCGGCGACACCGCGATGGATTGCGTGCGCACCTCGATCCGTCTCGGCGCGGCACAGGTCACCTGCGCCTATCGCCGCGACGAGGCCAACATGCCGGGCAGCAAGCGCGAAGTGAAGAACGCGAAAGATGAAGGCGTGCAGTTCCTGTTCAACCGCCAGCCGCTGGCGGTTGAGTCGAGCGGCTCCAACGGCAGCGCGCGCGCCCGCGGAGTGCGCGTGGTTGAGACGACGCTGGGCGTGGCGGACGCGAACGGACGTCGTTCACCGACGGCCGTGCCCGGCAGCGAAACGGTGCTGGAAGCCGAGATCATCATCCTCGCCTTCGGCTTCCGTGCCAGCCCGGCCTCGTGGCTGGCCGAGCACGGGATTGCGCTGGAAAGCGACGGGCGCGTGCGTGCCGCCGGTCACGCGTTGCCGTATCAGACCAGCAATCCAAAGATCTTCGCCGGTGGTGACAACGTGCGCGGCGCCGACCTCGTCGTCACCGCCGTGCACGACGGGCGCGAGGCCGGCGAGGCGATTGCGCGTATGCTGACCCCATAGTGCGAGATACCCGGCCAAGGCCGGGTATCTTGATCGTATCCCTTGCGACGCTTTGTCAGGGAGAACAGCAGGTGCCGCAGTCGCAGCACCACACCACGCCGCAGCAATACAGCGTGTAGCCATACATGATCGAACCAGCGGCGCATTCGGAGCTACAGCACCTCATGTCCTGATCGGTGGGGTCTCCATCGCCGCCTTTCTGCAGTCGCGATCCTTTGTCGTCCGGCTTGCCGCAGGTCTTGATCTCCAGACTGCCGCCCGTACGAGCCTTGATTTCCTCGGGCCCGATGAGATCAACCTCCAAGCCGAGTTCGTACGACCCATCGACTCCATTCTTACCGACCACCGGCCCGCCTACGCTCGCCGCCTTGCCTGGAAACACTCCAAGACGCGGCGAACTGCGCAACAGCCACTCGCCGTTGCGTCGCTCAAGCACCTCTACCGCGATGTCGACCGCTTGCTTGCCGCTCGGCAGCTTCCGGGGCGTGTCTACCGTGTAGCGCAATTGCCACGCCAGATCCGTCCCCTCCTTCTCCAGCGTAAGTTGGCCGGTTTTCCCCGCCACGACGATCGCATTGTTGTCGAACACTTTCTCGCCATCCAGGACGAATTGCAGGCTTACTTCGAGATAGCTCGCCGGTGTGGCCGCGACCACGCGCTGTCCCGGAGGTTGAAGCTCTGCGGCGTTCGACGGCGCCGAAATCGTCAGGAATGCGAACATCGCCGCAGCCAGCAACAAATCGCAAGCTCGCTTCATCTGATTGTCCCTGCAGGGGGTTGAGAGGACGTGAGCCTAGTCGGAAGCGGGGGGGGGATCAAGCGGAAGGTGACCGTTGCGGATAGAGCCCGGTCGAACCTTGCATCAATGGCGCGACTACGTTCCGCGCGCACGCTGACGACGTTCGTACATGGCCTGGTCGGCCCGCGCGAGCGTGTCGGCCAGCGCTTCCTGGCCTTCGCGCAGGGCCCAGCCCAGCGACAGCGCGCAGGGAGATTCGTGCATGTCGCGCTGCAGGCGGGCGACAAGGGCCTCGAGCGCGTGTGCATCGATGTTCGGCAGCAGCAGCAGGAACTCGTCGCCGCCGGTGCGCACCACCGCGTCGCTGTCGCGCACCCGCTGCTGCAGGAACCCGGTCACGCCCACCAGCACCCGATCCCCGGCTTCATGACCGAGCCTGTCATTGACCTGCTTGAAGTGGTCGAGGTCGACATTGACCACGGCCCAGTGCGCGTCCGGCCCGTTGCGCTGCTCGAACTCTTCCAGGTAACGCCGGTTCCACGCGCCGGTGAGCGCATCGCGCTCGCTGCGCTCGCGCAGGGTGGCGGCTTGCTCGTGCTGCGCCGTGACATCGACCGCATGCGCGATCACGTAGCGATTGTCCGCATCGACCTGGGCAAGCCGGTTGCCGTAGCGCCAGTAGCGCCGACTGCCATCCAGGCGCTGCACCTCGAAGGTGCCTTCGGATTCACCGATGCGGCACACCTGCTGCATGTAGCTCTCGAACGCAGTTCGCCGGTCGTCCGGGATGAAACGGCGGACATCGGTGCCAACAAGCGCCTGCGAGGTGGTGCCGAGGGCTTCCGCCGTGGCGGCGTTCACCATCAGCACCCGACCTTGCAGGTCATGCAGGAACACGTAGCCGGCGCTGAGTTGGAGCAGGGCGGTGGCGCGCGACTCGTTCTCGCGCACCGCCTGCATCGCGGCACGCAGGCGCCGGTTGGATCGCCGCTGCACCAGGTAGAAGCCCAGCAGCATTGCCAGCCCGCCGATGGCGGCGAAACTGATGAGACGGGTAACCCGATTCGACGCTGCGAGGGTTCGCTCACGTTCCTGCGCCAGTGCCGCCTCGCCTTCCAGACGCAGCAGTTCGTTCTCCTGCTCGGCGTACTTCAGGCGCGCATCGAAGTCGTCGGAGGCCTGGGCGCGGTCGGCCTGGATGAGTTCCGATTCGATCGCGAGGTAACGCCGGGTTACCGGCTCGCGCTCGTCACCCGGGCGCTTCGCATCGAGCATGACCAGGATCAGCGCGCGCAGCACGCGCAGTTCCTCGCGCGTCAGTCCTTGATCGCGCAGGGTGTCGGCAGCCGTTTCGAGATGCGCCTGGGCCTGGCGCAGGTCACCTGTTTCCCGCGCGAACAGGCCGAGTGCCTCGTAGCCCTGGCCGGCGAGCTGGCTGCTGCCCAGGTGCTCGGCCAGTTCAATCACCTGTTCGGCGCTGCGCCGCTGTGTCTGCGAATCGCCGCGCTTGAGCGCCAGGCGCGCCTGCTCCAGATACAGCTCGGCGCGCAGCTTCGGATCGTCGGTGGTCATGCGCGTTGCGAGCGCGAGCTTCAGGGCCTGGTTTGCCTCGATGCCGCGGTTGAGCTGGATCAGGGCGCGGGCCCGGTTGCGCAACAGACGGATCCTGAGTCCGGGCTCTTCGCCCGGACGTAGCCGCGCCAGCCCGCGATCGGCGTACTCCAGGGCCAGGGCATGCTTGCCCAGCGCATGGCTCATCGAGGAATAGCCGAGATCGATATCGGCCAGCATGCCGGCATGCACGTCACTCGAAAGGCGCAGTGCGGCTTCCGCCAGGGTGCGCTCGCCCTGGGAGAAATCCTGCATCGCGATGTAGGCGCGGGCTTCGAGTATGAGTCCGCGCGCTTCGAGGCGGATATCCGGCACGCGCCTTGCCGCCACCGCCGCCGCGTGTCCGGCCTGTCGCTGGCAGTACAGGTCGGCCAGCACCCGGCAGGCGTTGGCGCGCGCCAGTTCGAGCAGGGCCAGCTCGCGCGCATCGGCAAGCTGCTGCGCCTGCCGGATCAGGGCGGGCAGCGCCTTGAGCACCTCGGCGGGTTCGGCCAGCGCGCGATCCTCCAGCGGATGGCGCAGGGCCGCGCCATCGTCCTGCGGCGCTTGCGCCTGCGCCGACAACACCATCAGCAGCAGCGCCAGGCTCGCGCCGATCGACCACATGGATTTCAACCGCATCAGGTCTCGCATCGTCCCGGAACTTGCATCCGCGGTTCCCAGCATAGCGAGCGTCGGACCCGCGCGCGAACGCAGGCTCGCCCTGAAACGGCGACGCCCCGGACAAGCCGGGGCGTCGTTGCAACCAGGAGTGTCGCGACTCAGCGCGCGGCGTTGCTGTTCATCGTGGCGTTGCGACTCGTGTCGTTGTACTGGGCCGGGTCACGCATACCGCTGGTGTGGCACTGGCCCGTGGTGTGGCCACGATTCACGCCACCGGAAAGCTGGCCGTTGACCTGTTCAGTGGTGCCGTCTTCCGGATCGCTGAGCACGAGATCGGTAGCCACCTGGCAATAGTCGTTGGTGTACCAGTTCGTGGTGCGGAACGCGGTGGTGTAGTAGTTGGCCTTGGCACGCGAGGCGGTGCTGATGCCGGCCAGCCAGCTCGATGCACCGCTGTAGGTGAGGTTGTCGTTGGTGCCGCAGCCGACGCCGAACCAGCTGCCCAGTGTCGCCAGGATGCCGGCCAGGTTGGTGCCCTTGTAGGGCGTGCCCACCGACTGGATCAGGCGATTGCCGGTGGCATTGTCCAGACCCGACCAGTAGTAGTTGTACAGGTGCAGCGAAGCCATGCCGCCCTGGCTGTGCGCGACGATGCCGTAGCTGTTCCAGGTATTGCCGAAGGTCTTGATGCGCTGTGCGAACTGGTCGTTGCTGCGGCTCTGGTTGACGTCGAGGAAGGTGGACGCGGTGCCGAACTGCGCCGCCGGCCACACCCCGCCGGAACAATAGCCGTGCACCAGCAGCAGGCGCTTGCCCACGCCCTTCTCCCGCGCCATCGACATCGGTCGCGGGCCCATGCGCATGGCGTCGTCGATCACGATCTCCTTGCCGGCCGCCTTGGGTGCGATCGGCGGCAAGTCGAGCGCGAGGCGCTTCGCGGACGCCAGGGTGATGAAGTGGTCGGGGTCTTCGATGCGCAGGTTGCGCAGCTCGAATGGCGCCATCGCGCCGGCGCGCTGCACCCAGCGCGGATCGAAACCGAGGCTGAGCTTGCCCTCGGCCGGCGTACTCATGCCGCCAACCCAGGCCACCGGCGCGGGCGTGCCGGCCGCGTCGCGACCCCAGACCTCGGCATAGGCGCGGTAGTGCTGGCCGCGCTTGTCCGACGCCAACGGGATGTTGATCGAGAGGCGCTCGCCGGGCACCGCCACGGCCGCCGCCTTGCTCGAAAGCAGTTGCAGCGAGGCATCGACGATCGGCACCACGTGTTCGGCGCTGCGCAACAAGGCCCGGCCCTCGCGGTTGCTGCCGCTCACCTGCACCTGCGCCAGATAGGTGCCGCTCTTGCTGGCGAGGAAATCGCCACCGAACAGGCCATCGCCGGCATTGCCGTCGTGATGCCGGCCATCGTCGAACATGGCATGGGTTTCGATCACGCCGTCGGGCGCGGTGACGCGCAACTCGGCACGCGCGATGCGCCCCGCCGCCTTGCCCAGCAAGGGCGTCTCGAACTCGTCCACCGCGGTGAGCTGGGCGGTGAAGCCGAGGCGCTCGCCCAGTTGCTGGCGCTTGTGGGTCTGGTAGGACGCGAGTTCGGTGCGCTCGTTGCCCTCGATCAGCACGAAACCTCGCGCCGCAACGCCAGCTTCGGCGCGCAGCTTCAACGTCCACTCGCCGTTCGGCACCTGGTCGAGTTCGTAGTAATCGGCGGCGTGCAGGGTCTGTTCCAGCCCGAATTCCGCCGCCTTTGCGCGATTGGCCACGGCGTTCGCGGCCTTGGTCTGGCGCTCGCCGGGGCGACCCAGTTCGGCCTGCCAGGCCTGGTGATCACCACCGAATACCAGGAATCGCGCGCGACCGTTCTCCACCGGCAGCGTGCCCTGCCAGGATTGGCCGCCAGCCTTGTCGGCGCGCAGCTCGATCGGCAGCAGGGCAGCCTTGGAATGGATCGTGGCCTCGACCGGATCGGGCGCGGCCATGGCGGCAAACTCGTCGGGCGCACCCGAGAGCTGCTTCGGAACCAGCGTGGATTGCGCAAAGGCACAGAGCGGCAAGGTCGCCAGGATGGCGACGGACAGACGACGACGCAGCATGTTTCCCTCCCCAGGGATGAGCGAACGATTCGGATCGAATGGGCCGCGTCAGCGCGGCCACCCCGAAGCGTCTTGCACGCCCTACGGTCCCGGTGCGCTCCCATGCACCGGGCCCCAAACCGTACGGGGGGGTGCGGGCATCTTAGCGATTGTGACGCGCTTCGCAACCGGATATTTGTCAACGCAAGCAACACGTTGCGAATGAAACCATTCGAAGGCTCCAAACGAGTGTTCGATCGAGTGCGGCACTTGGCATGGCGGCAGGGATTGCCCGATCACACCTCGTGAAGCAGCCACGCACCCAGCCTTCAGGCGGCCGGATCACTCCAGCACGCCACGATCCGCAGCAAGCGCGCGTGATCGCCCTGGCCGGGCGACGCCTCGCCGCCCTCCAGCAAGAGCCATTGCATCAGGCGTTCACGCGGGTCGGTGGCGGCCGCGGCAACACCTTGCAGGCGCGTGGCGAGACGCTGCATCTGGATCTGGCGCCGCAGCGCCTGGGCCTCGGCCGGACTCTCCAGGCCGAGGTCCAGCTCGGCCTCGACCAGCCATGCGGCGCGCGCCGCCAGGGTGGCCGCGTCGGCCACGGCGCGACCGCGATCAGATTGCGCGCGGGCCCAGCGCGGCGCGAGGCGACGGCGCGGTTGCTCGTCCAGCGCCAGCGCCTGCCACCGGGCTTCTGCCGTGGCGGCGTCGAGCTGGTCCTGCGCCACCGCTGCCAGCAGGGCGGACGCTTCCGCCAGGGCCTGCAGGCGCGTGCCGCGCCGACCGGCTTCGAGCCGTTGTTGCGCCTCGCGCACCCTGGCAACCGCCTGGTCGAACCGGCGTTCGCCGTCGTTGCTGCGCGGTGCTCGCTCGCGCGACTCGCGCCGCGGGCCCTCGGGTCGGCCTCGCGTCTCGCGCCCTTCGCCGGGCTTGCGCGCACGCACCGGTGGCGCGTCGTTCGCGGCCACGCCCGCATGCAACTCGCGCCAGCTGGCGCTGAGTGCGGCAATCCGGCCTTCGGCATGCAGCAGGGCTTCGGCGTCGCCGCCCGCGAGCGTCGCCAACTCATCCAGCATGCGTTGCGACTCGGACGCGAGGTGTGCGCTGGCCTGCGTGGCACTGGCCTGGCGCTCTCGCTCGCGCGCGAACAGCGGCTCGATCAGGGCTTGCCACTCCTGTTCGAGCGCGGCCTCCTGCGCGCGCGCGACGCGTGGCAGGGCCTTCCATTCCTGCTGCGCGCTGCGCGCCAGATCGAGCGCTGTGGGCGCATCGGCGTGGGTCAGCTCGCGCCGCAGTCGCGCGATCAGTTTGCGCCGCGCCAGCGCGGCATCCTCGCGTTGTGCGTCGAGCCCGGCATCGATGCGGGTGAGTCCGTCGCGCAGCGCCCGCGCCACGCTGGTCCGTGCCTTGGGCTCGAGTTCGTCCAGTGTGCGCAGGGCTTCAACCAGCTTGCGGCGCAATCCGACCAGGGCCGCTGCCGACGCCGGCGCGAGCGCTTCGGGCGCGGCTTGCGCCAGCAAGGCGTCGAAGGCCTCGCGCTTCTGCCCGCGCAGTTCGTCGCGCTTCTCGAAATAAGCGCGGGTCGGCGCCATCGCACGGCCGCACAGGGCACGGAAGCGGCGCGCCAGGCCCGCACTGCGGTCCGCATCGCCGGGTTCGACCGCTTCCACCTTGGCCCATTCGGCTTGCAGCTCGCGCACCCGGTTCGCCACTGCATCCGGGTGCGGCGCGGCCGCGATCAACGCCTCGACCTCCTCGCACAAGCGCGCCCGCACCCGATTGCCGGACCAGCGCTCCCAGCGATCCAGTTCAGCCACGCGCGCCTCGATCTCGGCCAAACGCTCGCGCCGCTCGGGCGTGAGCTTCGGCAATTGCGGCACCGCCGCGTGCAGGCGCTGCAGCGCCGGACGCGCCTCGCCCAGGTGCTTGGCGGCGGTGGCGCGATTGGCTTCGGCCAGCAAGGCGTCGAACGCGCTCCAGTCGGTTTCCACCCGTGGCGGCCGGCTCGCCTCGAGCGCGCGCTGCGCGGCTTCGGCCTGCGCCGCGTCGGCGCGCGCGACGATTTCCTGCGCGGCTTCCTGCAGCCGCGTGTCGCGCCGCGCCAGCGCATCATGGACCCGCGTGAAGTAGGCCTCGACCTTGGCTTGCAGCGCCGCGTCAGCGTGCTCGCGATGCGCTTGCCATTCGCCACCGGCTTGCGCCAGCTGCGCCACGAGATCGTCTGGCTGCTGCTGCGCCCAGCGCGTCAGCTGCTCGCACAAACCGTCGGCATAGCGCTGCGTCGCGGCAGCGTCGCCGCGCGCCAGGCGCAGGCCTTCGGCGCGCTCGTGCGCTCGCCGCGACAGGGTCTTGTCGCGCTTGCGCAGTTGTTCGGCCAGTTTGTCCAGGGCTTCTTCGCCATCGACGCGCTCCAGCAGCTCGGCGCGCAGGCCCGCGTCGGCCTCATCGACACAACGCCGCTGCAGGAAGCCGGGGCGCGTGATCCGCGCCAGCGCTGCGCGGCGTGATTCGATGTCCGAGGCCGATTCGGCCACGCGTTCGAACAGGTCGCCGGGCAGGTCGAGCGCCAGCGCCGCGAGTCGCGCGCCGGGCGCGAGCCCGGTCTTGTTGTCGAGCAGCAGCTTCTGCAGTCGACCCAGGGCCGCGGCGCGCGTGTCCGCGTCGGGGTCGTTGCGATGCCGTTGCAGCAGGAATTCCACCGCGCTCACGCGCGCCAGCGCGGCGCGACGCACCGCCGGCTCGGCATCGTTGGCGGCGATCTCGGGTAACTTGGCCAGCAATTCGGGCGCGGACTCGTCGCGTACCGCGATGGCGCGACGCTCGGGATCGCGCTGTTCCCAGGCGGGGGGCTTGAAGGCGGAAAACAGTTTCATTGCGACTCGCGGTGAAAGCCGCCGCATCGGCGCGGCGACGGGAGCGCGAGTGTAGCGGCAGGGTGGCGGATCAGTCCTCGTCCTCGCTCCAGATCGATCCCTGCCATCCGGCCGGCGGCTCCCGCGCAATTCCGGCGGCGAGCAGGCGGCTTCGCATCACGTCGAGTTCGGTTGCTCCAGGTTCGCGCCAGGCCGCCATCCGCGCGTCGAACCGGCGGGCATCAGCGGCCGCATCCGTTCCGCCATCGGCACCGTCTGACTCTTGCCAGGCGGCGAATTGCCACGCCGCGCGGCGGCGCGCGCGCACCACCTCCTCCCGCGCCGGTCCGATGAGCAGCGCGGCAAGGCGCTTCGCCGCTACCTGTTGCACGAGGTAGAGGTCGGCATTCGCCATCATGCGGCGCAACGCGGCGATGCAAAGCGACTTGCGCTCAGGCGCCAGCTTCGTGGAGGCGCTCTCCCGACAGGCGCGTGACAAGCCCGACAGGCCAGGCAGGAGGTCGGTCTGGGCCATGCCCATGGCCCAGGTGAATCGCAGCTGCGCCTCGCTTGGGGCGATGCCGTGGCCAGGGCTGTCTGCGTCGCGAGAACTGGCCGGCAAGGGCAAGCGCTCCAGTGCCGTCAGGTAACGACGCAGCCACTCGGCGAAGTAGGTATCGAAGCGGGGGCTTGCCGCGATCTGGCGCAGCCTCCGGTCGGTATCGGCTTCGCTCCAGGGTGCAGGCAAGAACCAGACCGCGCCGTTGTTGGCGTCGATGCGCTGCAACTCGAGGATGGCCGCGGCTCGATCGCAATGGCGAAAGTCGCCGGCGCAATCGGTCGCCATCCGCCACCATCCCGCCGCATCCGGATTCAAGGCCCGGGCCCGAACCATCCGGGCACCGGCTTCGTCCGGTTCGCCGACTCCGAACCTTGCCGCCAGGATCACGTCGGTCGGCTCGTCGGAGAGCGCCAGCAGGCGCCCGAGTTCGGTCATGTGGGCCCGCCAGACCGTGGCGCAATCCTGCCCGCCGGCCGCGATCAGATGCGCTGGCGCGCTGCACAACAAGGCAACCAGGACCAACAACGACTTCATGTTCATGGCAACGACGATCCTCCAGGGGCGTGGTCGGTCCCGGGACTCAATACCCCGCCGCCTGCCCATCCTTGCGGCTCTCCGACGCGCCGGCATAAACGCCTGTGACCGGATCGCGCGCAATGGCCTGGTAGCCGCCGAACGGGCCGTCGGCGAACTTCACCACGTGACCCTTGCGCATCAGGGCGCGGATCGTCTCGGTTGCAAAGCCTGATTCGAGTTCGAGCACACCGCCGCTGCTCATTGCGGTGTTCTGTCCCGTGGGTTCGGTCGATCCATCGTGATGCAGGCGTGGCGCGTCGCCGGCTTCCTGCAGGTTCATGCCGAAGTCGATGAGATTGACCAGGATCTGCACATGCCCTTGCGGCTGCATCGCGCCGCCCATCACGCCGAAGCTGAGCCAAGGTTGGCCATCTTTCGTCACGAAGGCGGGAATGATGGTGTGGAACGGGCGCTTGCCCGGCGCGTAGCCGTTCGGATGCCCCTCCTGCAGCACGAACATCTCGCCGCGATCCTGCAGGATGAAGCCCAGCCCCGGCGGTGCCATGCCGCTGCCCATGCCGCGGTAGTTGCTTTGGATCAGCGACACCATCATGCCGTCGGCATCGGCGGTGGTGAGGTAGATCGTGTCGCCTTCATCAAGCTGCTTCGGCGTGCCGGGTTGCACTTCGCGCAAGGCACGCTCCATCGAAATCAGCTTGCCGCGTTCGCGCGCGTAGTCCTTCGAGATCAACGTCTGCACCGGAGCCGGCGCGAACGCCGGATCGGCATACCAGCGCGCGCGATCGGCAAAGGCCAGCTTCTTGGCCTCGGTGACCAGGTGCAGGTGCTCGGCGCTGCCGAAGCCATGCGATTTCAGGTCGAAGGGTTCGAGCAGGTTGAGCATCTGCAGCGCCGCGATGCCCTGGCCATTGGGCGGCAGCTCCCACACCTCGTAGCCCCGATAGGTAGTGCTGACCGGCTCGACCCATTCGCCGCGATGCGCGGCAAGATCGGCGTAGGACAGGAATCCTTCGTTGGCCTGGAAGTACGCATCGATGCGGCGCGCGATCTCGCCTTCGTAGAAGGCCTTGCGACCGCCGCGTGCGATCGCTTCCAGCGTGCGTGCGAGATTCGGGTTCTTCCAGATCTCGCCGGCGCGCGGCGCGCGGCCATCGAGGGTGAACTGCTCGGTGAAGCCCGGCCACTTCGACAGCACCGGCACCGAGCGTTCCCAGTAGTAGGCGATGGTCTCGTGCACCGGATGGCCCGCGCGGGCGTAGGCGATGGTGGGCGCGAGGTTCTGCGCCATGCTGCGTCGCCCGAAGCGCTGGTGCAGGGCGAACCAGGCATCGACTGCGCCCGGCACGCTCACCGGCAAGGGGCCATGCGGCGGAATGTCGCGCAGTCCGAGCCTTCGAAAGTGCTCGAGCGTGAGCGACTTCGGCGAACGACCGGAGCCGTTGTAGCCGTGCAGCTTCTTCGTTTTCGGATCCCACACGATCGCGAACAGGTCGCCGCCGATGCCGTTGCCGGTGGGTTCCATCAGCCCCAGCGCGGCGTTCGCCGCGATCGCCGCGTCCATCGCACTGCCGCCAGCGCGCATCGTGTCGAGCGCGATCTGGGTAGCGAGTGGATGCGAGGTCGCCGCCATCGCGTGCGGCGCATACACCACCGAGCGCGTGGCGTCGGCGCGTCCGGTGATGCGATCGGCACCCAGGCAGGGCACCGTGGCCAGCAACGCACACAGCAGCAGAGGGATTCGGATCATGGCGCAGCTCCGTCGCGGTGAAACGGCATCATAGGCGTGTGCCGGAATACGCAAGGTGTCGGGTCTGCGGTGCTATCGGCCCGCACCCCCGACTTCCGACACTGTCGTCTGTTATAGATCACTATCACACTACAGCTCCCAACCCGATGAAGGAGCTAAGTGCATGAAACGCAAAGTCTTGACCCTGGCCTTGCTGGCCGCTGGCCTGATCGGTGGCACCTCCACCGTGCTCCTGGCGCAGGCCCCGGTCGCCGCGCCGAAGGCGCAGGTGGTGGTTCCGGCCGACGTGCCGGACCCGGCCATCCAAATCGAAAACTGGGCCCGGCTGTTCCGCGCCGGCAACGTCACCGCGCTGGCACAGGCCCTGGTGCCGCCGTCGAAGTGGGAGCAGGCGCGGCTGGTCTACGAGCTCAAGCGGCTGGAGCCGACCAGCGCCGAGGATCGTGCCGAATTCACCGAGAAGCTCGGGCACGTGCTGGCTCCTGACGCGGTGGACCGCCTGATGGCCGAGATCGAGCCGGAGCTGGAGAAGGCGCGGCCGCAGGCGACCGGGGCGTTGCTGATGGCGTTCGGCGCGATGCAGTTGGCCGTGACTTCGCCCGAGAGCCGGCTCAGCGATGAGCAGCGCGCGGTGTTGCAAGCCGCCTTGCCCGGCGTGCAGGAATGGGCCAGCGGCACCGACTTCCTCAGTTCCGACACGATGCGCCAGGCGCTGACCCTGCTCACCGACGCGGCGCGCCGCACCGGCATCACCGATCTGGACCAGATCAAGGCACTGCCGCTGGAAGGCGTGCTCGATCGCGCCACGCCGCTGCTGGCCGCAGCGAAGCAGGCGGTGCGCCTGTACGGTCTGGACCTGGACGCGGTGGCCGATTCGCTGCAGGTGAAAGTGCTGGAGATCGACGGGGTGCAGGCGCGGGTGCGCACCACGGTCACCCTGTTCGGGGCTCCGGTGTGGCATGAGCACGAACTGCAGCTGGTGGAAGGCCGCTGGTACGGCAAGGATGCGGTGATCCAGGTCACCGATCCCGACGAGATCGCACAACGGGATTGATCGGGATGCGCCGGGCAGCGACGCCAGGGATGGCGTCCTGCCCTCAGCGCAGGAGAGCGTGCCACAGCGGCAGGCTCAACAACGCCAGCACCGTGCCGTAGCCCACCAGAGCCGCGGCAAGTCCCGGCGCGAGGCGGTGCGAGATGGCCAGCGCGCCGGCCGTGATCATGGGCGGCATCGCGCTTTCCAGCACGCTGGCCTGACCCATCGCGGACGGCATCGCGAACACCTGCACCAGGGCCCAGGCCGCGAGCGGCATGAGGACGAGCTTGAGCGCCAGACCCAGGCCCAAGGGCACCAGTTCATCGCGCGGCAGGCGGAACTTCAGGCTCAAGCCGACCGCCAGCGCCACCAGGGGCAGGAGCGCATCGGAGAGCCGCTGCAAGATCGCGCCAATCACGACCGGCGGCTCGGCCGGCATCAGGCTGAGCGCGAACGCGAGGGCGATGAAGGGCGGGAAACGCAGCAACCTGCGCGCGATGTCGCGCACCGTGGGACGGGCATCGCCACCGTAGCGCGCCAGCACCCACAGACCCCAGGTCGACAGCATCAGGAACGAACCGAACTGGTCGTAGATCACCGCATAAGGCAGCGCCGCGGGCCCGAGCAGGGCTTCGGTCAGGGGATAGCCGAGGAAGGACGTGTTGCCCAGCGGCACGCACAGCAACAGCACGCCGCGTTCGTCTTCGCGCAAGGACAGCACGCGGCCCAGACCCGCGATCAGACCCGCGCTCAGCGCCAGCAACAGCCACGGCACCGCCACCACGCCCGCGACCTGCGGGCTGACCTGCAATTGCGGCGCGTAGCGCAACACCGCTGCCGGCAGGCACAGGTAGAGCACCACCGCGTTCAGCGCCTCGGCGGTGTTCTCGGGCAACACGCGCCAGCGTGCGCAGGCCTTTCCCAGCACCAGCATCAACAGCACGAAGATCAGGGCATCCACGCGCGATCCGTGATCGGTAGAGTCGGCGCGATGCTCGCACACCCGAGCCGCAGGTTTGCAGCCTCATCCTCGCGGCGCGTCGAGACTGACGCTCAGCCCGGGTAGCGGCGCTCGCAATACAGCCGCAACTGTTCCCATGCGGTGAACAGTTGCGGGCTGAGGGATTGCATCTCGGCCAGTTGGCTGGCGCGTGCCGCGGCTTCCAGCGCCGCCGCGGCGGCGGCCAGTTCCCGGGTTCCCACCAGGTGCGCCGCACCCTTGATCTTGTGCGCTTCGCGCCCCACGGTGGGCGCGTCGCCCTGGCTCAGCGCGCGCTGCAGGGTTGCGACATCGCGCGCCGTGGTATCGAGGTAGTCGGTCATCAGCTCGCGCTCGACGCCGGCATCGCCGCCTGCGATCGAGGCAAGCACGGCCAGGTCGATCGGCGGCGGTTGCTCCAGTTGCGGCAGCAAGGTCGGGCCCTGCCGCGGCGTGGCGGCATCGAGTTCCACCGGTTCCCAGGCCAGCTGCGGCATCCAGTGGCGCAGGCGCTCGACCAGCACCGGTATCGCCACCGGCTTGATCAGGTAGTCGTCCATGTCGGCGGCCAGGGTGCGCTCCGCATCGCCCTTGAGCGCCGCTGCCGTGAGCGCGAGGATCGGCGTGCGCGGTCGTGCCTCGCGCTGTTCCTGATCGCGGATCGCGGCGGTCATCTGGTAGCCGTCCATCTTCGGCATGTGGATGTCCGACAGCACCAGCGCGTAGCGGCCGCTGCGCCAGCGTTCCAGGCCCTGTTCGCCGTCCTCGGCGGTCTCGCAGGCGAAGCCGGCCAGGTTGAGCTGGCGCGCGATCACCAGGCGGTTGGTCGGATGATCGTCCACCAGCAGGATCAGGCTGCGTTCGCGCTCAGCCTCGGCAACGCTCGGCAGGCGTCGTGGCACGAACGGTGCCGGTGCGGCCGCGTCCAGGCTTTCTCCGCCTTCGATGTCCTCCACCTGGCCCAGTGCCAGGCGCGCCACGAAGCGCATCGTGGTGCCCTCGCCGAGCACGCTGCGCATGCCCACATCGCCACCCATCAGCTCGGCCAGGCGGCGGCAGATCGCAAGCCCGAGCCCGGTTCCGCCGTAGCGGCGCGTAGTGCTGCTCTCGGCCTGCGAGAACGGCTGGAACAGGCGCTTCTGCGCTTCCTCGGACACGCCGATGCCGGTGTCGGTGACGCTGAACTCGACCCGCTCGAAATCGGCATCGCCGTCGAGACGGCGGCAATGCACCAGCACCGATCCCTGTTCGGTGAACTTGAGTGCGTTCGAGAGGAAGTTGCTCAGGATCTGCCGCACCCGCACCGGATCGGCCAGGTGCGCGCGCGCCAGGGCCGGATCGATCTGGAAACCGAGATTCAGGCCCTTGCTCGAAGCCGACCCGGTGAAGTTGTAGACCGTGGTGGCCACCAGCTTGCGCAGGCTGATCGTGACCGGTGCGATCTCGAGTTTGTCGGCCTCGATCTTGGAGAAGTCCAGGATGTCGCCGATGATCTGCAGCAGGGCATCGGCCGAGTGCTGGATGATGTTGAGCGCACGGCGCTGGTCTTCGTCCAGCGTGGTGTGCCCGAGGATCTCCACCATGCCGGTGACGCCGATGATCGGCGTGCGGATTTCGTGGCTCATCGCCGCGAGGAAGGCGCTCTTGGCCCGGTTCGCGCTGTTGGCACGTTGCTCGCTCTCGCGCAGTTCGGCTTCGAGTTGCTTGATCTCGCTCAGATCGGTCGCAACCATCAGCATCCCGGCGCGTTCGCCGGCGGCATCGCGCAACGGCGAGACGGCGAGCAGCACGCCGACGCGACGCCCGTCCTTGTGGCGCAGGGTGAGCTCGCGCGGGCCACGCGCCAGGTCGCCCAGTTCACGCAAGGCGCGCCAGTCGGCCTGGACCTCGCGGTCAAGCGCCGCGGTCAGCTCGTTGGCGAGCTGTTCGATCTCGGCGCGGTCGAACACCGACGGCGCCTCGGGGATGGACTCCAGTCCCGGCGCGTAGCTCGCCTGGCGCGCCTTGTGCCCGATCACCTCGTCCGTGGCATAGCCAAGCAGGGTCTGGAAGTAGGGACTGACATGGGTGAACACGCCGTTCGCATCCATCGCCACGATGCTGATCGGCACCGCCTGCAGCAGCGAGCGCTGGAACCGTTCGCGCTCGGCCAGGGTGCGGCGCATGTCCTCGGTGCGCGCCAGCGACTCGGTCAATTCGTCCTCGTGTGCCAGCAGTTCGCCACGCATCGAGAGGAACACGCCCTGCACCTCGCCCAGTTCGCCCTTGGGGTTGAAGCGTGGCAAGGCTTCGTAGTCGTGCACGCGCATGCGCTGCGCGATGTCGGTGAGGCTTTCCACGCCGCGATAGACGTTGCGCACGATGCGATAGCCAACCAGTCCCACCACCAGCAGGGTGAAGAGGCTGAGCGCGATGCGTGCGGCGCGCACCTGCCGCACCCGCGCCGCATCGGCGCGCACCAGGCGTTCGGCGTCGATCATCTCCAGGTCGGAGAGGAACTTGAGCCGCGTCGTGACCGGATCGACCGCCGGGAACAGTTCGGTGTCGGCGTAGCGCCCGAGCGCGGCGAGGTCCTGCGACTGCAGGATGCGGGTGAGCTTGTCCGCGGCGCGATCGGCATCGACGCGCGCCTGGCTGATCTGCGCGAACAGGACCTGTTGCTCGGCGGGGCGCGGCAGCTTCTGCAGCTCGGTCCAGTGCTGGCGGATGCGCACCAGCGCGGTCTGCACCAGGCTCACGCCCTGCTCCCAACCCATCAGGTCATTGCGCACCCGGAACGCGGTCTCGACGATGTCGAGCGCATAGGCATCCGAGACCGCCTTGATCCGGCGCAACCCGGCCAGTGATTCGCGGTTGAGTCCATCGAGCGCGGCTCGGGTGCGGTATTCGCTGACCTCGTCGAGGGCCAGCAGGCTGGCCCCGGTGACCAGCAGCAGGCCGAACAGGGCGATCAGCTGCAACCGGATGCCGAGTTTGAAGCGCGGCGCGAGGATCATGCGGCACCGGCCCGCCCGATGCAGACCTCGGCCGGCCGCCAGCAAGCGGATGCCGGCGCGCGCCGGAGCAAGGAGCGAGAGGGCGTGATCCCCCTCACGCGGCTCAGGCTTCCGGCCGCCGCCAGCGCGCGATCACGTCGGCGAGCTGGTCGCCGGGTACCGGGCGGCTGATGAGGTAGCCCTGGGCATAGGTGCAGCCCAGTTCCGCCAGCATCTGCCACTCCTCGATCGACTCGACGCCTTCTGCCACCACATTGAGATTGAGCTTGCGCGCCAGCTCCAGGCTGGTTTCCACCACCGCGCGCTTGCGCGGCTGGTTGGCGGCGCCGGTGACGAAGCTCTGGTCGATCTTCAGTTCGGTGAAGGGAATCTGCGCCAGCTGCGAGAGCGAGGAATAGCCGGTGCCGAAGTCATCCACCGACAGGCCGAAGCCCTTGAGCCGCAGTCGCGCCAGCACGTTGAGCGCATGCGCGGCCTCGCCCATGACCGAACTCTCGGTGATCTCCAGCACCACCTCGCGCGGATCCACGCCGTGGCTGCGCACGATGTGCTGGAAGCGATCGGCTGCCGCCACGTCGGCCAGGTTCAGCATCGAGACGTTGACCGAAATCTTCAGCGAAATGCCATTGCGCGCCCAGCGCGATTTCCAGGCACAGGCCTTCTCGAGGATCCGGTCGGTGAAGCGGTCGACCTGCTTCTCGCGTTCCACGATCGGGACGAACTGCGCCGGTCGCACGATGCTGCCGTCGCCGCGACGCCAGCGCGCGAGCGCTTCCACGCCGACCACGAGGCCGTTGCTGAAGGTCACTTGCGGCTGGAAGAAGGGCAGGAATTCGTCGCGCGCCAGGCCTTCGGCCACATCCTGCGCGCTCAACTCGACGCTCGGGTCGGCCTCGTCCGCATCCGGCGTGACATCGAAGCCCGCCAGCACGTCGGCCAGCTTGGGCGCGGTCATCGGCTTCTCGACGCAACCCAGCACGCGCAGGCCGTAGGCCCGCGCCATGGTCTGCACGGTGTTGAGCAGGGCCGGGTCGAGCGCGCTCGCCACCACCACCGCGCGCGCCAGCTTGCGCTGTGCGACATGACCGATGAACTCGATCCCGTCCATGCCGGGCATGTCGAGGTCGGCGATCACCACGTCGGGGAGATCGGGGGCCGCCTCCAGCAACACCAGGGCCGATTCGCCGTCCGCCGCCTCGCTGCTGCGCACGACGCCGATCTCGGCCAGCAGGCGCAGGGCCATGCGGCGCTGGAAGCCGTGGTCTTCCACCACCATGACGCTCAACTGGGCGAACCGCATCCTTTCCCCGCTTCGCTCGAAGGCCACGACACCGGCTGCGCAAGCCTACCCCGCGACACGCGACGCGGGAAGCCGCAGCTTGCCTAGGAATCCGTCACGGGCGCGTCAACGCCCGGTGCCGAGGGTCTCGCGCCAGGCGTCGTAGACCGCCTTGATGGTCTGGCGCTGTTCGCTGTCCCAGGTGCGGATCGATTCGTCCAGGCCGCTGCTGGTGCCCCAGCGACGCGGGTTGCTGCGCACCGCGGACTTGTAGAAATCCAGTGCCAGCGCCTTCTCGCCCGCCGTCCACAGCCCGATCGCATAGGTGGTCGGGGCCCAGGTCGGTCGCCCCCCATGCAGCGCTTCGGCCTTCATCCACTGCGAGATCGCGCCGCGCACTTCGCCACCCCGGTACAGCGCCCAACCGTAGTTCCAGTGCACGGTGTGCTGCTTCTTCGTGTCGGCACCGGCGAGGCGCAAGGCATACGCGTACTCGTCGAGGCCGCGCTGGCGCTGGCCCTTGGCGATCATCAGATCGGCATTCTGGATGCGCGCGTTCACGTTCTCGGGGTCGTACTGCAGTATCTGCTCGAGCATCTTCACCGCGCGCGAATCGGTGGGATCGATGCGCTTGGGCGCGACCGCGAGCGGATCTTCCGCCCCGTAGGCCTCGGCCGCGGTGGGTAGCGGCAAGTCGCTGCCGTCCTGCGCCCACGCAGGTGGGCCAGCCAACATCAGCATCACGACGGGCGCGCACCAGCGCGCGATTGCGAATTTCATCCCCCACCCCTCCGAACGAACCGCGAGCGGCGAGCATACGCTCGCGCACGGCCTGGCAGTGTGATTCCCGGCCCATTCGGGCCGGCCACAACGCAACGCCCTGTTACAATTTCGCGCTTTCCCCGCCATTCCACGCGTTCCCGCGGGCGCCAGACCCGCATCCGCCACAGGCCTCTTCCATGTCCGCCACTGCCGCGCTCCCGCCCATCGACCAGACCTACACCCTGGAAGACAAGTACACGCGCAGCGAAGGTCGGATCTACCTCTCCGGCGTGCAGGCCCTGGTGCGCCTGCCCTTGATGCAGCAGATGCGCGACCGCGCCGCCGGGCTCAACACCGGCGGCTTCATTTCCGGCTATCGCGGCTCGCCGCTGGGCGGCTTCGACCTGGAACTGTGGAAGGCGAAGAAGCACCTTGCCGCCAGCAATATCCAGTTCACCCCCGGCCTCAACGAAGACCTCGGCGCCACCATGGTCTGGGGCACGCAGCAGACCAACCTGTTTCCCGGCGCCACCGTCGATGGCGTGTTCTCGATGTGGTACGGCAAGGGCCCGGGCGTGGATCGCTGCGGCGATGTGTTCAAGCACGGCAATGCCGCCGGCACCTCGAAGCACGGCGGCGTACTCGCGCTGGCCGCCGACGACCACGCCTGCCGCTCCTCCACCCTGCCGCACGGCTCGGAACTGGAGTTCGTCTCGGCGATGATGCCGGTGCTGAACCCGGCCGGGGTGCAGGACATCCTCGACATGGGCCTGCTCGGCTGGGCCATGTCGCGCTTCACCGGGCGCTGGGTCGGCTTCAAGACCATCGCCGAAACGGTGGAGTCGTCGGCCTCGGTGATCGTCAATCCGCACCAGCTCGACATCGTCATCCCGACCGATTTCGAACTACCCGAAGGCGGGCTCAACATCCGCTGGCCGGATCCGCCGTTGAACCAGGAAATGCGCCTGCATCGCTATGCGGTGGCGGCAGCGCAGGCCTTTGCCCGCGCCAACCACATCGACAAGATCATCTTCGACTCGCCGCGCGCGCGCCTTGGCATCGTCACCACCGGCAAGAGCTATCTCGACGTGCTGCAGGCACTCGAATACCTCGGCATCGACCACAAGGACGCCGAGCAGATCGGCATTCGCGTCTACAAGGTCGGCATGACCTGGCCGCTGGAGCCAATCGGCCTGCGCGACTTCGCGCGCGGGCTGGAAGACATCATCGTGGTTGAGGAAAAGCGCTCCTTCATCGAATCGCAGATGAAGGAATACATGTTCAACTGGGCCGAGCGTCCCAGCATCGTCGGCAAGCACGATGAAAGCGGCGCGTGGATTTTGCCCAGCACGAACGAACTCACCCCGGCCACGATCGCTGGCGTCATCGCCAAGCGCCTGATGCGCTTCCATCGCAGCGAGGCGATCGAACAGCGCCTGAAGTGGATGGAAGCCAAGGAGGCCGAACTGGCCCTGCCGCGCGCCAACTTCCCGCGCGTTCCGCATTACTGCTCGGGCTGCCCGCACAACACCAGCACCAAGGTGCCGGAAGGCTCGCGCGCGCTCGGCGGCATCGGCTGTCACTACATGGTGACGTGGATGGATCGCAAGACCGACACCTTCACCCAGATGGGCGGCGAGGGCACCACCTGGTGCGGGCAGGCACCGTTCACGAGCGAGAAACACGTCTTCCAGAACCTGGGCGACGGCACCTATTTCCACTCGGGCTCGCTCGCGATCCGCCAGGCAATCGCGGCCAAGGTCAACATCACCTACAAGATCCTCTACAACGACGCGGTGGCGATGACCGGCGGTCAGCCGGTGGACGGCACCCTCAGCGTGCCGGACATCGCGCACCAGGTGCGCAGCGAAGGCGTGCAGACCATCGTGCTGCTGTCCGATGACATCGAGAAGTGGAACCGCCCGGAGATTTTCCCATCCGGAGTGGAGTTCCTCGATCGCAGCGAACTCGATGCCACGCAGAAGCGCCTGCGCGAAGTGTCGGGCGTGTCGGTCATCATCTACGACCAGACCTGCGCCACGGAAAAGCGCCGCCGTCGCAAGCGCGGCAAGATGGTCGATCCGCAAAAACGCACCGTGATCAACTCGCTGGTGTGCGAGGGCTGCGGCGATTGCGGCGAAAAGAGTTTCTGCGTCTCGGTGCTGCCCAAGGAAACCGAGTTCGGACGCAAGCGCGAGATCGACCAGTCCGGCTGCAACAAGGATTTTTCCTGCGTGAAGGGCTTCTGCCCCAGCTTCGTCACCGTGCACGGCGGCCAGCTGCGCAAGAAGAAGGGCGTGAGCGCGCAAGAACGCCTTGCGAGTTTGCCGCAGCCGGTGCTGCCCGCGCTCGACCAGCCCTGGAATATCCTCATCACCGGCGTCGGCGGCACTGGCGTCGTCACCATCGGCGCCCTGCTCGGCATGGCCGGGCATCTGGAACACAAGGGCGCGACCGTGCTGGACCAAACCGGCCTCGCGCAGAAGGGCGGCGCGGTCACCACCCACATCCGCATCGCCAGTTCGCCGTCGGACATCCATGCCGTGCGCATTGCCGCCGGCGAAGCCGACCTCGTGCTCGGCTGCGACATGGTCGTCGTGAACGACTACTGGGCGCTGTCGAAGATTCGCGCTGATCGCACCCAGGTCGTGCTCAATACCTACCAAGCCATGCCCGGGCCGTTCACGATGAAGCCGGACATGCAGTTCCCGGCCGAAGGCATCGTGGCGGCGGTAAAGACCGCGCTCGATGGCCGCGATCCCTTGCTGGTGGATGCGAGCGAACTGGCCACGGCCCTGCTCGGCGACTCCATCGCCACCAACCTGTTCATGCTCGGCTATGCCTGGCAATCAGGCCTGGTGCCGCTGAGCTTCGATTCCATTGATCGCGCGATCGAACTCAACGGCGCGGCGGTGAAGATGAATCGCGAGGCCTTTGCCTGGGGCCGTCTGGCCGTGGTCGATCTCGCCGCCGTGCAGGAAGCCGCCGGCCTCAAGGCACCCGATGCCAGCGTCGTCGCCCTGCCGCTCGACGACGAACGCCTGTCGAAAACGCTGGATGAGCGCATCGCGCGCCGCGTCGCCTTCCTCACCGACTATCAGAACGCGGCCTACGCGCAGCGCTACGACGACCTGGTCTCGAAGGTGCGCGTGGCCGAGGCCAACAAGGTGCCGGGTTCGACCGCGCTGTCCGAGGCCGTGGCGCGTTATGCCTTCAAGCTCATGGCCTACAAGGACGAGTACGAAGTGGCGCGGCTCTACACCTCGCCCGCGTTCCGGCGTCAGATCGAGCAGCAGTTCGAAGGCAACTACACGCTGCACTTCAACCTCGCCCCGCCGCTGTTCGCGAAGAAGGACGCCGATGGCCACGGCACCAAGCGCGAGTACGGCCCCTGGATGCAGGCCGCGTTCGGTGTCCTCGCCCGTTTCAAGGGCCTGCGTGGCACCGCTCTCGACCTCTTCGGCTACACCGCCGAACGCAAGTCCGAACGCCAGCTGATCGAAGACTATTTCGCCCGCATGGAAGAATTGCTCGGCAAGCTCAACGCCGACAACGTGCGGCTCGCAGCCGAGATCGCCTCGGTGCCCGAGCACATCCGCGGCTACGGCCACGTCAAGGAAAAGCACCTCGCGCGCGCACTGAAACTCCAGGACGACCTGATGGTGCAGTGGCGCAACGGGATTCCGGTGGCGCTGGTGGCGTAGCACCCGTTGCAGCGGGCGGAGGCTGTCAGGGTTCTTCGCCGTTTCGCGTTTCCGGGAGTAGCCTGATTCTGGCTACCTTTGGAGGACACGATCATGTTGCGTCGCGCCTTGGTTCTTGCCGCGCTTGCCAGCCTGCCCGCCGCAGCCTTTGCTGTGAGCAGCGTCTTCGTCTATCAGGGCGAGCTGCGCGAGAACAACGCGCGCGCCAACGGCAGCTACGACCTGCAGTTCGCGCTGCAAACCAGCGCCGGCGTGCCGGTGGGCGCGCCGCTGCTGCACGAGGCCGTGCCGGTCGCTGACGGCCGCTTCAGTGTCGAGCTCGACTTCGGTGCCAGCATCACCGGCGCGGATTTCCAGCTCCAGATCGGGGTGCGACCTGACGCCTCCAACGGCGCGTTCACGCCGCTGATGCCGGCCACACCGCTGCGACCCACGCCGCAAGCGCAAGTCGCCGGCCGCGCCGACCAGGCCACCAGCGTCGTGGCATCGAGCATCCTGTCGACCAGCATCGTCGATGGCAGCATCCTCGCCGCCGACGTCGACGCCAGCCAGATCCAGCGCCGTGTTCAGGCGAGCTGCGCGGCCGGCGAATCGATCCGCGCGATCAACCCCGACGGCTCGGTGCTGTGCAACGCGGCCGCGATCTATGGCGATGGCAGTCGCGGCGATCTGAACATCAGCAGTGGATTGAATTTCCTCAACAGCGGCAACCTGCAGTTCAACAACATCACCGTGGCGGCGGGCGCGTCACTTTTCGTGCCGTCCGGGGCCACGATCAAGGCCCTGGGTTCGGTGACGATCCATGGATTCCTCAACGTTCAACCTGGGGCACAACCGGCGTCGCAGGTGCTGGCGGGCGACAGCCAGCCCTCGCTGGTCGGGCCCAATTACTTCGGCAACGCAGCGAACTCGGGCGGCAGCGACAACTCGACCACCTCGGGCGGCCTCGTCATCACCTTGCAAGGACGTACCGGGGCGGGCGCACCAGCACCGCGGCTGATCCAATCCACGCCGGCACACCTGGCCATTCGGCCCACCTACGTCGGCGGTGGTGCCGGCGGACATGGCTCGTCAGGCGGTGGCCAGGGCGGAGGTTTCGCCGCGATCATCGCGCGCGGCCCGATCAGTGTCAGTGCGAGTGGCGCCGTCAATGCCGGTGGCAGTCCCGGCAACAGCAGTTCCGGCGCCGGCGGTGGTGGAGGCGGCATCCTGGTGCTGGCTTCGCGCACATCGATCACCAACGCCGGCACGATCAACTCATCGGGTGGCAATGGCGCCAACGGCGGCACGATCGACAGTTTCAATTTCGTCACCGCCTGGGGTGCCGGCGGCGGCGGCGGCGGCGGCATCGTCCACCTCATCGCCCCGAGCATGTCGGCCGGCACCGTGCTCGTTGCCGGCGGCACTCCGGGATCGGTTCCCGGCCCCACCACCTTCGCCGGTGCGGTCGACATGACTTCCACCGGCGGTGGCGGCGGTGGCGGCTGCTATGGCCGTGGCGGCAACGGCAGCCACGTCAACGGCCAGACCAACACTCGTCAGTTCACCTGGGCCACGCCGAGCGGCTTGGCGCCGGGTGATCCGGGCCTGCTGATCCAGACCCTGACCGATCCGACCTCGTTGTTCTGACTCTTGCCGGCACCGTGCAGTTCGGCAGGCTGCCGCGCCAGCGCTATTGTGGCGCGTTCGGAACCGCCAGCAACTGCTGCGCCATCCACGCATCACCCTTCTGGATCAGTTCCAGCGGGGTGAATTCCCAGCCGGTGAGGGCGAGGCATTCGGCCACGCTCCACTCCCGCTGTTCCTTGGTGAACTCGCATTTCTGCGCGGCAACGGCTTCGAGCACAGCCCGATCGGGCATCGGGCTGACCACCGGCGTCACCGATCCCTTGCGACCGGGAACGCGCGGACCGGCGGACGGCGCGCCCGCCGCCAGCACCTCGATCCGCTGCAGCGCCAGGCTTTGCGCATCGGGCGCCATCATCGGTTCCGGCCGTGCCGCGGCCAGCGCCGCATAGAGTTGTTCGAGCCGGGCCTGCACTTCCGCGGCCTTCTTGTCGCGCTCCACCTGGCGTGCGACCACGGCCTTCTGCCGCGCTTCGAGCTGTTTCACCTGCGCTTCGAGCTGCAGCAACTCGGCCACCGGCTCCACCAGCTCGCGCTCGTCGAGCAGGTTCATCACCTTCTTCGCCAGTTCGTCATACAACTCGGGTTGCGACAGCTTCAGCCCGCGGCAGACGGTCTGCCAGGCCAGGGCCACCTGCTGCGCCCCGGTCTTCCCGCTGGGCGCGGGCGTGGCCGCGGGCTGCTCGGTCAGGTTCAGGATGGCCTGTTCCATGCGCGCCCGCAGCGGGTTGGTGTCGAAATCCGGCAAGGCGGTGCGCAATGCGATGCGCGCCTCCAGCATCAGTGCCCGCAGATCGTTGATGTGTGTCATCGCGCCCACCGGGATCACGCCGCCTTGGGAGTGCCCCGCATCATGCCGAACAGTTTCACCAAGCCCAAGACCAGCGCACCCACCACGATGCCGATCACGAGATCGGCCAGCATCGAGACCAGGCCCCCCAGCCAACCCCGCGGTGACACGGCCTCGATGGCGTGGTGCACCGCCTCGACATTGTGCGTCAGGATGCCGCCGCCCACGAGGAACATGGCGGCAGTGCCCGCCACGGAGAGGAACTTCATCAGCCAGGGCGCAAACCCGAGGATGGCCGAGCCGAGCCGTCGCTTGAATCCGGCACCACGGCTGAGGGCGAGGCCGGCGTCGTCCAGCTTCACGATGCCGGCCACGAGGCCGTACACGCCGACGGTCATGATCAGCGAGATGCCGATCAGCACGCCCACCTGGGTGGCGAAGGACTTGGCCGCCACGGTGCCAAGCGAGATCACGATGATCTCGGCCGAGAGGATGAAGTCGGTGCGGATCGCGCCCTTGATCTTGTCCTTCTCCAGCGCGACCAGGTCGACGCTGGGGTCGACCAGGGCCTGGGTCAGTTCGGCGTGGTGGGCCTCGTCCTCGGCCTTGCTGTGCAGGAACTTGTGCGCCAGTTTCTCCACGCCCTCGAAACAGAGGAAGGCGCCGCCGATCATCATCAGCGGGATCACCGCCCAGGGCGCGAAGTAACTCAGTGCCAGCGCCGCCGGCACCAGGATGGCCTTGTTCACCATCGAGCCCCTGGCCACCGCCCAGACCACCGGCAGCTCGCGTTCCGGATCGACCCCGGCCACCTGCTGCGCATTGAGCGCGAGGTCGTCGCCAAGCACCCCGGCGGTCTTCTTGGTGGCGACCTTGGTCATCACCGAGACGTCGTCCAGGATGGTGGCGATGTCGTCGAGCAGGGCAAGCAGGCTGGAGGCCACGGGTGGGTCTCGTCGGGAGTCAGGCCGGATTGTAAGCGCAGGCGAGGGACGCGTCCGAGCGGGAACTCGGGCCGGACCGCGTACCATCGCGATTCTCCCCCGTGCTTCCCGACCCCGACCCGTGAAATTCCAAGGCACCGAACGCTACGTCGCCACCGACGAACTCATGCTCGCCGTCAATGCCGCGATCACCCTGCAGCGGCCGCTGCTGATCAAGGGTGAGCCGGGCACCGGCAAGACCCTGCTGGCCGAGGAGATGGCGCGCGCTCTCGACCTGCCGCTCTACACCTGGCACGTGAAGTCCACCACCAAGGCACACCAGGGCCTTTACGAGTACGACGCGGTCAGCCGCCTGCGCGATTCGCAGCTGGGTGATCCCCGGGTGCAGGACGTGCGCCACTACATCCGGCGCGGCAAGCTTTGGGAGGCCTTCGACAGCGAGCGCCGCGCGGTGCTGCTGATCGACGAGATCGACAAGGCCGACCTGGAATTCCCCAACGACCTGCTGCACGAACTCGACCGCATGGAGTTCCATGTGTACGAGACCGGCGAAACCGTGCGCGCACGGCAGCGTCCCATCATCGTGATCAGCTCCAACAACGAGAAGGAGCTACCCGATGCCTTCCTGCGCCGCTGCTTCTTCCACTACATCGCGTTCCCGGACCGCGCCACGCTGGAGCAGATCGTCGCGGTGCATTACCCGGGCATCGGCAAGGAACTCGTCAACCGCGCGCTGGAGCTGTTCTTCCAGTTGCGCGAGGTGCCGGGCCTGAAGAAGAAGCCCAGCACCTCGGAGCTGATCGACTGGCTCAAGCTGCTGCTGGCGGACCAGATTCCGGCCAGTGCGCTGCTGGAACGCGATCCGGCCAAGGCCATCCCGCCGCTGTACGGCGCACTGGTCAAGAACGAACAGGACGTACAGTTGCTGGAGCGCCTCGCCTTCATGCATCGCAGGCAGGCGGCGGGACGCTAGGCCCGGCGCCATGCTGCTTGGCCTGTTCGAATCGCTGCGCGCGGAGAAGGTGCCGGTCACGCTGCGCGAATGGCTCGATCTCATGGGCGCGCTCGATGCCGACCTCGCCTTCGCCGACCTCGATGCGTTCTACCACCTCGCCCGCACCGTGCTGGTGAAGGACGAACGCCATTTCGACCGCTACGACCGCGCTTTCGGCCAATACGCGCGCGGCATCGCGCGCACCGACATCGATATCGCCGCGCAGATTCCGGAGGACTGGCTGCGGCAGACGTTCCAGCGCCTGCTGAGCGACGAGGAACGCTCCAAGCTCGATGCGCTCTCGCTCGAACAGCTGATGGAGGAATTCCGCAAGCGGCTGGAGGAACAGAAGGATCGGCATTTCGGCGGCAATCGCTGGATCGGCACCGGCGGCAGCAGTCCGTTCGGTGCTGGGGGTTTCAATCCGGCGGGAATGCGGGTCGGGGCGAAGGGAGGAGGTCGCTCGGCCGTGAAGGTCTGGGAACAGCGTGCCTATCGCAACCTTGATGGCGATGCCGAACTCTCGCCGCGCAACCTCAAGCTGGCCTTGCGCCGCCTGCGGCGCTTTGCGCGCGAGGGCGCCGCCGAGGAGCTGGACCTCGACGCCACCATCGACGCCACCGCACGCGAAGCCATGCTCGACGTGCGCTTCCGGCCCGAACGCCACAATGCCGTCAAGGTGTTGCTGTTCCTCGATATCGGCGGCTCGATGGACGACCACGTGCTCGCGGCCGAAGCCCTGTTCGGCGCGGCCAAGAGCGAGTTCAAGCGACTCGATCATTACTACTTCCACAACTTCCTCTACGACCACGTGTGGAAGGACAACCGCCGCCGCGACAGGGAGCGCACGCCTACCGTGGAACTGATCCGACGCTACAACCCCGATCACAAGGTGGTGTTCGTGGGTGATGCGGCGATGGGTCCGTACGAGATCACCCACGCCGGCGGCAGCGTCGAGTACTGGAACGAGGAAGCCGGGCAGGTCTGGTTCCAGCGCATGAAGGATCGTTTCCGCAAGCTGTGCTGGATCAACCCGAATCCACCCGAGCGCTGGAAATACATGATGTCGACCGAGATGATCCGCGAGCTGGTGGAAGACCGGATGTATCCACTCACCCCCGAAGGCCTGGATCAGGCGATGCGCTGGCTGGCGAAATAGGAGGAAGCATGAACCTGAGGCACCACTGCCAGCTGATGGCGCGCTACCACCGCTGGGGTTTCGAGCGCCTCTACGCCGAGATCGACACGCTGGACGAGCACGAGTATCGGCGCGATGCGGGCCTGTACTTCGGGTCTGTCCACGGCACCCTCAACCACCTGCTCCTGGTCGACCATCTCTGGCACGGCCGCCTGGTGCAGCAACCGTTCGCGACGGGATCGTTGCGTGACATCATCGACGACGACCGCGCCGAGTTGCGCGAGCGCCTGCTTGCACGCAGCGCGGTCTGGACCGACTACCTCGCCGCGCTCGACGACGCCGACCTCGCGGGCATCGCGCACTTCCACAAGATCGACGGCAGCGCCGCCAGCCTGCCGCGCGCCAGTTGCGTGCTGCACGTGTTCAACCACGGCACCCATCATCGCGGCCAGATCTCGGCCGTGCTGACCCAATTCGGTGCCGCCGCCCCCGAAATGGACCTGCCTTACTTTCTGTACGGCCTCGACCCGGCCGAACTCGCGGCATGAAGACGCTGGGGCTGATCGGCGGCATGAGCTGGGAATCGACCCTGTCCTACTACCGCCTGATCAACGAGGCCGTGCGGCAACGGCGCGGTGGCCTGCACTCGGCGCGCCTGGTGCTGTACAGCGTGGATTTCCACGAGATCGAGGTGCTGCAGCGCGAGGGCCGCTGGGACGAAGCCGGCGCGGTGCTGGCGCAGGCGGCGCGCGCCCTCGATGCAGCCGGCGCCGAACTGCTGGTGCTCTGCACCAACACCATGCACAAGGTCGCATCCGCGATCGAGGCCGCCACTCCGCGCCCCTTGCTGCATATTGCCGATCCCACCGCCGAGGCCATCCGCCACGCCGGGCTGCAGCGCGTGGGCCTGCTCGGTACCCGCTTCACCATGGAGCAGGATTTCTACCGGCAGCGCCTCGAACGGCGCCACGGTATCGACGTGCTGGTGCCCGATGCCTCCGACCGGGACGAGGTGCACCGCATCATCTACGACGAGTTGTGCCGGGGAGAAGTGCGGGAGGCTTCGCGCGTGATCTATCGCGCCGTCATCCAAGGCCTGGTCGAACGCGGGGCCGAGGCGGTGATCCTGGGCTGCACCGAGATCTCGCTGCTGGTCGGCAGCGCGGACGCCCGCGTGCCGCTGTTCGATACCACCGCCCTGCACGCACGACGCGCGGCGGAGCTGGCCTTGTCCTATTGAGACTTGCGCAAGTGATTGGCGTGATGCCTTGCTGTCGTAGAGCGGGGCTTGCCCCGCTCAAGCCGGGCAAGCCCGGCTCTACAACGGCTCATCGCCGTGTCAATCCATTTGGCAAGTCTCGATAGCGGCAAAGGCCGCGCTGCCGTCGCGGCGCGACGCGTGTCGACCACCCTCAGGGCGTACCGTCGTGTCCGGGCGTGCCGCGCGCCGGCAAGGGCTGTGCCTTGAGCGCCGGCAGCGGTGCTTCGCGCAGCCGCTGCAGCACATTGGCGATGGCGGCATCGAGTTGCGCATCGCCTCCTTGCGCCGTCGCGACCGGAAGATTGTCGACCTCGATGTCGGGTGCGACGCCGCGGCCTTCGATCAGCCAGCGTCCCTGCAGGTCGAACTGGCCGAACTCCGCGACGCGTGCGACGCCGTTGTCGGCCAGCCGGTTGCGGTCGGTGAGCCAGATGCCGGCGCCGGAAGTGCGCGTGCCGATCACCGGCGCGAGCTTCAATGCCTTGATCCCGGCGGCGAAGGTTTCACCGTCGGAATAGGTGAACGGGTCGATCAGCACCGCGAGCTGGCCACGGAAGGTCTGCTGCATGTTCGGATAGGGCGCGGCTCCGGGCGGTTGCCAGAAGGCCCAGGCACGGCGCAGCAGCTTTTCGATGATCCAGCTGTCGATGTTGCCGCCCCGGTTGCGGCGCACGTCGATGATCAGGCCTTCGCGCTCCACGTTGGCGTAGAACTCGCGCACGAAGCTGGCCATGTCGTTCACCGTCATGGCGCGCAGATGCAGGTAGCCGATGCGACCGGCACTGGCAGCGCTCACCCTGGCACGCGTGCCCTCGACCCAGTCGCCGTAGCGCAGTGCGGCATCGCGATCCAAGGGCACAGGCACCACGACGCTGCGATGCGCCGCGGCCGCGCCACGCTTGAGGGTGAGCAGCAGCTGTTGCCCGGCCTGTTGCCGCAAGCGATCGGCCACTTCGCCCACGCTGCGCACCGGCTGGCCATTGATGGCGAGCAGACGGTCGCCGTCGCGCGCATCGACGCCGGCTTGCTGCAGGGGCGCGCGTTCGGACGGCAGTTCCGGGTCGGTGCGATAGATGTGCGCAATGCGCACGCCGTCGGCGTCTGCCACCAGTTGCGCGCCGAGGGCGGCGGGCTGTGGTGCGTCGGGGTCGGCGCGCAGCGGTGCGCCGCGGACCTGCGAATGCAGGATGCCCAGTTCCGAGCTCATCTGTCCCAGCAGGTCGTCGAGTTCGGCGCGATCGTTCACGCGTGCCAGCAGCGGTGCGTAGCGCGCGCGCACCGCGTCCCAGTCCTGGCCGCGCATCGCGCGGTCGAAGGAGAACTCGCGGTGCATGCGCCAGGCGTCATCGAACATCTGCCGCCACTCGTCCACCGGATCCAGACGCAGGCTCCAGTCGGCCAGTCGCAGCTTGCCTGGCGTGAGGTCCGTTGGAGCCTTGGCTGCGACATCCAGCAACAGCAGCTCGCCGGGCGGCGCGCCGGGCTCGGCCCCGGACTTGAGCAGCAGCAGGCGCTTGCCATCGGCGGAGAGTTCGAAGGATTCGACGTCGGCGAGGAACGTCTCCGGCTTGGGCATCGCATCGGAGATCGCCAGGGTCATCAGCTGGCCCTTCGCCCGTGGGCCGGCGTCACGCTGCAGGAAGTAGAGCCGGTCCTCGGCCGCGACCAGGGCGTCGTAGTTGCCGGATTCCAGCGGCAGTTCGAACAGGCGTTCGCGCAGGCCTTCGAAGGCGATGGCGGGCAGCGCATCGGCCTTTGCGTCCTTCGCTGGCGCCGATTCCGCCTTGTCTGCCGCCTTCACCTCGCGCGCGTCCTGCAGTTCGTTCGGCGCCTGGAACGGAAAGCGCGTCCCGACTTGCAGGGCGTAGGCATAAGCCCGGGTGCGCCGGTCGAAGAACGCTCCGGTATTGCGATCGCCCCAGGGCGAGCCGACGCTGGACTGGAAGCTGCGATTGGAAAGGAAATACAGCCAGCGCCCGTCGCGCGACAAGGCCGGCGAGAAGGATTCATAGCGATCGCTGGTGATGGTGTCGTGCTTCCCGGTTGCCGGCTCGAGCAGCACGATCTGGGGCAACTGGCGGGCGCTGTCAGTGCGGGTCACCGCCAGGTAGCGGCTGTCCGGTGACCACACCACGTCGGCATAGGCATCGTCACGTGCGTACTCGTCCGCGTCGATGCGCCGATTGCTGCCATCGCGAAGGTCGAGCAACCACAACTCGCCGTCCTTGTTGTCGTGCGCCAGCCAGTGCCCATCAGGTGATGGATACAGCCGCCAGCGATGACGTGTTCCTCCTTGCGTGAGCGCACGTCCTCCGGGCGAGCCATCGGCCGGAAAACTCCAGATCTCGCTGCGTCCCTCGGCATCGAGCAGCGCGTAGACCTGCTTGCCGTCATGCGACGGCACCGCTTCGCGCAGGCGCGCTCCGGCCGGCGCGGTCACGTCGACGCGGCGCAGCGGACCGCTGCCGGCGATGGCCACGTTGCCGCGCGCGGTCAGCGCCACGCGCTTGCCGTCGGCACCGAGGTGGGCCTGGCCCAGATGCACCAGCGGCTGCTTCAGGTAGCGCGTGCGGCGCAGGCCGAAGTCGCTGCCGACGTCGATCGCAAGCGCGCGATCGCTGCCGTCGGCGCTGTCGAACAAACGCAGATCGGCACCCAGCTGATACACGATGCGACCGCGGTCCATGTCCGCGCCGCGCACATCGAACCCGCGGTGCGTGGTCAGGGCACGACGCTCGCTGCCGTCGCTCGCCATCGACCACAGATTGGCGCGCCCGCCCGCATCACTCACCGCGTAGAGGCGCCCGTTCCACCACATCGGCGTCGAAAGGTTGGCGTCCAGGTCGGGCGCGATGCGCTGCGCTTCCTCGGCCTCGTTGCCGCTCCAGCGCCAGAGTTGTGCCATCGCGCCGCCGCGGTAATCCTGCGCGTTGTCGCCGCTGACCTGCAGCCCGTAGCGCGTGAACCACAGCGCCTTGCCCTCCGGATCGAAGGCGGCTTCGCGCGCATCGGCCAGCGGCAGCTGGCGCGTTGCGCGGCCAGCCACGTCGACCGCGCGCAGCACGCGGCGCAGGCTGGGACCGATCACGTTCTCGCTGGCGTACACCACCTCGCCCTGCGGCGAGAATCCGGCCAGCCAGACGCGCCCGCCATCGAAGCTCAGGCGCGTGGGTTCACCGCCGGCCAGCGGCATCACGTAGACATCCGGAGCACCGTCGTAGCTGGCGACGAAGGCCACGCGCGTGCCATCGGGCGAGATCGCGGCCTGGCTCTCCTCGGCCAGGTGCGAGGTCAGCCGTCGCGCCAGACCGCCCTGGATCGACCCGGCCCACAGGTCGCCTTCGGACGTGAACACGACGGTGTCGCCGTGCAGGGCCGGGTCGCGGTAGTAGCCGGGCGCGGCGAACGCGGCCTGTGCGCAGGCCAAGCCGATGCCGGCCACGCTGCCGATGATCCAAGCGTTCCGCTGCAACATGAGCATCCCCGCCAAGCCTGAGTGAAGCCGCGAGTGTCCCGGCACGGGACCGGCGGGGCAATAGTCGAAAGGTCATTGGTCTGCGCTGGCCTTCGCCTTCGGCGCTTCGGCTGCGTCGCCGCCGTGTGCTTCGACTCCGGCCGTCTGCCGTCTGCGTCCGCTCAGCCGCCCGCCGGCACCACCCGCAACACGCGCCCGTCCGCGCTATCGGTCAGCAGCCAGAGCGAACCGTCCGGCGCGGCGCGCACATCGCGCAGACGCTGGTTGAGCTCGGTGAACAGGATCTCCTGCGTCGCGGCTTTACCCTCGCGCAGTTCGACGCGACGCACTGATTTCTCCACCAGCGCCGCCACGAACAGGCTGCCCTTCCACGCCGGAAACAAGTTGCCGCGATACAGCGTCATGCCCGAGGGCGCGATCGACGGTGTCCAGTGCAGCAGCGGCGCCACGGTGTCCGGGTACTCCTGCCACGGCGAGATGCGCGCCCCGGTGTAGTCGAGCCCGAAGCTGGCCAGCGGCCAGCCGTAGTTCGCGCCTGGCGCGATGCGATTGAGCTCGTCGCCGCCACGCGGGCCGTGCTCGTGTTCGTACAACACGCCGTGCTGCGCGTCGAATACCAGGCCTTGCGGGTTGCGATGGCCAAGGCTGTAGATTTCGGGTCGCGCACCCTCGCGCCGGACAAACGGATTGTCGGGCGGCACCGCGCCATCGCGGGTGAAGCGCACCAGCTTGCCGAAGTGGTTGTCCAGTCGTTGCGCGCCCTCGCGATGCACGAAGCCTTCGCCCACCGTGACCACCAGGGTCGCATCGGACAGGAAGGCGATGCGCCCGCCGAAATGTGCGCCGCCGCGCTTCATCGGTTGCGCGGTGAACAGCACTTCGGGTTCGTGCAGGGCGCCTGCGTCGTAACGTGCACGCACCACGCGCAGGGCATTCGCCGCGTCGTCGCCATGGGCGAACGACAGGTATATCTGCCGATTCGCGGCAAAATCCGGATCGAGTGCAATATCGAACAGGCCGGCCTGATCCGAGGCATACACGGGCGGGACACCGCTCACCGGCTCGGCGCGCAAGACGCCCTGCTCGATCAGGCGCAGCCTCCCGGCGCGTTCGGTGACGAGTTGCGTGCCGTCCGGCAGGAAGGCAATTGCCCAGGGGTGATCCAGGCCGCTGGCCACCGTCTCGATGCGATACGTCGGCGCGGCGGCGGCCTGCAGCACCAGCAGCATCCATCCGGTTCCTGCCATCGCGATGCGCATCGGCGTCCTCCGTCTGGCCTGCACCTTAGCAGTGCCGGCACGAGCCGGGCAGCCTGCGGCACAATGCGAGGACGCAACTTCGAGGCCCGATCGATGCAGCATCCAATGTGGCGGCGCGGGGTGGCCTGGCTGGCCGCCGTGCTGACGACGGCCATGGTCGGCGCGCTGGTGCAGACCCAGTTCAATCTCGCCGCCCTGCAGGCCTTGGGTGCGACGATACCGTTCGCCTTGCGGCTGCAGACCAGCGCAGCGGATGTGCTCGGTTTTGGTCCGTTCTATGCGCTAGTGACGGCGGTGGCGTTCGCGCTGGCCTTCCCGCTCGCGGCGTTCCTGGCGCGACGCTGGCCGGCGCTGCACGCCATGTGGTTCGCCCTCGGCGGCACCACCAGCCTGTTCGTGGCGATCCGCCTGATCGATGCGCTCACCCCGCCGCCGGTGCTGATCGCCGCCACTCGCTCACCACTCGGGCTGTTCACGATGTGCGCTTGCGGGGCGCTGGGCGGTTGGGTGCATGCACGCCTGCGACGCTTGCCCGCGCCCGATTGATGCGGTGGATCAGTTCGAGTTTCGCAAGGCGCGCAAGAGCACCTGTCCGGCGCGCCCATCCGCCTTCATCTCCAGGCGCTGCTGCTCGCGCTGGATCGCGGCACGCGTGGCCGCGCCGATCAAGCCGTCTATTTCACCGATGTCATGCCCGCGCGCGACCAGCAAGGTCTGCAGTTCGCGCCGTTCGACCCGGGACAGGCCCGGGTCATCCGTCGGCCACCGCGCCACGAGGCCGCTTCCGCCGCGCAGGCGATCCGACAGCAGCGCGATGGCCAGCGCGTAGCTCTCCGCCGCGTTGTAACTGAAGATCGCATCGTAGTTGCGGAACACCACGAAGGCCGGACCGCCGATGCCGGTCGGCAGGATCACCGCGGCCGAACGTGCGCCGGGCGTCGTCGCATCGATCAGCGCATTTCCGTCGACGCGGGTCACGCCGCGCTGTGCCCAGTCCGACAAGGGGCGCTTGCTGCGCCGACCCGCGAACTTCGGATCGAACTTCGCCGCAACCTTCACCTCGAAGCCCCAGCGCTGGTCGCGTCGCCAGCCGGCGGTGGCGAGATAGTTTGCCGTGGACGCCAGCGCATCGGCATCGTTGTGGATCAGGTCGCGCCGCCCGTCGCCGTCGAAATCCACCGCGAGGCGCAGGAAGGTGGACGGCATGAACTGGGTGTGGCCGAAGGCACCGGCCCACGAGCCGCGCAGGTCTTCGGGTCTTGCATCGCCCGCCTGCAGGATCTTCAGGGTTGCGATGAACTCGCCGCGAAAGTATCCCTGCCGCCGACCTGCGCAAGACAGCGTGGCGAGCGAGGTGAGCAGCGGGCGCTTGCCGAATACGCGCCCGAAGTCGCTTTCCACACCCCAGACCGCGACCACGGTTTCCGGCTCCACGCCGTAGCGGGCATGCAGTTGCGCCAGGGTGTCGGCGTGCTCGCGCAGGCGCTGCCGGCCATCGGCGATGCGTTCCTCGTCCACCAGCGCGGCAAGGTAGTCCCAGATCGGCGTGACGAACTCGGGTTGTGCGTCGAGCGCATCCAGCACCGTGGGATCGGGCGCAAGGCCGGCAGTGAACCGCTCCCAGCTCGCGGCATTCACACCCTGGCGCGTGGCCTCGCCGCGCAGCCGCGTGAGGCAATCCGACCAGCCACGCGTCAGCGCTGCATCGCGAGCGGCCGTGGCTTGCGCCGCCGCACCGTCGCCCAGGCTTGCCAGTCCCAGCACCAGCATCAGCGCGATTTCTCTTGCTTGCATGCGTCCTTCGACTCCGACGGCTTCGCCGCCTATGCTCAGGATGAGCGGGTCTACTCTAACCCGCTCATCCCGAGCGTCGGCCCGCAGGGCCGAAGTAGAACGACGCGAGACTCATGACCTCCCGTGCTTGGCAAGGCTGGCCGGATCAACCATCCTGCGTGCCTCGCTAGTGCCGGAGTACCACATGACCCCGTTCCGTTCCGCCTCAAAGCTGCGCGGCGCCTTCACGCTCGCGTTGCTGCTGTTCGCCGGCGCTGCCGCCGCCCTCGCGCCGCCCAAGGGTGCGACCGAGGTGCGCTCGGTCGAAGGCATCACCGAATACCGGCTCGACAACGGCCTGTCGGTGCTGCTGTTTCCGGACGCCACCAAGCCCACGGTGACGGTCAACATCACCTACCTGGTCGGCTCGCGCCACGAGAACTACGGCGAAACCGGCATGGCGCACCTGCTCGAACATTTGCTGTTCAAGGGCACGCCCACGATTTCCGACATCCCGGGCGAGATGAAGAAGCGCGGCATCGGCTTCAATGCCAGCACCTGGCTCGATCGCACCAACTACTTCTCCAGCTTCAGCGCCGACGACGCCACGCTGGACTGGCTGCTGGCGCTGGAAGCCGACCGCATGCGCCACTCGCACGTTCGCCGCAGCGACCTCGACAGCGAGATGACCGTGGTGCGCAACGAGATGGAGTCGGGCGAGAACAATCCGTTCGGCATGCTGATGGAACGCATGCTCTCCACCGCCTACCTCTGGCACAACTACGGCCACTCCACCATCGGCGCGCGCGCCGACGTGGAGAACATGCCGATCGAACGCCTGCAGGATTTCTACCGCGAGCACTATCGACCGGACAACGCGGTGCTGCTGGTGGCCGGCCGCATCGATCCGGCCGCCACCCTGGCCCGCATCGTCGGCAGCTTCGGCAAGATCGAACGCCCGGCGAATCCGATCCAGGCCACCTACACGCGTGACCCGGTGCAGGACGGCGAGCGCGAAGTGACGGTACGGCGCGTGGGTGAAACCGCCTACGTGGGCGCGGTTTACCACGTGCCCTCCGGCACGCATCCGGATGCGGCCGCACTCGATCTGCTCTCCGAAATGCTGGGCCACACGCCCACCGGCCGCCTGCACAAGGCGCTGGTGGAGAAGGGCCTGGCCACGCAGGTGGGCGGCTTCGGCTTCAGCCTGGCCGAGCCGGGCGCGCTGCTGTTCTTCGGCGAAGTACCCAAGGGTGGCGACATCGCGGCCCTGCGTGCGCAACTGCTGGGCCTGATCGAAGCCCGTGGCGACAGCGCCTTCACCGCCGAGGAAATCGAGAGCGCGAAAACGCGCACGCTCAAGAATATCGAACTCACCGTCAACGATGCGAATCGGCTCGCCATGGCCTTGTCGGAGTCGATCGCACAAGGCGACTGGCGCCTGTTCTTCCTGCAGCGCGACCGCATCGAGGAGGTCACGCTGGATGATGTGAACCGCGTCGCCGCGGCCTATCTGAAGCCGTCCAACCGCACCTTCGGCCAGTTCATCCCGACGGCGCAGCCCGATCGCGCCGAGATCGCCGAAGCCGATGCGGTAGCGAAGCAGCTTGAAGGCTACACCGGTCGCGCCGCGGTGGAAGCGGGCGAAGCCTTCGATCCCAGCCCGGCCAACATCGACGCGCGCACCGAGCGCACGGCGCTGTCCAACGGCACCAAGCTGGCGCTGCTGCCGAAGGAGAACCGCGGCAATACCGTGGTGCTGCAAGGCGTGTTGCGCTTCGGCAGCGAGGCTGACCTGACCGATCGCAGCGACGCCGCCGGCCTCGTGGGCGCGATGCTCACGCGCGGCAGCACAACCCGCACGCGCGAACAGATCTCCAAGCGCCTGGACGAGCTCAAGGCACAGCTCAGCCTCAGCGGCGGCGCGCAGTCGGTCACCGTGTTCGCCACCACCCAGCGCGAGCACCTGCCCGGCCTGATGGAACTGATCGCCGACCTGCTGCAACACCCGGCGTTCCCGGAAAGCGAGTTCGAGCAGCTGCGTACCCAGTCGATCACCGACATCGAGAGCCAGATGGCCGAACCGGAAGCCATCGCCGGCAAGGCCATGTCGCGCCATTTCAGCCCGTGGGCCAAGGGGCATCCGTACTACGTCAAGAGCTTCGACGAATCGCTTGCGGCGATGCGTGCGATCAAGCTCGATGACCTGCGCGCCTTCCATCGTGAATTCTACGGCGCGGGTCAGGGCGAGTTCGCGGTGGTGGGCGACTTCGACGCGGCCGCGTTCAAGGTCCAGGCCGAAGCCCTGTTCGGCGAGTGGAATACTCCGAAGAAGTTCGTGCGCATCGCAGACCCTTACGTCGAGTTCAAGACCGTGTCCGAGTCGGCGCAGACCCCGGACAAGGCCAACGCCCTGATCCTGATGCGCACTGACTTGCCCTTGTCGGACGCGAACCCCGACTATCCGGCGCTGGTGGCCGGCAACTACGTGCTGGGCGGCGGCATGCTCAAGTCGCGCCTCGCCGATCGGGTGCGGCAGAAGGATGGATTGAGCTACAGCGTCGGCTCGCAGTTCAGTGCCGATCCGCTCGACGAGAACGGCAGCCTGATGTTCTACGCCATCGCCGCGCCCGAGAACGTCGCGAAAGTGGAAGCCGCGTTCCGCGAGGAACTGGCGCGCTTGTTGAAGGACGGCGTGGAAGCGGACGAACTCAAGGATGCGATCGACGGCCTGCTGAAGGCGCGCCAACGCAACCGCGGCGAAGACGCCGCGCTCGCCGGCCAGCTGCGCGAAGGCCTGTACCTGGACCGCACCCAGGCCTGGTCGGCGTCACTTGAGGCCAAGTTCGCGGCGCTGACTCCGGTGCAGGTGCACGACGCGCTCAAGCGGCATTTCGAACTGCGGCCGATGTCGGTGTTCAGCGCGGGGGATTTCGACAAGGCCAAATCCAAGCTCGAATCCAAGCCCTGAGTCCGTGCGGCAACGTGGATACGGCGGCGGCCTGACACGGTCGCCCCCGTGACTACGGCGGATTGCCATTGCGCAGCAGGTTGCCCCGTCCCGTCGGCCACGGCAGGCAGTTGTCGCGTGCGCCGGGCACCTCGTACACCTGCACCTGGCGCACGTTGCTGACGCCGTCCTTGAGGTTGACCACGATGTCGAGCGTGCCGTCGGCATCGGCGTCGGCCAGCGTCGGCACCGACATCGCACCGCGATCAGGCAGCGCCAGCGTGTGCAGGCGCGTGCCGTCCGGCCCGAGCACGAACAACTGGCCCTTGTTCGCATCGGGCGAATAACTCGCGAACACGATCTCGGGGTGGCCATCGCCGGAGAGATCGCCGATGGCCACCCCGCCGGTGAGCACCCGCGCATCGCTGGTGTAGGCGTGGCTCCATAGCAGGCTGCGCGTCGCATCGACGGCATGGATGCGGCCATCGAAACCCGCGAACACGAACTCCGGCCCGGCACGCGAAGTGTCGATATCGGCGACCGATACCTGATTGGTCGCACCAACGATGTTCGTGCCGGCGAAATCCTGGAGCCCGGCGAGGTATGTGGGCACGTGGTAAGGCGTGAGCCAGTTCGGCGGGCGCGTGCCATCCGGACGTAGCACCCACAGGCCGACGCCGCGCAGGCGGTCGGACTGCGAGGCGTTCTGCACCGAGCCCAGGATGATGAGTTCGCGCGTGCCGTCGCCATCGACATCGGCGAAGCTGGGCGCGGAGTTGGTGAAGTGCGCCTGATTGTCGGCGGCCGGCGTATTCGGGAAACCCTGCTGCGCGAGCGCGTAGTCGTGCATCGACCGGATGCCCGAGACCTTGTCGCGATTGGCGAAGACCGGATTGGCGTCGAAGGCGCGCCCGTTGCCGTCGTGCAGGCTCCAGTAGGCATTGTCGTGGCCGGCGAAGACTTCCCATTCCGGGTCGGCATCGACATTGCCGAGTGCCACGTTCTGGTCGAAGCCGCCGGTGACGAAACAGCTGCTGGTGCAGCCCGCGACACCCGTGGTGTTGGGCGGGAAGCCGGCTACCGGGGTGCCATCGTGATGCACGGCGTAGAGCAGGTCGCGCTGGCCGCCGGCCTCGAGCCGTTGCGTGGTGGCGACCACCAGTTCCAGATCGCCATCACCATCGATGTCGCCGGCCGCGATCGAGCGCATCTCGTCGCGCCACACGTGCGGGAAGCCCGACTGCGACTGCGCCGCGGCGTTCCACAGATAGATCCGGCTGCGCGCCGCGACCGCCACTTCCAGCCCCGGCTGCGACGGCACGAAGTCGGCCACGATCGGCGACGACCAGATGCGATCGCTGCCGTTGACGTTGCCACGGAACACGATCGTCCCGTCCAGATGCCAGCCGAGCAGCACGTTGCTGCGCGCGGCGAGGATCTCCGGCGTGCCATCGCCATCGAGGTCGGCCACCGCGGGCGAGGCCAGCCATGACTCGTGGAACGAATCATCCAGGGTGGCGATCAACTGCGGTGCAGCGACCGTAGCACTACCACCCCCGGCCACCGCGGCGCACGCCGGTGGCGGTTCGAAGCCATCGAGAAAAATTTGCGTCGCGCCCTTGCCCGCGAGCGCCGAGGCGCTGGACAAACACAGCATGATGGCGAGGCTCTGGCGCATGTGCGCACCATACTCCCCGGTGGGTCGCACGACACCCGAGCGATGGATCGCACACAAGCGCAGGCCGGCACCGACAGCCAATCCCCGCGGCTCGCCCCTCATCTGGCGACAACCACCGTGGCTCCCGTTGTCGGCGCCGACCAGCGACGGCCAGAATCACTCGCGCACGGAGGCTTCCCAACGCGCTTCAAGCGCGACCAGGCGCTCTTTCAGTTCGGTGTTTTCGGCCTTGAGCCGGTCGATCTGCGCGGACTGATCCGCATCGATCACCGCACTCTCGCCGCGCAACTCGCGCAGCGCTTCCACCGTCAGCGCTTCGAAACCAATCGGCGTGACCGCGAGATAAGCCTCGGGCCCGGTCGGTTGCACCCACTGCGGGATCACCGCTTGCACTTCTTGCGCAACAAAGCCCATGCGCATGCCTGGCGCGTTCATGGATTTCACCGGGTCGATGTATTCGAAACGCTGGCCGTGCAGGGCGAGCAAGGTATCGAGCGGCCGTTCGATCGGCGCGAAGTTCTTTTTCAGCCGCACATCCGACAGATTGCCGACCGCGCCGCCCTGCACAAAGGTCGTGCCTGCGGCATCGATGCGGAAACGGTTGGTGAACGCCACCGGGGCGGTGCGCGCATCGGTTTCGGCGATGTAGAAATCACCCGCCGCGCCCGATGTACCGGGAACACTGGCCATGAGGTAGCCACGATTGGTGCTGTTGAGCAAGGTGACATCGGTGTTGCCGTCAAAGGCATTGTTCCGCACCATCAGCTCGCTGCCGCGCAGGTCCGGTTCGTTGCCAAAGCGCGCAGTATTGATGCCCACGCCACCGGGCGCGCCGATCAGGAATTGACCCGGCCCGGTCGAACTCAGGCCACCGTAGATGTTGCCATTCCAGACGAAGGTGCCCTCGTCACCGTCTGGATCTCCCGAGCCCGCTGCGCAAGTTCCATCTCCCGATTCGTTGCCGACGCGCACCTTCGCCAAGACTCCGCCCGCCCACGAGTAGTCACCGCCAGCACAGGCGAGGGCACCGCCACCCGCGGTACTGTACTGGCCGGTGGCCTGATTCTTGTTACCGCCGACGACGGCGCTGAACTCACCCAAAGCCTGGTTGCCTTGGCCACCGCTCACCGTGGCAAAAAAGTTTCCTGCGACGTTCTTGAGGCTGGTATCCAGCACGCCATCGTTTCTCCGCGTGGAACCCCCGCCGCCGACAGTGGCGCCCTCGCCTGTCGCCGTGTTGGCGGACGAGCCCAACAGTACCCGCGGTGCGTCGCCAAACTGCGTGGGTGTTCCGGCGGGTTCGAAACGCGCGGTGCGCTGATTGAACGTACGCAGTTCCAAGGCCTGGTTGTTGGTGGAACCAAGAAACTGGCCGACGGTGACCGCGGTGCCATTCTTGCCCCAGGCATCGGCCGAGCCGGGCGCGCCGGCGGGGCCGGCAGGGCCTTGCGGGCCGGTGGGACCGACCGGACCCACCGCTCCGGTATTGCCCGTTGCACCTGTCGCACCCGTCGCACCCGCAGGCCCTGCCGGACCCGCGGGTCCTTGCGGGCCCACCGGGCCGGAACTGGAGCTCTCGCAGGTCACCGTGCCATTGGCATTCACCTCCCGAATGCTCTGCCCGCTCGGGCAACCGGCCGATACCCGCGCCTGCACCTGCGACGCATTGATCTGCGTCGATCCAATCGCGCCGGGGCTGACCGTGATCGCTTCGGCCGCCAATCCCGCCACTTGCGCCTGGGGTGTCGGATGGATTCTGGTCGCGGGACTCAAGGCGGTAAACGCGCCCGATGACGCACCCGGCCGCACGCCAATTTGCAGCTGGAAATCCCCGCTGGTGATGCTCGAGCCAAAATCCAGCTCGACCGTGAACACGCCTTGGCTCACCACCACGTCGTCGCGCAAGAGCGCGGTACCCACCGGAGCGCCGGCCTGCGTTTGCAGGCTGAATTGCAGGTCGTAGTTGCCGTTCGCCGCGGCGCCGGCGTCCTGCAGGCTGCCTTGATAGGTGAAGGTGTTGCTCAGTGCAAACGCGTGGCCGGACAGGCCCGTCAGTAGCACGAACACGAGGGATTTGCGGTGCATGGTAGTGCTCCTGGAGGTCATGGCTCAGTTCTCGAATCCGTCGTGAAAGATGTCGCCGGCGGGTGGCGCAAGGGCAATGTGGAAACCGCCGGCCAGGTGATACGTGCCACCCGCGGCCGCGGCAGGAAGCGGGCCGGGCGCGGCCTGGGCTACCGTTCCAGTCAAGACATAGCTGCCGCCAATGGCGCGCTGGCCGCCAGCGGCAATGGCGTCTTTTGCCATCACGTACGGCCCGCCTGCCGGCGGCGGCACCGATTGCGCCCCGGCCAACGAACTGGCGGCGACGGCGACAAGCAACAAGCAACGGGGACGCTTCATGCGGGATCCAGCGGATGGCTTGTCCGGGGAAACGACAAAGCACGCGGAACCCTGACACGGCGGATATCGCGCGCCGGGTCGGCATCGCCGCGCGCCTGCGTCGCTGTGCAGGAGCCCGCTCGCGGGCGACCGCCATGTCGCAATCACGACGCGGTCGGTTGCGTGCGGGGGATCGGTCGCGCGCGAGCGCGCTCCTGCCGCGCGGGTCAGTCGGACAGGGTTCGTGTGGCGCGCCGCGGCCAGGCCGCGAGGAAGGCGCCGAGGGCGCCGAGGCCGGCGATCCACACCGCGGCCGACACGCCGAAGAAGCGCGGACCACCGGCTTCCAGCGCGTACAGCACGGCCGCGACGATCAGCAGGCCGCTGCCGAGGATGGCGTAGACCACTTGTCGCTGCGCTTCGCGCGCGATGCGCGCCAGTTGCGCGATGTCGTCCGAACGCATCTGCAAGGAGTGCTGGCCGTTCACTTGCTGCGCCAGCCAATCGTGCAAGAGGCGCGGCATGTCGGGCGCCCGCGTGATCAGTTCCGGCAGGCGCTTGCGGAATTCGCGCGCGAGCTGGCGCGGGCTGTAGCGCTCGCGCAGGATGGTTTCCAGCACCGGCCGCGCCACCGCCCAGATGTCGAGTTTGGGGTCGAGCCGGCGTCCCACGCCTTCGATGTTGAGCAAGGTCTTCTGCAGCAGGATCAGCTGCGGCTGGATGGTGAGCTCATAGCGTTGCGCGGTGCGGAACAGCTTGAGCAGCACCTCACCGAGGGAAATCTCGGCCAGCGGCCGGGTGAAGTAGGGCTCGCAAACCGAACGCGCCGCGGCTTCGAGTTCGTCGATGCGGATGTGGCGCGGCATCCAGCCGGCTTCGACGTGCAGCTCGGCGATGCGGCGGTAGTCGCGCTGGAAGATCGCCATGAAATTCTCGGCCAGGTAGTACTGATCCTGCGCCGAGAGCTGGCCCATGATGCCGAAGTCGAGCGCGATGAAGCGAGGCTTGGCGCGTCGCGCCGGATCGACATCGACCCAGATGTTGCCGGCGTGCGCATCGGCGTGGAAGAAGTTGTCGCGGAACACCTGGGTGTAGAACACCCGCACGCCCTTGGCCGCGAGCGCGGCGCGATCGATGCCGGCGGCGTCGAGCGCGGCGATGTCATCGGAAGGAATGCCGCGCACGCGCTCCAGCGTCAGCACGCGCTCGCTGGTGTGGGTCCAGAATACTTCCGGCACGTAGAGGTCGTCGGAGTTCAGCCAGTTGCGCCGCAAGAGCGAGGCATTCGCGCCCTCGCGCTGCAGGTCGAGTTCGCCCTTGAGCGTAACCTCGATCTCGGACACCACTTCGTTCGGACGGATCTTGTCGGCATTGGGATGGGTGCGTTCCAGCAGGGTTGCCACGCTGCGCAGTAACGCGATGTCGCCGGCGATCCGCTTCTCGATCTGCGGCCGCAACACCTTGATCACGACCTCGCGCCCCGCGCTGCCATCGGCTTCCTTCAGGCGCGCGGCATGCACCTGCGCGATCGAGGCCGAGGCCAGCGGCACCGGATCGAAATCGCAGTAGGCGGTGTCGATGGCGCGGCCCAGGGCCTTCTCCACCGCGGCGCGCGCCAGTTCGCCGTCGAAGGGCGCGACCCGATCCTGCAACTGGGCCAGCTCGTCCGCGATGTCGGGCGGCACCAGGTCACGCCGGGTGGAAAGGATCTGCCCGAACTTGACGAAGATCGGGCCCAGCTCCTGCAGTGCGAGGCGTAGACGCGCACCGCGCGGCAAGTCCGCCACTTCGGCGCGCGCCGTTGGCACGAAGGGCTTGAGCAGGGCCAGCCGCCGCTCCAGGCGCGAACCTTCGAGCAAGGCATCGAGGCGCCAGCGCAGCACCACGCGCGCGATCTGGAACAGGCGCAGCGAACCACGCGTCAGCACGGGGTCGCTCGCGCGGCGCGATGCGCAGGAATGGGCGGAAGCAGGATCATGCAGGCTCGACTTCGGCCGCGAACGGCGTCGCGGCACTTTGCCACGGTCGCAAGGGGGCGCCAAGCCGGCCATCGTTGCCCGCGTGGTGTCTTCGCCATGTCGCAGGCATCGGCCTCGGTCTTGCCGCGCCCGGTGGGCTCGCGCAGCATGCGCACATGCTGATGACACCCGCACCCGCCGCTCTGCCCGCCTGGGGCGACCACAACGTACACCTGTGGTGGTGCGACACACCGGCGCAGGATGCCGCGCCGCAGCGGCGCCGCGCCCGGCTTGATGCGCTGCTGCGCGAGGTCCTGTCGCGCTATCTCGGCACGGCGCCGGAACGGCTGCGGTTCGGTCGCGAAACACGCGGCCGGCCCTATCTGCTCGAACCCGATGCACCCGACTTCAATCTCAGCGATACCGACGGCGGCAGTGTCATCGCGGTGGCGCAGCACGCTCGGGTGGGCGTCGATCTGGAACGCGAGGATCGGCAATTGCCGCATCGCCGTCTCGCGCAACGCTACTTTGCCGCGCCGGAGATCGACGCGCTGCGCGCCTTGCCCGACGACGAGGCGCGACGCGCCTTCCTGCGCCTGTGGACCGCCAAGGAAGCTTCGTGCAAGGCCACCGGCACCGGCATCTACGGCCAGCTCGATCGCTGGACCTTCGCTTCCGATTCGGACACACCTCACATGCTGGCGCTGCCGGGGGAGGCCGGCGCGGCCTCGTCCTGGCACCACTTGCGATTCAATCCGGCACCGGGTTACACCGCCGTCCTGGCCTGTGCCGGCTGGAAGCCCAGTGCGCGTGGCTTCCGCCTCGATGCCTGAGGGCGAGATTCGCGCGGATGACCGGCCTTCGTCGGAGCGGGCTTATTCGTCCGCCGCCTCGACCCGATTTCGTCCACGACGCTTGGCGCGATAAAGCGCCGTGTCGGCGCGTCGCAGCAGCTCGGCCGGCTCGAGCGCGGGCGACGGCACCAGTGCCGCCACCCCGAGGCTGATGGTGTTGCCGAGTTCGGCGTGATGCACGCGCTGGCGGATGCGCTCGGCCCGCGCCATGGCTTCGTCCAGATGCAGGCCGGGCAGGATCAGGGCGAACTCCTCGCCACCGAAGCGCGCCAGCAACTCGCGCACCGGCTTCACTTCCTGGCCCAGCTCACGCGCCACGCGCTGCAGCTGGCGATCGCCTTCGAGGTGGCCGTGGTGGTCGTTGAACTGCTTGAAGTGATCCACGTCCACCATCACCACGGCCAGCGGCAGGCGCAGCTCGCCGCAGCGTTGCCATTCGCGCCCCAGGGCCTGTTCCAGTGCGCGGCGGTTGGCGACGCCGGTGAGGCTGTCTTCGGTGGCGAGATCCGACAGCCGGCGATTCGCCGCCTCCAGCTCCCTGGTTCGCTCCGAGATCTTCAACTCAAGACGCCGGTTGGCCGTGACAAACTGGCGATAGCGCACGCGTACGAAGGCTTGCGCGAGTCCGCCCAGCAACAGCGCACCGCCCAGTAGCGCGAGTCCCGTGGCCCACGGCGTCTGGTACCAGTAGGGCTGCACGCGGAACGGATAGGCGAGCGCCGCGGCCTCGCGTCCGTTGCGCAGGCGTGCCTGTAGCTCGAGCTGGAACTCGCCCGCCGGCAGGCTGCGATAGTTGAGCTGGCGCTCCTCGTTCCACGGGGTCCAGGCATCGGAGTAATTCACCAGGCGATAACGGAACTCGGCGTTCGGTTCCATGCTCACCAGGCCAAAGCGGAAACCCAGACCGGAGCCGGGCGGGAATAGGGGCGCGCCCGATGACTGCAGCGGCAATCGGGCTGGCGCCTGGTCCGGCACGCGCAGTTCGATTTGTTCCAGCGTGGCCTGCAGGTCCGGGGTTGGCGGCTCGGGAACCTCGGGATCGAACTGCAGCAGGCCGCTCCAGGTGACGACCCGCAGTTTGCCGTCAGCCTGCACGTCCACCTGGCGGAAGCCGCGTGCGGCGCGTGCGTCCAGATGCATTGGCTGCCACTGCCCGCCGGTCGCGCGCCGGTGCCAGAGTTGGCGCGTGGTCCACCCATAGTCGCCGAGCGGCGTCTCGATCACGAACAACTCCATCGGCCGCTCCACGCCGGCGAAGCTGCCCAATTCGCTCGGCACGAAGCGTTCGCCCTGCCAGCGGAATGCCCGCGTCCCCGACATCGCGTACAGCTCGCCGTCGAGTTGCAGCAGGGTGGTACCGAAGTCGGGGTCGGCGTCGATGCCCTGCTCGGGTCCGAACACGCTGCGTTCGCCGCGTTCGCCGCTGGCCGGGTCAAAACGCCAGCGTTGCGCCGTGCCACGCAGGTCGGCCAGCCATAGCTCGCCCGCGGCCGTCTCGTACATCACGTCCACGCTCATGCCATCCATCGGCCACGTGGCCTGCAGCTGCCAGCGCCCGTCACGCAGGACAAGCCAGTACACCTCGCTCAAACCGCGAGCCAGGGCATGGCTGGCATCGTGCTCGGAACGCTTCACCTCGACGATGCTCTGCCCTTCCACCAGGTACCGGGGCGCGCGCGCGCCGGGATCGAGCACCTGCAGGCCCTCGCGCTCGGCCAACAACAACCCGGCGGGTGTGGCTTCCAGGTCGTAGGCTTCGAGCCGGGTCCAGTGCTGCGGCTCGAAGTGCGCCTCGTCGTTGCTGCCGGTAGCGGTGCGCATCACGTCGGCCGAGGTCGCCACCCAGAGCGCGCCGTCGTACCAGGCGCTGTCGTTGAGCGTACCGAGCAAGCCGTGTTGTTCGGTGTACTGGGTCCAGGGCGAGGGCAGGCGCAGGCGCACCAGATCGACTTCGGAGGCAACCCACAACCCGCCTTCGCGATCGGTGCCGAAGGCGCTCAGCATGTGCACCCCGAGTTTCACCCGGTCGAGCAGGCTCAGGCCGGGCGAGAAGCGCAACAGGTTGCCGTCGTAGGTGCCGAACACCAGGCTGCCATCGTCGAGCAGATGGCTCGAGTACGGCTCGTTGCGCGCGAAGGCCGCATCGGCCGCCGAGGGCAGCTTGCGGATGCCATGCGCATCGCTAAGGTAGAAGCCGTCGTCGCTCGCCAGCAACAGGCCGTCGCCGCGCGTGGTGACGCTCAACAGCGGCCGCTGCGCGAACACCTCCGCACCCGGCATCGGCACTAGGCGTCCGTCTTCGAAGCGCGAGAAGCCCACGCCCTGTACCCGCGCGTACAGGGCCTCCTGCACGGCGTAAAAGAGGCGCGCCTCGGCCACCAGCGGCCATTGCCGCGTGCTGCCGTCGCGGCCGAGGAAGAACAAGGTCCGGTCGGCACGGAAATAGAGCCCGCGCGGCGTTTCCAGCAAGCCCCAGACCGCTTCCACGTTGGCCGCCGCGCCTTCGAGCTTGAAGCGCGGTCGCAGGTCCTCGAAGCGCAGGCTGCCGTCGGGCTGGGCCTGGAGCACTCCGAACAGGTCGTAGCTGCCAACGTAGATGCGGCCATCCCAGGCGCGCAGCAGGGAACGCGCCCCGCGCCGCCCGGGCAGGGGGATCAGCTCCCACTCGCCGCCGGTGAAGCGCAACACGCCTTCGCCATTGCCGACGTAGATCACGCCGCGTTCGTCCGAAACGATCGCCGAGTGCCCGGGGGCGGCCGGGATCTCGGCCGCGGTGTAGCGTTGCAACAGTGGCAAGCCGCGCGTGGCCATCGCCGGCGTCGCCGCGTCCAGCACGGCGAACAGGAGCAGGGCGACGAGGAGCGCGGAGCGCGGCATGCGGCCAGTGTGCCGCAGCAGGCTCGATTCGACGCCTCGCTGTGGGTGAGACAGCTCACACTTCCCGCCGCGATTGCGTGCAAACTGCGACGATTGTGGCATCCGCGTCGTCTTTGAACGCGAATGGCAGACGGTAGCCCCATGAATCATGCGGCCGGGTTCGGCGCGGAGATCGACGGCCTGGTGCTGGCCCGGGCCCGGCGCGGCGACGCGTCCGCGTTCGAGCAGATCTACCGTCGCTACGCGCGCCCGGCCTACACCCTGGCCTTGCGCCTGTGTGGACGGTCGGATATGGCGGAAGACGTGGCGCAAGAGGCGTTCTTGAAGGCGATGGAAAAGTTGTCGAGCTATCGCGGCGATGCGCCCTTCGGGGCCTGGCTGAAGCGTCTGGTGGCGAACAGCGCCATCGACCGACTGCGGGCGGAACGGCGCTGGGTCGATCCGGAGTTCGCCGGTGTCGCCGAACCGCAGCAGGAAGCGGACGGCGAGGCCCAGGTCGAGGCCTTGGGGCTGCTCGCTCGCATGTCCGCGCCGGCTCGCGCCGCCTTGGTCCTGCATGAGCTCGAAGGATACAGCCATACCGAACTGGCGGCGTTGTTCGGACGCAGTGAGAGCTACTCCAAGTCCCTGCTTTCGCGCGCCATTGCGCGCCTGCGGGGCCTGCTGGACGACGCACCCGCCCAGGGCCCGGTCGTCCTTCACCGGCAAGACGAATGCGAGGCAACGCGATGACCGCTTCCGACCCGACCCTGTCCGAGGCCTGGCGCCAACATCTGGCCGCCCTGCCTGAAGTCGATCCGCCCGAGGCGCTCTGGCAACGGCTGCAAGCGGACAGGCCGCGTGCCGCGCGGCGTGCGCGTTGGCCCTGGTTGGTGGCTGCCGCCATGCTGACGTTGGCGGTGCTGTCCTGGCCGCGAACCGAGGTGCCGGCAGGCCTGGCAACCGGAGTCGAGCTGCCGGCAGTGGACCAGAGCGTGCGTTTGCTCGATCAGGAGCTGGCGCTGGCTTATGCGCGCCGCGCCGACGAGGCCGAGTTGGCCGCACTATGGCAGACCCGGCGGCGCGTGCTCGACGCCACCACGCTGGCCGAGCCTCCGCTGTTGGCACGGCTGTGAAACCCTCGCCACGCCGCGCCATGTCCGCATCCATCAGGTTTTTCCCGGAGAGTTCCCCATGATGTCTGCCTTGCTTCCCCGCGCCCTCGCCTGCTCCCTGCTGCTCGCCGGCAGCGCACAGGCGCAGGAGGCGGCGCCGAGGCCCTTCGAGCAACGCCTGCATGAGGAGGTGCAGGCCGTGCTGCTGCGCCTGATCGAGAGTGGCGAGCTGCGGGCGGAAGATGCCGAGGCGCTGTCGTTGGTGTCGCCGGTATCGCAGCAGGTCGATTTTGGCGCCATCGTCGATGTGCGCTATCGGAGCGGGCAGGATTCCGGCCTGCCGGTGCTTGGCGTCACGCCGGGCGGCAGCGCCGAACGGCTCGGACTGAAGTCGGGCGATCGGCTGGTGGCGGTCAATGGCAAGTCCCTGCTGGCGCTGGGTGGCGACGAGCGCGGGCGCGCGCTTGCCGCGCAACGGTTGCGCGATGAGTTTCTCGCCAGTCCGGATCAGGTCGAACTGCTGGTGGTGCGCGATGGTAGCGAGGTGGCCTTGCGTGGCGCAGTGCAGGTGGTGTCGCTGCCGGCCTATCGGCTGGACCTGGGCGCGGCATTGGCGCAGGCGAGTCTTGCGGCAACCGCGGAGGGTGACGACATGTCGCGCTGCGGCCGCATCAGTGTGTTCGATATCGCCTCGCGGCGACAGCAGTTGTATCGCGCCGTACTGATCGCGATCGACGGCAAGCTGCCTGGTCCGGCATCGTCCGAGTCGTATCGACTCGAGCCCGGCACGCATACGCTGACCGTGGCCGAGGCAATCGACTCGCACAAGTTCAGTGCCACCCAGGTGTTCGAGCGCGGCCGCCTGGGCCGGGAACGCTACAAGACCCTCACCGTCGAGGTGCAGCCGGGGATTACCTACCGGCTCGCGTCTCGGTTCCACCCGGAAGAACGCGGCAGGATCCGCGATGGCGCCTACTGGGAACCAACCATCTGGAAGGAGAGCCCGGAGGCCTGTCGCTGAGGGCAACAGGCGGTACCCGGCTTGGCTGCGAGCTGCACCGGGCCTGATAGGCTAGGCTCGTGACCGTCCTCAGCGTCAACGTCAACAAGATCGCCGTGCTGCGCAACTCGCGCGGTGGCGATGAACCCAGCGTGCTGCGCGCGGCCGAGGCCGCGATCGCGGCGGGATGCGGCGGCATCACCGTGCATCCGCGCCCCGACCTGCGCCACGTGCGGCCGCGGGATGTCCTCGATCTGGCCGCGGTGGTGCGTGATCGGGTCGAGTACAACCTCGAAGGCAATCCCTTCGCTCCGGCGCGTGGAGACTACCCGGGCTTCATCGAACTCGTGGCACAGGTACGGCCAGAGCAGGCCACGCTGGTGCCGGACGACGATGGTCAGATCACCTCCGACCATGGATTCGATCTGCGCCGCGATGCCGACCGGCTGCGTCCGCTGATCGCACGGCTGAAACAACTCGGCACACGGGTCAGCCTGTTCCTCGACGCGGGGGCTCCGGACGTGGAGCGGGCCGCCGAGGTCGGGGCAGATCGGATCGAGCTGTACACCGGACCCTTTGCGCACGCCTTTGCCGCAGGCAGCCCTGCGGCTGAGCTTGCGCGCTGCGCCGAGACGGCACGGCGCGCCCAAGCCGTGGGGCTCGGCGTGAATGCGGGCCACGACCTGAGCCAGGCCAATCTCGCCGCCTTCCTGCGCGCCGTGCCCGGCGTTCTGGAAGTATCCATCGGGCATGCGCTGGTCGGCGAGGCGCTGTACGACGGCCTTGATGGCACCGTCCGTGCCTACCTGCGCGTGATCGAGGAGGCCTCGTAGCAGCGCGCAGCAAGAACACGGATCAGGAGTCTTGGACGCTCTCGCCCTGATTTTCTATGCTGCCGGAAACGACAACGCCGCCCGAAGGCGGCGTTGATTGCTTCGCTCGCGAGGCGGGCTTACTGCGCGGCGGTATCGACGAAACCGATCTTGGCCATGCCTGCGTTCTTGGCCGAGGCCAGCACTTCCGCCAGGACTTCGTACTTGGCTTCGGGGCTGGTCTCGACTTCGAGCGTGGGCTGCTCGGTCACCGGCTTCTCGCCGCCACCCGATTCGATCCGCATCAGGATCTCCACCGTCTTCATGGTCTGCTGGGTGTTGTCCCAGAACAGGGTGCCGGTATCGTCGATGCGTAGCCGGACAGGCTTTGGCGGGTCGACCGGTTCGTCCGGCACCTTGTTGCTGGCCTGTGGCAGATCAATGTCGATCTGGTACGACAGCATCGGCGCCGTCACCATGAAGATGATCAGCAACACCAGCATCACGTCGACCAGCGGCGTGACATTGATGTCGCCCATCGGAGCGTTGTTACCACCGGAACCGGTACTGAAAGCCATGGGTGTATTCCTGTCGGGTTCCGATCAGCGATCCGGCGTGGCCACGAAGCCGACCTTGGCGATGCCGACGTTCTTGGCCGTCTTCACCACATCGGCGATCAACTTGTACTTGGTGGTCTTGTCGGCGCGGATGTCGATGCGCGGCTGCGGCTTCTTCTGCGCTTCCACCGCGAGTTGCGACTCGAGCACGGCGAGCTGGATCTTGTCGTCGTTCCAGTAGATCACCCCGTCTTCCTTGAGTGCCAGGGTGATCGGCCTGCTGTTGTCCTCCGGCCGGACATCGAGCGTCGCTTCCGGCAGCTCGATCTTGACCTTGTGCGCCATCAGCGGCGCCGTGATCATGAAGATGATGAGCAGCACCAACATCACGTCCACAAGGGGCGTGACGTTGATTTCCGCCATCGGGCCGCCGCCGCCGCCGCTACTGAAGGCCATGACAGAGTTCCTCTCTTACCCGGGCCTTAGCGCTTCGCGGCCACTTCGCCGACGCGCGAGCCGGTGGCGAAGAAGTCGTGCAGGTCGTGCGCGAAGGTATCGAACTTGGCATTGGTGTTGCGGTTCATGCGCACGAAGAAGTTGTACGCCAGCACCGCCGGGATGGCGACGAACAGACCGATGGCGGTCATGATCAGCGCCTCGCCGACGGGACCCGCCACGGCATCGATCGAGGCCTGGCCGGTGGCGCCGATGCGGATCAGCGCGCCGTAGATGCCCCACACCGTGCCGAGCAGGCCGACGAAGGGAGCGGTCGAGCCGACCGTGGCGAGCCAGGTCAGGCCATTCTCGAGCTTGGCGCTTTCGCGCGTCACGGCCTGGCGCAGGGCGCGGTCGATGAACTCGGAGCGGTTCAGGGCTTCGACCAGGCGGCTGCCTTCATGCTTGGAGTGGTGCAGGGCGGCTTGGGCGGCGTCGAGCGCGATCTTCGAGAACGGTTCGCCCTTGGGCTGCTGTTCCATGAAGTTGAGCGAGTCCTGCGGGTTCTGGGTTTCCCAGAAGGTGCTGATGACGCGATCGGCGCGGGCGCGGATCACGCTGTTCTTCAGCAGGTTGACCACGGTGTAGTACCACGAGCCCACCGACATCAGGATCAGGGTCAGCAGCACGACCCAGGACACCATGAACTCGCCGGGATCGGAGGTCATCTCGTGCCAGAGATTGGCAAAACCCATTTGCGACAGCGCATCGGCATCGGAATCGCCCGCAAAGCCCGCACCCGGCATCGCGGCCGGATCGGCAGCAGGGGCAGACGTCGCGGCAGCAGCGACCGGCGAAGTGGAAGCGGGATCTTGTTGCATAACGCCTACCCTTTGTCAGATATCAGAGAGTTTGAAAGAGATCGGAACCAACACGTAGCCTTGCACCGGCTTGCCATCGCGCAGGCCGGGGTTGAACACCCAGTTGCGCACCGCGTCGATCGCGGCGCGGTCGAGCAGGCGCGAGCGACTGGATTTTTCCACTTCCACCTCGACCGGGCGACCGTCGAGGCCCACCAGCACGCGCAGCACGACTTCGCCTTCCTCGCGGCGGCGGATCGCCTGCGGCGGGTAGCGCGGTGGCTTGATCTTGCGGTAGGTCTGGTCTTCCGACGGGCCGTAATCCTGCGGCGGCGCTGGCGGGGCCGGCGGGGCCGGCGGCGGCGCAGCTACCGACATCGGCGTCGGATCATCCAGCACCACCGGCGGCGGAGCCTCCGGCGGCGGCGGCGTGGGCTTGGGCTTTTCGATGATCTTCGGCGGCGGCCGCTTGGGCGGCTCCGGCGGCGGCGGCGGCGGCGGCGGCGGCGGCGGAGGTGGCTCGATGAAGGTCACCTCGACGGTGTCCTCCTCTTCCAAATCCTGTCCCGGCGGGGCCACCGGCGTCATCACCATCATGAACGCCGCGACATGGAACGCCATGGCGAACGAAAGGCCACCGATGCGCGCCCAGTTGAGGCCCTTGGGTTCGTCGTCGTGCTGCGAGTGGAAGCTGTCTTGCGTCATGCGCGGACTTGCGGCCTGGGTTCGGGCGGCATCCTGAAGGCGACTCAGTGCAGGGTCGTCATCGAATACCGCGGGATTTAGCTAGCTTATACGAAGAGCTGTCCTATGCCTATTGTCACTTGCCGCCGTTCTTGCGCAACCAGTCGTTGGCCTGTTGCGCGGTTTCCGGATGCTTGGCAGCTTCCTTGTAGGCCGCGATCAGGCCGGCCTTGTTGCCCAGCCCGAACTCGGCTCGACCCACCACCATCCAGGCCTCGCCCGGCTTCTTCACGCCCTTCTTCAGGGCTTCCTGGGCCGCGCTCTTGGCGCCGGCATAATCTTCTTCGTTGGTCAGCACGCGCGCCAGGTTCAGGGCCGGCTCGCCGTCCTTCGCGTGCGGCAGGGCCATGCGGTAGGCGTCGATGGATTCCTTGATCTTGTCGCTGAAGTAGTAGGCCTGGCCGAGCGCGATGTAGACGTCGGCGCTGGGCTTGAGCACACCCTTGTCGAGGCCTTCGGTGATGACCGCGATGCCTTGCGCTTCCTTGCCCTCGGAATTGAGATACATGGCGTACAGGTTGCGGTAGTCACGCTCTTCGGTCAGCAGCCCTTGTGCGCGCGCGCGCTCCAGGATCTCGGTGGCCTTGTCGTACATGTCGGCCTGGGCGTAGATCGAGGCCAGGTTCGACAGCAGGTTCTTGTCGTTCGGGTTCTTGGCCAGCATGGATTCGGCCACCCGCGCCGCCTCCATCGGCTTTTCCTGCTCGAAGTAACTGCCCATCAGCAGCTGGCTCCAGCTGTCCTGCGGCTTGTCGCTGGCTGCGATGGCCTGCTCCAGGATCTTTGCCGCTTCGTCGTAGCGCTCGAGGCGATAGAGCGCGTTGCCTTTCATCGCCAGATGCTCGGGCTTGGCCGACTTGGTCTCGGCGAAGAACTTGTCGAGCGACGTGAGCGCTTCTTCGTAGCGTTCCTCGCTGAGGTACATCTGCGACATCTGGAACATGATCTGGTAATGGGTGTCGTTCGGCAGCCCATTGGCTTCCAGCGACTTCTGCAGCAACGGGATGGCCGACGCGTAGTCATCCTTGTCGACATAGGCAAAAGCCTGGGCCTGCAGGGCAAAGGCTTTCTCGTAGGGGCCGGCGCGCTTGCTGGTGATGATTTCCTCACCCACCTTGATCACGTCGTCGGGACGATCTTCCTGGGAGAAATCGACCAGCTGCTCGAGCTTCTTGGCGAGCATGGGCGAGACCTTGATCTTGGGCTCGGCGCGGGTCGCGTTCGGGAACATCGGCGGCGCTTTCTCTTCCTTCTTGTTGCGCGCGGCCAAGGCCGACCCGGCGGCCAGCAGGGCCACCATCAGGGCAACCGAGAGATTCTTGCTCAGCTTCGCGAACGACATGGCGACACCTCAGAACGCTGGAATCGCCCCGGCAAGCTACCGGGGCGACGGGAACCGCTAAGGGTAAAGGTGGTTAGTGCTTTTACTCAAGCCCGGAAACTGCCAATCGCTCCACATTGCGGGTGTTTGCCCGTCCTCCGCGCCAGGGCGAGGCTTGCTCCGGCCGTGGCGCGCCCGACTGCAACGTTGCAAGCGGGCATCCGGGGTCAACCCAGGGTCGGGAAGTTCTGCAGCGCGAATGCAACCCGTTCGGCCGGGTCCTTCGACAGCCGGCCGGCGTCGCGCAGGGCTTCGACCTTCTTGAGGCGGTGCAGCAGGCCGTTGCCGTTGGCCATCTGGATGGCGAGGCCCGGGCGGGCGTTCAGTTCCAGGATCAGCGGCCCCTGGTGGCGATCCAGCACGAAATCCACGCCGACGTAGCCCAGGCCCGACAACTCGTAGCAGCGCGAGGCCATGTTCAGCAGCTCGTCCCAGCGCGGGATCTGCAGCCCCACGATGCTGTGTTCGGTATCGGGGTGTTCGCGGATGATCTCGGTGCCCCAGACGCCGCGCTTGGTCTTGCCGCTGGGGATGTCGATGCCGACCCCGATCGCGCCCTGATGCAGGTTGGCCTTGCCGTCCGAGAGCCGCGTCGGGAGCCGGATCATGGCCATCACCGGGTAGCCCAGGAACACGATGATGCGGATGTCGGGTACACCCTTGTAGCTGACCTGGTCGAAGATCGGGTCGAACTGCACGCAGTACTCGACCAGCAGGTGGTCCGGATGCCCGCCGAGGGAAAACAAGCCCGACAGCGCGTTCGACAAATGATGTTCGAACTCTTCGCGCGGCATCAGGTTGCCGTTGGAGCGGCGGTACTTGTCACCACGCCGCCCGGTGATCACGAGGATGCCGTCGCCCCCGGAACCATGCGCCGGCTTCACGACGAACTGCTCGTGCGGTTTCAGCTTCTCGTGCAGTTCGGCGATCTGGTGTTCCTCGCTCACCACCGCATAGAGCTCGGGCACCGGCAGGCCGGCTTCGATCGCGAGGCGCTTGGTGATGAGCTTGTCGTCCACGCGCGGATAGAACTTGCGCGGGTTGTAGAGCAGCACGTAGTCGGCATTGCGCTGGCCGATCCCGACCATGCCGATCTGGCGCAGGCGCTTGGCGACTCCGAACAGCGAGAGCATGGCCGCCTCAGGGCTTCTGCTCGACCGCGGGATTGGGCGAGGCCGGCGCGGTCGGTGTCGGGATCAGCGCGGCATTCGCTTCGGATTCGCGCGCCAGAGCGCGGAACCGGAACAGCTCGCTGAGGCGGTAGCCGGAATAGCGACCAAGCAGCAGCGTGATTGCGAACAGGATCAGGAGGAACTCGGGGAACACGAACACGAAATGCTCGAGCTTGTCCCAGCTCATCGCCAGGTACGCGATCGAGGCCACCACCAGCGAGCCCACCGCTTCCTTGATCGCGTGGCCGGGGCCGCGCTCTTCCCAGGCCACCGAGATGCGCTCGATCGTCATGGCCATGATCACCATCGGGAACAAGGCCACGGACAGTCCGACTTCGATCCCGAGGCGATTGCTGACCACGGCGACCAGCGCCATGAGCAGCACCACGAGGATGAGCACTGCGGTCAGGCGTGGCACCAGCAACAGGCGCAGCCGCTCCAGGTAGAACCGCACCAGCAAGCCCAGGCCCACGACGGTGACGAACAGTGCGACGCCCGCGATCAATTGTGTCTCGCGGAACGCGAGCGCAATCAGCACCGGCATGAAGGTGCCGAAGGTCTTGATGCCGATCAGGTTGCGCAGCAGCAGCATGATGAAGGCGCCGATCGGCACCATGAGCAGGATGCGATAGGTGCTCTGCGCCTGCAGCGGCAGGCTGAGCAGCGAATAGTTCACCAGGTTCGCGTTCTGCACCTCGAGCCGGCGCTCGGCGATCGCCATGGCATCGGCCAGGTTGCGCGAGACCGAGAACTCGACCTTGGCGCGCGGGTTGTCATCGACTACCAGCAGCGGTTGCGGACTCGCGCTCCACAGGAAGAAGTCCTCGGGCCAGCCATCGGCCGCGGTCTGCATGTTGATCGCGATCCACTGGGTACCGTTGTGCACCTGCAGCCACGGCGCGATCTCGGTGCGCGACTGGGTCTCTCCCAGCTCGAAACCGTGGATCACCTTGGCCGGGATATTGCGCATCGCCAGCAGCTGCGCGAGGAACTGCGCGCGCTGCTCGAGCGTGCCGAGGTTCTCGCCCAGCAGCGCAACTTCCTGGCTGGGCGAAGCGGCATTGAAGCGTCGCACCAACTCCTGCGCATAGGTGCCGATATCGGACGAACCCTCGCGCACGTCGCCGAGCACGTCTTCCGCGGCAGCGGCGTACGATTCTTCCAGCACCGGCAGATCCGCCAGCTTCGGTGCAATCGCCGCGAGCACTTCCGGCGCCGAGGGCGAATCCGGGTTGCGCACCACGGTGGCCCGGTAATACAGCGCCTGGGTTCCGACCGCGCGCCGGATCGACCATTGCACTTCGCGGCCATCGCGATGGTCTTCCTCGAGTGTGGAATAGTTCCGCGCAACGAATTTCTCGTCCAGGATCGAGAATCCGGGCGGCTGGTCGGGCAGCTGCAGCACGAGCTTGTTGGCGCCACGCCGTGGCGGATACTCGACCCGTGCCTGCACGGTCCAGACTTCGACTTCGGCTTCCGGCTGCAACGGAAAGTTCAGCACCTTCCACTTGTAGAAGATGGCGGCGGCGCCGATGGCGACGATCAGGATCGCCAGGACATAGAGATGGCTTTTTTTCATGATGTGCCCGGCAACCGCGGCTCCCCAACCGCGCGCGACTTCGATCGCAATGCGGGCGAGTATAGCGATTCAGCCAAGCCTCGCGCCGGGCTCGGCACGAAGCGCGGCGCGAGGCTCACACGTCGAGGTTGGCGACCTTCAGTGCGTTGTCGTCAATGAATTCGCGGCGCGGGTGAGCACCGGTGCCGTCAGGCACGGGTTCTGCCTTGACGGCAGAACGCGAGGCGCGAACGCCTTGGGCAGGAGGCCCAAGGCCGGGGCGACTTGGTGAGCGCAGGATGCGCGAGGCTAGTCGCACTGGAGCCGCACGCACCCCCCATCACACGTCGAGGTTGGCGACCTTCAGTGCGTTGTCCTCGATGAATTCGCGGCGCGGCTCCACCACGTCGCCCATCAGCGTGCTGAAGATCTGATCCGCGGCCACCGCGTCTTCGATCCGCACCTTGAGCAGGCGTCGGGTTTCCGGGTTCACGGTGGTGTCCCAGAGCTGCTCCGGGTTCATCTCGCCCAGGCCCTTGAAGCGCTGCACGGTTCGACCCTTCTTGGCTTCGTCCATCAGCCAGGCCTGCGCGTCATGGAAGGACGCGACCGGCTGGCTGCGTCCGCCGCGCGCGACCATGGCACCGGGCTGGATCAGGTCGGCGAGCTGTGCCGCGGCATCGAGGATCGGGCGCAATTCACCACCGTCGAACAAGGCCGCGGGGATGGTCTGGGTGACGCTCAGCCCGTGATGCTGGCGCTCGATCACGAGCGCGCCGCCCTGCTCCTCGGTTGCCGCCTGGGCGCGGATGCGATAGCGCGGCTTGCCCAGGCCACTTGCCGCGAGGCGCTTTTCCAGCCGCGCCAGCCACGGCGCAAGCGCCTCCAGGTTCGCGAACGATTCCGCGCTCAGCGGCGGCTGCTCGAGCATGGCTTCCAGTACGTTCGGATCGAAGCGGTGGGAGAGCCGGCGCACGGCGTCCATCGCCGCTACGAAATCGACGAGAAGCCTTTCCAGGGCGGCGCCGCTCACACCCGGCACCTCGGGCGCATAGCGCAACTCGGCCCCGTCGACCGCGTGATTGATCAGGTAGGCGTTGAGCGCCGCGTCGTCCTTGAGGTACAGCTCGTTCTTGCCCTGCTTGAGCTTGTACAAGGGCGGCAGGCCGATATAGACGTGGCCACGCTCGATCAGCTCGGGCATCTGTCGGTAGAAAAAGGTGAGCAACAAAGTGCGGATGTGCGAGCCATCCACGTCGGCGTCGGTCATCAGGATGATGCGGTGGTAGCGCAGCTTGTCCGGGTTGTATTCATCCTTGCCGATGCCGCAGCCGAGCGCGGTGATCAGGGTGCCAACTTCGGCGCTGCCCAGCATGCGGTCGAAACGCGCGCGCTCGACATTGAGGATCTTGCCCTTGAGCGGCAGGATCGCCTGGGTCTTGCGGTTGCGGCCCTGCTTGGCCGAGCCGCCGGCGGAGTCACCCTCGACGATGAACAGTTCGCTGAGTGCCGGATCCTTTTCCTGGCAGTCGGCAAGCTTGCCGGGCAAGCCGGCGATGTCGAGTGCACCCTTGCGACGGGTCAGTTCGCGCGCCTTGCGCGCGGCTTCGCGCGCGCGCGCGGCATCCACCACCTTCTCGGCGATGGCGCGGGCTTCCAGCGGATGCTCCTGCAGGAACTCTTCCAGCTTGGAGCCGACGATGGCTTCCACCACCGGCTTCACTTCCGAGCTGACCAGCTTCTCCTTGGTCTGCGAGGAGAAGCTCGGGTCCGGCACCTTCACCGACAGCACCGCGATCATGCCTTCGCGCATGTCATCGCCCGAGAGGCTGATCTTGGCCTGCTTGGCGATTCCGTTCTGCTCGATGTAGTTGCTCAACGTCCGGGTGAGGGCGGCACGAAATCCGGCGAGATGGGTGCCGCCGTCCTTCTGCGGGATGTTGTTGGTGAAGCAGAACATCGTTTCCTGGTAGGCGTCGGTCCATTGCAGGGCGACTTCCGCCGAGATTCCCGCCTGTTCCCCGGAAACAGAGATAACTGATTGATGTAGTGGGGTTTTTAGCTGGGCCAAGTGTTCCACGAAGCTCTTGATGCCGCCTTCGTACTGGAACAGGTCGCGCTTGCCTTCACCGCGCTCGTCGATCAATTCGACCTTCACGCCCGAATTCAGGAACGACAGTTCACGCAGGCGCTTGGCGAGGATGTCGTAGTGGAACTCGACGTCGGTGAAGATCTCGGCGGACGGCTTGAATCGCACCGTCGTGCCGCGACGGGCCGATGCCCCCACCACCTTGAGCGGGTACTGCGGTTCGCCCAGGGCGTACTCCTGCTGGTGATGCTGGCCATCGCGCCAGATGTCGAGCCACAGGTGCTCGGACAGGGCGTTCACCACCGAGACGCCGACGCCATGCAGGCCACCGGACACTTTGTAGCTGTTGTCGTCGAACTTTCCACCGGCGTGCAGCACGGTCATGATGACCTCGGCCGCGGAGACGCCTTCTTCCTTGTGGATGTCGACCGGGATGCCGCGGCCGTTGTCCGAGATCGAGACCGAGCCATCCAGGTGGATGGTGACGTTCACCTGGTCGCAGTAACCCGCGAGCGCCTCGTCGATGGCGTTGTCGACCGCTTCGAACACCATGTGATGCAGGCCGGTGCCGTCGTGCACGTCGCCGATGTACATGCCGGGACGCTTGCGCACTGCCTCCAGGCCGCGCAGGACGGTGATCTTGCTCGAATCGTAGTTGCTGCCGTGCGAGGTGCTGGGAGGAAGTTGATCGCTCATGCGCTCACGGGGGTAGGAAGACCGTCGCGCAGGCGCGCGGAACGGCGAAAACAGGCCGTCTTGGTTCAGAACGGGTCGCGTGAATTATAGCAGGCGGGTGATCCGGGCCCGATTCTCCGAATCGCGTTCCACGTGAAACCTCGCGCCGGCGCGGCAGCTCAAGGCGTTCGGCGCTTCGGTTCCCGTGAGCAGCCATTGCGCCGGCGTCTCGCCGAGCCATTCAAGTACCTGGCCAAGGTGCCGCTGGTCGAGCTCTGACGCGAGATCATCCAGGCACAGGATCGGCCAGAAGCCGCGCTCCGAAGTGAACGCCCGTGCTTGCGCCAGGACACAGGCCAGGGCGCTCAGACGTTCCTGCCCACGAGAAAAGACATCGCGTCCGGGCAGGCGCTCGTAGGAGAGGCTCCAGTCGGCGCGGTGGGGACCCACCGTGGTGTGGCCCAGGCCCAGATCCCGGACGCGACTGCCCCGCAATGCACCCACCAAGCCTTCGGCTGCCGACCACCCGCGCTGGAAACGAAGCTCTGCTTCCCCCGCCTCCGGCAGGAAGCGGGCCGCTGTGGCTTGCAGATGTGGAAGGAAGCGCCGCAACCAGGCTTCACGTTGTTTGCTGAGTTGTTCCCCGGCGTCTGCAAGCTCGATCTCCCAAGCCTCCAGTGCCGCGGTGTCAGCCGCGGCTGCCAGCTTCAGCAAGGCATTGCGCTGGCGTAGCGCGCGTTGGGCGCGACGCCATACCGGCAGGAATTCCGGTTCCACGTGGAACAAGGTCCAGTCGAGAAACCGGCGCCGGTGCTCGGATCCGCCACTGATCAGGTCGTGGCTGCCGGGCTCGAAGCAGATCACGGCAATCTCGCGATACAACTCCCCCAATCCCGCCGCGGCTTCGCCATCGATGCGCGCCCGGCCATCACGCAGGCCGCGCTCCAGGCCCAGGCGCCGCAGCGCCCCCGTGGCGTCACGCAGTTCCGCGAATACGCGCAAGGAAGGCTGGCCACGGCGGATCAAGCCATCGCGCACCGCGCCCCTGAACGAGCGGCCGTAGCCAAGGAGATACACCGCCTCCAGAACGCTGGTCTTGCCGGCACCGTTGGCGCCGGTAAACAGGTTCAGGCCGGGATCCAACGCCAGGTCGATCTGCTCGAAGGCGCGAAAGTGTTCGACCTGCAGACGTTGCAGTTGCACCGGTCAGGCACCCCGGATCCGGTGCTGCGCGATCACCCTGTCCAGCCTGCCGCGTTCAAAGACGCAGCGGCATCACGACATGGCGGCTGCGGTTATGGCCGGCCTCGCGCACCAGGGCGCTGGAGTTGGCGTCACGAAGATTGAGGCTGACCTGATCTTCCCGCAGCGCGCTGAGCGCCTCCAGCAAGTAGGTCACGTTGAACCCGATCGACAAGCCGTCGACCACGGTCTCGGCCTCGATCTCCTCGACCGCCTCTTCCTGTTCGGGGTTGTGCGCCACGATGCGCAGCTGACCGGGGCTGATCTCCAGCTTCACCCCGCGGAACTTCTCGTTCGACAAGATGGCGGCGCGCTGCAAGGCCGCTCGGAGGACTTCGCGATCCAGCTTCACTTCCTTGTCGGCACCGATCGGTACCACCGCTTCATAGTCGGGGAAGCGACCGTCGATCAGCTTGGAGGTGAAGGTCACGTCCTCGCGCCGCATCCGCACATGATTGCGCCCGACTTCCAGCTCCACCGCGCGATCGCCACCTTCCAGCAGGCGTTGCAGCTCTAGCACGCCCTTGCGCGGCAGGATGATCTGCTTGCGGGTCTTGGCGCCATCCGGCAAGGCGGCTTCGCACAGGGCCAGGCGATGCCCGTCCGTGGCCACGCAGCGCAATGCGTTCTCGCGCAGGTCGAACAACAGGCCATTCAGGTAGAAACGGACGTCCTGCTGCGCCATCGCGAAGGCAGTGCGTTCGATCAACTCCTTCAGCGAGGACTCGGGAACCTGGATGCGCTCCACCAGTTCCAGATCATCGGTATTGGGAAACTCCTTGGCAGGCAACGTGGCCAGGGTGTATCGGCTCCGCCCCGCCTGCAGGGTCATGCGATCACCCGAGAGACTGAAGCTTAGGCGACTGCCATCGGGCAAGGCCCGCACCAGGTCGAACAGCTTGCGCGCTGGAATCGTGGTTTCGCCGTCTTCGGCCTGCTCGACCTCGGTCCGCGCCACCATTTCCACTTCCAGATCCGTGCCGGTCAGCGACAACCTGTTGCCTTCCACCATGACCAGCAAGTTCGCCAGGACCGGCAAGGTCTGGCGCCGTTCGACCACGTTCACCACCTGCTGCAGGGGCTTGAGCAGAACTTCGCGCTGGAGGCTGAAACGCATGCGGTGATCCCCTTCCCCAGAAAACTATGTTTATAAGATGGAAAGCTGTGGTGGTGGTTGAAGCCACCCAAGCTGCGGAAAAGCACCACAACTCGTTGAATTATATTTATTTTCCGCCGGCTTCAAGCTGTGGCCTGACGCCCGGAGGAGCTGTGGACGGGATGTGGACAAGTTTGGCATGCCACCGCCGTCCACAAGTCTTCCACAAGTTTTTGCGTGAAGATCACTCCGTCAACTTGCGGACCAGCTTGTCCCAGTCTTCGCGCATTTTGCCGTCCGTTTCGAGCAGCTCGCGCACCACCCGGCAGGCGTGCAGCACGGTGGTGTGGTCGCGCCCGCCGAACGCGTCACCGATTTCCGGCAAGCTGTGTTCGGTCAACTCCTTGGCCAGCGCCATCGCCATCTGGCGCGGGCGCACCAGCGAGCGGGTGCGGCTCTTGCCATTCAGATCGACCAGACGCAGGCCGTAGTAGTCTGCCACGACCTTCTGAATATTGGCGATGGAAATGGCCTGCTGCTGGGCACGCAACAGGTCACGCAGGGTTTCCTGGGCAAACTCCGGGGTGATCGCGCGGCCGGAGAAATGCGCCCGCGCCGCCAGCGTGTTCAACGCCCCTTCCAGGTCACGCACGTTGGACCGCATCCGGCGAGCGATCAGCAATGCCACTTCGTCCGGCAAGCCGATACCGCGCGCCTGCGCCTTGTTGAGCAGGATCGCGGCACGGGTCTCGAAGTCCGGTGGTTCGATCGCCACCGACAAGCCCCAGCCGAGGCGAGACTTCAATCTCGGCTCGAGGTTCTCCACCTCCTTCGGATAGCGGTCGCAGGTCATGATGATCTGCTGCTTGCCATCAAACAGGGCGTTGAAGGTGTGGAAGAACTCTTCCTGGGTGCGGTCCTTGCCCGCGAACATCTGGATATCGTCAATCAGCAGGGCGTCGATGCGCTGGAACTGCTGCTTGAACTGATCCATCCCCTTGCTCTGAAGTGCCCGGATCATGGCGGTGATGAACTGCTCCGAGCGCAGGTACAACACCTTCATGCCGGGATTTAGCGCGCGCATCAGGTTGCCGGCGGCATGCATCAGGTGGGTCTTGCCCAGGCCGGTGCCGCCATACAGCAGCAAGGGGTTGTAGGCGCGACCGGGGTTCTGCGCCACCTGCAGCACCGCCGACTTGCCGAGCTGATTGCTCTTGCCTTCGACGAAGGTGTCGAAGCTGTAGTTCGGGTCGAGATTGCTGGGCGTGTCGTCTTCGCGTGCCGCGGCCGCGTGGCCGGCTCGGGCGGCTGCAGGCGGCTTCGCCAGGTCCAGTCGCGGCACGCTCCCCACTTCCAGCCGCACCGGTAGGCTGGCAAGGCCGGCATAGTGGCGCAGCAGCTCGATCATGCGTGCGAGGTAACGCTCGCGCACGGTATCGACCACGAAGGCGTTCGGGGCATACACGGCCAAGCCTTCCCCCTGCTGGCTGGCTTGCAGCGGCTTGATCCAGGTCTGGAAGTCCTCGGCCGACAGTTCGGCTTCCAGGCGTTCGAGGCAAAGCGGCCAGGCGTCGAGCATTGGTCGGAATGGAACCGGGGCAGAAGCAAGCGGGGACGGCTCACCGTCGGCGCCGGAGCGTCGCAGCGGATTGAGCGGGATGGCGGCCAGTCTACCCCCGCCGCACAGGCCTGCCAACCAGACTCAGGTTGACAAGAGTGCACGGTGAACGGTAATCTCGATGGTCTTTCCCCGCAGATTTCCAGAGCGCCGCCATGAGCACCAAGCGCACCTACCAGCCCAGCAATCTCAAGCGCGCCCGTACCCACGGCTTCCGCGCCCGCATGGCAACGGCCGACGGCCGCAAAGTGCTGAACGCTCGTCGCGCCAAGGGCCGCAAGCGTCTGATCCCGTAGTCGGGGCCCGACTCGCCTCGCGGCACCGCGCCGCTTGAGCGATGAAGATCGGGCGCGGAGACATGACGCCCCCAGCCCGCTTCCGGCGCAGCGCCCGTCTGCGCCTGCCTACCGAATTCCAGTGCTGTTTCACGCAAGGTGCCCGCGTGAACGGGCGCTGCTTCCGTTTGCATCTGCTGCCCGCGCCATCGATGCGGCTCGGACTCGCGGTATCGCGCAAGGTCGATCCCGAGGCCGTGGGACGCAATCGGATCAAGCGCGTCGCCAGGGAGTTCTTCCGCACCCAGCCCCCGTTGCCCGCACTCAGCGATTGTGTCCTGGTAGCCAAGCCTGAGGCACGCGCGGCGAGCAACGCTGAGCTGCGCGCCGATCTGGCACGGCTCTGGCAGCGGGCGGGCGCGTTGAAGCCCGTCGCGGTGGCCGGCACAATGCGCGACTCTTCGCCGCCGGCCTCGACCGGCGCCTGACACATGTCGTCCTTCTGCGCGTCGGATTGAATCCACGCCCTCCCCCGGTTTCCCATGACCCAGACCCGCTCGTTCCTGCTTGTTGCCTGGCTGATCCTGGCCTTCTTTCTCTGGGATGCCTGGCAGAAGGACTACGCGACGCCCACCCCGATGCCGTCCGCCGGCTCGTCGCTCGACGTCGCGACGTCGCCGGCCATGGACCCGGCAATCCCGAGCGTCAGCGACAATCCGGCAACGTCGCCGACTTCGCCAAGCGTGGACTCGCCATCCTCCGGAGCGGCAACCACCGTCGCGCCCATCACCTTGGCCAACGACGTGCTGCGCCTGTCCCTCGATGCGCATGGCGGCAGCGTGCTGGCCGCCGACCTGCTCGCCTACGACCAGACCGCCAGCTCCGGCAGTGCCGCGGTGCAACTGCTCAGCCAGGATCCGGCGCATTACTTCGTGGCGCAGATCGGCTGGGTCAGCGCCACGCCGGGGGCACCCAACCATCAAGCCGCGTTCCAGGCCGAGGGTGGCGCACAGGCCCTGGCCGAGGGTGCCGATGCCGTCGAATTGCCCTTCGTCTGGCAGGGTGCCGATGGCATGAGCGTCCGTCGCGTGTATCGCCTGGCTCGCGGCAGCTACGTGCTCGATGTCCGCGACGAGATCAGCAACACGGGCGCCACGCCCTGGCGCGGACATGTCTACCGCCAGCTGCTGCGGGTGCCGCCACCATCCAAGGGGGGTGGCATGACCAACCCGGAGGCCTACAGCTTTGTCGGCGCGGCCTGGTACAGCCCGCAGGACAAGTTCGAGAAACTCAAGTTCGATGATTTCGCTGATGAGCCGCTGAACAAGAACGCCACCGGCGGCTGGATCGCGATGCTCCAGCACTACTTCGTCGCGGCCTGGATCCCGGGCGATACCGATGCTGGTCAACTCTCCACCGCCCAGCTTTCCGGGCGCTACCTGATTCGCAACCAGGGTCCGGCGGTGGACGTGGCGCCGGGAGCCAGCGCACGCTCCGAAGCGCGGCTCTATGTCGGGCCGAAGCTGCAGGATCGCCTCGACGGCATCACGCCGGGCCTGGGCCTCACGCTCGACTACGGGGTGTTCACCTTGCTGGCCCAGCCGATGCATTGGTTGCTGGCCAAATTGCACGCACTCACCGGCAACTGGGGCTGGGCGATCGTGCTGCTGGTGGTGATCCTCAAGCTGGCGCTGTTCAAACTGTCGGAAGCGCAATACAAGAGCTTCGCGCGGATGCGCCGGGTGCAGCCGCGCATCGAGGCACTCAAGGAACGCTACGGCGAGGATCGGCAGAAGTTCCAGCAGGCGATGATGGAGCTGTACAAGAAGGAGAAAATCAATCCCATGGGCGGCTGCCTGCCGATCCTGGTGCAGATCCCGATCTTTATTTCACTCTATTGGGTGTTGCTGGAAAGCGTCGAGTTGCGGCACGCGCCGTGGATCGGCTGGATCCAGAATCTCACGGCACCCGATCCCTTCTTCGTGCTGCCGGCGCTCAATCTGCTGACCATGTGGCTGACGCAGAAGCTGTCGCCGACGCCGGGCATGGATCCGATGCAGAAGAAGATGATGCAGATCATGCCGCTGGTGTTCGGCGTGATGTTCGCCTTCTTCCCCGCCGGCCTGGTGCTTTACTGGGCCACCAATGGTGCGCTGGGACTGTTGCAGCAGTGGATCATCACCAAGCGCCATGGCGAACCAGCCCGGGCCAATTGATCTCGCGCTACCACCGGCCCGCACGAAGCCCGCCTCGGCGGGCTTCGTGCTTTCTGCCACCATGGATCCGATGACCACCCCCACCGACACCATCGCGGCCATCGCCACTCCCGCCGGCGCGGGAGGCATTGGCGTGATCCGGGTATCCGGGCCGAAGGTGCCGGTGATCGCCCAAACCCTGCTCGGTCGGCTCCCGCGTGCGCGCTACGCGCACTACGCACGACTGCACGATGCCAGTGGCGAGATTCTCGACCACGCCCTGCTGCTGTACTTTCCCGCGCCGCGCTCGTTCACCGGCGAACACGTGCTGGAACTGCATGGGCACGGCAGCCCGCTACTGCTGCAGGCGATCCTGCGTCGCCTGTTGCAACTTGGCGCGCGTGCGGCGCGCGCGGGCGAGTTCTCCGAACGCGCCTTCCTCAACGGCAAGCTCGACCTGGCCCAGGCCGAAGCCATCTCCGATCTCATCGCAGCCGGCAGTGAAGCCGCAGCGCGCGCGGCGTTGCGCTCGCTCGAAGGCGAGTTCTCGCGTCGCGTGCACGCCTTGTTCGAACTCCTGGTGGAAGCGCGCCTGCACGTGGAGGCGGCAATCGATTTTCCCGAGGAGGAAATCGACTTCCTCGGTGACGGACAGATCGCGTCGCGACTTGCCGGCGTGCGGGCCGATCTGGATGCATTGCAGCGAGAGGCCGAGCGCGGCCAGCGTTTGCGCGATGGCTTGCACGTGGTCATCGTCGGTGCGCCCAACGCCGGCAAGAGTTCCCTGATGAATGCATTGGCGGGCTACGAACGCGCCATCGTGTCCGATCTTGCGGGAACCACGCGCGACCTGTTGCGCGAAACGGTGCGCCTCGACGGCATCGAACTCACCCTGGTGGATACGGCCGGCTTGCGCGACGGTGGCGATGCGATCGAGCGCGAGGGCATGCGCCGCGCCGCGCATGAGCTCACCCGCGCCGATCTCGCCCTTGCGGTGCTGGCACCCGGGGACGATGCGAGCGCGCTGCGCGACACACTGCGCCGCGTGCCGCGCGTGCTGTGGTTGCACAACAAGTCCGACCTGCCTGAAGCCGCGACGGGCACCCGTTCGATGCCCGCCCCCGAGCCGGCACAGCCAGAGCATCTTGCGGTTTCCGCACGCACTGGTGCCGGGCTGGATGCCCTGATCGCGGCGCTCAAGCACGCCGCCGGCCATGACGATGAAGGAGCGAGCGGCGCCTTCAGCGCCCGTGCCCGCCACGTGGACGCCCTGCGCCGCGTAGGCGAGCATCTGGAGGCGGCGAGCGCGCGCCTGCGTGAACGGGTCGGCGAACTCTGCGCCGAGGAACTGCATCTGGCGCAGCGCGCCCTGTCCGAGATCACCGGTGAGTTCCGCAGCGACGAGCTGCTCGGGCGGATCTTCGGGTCGTTCTGCATCGGAAAGTAGGATCGACAAGGTGGCGCCGGATCCATCCGTGCCATCCAAGCGAAGCAGCTCAGCGTGGGTCGGGGCAGACTTCAACCCGGGTGCCGCGACTGCAGATCGGGGCATCTTGCGACCGCACCCACACTCCGTCACCGTTTTTTGCAGTGCAACAGGGTCCAAGACCTTGGTCTGGGGCGCGCGGACGAGTACCTTTGACTGGCCGTCCGTCGCACGCTTGGGCTTGTCCCGGTGTCGGGCCGTCGTGGTCGTCTGAGTCGCCGCGGCCCCGGGGCGCGAACAACGACATTTCCATTCAGTCTTGGGGAATCAGGATGAACGCCAGAGCCATGCCTTCCCGTCATGCCCGTCCCGCGGTGGCACCCTTGGCCTTGGCCCTGGTGCTGAGCCTCGGCCTGTTCGGCTGCGGCAAGGAAGAAGCCGCTGCGCCCGCGCCAGTCGCAGGAACCGAGGCGGTGCCCGCCGCCGAGGTCGCACCGGCAGTGCCGGCACCCGACCCCAACGAAACCCCGGAGCAGATTGGCGCCCGCGCCGATGCGGCGGTCGATGCGCAGCGGCTGTTCGCACCGCCCGGCGACAATGCCTTCGAACTATACCTGCGCGTGCTCGAAGCCACGCCCGACCAGCCGCTGGCGCGCAATGCGCTGACCGATCTCTTTCCCTATGCCGTGATGCACGTCGAACAGCGCCTGGGAGCCAACGACCCGGACGATGCGGAACGCGTCCTGGCCTTGATGGAGAAAGCCAACGCCCAGGCCCCGGCGCTGCCGCGCCTGCGCACCGCCCTGACCGAAACCCGCGAGCGCATCGCGGCCACCGCCGCTGCCGAAGCCCAGCGCGCCGAGCGTGCCGAACGCGAAGCGGCGGCGGCCGCCGCCGCGCCGCCCCCGGCACCCGAGCCCGTCGCGGCGCCCACACCAGCGCGCCAGGTGGCCAGTACCGCACCCGCCCCCGCGCAGACGCCGCCACCCGTGGCCGAACCCCCCAAGCCCGAACCGGCCCCGGCGGCTGCCGCTCCCGCTCCGCGCCGCACGGGTGGCTTGCCGCCAGTCGCATCGCAGGTGCAGCCGCGCTATCCGCCGATGGCGTTCCGCCGCAAGGTGGAAGGATATGTGGAAGTGCAGTTCACGGTGCTGGCCGACGGCTCGGTCTCCGACGTCAGCGTGGTGCGCAGCGAGCCGCGTGCGATGTTCGACCGCGAGGCGATCAGTGCGATGCAGAAGTGGAAGTTCCAGGCCGTACCGGGCGCCGAGCCGGTCACCGGTCGCCGCGTGTTCGACTTCAAGATGCAGTAAGTCGATTGCGGCTGGCATTCCACACAAGAGGCCCGGCATCTGCCGGGCCTCTTGTTTTCCGCCTTCGCGAGCGTGCCCTCAGGCCGAAATCGCCAGCTTCTCGCGGTGGTACATGCGCGCCGCAAGCAGCCAGAGCAGCAGGCCCAGGCCAAAGCCCACGCCGAGATAGGTGCTCCATTCGAGTGCGGTGACGGCCTCGCTGCGCAGCACCTTCATGATCATCTGGTTGGCGCCGAGGAAGGGCACGGTGAACATCCACAGCTGGTTCTTCACCGGGTTCACCATCAGCATCATGGTGGGGATCATCGGCAGCAGCATCAGCACCGTCATGTAGCTCTGCGCTTCCTTCACCGATTTCACGCTGGCCGCGATCAGGGTCAGCAAGGTGCTGCCGAACAGCAGCACCGGGGTCAGCACCAGCAGCAACTTGGCGATCGCCAACAGTGATACATCGGCCTTGCCGCCCAGCCCGGGCGCGAACTGGAAGCCGATCTTGAACGCGATCAGGGTCAGCAGCAGGCTGACGAAGCCGAACACGCAGGCCGCCGCGATCTTGCCGCTCATGAGTGCGCCGCGCGCCGCCGGCGTCGCCAGCAGCGGTTCCAGCGACTGGCGCTCGCGCTCGCCCGCGGTGGCGTCGATGATGAGATAGGCGCCGCCGAGGAAGGCGCTGAGGATCAGGAGATAGGGCAGGAACGACAGCGCCCGGCCCTGGCGTGCCTCCGGCGTCGAAAGATCGGCCTGCGCCACGCGCAGCGCATGCGGCACCGTGGGACTGACCCCGCGCGCCAGCAGGCGCAATGCTCCGACCTGGTCGGAATAGCCTTCGAGCAGACCACGCACGCGCTGCACCGGGATCGCCGAATCCTCGCGCGAGGAATCGTGCAGGATCTCCACCAGCGCCGGCTTGCCTGCGCGCCATTGCTCGCCGTAGTCGGACGAGATGCGCAGGATCACGTCTTCGTCCTGGTTGCGGATCGCGGCGTCCGGATCCGCTGGCGCGGCCTCGGCCTTGAGATTCTGGCCTTCCAGCCAGGCCACCAGGTTGGGTGCGTGCTCGATCCCGATCACCGGCACTTCCAGCCGCTTCTCCAGTTGCGAACTCACCTTCTTCGAGACCAGTCCGCCCAGCCCGATCATGATCGCCGGCAGCAGCAGCGGACCCATCAGCAGCGCGACGTAGAGCGTGCGCCGGTCGCGCACCAGGTCGCGCAATTCCTTGAGCATCACGGTAAGCAAGGCACTCATGCGAACAGTCCTTCTTCCGAGCCGATCGCCTTGACGAAGGCGTCTTCGAGATTGTCCTCGTCGGTCTGCGCACGCAGTTCGTCCGGCGTGCCGTTGGCCATGACCTTGCCCTTGGCAATCACAACGATGCGATCGCAGAGCGCGGCCACCTCCTGCATGATGTGGCTGGAGAAGATCACGCAGCGGCCCTCGGCGCGCAGTTGCCTCAGAAAGCCGCGCATGGCGCGCGTGGTCATCACGTCGAGGCCGTTGGTGGGTTCGTCCAGGATCACGTTGCGCGGGTCGTGCACCAGGGCGCGCGCGATCGCGGTCTTGGTGCGCTGGCCCTGCGAGAAGCCTTCGGTCTGGCGCTCGGCCACGTCCTGCATGCCCAGTGCCTCGATCAGCGCCTTGCCGCGGCGCGCAATCTCGGCCTCGTTCATGCCGTGCAGGCGGCCGAAATACTCGATGTTCTCGCGCGCGGTGAGGCGCTTGTACACGCCGCGCGCATCCGGCAGCACGCCGAGCCGGCGACGCACGGCTTCGGCCTCCCTGATCGCATCCATTCCATCCACCCGCACCGCACCCTGGTCGGGCTGCATCAGGGTGTAGAGCATGCGCAGCGTGGTGGTCTTGCCGGCGCCGTTGGGGCCGAGCAGGCCGGTGATCTCGCCGTCGCGCGCGGTGAAGCTCACGCCGTCCACCGCTTTCACCGCGCCGGTCTTGGTCTTGAAGGTCTTGTGCAGATTGTCGACTTCGATCATGTCCGTCTCCCCGTGGCCGAGCGGCTCACGGCTCCCATCCGTAGAAACCCGCGAACGGCGGGCTGGCGCGCAACTCGTCGAGACAATCGACCTCGAGTTTCCCGGCATCCGCCGTGTCGATGAAGCGCGCCGCGAGCTTGGGTGCGCAGCCCACGCCGATCACGTTGTGACCCTGGCCTTTCAGCACCAGGTGACGCGCGCGCTTCAGGCCGGCGAGTACCTGCTCGCCGTAGCGCGGTGGCGTGACCGGGTCGTATTCGCCCGACAGCAGCAACACCGGAACCTCACCCTGCAGCGGCGCGTGGAAGTCGGCCGGCATCGCGCCCGTGGGCCAGGCCGCGCACTGCGCCAGCGAGAACTCGATGAACTCGGTACCCAGCACGCTCTGGGCATCGGCCGGATCCACCTTCAGGCCCGCGGCGTCTTCCGCGCACAGCACCGAGAGCTGCATGCCGTGGGTGATCTGGTCGCCGAGTTGGCCGAACAGCATGCTGGCCTGCGCCATCAAGGTGTCGCCACGCCCCTGCGCGGCCTCGTGCAGGCCCAGGGGCAGCATCGCCGCCGCCATCGGCGCATAGGCGTACATGCGAACCACACCGGCAAGGTGTCCGTAGGTCAATTCACCATCGACGAGCTCGCCGGTGAACGGATCGCGATAGCGCACCGCGCGCTTGGCGGCGCGCAATTCGGTGGCCAGCTGCCGCAGGTTGTCACGCGGCGAGCCGAGCTCTTCGGCGCAGCGTTCGTCCCCGGTGCAACGCGCGAAATGCAGGTCGAGCGCGGCTTCCAGATTCTTCGCGTGCTCGCTGCCCAGCATCAACTCGTTCGGCACCACCCCATCGAGGATGAGGCTGCGCACCTGTTGCGGATAGCGCCTGGCATACTGCTGCGCCACGCGCGTGCCGTAGGAAATGCCGACCAGGTTGACCTGCGCTGCGCCGATCGCGGCGCGCACCGCGTCCAGATCCTGGATCGCGTCGCTGGTGGTGTAGTAGCGCGGATCGGCTTTCCCGGCCAAGAGCGCAGCGCACTTGCGCGCGAACTCGGCCGCGGCCGCGGCGTTGTCGTCCAGCGATTCGGCGAAGGCATTGTCGCCCTTGGCATCGCGACAGGTCAGGGCATTCGAACCGCCTGTGCCGCGCTGGTCGACCAGGATCACGTGGCGCTTGCGCCGGATGTCGCGGAACGCCGCGGCCACGCCCGGATAGCTGTCGCGCGCCGATTGGCCCGGACCGCCCGCGAGCATGAACACCGGATCGGGCGCGTCCTCATTGTCGGTTGGCACCCAGGCAATCGCGAGTTCGATCTGGCGGCCGTCGGGTGCGTCCCGGTTTTCCGGCACTTTCATCGTGCCGCACTGGGCTTCGACGGAACTGGATTGGAACTCGGGCGCGAGCGTGCAAGGCTCGAACTCGAGCGTACCGAGCGTGCGCGCCTGCGCCGCGGGCCAGGCCGCGAGCAGCGCGGCGCAAAGCAGGCCGCGTTGGAACGTCATGAAGTATCCCCACCGGGTGATAGGCCCGGCATGCTGAACCGGGACGGGATGATCGTCAAAGTGTGACGACGTGCGGCGCGCGGCGCGAGCCCCCCGAGTGCTTGCACGACAGGCCAGCGACATGTGCCGGATACGACGCGCGAGGCGCCGGAGGAAATCGCCTCGGCTTGCGTATCGGGCACCGAAGGCGCGGATTCGCCGCCGCCGTGGATCTGCCGATGCGCATGCTCTTGTGCCTGTTTCTGTCCTCGATCGTCGGCTCGGTGTCGGCCCAGAACAGCGGTATCGACCATCGCTTCGGCCAGCACGGCATCGCTTCGCTGCGCGATCTCGCACAGGGTTCGGCGCGCCACCTTGGCCTGGCTGCGTGCGCGGCGCCCGGCGGAAACCTCAATGTCCTCAGCGCCACGCAGCCGACGGTGCTGACCCTATTCCGCCTGCGCTGGGACGGCAGCCCTGATCCCGGCTTCCCCGACCACGGCATCGCCACCATCGCGGTGCCCGAGTCGAGCGCAGACACGGCGCAGGGCGCCTGCATGGCCGATGGCCGCATCGTGGTGGCGCGCATGGCGCCCGGAGTGGGCAGCGACTGGAACGTGCAGGTGCTGCGCGTGCTGCCCGAGGGCCGACTCGACCCGGGTTTCGGCACCGGTGGCGTCGTGATCCTGGATCATGACCAGCACCTTGCCGGTCTCGGCGATCATGAGTATCCGCTCGGGCTCAATCTCGATGCCGAGGGCAACGTGCTGGTGTCGACCCGGCTGTACCGGTCGGACGGTCAATCAAGGCCCGGGCTCGCCAGCCTCGATGCGGCCGGCGCCTTGCGTTTCGCGCGCCTGTACGATCCGCCGGGCATCACCGCGACGTACGCGACTGCCGCCGGTCTCGGCCCGAATGCGCGCTTGTGGCTGGTGGGCGGCGGCAACCCGAGCGGCGTGCCCTTCGTGAGCTGGTTCCGCGCCGAACTCGATCCGGCCAATGGAAACCTGCTCGCCACCCACGTCGGCAACGAGGGCAACTACGTCACTGATGGTGGCCGCGTCCTGCCCAATGGCGTCATGGTGGTGGCGGGCAAGTTCGTGCCGCCATCCGAACCCGGCGGTGCGTACCGTCCGCGCCTGCTGGTATTCCGCGAAACGGGAGCGTCGCACGTGGCACTGCCCCTGCCCGCCGCGGTGAACAACAGCGCGCCGACGCTGGCCCCGTTCCCGGGGTACGGCGTCGCCATTCCGATCGCCGAGGGTCGGGTGTTGCAAGGCTCGCCCCTGGGCGGACAGAACCAGGAATGGGAGCTGGCGACCTACGCCGCCGTGGTCGAGATCGGTGCGACGGCTGCGCTCGATCGGGTCGACACCCGATTCGGGCAGGGCGGCGCGACCCAGTTCGCGTATCGCACCGCGACACCGTGCGCGAATGGTTCACCGCCGCTGCAACGCCCGGTGCGCTTCAGCAACTGGCGCGGACGCCCGGTGCTGGCCGGCATCCATTCCACCACCTGCGCGCTCCACCCGCGCAATGCCTACGCCGCGCGCCTGCTGGCGCCAAGCGACGTGTTCCTGGATTCGTTCGAGGATTGAGCCGCGCCGGCGCTACTTGCTGCTAACGTACTTCTCGCGCCGGATGTGCGGTACCGGCAGGCCGGCCTGCTTCAGCGCCTCGAAGCAGGCATCCACCATGTTCGGGTTGCCGCACAGGTAGGCGATGTCGTGCGTGGCATCGGGCGCGAGGTCGGCCAGTGCCTCCTGCACGTAGCCGCGCCGTGCCTGCGGATGCGCAGCCGAGAACTCGCGCGAAAGGCAGGGCACGAACCGGAACTTCGGCTGGCGCGCGGCGACCGCGGCGAAATCCTCGGCGTAGAGCAGTTCCTGCGCCGTGCGTGCGCCGAACAGCAGCACCACTTCGACGCCACGCGCGGCGATCAGTTGCTCCAGTTGCGGCAGCATGGCGCGGTAGGGAGTGACGCCCGTACCGGTGGCGATCAGCAGATAGCGCCGATTGGCGTCGTTGGGCATCAGGCAGAAGCGCCCATAGGGCCCGCTGGCATCGATGCACTTGCCTTCGTCCAGGCCTTCGAACAGCGCCGTGGCCGCGCCGCCGGGCACGTAGGACACCGCGATCTCCACCGCTTCGCCCGGACCCAGCGCGTGGTCGTGCATGGTGGCGAGCGAGTAACTGCGCTTGGTGGCGCTGCCGTCCGCGTACTTGAAATGCACCTGCACGAACTGACCCGGGATGAAATCCAGCGGCTGGCCATCGTCGCGGGTGAACACCAGGTGCCGCACGCTCGGCGCGAGCATGCGGCTGGAAACAAGCTTGAGCGGGAAGTGGACGATGGCCAAGGCGGGATCCGGTGAGGCGGGCGACACACGCCGCAACGCGAGGCATGGGTGCGGGAAAGCGCCGATATACTAACGGCCTTTCCCGCAACCCGTCCGATCATGTCCGCCCATTCCGGAAGCAGCGCGCTCTCCGTCCGCGATCTGCGCAAGACCTATGGCAACGGAGTCGAGGCGCTCAAGGGCGTATCGCTGGACGTGGCCGAGGGCGATTTCTTCGCCCTGCTCGGCCCGAACGGCGCCGGCAAGTCCACCCTGATCGGCATCGTCAGTTCGCTGGTCAATGCCAGTTCCGGAGCGGCCAGCGTGTTCGGCGTCGACCTGCACGCGCGGCGCGAGGATGCGATGCGCCTGCTCGGCCTGGTGCCGCAGGAACTGAACTTCAACATGTTCGAGAAGCCCTACGACATCCTGGTGAACTACGCCGGGTTCTACGGCATTCCGCGCGTCGAGGCCTGCGCCCGCGCCGAACAGGAGCTGGCGCGCGCGCAGCTGAGCGACAAGGCGCAGACCATGTCGCGCACGCTCTCCGGCGGCATGAAGCGACGCCTGATGATCGCGCGCGCGATGATGACGCGGCCGCGGCTCTTGATCCTGGACGAACCCACCGCAGGCGTGGACATCGAAATCCGACGCGGCATGTGGAAGACGCTCAAGGAGATCAACGCCGCGGGCACCACGATCATCCTCACCACGCACTATCTGGAGGAAGCCGAGAGCCTGTGCCGCAACCTCGCCATCATCGACCAGGGCCGCATCGTGGAGCAGGGCCCGATGAAGGCCTTGCTGGCCAAGCTCGACGTGGAAGGCTTCGTCTTCGACATCGACGGACACTTGCCCGCCGAGTTGCCAGAGATCGCGGGCACCACCCTGCTCGCGCTCGATGATCACACCCTCGATCTGGACATGCCGCGCGCGATGGATCTGAACCGGGTCTTCGCGGTGCTCGATGGCGCCGGTATCCGGGTGCGCTCGATGCGGACCAAGAGCAATCGACTGGAAGAACTATTCGTGCGCCTGACCGGCAACGGCGCGGGGGCCAGGGCCCTTCGACAAGGCTCAGGACAGGCATGAACGCGCCGCAGACCACCGCCTCCGCCAATCTCACCGCGCTCTACACCATCGCGCGGCGCGAGGTGAATCGCATCCTGCGCATCTGGGGCCAGACGCTCGTGCCGCCCGCGATCACCATGACGCTGTATTTCCTGATCTTCGGCAACCTGATCGGCTCGCGCATCGGCCAGATGGGCGGGTTCAGCTACATGGATTTCATCGTGCCGGGCCTGGTGATGATGAGCATCATCCAGAACAGCTACGGCAACATCTCCTCCAGTTTCTTCGGTGCCAAGTTCGGCCGCCACATCGAGGAACTGCTGGTGGCGCCGCTGCCGAACTGGGTGATCCTCACCGGCTACGTCGCGGGCGCGGTGCTGCGTGGCCTGATGGTGGGCGTGATCGTGCTCTCGATCGCGATGTGCTTCACCCAGGTGCGTATCCCGCATCCGCTGGTGACGCTCAGTACGGTGTTGCTCGGCGCCACGATCTTCTCGCTCGCCGGCTTCGTCAACGCCGTCTACGCCAAGAAGTTCGATGACATCGCGATCGTTCCCACCTTCATCCTCACCCCGCTCACGTATCTGGGCGGCGTGTTCTATTCGGTCAGCCTCCTGCCCGACTTCTGGGAGAAGGCCAGTCACCTGAACCCCATCCTCTACATGGTCAATGCCTTCCGCTACGGCCTGCTCGGCAGTTCCGACGTGCCGCTGGCGGTGAGCTACGCGGTGATGCTGGGCTTCGTCGTGGCACTGACCTGGCTGGCCCTGCACCTGCTGCGCAAGGGCGTGGGGCTGCGTAGCTGAGGGCAGGACGCCCGGCCGCTCTCGGGCATCCTGCCCTTCGCGGCACTCGGACTCCTGTCCATTGAATGGCTGCGGATAGCGGGAGCCGAGAACGTCTGAACTCCGATGCGTGCCGAGTGAAATCGCGGGGCTCAGTTTCCGTAAGAAGGCAGTGAGCGGATCGCAACGCCGATGACGGCTAGCGCACTCCGCATCGATCGGGCCACCCCTGATCTCACGTCGCTACGGAGAACGCCATGAACGCCACCAACTTCAGAGCCGCCAAGATCACCGCCAGCCTGGTGCTGGGGCTGTGCATTTACGGCGCGCTCTCCTCCGCACAAGCCGGTGACAGCCGCCTGGCGCCGATCCAGGTCCAGCAGGTCGAAGACAGCCTGAGCATGGACTGCGCCGCCCCGCGCCATTTGCGCCAGCAGGATGTGAGCCGCGTGTTCGATATCGCGAACCAGTCGCAGGCCTACGACTTCCGCGCGCGCCTGCACCACATCGCCAAGCGCGCTTGTCTCGCCGGCGCCGACCGTGTGCTGCTGATCAAGGACGCGTCGCGCGAATCGCTCGAGGCGTGGGACTACGTCGCGGTGCGCGACTGAGGCTTTGCCGAGCTGTGCTGACGCACGTTCGGATTGATGCTTTGCCGTGCGACGCCGGAGATGCCCCCGGCGTCGGACCCCGGTGCCCCTGCACCGGGGTCGCAGGCGAAGCGGTGGCACCTAGTGTGGTGTCCCGCAAGCACCATCAAATAATTCCGGCGTCTTTCGCCGCGATACTGCGTTGCTCGTCGTCGCCATAGCGTAGGCTATGCCTCCTCCTCGCGCCTGGTCTCGCAGCGAAATCCATCCGGAATTTCTTCGCGTTACTTGCGGGACACCACACTAGAGCGCCTTGCCTTCCACGTCGGTGAGGAGCTTGAAGCGGGAGTTCAACGCGACCGCACTGCTGTCATCGACAGCCTCCGGGTCCCCAGCAAGAAGTCCCGATTCGCTTTCCCAAGGCGCCGTGGTCTCGGGGCCCGGAAAGAAGCCTTGCCACTCGTTCTCAGCGGCGACTTGATAGGAGATCGGGACCAGCACGTAGCCGCCCGACGGCTGGTTCCCGATCAGGTCGCTGCCGCCATACGACCACGTCAGAGCAGCTTTCACGCTCGCGGCTTCGAACACTTCCCGCCATTCCTGTGCCCGTGCCTCCTTGATGAAGCGGCGGTTCAAGCTGGTCTGTCGCGGATGCGCGGCCAGCACCCTTCCCGCCGAATCGAGTTGGAGTACGAGCAGCACCCTGGCTCCGAGGCTCTTGCGCAGTGCCTTGAGCGGGTAGTTCGGTGGAACATTGGCTGAATTGGCTTTGCGCACGCCGAACCAGACGTTCTCAAGCGTCAGCGCGTAGTCGCCCTCGGGCGTCGGCTTAGCTTGCAGCGCCAATTGCATCGTGGTCTTGGCGATGACCGGGCGGCCCTCGACCAGAATGGGTTCGAACCGCCAGGTCCGCACATTCTTTTCGACCAACTTCGTGATGATCGCCGACAAACCACGTTCGATCCGATGCGTCAAGACACTTCCGTCCGGTCCGATCTCGATCTCGCCATGCGCGGTCAGTTCGAACTCGGCTTGCGCCTGTTCAGCAGCAGGCGCACGCACCGCGAGCAGCGCAAAGAGGAGTGCCAGCAGAAGGCGAAGCATGATGGAGTCTCGTTGAACGTTTCCGGCAGCCTAGCACGCACACACGCACGCACGGATGCGCGGACTTCAGCCCGCCTGCCGCGGTAGCGCAAAGAACTCCCGAGCCGTCGCGGTGCAGTTCGTCGCCGTCACGACCACGTTTTCGCCCCGATCCCGCGCCAGCTCCTCGACGATGTGCCTGAGGTACATCGGCTCGTTGCGGCGGTGCGAAGGCATGGGATCGAGGTTGCGTGGCAGCAGGTAGGGTGAATCGGTTTCGATCATCAGGCGGTTGGCCGGAATGTCGCGCACGATCTCGCGCAGGTGCGCGCCGCGACGTTCGTCGCAGAGCCAGCCGGTGATGCCGATGTAGAAGTCGCGGTCGAGGCAGTCGTATAACTCCTCGCGTGTGCCGGTGAAGCAGTGCACCACGGCGCGGCCGATGCGGCCTTCGACGTTCTTCATGCAGGCAAGGAAGTCGGCGTGCGCGTCGCGTTGGTGCAGAAAGAGTGGTTTCAGAGCAGGCGCCTTGCCGCATTCCATCGCAAGTTGCAGCTGCATCTCGAAGGCGCGCAGCTGCGCCGGGCGCGGCGAGAAGTTGCGGTGGTAGTCGAGTCCGCATTCGCCCACCGCCACCACGTTCGGTTCGCGCAGCAAGGTGCGCAGCAGCAGTTCGGTCTCGCTGGTGTATTCAACCGCGTGGTGCGGATGCACCCCGGCAGTGGCGAACAGTTCGCCCGGATACTGCACCGCGATCGCGTGCGCCGCGATCGCACCGTCGCGGCTGGCGCCGGTGACCACCTGCTGCACCACGCCGGCGGCGCGGGCGCGCTGCAACACCGCATCGAGATCCGATTCGAAGCTGGAATGGGTGAGGTTGGCGCCGATGTCGATCAGCTGCATCGGGCTCAGTCCGCCGGCACGCAGCGTTCGCGCGCCCACTCGCGCAGGCCCTGCACCCGTTCGGCCATCAGCACCGAAAGCGGGCGCGTGTCCTTCAGCGCGGCCAGCACGCGCGCCTGATCGAGTGGACGATCCGCGCCGTAGGCGGCGTAGAGCGCGGCCACGATCGCCTGTTCGATCTCGGCCCCGGAGAACCCGTCGCTGGTGGTTGCCAGGGCGTCCAGGTCGAAGGCCTCGGGATCCAGTTCGCGCCGTTGCAGATGGATGCGGAAGGCTTCACGCCTTGCGGCGGAATTCGGCAGATCGACGAAGAAGATCTCGTCGAAACGGCCCTTGCGCAGGAACTCGGGCGGCAACTGGTCCACCGCGTTGGCGGTGGCCACCAGGAACACAGGTGACTTGCGTTCGTTCATCCAGGTCAGGAGCGATCCCAGCACGCGGCGCGACACGCCACCGTCGGAATCCGACGTGGCGAGGCCCTTCTCGATCTCGTCGCACCACAGCACGCATGGCGACATGGCTTCCGCGGCCTTGAGCGCGTCGCGCAGGTTGCGCTCGGTTTCGCCGTGGTACTTGTTGTAGAGCGCGCCGAAGTCGATGCGCAGCAAGGGCACGCCGAAACCGCCGGCGCAGGCCTTGGCCGCGAGCGACTTGCCGCAGCCCTGCACCCCCAGCAGCAACACGCCCTTGGGCGGGTCCAGGCCCTTCGGGCCCTTGCCCTCGACGAACAGCTTCTGGCGCAGGCTGACCCACTGCTTGAGCTTGGACAGGCCGGCGATCTGGTCAAAGCGCGCCACGTCCGGTTCGAAGCCGAGCACGCCGCCCTTGCCGAGCAGGTCGAACTTGGCGCGCTGCGCCGCGATCACGTCGGCCGGGCCGATGCGGCCGTCGGCGTGGATCAGTTCGCGTGCGATGCGGCGCGCGTCGATCAGGGTCAGGCCGCGCAGGTGCCGGATCAGCGCGCGCTGTGCCTCCGCGTCGATCTCCACGCGCCGGCCGCCGTGCTCGCGCGAATAGGCGAAGGCTTCCTCGCGCATCAGCTTGCCGAGCGCGGCCTCGTCCGGCAGCTTCATCTCGTAGCGCGTGGCCAGCGGTTCGAGCTCGGGTGGAAGCTCGATCTTGTTGCCGATCAGCACCACGGTCTGCGGCGATCCGCCGCTGCCCAGCACCACTTCGCGCAGGCGGCGGACGTTCATGGCATAGCGCAGGTAGGCGTGGAAGTCGTACAGCAGCCAGATGCCGCGCTGGTTGGACTGCTGCAGGAATTCGAGCACCTGGCTGGAGTCGTTGCAGGGCGGAGTGTCCTCCACGTCCATGTCCAGGCGGGTGAGTCCGCCGGTGATGGTCCAGCGCCACAGCGGCCGGAACAGCTCGCCCACCACGTGCCGGAACGCATCCTGCAACAGGGCTTCCTCCTGGGTCTCGATCAGGAGCAGCGGCGTGCCGGAGCGCACCCGCACGGCGAGGTCGTGGGTATCGAACATGGGATGGACAAGCGGCGGAGTCGGGGAATTGTCGCCCGAAGACGGGGCGGACGGGTAAACCCTTCGTGCTCGTGTCCGTTCAGCTCGTCGGGCCCCGTTCCGACCTTCACTCCGATTGCACTCCCGCTGCCGGTGACGGATGTATCCTCGCCGTTCCACGCCTCAAGACGCCAAGAGACCCCCATGAAACGCCGACTCATCTCTTTGCTGCTGTTGACGCCGCTTGCGGCGCTGGCATCCCCGACCAAAGGCACCCAATCCGAAGGATTGCTCGCGCGGCTGGCACCAACCGATCCCTCGCACCTTGAGCTTGCGTCGATCGACTTGGCCAAGCTGACCGCCGAGGACGAACTTCTGGCGGGTAAGCCCGGGATTCCGCTGCGTTACGGCGTGGTGCAACAGGTCGGGCAGGTCAAGCTTGACGGTGGCAAGGGATCGGGCGGCGAATGGAGCATCGCCACGGACGGGCAGCAAGTCTGGACCCTGACGGTCGAGGCGAAGGCGGCGGCGAGCCTGGAATTCGGTTTCTCCGAACTGAGGCTTCCGGCATGGGCATCGCTGCGACTGCAGTCGCTGGACGACAAGTCCTCGTTCATCGTGCTCACCGATAGCGACAATCCGCAGGCGGGCCGCTACCAGTCGGCGATGCTGGCCGGCTCGCGCGCACGGCTGGAACTGGTGGTGCCGACGGCCAAGCGTGATTTCGTGCGCCTGACGCTGGATCGCGTGGTGCACGGCTATCGCGATCCGTTCGCGGCGCAGCAGGCGCAGAAGTCGGGAAGCTGCAACATCGACACCATCTGCCCGCAAGGCGACCCGTGGCGCGACCAGATCGCCTCGGTGGCGCACTACACCTTCTCCAGCGGCGGCAGCAACTTCGTCTGCACCGGCACCCTGATGGCCACCGGCAACGCGCAGGCCGACCAGACCCAGCCGCGTTTCACCACGGCGCACCACTGCGTCAGCCTCGCGGCGGAAGCGCAGTCGATGGTGTTCTATTGGGGCTACGAGAGCCCGAGCTGCCGCACGCCCGGCAGTGCCGCGAGCGGAACCTCGCTGTCGCGCACCACCAGTTCGCGCGCCACACAAAGCGGAGCAAGCCTGCTCGGTACCGATCAGGCCACCGATTTCACCGTGGTCCAGCTGGCCGCCGCCGTACCCGCCGCGGCCAATGCCAAGTTCAGTGGCTGGGATCGCAGCGGCCTGGCACCGGCCGGTTCGGTGGGTATCCACCATCCGGCCGGGCACGAGAAGCGCATCACCTTCAACGATGATCCGCTGACGCTTTCGCAGAGCTGCATCCTGCAAGGTGCGCGCCCGGAAGGCACGCACTGGTTCATCTCCGAGTACGAATCGGGCACCACCGAGGGCGGCTCGTCCGGATCGGGGTTGTGGGACTCGAATTCCAAGCTGCTGGTGGGCGTGCTCTCGGGTGGCTCGGCATCGTGTGCCGAACCCAACGAGTTCGATTGCTACGGTCGCCTGTCATCGGCCTGGGAGGCCGGCTCTTCGGCGTCCGGCCGCATGCGCGACTGGCTTGATCGCACCGGCAGCAATCCGCTGACCATGCCGGGTTCGGGGAGTTGCGCCATCTCCACCTTCACCCTCGCATCGCCGGCCTTCACCACGCCGCCCGTGGCCGGAAGCGCGGTGACCTTCAGCGTGACCACGGCGGGCGCGACCGGCGCCGTCACCTACAGCTGGGATCTGGATGGCGACGGCGTGTTCGACCGGGTCGGCACCCAGGCCAGCGTTACCGTCTCGTATCCGCGCGCCAGCAGCGCCCAGGTGCGGGTGCGCGGCGTGGATGCCTCGGGCTGCAGTGCGATCGCCACGCGCGCGCTGGACGTGGTCGGCGCCAACCTCGTGGCCACGGCAGGCGCGGCGCAGCAGGTCTGCGGCGACAACGATGCTGCGATCGAGCCCGGCGAACGCTGGAAGGTGCCGGTGACCCTGCGCAATGCCGGTGCCGCTGCCTTGCCGGCGGGCGCACGCGCGCTGTTCACGCCGGGGGCGGCCAGCAGCGGTGTGCTGCCGATCGGCCCCAACCGCTTCGGCTACCGTGCCACCACCACCGCGCGCGGTGGTTGCGGCTTCGACTTCGTCGACATCGCGAGTGGTGCGAACGCGACGCCGGCGCTCGCGACCTCGGTCGCGAACAACAACACCTTCGGGCCGCTCGATGATGCACGCACCACCCAGAACATCGCGCTGGGCGGCAGTGGCTTCAAGCTCTACGGCCAGACTGTCAGCCAGGCGGTGATGTCCACCAATGGCTATGTCTCGTTCTCGACCCAGGAGACGGGTGGCGATTTCAGCAACGACTGCGGTGGCGGTTACAACAATGGCGCGGCCGGGCCGCAGTTGCGCGTGCATCACGACGATCTGGTGGTGAGCACGCAAGCCGGTGCCGGCCTGCGCTATCGCTACTTCGCGAGCTGCCCGCGCCAGGCCGAGTCGGACCGCAACCAGGCCCAGGGCTGCCACGTGTTCCAGTGGAGCCGGATGCAGGTCTACAACTCGGCTGGTGCCGCGACCGGCGATTTCGAATTCCAGGCGATTGCCTACGAGCGCACCGGCCAGGTCAGCTACCAGTACCGCACGGCGGCACCGGACGCGGGTGCCGGCTCCAGCATCGGCCTCAGCAACACCGCCGGCGACGACCCGCTCAACACCAGTTGCGATGCGGCCAACGCGGCACCTGCGCAGAGCGCGGTATGCCTGTTCGAGCCCTCGGCGCAGCCCGTCGTCAATGCCGGCCTGCGCATCGAGTCGGCCACGACGGCCGTCCCCACCCTGGCCGCCGGCGCGCAGGCCACGATCGACGTGCCGATCGCGCTCAAGACCGACGCCAGCTGCGGCGCGCCGCTGACGCTCGACTATTTCGGCACGGCCGCGCCGGGCAGCTTCAGTCTCGGGCAGAACCCGGTGCTCAGCACCAGCGTGGGCGGTGGCGGAACCTGCCAGGTCAGCAACGCCTGCCCGGCCCAGGTGACCGCGATTCAGGTGCGTCCGGGCCTGTATTCGAACCCGGCGCGCGGCGGCAACGGCATCGCGCACTTCGTCTATGGCTCGGTCTACGGCGGGGCCTGGTACACCGCCTTGCCGGATCGCACCCCGACCTGGTTCACCGCCACCGGCAGCTATGCCGACAACCTGGCGACGGTGCCGCTGGAGCGGCTCACCAATACCGGCAGCTCGACCAGCCTCAGCCTCAACCGCCAGGTCGCGGGCCAGGGCTGGGTGGCGCAGATCGATCGCGACAGCGTGCTCTATGCCTGGACCCTGACCGGCGCGAGCAGTGGTCTGGAACTGATGGACGCTGCGCCCCTGCCCTTCGCGAACCCCAATCACAGCCAGACCTGGTTCGCGCCGAGCCAGTCCGGCTGGGGCCTGGCGATTGAAGGCGTCGCCACCGGGCCGGGCAGTGCGCTCGAGTTCATCGGCGCCTACGTCTACGACAGCAATGGCGTGGCGCGCTGGCTGGTGGGCGACAGCGGTTCGACCAGCGGTGGCAACGTGCCGCTGGTGGCGCACCGCCCGCACTGCCCCGCCTGCCCGTGGTTCAGCGACTGGACCTCGCAGGGGCAATCGGCCGGGTCACTCAACCGCAGCTACAGCGGCAGCAATACCGGCACGCTCGATACCGCGATCACCTTGCCCTCGCCGCTGTCCGGCAGCTGGAACCGCAGCGCCCTGCCGATCACCACCATCGGCGCGCCGGCTCCGCCGGGCCAGTAGCGCCGGCGTGGATGGGCGCGGCAATCGTCACCGCCGGCGACCGGCGGTGACGGGTAAGATCGCAACTACCGCCGAACCCGGACCGAACCATGCCTGCCACCGAACTGATCCTGCTGCGTCACGCCCACGCCGAGCCGCAGGCGGCGGCCGGCACCGATGCCGAGCGACCCTTGTCGCTGCGCGGTGAAGCCGAAGCCGATGCAGTGGCGGCGTGGCTGGCGCATCACGGCCTGCCCGAGCGCGTGATCTGCTCGCCGGCACAGCGCACCCGCCAGACCCTGGCGCGCGTGCTCAGCGCCGATGGCTTCGTCGACACGCGCGAAGATGCACGCATCTACGAAGCCACGCCCGGCGACCTGATGGACGTGATCGCCGATCACCGCGACTGTGCGCGCCTGATGCTGGTCGGGCACAACCCCGGCTTCGAAAGCCTTGCCGCCCTGCTTGCCACCGGACAATCGGGTGATCACCGCGGCATGCCGCCGGCCGGGATCGCGGTGCTGGCCCTGCCGCGCGGCACCGAACTCGAACCCGGTTGCGCCCAGCTGATTTCCTTCTGGTCGCCCTGATCGTCGATTGAAGTCGCTCCTTTTCGCGCTGTCGCTCGGCTTCGCGCTGTCGCCGTCGGTGGCGCAGTCCGAGACCTTGCTGATCGACACCGCGCGCTCGCACGCGGCCTTCGAGTTGCGCGCACTCTGGATCAAGCGCATCGGCGGCGACTTCGCCCGGGTCGAAGGCGTGATCGAGCGTGATCGCGGACGTGGTCGGTTCGGCGTCGACGTGCGGATCGAGGCAGCCAGCGTGCGCATGGAAAAGCCGGCGCACGCCGAATGGGCGCGCGGCGCCGATTTCTTCGCGGCGCAACAGCATCCCTGGATCCAGTTCCGCGCCGAGGACCTGCCCGAGCGCCTGTTGCAGGAAGGCGGGGAGATTCGCGGCCTGCTCAGCCTGCGCGGCACGCGGCGCCGCGTGGCATTCCAGGTGGCTCCCGCGACTTGCCCGCGGGCGGGACTGGATTGCCCGGTCAGCGCCGTCGGCGCGGTGGAGCGCAGCGCCTTCGGCATGGATGCGCGCCGCCTGGTGCTGGGCGATCGGGTCCAGCTCAGCTTCTCGATCCGGGCGCACGAAGGCGGTGCGCGCCTGCACGACCGCGACGCGACCTTGCCATGATCCACTTCGCCCGCCTTGGCTTCGCCCTCGCACTGTGCCTGCTCGCCGCCTGCATGCCGAACCGCACCCGGGTGCGTGAAGCGCTGGACAGCGCCGCGCTGCAACAGGATCGGCAACTCAGCTGCGCGCGCGAAGATCATTGCGCCCTGCCTTCGCGCCTGCGCGAGCTGGGCGACCTGGCGCTGGCCGAATCCACGCCCGACGCGCCGCATCACCGCGTGCTGCTGCTCGACCGGGGCCAGGATGCGCTGCTGGCGCGCGTGCACCTGATCCGCGCCGCGCGCGACAGCATCGAGCTGCAGAGTTTCATCTTCGCCGAAGACGATGCGGGCTATCTCACCCTGAACGAGCTGCTGCAGGCGGCGCGGCGCGGGGTGAAGGTACGGGTGCTGCTGGACCAGCTTTTCAGCGTCGACAACATCAGGCTGCTGGCACGGCTGGCGCAGGCCCACGTCAACTTCGAGCTGCGCCTGTACAACCCCACCTTCGGCGAAGCCAAGACCGGGCCGGTGGATTTCTTCCTTGGGGCGGTGTGCTGTTTCACCCGCTTCAACCAGCGCATGCACAACAAGTTGCTGCTGGTGGATGGCCGGGTCGGGATCACCGGCGGGCGCAACTACCAGAACCGCTATTTCGACTGGGATCCGGGCTTCAACTACCGCGACCGCGACATCCTCGTGGCCGGGCCGGTGGCGGAGCGCATGCGCGAGTCGTTCGAGGAGTTCTGGGGCCATCGCAAGACGGTGCCGGTGGCGGCGCTGCGCGATGTGCGGCGCTGGATCGGACCGAAAGCGGCCGCTGCTCCGCTCGATGCCCCGCGCCTGAGCCGCGCCGCGCAGATCCTGGAACTCACGCGACAGGCCGAGGACGCCGCCACCCTCGATGCGCGCCTGCTGCAACGGGTGCGCCGCGTGGGGCGCGTCGATTACGTGTCGGACGTGCCGAACAAGCCCTTCGTGCGTGACCGCCCGGCTCGGCGCGACCTCAGCCGGCAGTTGCAGAACCTGTTGCACGAGGCCGAGCACGAAGTGCTGCTGCAGACGCCTTACCTCGTGTTCTCGCGTGGCGCGCAGAAGACGTTCCGCGAACTGCACGCACGCGCCGAGCCGCCGCGCGTGATCGTTTCCACCAATTCGCTCGCCTCCACCGATGCGTTCCCGGTGTACGCGCTGTCGCACAAGTACAAGCGCCGCTACCTGCGCGAGTTTGGCTTCCGCATCCACGAAACCAAGCCGTTCCCGGCCAGTGCGCCGATCGACCTGGGGGCCGCGACCGGAGCCGAGCCCACGAGCCTGGGTGCAGATGCGGGCGAGGCACGCCGTCGCTTCGGTTCGTCCGGCAGTTCCGGCAGCGGCACGAATGGACCGCTGCCGCTGCAACGCGCTGGAGTGCGCATCGGCCTGCACGCCAAGTCGATGGTGATCGACGAGCGCATCGCGATGGTTGGCACGCACAACTTCGATCCGCGTTCGGACCGGCTCAACACCGAGAGCGCGGTGATCGTGCACGACGCCGCGTTCGCGCGCGAACTGGCCGACGTGATCCGGCACGATGCCTTGCCGGAGAATTCCTGGACCATCGCGCGCCGGCCGCGGCCGCCCATCCTTTCCGGCGTGAACTACAGCCTGGGCAAGGTGTTCGAAGCACTGCCGCTGTTCGACTTCTGGCCGTTCCGCTACGCCACCAGCTACGAACTCAAGCCCGGCTGCGCGCCGCTGCCGCCGGACGATCCGGGCTTTGCCGCGTGTTACGAACCGGTGGGGGATTTTCCCGAAGTCGGCCTGCCGTTGAAATCGATCTACACCCGCGTGCTGACCGCTTTCGGGGCGGGCCTGGCGCCTATCCTTTGAGCGCAAGGCCTTGCGGCGCGATCCGGGCGACGCGCCGTTCGAAGCGTTCCACCGCGTCGCGCAGTTCGTCCACGTCGTCGAGGAAGGCGTCGAGTTCGGCCCTGGGCACGAGGTCGCGGCTTTCCTCGCTGAGGTATTCGGCGGTGTCGCGGGCCAGCGTGCTCGCCGCATGGCGCGCACCGTCGAGGCCGCGCTTGAGCGCGCGCGCGATCTGCACCCCGGCCACGTCGCCGAACGCGCGCGCGAAGGCTTCCTCGACATCGGGCGAGTAGCGTTGCGCGAGCTGCTGAAGGCGCCGCGCCAATTCGGCATCACCGCCGATGCGCACCTGGCCCACCGGCAGGCTGCCGCGATCGCGGCCGGGCAGGACCTGGGCCAGTACCGCGCCCAGCGTGGCCTTCACGCTCAGGTCGGGCTCGGCACCGCGATCCGGCCCGACCCGCAGGCGGCCTTGTTCGACCCGCAGCCGCAGCGCCAGCGGCGGTGCCTGCAGGGCCAGTGCGAGCTCGCGTCCCTCGAGCGCAACCAGTGCCGCGAGCGTGTCCGTATCAAGCGCCAGCGCGCGATCCAGGGCGAACTCCAGAGTGCGGCCGAGGACGGCGTGCACCGGATTCAGGGGCGGGGAGTCGGACATCGTTCTACCTGCGCGGCGTGGCGCCTAGTGTATCCGGCCGGCGCCGCACCAGACTCAGCGCGGCTGGCTGCGCCACCACTCGGTCAGGAGCTTCATGCCTTCGATGATGCTGACCCTGGGTTGATAGCCGAAATCGCGGCGTGCGGCGCTGATGTCGTAGAAGTGGGTGGTAGAGAGCTGCTCGGCCACGAAGCGCGTCATGAGCGGCTCGCCCTTGAGCGGCAACACGCTGTAGATCGTCTCCAGCGCTCCACCCAGCGCGTAGGCGGCGCGGAACGGCAGGTTCTTCTCCACCATCGGCGCGCCCGCCGCGCGCAGCAGCGAGTTGACGATGTCGCGCACCGCCTTGGGTTCGCCGTTGGAGATGAAATAGGCCTTGCCGGCGCAACGCGCGTCGGGTTTGTCGTGCAGCGCCTCGAAGGCGTCCAGGTGTGCCTGCGCCGCGTTGTCGATGAAGGTGGTGTCAATCTTGTTCTGGCCGTCGCCGACGAAGCGCAGGCGCCCGCGCGTGGCGCGTTCCACCATGCGCGGCAGCAGGTGGTTGTCGCCCGGGCCCCAGATCAGCCGCGGCCGCAGTGCCACCGTCGCGAGAGTCTTGTCGTTGGCCGCCAGCACGTGTTCTTCCGCCACGCGCTTGGTGGCCGGATACCAGGCCTTGAACTCGTCCGCTGGCGGCGTGTTCCTCTCGCTGCCACCCACCACCGCCTGGGTGCCGCGATGCGCGACGCTGGGGGTGGAGGTGTAGACCAGGGTGCGCACGCCATTCATGCGACAGGCTGCAAGCACGTGGTTGGTGCCGCGCACGTTCGCGTCGAAATAATCCTGGAAGCTGCCCCAGGCGCCGGCCTTGGCCCCGACATGGAACACCGCGTCCACGCCCACGCAGGCATCGGTGAGGGTGTTGAAGTCGACCAGGTCGCCCTGCACCTGGCGCACGCCTCGCGCTGCCAGCGCCGGGTAGGTGCCGCGGTTGTAACTCAGCACTTCATGCCCGCGTTCGAGCAGGCGAGTGCAGATCGCCTGTCCCAGGAATCCGCCGCCGCCGGTCACCAACAACTTCATGCGCTTCGCTCCCCCAGACGCCCGGTGGCCCAGCGGGCCAGTTGCTCCCGCCCGATCTTGGCATTGTGCCGGATATCGACCGGGAAACCCGGGTGGAACCGCACGGTTTGGATCCGCGCGGTGTGCGGCAGGCGCGCGCCGAGGTTGAGCAGTTCCGCCTCGATGCGTTCGCGCGCCGAGTCCGGCACGCCGCGTTCCAGTTCCACGCACAGCACCGCGCGCTGCGCGCCGCGCGCGCCGACGCCGACCAGCGCCGTGCGCTTCACCTCGGCATGGGTGTTGAACACCGGCTCCACCTGTTCGGTGTAGAGCGCGCCGTCCGGGGTTTCCACGCGCTGGGTCTTGCGGCCGCAGAACCAGAGTCGACCTTCGGCATCGAAATAGCCGAGGTCGCCCATCCGATGCACGACGCGCTGCGTGCCGTCGGGCAGGCGTTCGGGGATCTTGGCCAGCGCGCTGGCGGCCGGTCGGCGGAAGTACTCGTCGGTGGCGCTCGGCCCGGCCACGGTGATCTCGCCGACCGCGCCTGGCGCGGCGACGAGCGCTTCGTGCCATGCAGGCAGGGGTGCGTCGTCGATGTGGATGATGCGCACGCAGTTGCGCGCAACCGGGCGGCCGACACAGGTGCCGGCGCCGGCTTCGGTGGCCTCGCGCGTGGCACGCAGCTCGCGTCCTTCGATGATCGCCACCGGCAGGCATTCGGTGGCGCCATAGGGTGTCCAGATCTGCGCGTCGTCGGGCAGCATCGCCTGCATCCGTGCCACCACGGCCGGCGGTACCGGCGCCCCGGCCGAGAGCACGCGTCGCAGGCTCGGCAAGCGCGTGCCGTGACGCTCGCCGTAGCGACTCAGGGTGTCGAGCAGGGCGGGCGAGCCGAACATCTGGCTGACGCCGTAGCGTTCGATCGCATCGATCAGCTTGCGCGGATCGGCCTGCGCCGGCCGCGTGGGATCCATGTCGGGAATGACGCTGGTCAGGCCGAGCGCCGGATCAAACAGCGCGAACGGCGGGAAGGTCGGCAGATCGACGCCGCCGGGCTCGATACCGAAGGCTTCGCGCAGCATCTCGACCTGCGCCACGAAATGCCGATGCCGATAGGTCACGCCCTTGGGCACGCCGGTCGAGCCCGAGGTGAACAGGATGGCGGCCACTTCGTCTGGCTGGGTTGCGGCCAGCGCGAACGGAGCATCGGCATGTTGCGTGAGCACCCGATCGAGCGTGTATCCGCCCCAGAACCAGCGTCGTCCCACGGTGACCACGATGCGCACGCTGCGCCGCGCCCAGCCCAGCAGCACGCGCGCCGCCTGCGCCAGCGGAATGCCGATGAAGGCCTCCGGCGCGGCTTCATCCAGGCACTGCTTGAGTGCGCGCCGCGAAATGCCTGGGTCGATCAGCACCGGCACCGCACCGGCCTTGAACAGCGCGAACATCAGCAGGAACAGTTCGGGCGAGGGCCGCACCATCAATGCGGTGCGCGTACCGCGCACAATGCCGATGCGGGCCAGCGCCGCGGCAATACGGTCGCTGCGGTAGTCCAGTTCGCGATAACTCAGTGCGACGTCGTATTCGACGCGACCGTCGGTGCGTGTTCCGCCGGGACAGCGGATCGCGACCGCATCCGGGCGCTCGGCCGCGATGCCTGGCAAGGCGGCCGCGATGTTGCAGGGCTTGGTCATGCCGGAATTATGCCGGCAGCAGCGCCCTTCCCCGCGGCGCCGCGGCAAGGAACGGCGCGCTACTGTTCGAGCAGGACCAGGCTGCCGTCGCGCCGATGCACGCGCGCCTGCACCCCCAGCACGTGGCGACCGATATCGCCGAGGCGGAAGCCGGTGCTGCGTTCGCGCACGTGCCGCAGCGGATTCGGTGCCAGGCTTTGCAACAGGTAGGTGACGAACTCGACCTGGTCGAGTTCCGGCGGCGGTCCATCGAGGCGCACCGATACACCGCTCCCGGCATCGGTGGGCATGGGTTCCAGCAACAAGCGCAACGGCATGACGGTCTCCCGATCCCCGCCACGCACTATTGCCAGCCGCGACACGCGGCGCCAGCGCCGATCGGGCCGGCGTTCGCGCCCGCCCGACGAACGGCACCAGCCGCCGAAAACACTGTGATTGCCATCACAAACCGTCGCGGCGTATGCGCCAAGCCGGCGCGGAAGGACTGCAGACCGTGACTGCGATCACGCCGCGTGCGTGCGCGCCTTCACGCCCCGCGAGTACGCAGCCGGATCACCCAACCGGCACGACACCGGACCCATCGGTCAGGCGGCACAGCAGGAGCGCGAGGCTGCGCAGGTCCTGCCGGTTGTGCTCCCCCACGCGACGCAGATCGACCGCGCTGCCGCCGCGCAGGTATTCCAGCCAGGCGCGCGGGGCTTCGCTGCCGGGCAGGTCGTGTTCGCGCAGCACGCCGAGCAGTTCGCGTTCGACCGTGGCGAGGCGGCAGTTGGGCCAGTGCCCGCGATAGCGGCGGCGCACCGGATAAAGCAAGTCAAGGTGAGGCAGGCCGAGCAGGGGCGAGCGCCGCCGTGCGAGGCGATAGCGCGTCGCCAGCAGCGGTGCGTCGTAGCTCTTGCCGTTGTAGCTGACCAGCACATCGTCGGGCCGGAGCCAGCGCGCGAACTCGTCCAGCATCGCGGTTTCGGCGGCGAGCGTGGTGAGGGTGAGCTGGCGCACGCGGAACGCGCCGTCGTGCCAATCGCCCACGCCGATCTGGAAGGCGCGCGTGCCGGTGCCGCCGGCCAGCCCGGTGGTTTCGGTGTCGAAACACTTGAAACGCTCGCGCGCGATTTCCGGCTCCGGCGCGGCGGCGCGCGCGAGCGCATGCACCGGCACGGTCGCGGGCGCTTGCAGCCACGCCATGCGTTGTTCGTGCCGTTGCAATCCGGGCGCGATCTCGCAACCGGGCAAGTCGCGGTCGAAGGCACGCGGCAGGGGTGCGACGCGAGCGGCACGCGCGCCGAGCAGTTGGCGCAGATGGTCGAGGTGGGTGGAGGCGCTTTTTCCTTCTCCCGCTGGCGGGAGAAGGTGGCCCGAAGGGCCGGATGAGGGAGGAGGCTCGAGTCTTGCGGAACTCCGCAACGTCGTTGCACCACCCTCACCCCAGCCCTCTCCCGCCAGCGGGAGAGGGGGGACGATCCCCGCCTGCCGTTGCAACGCGGCCAATCGCTGCGCCAGCGCACTCATGTCGCGCTGGTCTCGAAGCATTGCAGCACGCGCGCCGCCAGCGCTTTCGGTGTGTCGGCCTTGCTGTCGACTTCGGCCTGCGCCAGCACCGGCCCGACGCAGGCCGGACAGCCGGCGCGGCAATCGCATTGCGCCAGCAATGCACGCGCCAGTCGCAGCAGTTCGGCCTGACGCTGGAACAAGGGTTCGCTCAAGCCGATGCCGCCGGGAAAGTTGTCGTAGAGAAAAGCCGTCGGCACGAAGCGCGCGGCATCGATCGCGGCCTCGCCCTCGTGGCCACGCCACTGCCCGTGTCCGCGCGCGTCGGCGTGCGCGATCCAGGCACCATCGCCACTGCCGACGGACTTCTGCAGATCGCGTGCTTCGGCCATGACGGCCACCGTCGCGACCAGATGCAGCGCATGCGCGGCGCCGAGAAAGCCATCAAGCGCGTCCTGGCGCGAGGCGAACGCGGCCTCGAGTTCGTGCTGCGGCAACTGCCACCACAGCGCCGTGGTGTGCAGTTCCTGATCCGGCAGGTTCACCGGGCCGTAGCCGATGTTCTCGTGGCTGTAGTAGCGGATCTTCTTGTAGCCCGAGACCCGCCGCAGCACGTGCACTTCGCCGTGCTGGGCCTCGCCGGCACCGGCGCGCACGCCATCAAAGCGCGCCAGCACCTTGAGCCTGGTGTAGTCGATGGCATCGGTGTAGTAGTCGACGTGCGTACGCGTGACGTAGGCTTTGCGCCCGTCCCAGTCGAGCCGCTCGACCTGATACGGGATCGACTGCACCATGTGGATCGCGCCTTCGTACAGGGTGAGTGCGGCGGCGCTGTAGTCGACCTCGGCGATGATCTGCTGGCGACCGTCGCTGCGATCCACCACCACGAAATTGCCATCGGCCACCGAACGCAGTGACACCGCGTTGGCCGGATAGCTGTCGGCGATCCACTCGTGGCGATCGGCCTCGATGTGCAGCACGCCGGATTCGGCCAGCACGGCGAGGTAGTCGCTCGGGTCGATCGTGCCGAAGCGCTCGCCCGTGACGAAGGGCAACTCGAACGCGGCGCAGCGGATGTGATCGAGCAGGATCAGGGCCTGGTCCGGCGCGATGCGGGCCTGTTCCGGCGGCGCCTCGGCGAAGAACTCCGGATGCCTCACCAGGTATTGATCCAGCGCCTGGCTGCTCGCCACCAACACGCCCAGCGCCGCCTGCTGGCGACGACCGGCGCGGCCGAAACGCTGCCACGTGGCGGCAATGGATCCCGGATAACCATTGAGCACCACGACATCGAGACTGCCGATATCCACGCCCAGTTCCAGCGCCGAGGTGCTGACGATGCCGTCGACGTTGCCGGCGCGCATGTCGCGTTCGGCGGCGCGGCGTTCGGTCGGCAGATAGCCGCCGCGATAGGCACGGATGCGCGCCGGCTTGCGCGGATCGTGGTCGAACACGTCCTTGAGATACTTGGTCAGCACTTCCACCATCGTGCGCGACTGCGCAAACACCAGGGTCTTGAGCCCGGCCTTGATCGCCAGCCGCGCGATGCGGTTGCTCTGCGAACGCGCCGAGGCGCGCAGGCCCAGATCGGGATTCAGCACCGGCGGATTCCACAGCAGGACGTGCTTCTCGCCGCTGGGTGCGCCGCTTTCGGTGATGGCCTCAACGGTGTCCTCGATCAGTGCTTCGGCGTGCTGTTGCGGATTGCCGATCGTGGCCGAGCACAGGATGAATTGCGGCGTGGATCCGTAGAAGGCACACACGCGCTTGAGTCGACGCAGGACATTGGCCAGATGCGAGCCGAACACGCCGCGATAGCTGTGGATCTCGTCGATCACGACATAGCGCAGGCTTTCGAAAAACTGCGCCCACTTGGTGTGATGCGGCAACAAGCCCTGGTGCAGCATGTCAGGATTGCTGACCACGATGTCGCCATGCAGGCGAATGGCCTGACGCGCATCGCCCGGCGTATCGCCGTCGAAGGTGTGGGCTTTCACCCCGAGATTCCCGGCCCGGGTCAGTTCCAGCAGTTCCGCCACTTGATCTTGCGCCAGGGCCTTGGTGGGAAACAGGTACAGCGCCTTGCTGCCTTTGCGCTCATCCTGAGCGTGGTTCGACTCCGCTGCGCTACGCTCACCATGAGCGGTCGTGCGCCGCGCCGAAGTCGAAGGATGCATCGCCGCCGCCAGCACCGGCAGGGTGTAGCACAGGGTCTTGCCCGAAGCCGTGGGCGTGGCGATCAACACGTGCCGGCCCGCCTGCGCCGCCTCCCAGGCCTCGGCCTGATGGGCATACAGCTGCGTCACGCCGCGCGCGCGCAGCGCGCGCTGCAAGGCCTCGGGCAAGGCACGGGGAAACGGCCCGTATCGCCCTTCACGCGCGGGCTGGTGCAGACAGCCGGTGATGCGTTCGGCGTACTTGCGCTGCAGACGCTCCCCCAGGGCACGGCCGTCAGGCGTGCTGCGGATGAGCTGGTGAGTGGGTTCGTCGTCGTCGGGGTGTCGGAGCGCGAGCATCGGGAACCTCATCGGGCATGCCCGACTTTTCGCCGATGCCCGTCTCAGCGGCTGAGACAGGCTTGCAAGTCGCCGCGCCGGCCCTGATGCGAAGCGTCGCTACACGAGCGAAACCCAGGGGCGTGTCGACTTGCTAGGTCTCGCCCCAAACCCGCGTATAAGGGGCTATCACCACACGTTTCGGGGCCTCCCATGCGTATTCGAGCCTATCTGCTCCTGCTGTTCTGTCTGTGCTGGAGCGCGCTGGTGTCGGCGGCGCCGCTGGCGACCGGGTTCACCTATCAGGGTTCGTTGAAAGCCAACGGTAGTGCCGCGGCGGACGGCGACTACGATTTCCAGTTCACGCTTTACGCGGCCGATACCGGCGGCAGTCCGCTGGCCGGGCCGGTGAACGTGATGGCGCAGACGGTGAGCGAGGGCGTGTTCACGGCGGCGCTGGATTTCGGGGCCGCGTTCGACGGCTCGCCGCGCTTCCTCGAGATCCAGGTGCGCAAGGTGGGGGACCCGGCCTTCGTCGTGCTCAGTCCGCGCCAGGCGGTGACGCCCACCCCGTATGCATTGCGCGCCGCGTCCGTCACCGACAACACCATCGTCGCCAACAACATCGTCGATGCGAGCGTGGGCACGGCCGAGCTGGCTGACGGGTCGGTCACGTTTCCAAAGCTGGCGGACAACGCGGTGGGCAACAGCAAGATCGGCCCGGGCGTCGTCACCGCCAGCAAGGTCAATCCCTTCGAGATTCAGTTGCGCGTGGCGGCGCTGTGCGCGCGCGGCGCGCCGATGATCGGAATCACCCAGGCCGGGCAGCCGATCTGCGATCACCCGCTGCGTTCGATCCCGGGCATCGGGGGCGAACGCGTGGGTCTGGTGATCCGCGCCGATGGCCGCCCTTTGCTGGCACTGCCCGGTCCGCGCCTGTACGACTGCGACGATGCCGAGTGCAGCAGCGCCACGGTGACATCCGGCGGCATGCCCAGCGGCAACGACGTCGCCCTGGCCTTGCGCAGTGATGGGCGCCCGGTACTGGCCTATGGCGGGCCCAGCGGCGGCGCGCAGAACCTTGTGATCTGCGGCAACGCCACCTGTAGCGCCGGCAACGTCGTGCGCACGCCCGCCAGCGACAGTTTCGGCGCCTTCAGCCACGTCGCGGTGCGCGCCGACAACACGCCGGTGATGGTGTACTTCGACGGCAGCTTCAACAACAAGGTGGTCGCCTGCAACGATGCCAACTGCGCCGCGCCCACGATCACCACGGTGGTGCCGGGCAGCGCGCAACTTTCGCCCTCGGCCTTCCGCATCCGACCGAATGGCACCCCGGTGATCGCGCTGCGCAGCTTCGGGCATCCGACCCACGCGCTGTACGACTGCAACGACGCGAACTGCAGCAGCGGCACGCTGCGCAGCCTGGTGCAGGGCATCGGCAGCCGTTTCGTGCTGGGCCTGGCGGTGCGCAGCGACAACCGTCCCGTGGTGAGCAGCAGCGATTTCAGCAACGGTTTCCTGCACGATTGCAGCGACGCCGGTTGCAGCGCCAACCTTCGACGCGATTTCCTCAGCAACGAAACCTTTGGGCAATCTGCCCTGACCCTGCGTGCCGATGGACGTCCGCTGGTGTTCTACAACCAGGCCGGGACCGGTACGCTGAAGCTGTTCGACTGCAACAACACAGAATGCAGCAGCGGCACGGCGCGTCCGGTCGACCAGTCGCAGGCCTTCGGCGACGCGCAGCTCGCGATCGCCTTGCGCGCCGATGGACGCCCGGTCATGGCCTATCCGGCGGGCAGCGGCGAGTTCCGACTGCTGATGTGCGCCACGCCCGCCTGCCAGTAGCGCGAAGCGGGCTCCGCTGCATTGACCTTCCGCACCGAAGCGAAGCCAGCCGCGCAAGCCCGGCTCTACGGGGGTGGTGATTGGCTCGCGATGAGGCGCGCGAAGAGCGGAGCTTGCTCGGCTGCCTCGATCCGATTGAGCTTTGCGTCAATAGTTGACGAGAGACTGGGCGTCCTTCGGCTTCGGCCTCTTCGCGGCCTACGCTCAGGATGAGCGGCATTTGCGAACCCCGCTCATCCTGAGCGTAGCGCCCAAGGCGCGAAGTCGAAGGACGCGGGCTGTCCATCAATTGCGCACGTCCAGGGAGAAACTCAGACATCCGTTTCATCCCTCGCAGGTCGGGAGGTCACGGTGAAGAACTCAATAGGTATTGCAGCGAAGCCAGCCGGGCAAGCCCGGCTCTGCGGGCGAGGTGCAACCTGCTGCGACGCTTGGGGCAACGGCGCACGGTCTGTCTGGAGGATGGGGTAGCGGTGGTGCAGTAGAATGCGCGCCCCGCTCTTGCTTGTTCACGCATGTCTGCTACGCCCGCTGCGTCCAAATCGCTCGGCACCGAAACCGTCCTCGCGGTGCGGCACTGGACCGATTCCTACTTCAGCTTCACCACCACGCGTGACGACGGGCTGCGGTTCGAGAACGGGCAGTTCGTGATGATCGGGCTGATGGTGAACGACAAGCCGCTGCTGCGCGCGTATTCCATCGCGAGTGCGAATTGGGAGGAACAGCTCGAGTTCTTCAGCATCAAGGTGCCCGACGGCCCGCTCACCTCGCGCCTGCAGCACCTGAAGGAAGGCGACGAGATCCTGATCAGCCGCAAGCCCACCGGCACCCTGCTGATCTCCGATCTGCATCCGGGCCGCACCCTCATCCTGTTGTCCACCGGCACCGGCCTCGCGCCTTTCCTGGCGACGATCAAGGATCCCGACACCTACGAGCGTTTCGAGCACGTGGTGGTGACGCACGGCGTACGTGGCGTGGCGGATCTGGCCTATCGCGACTACATCGAACGCGAGCTGCCGCAGCACGAATACCTCGGCGAGATGATTCGGCAAAAACTGCACTACTACCCGGCGGTGAGTCGCGAGGATTTCCGCACCCGTGGCCGCGTCACCGACCTGCTCGATTCTGGCCGGATGCTGGTCGATCTCGGCTTGCCGCCGCTCGATGCCGCGCGGGATCGCGCCATGATCTGCGGCAGCCCGCAGATGCTGGCCGATTTCCGCGCGATCCTGGATGCGCGTGGCTTCGTGGCCGCGCCGCGCATCGGCACGCCCGGCCAGTACGTGTTCGAACGCGCCTTCGTCGAGAAGTGACGCTGCCGTCGCGGCGCGTAGCGGCTACCGCACCAGGCGCTCGCGCAGCAGGCTCTCCACCACCGATGGATCGGCCAGGGTCGAGGTATCGCCCAGTTGTTCCGGCGCGTTCTCCGCGATCTTGCGCAGGATGCGGCGCATGATCTTGCCCGAGCGGGTCTTGGGCAGGCCCGGTGCCCACTGCAGCCAGTCGGGCGAGGCGATGGGACCGATTTCCTTGCGCACCCAGGCCACCAGTTCCTTGCGCAGTTCCTCGCTCGCCGCGATGCCGGCGTTGAGCGTGACGTAGGCGTAGATGCCTTGGCCCTTGAGCTCATGCGGCGCGCCCACCACGGCGGCCTCGGCCACCTTCGGATGCGCCACCAGGGCGCTTTCCACTTCCGCGGTGCCGATGCGGTGGCCGCTGACATTGATCACGTCGTCGACGCGACCGGTGATCCAGTAGTAGCCATCGGCGTCGCGCCTGCAGCCGTCGCCGGTGAAATAGGTGCCGGGATAGGTCCTGAAATAGGTATCGATGAAGCGCGCGTGATCGCCGTAGACCGTGCGCATCTGCCCTGGCCAGGAATCGAGCAGCACGAGGTTGCCCTCGCAGGCGCCTTCGAGCACGACGCCGTTGGCATCGACGATGGCAGGTTCTACGCCGAAGAAGGGTCGGGTGGCGGAACCGGGTTTCTGCGGTATCGCCGCCGGCAGCGGTGCGATCAGGATGCCGCCGGTCTCGGTCTGCCACCAGGTATCGACCACCGGACACCGCCCCTCGCCCACCACGCGGTGGTACCACTCCCAGGCCTCGGGATTGATCGGCTCGCCGACGGTGCCGAGCAGGCGGATCGAATCGCGTCGCGCCTTTTTCACCGGGGCCTCGCCTTCGCGCATCAGGGCGCGGATCGCGGTGGGCGCGGTGTAGAAGATCGTGACCCGGTGCTTGTCGCACACCTCCCAGAAGCGGCTCGTGTCCGGATGGTTCGGCACGCCTTCGAACATCAGGCTGGTGGCGCCGTTGCACAGCGGTCCGTACAGCACATAGCTGTGGCCGGTCACCCAACCCACGTCGGCGGTGCACCAGAACACGTCGTCCTCGCGCAGGTCGAACACGCATTCGTGGGTGTAGCTCACCCAGACCGCATAGCCGCCCGTGGTGTGCAGCACGCCCTTGGGCTTGCCGGTGCTGCCCGAGGTGTAGAGGATGAACAGCGGATCTTCCGCATTCATGCGTTCCGGCTCGCAAGTCGCGGGCTGGCCCTCGACCACGGCTGAATACCAGCGATCGCGCGGCATCTGCATCGGCACGGCGCGGCCGCTGCGTTTCACCACCAGCACGGTCTCGACGCACTGGGTGCCGTCGCGCCGGAGGGCTTCGTCCACGTTCGCCTTGAGCGGCACGTGCTTGCCGCCACGCAGGCTTTCGTCGGCGGTGATCACCACCCGCGAACCGCAGTCGGCGATGCGTCCGGCCAGCGACTCGGGCGAGAAGCCTCCGAACACCACGGAATGCACCGCACCGATGCGGGCGCAGGCCAGCATCGCAACCGCCGCCTCGGGAATCATCGGCAGATAGAGCGTGACCCGATCGCCCTTCTTCACCCCGAGATGGCGCAGTGCGTTGCCGAGCTCGCAAACCATCCGGTGTAGTTCGCGGTAGCTGATGTGGCGCGACTCCGACGGATCGTCGCCTTCCCACAGCAGGGCGGTCTTGTGCCCGCGATCCGCGAGGTGCCGATCCAGGCAGTTCACCGCGAGGTTCAGTTCGCCATCGGAATACCAGCGGATGCGGAAATCGCGCAGGTCGTAGGACACGTCCTTGATCCGCGTGGGCGGCGTGATCCACTCCAGCCGTTGCGCCACCTCGCCCCAGAATCGTTCGGGCTCGTCCAGCGACTGCGCGTAAAGGCGGGTGTAGTCCTCGCCCCGGATCGCGGCACGCGCGCTGAACTCGGGGCTTGCGGGAACGATGCGGTCGGTTGCCATGGACAGGCCCTCGCGGCAGGTGCGGATCGACGGCCAGTCTAGCCCCGCGCCCTGCCTCCGGTTCGACCCGGGGGCATGGACCTTGGTCGTAGTGGCCACCGCGGCCTGATCTATGCTCCGGTCGCTGGCTACGCCGACCTATTGTCGCCGCGGCGCAGCGTTCTCCGAGCTGACCCATGCCCGACTCCCGCCCCTCCGACGCCGCTGCAGCCACGCCACTCAGCCAGGGCCACAGGAAGGTGATCTTGGCCTCCAGCCTCGGCACCGTGTTCGAGTGGTACGACTTCTACCTGTATGGCGCGCTGGCCGCGATCATCGCGCGGCAGTTCTTCTCGGCGCTCGATCCCGCCAGCGGCTTCATCTTCGCCCTGCTGGCCTTCGCCGCCGGGTTTGCGGTGCGGCCGATCGGCGCCCTCGTGTTCGGGCGGCTCGGCGACCTGATCGGGCGCAAGGTACACCTTCCTCGTCACCATCGTGCTGATGGGTGCCTCGACCTTCCTGGTCGGCGTGCTGCCGGGCTACGCCAGCATCGGCATCGCCGCACCGATCCTGCTGATCACGCTGCGACTTGCCCAGGGCCTGGCGCTGGGCGGCGAGTACGGCGGCGCGGCCACCTACGTGGCCGAACACGCGCCCGCGGGAAAGCGCGGCCTCTACACCAGCTTCATCCAGACCACCGCCACCCTCGGCCTGTTCCTGTCGCTGCTGGTGATCCTCGGGGTGCGCTTGTGGACCGGGCCGGAAGCCTTCGAGGCCTGGGGCTGGCGCATTCCCTTCCTCGTCTCGATCGTGCTGCTCGGCATCTCGGTCTGGATCCGGTTGCAACTGAACGAGTCGCCGCTGTTCCAGCAGATGAAGGCCGAGGGCAAGACCTCCAGGGCGCCCATCCGCGAGAGCTTCTTTACCGGCAATGGCAAGATCGTGCTGCTGGTGCTGTTCGGCGCCACCGCCGGACAGGCCGTGGTGTGGTACGCGGGCCAGTTCTACTCGCTGTTCTTCCTGACCCAGACGCTCAGGGTTGATGCCACCACCGCGAACCTGCTGATCGCCGGCAGCCTGATCATCGGTACGCCCTTCTTCATCGTGTTCGGATGGCTCAGCGACCGGATCGGGCGCAAGCCGATCGTGCTGGCCGGCTGCCTGATCGCCGCGCTGACCTATTTCCCGATCTTCCGGGCGCTGACGCACGCGGCGAACCCCGCGCTGGAAGCCGCCGCAAGCCACAGCCCGGTGACCGTGGCGGCGGATCCGTCGACTTGTTCGTTCCAGTTCAATCCGGTCGGGACCCGCGCCTACACCAGCTCCTGCGACCTCGCCAAGAGCGCCCTGGCACGCGGCGGCACGCCTTATGCGAACCGCAGCGCCGCCGCCGGCAGCATCGCCACGATCCACATTGGCGATCGCACGGTCCGCGCCTTCGAAGGCAACCGAGCGGATGACGCGGAAGCCGCTCGCTTCACCGCCGAACTGCAGGCGGCGCTGGGTGCGGCGGGATACCCGACGAAGGCTGATCCGGCCCGCATCGATCATGCGACCGTGCTGGCCCTGCTCACCCTGCTGGTGATCTACGTGACGATGGTCTACGGACCGATCGCGGCCTGGCTGGTGGAGCTGTTCCCGACCCGCATCCGCTACACCTCGATGTCCCTGCCGTATCACATCGGCAACGGCTGGTTCGGCGGCTTCCTGCCCACCACCGCGTTCGCGATGGTGGCGGCCACGGGAGACATCTACTCCGGCCTCTGGTATCCGATCGCGGTGGCGCTGATGAGCTTCGTCATCGGCTCATTGTTCCTGCGCGAAACCAGGGACGTCGATATCGCGCGCTGAACGGCGCGCCTCAGCGGCGTTTCACCAGGCCCAGCAGGAACAGCACCAGCAAGGCGCCGATCACCGCGTTGAGGATCGCCGCGACGATGCCGCCTCCGATCGAGACGCCGGCAAGGCCGAGGACCCAGGTGCCGACGAAGGCGCCGACGATGCCAACCACCAGGTTGCCGAGCAGGCCGAAGCCGCGGCCCTTGCGGATCAGGCCGGCCAGCCAGCCGGCGACGCCGCCGATCAGCAGGGTGACGAACAGGGATTGGAATGTCATGGCAGATATCCGCGGGAATCGTGCGCGATGCGCGGATCAGTCGCTGCTGTTGCCGCCGTCGCCGCCGCCGAGCGAGACGCTGTCGACATCGGTGTCCGGATCGCGTTGCGTCGCGGCGCCACCGACCGCGGCCGTCGTCGCCACGCCGCCCTCGGTGTCGCGCTTGCGCCGTTCGATGCTCTCGCGCATGTGGCGCATCGCCACCGGATCGAGCATCGCGGAGGTGTTCTGGCTGCGGCTGTCGATGCGACGCGAGGCCAGGGCCAGCGTACCCGCCAGCAAGGTCACCAGCGCACCGATCAGGCACAGCGCCGCCAGGCCCATGGAATGGGTGCGGAACGCGATCGCAAGACAGCCCAGGGTGCCGACGAACCACAACCAACGCATACGAGCTCCGAACCGTTCCGACTGCCGGAAAGTGTAGCCCAAGCGCCCGCGGGTCGTTGCGACGCGCGCGCTACAACAGCGGCGACAACAGGCGTGCGCTGGCTTCGGCCAGGCGTGCGGGCAGGCTGGCGCGCTCGCGCCGGGCGGGGATCTCGCGCGCCTCGCGCAGGTCGGTGAGGAATACCGCTTCGAGCTCGGCCGCCAGCGTGGTGTCGCGCAGCAGCAGCGAGAGCTCGAAGTTCAGGCGGAAGCTGCGATTGTCGAAGTTGGCGCTGCCGACCAACACGGTTTCCGCGTCCACCAGCAAGGCCTTGCTGTGCAACATGCGTGGCTGGTACTCGAACACGCGCGCACCGGCCGCGAGCAACTCGTCGTAATAGGAGCGGGCCGCGGCGCTGACGATGCGCGAGTCGCTGCGCCGCGGCACCAGCAGGCGCACGTCCACGCCGCGCAGCGCGGCCGAGGTCAGGGCATAGCGGGTGGATTCGGTCGGCACGAAGTACGGCGTCACCAGCCACACCCGCCGATCCGCCTTGCTGATCGCCTCGATGTGCAGGCGATGAATCGATTCCCACGGCACGTCGGGGCCGGAAGGCAGCACCAGGGTGGGGATCGCGCCGGGCTCCGCTTCCGGCCACAGGCCTTCATCGCGCAGCGATACCTGCTGCGCATACGACCAGTCTTCCAGGAAGGTGGCCTGCAGGGAACGCACCGCTGCCCCCTCCAGGCGCAGGTGCAGGTCGTGGTAGGCATCGGTCCGCACCCGCTGGTTCTCGCTGTCAGTGAGGTTGATGCCGCCGGTGAAGGCGATCACGCCATCGACCACGACCAGCTTGCGGTGATTGCGCAGGTTGATTCGCGGGCTGCGGATCCAGCGCAACCGGAACGGATGGAACCAGCCGATCTCCACCCCCGCTTCGCGCAGCGGCGCGAGGAAGCGTCGCGAAAGGCGGCCGGAGCCAACCGTATCGAGCAGCAGGCGCACCCGCACCCCGGCGCGGGCGCGCTCCGCCAGCGCGTCGCGGATCAGGGTGCCGGTCCGGTCCGGATCGACGATGTAGTACTCGAGGTGGACGTGGTGGCGTGCCGCGGCAATGGCGTCGAGCAGCGCGTCGAAGGTGCGCGCCCCGCCCACCAGCAGGTCGACGCGCGCGCTGCGCGTCGGCGGGAAGCCGGTGGTGGCGTGGGCCAGGCGCGCGAGGTCGGCGCTGTCGGCGTGATCGTCGTTGGGCGGGATGCAGCCCTGCAGCGCGGCGCGGGCGCGAGCGCGCTTGAGCTGTTGCCGATGGATGCGTTGCGGGCCGAGGAAGTAATAGATGACGAAGCCGATCACCGGCAATGCCGCGAGGCTGAGCACCCAGCTCAGCGTTGCCACCGGTTCGCGCTTCTGCAGCACGATCCAGCCGGCCAGCAGCAGCAGATACACGCCCCATCCCAGCGACAGATACCAGCCCACGTGCGGGATCGCTGCGATCGCGTCCCAGAGGCCGAGCAGGCGTTCGATCATGCGGCCAGCATAGTCGCAGCCAGCGCGACCGCAAGGGCGTAGCCTGTGGCGATGAGCACGCCGATCAAGGGCCGCGGCCAGGGCGTGAATCCCGAAGGCCGCTACATCCGCTCCCGGCACCAGGCCGAGGACGATGGCTGGTTCGTCGACGGCGAGCCGGTCGCACCGCCGAAGACGAGCGTCACCGAGGAGCGTGCGCGCCGCATCATCAGCCGCAATGCGTCGCCCGATCTCTCCTTCACCCAGTCGATCAATGCCTACCGCGGCTGCGAGCACGGTTGCAGCTACTGCTATGCGCGGCCTTCGCACAGCTATCTCGAACTCTCGCCCGGGCTGGATTTCGAAACCCGGCTGTTCGCCAAGACCAATGCGGCCGAGCTGCTGCGCGCGGAGCTGGCCCGCCCCGGATATCGCCCCGACCCGATCGCGCTTGGTGCCAACACCGACCCGTACCAGCCGATCGAGAAGCGCTACCGCATCACGCGCGAGATCATCGAGGTGCTGGCCGAGTGCGGGCATCCCTTCACCATCGTCACCAAGAACGCGATGGTGGAGCGCGATCTCGATCTGCTCGCGCCGCTGGCGCAACGCAATCTCGTGAAGGTCTACCTGTCGGTGACCACGCTCGACAACCGGCTCGCGGCGCGCATGGAGCCGCGTGCCTCGGCCCCGCATCGAAGGCTGCAGGCGATCCACACCTTGCGCGCTGCAGGCGTGCCGGTGGGCGTCAACGTCTCACCCATCATCCCGATGCTCAACGACGCCGAGCTGGAAGGCATCCTGGAAGCCTGCCGCGAGGCCGGCGCACGCTGGGCGGGCTTCGTGCTGCTGCGCCTGCCGCACGAACTCAAGGATCTGTTCCGCGACTGGCTGCACACGCACTACCCGGAGCGCGCCGAACACATCCTCAGCCTGATGCGGCAACTGCACGGCGGGCGCGAATACGATGCCCGCTTCGGCCAGCGCCAGCGCGGTGAAGGCCCGTTCGCGCAGCTCATTGCACGCCGCTTCCGACTCGCGCAGCAGCGCCTGGGTTACGACGCGCAACGCCTGGCGCTCGACACCACGCAGTTTGTCGCGCCGCGCAAGCCGACGCCCGCGCGGCCGCCCTCGCCCCAGGGGGAACTGTTCTGAGTCAGGCAACAGGTGCGGGATGGGCGAAAGTTCACGCGGGTCGCTCGTGTCAACCGGATGCCGCCCTGCCGCGTTGGCCGCCGTGTTTCCCTGCCCTGGAGTCCGTGTGTCCCGATCCTTCTGCCTCGCACTTTGCCTGGGCCTCGCGGCACCGCTGGCGATGGCGCAAGCTACGCCGAATTTCGATGCCGTCACCGCGCAGGTCGAGTTGATCGTGCAGCGCTATCGGCTGCCGGGCGCGGTGCTGCGCATCTCGCAGGATGGGCGCGAGGTCTACGCGCGCAGTTTCGGCGGCTATCAGCTCGACACCCGCGTGGCGATCGCCTCGGCCACCAAGTGGCTGTCGGCGACGGTGATTGCGCGACTGGTCGATCAGGGCCAGCTGCACTGGGACGATCGCCTGGATCGCTACGCCCCCGACGTACCGGCCGACAAGGCCGGGCTCACCTTGCGGCAATTGTTCTCGATGACCTCGGGCCTGCCGGGCGGCGACTTTTTCGGTGGCGCGCCGTGCCTGGATGATCGCCGCACCACGCTGGAAGCCTGCGCGCGCCAGATCCTCGCCCTGCCCCTGGTCTCGACGCCTGGCACCACGCTCGACTATGGCGGCAACGCCATGCAGGTGGCCGGATGGATGGCCGAACGCGCCACCGGCAAGGAATGGAACCAGTTGTTCCGCGAACAACTCGCGCAGCCGCTCGGCTTGCAACAGACCGATTACGGCTATCTGCCGGGCAGCAATCCGGGCAATCCGCGCATAGCCGGCGGGGCGTATTCCACCGCGGCCGACTACCTCGCCCTGGTGCAACTGCATCTGGACGCAGGCCGGCACGCGGGCAAGCGCCTGCTTGATCGCGCGACGGTGCAGGAAATGCGTCGCCGCCAGACCATCGGTGCGCAGGTGCTGCACACGCCGTTTCCCGAAGCCGCGGGCTACGGCATCGGGCACTGGATCGACAACGAAGATGCGCAAGGCCACACCCTCAAGGCCAGCAGCCCGGGAGCCTTCGGCTTCGCGCCCTGGCTCGATACGCGCCGCAACATCGCGGCCGTGCTCGTGCTCGACGGAGTCTTCGGCCAGATGCACGAGGACTATTTCGCGCTGCAGGACAAGGTTGCGGCCGCGCTCGACAAGGACACCGCCAGCACGCCCTTCGCCGACTTCGGCGGCCTGTGGTGGAACCCCGCGGAATCCGGCTCCGGCTATGCGCTGGATCAGCGCGCCGACCACCGCCTGGTCGCGGCCTGGTACACCTATGACGATCTCGGCGCGCAGCAATGGTTGCTGGCGGCCGACGGGCGTTGGCTGGCACCGGATCGCTGGGAAGGCGTGCTGTACCGCACCCGTTACCTCGGGATCGACGCGATCCGCCGCGGCGTCGATCCGGCCGCGGTGCGCACCGAGGCTGCCGGCACGGTGCGTTTGCGCTTTCTCGATGCACAACGCGCCGAGTTCGAGTTCACCCTGCAGGGCACGCAGCGCCAGGTCGTGATCCAACGCGTACCGTTCTGATCGCCGGTCGGCGCTCAGGCGCGCTGCGCGAGGCAGGAGTAACAGCCGCGCTTGGCGTTGTGCAGGTGCACGTAGGCGATCTCGGGACGCGCCAGCAATGCCGACAACGCGTGCGCCACGCTGGCACCGTCGACGACGTCGGCGTCGCGCATCAGGTGCTCGGCGTCATAGGCACGCAGCGACATCAGGCGGCGCGCCACGTACGGTGGAATCTCGCCCGGCGCGAGGATCGCCTGCGCAACGCCGCGCCGCACGAAGATCGGGCCCGAGGCCTGATAGGGACTGGCCTGCGGCAGGTGCTGGAACGGCAGCAGCAGGAGTTCCTCGCCCACCGCGGCGTCCTCCAGGCTGATCCGGCACGGAAAGCCGAAGGCCGCGGTGGCGCGCACGCGCCGGATGTTCGAGCGCGCCAGGGTCTCGTCGTCGCGTTCGAACAGGTCGATGAAGGTTGTCGGATCGAGGCCGGAAAGTCGAAACGGGGTCATGCGCCACTCCGAGGGTTGGTCGGGCGCTGATGCTGGGTGCAGACGCGGGCCGATACTCGCCGGATTCGGACGGCACACGCCGCGCTGGCGGCGAGGTCCGCGTCGCGCGGATTCAGCTTGCAGGCGGAAACAGCGTCTCGGCACGCTGGAACAGCACCCAGCTGGTGGCGATGTACTTGTCGCGCCCGAGCGGTGTGTTGCCGCGATGGGTGTGGGTGAAGGCGGTGGGCGCGATCAACAGGCTGCCCGCCTTCGGCACGATCTTGCGCTGCTGGTAGAGGAACTCGGTTTCGCCGGCGCTGAAGCCATCGTTGAGGTAGATCGTCCAGAGCACGTGTCGGTGCAGTTGCTCGGCGTTCGGACTGCGCGGGAACAGCTCGCAGTGCCAGTACGGATAACCGCCCGAGCCAGCGCGGTAGCGTTGCAGGTTGATTGCACCGGGTCGGAAGGCATAGCGCAACACGTTGAACAGCTGTTCGTCGGGAAGGTCGCGCAGCGCGGCTTCGTCGATGCGTTGCACCGCGCCGGTGGCCGGATGCTGGATCTGCAGCGCCAGCGGCGCGATCAGGGCATAGGCGTAGCGCCGCAGATAGCGCGCGAGGCCCAGGAACACGGCCTGGTTGAGCGTGGCCTCGGCCTCGCGCCACTCCGGCTTGCCGCTGATCGTGATGTCGCTGCTGTCCTTCAGCTCCTTGATCACGCCGCTCCCGACTTGTCCGGGCACGACGTGCGGGCTGGCCTCGAACTGCCGGATCAAGGCCTGGCAGGTCTCGCGCGGCAGCGCGTCGTCGTAGACCTCGATGAAGTCGTGGCTCACGCGGCGCCGTCGTGGTCGAGGTGGTAGCGCGTCGCAGCCTCGACTTCACGCTTGCTGCCGAGGAACACCGGCACACGCTGGTGCAGCGCGACGGGTTGCAGTTCCAGCAAGCGCCCGCGCCCGGTGCTGGCGGCACCGCCGGCCTGTTCCACCAGCAGGCTCATCGGGTTGGCCTCGTACAGCAGGCGCAGCTTGCCGGCCTTGTCCGGGTCCTTGCGATCCCAGGGATAGATGAAGATGCCGCCGCGGCTCAGGATGCGATGCACATCGGCCACCATGCTCGCCACCCAGCGCATGTTGAAATCCTTGCCGCGCGGGCCTTGCCTGCCGGCCAGCAGGTCAGCGACATAGGCCTGCATCGGCGCTTCCCAATGGCGCTGGTTGGAGACATTGATCGCGAACTCCTTCGTTTCTTCCGGAATGCGCAGGTCGCGCTGGGTCAGCACGAAACTGCCGACCTCGCGGTCGAGCGTGAACGCGTGGGTGCCGTGGCCCACCGTGAGCACCAGCATGGTGCTGGGCCCATAGGTGCAGTAGCCGGCCGCCACCTGCGCCGTGCCCGGTTGCAGGAAGTGCTCGTCGCGCGGCGTGGTCACGCCTTCGGGGCAGCGCAGCACCGAGAAGATGGTGCCGACGGAAATGTTCACGTCGATGTTGGAACTGCCGTCGAGCGGATCGAACAGCAGCAGGTAGTTGCCGCGTGGATACACGTCGGGAATCGGCTGCGAGTGATCCATCTCCTCGGAAGCCAATCCCGCCAGATGCCCGCCCCAGGCGTTGGCTTCGAGCAGGATCTCGTTGCTCAGCACGTCGAGCTTCTTCTGCGCCTCGCCCTGCACATTGCCGGTGCCGGCGTCGCCCAGCACGCCACCGAGCGCGCCCTTGCCGACCGCGATCGAGATCGACTTGCAGGCACGGGCCACCACTTCGATCAAGAGGCGCAAGTCGGCGCTGATGCGGCCGGCGCGCTGCTCCTCGATCAGGTAGCGGGTCAGGGAGACGGCAGGCGAGGGACTGGACATGGCAGGGCCGGCGCGGAGGGATGGCGCATTGTCCGGCGCGACGCCTGCGTTGCAAGCGCGGGCGGGCGCGGTGCATGCTCGGGACGGTTTTTCCGGAGTGACGCATGGACTTGCCGACCGCACTGCTGCCCGGCCTCGTTGCTGCGCTGGGCCTGGGCATGCTGATCGGGATCGAGCGCGAGCGCCGCAAAGGCGAGGAAGAAGCGCCGGCCGCGGCCGGGGTGCGCACCCATGCCTTGCTCGCCCTGCTCGGTGCGGTGGCGCAGGTGCTGGGACCATGGATGCTGGCGAGCGCGGCGCTCGGTGTCGTCGCGCTGGCGGTGGCGAGCTACCTGCGCACCTCGGCCGAGCATCCCGGTGTCACCGGCGAGATCGCGATGTTGCTGACCTTCTGGCTCGGCGCGCTGGCGATGCAGCAGCCGCTGCTCGCGGCGGCGCTGGGTGTGGCGGTGGCGGTGCTGCTGGCTTCGCGCCAATGGCTGCACCATCTCACCCGCGAGTTGATCAGCGAACGCGAGATGCGCGACCTGCTGTTGCTGGCGGCGACGCTGCTGATCGTGGTGCCGCTGCTGCCGGATCGGCCGATCGATCCGTGGAAGGTGCTGGTGCCGTCGGCACTGGGGCAACTGGTGGCGATGGTGATGGCCATCGGTGCCGCGGGGCACGTGGCCTTGCGCCTGATCGGCGCGCGCTGGGGCCTGCCGGTGGCGGGCTTCTTCGCCGGTTTCGCCTCGTCTACCGCAGCCACCGCCGGTTTCGGCCAGCGCGTGCAGGAAACCCCGGGCCTGCGCACCGCCGCGGTGGCGGCGGCGCTGTTCGCCAATCTAGCCTCGCTGCTGCTGTTTGCGCTGGTCATCGGCGCGGCCGCCCCGGCCCTGCTCGGACTGGTGCGCTGGCCCTTGCTCGCCGCCGGCACGGTGCTGCTGGCGGGCGCTCTGCTGGGACTGTGGCACGCGCCGCGCGACCCCAGGGATTTGCCCAGCGCCCCGCAGGCGCGTGCCTTCCGGCTCGGACACGCCCTGACCTTTGCTGCCGTGGTGGCGGGTGTGTTGCTGGTGTCGGCCTGGTTGCAGCGCGTGTTCGGCGATGCCGGCGCCCTGGTGGCCGCCACCCTCGCGGCGCTGGCCGAACTGCATGCCGCCGCGGCCAGCCTGGCCCAGCTCAGTCGCAGTGGCGGCTTGACACCCGAACACGCGCGCTGGGGCGTGCTGGCCCTGCTCGCGGCCAGCGTGGCATCGAAATCGGTGGTGGCCGTCGTCAGCGGCGGTGCCGCCTACGGCCTGCGCGTGGCGCTCGGCCTGCTGGCCATGCTGGTGGCCGCGGCCGGCGTGCTGTGGCTGCTGCCCTCCGTTCCCGCTTAGCCGGGCAGCAACGCCGCGGCCCTGCGCTGCACACGAGATGACTTTCGGCAGGTCGCGCGGTGACGCGCGGCACCTGTTGCGCGCGCACCGCGCGGCTCAGGCTGTCGCCACCCTTCCGGAGGTTTGCAATGAGCATCTACCAAGGCTTGGCCAGCATCCACATCGCGACCGGCGTGATTGCCCTGATCACGTTCTGGATCGCGGGCCTCGCGAAGAAGGGCAGCCCGGTGCACAAGGGCGCGGGCAAGGCCTACCTGATCGCGATGAGCGGCATTGTCGCCACCGGCTTGCCGCTGTCGCTGTTGATTCTGGCCGCCGGCAAGCTCGTGATCGGCGGATTCCTCCTGTACCTGGTGCTGATCGTTGCCTCCGGCCTGTGGCAGGCCTGGCGTGCGATCCGCGACAAGCGCGACTGGGCGCGCTACACCGGGCCGGTGTACCGCGCCCTCACCTGGCTCAATCTCGCGGGCGCGCTCGGCATCGTGGTGCTGGGCGTATTTTTTGCGCGCCAGATGCAGCTGGTGATCGTGTCGTTCTCGGCGATCGGCTTCCTCGGCTTCTTCCAGATGCGTCGCTTCGCGCGCAGCGCACCCACCGATCCACGCTGGTGGTTGTCCGAGCACATGGGCGCGATGCTGGGCAATGCCGCCGCCACCCACATCGCTTTTCTCGCGGTCGGCCTGCCGCGCCTGGTGCCGGCGCTGGCCAACCCGCTCTGGGTGAACATCGCCTGGCTGGGTCCGCTGGCGATGGTGTTCGTGGCGCGCGCGTGGTTGAACCGCAAGTACCTGCCGAAGCGAACGCCCGGCCCCGCGTCACCGGGCCGCACGACGCCGCTGGCCGCGGCGCCCTGATCCGGGCGTCAGGTGTCGGCGTCGGTGGCCCAGCCTTCGCCCGTGCCGCGCGTGAACACGCTGTCGCTGTCTTGCACGGTGCCGGCCGGGATCGTGTCCTGGCTTGCGAGGCGCGCGTAGAGCGGAGTGAAGTCCGGGCGCGTGGCGTCGATCAGCTGCTCGTAACTGTCGATCACGAAGTAGGTCTTCTGGTAGGTGTCGATGCGATAGCGGGTTCGCATCACGCGTTCCAGGTCGAAGCCGATGCGGTTGGGCGCGGCGGAGTCGAGGCAGTAGATCGACTCGCCCTTGCTCGACACGATGCCCGATCCGTAGATGCGCAGCCCGCCCGGCTCGCGGATCAGGCCGAACTCCACGGTGTACCAGTACAGGCGGGTCAGGTTGACCAGCGCGTGCGGGCCCACCGCGTGTGCCTTCACCCCGCCGCGGCCATAGGCCTGCATGTAGTCGGCGAAGACCGGGTTCATCAGCAGCGGCACGTGTCCGTACAGATCGTGGAACAGATCCGGTTCGCTCAGGTAGTCGAGTTGCTCCGGCTTGCGGATCCACCAGGTCACCGGGAAGCGCCGGTTCGCCAAGTGCTCGAAGAACACCAGTTCGGGCAGCAAGCCCTCGACCCCCACCAGTTCCCATCCGGTGGCGGCGCGCAGCAGGCGGTTGATGTCGTCGAATTTCGGAATGCAATCCGGTGCCATGCCCATCGCTGCCTGTGCGCGCAGGAACTCGCTGCTGGCGCGACCCACGAGCAGTTCGCGCTGGCGCGCGAACAACTGCGCCCAAACCGCGTGATCGGTGGCCGAGTACGTGGCCCAGGGCTGGTCCACCACGCCGGTGGCGTAGACCGGCACGTAGCCCTTGTCGGTGAGGTGGTGCTCGAGGCGCTGGGGGCTGTTCATGGCGGTCTCCGGAATCCGCACAGCCTAGCGGGAAGATCGCGCAACAGGCTTGCGATATTGCGTCAATACCGCTGATGAGCGCACGATACTTGCGTCAAACCAAAAGATCGCGCGCAGATGCCGCAAGCCTCGCTCGACCGCATCGACCTTGCCATCCTCGCCCTGCTGCAGCGCGAGGGCCGGCTCAGCAATGCCGACCTGGCCGAGCGCGTCAACCTTTCCGCGTCGGCCACCTTGCGCCGGGTGCAGCGGCTGGAAAGCGAGGGCGTGATCGCCGGTTACGGCGCGCGCCTGGATCCGCTCGCGCTCGGCCTCGGGCTGCAGGCCTTCGTGCGCCTGCAACTGGCGCGGCACGACAAGGAATCGATTGCGCAGTTCGTGGCCCAGCTCGAAGGCTGGGACGAAGTGGTGGCCTGCCACGCGCTCACCGGCGACATGGACTACCTGCTGCACGTGGTAGTGGCCGACCTCGACCACTTCTCGCGCTTCCTGCTCGATCACCTGCTCAACGCCGCCGGCGTGGCCGATGTCAGTACCAGCTTCGTGCTGCGTGCGGTGAAACAGGCCCAGGGTTTGCCGCTGCCGCGAGTGTGAGGCGCGCGCGGCTCAAGGGCGCCAGTGCCACTGCGCGCCCAGCCACAGCCCGCGCCCCGCGGCCGGTTCGTAGTAGCGCCCGCTGGCCTCGTTCACGATCACCGAGCCGATGGCCGAAGCATCGAGCAGGTTCTCCAGGCGCGCGCTGGCGCGCCATTGGCCGCCACCGAACTGCCAGGTCCTGGCCAGCTCCAGATGCCAGAGGGCGTGGCCGGGGGCGCGTTCGCTGCCGAGGTCGTTGACACCTATCGGCCCTGACGCCGTCATCTCCAGCGCCGCCTGCCAGGGCGCATCAGTCCATTGCAGGCGCGTGAACAACTGGTCGCGCGCGGTGCCGGGGATGCGGGTGCCAGCCGCCACACGCGCGGCGGGTGAGGTGCACGGTGGGCCGGCGCACACCGGGAACGCCTCACGGAAGCGCGCATCGAGCCGGGTGTAGGCCAGCTCCAGCGCCAGATTCTCGTGCCAGGGCCAGTGCAGGCCCAGCTCGACCCCGGAACGGCGCGCCCGCCCCACGTTGCGGAAACTGCTGCGGCCGCCGAGATTGCGCGCCACCGCCAGTTCGTCGTCGGTATCGGCGCGGAACCACGCCGTCTCGATGCGCGCGCCGGCGTCGCTGCGCCATTTCGCACCCAGTTCCAGGTGTTCGCTGCGGGCGGCGCGCAGATCGAAGGCGAGGCCGGCACCGCCGTCGGCGCGATAGCCGAGTTCGTTGAAGGTGGGTGTTTCGAAGCCGCGACCATGCGAGGCGTACAGGCGCAGGTTCGCGTGCGGCGCGAAACCGAGCCCGGCCACGGGCGTGGTCTCGCGGTAGCTGATGCGGCCGCTGTCGTCGGGATTGGCCGCCGTGACGTAGGCATCGTCGGAACCAAACGCCACGCGGCTGCGGCGCACGCCGGCCAGCAGCGACCAGCGCGGGGCCACGCGCCACCACCATTGCGCGTAGAGGTCGGTGTTGGCGACGCGGTTGCGTTCGTTGCGCCGCAAGGCACCACGCACGCCGAGCGTTGCGTCGAGGAAATTCTCGTAGCCGCGCCGCCGCTGGCGTTGCGCCTGGTGCTCGCCGCCGACCGCGAGTTCGCTCTCGCCACCGAGCAATTCGCCTTGCCAGATCCAGCGCGCGTCGCTGCCGGCCTGGCGGCTGTGAAGATCGACCACGCCGCCCGCATGCAACGGGTTGGCCTGCGCCGACACCGGCACCGCGAGGAATTGCTCAATCCGGCGCGTGCCGGCATGCGCCGTGAGTTGCAGGGCGTGCGACGTGCCCAGCGCCTGCTCGACGCGCAGCCCGAACTGGTTCTGTCCCACCGACTTGCGTGTATCGAACAATCGCGCTGCGTCGACGGCCTGGCCGGGATCGGCCTCGGCCTGGGCGCGGGTCAGGCCGAGCGGGTCCTGCGCCTCGGGCGCATCGAAGTGCTGGAAGCGCAGTGCGAGCCGACCGTCGTCACCGACTGCCGCATGCCAGCTTGCGCCATACCAGGCGCGCCGAGCCACGCCGTGGTCACGAAAGCCGTCGCTGTGCCACTGCGAGGCGGACAAGCGATAGCCGCGCGCTTCGTTTCCCCCGCGCCCGTCGGCGGCCGTGGTGAGGCTGGCATCGCGCCCCGCGCCGAACTGCGCGCCGAATCCGGGATCGGCGTCGTCGTCACTCCACAACTCGATCACCCCGCCCGAGGAGTTGCCATGCAATGCCGAGAACGGCCCGCGCAGCACGTCGACGCGGCGGGCCGTGGCGAGCGCGAAATGCGACACCTGCCCTTGCCCATCGGGCATCGTGGCGGGAATGCCGTCGATGTAGATCCGCAGGCCGCGCACGCCGAACGTGGAGCGCGCGCCGAAGCCGCGGACCGAAAGCTGGGTGTCCTGCGCGTGGTTCTGGCGATCGCGCGCCGCCAGCCCGGGAATTCCGCCCAGGGCGCTGGCGATCGTTGTTCCCGCGCCCTGATGCGCTGCGCGCAGGTCGACGCGACTGACCGAAGCCGGCAGGTCGAACGCCTGCACGCCACGCACGCGCGCCGCACTGACCTCGATGCGGTCGAGCGCGTGCGCGGCGTCCGGATCGGTGGCGGCGAGCAGGGCCAGGGCAAACAGCATGCGGCACGGATTCAAACGGCGGGATCCGCATCGTAATCGCGGCGCGGGCGCGTATGCTTTGCTCCATGCACATCACCACCGTTTCGCGCGCCGAAGGCGCCTTCCTGCTGGCCATGGTCGGCGGCGTGCTGCTCTGGTCGGGCATCGCCCCCACCGACCGCCTGACCTGGTTCATGGAGGTGATCTGGGTGCTGGTCGGCGTGCCGCTGATCGTGTCGCTGCGCGGGCGCTTCGACCTCACCCGCCTGTTGCTGTGGCTGGTCGCGATCCACTGCGTCATCCTGATCTACGGCGGCAAGTACACCTATGCCGTGACGCCGCTCGGCGACTGGTTCCGCGACACCTTCGACCTCGCGCGCAACCACTACGACCGGCTCGGGCATTTCGCGCAAGGATTCATCCCTGCGATCCTGGCGCGCGAACTGCTGCTGCGCAAAACCCCGCTGCAGCGCGGCGGCTGGCTGTTCTACCTGGTGTGTGCCGCCTGCCTCTCCTTCAGCGCCTTCTTCGAGTTCATCGAGTGGTGGGCGGCGCTGATCATGGGCGGCGAGGCCGACGCCTATCTCGCTACCCAGGGCGACATCTGGGACTCGCACGCGTGACAAGGCTGGCCATGGACAAGCGATTTGCCCCCATGAATTTGGGGGGTTTGCCCGGCGCCGACGTTGTCCACCAAGAACAACCTATTCCATGGACAAAATCATGCTTTTTGTCCATACCCCTGACTTGCGATTGATCACCGGACCGATCAAGTCTGATCGGAGGCCACTGTTAACCGTCGCGGGTCTCTCAATCAGCGGCGCTTCCGCCGGGCTCCTGCCTCGGTCTGGTTGCTTGCGCTCCCTTCGACACCCTCGATACGACTATCCCAAATTGGGAGAATTGAGGTTCACGTGATCGCTCGTGCAACCCTGCGTCACCAGAATCGATCGCGATAGTGGGGGTCAAAGTCATCGGCGTCACGATTCCGCCAGAGCGCCTTGCGTAAGGCGGTCACGCTCTCCTCGCTCGGGTCCACAACGACCTGCTCGGCGTAGTGCATGAGGCTCTCGATCGCGCTGTGGATAGAGCCGAGGTCTTTCCACAATCCGTGGATTTCGGCAACTGTGAGTACGCGACCTTCACGTCGAGCGAGAAAAAACTCTTGCATGTTGGCTGCCAACGTCAAGAGCGAATCGACCTTGATTTGGTCATTCTTGGCGCGATAGGCGGTGTCTTCCACGAAAGTCAGTTGCACACGCCCCTGCGGGTCTTTCGGATGGCGAGGGACGATCAATGGCATCACCTGGGCACCTTCCCGCGTCGACGCGAAATGCTTGGTCTCGCCATCACGGAAGGGGCCATAGCACCGCGCCTCGTGAATAACGATAAACATCCTGTGTTCCATCTTGCTCGCCAGCCTCTCTCCGCAACCGAGAAATTACGACACGATCTTTCCATGAGGCTGAAAGGCAGCGTCTTTCGAACAGCTATTCCTGCTCGGCAGGACCTGACCACTCGCCTCCAGGTCTGCTGGTCGCTGCCAGCCACGCCATCCGCAACGCGCGCGCGTCCACCAGCGCGTGGTGCCGTCGGGCGGCCTCGCGCGGATGCATGGCGAACCAACGTTCCAACAGCGCCGTCGTCTTCTCATCTCGGCACATCAGCGTAGTCACCAAGGCCATCGATCGACGTGATGCGCTTGAAGCGCCGAACGGAAAACCCTCCAGTACATGCAGGAACAACTTCAGATCATTCGGAAAATCCGCCAGGACAAACGGCAGCGCCACTCGACTTAAGAACGCGCGTAGCGCGGACGTCATCGCATCATCTGACAAGAGGGTGTCGCCGCGATCGAGCAAGGGATAGACCCGCTCCTTGACGAAGTCCGTCGGGTCATCCGACAGGTGTTCGCGTTCGGCGTAGAACTCCTGTGCCCCGTCCTCGCTGACCAAGGCCAGGCTGACCAACTCAATCCCTTGCTCATCGGCCCATTCGGTGTCGAGGAAGAAGTACGTTGGAACGGGCACGAGCCAGTTTCCTTAGGCGATGGGCGATGGTTTTACAGGAGCTGTCGTTGACGCATAGCGCGATCAGGTCCGGAGTAAGACATCAGCGAGCTGACGCGCCAATCCCTCTAGATACTGTTCCTGAATTGCCGTCTCGATGGCGTCAGGCCGCGCCGTGCGAACCCGACGCATCGCTTCCGAGGCGGTCAGGCACTCGCGCATCTCTAGCAACAGGCGCGTGGCGACGGTGCCGGCGCGGCCCAACCCACCCTTGCAATGCACGACCACCGCGCCGCCGTCGGCAAGAGCGTGCCGGAGTGTCGGCCCGAGTGTCGCCCACGTTTCCTCGAATTCACCCTCGGGGACCGATCCATCCACGATCGCTGCGTGATGCCAGGCCAGGCCATGCGCCGTCGCGCGTTGGGGAAGCGCCCCGACGTTGAGTTCCTGGAACTCATGCTCCTCGATCAGGGTGACCAGATGCTGGGCACCCCACGAACGAATCGCCGCGAGATCGGTATCGAGATCGCGCTCCCACACGCCCGTCATGGCGCCGCGCTGGTGCTTGCCTGGGCAGAACGTCACGCCAATGCGCCCACCCCCGTGCAAGGTGAGCGTGCCAATCTGCAGCGGGTGCGACTCGCTGGTGCGCACGGTGGGAGCAGCCACGGTTCCAAAGCCATGGTGGGAAAAGAGGGATTCCAGCAGCGGATTCAACTGTTCCCGGCCGCGCAGCGCCTCGCGCCATGCCGCGGGAATGCCGTACAGCCCCCACCTCAATCCAGCGAGTCCTCCCGCCAGGGCGGCAGTCGTGTCGGTGTCGTTACCGAACGCAATGGCATGTCGAACCACCGAGGCGAAGTCATGTCCCCGATCGCACGCCAAGAACGCCGACATGAGGCTGTCGGCCACGTAGCCCGATCCCTGGGTAGGCTTCTGCAGCTCGTCGATCAACTTGCCCCATTCCGACCCCCAACCGCGACGATTGGCTAGGGGGCCAAGGACATCGAAGACCTCGTTCAACGAAGGGTCGCGATCCGCGTCGTTGAGGAGCGCTCGCGCGAACAAGCAGTAAATGGCGCAGCACAACTGCGAACGCAGGTGCCCATGGGTCGGCAGGGATTGGCGCATGGCCAAGTCGATCAGGTCGTCATCGGTCCCGGTGTGCCACAGCGCCAGCGGTAGCACCCGCATCAGCGCGCCGTTGCCGTTGTCTCGTTCCTCGCACGGTCCGGCCGCCTCCGGAGACTTGCCGGCCCGAAGTCGGTCCAACGCGCGTTGAGTCTGCAGCCCGATGTCGAACACGCGTCCGTCGACCGCGAGATGTCCCTGAGCCGCCCACTGGACGAGTCGACTCGCGAAATCACCTAGGTCCAATCGTCCGCAGGTGACCAACGATTCCAGCAGGCACAACGCCTGGGCCCCATCGTCCGACCACGTCCCCGGGGGCGTGCCGATGTGCGCCCGGATGAAATCAGGCGGCGGCGTCACGTCGATCTCATCGAATGGAGGCAGATCGTCTGGCCCGTGAAATTCGTACGGCACGCCGATCGCATCACCCAGGAGCAGTCCGACCAAGCCCCCGGCCAGGCGGTCCTTCCGCACGTACTTTCCGTCGCTGCCCATGGATCACGATCCTGCCGGGACGAACTGAACCTTGTCAGTGAAGGGTCTCAGGCGGTGCGACGGCACCGGTGCAAGCTGGTGCCGGTGCGCCACAGACGTGTTGTCCAAGCGTTCGAGCAACTAGCCTGAACAGCCAAGCCGACGCCACCCGGCGATTCTGTGCCTCCAGCGTCGGCACGGGAAGCGGCATAGCATTGCGTCAACTGCCGCCACTCCGACGGCGCTCGTACTCGGCTTTGTTCGTGGAAAGAAACTCGTGCATCGCGCCACGATATCGAAGTACGTCTGGAGACAAAGCCACTGACAAAGTACGCGCGATCGCCATGGCGAAGCTCACCTGCGGTTCCGTTGGCGGCCTCAGGTCATAGTCGACAACCGTTGGAAGCGATGCTCCGAGTGCCGCGCCCAACCATCGAGCGAATCGCTCAGGCCCACCGTCGCTGATGCAGCGCGTCAATTGCCGGCTCAAGAGCTCCCGGTCTGAATCAGCAAGGGCAACGTCGAGGGTCAGCCCGTTTTCTTTGTCCAAAAAGTGCAACTGAAAAGTCATCGTCTGCCCCCTCGGTGCGGGAATCGGAACCTACCCAGGCAGTTGACCCCGTCGCGCGAGCAAGGGAGGGTCATGGCATCACCCGCGGTGGAATCGCCCCAACGCCATGCAGTTCTGCCCATGCGCTTGGCAAGAACGATGCGAGCACTGTCCACGGTCCACTGTCTGGGACGCCCTTCGGCGACCAGTAAGCCGATTTTGGACTATCCCAAAACGGACTCTAGCGTGCGGTGCCGACACTCGGCAACCGTATGGCCCAGTCGACCCATCATCGCCAGTATCAGGCCTTGCTCGAGCTACTCAGGTCGTGGCGGGCCAAGGCAGGCCTTACGCAGACTGAAGTGGGTGAACGTTTAGGCAATACCCAAACCTTCGTCTCGAAGGTTGAGCGTGGAGAGCGTCGTCTGGACGTTGTGGAGTTTGCCGAATGGTGTGAGGCGCTTGGAGTCGCTCCAAGCGACGGCATTCAGGCATACCTTGACGTGCGCCCCTTGGACAACAGCCGGAAGATCAGTTCGCGCTCTGGACGACCACGTCGTTAGCCCAGCACCGTCGGCGCCGATTTCAAACTGACCCGCCGGGGATCCGGACATTCGAAGGATGCCGACCATACCTTGGCCACCCACATCCGTCTCCCAGAACTGACCCAGAAGCTGGGTGTCTGCCGTTCCACGGTCTACAAGCTGATTCAGCAGGAAGGGTTTCCGCGACCTTTCAAGATCACCCGCCGCGTGAGCGCCTGGAACGAGGACGAACTCCAAGCCTACCTGGAGCGACAGCAGACGCAATCCATCGAGCGCCGCTGACGGCCCCTCACTATGTTAGCCATCGCTCCAGCAACGCGCTGAGGCCAGAGCGCGTGTCCGGCGCCAAAGGCTGCACCCCGACGTGATGAGCGGCATGGAACTCTTGTACCTCCAACCACGGCGCGCCACCGCCGCGAGGGACCAGCAATAGCGAGCACACTGGTCGCGCCTCGTCCCAACGCAACGCATCCTGATAGAGGTGCGACGAGCGCATCGCGTCCAGCACATTGATCCGGCTGGTGCGGTACTTCGCGTCGAGCACCAGCATCTTGCGTGAGCCGTGGTCGTCGACCGTGATCACAATATCCGGGTGCAGTTCGGCGGAAATGCTGCGAAACCCGGATGGCGCACTGTCACCCGCTCGAAATCGACGCTGCAACCACGCTTCCATCTGTACGCCCGCGCCTGTTCCTACCAGTCGGATGCAGTCGTTCCGCGTCGTCGGATAGTGCGTTGTCCAGCGTAGATCCGGTCGTTGCTCTCGCAGGCACTGCGCCACCTGGGCAAAGCACCAGCGTTCGTAGATCTCCCAAGTGGGACTCAACCACGCCTGCTCATCGGCCAAATCACCGGCTACACCCCCACGGAGCGACGACCAGGCGAACCGATAGGCTCGTGCATAGGCGGGATGGGCGGAGATTGCGTTCAAACCTGCGGCAGTCACCTCGGCACGGGTGATCGAGGCGAAGGGAGCGCCTCGGAGCAGGCGCGTGAGGGCGTGCGACAGCCCGTCGAGATACGCCAGCTTTCGCGCCAGGCGTGGCTGCAGCGGCGTCCGGGTACCGGCTTGTTCGTCCTCTCGCGCCAACGCCGCGAGCGCATCCGCCACCTGTTGGCAGCGTCGCCGCACCGACAGCAAGACCGCGGCCAGGGCGCGATTGGCAGGGTTGTCGACAGTGTCGGAGGACTGCGTCACTTCGAAGAGCGGTGCCTGCGCGTCCGGGTCACCGATCTCATCATTCAGGTACGCGACCGTTGCCGGACGCCTTAGCAGACCGACGGCCGACGCGGCATCGAGGCGTCGCACGCGATGGGCGGGCACCAGGACACGCTCGCGCTGCAGTCGAGTCAAAGGACGAACCATCACTGCTCGCAAGGCGGCCTGCAGGGCATCGCTGTGACGTCGCAGGCGCGCATAGGCCAGCAGTGGCGAGGTCACCTCACCGGACACCCCGATGCTCGCCTGTGCCGCCTCGGTGCCGAACAAGAGCGCCGGGTCAAACGCCCGCAACTCCTCCAGTAGGGTGTGAAAGACCCCTTCACCAAGCTTGCTGCCTTCTGGGGCGACATCGAGGCGGTACTCGGCCAAGCGTTGCCCGCTGTGACTGAGCAATTCGGCGATGACCACGCCGGCATAAAAGCCGGGCGTCCATCGCCAGCCGGACTGGCCATCGACCTGGACGGCTTCCGCAGGCGCCTCGTCGATATACAGCTCGACGCCATCAAGCGGGGCGACAAAGATGTAGCTGCCGAGCTCTCGAAATCCCTGTGCCGTGACACCGGGAAGAAGCTCCTGGCTGACATCCGCCTGGTCGATGCATCGCAACGCCACCATGGGTCAACGCCAGAAGCGTGCACTACCCAGATGGCGCAGATCCTGTGCCAGCTCGGCGACCTTGTCGGCGGACTCGATCAGGTTGCGCGTACGCAAGGTGTTTTCGACATGGTCGAAGGTTATGCGCAACCGCGGCGTGTCCTCGCCCCGCAGCTTGGGTAGTACTTTGGCGTAGATCGCATGATCCAAGGCCGCCTCCGTGCCCAGCACGCCACCGTCTGTCGCGGCTTCCACATAGCCGATGACGTCCCCGATCGTGCGCCACCCAAAATGCAGGCGAACGGGGCGAAGTTGGGTGACCAGCGCGCCCAGAACCTCGCGCACCTGACTGGCTTGAACGGCGGGCAAGCGCGTGGTCGACCAACCCGGGAATGTATCCACGTCGATGTCCCAGAACTCGATGACTGCAGCACGATCTAGCACCTTGTCACTGAGGCCGTGAGTGGTCTCGTCCATGTTGACCGTGCCGATCAGCACCAGATTCTCGGGATAGGCGATGCTCGCCGGCACGCCATCCACGACATCGCCCTGCGCATGCAGACGTAGGGGATCGCCTGTTTCCATTGCTGACAGCAACGGGGCCAAGTATTGCTCCGGGTGGGACAGGTTCATCTCATCCAGAACGATCGTGTAGGCCCGATCCGGGTCGCCTTGCGCCTGTAACAGGAACTCCAGGAAAGGCGTACGCACGTAGGTGTCGTTCTTGAGGGGATTGATGTATCCCAGCAGGCTCGAGGGGTCGTGCCACCCGGGCTGCACGGGCACAATCTCGAATGCACCATCGGCATTGCCGTTGCCTCGCAGCCCTCGCGCATAGCAACGAGCGAGTTGCGTTTTGCCGGCACCACTCAAGCCGGTCAAGACCGCGAAATGCCTGCGCGCATTCGCCCACAGGCCCGCATGCAATCGGGCCACGAGCTGCGGCGAGAACGCGATGTCTTTGGGGAAGGTAGCCAGAATCGAGGCCACCGACGGCAGCGTGGTCGCCAACGCGGCTTCGGATGCCGTGACCGGGATCTCCTTGGCTGGCGTCAGTGTTGGCGCAGGCGCCAGGACTTCGGGCGTCCAGGTCACGCGCGCAGCCCATTCCTCACCGCTTTCGGTCAGCTTGATCTGCTTGCCAGGCGCGGACTCCACCAGACTGAGGTAGCGCATCCAGTTGATCAGCACCGTGGGCGCGAAGTTTGTGGTCCATCCGGGATTCACCCGCTGCAATGAATCGACGATCTCAGTGAGCAGTTGTGGTCCGTCACGAAGCATGACCAACAGATTGTCGAAGCCGAGAATGCGCGTGAGCATCCAATCCGACACTTCCTCCGGATCACCCGTTTCAAGCAGGGCCGCGCCGCGGTCCGTCAATCGCAATTCATCGCCTTCGGCCCTGATGGCACCCCATTCCGCCATGAGGCAGTTAAGGTTCGTATTGAGTGTCGCGCGGGTATGGTTGGGATTCTGCGAGTGGAGATGCTCGATGAAGTCCTCACGTTTGCAGCCATCCTTTGCAAATTCCAGCCAGCCCATCACCGTCGACAGGCCGCCTCCGATGCCGGTCATGCCGCGGCGGCGCCGATTGGCTGGCAATGGATTCAGTTGGATCTCGCCCGGCTTGTCTCCCGCGACTTCCGTGGCATCGCTGCCTTGCTCCTGGATGAAGTGGACAAACAGCAGCCAGGGCAGCGTCATCCGCTCCTCGACGCTACTACTCTGGTCATTGACCTTGTAAAGGCGATCAAGCACACGTTGATGCAACGCCGTGCGATGCTCGAGCCCGTGGGTCAGACCCATGGCGCTCCCCAGCCGGCGCAGCTTGTGGAAGTGCGCGACCGTCGTGAAATGCCGTGGCCAGAGGGATGCGAACAGCCGGTACATCTTCAATCGTGGCTGACGATCCGTGAGCGCCTGCACGCGCGCTTCGATGTCGTCCCATGCCTTGGCGAACCACTGCAAGCGTTCCTGGGAATCAGCCGGGACAGGCGACTGCTTGAGCTCCCACAATCGGCGCGCGATTGCCGGATCAGCGACCACACGAGACACGTCAATGTGGCCTTGTCCGGTGGCAGAGACGGTTTCGTTCTCCCACAGTTCCTTCTGGAACTGCGGGCTTATGAATGTCGCTTCATCCGCACCGGCCACGTGCTGAAGCCAGTCAGCAAGCTTCTTCAGCCAATCATCCAGGTGGCGCTGACTCCGGTGCCGCTCTTGCGCCACCTTGCACGCCTCGCGCAATGACTGGTCACCCTTGAGATCCGTCGCCATTCGTTCCCCTGCCTTGATATCGGAATGTCAGCACCACGCCAGCTACTCTTGGCTTGGCCTATTTATCGCGCCATACACCTTCGCAAGCATGTGCTCCATCGCAAGCTTCCGGAACTCGCCATCCGCCATGAGCTTGCCGAATATTTCTTCGTTGCCTTCCATGCGATCGATCACTAGCCCTTCAAAGGCTTGTTCGAAGACATAACGGAAGTCGTCCTTCGAATTGGTCGCTGCCGCCTTGCGCAGCGTTTCGCTTTCGATGGCTTCTTCCTGAATCTGGTCGAAGAACAGCTGGTCTGCCTGGGTGAAATCGGTGCCGAAGCGCTCGTTGAGTATGTCGATCAACTCTGAAAGCCGGATGGTGTCGTCGCCATCCTGGCCAGTTCCGACGTCGCTGGGCCCCTTCAACGCACGCGGCTCGCCACCGGTCAGGTCAATCTTCCCCTCGCTGATCTTCTGCAACCGGTAGTACTGCAGGTCTACCTCGTCCTCCACATGCACCTCGCCACCTCCCTCACGTGCGGGCAGCTTGGTCAGCAGGAAGCGCAGGTAGGTATAGAGCTGTTCCAGATCACTGTCCTGGTAGGGAATGACCTGGGACAGGAAGCCGTAGAGGTTGCGAAAGTTGATCAGCAGGGCCTTCAGTTCGTCCCGCTCCTTCGCATCACGTGCCTTGAAGCGCTCGACGGCCTTGTCGAGAATGCCGTTCATCTCGGCATGGTCGTGCACTGATTCCTTGCGCGTTGGCCGGAAGTACACCGCGCAGAATGCCTCCACCTCCTCGTTGAACACCAGTCCACTTTCCTCGATCTGGTGCTGCAGACGGTACAGATGCTGTGGATCGGTCAGCGGCTCGACCGGCGTGTCTCCGTAGTACGGTTTGAAGGCCTTGAAGATGTCCTCAGGCTTGTTGCGGAAATCAAGGACGAAGGTGTCTTCCTTGCCCGCACACGTACGATTGAGGCGCGACAGGGTCTGCACCGCCTGCAGGCCCGTGAGGGTCCGGTCGACGTACATGGTGTGCAGCAGCGGCTGATCGAAGCCGGTCTGGTACTTCTCCGCCACCAACAGCACCTGGTACTCATTGCTATCGAGCTTCTCCGGCAGCTCGCTTTCCTTGATGCCGTCGTTCATCCCGACTTCGGTCCACTTCTTGCCGGGCGCATCAGGGTCTTCGACGATGCCGGAGAACGCCACCAAGGTCCTGATGTCGGCGTAGCCCTTTTCGGCGATATAGCGGTCAAACGCCTGCTTGTAGCGCACGGCGTGCAGGCGGCCATCGGTGACCACCATGGCCTTCGCCCGGCCGCCGATCTTGTGGCGGACATGGGTGCGGAAGTGCTCGACCATGACTTCGGTCTTGCTACGCAGGTTGATTTCGCTGAAGGTCAGGGTCCGCGCCAGTGCGCGGGCCGCCTTCTTGCGCTCGACATGCGGGTCGTCGTCGCCAACCTTCACCAGGCGGAAGTACGCTTCGTAGGTGATGTAGTTCTTCAGCACGTCGAGGATGAAACGCTCCTCAATGGCTTGGCGCATGGTGTAGAGGTGGAACGGCGCCTCGCCGGTCGGGCCGGGCTCATCGAAGACCTTTTTGGTCTTGTACTTGGGCGTCGCGGTAAACGCGAAGAAACTCAAGTTGGGTTGCTTGCCACGCTTCATCATCTCGCGGACCACACCGGCCAACTGGTCGGCGTCATCCTCGTCGTCCAGCCCTTGTTCGGCCGCATACGTCGCCGAAGCCTCGCGAATGCCGTCGGCGTTCAGCACGCCTTTGAGCTCCATCGCACTCTCGCCGGACTGCGAGCTGTGCGCCTCGTCCACGATCACGGCAAACCGCTTGCCAGCGGTGGCAATCTGCAGCCCAGGCAGACGCTCGTCCCGCAGCTTGTCCAGCGTCTCGGTAATGAAAGGGAACTTCTGCAGGGTGGTGATGATGATGGGGGTTCCATCGGCGAGCGCCTCCACCAGCTGGCGAGTGTCCTCGTCGATCTTCTGCACCACGCCTTGTTTGTGGTCGAACTGGTAGATGGTGTTCTGCAACTGCTGATCCAGCACGCGGCGGTCAGTGATCACCACCACCGAGTCGAACACTTTGGCATCGTGCTCGTCGTGCAGACTGGCCAAGTGATGCGCCAGCCAGGCGATGGAATTGGACTTACCCGAACCGGCGGAATGCTGGACCAGGTAGTTGTGGCCAGCACCGTGCTGGCGGCTGTGCCCGGTCAGGCTCCGCACCGCATCCAGCTGGTGGTAACGCGGGAAGATCATCGTCTCGCGGGTGATCTTGCGGATGCCCTGATCGGTGAGGATGCGTTTGTCCTCCACCTGCAGGTGCATGAAGCGGCCGAGGATGTCGAGCAGGCTGTCGCGCTGCCAGACCTCGCGCCACAGGTAGGCGGTCCGGTAGCCGCCATCGGCTGCGGGGGGATTGCCGGCGTGTCCGTCGTTGCCGAGGTTGAACGGTAGGAAGTGGGTCTTGTCGCCACTCAGGCGAGTGGCCATGAAAGCCTGATCCTGGTCCACTGCAAAATGCACCAGTGCGCGCTGCTTGAACGCGAAGATCGGCTCCTTGGCATCACGGTCGCGCTTGTACTGGCGAATGGCGTGATCCACCGACTGCCCGGAGAGCGGGTTCTTCAGTTCCGCGGTGACGATCGGGATGCCGTTGAGCAGAAGCACCAGATCCAGGCAGTTTCGATTGGCTTCGCTGTAGTAGAGCTGGCGGGTGACGCTGAGCACGTTGGCCTGGTACTGCGCCAGCGTGTCCGGGTTCATTCGGTTGCCTGGCGCGAACACCGCTACAAGTAACTTCCGGCCGTAGCACTTGAAGCCTTGGCGCAGCACCTTGAGCAACCCGCGGGTTTCCACTTCTTTGTTGAAGTGGTCCAGCACGATCCGGCCGGTCTCGTCTCCGTGGATGGCCTGCAAGGCATTCCAACCCTTCTCCTGGGTCTTCTGGATGAAGCCGAGCAGAAGCACCGGGTCCAACGCACGCGCGCGATCAAAGCGCTCTGCGGCCTCGCCCTGGTTGTAGTCCACCTGCACGAAGCCGCCGCGCGTCACCAGTTCGGCGACGATGGCGTCTTCCAGGCGCGCTTCGGTGTGCTTTTTCATGGCGGACTCAGGCGGTAGCGTGGATGTCGTGACGCGGAACGTCTAGCTTGCCAGTGACGGCGGCGGTAATTAGGGCGGAGCGGTATTCCAGAAGCCGCTCAATTACCTCAGCAGCCTTGAGAAGCAGTCGCGACCATTTCCCCTGCTGTTGATCGAGGAATCGGGCAATCTCTTGTTGCTCCCCAAAGGATGGTTGCGGGAGCCGATACCGACGCAGCTGTTCGGCAGTTAAATGGGCGATGGTTGACGCGCTCTCGATATTGAAGATGCCGGAACTCGCTGCCCAAAAGAGGGAGTAGTACATAAATCGCGGGTCTTCATCGGAGGTCAGCGGTCGTAAGCGATGGAGCGCCTTCTGAAAGCCAATAACAGAACGCGTCTCATGGACGATTGCACAGCGCCCAACCTCTCCGCCCTCGCACACCAGGATATCGCCGGAAGCCACGGTGTATCGATCGTATTCCGCTTCAGAGATGTCCATTTCAGGGAGATCATCAAAATTGATGCTGTCCCACTGAACGTCGACGTTCCGAAGGTAAGGGACAAGCGCGTCTCTTGTAATCCTCTTTTCATCGAGCATCTTCCCCAGTTCCACGGAATAGCGATAGCTCAATGGAGGTGTCTTCCAATTGACAGGAATGCTAGCCAGCCAGGGAATGCATGAATTTCTGAGGGATGTGTCGGGGGCGAGCCCTTTGGTGACTGCCTGCGTAATGACCGCGAGGCGCTTCTCCTTGAGCCTTTCGATCAATGCGCGCTTCTTCGCGATCAGTGCATCGATCTGAGTGGTCTTCCAGTCCAGGAAATCTGCTATCCGACCCTGAGTTCCCTTGTCATGCGGAAACAAAATCGGCAAGCAAACCAGTTCGGATGGATTGATAGCTGGGTAGCTGACGCCCGTCGAATTCGCCACTACCGCGTCAACAAAACTCGATGCTTGTAATGCGTACGCCAAGAATCGTCCATCAAGGTCTTGCGTCGGACGCAGAACCGCAAACCCCGTGGATACGACCAAATCAGGTGATGGATCTCGAATTGCCGCAATCGCCTTTAGATAGGTGCGGACCGTGGAAACGATCGTATCTCCATCCCTCGCAATGCGGCGCGCACGGGAAGGTGCCTCATCAAATGGCAGGCGATCAACGCTTTTAATCCCAACCTCCAGTTCAACACTCGAGATATCCACATAGTCGATCTCAAGCGCGGGGTCAGTCGTCTCGGACAGCGCTTCATCATTGCAACTGGCGATGAACTTCAGCCGCCGCACATACCACCCATCAGGGATCTGAACATTCTGAGCTTGTGCCGTCATGCAGTTACATCCCCAAGCATGCCAAGAATGTCTTTTTCTAGAGCAGCAATGTCAGCTTCAATATCCTCTAACGGCCGCGGCGGTTCGTATTCGTAGAAGTGGCGGCCGAAGGGGATCTCGTAGCCAACCTTGATCTTGCCGTGGTCGATCCATGCATCCTGCCGGTAGGGAAGCACCTCAGCCTTGAGATAGGCCTCGCAGTGGTCGCGCACGAGTGCAAGCAACGGCTCAACGCTGACCTTGCCCTTGTTCTTCTTGCCCTCGTAGTCCAGCGGCAGCGGCAAGGCAATCCCTTCCGGAAGCGGCACGTTCTCGGTGTCGCGCAACGTGGAATCAGGCTCGGGATTCCCCTTGCGGTCGCGGCAGATCTCGGCCGTTCCGTCGCGCTCGCCAAATGCGCCGGGCGCAAGCATGGCGGTTTTCAACTTCGCATCGAGGACGACGCCGGCGGCTTCAAACGCATCGGTCAATAGCTCGTCGAACACGGCGCGATCCTTGACCACGGAGCCACCCACATAGCTCGACTTCATGCTTCGAAGCACCTTAAGGATCGCCGCCTGCGCGGCCTCACCCTCCAGCACCTCCTCTTCGATCTTCTTCTTATCCTTGCGCTTTCGCGATACGACAAGATCTTGGAAAGCGCTATTGGTGCGGAATCGCTCAATGCGTTCATGGGTGATCGCAAAGTTCAGGCGCAGTGGGCGTTCCACCGTGATCTTCAGGTAACCAAAATCCTGATTTCTGAATACCTTGCTGACGGGCAGCGATTTGGCTTGGTCACGTTCCGGGTCGATGTTCGTCTGGATCTTTGCCACGGTCTTGCGCGCATCGCCCGCGAAGTCGGCATACAGCCGGGTGAGCATGGCAATGTGATCCGGCGCACCGTCAGTGCCGTCGCCGATGCGCTTGCGCTTGTCGCCCAGGCTCTTCTTCATCTTCCAGGCGAAATCGGTGCCATTGATCAATTGCACCTTGCCCTTGCGCTTCTTGGGCTTGCGATTGGTGACGATCCAGACGTACGTATAGATGCCGGTGTTGTAGAAAAGCTGGTCGGGCAGACCGATCACAGCCTCCAACATGTCGTTCTCGATGATCCAGCGGCGGATGTTGCTCTCGCCTCCTCCAGCGTCGCCGCTGAACAGTGGTGATCCATTGAACACGATGGCGATCCGCGCGCCTTCGCCGCCCTTGGTGGGCGCAGTCTCCATCTTAGAGATCATGTGCAGTAGAAAAAGCAGCGCCCCGTCATTGATACGCGGCAGGCCAGGGCCGAAGCGACCCTTGAAGCCGAACTGCTCGTGCTCACGGGTGACGTTGTCCTTCTCCGGCTTCCATTCGACGCCAAAGGGCGGATTGGCCAGCATGAAATGGAAGCGTTCGTTGGGATGACCGTCGCCATCGACCATGTCGCCCTTGGCCTTGCCGGTGCCCAGCGTGTCGCCAAACACGATGTGGCTCACGTCCTCGCCCTTGATCAGCAGGTCAGAGCCGCAAATGGCGTAGGACTCGGGGTTGTATTCCTGTCCGAACAGCTTGACGTGTGCCTGAGGGTTGAGACCGGTCTCAGGGTCGGCGATCAACTTCTCCGATTCCGAAAGCATGCCGCCGGTGCCGCAGGTCGGGTCGTAGATCTTGATGACCTTGCCTTCCTGGAAGACCAGATCGTCGTGCGCGAACAGCAGGTTCACCATCAGGCGGATCACTTCGCGCGGAGTGAAGTGGTCGCCGGCCTCTTCGTTGGCCTGTTCGTTGAATCGCCGCACCAGGTCCTCGAAGAGGTAGCCCATGGCGATGTTAGAGATGCGATCCGGGTGCAGGTCAACCGCAGCCACAGCCTTGATCACTTCGAACAGGCGGTTGTGCTCTTCGAGCTTCTCGATCTCTTCCTCGAACTTGAACTTCTCGAGGATCTTGCGCGCACGGGGAGAGAAGCCGCCAATAAAGCGCGCCAGGTTGGCGGCCAGCTTGTCGGGGTCCCCTAGGAGCTTGTGGAAGGTGAAGCCGCTGGTGTTGTGGAACGGCAGCTTGAACTTGTTGTTGACCATCTTCTCGATGGTGGCGGCGTCGTACTTCTTCTCGGCCTTCAGCTTCTTGTGGTACTCGACCACCTTGGTCTGGGCGGGCTCCAGCACACAGTCCAGTCGACGCAGGACCGTCAGCGGGATCATGACCCGGCGGTACTGGGGAGGGCGGTAGGGGCCGCGGAGGAGATTGGCGATGTTCCAGATGACATCGCCTTGGTTCTTTAGGGTGTTCACTTTGGGCCGGTCCTAATGACACTGAATACCAACGGGTGAGGTCTCATGCTTCCTGGCACGCCACGTCTCTGCAACTCGATGACACCGCTCAAAGCGACCCCTTGGCGCGATAGATTTAACGCGAGCTTCCGATCCAACCACTCAAACGAAGGCATTCCCCTGTTCCTCAATAGCTGCAGTCAGTATGTGGACGCTCCTTTGACCGCAATTACCCCGCCACTCCCACAGGCGCCTGGCCTGCCGGCGGCGCAGCCGGCGCCGGCGCGGCTGCCGTCGGGTCTTGGACAGGCTGCGCGGGATCGACCGGCAGCCCCATGCGGCTGCCGTAATGGTGGGGATACTTGGTGGCCTCGAACACTGCCTTGAACTTGTCCAGGAAGAACTGGAGATCGTGGTCCCCGAAGTCGACCAGATTCTGATCGTTTCGGTGGGACTGGTTGTCCAGATACCGACTGAGAGGAATGAAGCGCCGGTCGTCGTTCTCCAGAGCCTGAAGCGCATCCTTGAAAATGCCCCGCTGGCTGGTGAAGGTGAAGAACTGCTCGAAGATGCAACGCATCGCGTTGGCCACACCCACAGTGGTCCCATTGTTCGCGTGCGCATCCTTGATGACTTCCCATGCCGCGTCGTATTCGTTCTTGATGTCGTCCTTGCCCATCGGGACAACCGTGGTGTTCTGACGCTTGATGACCCGGAAATACTGACACTGGCCGGATGGCTTGATCTGCTTGATGAGCTCGTGGTGGAAAAACAGGGAATGGGTGAGGACGAACACCTGCTTCACAGCATTGAGCCCGCCGATGATCTCGTTGGCGATCAGCCAGGCCACGTCGTAGACGAAGGTGTTGGAGAGACTGGAGATTGGATCATCGATGACGACGATCTTCTTGTTCTGCGCAACGTGGTTGTCGCGATCAGCCGAACCGTTGACCAACTCGATGAAGTAGAAGAACGCGATGACAGTCTTCTCACCCTCGGACAATGACTTGTAGTCCTCCTGCCCCACACCAGGTCGCTCGAGGCCGTAGAGGTTTCCCTCGCCCTCCTTCCTGGCGATGGTGAAGTCGTTGATCCCGTGGCGCTTCAGGCGTCGGTTGATGGCCTCCACCGCCCTTTGCGTGCCGACGCTGTTGGCTCGGATCTTGGTCAACCGGTCTTGAATGGCGGCGACACGTTCCTGGATCTGGGTGCGCTCGGCGCTTAGCGCAGCGACGATACGCTCGCCGTCAGCCACCTGCGCCAGGTGCACGTCGACCGCCCCGCCGTGTTCGTGGCGCATGCGCTTCCAAAAGTCGGCTTCAGTGCGTGCCCGCTCGGCCGCCCGGTGCTTGATCCGCTCGTTGAACGCATCGATCCGCGTGTTGGTCTGGCTAATTTGCTGGAACAGTTGGGCCATTTCTGGGCGGCAGTCGTCGACGGAAACAGTTTCGCCCGGCGAACGGAGCTTGGCGCGCATCTGCTCGGCATTTCTGTTCAGACGCAACTTGAACGTGCCCCAAGCTTCACGAAGCTCAGCGTTGTCGCCCGCAAGCGTCTCGACCGCAAGCAAGTTCGCCATGTGTCGATCGATTTCAGCCAACCGACTTTCGTAGGTGGCCGCACTTTTCCTGACCTGCTCCACCTTGTCCCGGTAGGTCGTGTCGATCAGCTTGCTGAGCTCGCTCTTGAAGTCGCTCGGCAATCCTTGCTGGCAAAACGGGCACTGGTCGTTTTGTAAGTGCTTGGCGCCCGCACCGACCCAATCCATGTTGCCAAGTGACTGAATGAGGGGAGCCAAACGACTATCGGTGGATCCGACGATGCTCTCAGCCCACAGAGGCGACTGCTCAGCCTCCACAATGCCGCCGATGTCCAAATTGACGTGATACTTGGCGGGCTCAGTTGACGCCACGTCCTTCATGCGAGTGTGCAGTTCTTCCAATGGAACCGGTTGGTCACCGTCCGGAAGCGTCACCGCCTTGATCTTGTCGAACACGCGTGGCTTGGACTTGCCCATCCCATCGAGGAACGGGTCCAGCGGACCGTCGCAGTGATCCTTGTAGGCCTTCCATGTCGCTTCCTGAGCGGCCACCAGGCTCAATGCTTCCAAATCAGCGCGCTGAGCTTCTTGCGCATCAATCTCGGCCCTGCGCTGCACAATCGCGTTCCGCTCAGTCTCCAACTCTTCCGCTTCACGCAAGGCGTCGGCGTCTTGCTGACCCAGACTGAAAATCCCGGGAAACCCGGCAGCATTTCGGAAGTTCCGCTCGACAAACGCCTCGTTGTAGACCAGGTGGAGATAGCCACCATCGCCTGTGTGATCGAGACTGCAATTTGGAAACGGATCGATGTTGTTGCCGTTGCGGTGGATTACCTGCCCTATTGCGCTCTTGCCGGCGCCGTTGTTGCCGTAAAACAGCGCCACGCGCAGCGTGTGGTTGATGGGGATGACGGCCTGCGTGTCCCGAGGAAAGCTCTTGACGCCCTGGATGCGAATGGTTCGGATCACAGCATTCCCCTTGCCCCAGAGAAAAGGTCAGCGACTGACTGCGGTGGCCAAGAGTATCTCACCGACGTCTCGGGTCCTCGGTGTCGCGCCCACGTTCCTCCTTCGTGGCCGCAACACGTGTCTCTATTCGTAGACTGAAACTTATCGACCCTGCGCGGCGCCTTGGAAGTAGCTGAACCGACTTCCCCTCAGCCGGTCACGCTCGTTCATCAACCCCCGCTGCACATCAGCCCAGACCTCGGGGATGAGCTGGCCCTCCCAGGACGGGACAATCTCAGAATTGCGACGAGTGGCCACGGGCGCATTGTTCCGGCGGGGTGTCTCAAGGTTTGATTCTGATCCTGTGCGCTAGCAATACGACTGCCCGAGCGCGACCAGATCACGATCGATCCAGAATCTGCCTGTCGTGGCCACTCGAGAGTGTCAGCAAAGCGACGACTGCTCCAATGAGCGCGCATGCCATGTCGGCCTGGGTGTCCCAAGAGTCCCCTTGCGTCGCCAGAAAGGCATCGGCATCGGCACCCCAGATGAGCGCGGCCCACCATTCGATCAGCTCGAAGAACGCGCTGAAACTTAAAGCAGCCGCGACGCACAGATAGAACAGCCAGCCGCCACGCTGGACCGGCGAGGTTCGCAACAGGAGCTCGCGCGCGAGTATCGCGGGCACGAAGCCTTGCGCGAAGTGACCCAAACGGTCGTAGTGATTCCTCTGCAGCTCGAATGTCGTTCGAAACCAGTCGCCAATGGGCGTCTCGGCATAGGTGTAGTGACCTCCGTAGATGAGGATCAACGCGTGTCCAGCCAGAAGCCAGCCGAGCAATCGCGTCAACGGGAAGCGATGCCATGCCAGCGCTACCAGCGGTAACCCGACAACGACCCAAACCACTTCCATGAACCAAGTGAGGCGGTCAGCTGGGCTGATTCCGGACACGACAAGCGCGATAACCACAATGCCAAGAAGGAAAAAGCGCTCCCCGCGCGACCATGCTTTCACCATCATTGCCGGACTCATGGTGAACCCTCATGATCGCCAGCCCTCTTGGCTCTGCCTTTCGCGGCTTCTGCCGGTCGCATCGGTGCAACATTCGAGGCGGGAAGGTGCGCGCGCATGCGCTCGTTCTCGACGGTCAACTCCACGATGCGATCCTCTGCTTGGACAAGGAGACTCAAGGCATCGTCACGTTGCAGCTTCAATGCCTCGTTCGCCGCCCGCAAGTCGCGAGCTTTAGACCGCTGGGAAAGAATCATCTGTCGCGGCGATGGCTGCGTCTCGCCCCCATGTTCTTCCACCCAGCGCTGAATCTCCAGAACCAATGCAGGAAACCGGGCCTTCTTCAGGGCTGACGGGTCGACTCCCGCCTCCTTGGCAACATTGTTTTGACTTACCCTGGTTCCCTTCGCCAAGAGATTGGGTTTGCCGCGCTTCAAGCGGTCGAATGCATCCCGAAATGCCTGTTCGGCGCGTCCCACGGATTTGCGCTCAGGCGACATCGAGAGCCTCCAGAGCCTTCTCGGCTGATTCAAGCTGAGCTTGAAGCGACTGCTGTTGGAACGAGCCGATCTCGGCGACATCGAGTCGGCGTTGAAGAAGCTCACGCAGCGCAACGATCTTTGGTCGCTTGGCACGGTCCAGTAAGGCCCATTCACACGGATTCTCGCCCCTCCTCCCCATGCACCCGGCGATGTTGGTGATGCCGCCGAGTGGACACGGTGGCCCGGGATTGCAGCAGCCTCCAAGGAAAGTTTCGCGGTACGCAATCTTTCCTGCCTTGCCTGCGGCCAGCAGACTCTTATGGTCACCCTCGGCGACGGTCACCAGGATCTGCGCCTTGCGCATCTCCCCGTATGGGGAAACGAAGCGAGCTTCACCCAACAGAGCAAACTCCCGGGCGATAGTCTCATACATGCTGCGAATGTAGACCGCACGCGCCACTTCATCGAGGCGGGTTGCCTTGAGGTGATAGAAGTTTTGCCCGTAGTACCGCGACATCGCGCGAGTCGCATGCTTTAGCTGGAACTGAAGTGCGCTGTCTCGAACCAAACCTGTGCTGAGCATGTTGACCGCGCCAGTGCGACGCAGCTGATGCCATGCCAAGGGCCACACTTCCCCCTCAGCGAACTGAACTGGGTCGAGCCCAGGCGTAATAAGGCGCGCAATTCTTAGATCATCGGCAGTGATTCGCATTTCGTCGTCGCTGAAGAGTTTCGGCCAGCGATCTGAGATATCGCGGTAGCCAAGCGATGACTGCCTGACGAAGTCCACATGACGTTCTTTGCTAACCCAGGGCTCTTCGGCACGCCCGAGCAGGTACGGCCGCTCTATATCCTCGCGAGGCACGTTGAGCGAAGGGTTCTGAATGGCCACTTCCATCCTCAAACGAGCGATGATTGTCAGGGCGTCGATGGCCACAGACACGCTGGGTGAAACAATCCACCGCGCGTCGCCATCGGAAATGGCCTTGGTCGTGATTCCGCCCAACAGATGAATATCTTCACCCAGATCATCACGTTCGACGCTGTAGCAACCCACGCGTAGCTGAGTGGCTTCATCGACACGCATGAGCGAAAAGTTTAGCGAGTAGGCGACCCCGACCCAGCTGACGAGCGACAAATAGGACGACAGCGCTTTAACGCCGGTCTTGGTGCTGGTGTTAACCCAGCGATCGAGCAACTCATCGATCTCGAAGAACTCGGCGACGTGCCGGAAGGATTCGTAGTACTCGCATCCGGGCAGCCTGTAGCCGCGCTTGATGCGCGCCGGGTTGAAAGGCTGCAATCCGTTCTTAAGACCATTGAACGCGTTGGAGAGCCCTCCGGCGTTGTGCGCATAGGCTGAAAGACAAAGTCGATAGCACGCTTCAACCTTTTGAGCGTGAGTGTGAAATTCATCGAGACAGCGCTTCAAGCGGGAGACCTGATACGTCCAGATCCGCGGCGGAATGTAGGCGGTCTGAGCGCCCTGATGATCTGGCACCGCGGAATTCAGTCTCTTGATGCCTTCCACGTCGAGCAGAACAAACCCCACGGTGCTGCGTGCTTCCCACAGGTCATGCAACAGCGTGACAACCACCCCTGCGTTCGATGGCGCGACCCGAGAGGAAATCTGTTCGGCCACAGCGGGAAATCGCGTCAGCTCGGAAGCGGCGATCCCCTGTTCAGAGCAAAGTAGAAAGATGCACTTCAGCGCGTGAAAGCGCGCCGACAGCGTGGCGCAGCTCTGGACTCCATTTGGTCCGTACATCCACCAGAAAACCACTCGGCGAAGCAGTTCGCCATTCTCGGGAGTGATTCGGTCTTTGGGCCGCCCGCCGTCTTCAAAGTTAATGCTCAGTGCCTTTCCTGCCCAAACGGTCAGATTCCAGATGGCGTCTCGATACCGCGCTATGACGCGGCCGTCGGCATCCACAACGACGGGAAAGTCCGCCGGGGGTGGCCATCGAGACGGAAGGAAGTTGACTGCCTTCGGCGTCACTAGGGGCGAAGAGATCCTGAGCCCGACCAACTGCACAGCGCTCATTCGGCAATATCCAGTAATTGAATGAATCCATCCCAATCAGGATGGAAACGTTCTGCGTTGACCGCATCGCCGGCATCGAGAACCCACTGCGCACGCACCGAGCTGCCTGCTGCCATGGCCTCCAGCTTCAGGGTAAGGCAATCGATAACAGCCTGGGCAGGATGACGCTGGGGCGGTGCCTTCGCCGGCGGCCGGTAGCCCGCCAACTCGCGGGCCTTGATGTGACGATGGGTGGCTAGCTTCCAGCAGTAGTTGGCGCTCTTCACATCGCGGTGATGTCGACAGAAGAGACAGCCATCTGGGCTGATGCAGTCCGGCTTAGGCGCCTCGGCGGGCGCGTGCGCGACCATCTCTGGAGCACGGTTGACGTCTACACACCGTCCTGGTCCCGGTGGGGCAATACTGGGGTCGGTAGCACGGTGGAACTGCGATATCTCTACGGCGGCGGACTGAAAGTGCGGCTCTTCATAGTCACGTCCAAGCGTTTCCTTCAAATGGCCGCTCATGTCTGCGGTCAGATCAGGATCACGACTGCGACGGAGCAACCAGTTGACTCGGGTCTTCCGCAAAGCGCGAGTACCTATGAAGCGGATGCCAAGCGTTTGGCAGTGCGTACGTATAGCTTTGAACTGCGGCAGGGTGCGCGCTGCAGGAATGACCCCGACGTAGACAAATGGGAAGAGGCGGCCATCGTCGCTGTCCGGAAACAAGTCGTTGAGCCAGGCCAGGTAGCGCAGGAAGTGATTCTTGTACAGGCGGAACGCACGGAAGACGGCTTCGCCCCCGCGACGACCCTTGTACTCGAAAGCTATCATGTCGTCGCCGTCGGTTTGGTAGCGGAACTTGATTCGCCGTAGTGCTATGGCTTGGCCGAGGTTCATTGACGTCTGCGCACAGAAGAGCAACAGTTCCGCTTCGATTCGCACGTTGATGAGCGGGGCGCGCTTTTCCACCGAAGCGCTGGAATCCAGCATGGCGCGGTTGAGAAGGGCGCTTGTGCGGACGGAGGGATAGTTCGCAAAGTCCTCGATAGTTGCTGTTGGTTTCTTCAAACCGCAGGCAAGCGTCAGCTTCATGTCGTTTGGGAGATCAATCGACAGCGGCAACGGTCCGCGGATGGCCTCCACTGTCAACGCGTCGCATAGAGAAGCCATGACGTGGCCGAAAGCAAACGTTTGCTCCAGATTCTGCTTCGCCGCAGGAGACGTCTGCACCGGCTTGGACTTCGTTGGCGAGCGCATCCGCGTGCTCTTCAGAAGCGCATTCGCTCGGAGCCCGAGGGCGCGTCCCATCACGGTAGAAACCGAAATGGCATATGAATAGGCGCTCGTCGCTTTCAGGCACTTCTTGATTCGAACGGCGTGAATTAATGACTCAGTCCATAGCTTGTAGGTTTCTCTCGCGGTCTCCTCTGTAACGCTAAGATCACTTTCATCCAGCCACGAGTAGAAGTTGCGTAAGGAATACATCTGTTCTCTGCACGTCAAACGCGAAGCTCCACCGGCAATCGCTGCATCCATCACTTCATGCAGCTTCGTTACTAGGGGCACTCGTTCTGCCACTGGACGACCCAATTGCCCCGCGGCAATCATCGCCAGAACGTTCGAGATCCTTGCTTGTGCGCCCCCACGATAGAGAAACACTCGGAGGTCTAGGGCGGTCTGGTGTGTTCCGTACGGCAGCCGCCGAAGGGTTAGGTCCGGAATGTACTGGTCAAGCATGGCCGGCTTTTCTTACAAGGCCCATCATCGCCGTCGTGAAGGCATCTGCCATCTCGGCCATCGCCGCCGATTTCTCCACGAAGCGGATGTATCGCCATGTAGTCTTCTCGTCGCGGTGCAAGCAGGCATCGCGCACAAGCACCAAGGCATCGGCGGGATTCATGCCGGCGCGAAGCGCAGCACGTGTGAGCTCCGTTGCGAACGTGGCTCGCGTCCTGTGGAAATTGAAGTCGTAAAGCGAATGTATCCCGGCTGCGACGCCCGCCTTGCGCAGCCGACCCATTTCCACGTTCACGGCCCGGCTGTCGCGATCAGCTGCGTAGGGCGCGCCGAAGCGAGTCAGAAACAACGTTTCGCGATGCTCTTTGGCCGCGAGCGCTTGTCGCTTCAGGCGGCGAGTGCTGAAGGCATAGGTTTGGAGCTGCGACAGCAGATCGGCCGGAACTGGCACCTGCCCTGTCACACCGAACTTCGTACGGACGCGAGGATGCGCGCCCGGACCGACCGATAGTCGGTACCAGCCTCGGAGCGATGGGTCTTCAACCGCCCGCTCGATCGTCCTCATCTTCAAATCGCAGATGGATCCGAGGCGAAGGCCAGTCTGGAAGCCAAGCCGCAGCATGAGCGCCAGCTCCGAGCTTGCCTCCGCGTCTGCGAACTCCATGATGCGAAGCGCCGCATTGGCGGACACGGGTAGTAGCCCATCTTCCAGATTGTCGCTGCCGGCCACCCTTCTGTTTGGGATGGCGAGATTGGTGCTTCTGATGTTCAGCGTGTGCTGCAGGCCAAATGTATCTGTGAGCTTGATGCCGATTTGACGCTCGCCCCACATGGGCCATTCGGAGCTGAGAAGCCGCGTAGCTTCCAGCCAGCGATAGAACCTCACCACAGTCGACATACGTGCCGACGCTAGGGAGGGCGCAATTTGCTCGGCATCTCGAGCTGCGATCAATGCCCCCCGATAGCGATTCAGGCAGCGGTCGCTCTCGCGTGCAGGGAAATGCCACCAGTTGATTTCTTCCTGCTCGAGCCACTTCGCATACGCGTGCAGACACCTCATGGCGCTCTTGACCGTCTCCAGGTCCTTCCGCTGGCTTGTGGCTTGCTGTAGCGCCCAGAGATTGGCTTCGGCCCACGTTCGGCCATCCTCCCAGCAGATCTGCGGCAGGCCATCGACCGGCTTAAGGTCCTTACGCGGCACCCAGCGCACGCAACCGTCTACGATCTCCGCTCGGCGCGGTAGGTGTCGAATGAGTTCAAGCGTTGCCATTCCGCTGGGTCCCTGGTTGCGGGCGACATCGCCCACGAAGGGGCTAGATGTCCATATAAGAACCAACGTTACGGATGTATGTCAATAGCGCCATGTTACCGGTAGATACGCAGTGGGACATGTTCCTGGCCCTGGTCGGATCGATCCTGGCACAGCTGATCTTCGCGCGGATGCACGACCGCCAGCTCGGCCTGCCGCGCCGGTAAGGCCTGCTCAGGGCGACGGAGCCAGTTCGACCCGGTTGCGTCCGCTGTTCTTGGCGGCGTACAGGGCGCGGTCGGCGCGCCGCAGCAGGTCGCTGAAGCTTGCATCCCTGGCGCTGGACACGGCCACGCCGATCGAGATCGTCACCGGATGGGCGTGGCCATCGAGCTGCAACGGAGTCGCGTCGATGGCCTGGCGCAGGCGTTCGGCGGCGAGCCGCGCCTGCTCCATGTCGGCCTCGTCCAGCAGCACCAGGAACTCCTCGCCGCCGAGTCGGCCGAGGGTGTCGCCGGCGCGGGTGGCATCCTGCAGCCGGCGCACGATCTCGCGCAGCGCTGCATCGCCGGCTGCGTGGCCGTAGGCATCGTTGATGCGCTTGAAGTGGTCGACGTCCGCCACCAGGGCCGCGCAGCCGATCTCGCGACGCCGGGTGCGCGCCAGCAGGGCCATGCCCTGCTGCTCGATCGCACCGCGATTCAGGGCGCCGGTGAGGAAGTCGGTGGCAGCGTTGTGCGCCAGCTCGGCTCGCATCCGTTCGTTGCACAGCAGCAGGAAGCCGTAGCTGGTCAGCAAGGGCAGCACCGCACCGCTGCCGAACACCAGTGCCTGCACCGCATTGGCATGCAGACCTTCGCGCACCTCGTCCGGATGGATCACCGTGTACCCGGCGCGAAACAGCAGCACCACGGCCCCGGCGGCGAACACGGCGGCGATGGCGTGGCGCGAGGCCGAGCCATTGCCCCCGACATTGCCGATCAGGGGGCGCATCGCGAGCAGTGACAGCAAGCCCAGTACGGTCGACGCCACCACGATCCGCACCGCGATGAGATCCATCCACCAGGTGAATACGGCGATGGTGAGCGCCACCGACCCCACCGCGCCCCACGCCAACCGCACCGGGTCCGGGCGTTGCATCAGGCGGTGCAGGGCGCGCGCGTAGTCGGCGAAGGCGACCACCAGCACCGCGTTGGCCAGCACGACCGAAAGCGTGTCATTGATCTGGCCGCGCAGCGCGAACAGCACGAAGCCGATCGGCTGCAGCAGGTTGGCGCGCAGCCACAGGTGCAGGGCCGGTCGCAGCATGGGCGCGAAGTCCCGGCTCACCGCCGCCAGCAACAAGCCCAGCAACAGCGTCGTCAGGGCGCCGAGCAGCAAGGCGGTGCGGACGTCAAAAGCGATGACACACCCCCCCAAAAGGTGTGGGCCGACCCGGATCGGTATGGACTCAGCCTGACACTGTCATGGTGGCGCGGCAAGCACGTCGCGTACGACGCGCCGCGCCTCAGTCGCGGTGAACAACCGGTGCCTGTGGCGGACGCCGGAACGGCAGCAGCACGCCGCGTTCATCGTCGGCTGCATCGACGCGCTGCCACAGTATCGGCACATCGCGCGGCGGGGCCGGTTCGAGCATGTCGCGCTCCTGCGCCTGCCAGTCCGATTCCAGCGGCGCGATCTCCTCGTCCTCCCAGCTGTAGCGCTTGCGCGGCGGTGCCGGGTCGCGCTGGCGCCAGAGCAAGGCGGAGAGCACGCCGGAGAGCGCGCCGAACAGATGCGCCTCCCACGAAACCTTGGGGTCGCCCGGCAGCACCGTCAGCAACATGCCGCCGTAGAGGAAAAAGGCGATGAACAGCGCCGCGATTGCGGGACGATCGCGACGCAGCACACCGAGGGTGAAGAGGAAGAACATCAGGCCATGGGTGAGGCCGCTGGCACCGATGTGGCTCGACTCGCGCCCGAACACCCAGATGCCGAGCCCGGAAAGCAGCCAGATCGCGGCGACCGCGCGCGGCGCGCTGCGCGGATACGTGGCCAGCGCGAGCGTGCCGAGTACCAGCAAGGGCAGCGTGTTCGCCACCAGGTGCGCAGTGGAGCCGTGCAGCAGCGGCGCCGCGACCACGCCGATCAGCCCGGCGAGTTCTCCCGGCCGCACGCCGAGGCCGAGCAGGGACTGTCCCATCCAGGCCTGCGCCATGTGGATCCACCACAGCAAGGCGACGAAGATGGCGCTGGCAAACAGCGCGGCGCGGAAGCGCCCGCGATCGGCACGCGCCTGCGCCTGCGGATCGAGCGGTTCTTCGGGCAGGGGCAGGTCCATCGCACAGACGTGGGGCCGGTGCCGGCGCGGCTCAAGTGCCCGGCTTGTCCGCAACCTTCGGCACCGGTTCGGGTGCGGGAAGCAGCAGGCTCAGCAGCATGGACGTGCCGATCATCGCCGCCACCACGCCGAGCGAGGCCAGCACCGGGATCTTCCAGACGTCGATCAGCAGCATCTTGCTGCCGATGAAGATCAACACCGCGGCCAGACCATAGACCAGCAGGTGGAAGCGGTCGGCCATGCCGGCGAGCAGGAAGAACAGCGCGCGCAGGCCGAGTACGGCGAACACGTTCGAGGTGAGCACGATGAAGGGGTCGGTGGTGATGGCGAAGATCGCGGGGATCGAGTCGACCGCGAAGATCACGTCGGTGACGCCGATCATCACCAGCACGATGAACAGCGGCGTGTACTTGCGACGCTTGCCCTTGCCAACCCAGAAGTGGTCGCGCACGTAGCGCCGCAGCAAGGGCAGGTGCGAGGTCATCCAGCGCAGCATCGGGTTGTTCTCCATGCTGGGCGTCTTGCCCGCGGCCCAGAGCATCTTGATCCCGGTGAACAGGAGGAAGGCGCCGAACACGTACAAGATGGCGTGGAACTGCGCGATCAGCGCCGCGCCGATGAAGATCATGACGGCGCGCAGCGCGATGGCGCCGAGCACGCCGTACACCAGTACCCGCTGTTGTTGCTCGGCCGGCACCGCGAAATAGGTGAACAGCATCAGGAACACGAAGATGTTGTCGACCGCCAGCGCCTTCTCCACCAGATAGCCGGTGAGGAACTCGAGCGCGGCATCGGTGGCCACCTCGCGACCGTGCAGGCCATCCAGGTACCACCACAGCCCGGCATTGAAGGCCAGCGCCAGCGCGATCCAGAACGCGCTCCAGCCCAGGGCCTCGCGCGTGGTCACGCGATGCGGACCACTGTGCCGCATCAGGCGCAGGTCGACCGCGAGCGCGGCCACGACGAAGGCCGCGAAGGCCGCCCACATGATCGGGGTTCCGATGGTCTGCATAGGTACGACTCTCCACGCACAAGGCCTGCTTGGCGCGCACGGAGGTCTGTTTCGGACGCACCTCCGCCGCGATCGGCGAAGGTCTTGCTCGCACCCGCCATGGCGGCAGGGCACCTGGGGAACCGGGGTCGATCGACCCGTACTGACGATTCCGCAGCGGAGAGCTACTCCCCTTCATCACGCGCCGGCGTTACCGCCGGCGCGTGCATTACTTCTGGCATAGCATCGAAGTGGCGTCAAGTACGGCGCGATTCAAGGCCGTGCTGCCGCTAGTGTGGTGTCCCGCAAGTAACGCGAAGAAATTCCGGATGGGTTTCGCTGCGAGACCAGGCGCCAGGAGGAGGCATAGCCTACGCTATGGCGACGACGAGCAACGCAGTATCGCGGCGAAAGACGCCGGAATTATTTGATGGTACTTGCGGGACACCACACTAGACTCCGGCTCCCTGTTTCAACCGGTTCGACCCCCCCCCCGGAACTTCACCGGGTCCGGACGGTCTTGCCTCCGACTCCCGGCGCCCGCGCACGCATGATCGAACTCAGTCGCATCGAACGCCGCTACGCCATGAGCGGACAGACCGTGCAGGCCCTGGCTGGCGTGGATCTTGCCATCGCGCGCGGCGAATTCGTGGCGATCACCGGCGCATCGGGGTCGGGAAAATCCACCCTGCTCAACGTGCTCGGCTGCCTCGACAAGCCCGATGCCGGGCATTACCGCCTGGATGGCATCGACGTGGCGGAACTCGACGACGAGGCCACCAGCGAGGTGCGCAATCGCCGCATCGGTTTCGTGTTCCAGAGCTTCCACCTGCTGCCGCGCCTGACCGTGCTGGAGAACGTGCTGCTGCCGCTGCGCTATGCGCGCGAAGGTGATGCCGGCGCAGCTGCACGGGCCGAAACCCTGCTGCGCCGCGTGGGGCTGGGCGAGCGCCTGGAGCATCGTCCGAACGAACTCTCGGGCGGGCAGATGCAACGCGCGGCGATCGCGCGCGCCCTGCTGATGCAGCCGGCGCTGCTGCTGGCGGACGAACCCACCGGCAACCTCGACAGCAAGAGTGCGGCCGATGTACTGGCGCTCATCGACGAGGTCCACGGCAGCGGCCAGACCGTGGTGCTGGTGACCCACGACAACGACGTGGCGGCGCGCGCCCCACGCCAGGTGCGCTTGCGCGACGGCAAGGTGGAACATGATTCGGCGAATTGAGCTTGGCCTGGCCGCGCTGCTGTGCGCGCTGCTGCCCGCGGCCCGTGCCGCGGTGCTGATTACCGGCGAGGTCCGCGCCGAGAACGCGCAGGGCGTCTACGTGCCGCAGTCCGACTCCTCGCCCACCGTGCTGCGCTACTACGTGCCCGACGGTGCATCGGTGCAGGCCGGCGAGGTCGTGGTGCGAATCGACCCGGGTGGCTCCGCTGCGCAGATCCGCACCCTCGAACTGCAGATCGAGCAGGGCCAGGCGCGCGCCGAGAAGGAGATCGCCGAATTGCAGGTCAAGGCCATCGATGCCGAGCGCGCGCTGGTGGATGCCGACGCCGCGCTGGGGAAGGCCCGGGTCGACGCCGCGATCCCGCGCGCCCATGTGTCCGGCCTCGACTATGACCGCTACCAGGGCGAACTGGAACGCGCAACGCGCGAGCGCGCGCTCAAGCAGACCGAGTTTGCCGCGGCCGAAGCCGCGGTGCAGCGCCGGCGCGACGATGGCGTGCTGGAGGTGAAGAAGCTCGAAGCCGACCGGCTCTATCACCAGGCCCAGGTGGCGAATGCGGAACAACGTGCCGATCAGGCCGGCATCGTGATCCACGGATTCGACAACTGGCGCGGCGGCCGATACGACGAAGGCAGCAGCGCGCATGCCGGCACCCGCATCGGCGAGATCGTGGGCGCGGGCGGGATGCGCGTGCGAGCCTATGCCCTGGAGCCCGATCGCGCCGGCCTGAACGAGGGCCAGGCCGTGGCCCTGAGTTTCGATGCCTTGCCCGAGGCAAGCGCGCAGGGCCGGATCGAACGCATCGCCGGCGCGCCCGAACCCAAGGCCGAGTGGGGCGAGGGACGCTGGTTCAGCATCGACATCGACCTGCCCGACGACATCGACCTGCCGCTCAAGCCCGGCATGAGCGTACGGGTCATGGCGGCACCCGCGGGCGAAGTGGCGTCGGGAGCGTCGCCGTGACGCGCTGGCTGCTGCTCGCACTGATGGCGAGCGGCGTGGTCGATGCCGCCACGCCGCTGAAACTCGACGGCGAGGTGGTGGCGCGCGACAGCGCGGCCATCATGCCGCCCGCGATCGACAATCTCTGGCAACTCAACATCACCCAGCTCACCCCCGATGGCCGCCCGGTGAAGCAGGGCGACGTGGTGGTCAGCTTCGATGGCGGCGAAACCCAGAAGCAGCTGCTGGAGAAGCGCAGCGCGCTCAAGGAAAAGCAGACCCAGCTCGACAAGCTGCGCCTGGACCTCGTCGAACGCGAACGCACCGAGCGCCTCGCCACGGAAGAGCAACGGGCCAAGCTGGAGAAAGCGCAGCGCAAGGCAACGCAGCCGGTCGACCTGCTGCGCCGCGTCGATTACCAGAAGCTGGTAATCGAGCGCGAACAGATGCAGGCGCAGATGCGATTGGTCGAGCGCCGCGAGGTGGCCGCGGCGCAGCAGCGCCGGCACGAATTGCGCCTGCTGCAGTCGGAGATCGACCAGCTCGATGCCGACGTGAAGCAATTGCAGGAGGCGTTGGTGGCGCTCAACGTCACCGCCCCGCGCGACGGCGTGATGTTGCACAAGTCCAGCTGGAACGGCGAGAAATTCGATGTCGGTACCCAGGTCTGGCGCGGCCAGTCGGTGGCCGAGATCCCGGATCTGGCATCGCTGGAAGTGCTGGCGCAATTGCCCGAGCGCGACCTCACCCGGCTCGCCAGCGGCGCGCGCGCGCGCGTCAGCGTGGAGGGTGGCGCGGGCCGTGCGCTCGACGCCACCGTGCTTGAAATCGGTCGCGTGGTGCGCAGCAAGTCGCGGGTGCAACCGGTGCCGGTGATCGACGTGCGACTGGCGCTGGAAGGCGAGCTCAAGGGCCTGAAGCCGGGGCAGCCGGTGCGGGTGGAGATCGTGGAGTCGACGGGTTCGGCTAGTTCCGCCGAGGTGGCGAAGTGACGGGTTTCAGCTTCTCTGGCACGAAGCGAGTACTTCGCGAGGTTTCGTCCGCCTCGGCGGCGACCGAGTTCCTTCTCTTGACTCCGGGCATCCTGCTCTCCGCCCCTTCGGGGCCGCCTTCGGCGTTCGCGCCGCTCCTGCGGCGCAGTGCGCGTGCAAAGAGAAGGAACCAAGAGGAAGCACGCCCGACTCTGGCGCCGCGCTGCGCGCGGTGCCCTGCGCTGCTCGCCGGTCTCGGGCCGGCGCGAACTCGCACATCCCTGTGCTCGAACATACGCGCCTTCCCCCCGAGCCCGGCTCCGCTGCTCGGCGCCATAGATGGGACCCAAGAGCCACGAACAACAGCTCTTGCTCTTGACCCACCTTCCCGTAGATCGCGGCAGCAGTCCGGAGGATCAGCCGCGCAGCGGGCGCGCGCAGGAGGCGCGCGAGTTTTCCGCCGGTACATGGACGTGCCGTCGGAAAACCCCGCAGGAGTGCTGCGAACCCGGCGCAGCCGGGCGCGATCTCCGGGTGCCCTTCTCTTTGGTTACTTTCTCTTGGGCACGCAAGAGAAAGTAACTCGGCCGCCGCCGAGGCGGACGAAACTTCGCGAACATCTCGCTTCGTGCGAGAAGCGCGAAAGCCCGAGCAAAACGACTCACGGGCGTCGCAACGCGAGGACCGTCGCATGAAGCTCAGAGCCATGGCGATGGCGATCATCACGCTGACCGCCTGCAGCGACGCGAGCATCGACGAGGTTCCGGTGGAGACCCTGGAACTCGCGCCGCTGGAACTGGTGCTGGAGGCCGACGGCCAGCTCAAGTCGCAGAAGGCGATGCCGCTGCTGGTGCCGGGCGCGCAGTGGGCGCAGCGCCAGGTGCTGTGGATGAAGGCCGATGGCAGTCGCGTGGCGAAGGACGAAGTCGTCGCCCGGTTCTCGGCGCGGCAGGGCGAACTGGACCTGGCCAAGGCCCTGCTCGACCTGCAGCGCAACACCCTGGCGCGCGTGGCCAAGCAGGAGGAGCTCGGCACCCTGGAAGGCCGGGTCGACGTGGACCTGGCCCAGGTGGGCTCGGAGCTGGCCATCGCGCAACGCTATGCCGACGCCGATCTCGACATGTTCGCGCGCAACGAGATCCTCGATGCGATCCAGGACGAGCAGTTCCTCGGCGAGAAGCGCGGCGTGCTCGAATGGAAGCGCGACCAGACCGGCGTGCGCGGCTCGGCCGAGCTCGCGGTACTGGATTCGCAGCGCGCCACCTACGACCTGAATGCGAATCGCCGGCGCGAAGACCTGGATGCCCTGGAGTTGCGCGCGCCGAACGAAGGCGTGCTGGTGCTGAGCGCGGACTGGAGCGGCGAGAAGCCCAAGGTCGGGGCCGGCGTCTGGGCCGGCAACGAGTTCGCTTCCCTGCCCGATACGAGCACGCTGGAAGTGGAACTTGCCCTGCCGCAGCTGGAAGCGCAGGGCGCGGTGGCGGGTGCGGAAGTCGAGCTGTACCCGCTCGGGCGCCCCGAGCAAACGGTGCGTTCCAGCCTGAGCTGGGTCGCCGCCGCCGCCTCGGTGCGCAATCGCCAGAACCCGGTGAAATACCTGTTGATGAAGGCCGCGGTGCCGCCCGAGGTCGCGCTGCGCCACGCCTGGGTGCCGGGGCAGGCATTCCGTGCGCGCATCTTCGTGCAGCGCAAGGAGCAGGGCCTGAGCGTGCCGAACGTGGCCGTGGTCTCGGATGCCGGCAAGACCTTCGTGCAGCTGCGTGAAGGCGGGTCGAACGTGCGGCGCGAAGTGAGCCTGGGTGCGCGCGGGCCGGCGCGGTCGGAAGTGCTGGACGGGCTGGCGCCGGGTGACGTGGTGCGGCTGACGCCACGCCCGGCCGAAGACGAAGCAGGCCGCACGGAGCCGCAGGCATGAACCCCGCGCACGCCCGACCCTGGCGCGAAGCGCTGGAGGAACTCTCGCGCCGCAAGCTGCGCACCGGCCTGACCCTGCTCGGCCTGGTGTTTGGCGTCGGCGCGATCGTTGCGATGCAGGCGGTGGGCGAAGGCAGCAAGCGCGAAGCCTTGCGCCTGGTGCAGGGCCTGGGCCTGAACAACCTGATCGTGGAAGCCAAGGGTGCCGATGCCGACACCCTCAAGGAGCAGCGCCAGCGCAGCCTCGGGCTGAGCCTGAGCGATGCCCGCGCCGCGCTGGAAGTGACGCCGGGAGCCGAACGCTTCGCGGCGGAGAAACAGATCAAGACCCATTCGGTGCACAGCGATCACGGCAGCAGCGATGCACAGGCCAGCGGTGTCACGCCGGATTATTTCGCGCTGGCCTCGTTGCAGGTGGCGCAGGGTCGCGGCCTGGGCCGCGAGGATGACGCGCGCGTGGCGGCCGTGGCCGTGCTCGGGCACCAGGCGGCGCGCAGCCTGTTTCCGCAGGGCGATGCGGTGGGCCGCAGCGTCAAGGTCAACCACGTCTGGCTGGAAGTCGTCGGCGTGCTGGCCGATCGCGACCTCTCCGCCGACAGCTTCGAAGGCGTGCAGCTTGGCAACGAGAGCAACCGCGTCTTCCTGCCGCTGAGCAGCGCGCGCGCGCGCTTTCGCTACCAGCCGATGGAAGACGAGATCGACCGCTTCTGGTTGCGCCTGAAGGACGCCGAACAGGTCGCGCCGGGTGCCAAGGTGGTGGCCGCGATGCTGGCGCAACGCCATTCGGGCGTGGAGGATTACAAACTGGTGGTGCCGGCGCAGCTGTTTCGCCAGCACCAGCAGACCCAGCGCATCTTCCGCATCGTGATGGCGGCGATCGCCGCGGTGAGCCTGCTCGTGGGCGGTATCGGCATCATGAACATCATGCTGGCCAACGTGCTGGAACGAAAACGCGAGATCGGCCTGCTGCGCGCGCTCGGCGCGCGTCGCGGCGACATCGTGGCGCAGTTCCTGCGCGAGGCCAGCGTGATCTGTGGCCTGGGCGCGCTGTTCGGCCTGGTGTTCGGTGGCCTGCTCGCGTACCTGATCGCCGCGCTCGCCGGCTGGCAGGTGGCGTGGGCACCGATCCCGATCCTGCTCGCGACGATCACCTGCGCCGCGGTCGGCCTCGCCTTCGGCGTGTACCCGGCGAAGCAGGCGGCGGCGCTGGATCCGATCGCGGCGCTGCGCACCGAATAGGGAATGTGGCGGCCACCGCCCCGTCGTCACGGACGCGATCGCTGGGTGCGGAAGTCGGATGACAACGGCGGTCGCGGACATCGAAGCCTGTAAGCTGTGCAGATGACCGAAGACGACCTTCAGGCGCCCGCGATCCGTTTCGAACGGGTCCGGCTGGACCGCGGCACACGCACCATCCTGCGCGACGTCAGCTTCAGCGTGCCGCGCGGTTCGGTGACCGCGGTGATCGGGCCCAGTGGTGGCGGCAAGTCGACCCTGCTTTACGCCATCACCGGCGAGCTCGCGCCGGCTGCGGGCGTGGTGCAGGTGCTGGGCGAAACCCTGCCGCGACCGAACGCACGCGAACTGTTCGCGTTGCGCCGGCGCATGGGCGTGATGCTGCAGGGCAACGGCCTGCTCACCGACTTGAGCGTGTTCGAGAACGTGGCCTTGCCGGTACGCACGCACACGCCGATGCCGGAAGCGGCCTTGCACGAACTGATCATCGCGAAGCTGGCCGCGGTGGGGCTGGGCGAAGCCGGTGACCTGATGCCGCAACAACTCTCCGGTGGCATGGCGCGGCGCGTGGCGCTGGCGCGTGCCCTGGTGCTGGGGCCGCCCCTGATGCTCTACGACGAGCCACTGACCGGGCTCGATCCGATTGCCTGCGGCGTGATCTTGCACCTGATCCGGCAACTCAACGATCGCCTCGGCATGACCAGCGTGGTCATCACCCATCACGTGCGCGAAACCTTGCCGTTCTGCGACCGGGTGCTGGTGGTGGCGAACCATGGCATCGCGTTCGATGGCACCGCCGAGGACGTGCTGCGCGCCGACGACCCGCTGGTGCACCAGTTCCTGCACGGCGAGCCGGACGGTCCGATTCCCTTCGACTACCGCCGCAGCGGCAGCGCCCACGACGCGAGGCGCGCGCATGGCTAAGTGGATCGGCGGTTTCGGCGCCATCGCCCTGTTCCTGGTCCGGATCCTGCTGGCCTTGCGTCCACGTCCCGGCCTGATCGTCGATATCGCGCACCAGGTCTACACCGTGGGTGCGCGCAGCTTGCCGATCATTGCGGTGGGCGGATTGTTCGTCGGACTGGTGATCTCGCTGCAGGGCTACCGGGCGCTGGAAATGATCGGTGCCGGCAGCGCGCTCGGCACCGCGCTCGGCATTCCGCTGTATCGCGAGCTGGGGCCGGTGCTGGCCGCGATCCTGTTCTGTGGCCGCGCCGGTTCCTCGATGGCGGCCGAGCTGGGCCTGATGCGTGCCACCGACCAGATCACCTCGCTGTCGATGATGGCGATCGATCCGGTCGGCAAGGTCGTCGCGCCGCGCTTCGTCGCGGGGGTGGTGAGCGTGCCGCTGCTGACCGCGGTGTTCTGCGCCTTCGCCATCCTCGGCGGTTACCTGCAGGCGGTGTGGGTGCTGGGCATCGATAGCGGCTTCTTCTGGGGTTCGCTGCGCAATTCCGTCGATCTGGTCGAAGACCTTGGCCAGTGCTTCACCAAGGCCGGCTTCTTCGGCGTGGCCTGCACGCTCATCGCCACTTACGTCGGCTACCACGCGGCGCCCACCATCGAAGGCACGTCGGTCGCGACCACGCGCGCGGTGGTGCAAGGCTCGCTGCTGGTGTTGTTCCTCGACTTCATCCTCACCGCGACGCTTTACTGAGCCCATGCCATGAAATTCAAACTCGAACTCACCGTCGGCGCGTTCATCCTGATGGGACTGGCCTGTGCCCTGGTGCTGGCCTTCGCCTCCACCAATTCCGCCGACCGCCTCGGCGGTGGTACCTACCAGGTCACCGCGCGCTTCGCCAACACCGGCGAGCTCAAGGCGCGCGCGCCGGTGAAGATCGCGGGCGTGAAGGTCGGCGAGGTGTCGTCGCTGGCGCTCGATCCGGCGCGCTTCGAGGCCATCGCCACCTTGCGCCTCAGCGTGGCCGCGGGCGAATTGCCGGCCGATACCTCGGCTGCGATCTACACCGCGGGCCTGCTCGGCGAGCGCTACGTCGGGTTGACGCCCGGGGGCGATCCCGAACCGCTGGCGGACGGCAGCGAGATCTATCTCACCCAGTCGGCGGTGGTGCTGGAGCAGCTGATCGGCAAGTACCTGTTCGGGGCCGGGGGTGGCGAGGGCGCAAGCTCAATGCCTGCGCCAGGTCACACCGCGCCTGCCGCGAACGACCTGCCCGAGCCGCCCCCACCGGCGGAATGATTCCGCAAACGCTGCATTCAGGCGCCATGCGCTCAAATGCCGAGCCGTTCCACGCGCCCCACGGAGAACAACAATGACATTGCGCGCCTGCTTTCTTGCTGCCCTCGTCGGGCTTGCCGCCACCCTGCCTGCCTTCGCCGCCACGGCCTCGCCGGGCGAGATCGTCAAGGCCCGCACCCGCAGCGTGCTCGGCACCCTGGTGGAACAACGTGCCGCGTTCCAGGCCGATCCGGCGAAGCTCAACGCCTTCGTCAAGGCCGAGCTGGAACAGGTGATGGATCGCGAATATTCCGCACGCCTGGTGCTGGGCCGCCATGGCCGTGCCGCCTCGCAGGCGCAGATCGATGCGTTCGCCGCGGCGCTGACCGACAACCTGCTGCGGCGTTATGGCACGGCGATGCTCGACTTCGACCCGGACGTGGACGTGCGGGTGAAATCGGAAACGCCGCTGCAGAACGGCAAGCTGGTGCGCGTGGCCAGCGAGGTGCTGCGCAAGGGTGGCGCCCCGGTGCCGGTGGACTACCTGTTTCGTCCCGATGCGTCCGGTGCCTGGAAGATGTTCGATGTGATCGTGGAAGGCGTGTCCTACGTGCAGACCTATCGCACCCAGTTCGACGAACAGCTGCGCAGCCAGACGCTCGATCAGGTCATCGCCAAGCTCCAGGCCGGCGAGATCCGCGCCGGCGGCTGAATCGACCCGCGCCTCCATCGCGCTGACGACGCGTCATCGCCGCCACCCTGTTCGGCTTGCCGGCCCGCGGCGCGCCACGCCACACTAGTCTCCGCATGAGTCTTCGCCACCGCTTCCTCTGCCTCGCCTTGCCTGCGGTCCTCGCGCTCGCGGGCTGCGGCGCACATCACCTGCGCGAAGAACCACCGGCCGATGCGCCGGTGGTCGCGTCGGTGCCGCCGATCCCTCCCGCCGAACTCGATCCCTGGGAACCGTTCAACCGCTCGATGCACGCGGTCAACAGCGTGCTGGACAAGGCGATCCTGCGCCCGGTGGCGCGCGGCTACGCCAAGGTCACGCCGAAGCCGGTGCGGATCGGCGTGTCGAATTTCTTCGACAACCTGCAGCAACCGGTAACCGCGCTGAATCTGGTGCTGCAGGGCCGGCCCAAGGGCTCGCTGCAGTCCCTGGGTCGGTTCGGATTCAATCTCACGGTCGGGCTGCTCGGCGTGCTCGATCCGGCCACCAAGGCCGGCATTCCGCACCACAACCGCGACTTCGGCCAGACCCTGGCGCGTTGGGGCTGGGCCCGCTCGAAATACCTGGTGTTGCCGGTGTTCGGCCCGGGCACGGTGCGCGACACGGTCGGCAAGGGCCTGAGCACCACGGTCAGCCCGGTGAGCTGGCTGGCCGAGCAGGAGGGCGCCGAGTTCAGCATCCTCTACGGCATCGACGCGCGTGCCGGCGTGCTTTCGGTCGACGCCTTCCTCGAAGGCGCGGAAGACGAATACCTGCTGGTGCGCGACGCCTATCTGCAGCGCCGCCGCTGCCAGATCGTGGACTGCAGCGAGGAAGTGCCCGAATACCTGCTGCCCGACTACGAGTTCGAAGTGCCCGACCTGGACAGCATGCGGCGGTAGCGCGGGGCTTGCGCCGCGGCCCGGATCGTCAGGGTCGGAACAAGAGCAGCCGGGCAAGCTCGGCTCTACAATGACGGCCCCGATTCGCGGAGCGCCGCATGTCCCCCACCGATTCCCACGCCGAGGTCAGCCGCGAACAGGCCGAAGCCGCGGTGCGCACCTTGTTGCGCTGGGCCGGCGACGATCCGTCACGCGAAGGCCTGCTCGACACCCCCAAGCGCGTGGCCGAGGCCTATCGCGACTGGTTCTCCGGCTACGCCACCGATCCCGCCGACTACCTGCGCCGCACCTTCGAGGAAGTGGCCGGCTACGACGAAATGATCGTGCTGCGCGACATCGAGTTCGAATCGCATTGCGAACACCACATGGCCCCGATCATCGGCCGCGCCCACGTCGGCTATCTGCCAACCGACAAGGTGGTCGGGATCAGCAAGCTGGCGCGCGTGGTGGAGGCCTATGCGCGCCGCTTCCAGGTGCAGGAGAAGATGACCGCGCAGATCGCACACTGCATCCAGGAAGTGCTGCAACCGCGCGGCGTGGGCGTGGTGGTCGAGGCTGCGCACCAATGCATGACCACGCGCGGCGTGCACAAGACCGGGGTCTCCATGGTGACCAGCCAGATGCTGGGCGATTTCCGTGAAGACGCGCGCACCCGCAACGAGTTCATGAAGATCATCCAGTTCGCGCGCAATCCCCGCGGCTGATGCTGCCCGGCTGCCGGGTTCGGGCCGGAGCCTGACAGGTCGGGGGTCCTTCCCCCATGCTCAATCGGTCCCGAGCTGGTGCGTCACCCGTGCGTTGGCTTCGTCCAGGCGCGTCGCGGCCAGCGACCGCACGCCGGGATCGGGTGCCTCGCGCAGACGCGCGTAGTTGTCGAGCCGGTGCCGGTACAAGAACACATCCACGTCGGGCATGGGCCAGTCGCGCGCGAAGAATTCGAGCAGGTCGTTCGCGTCGTTGCGCTGCGCCGCTGGCGCGTTCCCGTCGCGCGTGATGCGCAGCAGCGCCGGCAGGAACAGTTCCCAGACCGTGACGGCACGGTGGTGGCGCAATTGCGCGAGCACCGCGGCCGCGGTGTCGGGCGGCATCGCCTGCAACTGGCGGTCGAAGGAGGCTTGCAGCGCGTCGTAGGCGCTGGCGTGGTCGAGCGCGTCAATGCCGGCGGGCAGGGCAGTATCCAGACCGACAAGGAACGACGCTTGTTCGGAGGTCGGCAGCTCCCACGACAGCCGCGTCAGCGGGCTGGTGTCGGTCACGGGTTCGGAGAGATAGCTCGGTGCCGAGTGGCCGGCGAACTCTTGCCTCATGCCTTCGGCCAGTTCCCCGGCTTCGTCCGATAGCCAGGGCGCGATGCTTGCCGCGTGCGGTGCCCAGAACGGGACGCTGCCGCAGACCGCAAGCGTCATGAGCGCGGCGAGCTTGCGTGGCGCACCGAGCAACATCAGTTGCAGCGCCGGAAACAACACCAACAGGGAGATCAAGCCGACCACGCCGAGCAACGCAAGCACTTGCACGTCGAGATCGCCGCTTTCTTCGGCCTGGGCCGCTGCAAAGCGCGGCAAGTCGAGGATCGCCGTGGCCGGATCGGCCGGGTCGTAGCGCAGCGGGGCCGTGAAGTCCGGCTCCGGGTCGCGCAGGCGCAACAGCCAGTGCCCGGCATCATCGGCCGGGCCCCAGAACAGCTGCCAGATCGTCCGGGATGAATCGGAATAGGCCGTCTCGCGCTGCAATCGCGCAAGAAACGTGGGGGCGATGCGAAAGTCGGCTGCGAGCAGGGGCAGGCCCAGCTCGAAGTCGGTGTTGTGCTGCCAGTCGTGCGCCCAGGTGCCGAACTGCACGTGTTGCACGCCGCCACCGGGCAGCGAGAACTCGAACACCGCGATCGAATCCATTTCGATCAGGCAGGTGTCGTGGCAGGGCGAGCGCGACGAGCGCGCATCCAGGTCCGTGGGTCGGACGTGGTAGTAGCGCTCCACCAGTCGCGCCGGCGCCGACGCGGTGGCGCGGGCCTGGATGGCGGCGAGCGCGCTGCGTTGTTGCAGCAGGTTCCACCACAGCAGCAGGAAGCCGCAGCCGACCACGAGCAGGGGCGCGCCGATCAGCCAGGTGAAGCGGCCGACGACCATGGAGGCGAGTGAGGCCAGCAGGCTGCGCGCGAGTGATGGGCGAGGCGTGGGGCTGGGCATCGGGCGACTCGCGGATGGCTCTGGAAAACGGCGTGTGGCACCTGCAGCGGCCAGCGGCTGGCGGCGCTCAGGCTAGACTGCGCCGTCCCTCGTCGCGAGACCTCGCTTGGAAAGCCCGATTCCCGCTGTGCCGGTGCGCCGTGCCGCACTGGTCTTCATCTTCTTCACCGTGTTGCTCGACATCCTCGCATTCGGACTGATCATCCCGGTGCTGCCGCACCTGCTCAAGCAGTTCGCCGGCGGTGACGTGGCCCAGGCCACGATCTGGCACGGCCTGTTCGCGACCGGCTTCATGGTGATGCAGTTCTTCATGACGCCGGTGCAGGGCGCGTTGTCGGATCGCTACGGACGCCGCCCGGTGATCCTTGTCTCCAATCTCGGCCTCGCCGTCGATTTCCTGATCATGGCGCTGGCGCAGACTTTGCCCTTGCTGTTCATCGGTCGCCTGTTGTCGGGCATCACCTCGGCCAGCTTCAGCACCGCGAACGCCTACATCGCCGACGTGACGCCACCGGAGAAGCGTGCTGCTGCTTTCGGCAAGCTCGGCATGGCCTTCGGCCTCGGTTTCACCTTGTCGCCGGTGTTCGGGGCCTGGCTCGGGGAAACCCACCTGCGCGCGCCGTTCTACGTGGCGGCGGGTTTGTGCTTCGCGAACTTCTGCTATGGCTTGTTCGTGCTGCCTGAATCGCTGCCGCCCGAACGCCGCGCGGCGTTCGACTGGAAGCGTGCCAATCCGCTCGGTTCGCTCAAGCTGCTGCGCGGGCACCCGGAACTGTTCGCGCTGGCCAGCGTGAGCTTCCTCATGGGCCTGGCGCATCTGGTCTATCCGACCACCTTCGTGCTCTACGCCGACTACCGTTTCGGCTGGGGCCTGACCATGGTGGGCTGGACCCTGCTCATCGTCGGCGTGCTGCAGATCATCGTGCAGGGCGGATTGATCGGACGGATCGTGAAGGCCTTGGGCGAGCGCCGCGCGCTGCTGTTCGGTTGCGGCATGGGAACGCTGGGATTCACCCTGTACGGACTCGCGCCCACCGGCTACTGGCTTTGGGCCGCGCTTCCGATCACCGCGTTCTGGGCAGTGGCCAATCCCGCCGCGCAGGCGCTCATGACCCAGCATGTTTCGCCGCAGGAGCAAGGCCGGCTGCAAGGCGCGATCGCGAGCCTGAACTCGATCGCCGGCATCATCGGCCCCAGCCTGTTCACCCACACCTTCGCCATCGTGGCGCAGGCGCACGTGCACGACTTCTGGGCCGGGCTTACCTTCTGGCTGGCCGCCGGCATGGTGGGACTCGGCGGGTTCATCGCGTGGCGCAGCACCCGCGCCGGGCATCCGATGGCGCGCTGAATCCGGCCGACGGTGGTACTGGACACCGGGCGGGCAGTCGCGTAAAGATGCGAATACGTCGCATTTGCACGAGACCGCCATGGACATCCTGACCCCATCAACCATCGATTCCGAGCGCCGGCGCGAACCCGTGGCCGAGGCGGCCGTCCCGGTCTGGCGCAGCGAGCAACTGCTGCAAGGCCAGCGCGAGCTGGTGATCCGGCATGGCGAGGCCTGGTATCGGCTACGCCACACCAGCAACGGCAAGCTGATCCTCACCAAGTGAGGCCCAGCCATGTTCGGGGCCTGCCACAGCGAAGGTTTCGACCCACCGGCTCGTGAATCCATTTGGCGTGGTTCACGCCCGTTGCGGGTGCTGCCGTGCCTGCCTGATGCGCTGTGCGCGCTCGGGCCGGTGCTATGCCTCGACCAGGGGGGAACACTGTGCGAGGCGGGCGAGCACGCCGGCTACCGTTCGATGGACTGGCTGGCGCGCCTCTTGGCCTGCGACTCGTGGGCCCTGAGCGAGGCGTCAGCGGAAGACTTCGAACAGCTGCTGCTCTGTGGTCCCCTGGGGCGCTTGGGATTGGTGCTGCTCCCCGATACCGACTACGTGGCCTGGGACGAGCTGATCGCGCAGCTCGACGCACGCCTGCCGCGCCGGTCCTGGACGCGCCAGCCCGCGTCCACGCCGCTGCCGTGTCGCTTCGAACGACTGGCGCTGGATGGCGAACACTTGTTGCGGGTCCGGCCGGTCACGATGCTCTCGCCCTGCGGGCGTTGCCGCCTGGCCCTGTTGCGGATGCGGGCGCGTTCTGCCGGCCTGGCTTGACAGTCGGTCAATTAACGCGAAGCATTCGCATTTAGCCAGCCCACCGTTCGCTCCCCCCGCGCCCGGTTTCGCCAGCCGATTTCTTCGATCCCCGGCTGGAGATGCTCGTGACGCGTCGTGTGTTGGCGGTGGCAGCCGCCCTTTCCTGTTCCCCCTTTTCCTTCGCCGCCGCACCGACCAGCGGGCCGAACACGCCACAGGCGCTCGATGCCCTCGTGGTGGTGGCCAGCAAGACCGAAGAGTCGGCCGCCGAAGTCGCGGCCACCGTCTCGGTGATCGACAGCGACGAGATCGATCGGCGCAACGTACATGACATCCGCGACCTGGTGCGCTACGAGCCCGGCGTGAGCGTAAGCAACGAGGCTTCGCGCTTCGGCCTCGGAGGCTTCACGATCCGCGGGCTCGGCGGCAACCGCGTGGCGATCCAGGTCGATGGCGTTCCGGTCGCCGATGCCTTCGCCATCGGCAGCTTCTCCAGTGCCGGCCGCGACGCCGTGGATGTCGACCTGCTCAAGCAGGTCGAGATCCTGCGCGGCCCGGCGTCGTCGCTGTACGGCAGCGACGCGCTGGCCGGCGTGGTCGGCTTCGTCACCAAGGACGCGTCCGACTTCCTCGCGCCGGACGATCCTTTCGCCGGCCGGATCAAGATCGCGAGCCATGCCGTGGACGAGAGCCACGCCTACAGCGCGCTGGCGGCCGCGTCCGATGGGCGCTGGTCGACGCTGGCCCTGATCGGAGAACGCAAGGGCGGCGCCCGCGACAACCAGGGTGAGATCGACGCACCCGATGCCAGTCGCACCCGACCCAATCCGCAGGACTACCGCGACCGCAGCCTGCTGGCCAAGCTGCGGCTCGATCCGGCACCGGGACAGCACTGGACCCTGACCGCCGATGCACTGCGCTCGCACGCCGAGACGCAAGTGCTCTCGGCGCGCGCCACCCAGTCCACCGGGCCGTCGCGGGTACGGGTGGATTCGCTGCGCGGTGACGATCGGCTCGATCGCGACCGCGTCAGCCTGGCCTACGAGGCCGATCTCGATACACTCTGGTCCGAGCAGTTGCGTGCGCTGGTCTTCGCCCAGAACTCCGATACCACGCAGGACACGTTCGAACAGCGCACCAACATTGCCGCGAGCGGGGCCGAGACGCGCTTCGAGCGCGAGCGCCGCTTCGGCTTCGCGCAGGACGTGCAGGGGCTGGAAGCAACCCTGGTTCGCCGTCTCGACTGGGGCCCCGAGCATCGCCTCGTTTATGGCGGGCAATGGCAGCGCAGCGAGGTGGACCAGATTCGCGACGGACTGCAACGCAACCTCGCCACCGGCAGCGTTTCGCCCGTGATCCTCCCCGACGTGTTCCCGGTGCGTGATTTCCCTCGCTCGCGCACCACCGAAGCGGCCTTCTACCTCGAAGACCGGATGCGCTGGTTGGATGGCCGCTTCGAACTGCAACCGGGACTGCGCTGGGACCGCATCGAGCTCGATCCGCAACTGGACGCGATCTTTGCGGCCGACAACCCCGGCATCGTTCCCCAGGCGGTGGAACACCACGAGCTGTCGCCCAAGCTGGCGGCGGCCTGGCATCTGTCGCCGGCCTGGTCGGTGCACGCGCTCTGGGCCGAAGGCTTCCGCGCGCCGCCGTATAGCGACGTCAATGTCGGGTTCACCAACCTGCAGTTCGGCTACACCGCGATCCCGAACCCGGATCTCGAGCCGGAAACCAGCCGTGGCACCGAACTGGGCCTGCGCCTGCGCGGCGAACCGGGATACATCGCGCTCTCGGTGTTCCGCACCGACTACGACGATTTCATCGAAAGCCTGATCAACGTGGGACGCAATGCACAAGGCCTGCTGGTGTTCCAGTCGCAGAACCTGGCCGAGGTCCGGATCGAGGGCGCGGAACTGCGCGCCGCGCTGGCGCTCGATGCCTGGCACCCGGCCTTGCAGGGCTGGCGCCTGAACGCGAGCCTCGCGCACGCCAGCGGCGACGACCTGAGCCACGACCAGCCGCTCGATTCGGTGGATCCGGATCGCGCCGTGCTGGGCGTGGGCTACACCAGCGCCGACGGACACTGGGACCTGGAACTGGTGGCCAGCGGCGCGCGCCGCAAGTCGCGCGTGGCGGTGGCCGAGGTGCAGCCGTTCCTGCCTTCCGGCCATGTACTGGGCGACGCGCTGGTGCAGTGGCGCCCAAACGAACAGGTCGCGCTCAACCTCGGCATCTACAACCTGTTCGATCGGCGCGTCTGGGAGTGGGGCGATGTGCGCGGGCGTGCCGCATCCGATCCCGTCATCGACCGCTACTCCTCGCCTGGCCGCAACCTCAGCGCCAGTCTCGTCCTGAACTTCTGATCGGAGCCTCCTCATGCGTGCCCTACTTGTGTCCTGTCTGATCCTCGTCCTCGCCGGCTGTGCTTCGACGCCGTATCGCGCCGCGGATCGCGCGCCGGACGCGGTGCCGGTCGAAACACCGGTGGCCGGCTGTGCTGCGAATGAAGCCGCGTTCGATTGCGATCGCCGCGCCATCCTCGCGATGCAGGGCGAGTTCAAGGTGGGCTTCCACTTCGACGAAACCGCGGTGCTCGCGCCCGGCTACGAGCGACGCAAGCCGCAGCGCAGCGGCGCGTTCGAGACCGTGGTGCTGATCGAGGACCGCGGCGAGCAGATCGAACTGCAGCACCTGCTGGTGGTGGGCGACGGCCAGGTGGTCAAGCACTGGCGCCAGCTCTGGGTGCACGAAGCGCAACCGCGCTGGGGCTTCCTCGGCGACCAGCGCTTCGGACCGGCACCCACCACCGCGCCGGTTCCCGCAGCGAGCGGGGAGTGGACCCAGTACGTGTACGAAGTCAGCGACGCGCCGCGCTACACCGGAAGCGGCCGCTGGAACCATCGCTACGGCGTCTCGACCTGGACGTCGAACCGCAGCTGGCGCCCCTTGCCGCGCCGCGAATACACCACGCGCGACGACTACGACCTGATCAATGCCGAGAATCGCCACACCATCACGCCGCAGGGCTGGACCCACGAGCAGGACAACACCAAGGTGCGGCGTCGCGGTGGCAAGGACGAGGTGCTGGTGCGCGAATCCGGCTTCAACGACTACCGCCGCATCAAGGGCCACGCCTTCGCTCCCGCGTATCGCTACTGGGAGCAGACGGGGGCCTTCTGGAGCGCGGTGCGCAAGCGCTGGGACGCGGCGCTGGCGTCGCCCGAGGGCCTGCGCCTGGGCTATCCGGTCGATGACGAGGCCGCGATCATGGCGATGTTCGCGGCGGCCGACGCCTATGCGGCGAGCGCCGACCTCGCGCTCGCGCAGCAAAGCCTCGATGCCTGGTTCGCGAAGTCCGTGACTCGCGCCACGGAGACGACAGCGGCCACGCCCTGAGCACAGCCGGCCTTCCCCGCTGACCGGAGATCGCACGCCGCCCTACGCCGCCGTTGGGTGCTTTGCTCTAGTGATCTGAGTAACCTGCGCGCATGAACTCCGTTTCACCGGCGCGCGACTCCGACGCGGCGCGGCGCGATGCATGGCGCCCGCTGCGCTATGCCGTGCGCGTGCCGGTGCTGCTGCTGCACCTGGGCGTCGGTCTGCCGCTCACCCTGATTGCGATCAACCCGCTCACCGCGCGCTGGCGCGTGGGCGGCGAGCGGGTCGACCACAAGGCGATCCGGTGGTGGTCGAAGGGCCTGATGCGCGTGTTCGGACTGCGCGTACGGCGCGTTGGCCTGCCCTTGCCGGCGGGCGCGCTATTCGTCGCCAACCACGTGTCGTGGATGGACATCACCTTGCTGCATGCCGAACGCGCGGTGGGTTTCGTGGCCAAGAGCGAGATCAGCCGCTGGCCGCTGATCGGCTGGCTGGCGCGGCGCGGCGGCACCATCTACCACCGCCGCGGCAGCAACGAGTCGCTGGCCGGCGTGTTGCACCTGATGGTGCAGCGCCTGCAGTCGGGCGAGGGCGTCGGCGTGTTTCCCGAAGGCGGCACCACCCCCGGCGACACCGTGCGCACCTTCCATGCGCGCATCTTCCAGGCCGCGGTGGTGGCGGAGGTGCCGGTGCAACCGGTGGCGCTGCGCTATGGCGCCGGCGGCGAGGCCCAGACCGTGATCGCATTCGCGCCACGCGAGAACTTCCTGCAGAACTTCGTGCGCGTGCTGGGCGAACCCACGCGCGTGGCGGAAGTGCACTTCCTCGAGCCGATCGTGCCCGGTCCGGACGGTCGCCGGCGCCTGGCCGAGACCTGCCGCGAGCGCATCCTCGATGCCATGGGTCGCATCGGGTGAGCCCCGATCCGCGCCAGTTCCGACCGCAGGCGCTGCTGCGCAATCCGCACGTGCAGTCGGTGCTGGCGTCCAGCCGCCTGCGCCGCCTGCTGGGCCGGCGCAAGCGCGCCGCGGTGGAAGCGGGCGCGGTGGAACACATCCTGGATTGCGGCGAGAACGTGCGACTGCAAGGCTTCCACACCGCGCAGCAGGCCTTGCCGCGCGCGCGCGGCCTGGTGGTGCTGCTGCACGGCTGGGAAGGCAGCGTGCAGTCGAGTTACCTGTTGCACACCGGCGCACGCCTGCTGCAGGAAGGTTTCGATGTGTTTCGCCTGCACTTCCGCGACCACGGCGAGACCCACCACCTCAACGAGGATCTGTTCCATTCCTGCCGCATCGGCGAGGTGCTGGGCGCGGTGCGCGCGGTGGCCGAGCGTTTTCCGGGCTTGCCGCTGTGCGTGGCCGGCTACTCGCTCGGCGGCAACTTTGCCCTGCGCGTGGCTTTGCATGCGCCGGCCGCCGGCCTTGCCCTGCGCCACGCGGTGGCGGTGTGCCCGGCCATCAGCCCGCCGGCGGTATTGAGCGCGATCGAGCGCGCGCCCTGGTTCTACGAGCGCTACTTCATGCTGAAGTGGGCCGGTTCGCTGCGCCGCAAGCAATCGCTCTACCCGCAACGCTATGCCTTCAGCGAACCCGAGTTGCGCGCCGGCCTGCGCGACCTGACCCGCGCCATGGTCGAGCGCCACACCGATTTCGGCTCGATCGAGAACTACCTCGAGGCCTACTCCATCGCGGGTGAGCGCCTGGCGCCGCTGGCCGTGCCGGTCAGCATCCTGACTGCCGCGGATGATCCCATCATTCCGGTCGAGGATTTCCACCGCCTCGCCCTGCCGGCCCACGCCCGCCTCGACATCGCCCCGCACGGCGGCCACTGCGGCTTCATCCGCGACCTGGGCCTCGGCAGCCTGGCCGAAGACTACGTCGCGGCGCGCCTGACCGAGGCCTGCGGCTAGGCCCCGGTGCGCGTGGGTACGGCGCCGCCGACCGTCCCGTTTCCCCGGCATTCCGCGTTCTCCCCATCACCCGCATTGACGTTGAGCGAGGCCGTGATGAACCGTCGACGCCTGTCAAAGCTCCTCCTGGCCGCGGTGGCGGCCGGCGCGCTCGGTGCCTGCGATCCGCTCACGCGGGACCAGGGCCGCGAAAGCCTCTGGCAGGCCGAGGTCGACGTGGTCGCGCTGGCCCTGCATGCCCAGATGGCGGCGCAGGGTCGTGCAGAAGCCTTCGATTCGTTGCGAGCGCATCGCGATGCGGTCGAAGCGCGGCTTGGCAACGGTGCCCCGACGCCGGTTCCGGCCGGGATCACCCGCGCCTGGTCCGAAGTTCGCCAGGGGGCGGACCAAATCCTTTCACATCAACAGGCGGTGCTGGGCGCGGTCGACGCCGAGCTGGCGTTCACGGCGGAATTGCCGGCGCTGCTGGTGCGCCTCGACGAGATCGGCAGGTCACTGGCCGACGGACACGAGCCCCGCAGCATCGAGCAGGTGCGACTGTTGGGCCAAAGCCAACAGCTGCTGCAGCGCATGGCAGGCCACGCCGCACGCATCCGGGCCGGAGACGCCGACGCGATTTCGGCCGCCGATCGGTTCAATCGTGACGGCACCGTGTTGGCACGAATCCTGGGCGGCCTGCAGGACGGTGATGCCGAACTGGGGATGGAAGCCATCACCCAGGCCGAGGCCAGCATGGCGCTGGCGCAGGTGCGGCAGTCCTACATCGGGATCCAGCCAGGGGTCGATGCCTTGCTCGCATCGGCACCCGCCTTGCTCGAAACGCACGAGGCCGCGGACAGCCTTCCCGCTGCGGTCGAATCGCTGCGCTCGGCGCTGCAGCAGGGCCGCGAACCCCGCTAACCAAGGATGGGTAAGGTTCGCGCGAACGCGGCGACACGACGGCGCGGGGCCTGGTGCGAAGCAGGGGCGAGCCGGCAGCCCGCGCGCGTGAATCGCGCTACAGTGGCCGCTGCATCCGGAGGATTCCCGATGGCCAACGCCCGTAGCGCCTGCGATGCCCTGTTTGCCACCATGCTGCAACAGCACGAAGCCACCGAGGCCTCGGCCTGGGGCAAGCGCTGCCTCGCCTTCGAAGGCGAGCCTTTCGCCCTGATGCATCGCGATGGATTCGCGGTGCGGGTGAATGGACGGGCACTGGTCGATGCGCTGAAGCTCGAAGGCAGCACGCCCTTCGATCCGCTCAATCCGGATGAGGCAACCATGACTCGCCCGGGCTGGGTGCGCTTGCCGGCGTTGACGTTCGGGCACTGGGAGCATTTCGCCCTTGCCGCGCTCGACGCCGCACGCGAGGCGCGCTGGAAGAACGTGTCGTGGCAGGTGCCGCCGACCGTTGCGACCCAGGTTGAAGCCGTCGCTCCTTCCAGCGCCGATTCGCTGGCCGAGCGCGCCAAGGCCGCGCTGAGCGGATCGAAGCTGAGCCTCTCCGACGATCACTGAGGATTTCCCGCGTGCTTGGCAGGCGGCCGGGAATGCTTCAACCGTGGCCGCTTCGCGGCCAGGGGTCGGGATGAGCGGCATCGGGGACGCGCACTGATCCCCGCGTAGCGCCGATGGCATGAAGTGGAAGGGCGCGGGCCGGCACAGCACTGCGCAAGCCTCACGCGGCGACACCCGGCCCCGATTCCGGCGCTCGCCCGGATTGGCGGATACTGTCCGCGTCATGCGGCGAGGCCGCAACAAACCCACCGGAGTCCGGAGCACGTGCCCAAACGCATCGGCCACTACGACAAAGCCGCGGGCGGCTGGGACGCGCTGCTGAGTTCGATGCAGCACCTGCGCGAGCAGGAGGTCGTGGCCAAGGGCGCGCGCACCTTGCTGCGCGCCAACCAGCCCGAGGGCTTCGATTGCCCGGGCTGCGCCTGGCCCGATCGCAACCATCATTCCAGTTTCGAGTTCTGCGAGAACGGGGTGAAGGCGGTCGCGGCCGAGGCCACCGCACATCGCATCGGTGCCGAGTTCTTCGCCCGCCACACCCTGAGTGAACTGGCGGCGCGCGACGATCACTGGCTGGAAGCACAAGGCCGCCTGACCGAACCCTTGCGCTACGACGCCGCCAGCGATCGCTATTTGCCGATCTCCTGGGACGCGGCCTTCGCGCTGATCGCGCAGCATCTGAACGCGCAGGCCTCGCCGCATCGCGCCCTGTTCTACACCTCGGGCCGCGCTTCGAACGAAGCCGCATTCCTGTACCAGCTGTTCGCGCGCGAGTTCGGCACCAACAACCTGCCCGACTGTTCCAACCTCTGCCACGAGCCCTCGGGCGTGGCGATGATCGAGCAGGTCGGCGTCGGCAAGGGCACGGTGACGCTGGACGATTTCGAGCAATGCGAGGCGATCTTCGTGTTCGGGCAGAACCCCGGCACCAACCACCCGCGGATGCTGGGCGAACTGCGCGCGGCGGCGAAGCGCGGCTGCCGCATCGTGGCGGTGAACCCGCTGCGCGAACGCGGGCTGGAGCGTTTCGCGCATCCGCAAAGCCCGCGCGACATGCTGGGCCGCGCGACGCCGATCGCCACGCACTACTACACCCCGCGCATCGGCGGCGACCTGGCCTTTCTCGCCGGGATGATGAAGTGCGTGCTCGTGCAGGACGCGCTCGACCACGCCTTCGTCGCGCAACACACCACCGGCATCGAAGCCCTGTGCGCCAGCCTGGAAGCGATGCCCTGGGACGAGATCGTGCGGGAGTCGGGATTGCCGCGCGAGCAGATCGAGGAGGCGGCGCGGGTCTACATCGAGAGCCGCGCCACGATCTTCTGCTGGGGCATGGGCATCACCCAGCACACGCGCTCGGTGGCCACCATCCAGATGCTGCTCAACACCCTGCTCCTGCGCGGCAACATCGGGCGGCCGGGTGCGGGGCCGTGCCCGGTGCGCGGCCACTCGAACGTGCAGGGTGACCGCACCATGGGCATCCACGAGCGGCCGCCGGCCGCTTTCCTGGATCGCCTGCGCGACGTCTTCGGCTTCGAGCCGCCGCGCGCCGATGGCCACGACGTGGTGGGTGCGATCGGCGCCATGGAGCGCGGCGAGATCGATGTATTCCTTGCGCTCGGCGGCAACTTCGCGGCGGCCTCACCCGACAGCACGCGCACCCAGAGGGCACTGCGCCGCTGCAGGCTCACCGCGCACGTGGCCACCAAGCTCAATCGTTCGCACCTGGTGCACGGGAACGAGGCCCTGATCCTGCCTTGCCTGGGCCGCACCGAAATCGACCTGCAGGCGGAGGGCCCGCAGGGCGTGACGGTGGAGGACTCGATGAGCATGGTGCACCTGAGCACCGGCATGAATGCCCCGGCCTCGGCGCAGTTGTTGTCGGAGCCGGCGATCGTGGCGCGCCTGGCGCACGCCACCTTGCCGCACTCGCGCATCGACTGGTTGAACTTGATCGGCCACTACGACCGCACCCGAGACCTGATCGCGCGCTGCGTCGAGGGCTTCGAGCGTTTCAATTCGCGCGTCCGCGTGCCGGGCGGCTTTCACCTGCGCAACCCGGCGCGCGAGCGCGAGTGGCGTACCGCAACCAGGCGTGCACAGTTGATGCCGCACGCCCTGCATGGCGAGCAGGCAAACTCGACGTCGCTGCAGCTCATGACGGTGCGCAGCCACGACCAGTACAACACCACGGTCTATGGCCTGGACGATCGCTATCGCGGCGTGAGCGGGGAGCGTCGGCCCTTGTTCATTGCGGCTGCGGATCTGCGGGAGCTCGGCCTGCGTGCCGGAGAACGCGTCGACCTGGTGTCGGTCTGGCACGACGGCGAGCGCGTGGCCGAGGATTTCCTGCTGGTGGAGTACGCCATTCCTTCGGGCTGCGTGGCGAGCTACTTTCCCGAGACCAATACCCTGGTACCGCTCGACCATCACGCCGAGCGTGCCCGCACCCCGGCTTCGAAGTCGATTCCGGTGCGCTTGCGCCGGCGCCGCGCGTGAACGCGCGCTGTGCCGCACTGCTCGATCTGGTGGAGCGTGAGGACGGCATCTCCACGGCACGCGCCTGCAAGCACCTGGGCTGGTCGCGCAGCGAACTGCAGCGTTGCCTGAGCCTGTTGGGCGAGGACGCGGGCATCGGCGGCCTCGCCCTGCTGCAGGTGGAGGCGGCCGCAGGGCGCGAGTTGTTGCACCTCAGCGAACGTGCCCGCCGCGCGCGCAGCCGCTCATGATCGAGCCCCTGGTCGAACATGTCGCGCAGCGCCTGGACACCGATCGCAGGGTCGAGGTGCGCGAACGCCTGGCCGAGGAGACACCGATCGCGTTGCTGTTCAACGGCGAGGCGCATGTGGTGATGATGGCGACGCCGCAGGACCTGGAAGACTTCGCGTTCGGCTTTGCCCTGAGCGAGGGCATCGTCGCTGATGCCGCGGAGTTGCAGCTGATCGAGGCCTTGCCGCGCGGTCCGGGCATTGCGTTGCACCTGGCGATTCCAGCGCCGCGCTTCGAGGCCTTGCAGGCACGCCGCAGGCAGCTTCCGGGCCGTAGCGGTTGCGGCCTGTGCGGCGCGGAGACGCTGGAGCAGGCCATCACCCCGGTGCGGCGCGTCACTTCGGGCAAGGGCGTGGTACCGGATCGCCTGCGTCGTGGCTTCACGCTGCTCGCGGCACGACAGACGCTCAATCGCGACTGTGGCGGCCTGCACGCCGCGGCGGCCCTGTGCGAGGACGAGTTGATCGTGCGCGAGGACGTCGGCCGGCACAACGCGCTCGACAAGGTGCTCGGGGCGCTGGCGCGTGCGGGTCGGCGGAGCGAGGCCGTGCTGCTGACCTCGCGCGCCTCGTACGAACTGGTGCACAAGGCCGCGGCCATGGACATTGGAACCCTGGCCGCAATGTCGGCACCGACCGCCCATGCGGTGCGTCTGGCGCAGCAGGCGGGCCTGGCCTTGTATGCCTTCGCGCGCGAGGAGCGGATCACGCGCTACGCGTGATCCGCATGCTCAGTCGAGCGTGCGCAATTCGAGTCGGATCAGCTGCCGCAACGAACGCGCGGCGCGTTCGTCGTGCGGCAGGATTAGGCGGAACGGTCCCTCGCCCGCCGCCAGCGGCTTGCCGTCGCGCTCGAACGCGAGCACGGCGCCGCTGTCGCCGAATTGCGGATCGAATTCGGCCAGCGAGAACACCACGACGTAGCCGTCCGCCGCCTGCGCCCGCAGCACGGTCTTGAGCGCACTGCCACGCAGCTTCGCATCCAGCGGTGCGCCGGCGCGGCGCAACACATCGGCGAAGGCCGCGCCGAGGAAGCGGGCGCGTTCGCCGTGTATCTCGAACTCCGACATCGCCTGCGGCAATGCGCGCAGGGCCGCTTCGTCGAGCACGAAGGGCGTGGCGAAGCCGACCAGTTCGATCTGCGGTTCGTGCGTGACCCTGGGTGTTTCCGCTTGCACAGGGCCGGCGGCGAGCAGTATCCCGGCGACGAACGGCCGCCCGATGCGAAACAGTGACCGAACCATGGCGACTCCTTCTGCATCGACGCGCCGCCGGTGGGCGACCTTCTTCGATGCCTGCAAGTACAAGTGACAGGGTAACCGGGTGTCCTTCGAAATCGGCTGCATCGCGGCCAGCGCTCAGGAGCAGCGGGTATCAGGAGTTCTGATCATCCGGAGCACAGTGTCTCAGGCGCGAAATCAAAGGAGGCACCGGTCGCTACTGCTTCGGCACCACCGCCAGGGTCAGGCGCGAGATGCAGACCATGTGGCCGGCCTCGTCTTCGATACGGATATCCCAGACCTGGGTGCTGCGACCGATATGGATCGGGCGCGCGGTACCGATCACCCAGCCCTGGGTCATGGGGCGCAAGTGGTTGGCCGAGATCTCCAGCCCCACCGCCACCGAGCGTTCGATGTCGAGGCAGCAATTGCCCGCGGCGCTGCCCAGGGTTTCGGCCAGCGCGACCGAGGCGCCGCCATGCAGCAGGCCGTAGGGCTGCCGCGTGCGCGCATCCACCGGCATCCGGCCGCGCAGGAAATCCGGCCCGGCTTCGGTGAACTCGATGCCGAGTGCTTCGAGCAGGGTGTCGCGGCCATGCGCGTTGAGCCGGGCGAGGTCGGGCGGGGTGCGGAACATGCGGTCTCCGGCGTGACTTGCCATCAAGCTGGCGGGAAGGTTGCCGTGGTCAGCGCGACCACGGCGAGAAACCCGGCCAAGGATGGCCAGGTTCTCGCGCAAGGACGCGCCTTACGACAGCTTGAAGATGCCGGGGCGCCAGCTGGCGCTGCCGACGTACGACTTCTTGCTGGCGTAGCCGCTGGAGCTGCCGTAGCCGGTGCCGAAGTCACGGTCGCGGCGGGTGTGCATGCGGTCGAGCAGTTCTTCGCGGCGGCTTTCCAGCCAATCGGCGCGACCCACCGCCCCCGGGTTCTGGCCGCGCTTGACCGCTTCGGCCTGGCGGTAATCGCAGAAATCCTCGTAGGCGTCGAACTCGTGCTTCAGGTCGCGCGTGCACAGCTCGATCATGATCGCGTCGTCGAGATAGCCCAGCACCGGGATCGCATCCGGGATCACGTCCTTGGGATCGGCGAAGTAGACCAGGGCCGAGAGCACGCGCTGCTTGTCGGCGTCGGGCATGGCCCAGCCTTCGTCGCGCGCCATCGCGATCATGGTGTCGAGGTGGGCAAGGCGCTGGCCGACGAAGTCCGGCACGTGCACCTTCTGTGCGTCAACCAGCAGCTTGCTGGCCGCGTCGATGATCTCGGTGGCGCTCTTGTTGCCGGCAGCATCGCGCGCTGCCTTCTGCGCGTTGGTGAAATGCTCGATGTCCTGTTCGCTGAGCTCGAACGCGATGCTGAGGGGCATGGGGGCGGATCCTGACGCGGTGCGGAAAGAGGGCCAGCCTAGCCAGCGGCCGCGGAAGCGTCAATCGACTTCGGCGTGCGGTTTCCGGCTCAACCCGCGCCTGGCAAGCGCGGCACGCCCATGGGGCTGCGCTCTTCGGCCACGGCCTCGTCCTGGATCACCTCGCGCAGGCCACGGCCCGGCATGGGCAGGGCGCTCTCGCCGCGGCCGGCGCGCAAGGCATTGGCGTAGGCGTGGCGGGCGCGGGCGTCGTCGCGCTGCGCGGCATAGGCGTGGCCGAGTTCTTCCCAGGCCTGCACATCGGTGCCCTGGGGGCTGCTGCCGGGCAGCCCGGCTGCGACGGTACTCGCCCAAGCCGTCGATCGAATGGTCGCAAGGTCGGGACCGGATGCGGCCTGGGCCAGGGCGCGGTGCAGGTAGTCCTCGGCCTTGCCCCACAGGCCTTCCTCGCGGCACAGGCGACCGAGCGCCAGCAACAGGCATGGGCTGTTCGGATGGCTCTTGAGCCAATGTTCGGCGGCCTTGAGCGGTGAGCCGCGTTGTCCGCGCGCGAGCTGGCCGTAGCGCCGCGCCAGCGCCTCCGACCACTGCTTCTTGAGTGCGTGTTCGATCGCAGCCGCGGCCTGGTCTTCAAGCCCGAGCGTGGCGGCGCGCTCGGCGTAGGCGGCCACGACCTCGGCGCGTGCGCGCTGGGCGCGGCTCGCCGTTTCCCAGCGCAGGGCGAGCTCGCCGGCGTCGGGTGCCTGACGCAGGGCGCTGGCCTGTAACTCGGATTCAAAGGCCTCCAGCGCGGCGCCCTCCAGTACCTGGCTCTGGCGCAAGGCCGGCAACAGGCCCAACGCATCCGTGGCGCGCCCACATTCGCCGAGCGCCCGCATTTTCAGCTCCAGGGCGCGCGGCGCGTCGCCCGGTCCGACCTTCGCCAGCGCATCGCAGGCCGCGTCGGCGCGCCCTTCGCGCAACAGCGCGTCGGCATCGAGCAGGGCGAGCAGGGCAGCATCGCCATCTTCGCCGAGCCGCGCACGCAGGGCCGAGGCGTTGTCGGCATCGCCGCGCGCCTGCGCCGCGTGCAAGGCGGCGAGCAAGGCCGGCTGCCGATGCAGGGGATCGCTGGCGGCGCGGGTAAGCAGCTTCTCCGCCTTGGCCCAGCGCCCCTCATGCAAGGCCAGCAGGCCGCCCGCAAGGCGTTCGCGCGCCAGCTTGCGGCTGCGCCGCCGCCAGGCGTGGAACGGCAAGCGCAACACCCATACCACGCTGCGCAGCAGCAGCCAGCCGAGCAGGCCAGCGGCGACTGCGACCACGACCGTGGTTTCGAGGCTGTAGCCGCGCCAGATGACCAGCACGTAGCCGGGATCGGCAGACATCAGGTGCCAGGCCAGGGCGCCGATGGCGGCCAGCGCCAACAGCGTCAGCAGGCGCCAGAACAAGCTCACTCCGCGGCCTCCGTCGCGTCAGGCGCTTGCCCATCGGGCACGGGCAGCACGCGCTCGATGGCCCCCACGCTGCGGGTCGCGCGCAGGCCGCGCAGTTCCTGCAAGGTGGCGCCGAGCACCGGCAGTTCCGGCACCAGTACGGCCTCGCGCAAGGACTTCAGGCGCGCCAGCCGCTCGCCGACTTCTGCGGCGTCGGGGTCGAAGAGCCGGGAAAAGAGCTGCCCGATCTGCTCCAGGGACTGGGTGTAGGCCTCGGGATCCGGGCGGGCCAGCGCCGCTTGCGCCATCTCCAGCTGCAGGCGCAGCGCGGCGATCGTGGCTTCGCGCTGCACCGGTCCCAGCACGGCGTCGCGCGCATCGACGCGACGCACGATGACGAGGCGCGAGAGCAGCTGCATGAGGCGCGAATCGTTGCCGTCGGCCGCGGCCAACTGGCCCTGGCGCGAAGCCGGGAGGCGTTCCAGGTCACGGCCCAGCGCCGACAGGTCGCTGCGCAGCGCCACCCGCGCATCGGGCGGTACCGCGCGCAACGCGGCCAGCTCCTGGGCCAGGGTCTGGCGCAGGGTGGCCAGGACCGGATCGTCGAGGCCCGCGAGCGCGGCATCGGCCAGCGCATAGGCCTGCACCGCCGCCGCGGCGTCCGCGAACAGGCGCAGGCGTTCTTCCCCCAGCATCAGCAGGAACTCGGCCTCGTTCAGGCGCAACACCACCTCGCCGCGCAGGCGATTGTCGGCGAGGCGCGCGACCGCATCCTCCAGCAGTGCCGCCCGCTCGCCCATGCCCAGCAGCTCCTCGCGCAGCACGGTATTGGTGGCGGCATTGTCGGCGGCCCGCGTTTCCAGGGCCCGGGTCCTGCGTCGAACACCATCAAGCGCCGCCTCGAGTGCGTCCACGCGCTGCCGCAAGGCCGCGCCGGCATCGTCGCGCTGCGCCTCGCGCGCGGACTGGCTGCGCCACTCAAGCCCGAGCCAGAGGCCGGCGATCACCACGAGCAGCAGCAGGATCACGCCGCCCCAGGCGCGACGAGGGCGCGTGCCGGGTGGGGTGGCGGCGGGAATGGGGGCGGGAGTCTCGTCGCTCACGGCTCGAAGCTCAGGGCGCAAACACGGCGCGGGGAATGGTCGCCATGCTACCGGATAGACGCGACGTTGTTGCGCTGCCGCGAAGCCTGCGGTCAGCGATCCGACGCCGCTAGCGCGTCGAGCATCGAATCCGGATCGGGCGCTTGCGCGTGGATGACCGAGGCGAAGCCCAGCTCCTGCGCGCAGCGGGCGAGGCGCGTGCTGCTTGCCACCACCACGGACTCGCGCAGCAGCGCCGCGAGGTCGGCCGGGAGTGCATCCAGGGTGTTCCGCAGGGCTTCCGCACTGCTCAACAACAGGGCGCGCGGCGTGGCGCTGGCGCGCAGCGCAGCGAAGTGGCGGCGGTCGAAGCGTGGCGGCAGGCGTCGATAGACCTCGGCCACGCGCAGCTGCGCGCCGCGCGCGCGCAGCGCATGTGCGATCAGGCCGCGACCGCCCGGCGCCGTCACCAGGCCGACATCGCCGCCGCGCGCGTAGTGCGCCGCGGCGAAATCGGGCAGTGCCAGCAAGCCCTCGCTGTGCATCGCGCCGGCGCCGGGGTGGATGGCGTCCACGCCATGTCGCAGCAAGGCACGCGCGGTGCCGCGACCCACAGCGTATGCGCGACGCGTGCCCTCGCTGCGCAAGGGCAGGAGCTGTGCGGCATGGCGCACGGCGGCCGGACTGGTGAAGATCAATTGCGCCGCCAGCAAGGCGCCGCGCAACGCATGGCGCGCGGCATCCGCGTCCGGCATCGGCTGCAGCCGCAACGCCGGCAGCAACAAGGGCGTGGCACCACGGGCCGCGATGGCGCGCCGCAGCGCGCCACCATGCGCCGCCGCACGCAGCACGATCACGGTCCGTACGCTCAAGTAGGGGCTGACGGACGCACTCGACATGGGTCAAGCTTACGCCGCCGTCCCCTTCGTTGCGCCCCATGCTTGCCTCCCCCGAAATCGCTCCCGATCCCCGGAGCGCGCAGTTGCACGCGCTCGAACACAAACTGCTGTCGATGCCGCCGGTGCGTGCCATCGGCCTCGCCGTGGCCGCCTATGACGGCGACATGCTGCGCTTGCGCGCGCCGCTTGCGCGCAACGTCAATGACAAGGGCTCGGCATTCGGTGGCAGCCTCGCCAGCGTGTTGACGCTCGCGGCCTGGGGCCTGACCACGCTCAAGCTGGAGGAGATCGGGCACGTGGCCGAGGTCTATGTGCAGGATTCCCACCTGCGCTATCTCAAGCCGCTGTACGACGAACTGCAGATCGAGGCACGCCTGGCGCCGGAGCAGGACTGGGAGTCCTTCCGCTCGGCCTACGCGGCGCGCGGCAAGGCGCGCGCGCAGTTGGTGGCCGAAGCCCGTGATGCACAGGGCGCCGTGGTCACGTCGTTCGAAGGGCGCTTCGTGGCGCTGCGCGCTCCGGGCTGAGTCGCTCGCGCCTTCACGCCGGCATCGCGCCGCTTGCGTTCGCATGATGGTGTCGCGTGCCGCGGCGCCATCCCTTGCCCCATGTCCGTCATCCCACGCCTGCTGCTGCTGGCGGCCTTGCTCTGTTCGATTCCGCCGGCGACCTGCGCGCCTGTCGCGGCCTCCGCGGTACCGTGGTTGCGCGACGAGGCCGCGGCCTTCGAACTGGCGCGGCACGAACGCCGCTTCGTGCTGCTCTACCTGGAAGCCGTGTGGTGCCACTGGTGCCACGTCATGGATGCGCGCACCTATGCCGACGAGGGTGTGATCGCGGCGCTCGCGCGCGACTACGTGCCGCTGCGTATCGACCAGGATGCGCGCCCGGATCTCGCGAACCGCTACCGCGACTACGGATGGCCGGCCACGATCGTGTTCGACCCCGAGGGACGCGAGATCGTGAAGCGACAGGGCTACATTGCGCCGCTGCCGATGCAGCGCCTGCTCGCCGCGATCAAGGCCGATCCCGATCCCGAGCGCGCGGCGGCGCGGGTGGCGGTGGACGACACGCCCGCCTCGGGCTTGGGCGCAACCGTGCGCGCCGAGTTGCAGCGCCGCCACCTCGACACCTACGACGACGAACGCGGCGGACTGCGGATCGACCAGAAGTACGTGGATCGCGACAGCGTCGAGTACGCCCTCGGCCTCGCCGCGCGCGGCGACGTTGCACAGGGCCTCGCCGCGCGGAAAACCCTCGATGCAGCGCGCGCGCTGCTCGATCCGGCCTGGGGCGGGGTCTACCAGTACTCGACCGGCGGCGACTGGAATCATCCGCATTTCGAGAAGCTCGCCGTTCTTCAGGCCGAGTACCTGCGCCTGTATGCGTTGGCCTACGCCCAGACCGGCGAGGCGCGGTATCGGGACGTGGCGCGCTCGATCCGTGGCTACATCGAACATTTTCTTGCCGCACCCGAGGGCGGCTACTACGCCAGCCAGGATGCCGACCTGCGCCCGGGTGAACACAGCGCAGAGTACTTCGCGCTCGACGATGCCGCGCGCCGGCGTCAGGGCGTGCCGCGTGTGGACACGCATCGCTACACGCAAGCCACGGCGGCAATCGCGGAAGCCTATGCCGTGCTGCATGAGGCCAGCGATGACGCCGCCGCGCTCGCGGCTGCCGAACGCGCCATGCGCTGGGTGCACGCCGAGCGTGCGAACGGCGAAGGCGGCTTCCGGCACGATGCGAACGACCGCGGCGGCCCCTTCCTCGCCGACAACCTGGCCGCGGGCCGCGCCTTCCTGCAGCTGTATCGCGTCACCGCGCAGCGTGAGTGGCTGACCGAGGCCGGCGCCACGGCCGATTTCATCGAACGCCGATTCCGGAGCGACGCCGGTTACGCCGGCGGTGTCGGTGGCGCCGGCCCGATCGCTCCGGTGGCGCAACTGGACGAAAACCTCTCGCTGGCGCGCTTCGCCAACCTGCTGGCGCATTACAGCGGCGAGGCCAGGCACCAAGCGCTGGCGCAACACGCGTTCGCGTATCTGGCGCGCGATACCGTGGCCTTGTCGCGCCTGACCGACGCCGGCATCCTGCTTGCCGACGACGAACGCAATGCCGATCCGCTGCACCTCACCGTGATCGGCGGCAAGCGCGATCCGCTGGCTCGCGCCCTGTTCGATGCCGCCTTGCGCCTGCCCGGTGCCTACAAGCGGCTCGACTGGTGGGATCGGGCCGAAGGTGTCCTGCCCAACCCGGACGTGAAGTGCCCGCCGGTCAAGGGTGCTGCGGCTTTCGTCTGCACCCGGCGCCGTTGCTCGTTGCCGATCCGCGAGCCGGCGGAACTGGCGGCTTTCGTACGCGAGGCAGCGTCGGACTGAGCAACGGCGGTGGCATCCGGGTGGGGCCCCCGTTTCCAAGCGCGCGGCACTGCGCCACCATGCGCCACCGGGCGCGCGGCGACCGGCATCGAACCAGGATTGCATGTCGCTTGTTCTCGCCACCCAGTTGCTGCTGGGCGCCGCCGTGTTGCTGGCGCTCGCCTTCCGCCGCTATCGGCTGGCCCAGGTCTGCGCCGTGCTCGCCCTGCTGTGGCTCGGAGCCAGTTCCGACGCCTTGCGCGTGCAGCAGGGGGCGCTGCGCTTCGCGCCGTGGCTGCTGTTGGCCAGTGCCGCCATGCCCGAGCCGCGCCTGCTCTCGCGCCGCCACCTGGCGTGGCTGATGGCCTTGCTGCTGCTCGCGGGCGTCACGCTCGGCGCACCCACGCACGTGTTCGAGGCCTTGCGCGATTTCGCCGCATGGCCCTTGCCTGCGCTGGGCGCGCGCGATGCCGCGGCACTGATGTGCGCGGTAGCGGCCTTCGTGTGCGTGGGCTGGTGGGCCTACAGCGCGCGCAGCATCGAGATCGGCCTGGCCGTCGTGCTGCTGCTGGCGGCAGCGGGGTGCGCCGAGTACAGCGCGATGCCGGCGTGGTTCGCCGCCGCCGGCGCCACCGCGGTGCTGGCCTTGCTGCATGCGAGCTGGCGCATGATGTACATCGACATGCTCACCGGCCTGCCCAACCGGCGCGCGCTCGATGAAACCCTGGCGCGCCTTTCCGGCGCGTATGCGCTGGCGATGGTGGACATCGATCACTTCAAGCGCTTCAACGATACCTACGGCCATGCCGCGGGCGACATCGTGCTGCGCGAGGTGGCGCGCGGGCTCAAGCGCGAAGCCGGTGGCCAGGCCTATCGCTACGGCGGCGAGGAGTTCTGTGTGGTCTATGCCGGGCGCGAAAGCGAGAAGCCGGCCGTGCCGCTGGAGCGCGCACGGCGCGCGATCGGATTGCAGCGGGTCGAGGTACCGACGCCACCGCCCAAGCGTGGCGGGCGCGCGAAAGCCACCAAGGCGATGCAATCGGTGGCGGTGACCATCAGCGCCGGCTGGGCCCAGCGCAACGCCGAACGGCGCGCGCCCGACGATGTACTCAAGGCTGCCGATCGTGCGCTTTACAAGGCCAAGGACAAGGGCCGCAACTGCGTTGCGACGACCTGATCCGATCCGGCGCCGCATCCGGCGCAGGCCTCACCGCGCGCCATCGCAGGCCGTGCGTGCTTCGGTCAGCATGGGCCGCAGCCCGGTCTGCAGGCCTGCGTCGTGCATCGTCGCTGCCTCGGCAGCCAGGGCCTCAAGCGCCACGCGTCCGCGTTGCCGCGCGCCGATACGGCAGCGCGCCGCGATCTGCACCAGTTGCGCTTCGGCACGCACCCGGCGCCGTTCGCTGTTCTCGCCCGCAAGCCCGGCAACCACGGCCTGCACCCGCGCGTCGCCGGCGGCGGCATTGCCGCGGGCGTAATCCAGTCGTGCCAGCGAGATGCGCACTTGCGCCGTCTGCGGGTGTTGCTCGCCGTGGTGCGCGAGTTCGATGGCGAGGGCGCGCTCCAGCTTGATCGCGGCCGGGTCGAAGCGATGCGCGTGGATATCAAGCTCGCCCAGCAGGCGCAGCGTCACGGCCACCGGCTCGCGCTGCGGGCCGAACACGGCTTCGCGCAAGGCCAGGGCTTCAAGCAACAGCGGCTCGGCCTCGTCGGGCCGCCCCGCATCGGCCAGCACCATGCCGAGGTTGTGCAAGCCGCTGGCCAGTCGTCCCGGTTGCTCGGTGTTGCGCCACAGCGCCACCGCTTCGCGCAGCAACGCCACCGCGCGTTCGAGCTCGCCGCGTTTCCACGCCAGGATGGCCTGGCTGTTCAGCGTGCTGCCGACGTCCGGGTGCGTTGCGCCGAGACTGCGGCGCTGGAACGCCAGCACCTCGCGCAGCAGGGGTTCGGCCTCGTCGAGGCGACCGTAGTCGACATAGGTGGCGGCCAGTTGCCGCCGGGCTTCCGCCAGCGAGGGGTGTCCTTCCGGGAACAATCGATAACCAAGTTCGATCGCACGCCGGAACGCGTGTTCCGCCGCATCCGGGTTGCCCTGTTCGCGCTCGATGGCACCGAGGCTGCGCCACAGGTTGAGCCCCATGATGTTGTTTTCGCCCTGCGCCCGCCCCAGGCGCGCCAGCGCATCACGCATCTTCGCCGCCGCCTGCGCGTGCCGGCCGGCATCGGCATCGAGCGCCGCGAGGTCGGTCAGGTTCTCGGCCACCAGCAGCGCCGGAGCCCGGGCCTCGCGCAAGTGCAGGGCGAGTTCGAAGTCGGCGCGCGCCGACTCGACCTCCCCGGACATGCGATGGCAGCGTCCGCGCATGGCGTGGTAGTGCGCCACCGCCAGCGGTTCGGCCACGCGCAGGGCGTCGGCCTCGGCTTGCAGCGGCCGAAGCGCGTCCAGGCAGGCGCGGTAGCGATCGAGCCCGCGCAGCGCGCGGCCACGCTCCGTGCCCAGGCGCAGGCGTGCGAGTGCTTCGTCCGGTGCGGCCAATCCATCGAGCAGGCCGAGCGCATCCTCGTAGCGGCCGAAGCCGCTTTGCAGACTGGCGATGGTGAGCACCAGTTCGCGCTGCACCGCCGGCTGCGCCTGCAGTTCGCCCTGCGCGCGCCGCGCGCCGTCGCGCAGCAGTTCGGCCACGCTCAGGTCGCCGCGCTGAGCGACGTTCGGATCGGTGCGTTCGAACAGGCCGAGCATGAAATCCTGCATCGCCTGCGCACGCTGCGCTTCGGCCAGGGCGCGCTGGCCTTGCCAGAACAGGGCCGCGGCCGCGAACAGGAGCAGGGCCAGTACCCCAGCGGCCAGCGACACACCCCACGCATTGCGGCGCAGGAACTTGTAGCTGCGATACAACAGGCTGTCGGCGCGCGCGCTGATCGGGCGCCCGGCCAGATGGCGCTGCACATCCTTGGCGAAGGCTTCGACCGAGGCGTAGCGCTGCTCCGGCCGCTTCTGCAGCGCCTTGAGCACGATGGTGTCGAGGTCGCCGCCCAGCGCGCGCGCCAGACGCACGTCAGCGCGCGCCTGCAGATCGCCGCCCGTATCCCCGGTGTGGTCTTCGCGTCGTCGCAGTGCCTGCGAAGGCCGGCGCGGTTCGAGTGCAAGGATCGCTTCTTCCACCTCGGCGGCGCTGCCGCGCTTGAGGCGGTAAGGCCGTCGGCCGGTCAACAATTCGTACAGCACCACGCCGAGCGCGTACACGTCGGTCTGGGTACTGATGGCCTCGCCACGGATCTGTTCCGGTGCGGCGTAGTGCAGGGTGTAGGCGCGGCCGCCGAGACGGGTCAGTTCGGTCTCGCCGGTCGCGGCTTCCGGATCGAGCAGCTTGGCGATGCCGAAGTCGAGCAGGCGCACCGTGCCTTCGCGTGTCACCAGGATGTTGCTCGGCTTGAGATCCCGGTGCACCACGAGGTGCGCATGGGCATAGGCCACCGCATCGCAGACCTGCAGGAACAACGCGAGCCGCGCGCGCAGGTCGAGTGCGCGCCGCTGCGTCGCGTCGATCAGGGTTTCGCCTTCCACGTACTCCAGCGCGAGGTAGGGTCGGCCCTCGGCATCGACGCCGGCATCGAACAGGCGCGCGATGTTCGGGTGCGACAGCTGCGCCAGGATCCGGCGTTCGCGACCGAAGCGCGCGCGCAGCCCGTGGGCCGCGGCTTCGGCGCGCAGCAGCTTGAGCGCCACCTCACGCTGGTACAGGCCATCGGCGCGCGCCGCCAGCCAGACCTGGCCCATGCCGCCCTCGCCCAGCACGCGCAACAGGGTGTAGGCACCCACCCGCTCGCCGGCACGTGGTGCCTTGCCATCGCCGTCATCGTCGCGCCCGGATGGCCGCAAGGGTTCAGCCAGGAAGTCCTCGCGTGCCGCGCCCAGTGCCAGCAGGCGTCGAAGTTCCTGCGCCAGTGTCGGGTCGTGCGCGGCGAGGGCAACAAGTTCGGACTCACGCCCGGGCAGGTCGAGGTCGAGCAGGGCATCGAGTTGCTGCGACACCCGCGCCCAGCGAACCGCGTCCATGGCCTCAGCCGTCGGCCGCGAGCGCGCCCAGCAGGAACAGGCGCGCCTTGTGCCAGTCGCGACGCACGCTGCGCTCCGAGCGCTCCTGCAGGCTCGCGATCTCGATCTCGCCGAGGCCCGCGAAATAACGCAGTTCCACCAGTTGCGCCAGGCGCGGTTCGGCCGCTTCGAGCTTGCGCAGCGCTTCATCGAGGTCGAGCAGGTCGGCGTCCAGGCGCAGCTCGGCCGGAACGTGGTCGAAATCGGTGACGCGCTGCCAATCGCCACCGCGCTTGTGTGCGAGGCGCTGGCGGGTGTGGTCGATCACGATGCTGCGCATCGCGGAGGCGGCATAGGCGAAGAAGTGGGCGCGATCGTCGTAGCTGGCGTGCTTCTGCCCGGCCAACCGCAGCCAGGCCTCATGCACCAGGCCGGTGGTGTTGAGGGTGGCATCCTTGTGCGGACCCAGCTGGCGTCGCGCCAGCACGTGCAGTTCCCGATACAACAGCCCGTGCACGCGATCCAGCGCCTCGCGGTCGCCGGCCTGCGCCGCACTCAGCCACTGCGTGATGTCGTCGTCCTGCATCGCGCCGCCCCGGGAGATCCGGCGCGATCATAGCGCCGCACTTCCCGGAGCGTGCACGCGAAACGGGACGATCGTCTTCACGCAGGCACAACACGGTGGAGGACTAGCATCCCGTCCTCGTCCACTCCGGGAGTGCGTCATGTCGGGCAAGTATCTGGCGGTTGCGATCGTTCTGGTGCTGGGGTCGGACCTGGCACAGGCTCAGCCGATCTACGCCTACCGGGTGGCGACCAACCAGCTGGTCACGTTCTCCGCCGCGCGGCCCGGGACCTTGACCAGCAACCGCAACGTGACCGGCCTGGCGGCGGGAGAAACCCTGGCCGGCATCGATTTCCGGCCGCAGAACGGGCAGCTTTACGGGCTGGGAGTCAATCCGACTGCCGAAACCGCCACGCTCTATGCCATCTCGGCCCGCACCGGCGTCGCCGCCGCGGTCGGGATTGCCGGCGCCATTGCGTTCGTCGACATCAGCGCCAATCCCGTCGACTTCCCCGATCCCGCCGTCCAGAGCTACGGATTCGATTTCAATCCCCTGGCCGACCGCGTACGGGTAACCGCAGGCGCGCTCAACTTCCGCATCAATCCGAACACCGGAGCCGGCGTGGACAGCGACGGGCTGGGCGCAAACGGCATCAACCCGGACGGCGCCATCAACGGCGGCACCACCACGGTGAATGGCACGGCCTACACCAACAACCATCCCAACGGCAGCTTCACCACGCTGTACACACTGGACGACAGCAGCGACAGCATCTACATCCAGGTACCGCCCAACAACGGCACCCAGACCTTTGCGCAGAGCGTCACACTGAACTCGTTGCCGCTGGATTTCGGTTCGGTCAACGGCTTCGACATTCCTTCCGGCGTCAACACCGCGGCATCGAATGCTGCTGTCACCTCCGGCTTCGCCTATGCCGCTCTGGGAGTGGGCGGCATCAACAGCCTCTACCGGATCGATCTGGTGGGTGCGCAGGCGAGCCTGCTCGGTGCGATCGACACCGGCGTCGTGCCGCTGCAGGGGCTGGCCTCGCAACCCAATGCACCGCGCGCATTGATCGGCCTGAACACGAGCGGTACCCAGCTGGTGCGTTTCAATGCCTCTACGCCGGCCATCGCCACCACGGCAACCGTGGGCATGCTGACACCGGGCGAAACCCTGGTGGGAATCGATTTTCGGCCGCAGACAGGACAACTGATGGGCCTGGGCGTGAATTCCGCCGCCGACACCGCAACTCTGTACCTGCTGGATCCGCAGACGGGAGCGGTGACCGTGGTGGGCGTGGCGGGCCAGATTGCCTTCACCGACGATGGCAATACTCCGACCGATCTGGTCGATCCAGCCACGGTCGGCTACGGCTTCGACTTCAATCCGACGGTCGATCGCATCCGCGTCACGTCCGGCAGCGGCTTGAATTTCCGCGTCAATCCCAACACCGGCACGGCGGTTGACGGCAACCTTGGCGGATCCGCCGTGATTCCGGGTACCAACCCCGACGGTGCCATCCAGGGCTCGGGTTCGATCGGCGTCGTTGCTGCGGCCTACACCAACAGCTTCGGCCAAAGCCTGACGGGTGGCGTCACCACGCTCTACACCCTCGACGCCGCGCAGAACGCCCTGCAGATCCAGAACCCGGCCAACGCCGGGACGCAGGTCGAGCCCCTGACCGTGACCCTCGCCGGCGCGCCGCTCGATTTCACCTCGGTGGGTGGTTTCGATATCGCGCCCGAAGTAGTCGCCTTGGAATCGGGCACAGCCGCCAGCGGCGAAGCCCATGCCGTGCTCACGGTTGGCGGCGTCAGCGCGCTCTATGCCATCGATCTGGCGACGGCACAGGCGCGCCCACTGGGAGCCACGGCGATGCCGCTGTCGGCCCTCACCGTTGCCGAGGCACTGACCCAGGTATTCGCCGACGGCTTCGAGTGAATCGAGCGCGTGCTCAGTCGTCCTGCGCCGGCTCGGCCGGTGCAGTCGCTTCGAGCTGCGCGCGCACTTCGGCCAGCTTCGCCTCAATCTCTTTTGCACGCTCGGTCAGCGTGACGTTGTCGCGCTCCAGCGCCTCGATGCGCTGCTGAAGGTCGGCGTTTTCGCTGCGAAGCTCGGTCGATTGCTGCTGCGTCTGCGCCAGCTTGGCCGCATCGTCGGCCGGTGCCGGTGCGGGCGTTGCCGGGGTCTGGGCCGAGAGGCCCAGCGGGGTCAACAGGGCCAGCCTCAGGCAGGAAGCAATCAGTCGAGTGCGCATCGCGGTCGTCCGGGGGAAGGGTGCGTCGATCTTAGCGCGGTCGATGGCACAAACCGCCAGTGTCGCGATGCCGCCACCGCCGTTGTCACTTGGCGCCGGCGTGTTCGATCCGCTCCAGTCGTGCCGACAAGGCCGCTAATGCCGCACGCAGCGTGGCGTTCTCGCTTTCCAGCGCTTCGATCCGCACGTCGCTTTCGGCCTTGAGGTCGCGGATCGCTTCCACGGTCAGGGCTTCGAAGCCGGCTGGTGTCACGGCGAGGTAACCCTGCTTGCCCGTGGGCGCGACCCATTGTGGAATGGCCTGCTGCACTTCCTGGGCGATGAAGCCCATGCGCAGTCCCGGCGCATTCATCGAGGCGGCCGGGTCGCGGTATTCGAAGGTGTGGCCGCGCAGTGCCAGCAAGGTGTCGAGCGGGCGCGGAATCGGTGCGATGTTCTTCTTCAGGCGCGCATCTGACAGATTGCCCACGGCGCCGCCTTGCACGAAGGTGGTGCCCGCGGCGTCGATGCGCAGGCGATTGGTGAATCCCACCGTGGCAGTACGCGCATCGGTTTCCGTGATGTAGAACTCGCCGGCCGCGCCGCCCGCGCCGGGCACGCTCGCCATCAGGTAACCGCGCTGGGTGGCGTTGAGCAACGTGACATCGGTATTCCCGTCGAAGGAATTGTTCCTGACCATCAGCTCGCTGCCGCGCAGGTTGGGCGCGTTGCCGAAGGTCGCGGTGTTGATTCCCACGCCGCCATCGGCGCGGATAAGAAACTGGTTCTCGCCCGTGGATATGAAGTCGGGGAATTGACTATCGGCCCAAACAAAGGTGCCCTGATCGCCGGTGGCTTGATTGTTCAAGGGGCTAATGGGAACGGTTACGCAACCGCCCAAACTGGCGGACTCGCTATTGCTGACCCGGACCTTGGCGTTTCTTCCGCCTGCCCAGCTGTAGTCGCCGCCCGCGCAATTCTGGCGACCGCCGGGAATGCTGCTGAACTGCCCAGCCGCATGATTTGCGCCGCCGCCGCTAACGGTCGCAAAGCTGGCGTTGGTAGTGACGGGCGCGAGCTGGCTGTCATCGCCTGCCATGTTGCCTTGACCACCGGCTATGACGCCGAAGTCATCGGTCACGATATTGCCAAGAAAACCATCGCCGCCGCCGCCAATGACGCCGCCCACGACACCGGCTCGGGCAAAGTTCTGGCGTCCGAAAAACACGTTCCCGGGCGGAAGGGTGTTTGGATTCGCCGCGCCAAAGTGAGCAACAACAATGTTTCCTGCTTTCAGCACGAGGTCCTGCGCATCGGCGGTACCGAGGAAACTGCCTGCGGGGATGCCGCTGTTGCCATCCAGTGCCCACGCACCGGGACAGGTGGAGTTCACTTTCGACAGCGGCTGCGGATCGCCGAGCGCGACGTAGTCCTCGCCCGAACCGGCCTTGCGCACCGCCACTTCCACCCAGCTGGTGCCATCGACGTCTTCCGGCAGGTCGACCTCGATGCTGAAGTGACCGTCACGCAGTTTCACGCTCGGCAGTTCGGCCGCTTCGCCCAAGGCTTTCGCATCGCCCGGATTGGCAAAACTGCGCAGGCGCAGGTCGTAGGCGCCTTCGGCCGGTGCAACGCCGTCCATGAGTTCGCCGTGATAGCTGAACTGGGCCGCTTGCAGTGGCAGGCACAGTGTCAGCGACGACATTGTGGCCAACGCGATGGCGCGCCGGCGGAACGCGGTGCGATGCATGTCAGTTGCCTTCGAAGCCGTTGGAGAAAAGCGTGTTGGCATCGCAGCTGGCACCGCCCTTGACGAGGCGGCCGATCAAGGTGAAGCGTTCGCCTTCGCGCAGTTCACCCGCGCTTTCCTCGCGCGCAAAGCGGGCCTTCAGGGTGTAGCGTCCTGCCTGCTGCGGCGTGGGTTCGATCCGCGGCGGGTGCTTGAGCGCGAATCGGCTGGTGCTCGTGGCGATGGCGGGTGCGGGCGGTTCCGCCGCGAGGCTGCTACCCGCGGCGAGCGCGAGCATCAGGCCGCAGGCCAAGCTGATGGCGCGGCGCATCTCACTGCTCCTTCGCATTGCGTTCCAGCCTTTCCAGGCGGGCGCTCAACGTCGCCAGTTGCTCGCGCAAGGCGTCGTTCTGCACCGCCAGCTCCTGGATCGCCGCGATGGCGGTGATCTGGGCCGGATAGGTGTCGACTTGCAGGATCTCGTTGTCCTTCGACTTGGGCTGGCCCGGCAGGTATTCGCCCGAACCCTTCACCGCGTCCGGAAACACCTCGGCGAATTCCTGCGCGATGACGTTGTAGTAACGCTTCGGGTCGATCCCCTTGTGCGATGTGCGGTACGCGTCGTCGTAGCGGAAGGTCACCGGGCGCAGCTTCATGATCGTGTCGAGCGCGTTCGGGATGGGCTCGATGTCGGTCTTGATGCGGCGATCGGAGTTGGCGAGCCACGACCCGGCCGTGGTCTTGGAGGCGTTGCCTTCGACTTCCAGCGCGTTGCTGGCGGAGGCGCGCATGATGCCGACCCGGTCTCTAAGGCTGATCGAGTTCAAGGTCAGGCCGCCGGGGCCGGCGACGTCGATATAGAAATCGGCGGGATCGCTGACGCTATCGGTCGACATGCCAAGATAGGTGGTGGCGTTGAAGCCCCCGCGTTGTCCGAGGAGCACGAGGTTGGTGTATTGGCTGAAGCCTCCGGTGAGATTGCCGATGATGAAACTGTCGGTACTGAACGGAACGTAGGCGCCGGTGTTGAACAAGGGACGCTGTGCGTTGACCTTGAACTGGTTGGCGGGCAAGGCCTCGGTGCCGGTGTTGAATCCGAACGCGCCATTGTCGTGCGCGGTAAAGCGCCAGCCGCCCGGATTGGTGAACACGCCGGTCCAGTTCGACTGGTTGTCGCCGCGGCCCATGAACGAAGCGCGCGAGCGTTCGTCGTCGAACCAGATGCCGCCGCTGGTATCGCCGGGGTCCTCGCCAGCGGCACCGACGCGCAGCCGTCCGCTGAAGTTGAAGGTCTCCAGCCCGTTGTTCTGGGTGGCGGTGGAGACGCCGTCGAGAAACGAGAATCCACCCGACTGGGCGTACTGCACGAAGGTGCCGTTGCTGTCGCTCAGGTAGATGCCGGCATTCTTGTTGCTGCGACTGACCCAGGCCACGTCCGCATCGGCGTCGCCACCGCTCTTGGCATGTACCGAGAGGTCGATCGAGGACACCGGCTCGGTGGTGGAATTCAGCGCCACGCCGCGCGGCGCGTTGACGAACACGGCGCGATCATCGGCAAAGCCGAGGTAGCTACCCACCGGCGCGCCCGAATTGCCATCCAGCGCCCAGGCGCCCGGGCAGGTGGAATTCACTTTCGACAGCGGTTGCGGATCGCCCAGCGCCACGTAGTCTTCACCCGAACCCGCCTTGCGCACCGCCACTTCCACCCAGCTGGTGCCGTCGACGTCTTCCGGCAGGTCGACCTCGATGCTGAAGCGGCCTCCGCTCAGCTTCACCCCGGGCAATTCGGTGGCTTCACCGAGGGATTTCACATCGCCCGGGTTGGCGAAACTGCGCACGCGCAGATCGTAGGCGCCTTCGGCCGGCGCATCGCCGTCGATCAGATCGCCGTGATAGGTGTAGTTCGCGGCGTGCGCGCTCAGTGGCAGCGCAAGAGCGGCAGCAAGGGCAAGAACCAGTGGACGCGGCGTCATGTCGAACTCCCGGCGGTCGGAATGACCGGCTTTGGGAGGGAAACGACGTTTCGCCGCGAACACTGACACTGGATCGATCTGCGCCTTCGCTCGCGAGCGCGGACATCTACCTGCGACTCGACAAGCACGCCCTCCTCGTCCGTGACGCAAGCTTCGGTGCCTGGACTTGCATCAGGCCAACGTCGACTCCTTCCCCCGATGGCGGGGGAAGGTTGGGATGGGGGCGGACCGCGAGTGGGGCGTGGTGTTTGCGCTCTGAACGGCCCCCGCCCCAGCCCTCCCCCGCAGGCGGGGGAGGGAGCAAGGAGCTACCCCGGCTCGGGGAAGGGAGCGAGGAGCGAGTACGACCTCGAGGAGGGAGCAACGCGACGCGGAGGTGGGATTTCACGCGTGCGCCGATAGCTTCACGCGACTCGACAAGCACGCCTTCCTCGCCCGTGACGCAAGCTTCGGCGCCTGGACTTGCATCAGGCCAGCGTCGACTCCTTCCCCCGCTGGCGGGGGAAGGTTGGGATGGGGGCGGACCGCGAGTGGAGCGTGGTGTTTGCGCTCTGAACGGCCCCCGCCGCAGCCCTCCCCCGCAGGCGGGGGAGGGAGCTGCTTGGCAAGGCTCTATTGCGATGGCCTGGCTTGCGGGCGGTGTGCCGCCAGCAGCGGATGTTCCGCGCCTATCGCTTGCGTCAGCGCCTCCAGCGCCGCCGGTGGCGGGGGTTTGTCGTCGAGGCGCGCTTGCCACAGGGTCAGCAGGCTGCGATCCATGCCGCTGCCGTCGATGGCCTCGCCCGCGGTATCGAGCGCGGCGCGCGCCAATTGCCTCGCGTAGGCCGCGTGGCCGTCGCGATCCAGCGCTTCGGCCAGCATCAGCAGCGCACGCACTGCATTTCGGCGCGGCAGGGCACCGGCGGCGGCGCTGGCGGGGACGGTCTGCAACACCGCCGCCAGGGTGGACTCGCTGGGCGAACGTCGCAGCGCCAGCATCTTGCCAAAGCTTTGCGCCGCGGCCAGCAAGGGCGCCTGCTCCGAGACCCGCGGCAGGAGTGCATCGAGTTCGTGTTGCGCTTGCGGCAAGCGTCCGGCCAGCGAGCGGGTATCGACGCCACCGATGCGCACGCGCAGGCAATCGGCGCTGTCCGGGCCGACGTTCTCGCACATGCCCCGGACCGCGCGCTCGAGCGCGACCATCGCGTCCTCGGGCCGCGCCAGCAAGGCCAGGGTCTTGGCGCGGCTGAGGTCGCGCGCCGCGCGCGAGGGTGCGGATTCGCTTGCACCGTTGGCATCGATGCCCTCGAACGCGCGCAGCGCCGCCAGCAGGTCGCCGCGCAGGAACAGCGCATTGCCGCGCTGCGTGGCCAGGGTATTGGCAAACACGTTGGCGCTGACGTCCGCCTCGCGCCAGACCGCGTCGGCCTCGTCGGCCAGCCGGATCGCGGCGTCGAGGTCGCCCACCAGCAGCATCGCGGTGGCGTTGCCGCCAAGCGAGATGCCGCGCGACAGTGCGCTGCCATCGCGCGCTGCGCGGGTGAGTTCGGCCGAACGCAGCGCGCTGGTCGCGGCGCCGGCCACATCGCCGCGCGCACGCCGCACCTGGCCGCGCAAGTTTTCCAGCCAGGCCGGCAGCATGCCGCCCTCGCGTTGTTCCGCGGTCATCGCGGCGTCGGCGCGGTCGATAGTGGCGGCGGCCGCGCCGATCTTGCCGATGCGCACTTCCGCGGTGGCGCGGTTGAGTGCGGCCAGCGAGATGGCGCGGCCGTCATCCGCTGCCAGGGTGGGTTCGAGGGTGTCGAGCAGGGTCAGGGCGCGGGGATAGTCGCCACGCTGAACCAGCACATCACTCAGCGCCAGCTGCAAGGCGCTCTGCATGCGCGCGTCGCCGAAACGCCCGAGCAGGTTCGGATTGGCGGCAAGCTCGATCAGTTGCGCAGGCGCGATGGGCTCGCCGCTCGCCGTGGCGCGATCGAGCACCACCACGAAGTGTTCGCGCAGCAGTTCCTGACGCCGCACCTCATCCAGCGCGGCGTCGCGTTCGTGCTGCAAGGTGGTGGCGAGCGCAGTGGCGCGCAGCGACTCGCGTTCCGCACGGCGCGCCTGCACCAGGCTGATGGCCGTGGCCGCCACCAGGGCGACGACAACCAGGGCGCCTGCCACCACGCCGAGGCGATGCCGTTGCACGAACTTGCCGATGCGATAGCGCAGGGAGTCGGCCTGGGCCTCGATCGGCAGCCCGGCCAGATGCCGTTCCAGATCGCGGCGCAAGGCCGCGGCCGAGGCATAGCGCCGCGCCGGATCGGGCTGCAGGCAGGTGGCCACGATGGTATCGACGTCGCCACGCAGGGCACGTGCCGCGCGCACGCCGGTACGCCGCGCCACGGCCTGCGATGGCGCATCGGGACGGGCATCGGGCGTGCGCGCCACCGAGCCCATCGCGCCGCGCCGGAACGGATGCTCGCCGCTGGCCAGTTCGTACAGCAGCACGCCGAGTGCGTAGATGTCGGTTGCGGTACTCACCGCGCCGCCTTCGATCTGTTCGGGCGCGGCGTAGTCGGGCGTGTAGGCGCGATGCTCGGTGCGCGTGGCTTCGCCGCCGGTGTCATCCTGCAGCAGCTTGGCGATGCCGAAGTCGAGCAGCTTGGCCTGGCCCTGCGCATCGACCAGGATGTTGGCGGGCTTCAGGTCGCGATGCAGCACCAGGTTCCGGTGCGCCACCTGCACTGCGTCGCAGACCTGCATCGCCACTTCGAGCCGCGCGCGCAACGGCAGCGCGCGCGACTGCGCCCAGCGCGTGATCGGCTCGCCCTCAACCAGTTCCATCGCGTACCACGGCGCGCCGTCGTCGCTCACGCCGCCGTCGAGGAAGCGCGCGATGTTGGGGTGCTGCAGTCGCACCAGGATCTGGCGCTCGCGCGCGAAGCGGCGACGGGCTTGGGCATCATCCCCGCTGCCACGCAGTAGTTTGAGCGCCACGGTCTGGGTGAAGCCGCCATCGTCGCGTTCGGCGCGATAGACCGAGCCCATGCCGCCCTGTCCGAGCAGTTCGCGCAGCAGGTACGGGCCCACGCGCCGGCCCAGGCGTGGATCGACCGTGGGCGAATCCTCGGCGAGGTGATCGGCAAGCGGCCGATCAAGCGGGCCTTGCGCCTCATTGTCGACGGCCAACAGGCGCAAGGCCTCGTCGCGCAGGGCGTGGTCGTTGCCGCAGATCCGGCGCAGCCAGGCTTCGCGATCGGGTGCGCTGATGTCGAGCGCTTCGCGCATCAGGCGCAGGGCGCGTGCACGCCGTGCGCTCTCGGGTGTCAGGCTCACGCGCGCGCCGCCGGGGTCAGGTCGGCATGGATCAGCGCGCGCGCGGCGCGCCAGTCGCGGAACAGGGTGCGCTCGGCCACCTTCAGCACCCGGCTCATCTCGGGAAAACTCAGCCCGCCGAAGAAGTGCAGTTGCACCACCTGGGCCAGGCGCGGATCGGTGTCTTCGAGTCGCTGCAGGCTCTGTTCCAGCGCCAGCACGTCCAGGCCTTCGACCGGTGCTTCGCCTTCCACCCGTTCGGTCAGGGTGGCGAGCTGCAGGCCCGCTCCGCGCTTGTCGCGGCCACGAGCACGCGCCATGTCCACCAGCACCTGGCGCATCGCCCGGCTGGCGAGGTTGAGCAGATGCGCCTCATCCACCACCTGCGCTTGCGCCAGCTTGAGGTAGGCCTCGTGCACCAGGCCGGTGGTCTGCAGGGTCTGGCCGCCGACCGCGAGGTGGCGATGCGCGATGCGCTTGAGTTCGTCGTAGAGACGATCGAACAACTCGGCGGCGGCGGGATCAGTCATGGAGGAACGAGTCTATCCGTTTCCGACCGGTGGTCTTCAACGCTGGCAGCGCGGGCAATACGCCGTGGCGCGCTGGCCCCAGTCGGCGGCGCGCAGGGTGTGGCCGCAAGCCTTGCAGGCTTCGCCGGCACGCCCGTAGACGAACAGTTCCTGCTCGAAGTAGCCGGGTGCGCCATCGGGCTGGATGAAATCGCGCAAGGTGGTGCCGCCGCGCGCGATCGCCTGGGCCAGGATCTCGCGCACCGCCCCGGCCAGGGCCTCGTAACGCGATTCGGACACGCGACCGGCCTTGCTGGCCGGGTGGATGCCGGCGCGGAACAGGGCTTCGGCGGCGTAGATGTTGCCCACGCCCACCACGATGCGCTGGTCCATCAGGAAGTGCTTCACCGGCGCGCTGCGACCGCGACTGCGGGCATGCAGGTAGGCGCCATCGAAGTCTTCCGAGAGCGGCTCCGGTCCGAGATCGCGCAACAGCTCGTGGGTTTCGCCCGGCCGCTGCCACAACAGCGCACCGAAGCGGCGCGGATCGGTGAGGCGCAGCACGCGGCCCGAGTCGAGCTCGAAATCGACGTGATCGTGGGTCTGCGCCGGCGTCGCCGCCGGCAGCACGCGCAGGGAACCCGACATGCCCAGGTGCAGGATCGCGCTGCCGGACTCCGCATCGAGCAGAAGGTATTTGGCGCGGCGGCGCACGGCCGTGATGCGCTGGCCCGGGAGTTCGGTGCGGATCGCGGCCGGAATCGGCCAGCGCAGGTCGGGGCGGCGCAGGGTCACGGCCACGACGCGCCGTCCTTCCAGGTGCGGCGCGATGCCGCGGCGGGTGGTTTCGACCTCGGGCAGTTCGGGCATGCGGCAGGCGGCTTCGTTCAGTTTGGTGCGGGGTTTCGCTGCGGCGTTCACGGATTCGCATTGAATGCGTGCCGCACGGCCTCCATACCAGCGCGCAGGGATGGTATCGCGCCCAGCGCGGGCGCATCATGCGGCCCCAGTCGTGACGCTGTCCCGTTGGCGCCGCGCGGATGCGAACCCCGGAGTCTCCGATGCTCACTACCCTCCTCGACTGGCTCGATGGCGGCCTGCTCCATGCCGACTGGCTGGCCTTGCTGCTCTACCTGCTGATCGCCACCCAGCTCACCATCTTCTCGGTGACCTTGTACCTGCATCGCAGCCAGGCCCACCGCGGCGTGGATTTCCATCCGGTGCTGGCGCATTTCTTCCGCCTCTGGACCTGGCTCACCACTTCCATGATCACGCGCGAGTGGGCCGCGATCCATCGCAAGCACCACGCCAAGTGCGAAACCGAGGAAGACCCGCACAGCCCGCGCTTCAAGGGCATCAACCACGTGATGTGGCGCGGCGTTGAGCTGTACCGCGAGGCTCGGCGCGATCGCGCCTCGATCGAGAAGTACGGCAAGGGCTGTCCGGACGACTGGATCGAGCGTCATCTCTATACCCCGCACGCGACCCTGGGCCCGGTGTTGTTGCTGGTCGCCTGCATCGCGCTGATGGGCGTGGGCGGCATCGCGGTGTGGGCGATCCAGATGCTGTGGATGCCGTTCTGGGCCGCCGGCGTGGTGAACGGCCTCGGCCACTGGTGGGGCTATCGCAACTTCGAAACGGCCGATACCGCCACCAACCTCACCCCCTGGGGCGTGTGGATCGGCGGCGAGGAACTGCACAACAACCATCATGCGTTCCCGTCCTCGGCCAAGTTCGCGCTGCGCCGCTTCGAGTTCGACATCGGCTGGGCCGCGATCAAGCTGTTCGAGTTCCTCGGCCTGGCCAGGGTGCTGCGCGTGGCACCGACGCTGGACCTGCGCCCCAACATCGCCATGCCCGATGCCGAGACGCTCAAGGCCCTGCTCTCGCATCGCTTCCAGGCCATGACCGACTACTACCGCAGCGTGCTGCTGCCGCAATTGCGCGAGGACGCGGCCCAGGCCGGCGAGACGTTCCGCGCCTGGCCGCGCAAGTTGCGCAAGGCACTGGCCGACAACGGTCGCTGGCTGGATGCGCCGGCGCGCGAACGCCTGCAGGATTTCGTGCAGCGCAGCCCGCGACTGGCCACCCTGGTCGAGTTCCGTGCCCGCCTCACTGCGGTGCTGGAAGAGCGGCAGCTCGACGCCGCCACGACGCTCGCGCGCCTGCACGAGTGGTGCCGCGAAGCCGAAGCCACACGCATCCGCACCCTGGAAGAGTTCGCCGCGAGATTGCGCGGATACGCCCTGCGCCCGGCGACACTCGCCGCGGGCTGAAGCGCGCGGTGCGCGTCGCCCGTCACGGCGGCGCGTGAACAAGGGTGACGTTTGCGCTGCCGCGCTTGTGGCGACACCCGGTTCGGCGTCCAATCCGGAGCACGCCAAGTTGGCGTTTGCCCCGGAGTTGCCGCGTGTCCTCGCGCCTCATCGTGTCGCGGTTTCTCGCCACGGGTGGCGGGCAATTCACCCGGGTCGCCTGGATGGGACGCGTGCGCGCCGCGTTCGCATTGCTGCTGGGAGGAGCGTCCGGGTCGCTCGCGGCCGACATGCTGGCGCGCAACCCGGGCGAATACCTGCAGCACTACGATCGCGACCGCGACGGCCGCATCGCGCTGGGCGAGTATCAGGACTATCTCAGCCGCGGCTTCCTGCAGATGGATCGCAACGGTGATGGCAGGTTGAGCGCCACCGAACTGCCGCCCGGCACGCGTGGTCGGCGTGTGCCGACCCTGGAGTCGCATCGTCGTTCGTTGGCCATTGCCTTCGAACGCCAGGACGTCGATCGCAACGGCTACCTGGACGAGCGCGAACTGGCCGCGCCGCCGCGCTGACAGGTTCGCGGTTCCGGGAAGCGACGAAGCCCGCCAGATGGCGGGCTTCGTTTGAAAGACTGAGGCAGTTCGTCAGAACGGATCGAAGCTGCCAATGCGCAGGCAAGCATTGTAGTTGGCGCAACTCGATGAGCCCCACGAGGTTGGGTACCACCCGTAAGGCCCAATGCCCTCGTTCGGATCGCTCCCGGGTTCAATCGGCGCATCCTCTCGCTGCCACCGATCCGTGCGCGTGTGCCGTGTGCAATGCGTCGCATCTGCACATTCCGTCCATTCATGGGTCTCTTCATCGCCCGGTTGGGGCGTCGCAGGCGGCTCCTCGGCACCGCCGCCTTTTTCGCGTGTAGCCGGATTGGTGAACGCAAAGGTGCGATAGGTCGTCGTGAAATCGACGGCACCCGCGCTTGGATAGGGTGGCCCCCCGCGCTTCTGCGCGGCGTGTTCCGACTTCTCATCCGTGGCGGGACGCTCGAGGTGGCTGGTGGAATAGGTCGAACGAAAACCAAAGGCGTTGGCCGACGGAACGGGTGCATCGCCGCGCAACCGCGCCTCCGACGCGGTGACCGTCGGGTTTGTCGCATCGGCAGGCGTGCCGACGCTGAACAGTGCCGCTGCCATGACCAGAACTATCGATGTGTGTTTCATGGAGCTCCTTGTTGGGTGGCTGCAATTCCTGTGGCCTGCTGCGGGCGCAGTGGCCGACCGAACTCTATCCCCCCCCCCCCCCCCCCCCCCGCGCGAATATCAACCACACCATAGCCCAGCCAGGATCGAAAACGACGAAGCCCGCCAAAAGGCGGGCTTCGCGAAGGCATCGAACAAGCCGGAAGGCTTATTTGATCTTGCCTTCCTTGTACATCACGTGCTTGCGCACGACGGGATCGTACTTCTTGATCTCCATCTTGGCCGGCGTGTTCTTCTTGTTCTTGTCGGTGGTGTAGAAATGACCGGTGCCGGCGGACGAGGTGAGGCGAATTTTGTCGCGCTTGGAAGCCATGATTTATCTCCTCAGACCTTTTCGCCGCGGGCGCGCAGTTCGGCCAGGACGACGTCGATGCCGTTCTTGTCGATGGTGCGCAGGGCCGGCTGGAAACGCGGAGCTTGATCCAGCGGTTCTCGCTGGCGACCCAGAAGCGGCGCTCGTGCAGGTTCGGCAGCCAGCGGCGCTTGGTCTTGTTGTTGGCGTGCGAGACGTTGTTGCCGCTCGTCACGCGCTTTCCGGTTACTTGGCAAGTTCTTGCCATGACACACCTCGATAGCAATGGCGTCTCCCGTAGCCCGGGAAACCTCGGCCCCGCCGCCTCACGGCAGCACGCGATACAGGTGGTTCAGGGGCTGCGACGAGCTGCCCGGACATCGCGTTGCCGGGCGCGCCGACCGGGGCCGGACGCAGCGAGCCGCGCATTATGCCCAAGCATGGCGCGGGACACCAGCGGGCGACGCCCGCGCGTCTTGGTCGCCGTGGCGGTGGCTTAGTCGAAACTGTCGTGAAAGATCCGCGCCAAGTTCAGGCGCACGAGACGGTTGGCCGCCGGATCGCCGACCAATAGCGTGCCGTTCGCGGCCAGATACGCGAAGTTCAGGCCTGTCGCACCGTCCTCGGCGGCGCTGCGCACGGTGTCGGACTCAGGCCGCGCGCCGCGGAACGACTCTTTCGGCCCGAACAGGGTGACGGCACCGGCATTGTTCGCGGTTCCACCGCGCGAGATCGAGACCAGCGCGGCATCGGGCAGGAGCGACACGCCGGGACCGCTGAGCCGATCTTCGGCGGAGCCGACGAGCGAGTTCGCGGCATCGATCGTGACGCTGCCGGGGCTGGCAGCGGCCGCGAGTCGGGTGAGGCCGCCGATACCACCGGCGAACGAGCTGCGCACCAGGAGGTCGCCATCGGGCAGACCCAGCACCCCACCCGACCCGGCGAAATCACCCGGCAGCGTACCGACCCAGGAATTGAGCTCGGACACCTCGCCCTTCACGCCACCCAGGGGCGGCGCGCGCGTGACCGCGCCGAGCGAGGGCGCGCCGTCGCGCTGCCAGCGCGGGGTCGGCACCGCATAACCGCCGTCGGGCAAGGGGACGATGCCGCTGGCGGACACGAAGTCCGTGCTGCGGCTGCCGACCAGCGAATTGTCGGCCCCCAGCGTGCCGATCAGCGGGTGATCCTGGTCGCCCCAGGTCGCCGCACCGCGTCGTTGCGACCAGAACGGCGAGGCAACCACGTAGTGTCCGTTGTCCAGGATCACGACATATTGCGCGATGGCATCGCCCTGCTCGCTGCCGAGCAGGGAGTTGTCGATCCCGACCGCACCCACCGTCCCGCCGTTGCCATCGCCCCAGGTGACCGCTCCCGCTTGGGTGGTGGTCTCGGAGAGATTCCACTCCGGGCTGGCGACTACATAGTTGCCGTTCGGCAGCGCCACCACGCCCAAGGGCGGAATGCCGATCGTGGTGAAGTAACCGATGCTGTCGCCATAGCGCGTGCCGACCAGCGAATTGCTCGCGCTCACCACGCCAGGCTGCGGCGCGTGGCCATCGCGCCAGGTGACCGCGCCGGCGAACGCCGCGGCGCCATTGCTCCAGAACGGACTGGCGACCACGTAGTGCCCCTGGCTCAAGGGTGCGGCGAACAGGCCGACGCGGTCACCGGCCTGCGCACCGATCAGCGAGTTCAGCGCCGACACGAGCCCGACGCTGCCCAGGGTGCCGTCGGCCCAGGTCGCGGCGCCGACGTTGGCGATGCTGCCGTTGTCCCAGAGAAAGCTCTGCACCAGGTAATGGCCGTTGGCGAGCGCCTGAACCTCGCTGCCGACGTAGTCGAAGGCCTGGCTGCCGATCAGGGAGTTCGCCGCACTCACCACACCGACCCGGCTGCCGTCATCGCGGCCCCAGGTGGCAGCGCCAGCGTCTTCGAGGGCGCCGTGGTCCCAGCTGGAACTGGCAACCACGTAGTGGCCGTTCGCCAATGCGACCACGCCCGCCGTGCCGGCCACGGTGGGCGCCGCGACGCGGTCGTCGGGCTGGCTGCCCACCAGCGAATTGGCGGCGCTGATCGCGCCCGTGGTGGAACCATCGGCGGCACCCCAGGTGGCGGCGCCGGCGTTCACCGCCACGCCCGCGCGATCCCAGTTTCCGCTCGGTACCACGTAGCTGCCGTTGGCCAGCGCCACCACCGGCTGCTCGCCGACGACATCGCCATTGCTGCTGCCGACCAGGGAATTGCCCGCGCCCACTACCGCGTTGCCCCCGAACCCGGTGTCGCGGTGGCCCCAGGTCACGGCACCCGCGTCGGATACGCCGCCGGGCGCATCCCAACGCGGGCTCTGCACCACGAAATCGCCGCTGGCCAGCAACACGATGCCGCCCGAGCCGATCGCGTCGTTGGCGGAACTTCCGTTCAGGCGACTGAGCGAGCTTCCATCGGCCGCGTACAGATAGACCGCGCCGGCACGATCCGCCCCGGCACCGGCCGACCACTCGGGATCGGTGACCAGATAGTTGCCATTGGGCAACGCCAGGATCGATGTGCCGAAGCGACGCGTGCCCGCATCCGGGCCCGGCACCACTTCCCGTTGCGCGGTGGCGGGCGGCGACAGCAGCAGGCAGAGCGCGAACAGGCGGAACGGGCGCATCGATCACGCTCCTGCATCGGATCACGCGGCACTGTGGTTCGGCGTGGTGACGCCGTCAAGGCAGGGACGAAATCGCCCCCGCGGCCACTCGCCCCGGGCGGCGACTCAGGTGGTCGGCGTCTTGTCCCGATGCCAGCCGCGGTGCCGGATGTCGAGCCACAGGCTGTAGGCCGCGGTGAAGCTCGGGAACAGGTTCTGCACCACGCCCACGGCATCCTGCTTCGAGGAGAACAGGAAGTAGCTCAGGGTCATGGCGCTGCCGAGCAGGCTCATGTACCAGAACAGGCGCGGGATCACCGGTTTGCGCGCCCGGCGCGAGGCGATGAACTGCACCAGCCAGCGACCGCCGAACATCAGCGCGCCGGTGAGGCCAATCAGCTTCCAGGCGGTGATGTGGACACCAAAGCCACTGAGCCAGGCGATCTGCTCGTTCATGGACGCTCCATCTCCTGCGTGGCGCTGCGCTTGCTGCGCTTGATCAGCCAGGCCACGCCGCGCAGGTCGCTGATGCCAACCCAGGCGCGACGCAGGTTGTTGTACTTGGAGACGCCGGCAGTGCGGGGCCGATGGTTCACCGGCACGCTGACGGTGCGCCAGCCGGCGCGCTGCATCAGCGCCGGCAGGTAGCGGTGCATGTGATCGAAATAAGGCAGGTCGAGGAAGGCGGCGCGCTCGAACAGCTTGATCCCGCAGCCGGTGTCGGGCGTGGCATCGTTCAGCAGGCGCGAGCGGATCGTATTGGCCCATTTCGAGGCCCAGCGCTTGCTCCCGCTGTCTTGCCGGTTGACGCGCCAGCCGGCATAGAGCCGGGTGACGGACTCGCCGGCGTCGCGTGCCGCGAGCAACTTCGGTATGTCGGCCGGATCGTTCTGCCCGTCGCCGTCGAGCGTGGCGATCCACGCCCCGCGCGCGGCCTTCACCCCGTTGCGCACCGCCGTGCTCTGGCCGCTCTGCGACGTGTGTCGCAACGCGCGCAACTCCGGGTAGAGGCCGAGCGCATCGCGCAGCTTCTGCGGGGTTGCATCGCGGCTGCAGTCGTCGACATAAACGATCTCGAACGCAATCCGTCCGCGCAGCGCGGCCACGATTTCCTCGATCAGGGACGCGATGTTGTCCTGTTCGTTGTGCACCGGCACCACGACGCTCAGCTCGGGATGTGCCGAAACAGCGCGCGGCGTCATGCGCGGGCTCCGAAGTAGTCGCGGCACCAGGCCACCACCGGCGGCAAGCCGTCCTGGATACGGATGCGCGGCTCGAATCCGAACGCGGCCCTGGCCGCGGTGGTGTCGGCCATGGTTTCGGGCATGTCGCCCGGCTGCATGTCGCGGTAGCGCTTGAGCGCGGGCTTGCCCGCCGCGGTCTCGATGATGCGGATGCAGTCCTCGAGATTCTCGGGCGTGTGATTGCCGAGGTTGAACACGCGGTGCGGCGGCGTGGCGGACGACGGCGTCGCCAGCGCGCCCAGCACGCCAGCCACGATGTCTTCCACCTGGGTGAAATCGCGTCGCATCCGACCGTGATTGAACACCTCGATCTCGCGCCCGGCCAGCACCGCGCGCGAAAACAGCACCGGCGCCATGTCGGGACGGCCCCAGGGGCCGTACACGGTGAAGAAGCGCAGCCCGGTGGCATGCAGGCCGTACAGATGCGCGTACGTATAGGCCATCAGTTCGTTCGCGGCCTTGGTGGCGGCGTAGAACGACAGCGGCTGGTCGACGCGTGCATCTTCGCGGAACGGCGGCATCGCGCCTGCGCCGTAGACCGACGACGAGGAGGCGTACACCAGATGCTGCACCTTGCGGTGACGGCAGGCTTCCAGCATCGCGAGGAAGCCATCGAGGTTGCTGTGCGCGTAGGCCTCGGGATGCTGCAGCGAGTAGCGCACCCCGGCCTGCGCCGCGAGGTGGATCACGCGCTCGAAGCGATGCGCATCGAACAGCCGCTGCAGCGCGGCGCGGTCGGCCACGTCGGCGTGTTCGATGTGCGCCCGGGGACACAAGGCCGCGACCCGGTCGCGCTTGAGCTGCGGATCGTAGTAATCGTTGTAGTTGTCGAGGCCGATGACTTCATCGCCGCGCGCGAGCAGCGCACGACAGACATGGGCTCCGATGAATCCGGCGGCGCCGGTGACGAGGATGGGCATGGCAGGAAGTCAGCGAGCGAGCCGGAATTGTAGAGTGGCGCCGGCTTCGCTGCTCCGATCGGACGCGCTGCGTGCAGGCTGCCCGGCGCCGGGCCGGGGTTAGCGTCGCACCCGCTCCAGGATGCCTTCGAGTTCGTCCAGGCTGTGGTAATGGATCACCAGCTTGCCGCGACCCTTCGGGCCGGCCTCGACCGCCACCCTGGTGCTGAGGATTTCGCCCAGCTCGCGCTCCAGCGCCGCGATGTCGGCATCGACCTTGGGCTTGGCGGCGGCCTTGGCGGGGGCCGGGGCGCCCTTGTGCGCCGCCTGCACGGCGCGCTCGATCTGGCGCACGCTCCAGTCTCCGGCAATGGCCTGCCTGGCCAGGTCCAGGGCCTGGGCCACCGGCAGGGTAAGCAACGCGCGGGCGTGGCCCATCTCCAGCTGACGGCGTTCGACATAGCCGCGGATCTGCTCGGGCAGTTCCAGCAGGCGCAGCAGGTTGCTCACCGCGGCGCGTGAGCGCCCGACGGCTTCGGCGGCCTGCTGGTGCGTGATGTGGAACTCGTCGATCAGCCGATGCAGCGCCAGCGCTTCTTCCAGCGGGTTGAGGTCTTCGCGCTGGATGTTTTCGATCAGCGCCATCGCGAGCGCGGCGTGATCGTCGCTCTCGCGCACCACCACCGGAACCTCGCGCAGGCTGGCCAGTTGCGCCGCACGCCAGCGCCGTTCGCCGGCGATGATCTCGTAGCGGTCGCGTCCGACCGGCCGCACGATGATCGGCTGGATCAGGCCCTGGGCCTTGATCGATTCAGCCAGCTCCGCCAGCCGCTCCGGATCCATGTGGCTGCGCGGCTGGTACTTGCCGGGCTGCATCTGTTCGATCGGAAGGCTGCGCAGGCGTTCGCCCGCGGCTTCTTCCCGGCTTGGCGCGACCGCTTCGCGGATCAGCGAACTCAGGCCACGCCCGAGCGCGGGTTTCTTGCTGGCCATCAGCGTTTCTCCGCCGTCGCGTGCAGGCGCTCGCGCCCGATGATTTCGCCGGCAAGGCCGAGGTAGGCCACGCCGCCGCGCGAGGCGCGGTCGTACTCCACGATGCTCTGGCCGTGGCTGGGGGCTTCCGCCAGCCGCACGTTGCGCGGGATCACGGTGCGATAGACCTTGTCCCCGAAGTGCTTGTGCAGCTCGGCCGAGACCGCGGTGGCGAGGTTGTTGCGCACGTCGAACATGGTGCGCACGATGCCCTCGATCTCGAGCTTCGGATTCAAGCGGCGCTTGACGGCCTCCATGGTGTCGGTGAGCGCGGCGATGCCTTCCAGCGCGAAGTACTCGCACTGCATCGGCACCAGCACGCTGTCGGCCGCCGCTAATGCGTTCAGGGTGAGCAGGCTGAGCGAGGGCGGGCAGTCGATCAGCACGTACTGGTAGTCGTGCGCCACCGCGTCGAGCGCCTGCTTGAGGCGGGTCTCGCGATCCTTGAGGTCCATCAGCTGCAGTTCGGCCGCGATCAGGTCGGTGTTGCTGGGCAGCAGGTCGAACTTGCCGGGCGTCTTGTGGATGGCGGCGCGCGCCGCGACCTCGCCCAGCAGCACCTCGCAGTTGGAGGGATGCGCCTCGCGCTTGTCGACGCCGGCCGCCATGGTGGCGTTGCCCTGCGGGTCGAGGTCGATCAGCAATACGCGCCGGCCGGTTTCGGCCAGTGCCGCGGCAAGGTTGACCGCGGTGGTGGTCTTGCCGACCCCGCCCTTCTGATTGACCACCGCGATGATGCGAGACATGGGATTCCGAGGCTCAGAGCTTTTCGACGACGACGAGGTGCCGTTCGGCATCCAGCCCCGGCACTGCGAGCACGTGCGTCGCAACATGGCGGTAGCCCGGGGGCAGCGCGGCGATCTCCTCGTCCGGCACGCGGCCCTTCATGGCCAGCAACCGGCCCCCGGATCGCAGCAAGTGGCCGCCGGCGTCGAGGATCGTCCCTAGGGTACCGAAGGCGCGCGCCGCAAGACAGTCATGCCGGCCGGATTCGGGCACGTCCTCGGCGCGCGAATCGTGCACCCGCGCGCGCGCGGCGAGGCCCAGGTGGCGCACCGCTTCGCGCAGGAAGCGCGCCTTCTTGCCGGCGGTTTCGATCAGGGACACCTGCAATTCGGGCAGGGCCAGCGCCAGCGGGATTCCGGGCAGGCCGGGGCCGGTGCCGATGTCCGCCAGTGAGCCGCGCGCATGCGGGTGGATCGCAAGCGAATCGAGCAGGTGCTTCACCACCATCTCGGCGGGATCGCGGATCGCGGTGAGGTTGTAGGCCCGGTTCCATTGCTGCAGCAGGTCGCGGTAGGCGAGCAGGTGCCCAGCCAGGGCCGGATCGGGCAAGCCGAGTGCGGCGAGGCCGGCGCGCAACGCGGAAGCGGGATCAAGGGCAGCGGTCACGCGCGGTCTCGACGACGAGGCCGCCCAGTATCGGCAGCGATGCCGGGCAAGACAACCGCGGGTTTCGGATGACGGCTCGGCGTCAGGCCGCCTGCGCCAGCTGCACCTGGCAGCGGGTGATGCGCAGCCCCAGCGGGTCGAAGCGCCGATTCAGTTCGGTGCGCAGCAGCCGGTCCAGCGTGATGCCGTCCATCGGCATCGCCGCCGCGTGGGTGAGCGCGGCGAGACGCACCTGCGCCTCGCGCTCGACCAAGGCATCCACCTCGTCCAGTGCTTCCCCGGCGCGTTCGGGGTCGAGGATCTGGTAGTAGACCGCCGCGCGCGCCGCCTGGCCGTGTTGCAGGGGTTGGGGTGCCAGGTCGATCTGGTGTCCGACCAGTCGTACCTGATGCGCGATCTTGTCGATGAAGGGCAGGGTGAAACGCAGGCCCGGCATCAGGGTGCGGGCGTAGCGGCCAAAGCGATGCACGGTGCAGGCCGTGTCTTCGGGAATGCGGCGCAGGCTGGCATACGCCAGCACTGCGCCGAGGGCGAACATCAGGGCAATCATCGAGTTCATGGCATTCGGGAGCAGCGTCTTTCTTATAATCAGCAAGTTAAGCGCGTATTCTTGAATCGACTATAGCATTTCATTGCAACAGGACAACGTTTAACCTGAATTTTACTTAACCGGGTGCAAGTCTTTGAGCCTGCGTGCCAGCCTGTATCCATACGCTCTGGCGCGCGTGTCACAGCCTGTGACAGTTCCGGCCGGCGATCCGCGCGCCGGCTCACAGTCTGGATACGCGTTCGCACCGGGAATCCGGACATTTTCCGGAACTGCAAGGTGCGTCACGCCTGCGCGGGGCAGCCGGGGCTGCGGCTACCATGCCGTTTCGCATCAAGGAGGGCGGCATGGCGTACCTGTGGACCAAGACCTTTCATCTCGTCTTCGTCATCGCCTGGATGGCGACCGTGTTCTACCTGCCGCGCCTGCTCATGAACGTGGCCGAGGCAGGCCACGACGCGGCAGTACGCGGACGCCTCTTGCTGATGGCACGGCGCCTGTACCGCTTCGGGCATCACATGTTTGGCCTGGCGACGATCCTTGGAGGCCTGCTCTGGTTCCACTTCGGCATCCACGGCGGCTGGTTGCACGCCAAGCTCACCCTCGTCGGTACCTTGCTCGCCTATTTCATCTACTGCGGGCGCTGTCTGCGCGCGGCCGAAGGCGGTTCGTCGTTGCGCAGCGCGCGCTGGTGGCGCTGGTTCAACGAAGCGCCGCTGATCGCCCTGGTCGCGATCGTGTACCTGGTGCTGGGCAAGCCGTTCTGAGCGGCCTTCGACTTTGCGTCGACCGCGCTCAGACGCAAGCCGCCGCGCGCGCCCGCATCACCACCTGTTCGCGCGTATTGCGGGTCAGCGTGGCCGCCCGTTCGAACTCCTCGTGCGCTTCCTCGTTGCGCCCGAGCTTGTGCAGCAGATCGCCGCGCACCGCCGGCAGTAGTGCGTAGAGCCGCAGCCGTGGCTCGTCGCGCAAGGCATCCACCAGGCTCAAGCCCGCAGCCGCGCCGAAGGCCATGCCCACGGCAACGGCGCGGTTGAGTTCCACCACCGGCGAGGGGCAGACCTGCGACAGCGTCGTGTACAACGCGGCGATTCGACTCCAGTCGGTTTCTTCGGCGCGCGTGGCGCGCGCATGGCAGGCGGCGATCGCGGCCTGCAGGGTGTAGTTGGCGCTTGCGCCGCCCAGGCGTTCGGCCCGCTCCAGCGCCGCGAAGCCACGCCGGATCAGCAAGCGATCCCAACGCGCGCGATCCTGTTCCAGCAACAGGATCGGCGATCCGTCGGGTGCCGTGCGTGCCGGCGCGCGCGAGCTCTGCAACTCCATCAAGGCGACCAGGCCGTGGGTTTCCGCCTCGCGCGGAGCAAGGCTGGCCAGCACCCGACCCAGGCGCATCGCTTCTTCGCACAAGGTCGGTCGCATCCAGTCCTCGCCCGCCGTGGCACTGTAGCCCTCGTTGAAGATGAGATAGATCACCCCCAGCACCGCATCCAGGCGTTCGGCCAGTTCCGCCGGCGGCGGCAATTCGAAGGCCACCGCAGCCTCGCTCAGGCTGCGCTTGGCACGCACGATGCGCTGCGCCATCGTGGCTTCGGGCACGAGGAAGGCGCGTGCGATCTCGTCGGTCGACAGGCCACCGAGCAGGCGCAGGGTCAGCGCGCTCTGGGCTTCGCGCGACAGCACCGGGTGGCAGGCAGTGAAGATCAGGCGCAACAGGTCGTCATCGATGCTGCGCTCGGCCAGCAGCGCCGGGTCGGGCTCAGCCACGGGCAGGAGCGCTTGGTCGTCTACCGCCAAGCCAAGCTTCTGCGTGGCCAACTTCTCGTGACGCAGCCGATCGATGGCGCGGCGCTTCGCGGTGGCCATCAGCCAGGCACCAGGGTTGTCGGGTACGCCGTCGCGCGGCCAATGCTCCAGCGCAGCCACGAGCGCATCCTGCGCCAGGTCTTCTGCCGCTCCCACGTCGCGCAGCATGCGCGCCAGCCCCGCGATCAGACGCGGGGCTTCGATGCGCCAGACGGTCTCGACGGCACGGTGCGAGTCGATGCACGACATGCGGTGAGCTTAGAGCCTCGCGCCGGCGCATGCGAACCGACTCCGCAACTTGCCGTTGTTGCCCCGCTACAGCGACACGATGGGCTTGAAGCCGCCCCAGAACATGCGCTTGCCGTCAAAGGGCATGTGGTTCGGGTCACAGATGGCCGTCATCCTCGGATCCTCCATCACCGCCTTGTTGATGCGATCGCGATCGCGCCGAGACTTGTACACGATCCAGGAAAACAGCACGACCTCGCCCTGCTTCAACTTCACTGCCTGCGGGAACGAGGTGTGCTTTCCGGGCTTCACATCGTCCTCCACGCACTCGTTGTAGGACAGCGCGCCATGCGACATCCAGATCTTGCCGGCCTTGCGCGCGATGCGGCGATAGAGCGCAAGGTTTTTCCTGGGCAGGGGCAACACGTAACCGTCGACGTAAGACATGAGCTTCTCCTGGGTGAATGGAACGGCAAGGCAATGATCACGCATGCAGGGGCGACGCGCAGTTGACCATCCACGGCACGCCGTATCGATCGACGCACATTCCGAAGCCGCGCGCCCAGAACGTGGGGCCGAAGGGCATTTGAACCCGGCCGCCCTCGTCCAGTTGCGCAAACACCTCGCCTGCCTGTTTCAGGTCGGGAATCTGGATCGAAATCGAACAGCCCTTGATGCCTTCATAGGCGGGGCCCGGACAAAACGGGGCATGGTCCGAGGCCATCAGCAACTGACCACCGAACTCCAGGCAGCCGTGCATGATCCAGGATCTGTAGGGTTCAGGCGCTTCTCCTTCCGGCGACTCGCCATAGGTAAGCAAGGTCGTGACCTGGCCTCCAAGCACCTGCGCGTAGCGGGTCAGTGCATCACGCGCGTTGCCGGGGAACAACAGGTAGGGGTGCACGTACATTGTTCGACTCTCCCTTGGGTGATGGTGCAAGGTCGCTGCGGGTCGACGCTCGCTCGCCGCAGGCGGCTCGGCCGCGCGCCCGACTCGCGAATAGCGCCCTGCGCGCCCGAGAACGGCAAACACGACGGCCGTTCCGGGCTACTCCTGGTTGGTGGTGATCTGTGCGCGGAGCCGCTCTTCCTGTGCACGCAGTTCCGGGGTGAACTCCGCGCCGAAGTCCTCGGCCTCGAACACCGGCCGGATCTCGACCTCGGACGGCCCGTCCATCGGGTTCGGACAGCGGCGCAGCCACTCGATTGCCTCGGCCATGTCGCGCACCTGCCACAGCCAGAAGCCCGCGACCAGCTCCTTGGTTTCGGCGAACGGGCCGTCCACCACATCGCGCTTGCGACCGTCGAAACGCATCCGCACGCCCTTGCTGCTGGGGTGCAGGCCCTCGCCCGCCAGCATGATGCCCGCCTGCACCAGTTCCTCGTTGTACTTCCCCATGGCCGCGAGCAGGGCTTCGCCCGGCATCACGCCGGACTCCGAATCGAGCGTGGCCTTCACCATCACCATCACGCGCATCTGGTTCTCCTCGGCTTGCCGTTTGCCAGGCCAACATCGGCCGGTTCCAGCTTGGACGACGAACGGGGATGGCGGAAATCGACATGCCGGGGAAAAATCGTTCGCGCTACCGGATTGCGTGACCGGATCAGTCGTTGCACGGGTGGAACGGGCCCCTGGTGGAGCCTTGCGCTGCCCGTGCGTCGCATCGGGCATGATGCGCAATCCGCCGCAGCCGGCCTCGGAGCCCGCCATGCAATTCCTGCTTACGGTCAACATCGACCAGTCCCTGCTCGACGCCCTGCCGCAAGCCGAGTTCGATCGCCTCATGCACGGCTGCATCCGCAAGGCCGATGAGTTGCGCGCCGCCGGTTGCCTGCTCGACGCGCAGCAACTGGAAGCGCCGGCCACCGCGCGTACCGTGCGCCATCGCGACGGAATCACCGCGGTTACCGATGGTCCGTTCGCGGAAACCAAGGAGCTGCTCGCTGGCTTCAATCTGATCGAGGCCGCGTCGGAAGAGGAGGCACTGCGCATCGCGAAGGGCTTCCCATGGATCCGTTACGGCAGTATCGAGGTGCGTCCGGTGCGCGACTTTTCCGCGGTGCGCCGCCGTGTCGGGGCCTGATGGCATCGCGACACGTCACAAGCCAAGGGCCGGCGCGTCTTGCCGCCATCGCAACGATCGTTGACACAGGGGAATGACATGAGTCTTCGTCGCATTGACGCCGCCATGGGTGCCACGCGCAGTGGCATGCCACGCTGGATCTTCGCTCTGCTGGTGTTGCTGGGTGCGGTGATCGCGGTCAGCGTGCTGTCGCCGGTGGCGACGGTGCCGAATGGTCACCGCGGCGTCATGCTGACCTTCGGCAAGGCCAGCGTGGAGCCGCTGAACGAAGGCCTGCATTTCCGCATCCCGATCGCGCAGACGCTGTATCGGATGCCGGTGCAGGTGCAGCGTTCGGAAACCGAGAGCGAGGCCGCATCCAAGGACCTGCAGCGCGTCACCACCCAGGTGGTGCTGAACTACCACGTCGAGCCGACGCGCGCGGTCGAGGTCTACCAGCACCTCGGTGCCTTCGAGAACATCGAGCCGCGCATCATCGATCCGGCGATCCAGGAGGCGATGAAGGCGGTTACCGCGCGCTTCACCGCGGAACAACTGGTGACCAAGCGACCCGAGGTGTCGTCCGACATCCGCGAAGCCGTGCATGGACGCCTGGAGCGGCATGGCCTGATCGTGGACGAGTTCTCGATCACCAACTTCCGCTTCAGCGAATCCTTCGACCACGCGATCGAAGCCAAGACCGTGGCCGAGCAGCAGAAGCTGAAGGCCGAGCGCGACCTGGAACGCATCAAGGTTGAGGCCGAACAGCGCATCGAGCAGGCCCGGGCCGAAGCCGAGTCGCAGAAGCTCAACGCACAGGCCCAGGCCGAAGCCTTGAAGCTGCAGCGCGAGGCGATCACGCCGGAGCTGATCGAACTGCGCAAGGTGGAAGCCCAACTGCGCGCGATCGAGAAGTGGAATGGCCAGATGCCCAACGTGACCTCGGGCGCAGTGCCTTTCATCAGCGTCGACCCCGCGCGCTGAACCGCTGACAGACGCGCCCGCGCTGCCGAGTCCACCGCACCCCCGGCCTGTCGTTGCGACGGGCGAGACCTCGGCCGGGGACCCGGTTTGTAACAATTTGTCACAATGAAGTGTGAAGTAGTACACGCTTTGGGTGGCGCGGCGCGGGGGCTGAGCAAGCCTTAACTCTCTGAATCCACTGGGTTCCATGGGCATGGCCCGGCTCCGGGCACGATTCTGGCCTACCCAGAATTGGGTATGGCCGTGGGCCGCGCCTGTGCGCGATGCTTCCAGCCTCAAATGAGGCGTCGCCGAGCGGGTGGCGTCGTGTGTGCCGGGCGGGGTCCGGTACCGCCGAAGGACGCAGGCGCCGCCTGTGCTTCGGCTCGGGAACATCAGGGGGACAACATGCTTGCGATGACCGGGGCCCAGGCCCCCGCCGCTGTTCGTGGATTCCCGAAGCGCCCCGTCACGAGCCAACGCCTCGGCCTGGCCTTGGCGCTGACGCTGCTCAGTGGTCTGGCCCAGGCGGCAATCGATCTAGGCATCAACTTCACCGGGCCGTCGAGCTATACCCCGGGCAGTCCGACCGCGTCGACTTATACCCTCGAGGTTTCGGGAAACACGGGCAGCGACCCGGACAGCCCGACCCTGACCACCAATTTTCCCGCGGCGGCCACGGTGAGTTGGACCTGCGCGGCGACGGGGACAGGCACGTCCTGTGGCGCAGCAAGCGGCAGCGGCAACCTCAGCCTGAGCAATGCGAACGTCACCGCCGGCGGCGAACTGACCTACAGCTTCAGCGTCAGTTTCGCGTCGTCGATGACGGTCGATCCGCTGGTCGTGACGGCGAGCGCCGATCCCACCGGGACGCCGATCGCGATCACCGACCAGGTGAGCAGCAGCCGCACTCAGGTCAGCGACCTGTCGGTGGCGAAGTCGGCACCGTTCACCCTGCACGTTCCGCTCGGCGTCGCGTCCTACCGCATCGATGTGGCCAACGCCGGCCCATCGGATGCGAGCAACATCCAGTTGACCGACAACGAACCCACCGGCGTCGATTTCAGCAACTGGAATTGCACCCGCAGCGATGCCGTTGCCTGCAGCGATCCGCCCGACGGCAGGCTCAGCCGCACCCTGACGGTGCCGGCGGGAGTCACCTACACCTACACCACCACCGCATCCTTCGCGGTGAACGTGCCGCTCTTGGTCACCAATACCGCGAGTCTCACCGTCCCGGTGAGCGCCAATGATCCGGACAGCACCGACCACAGCAGTGCCGTCACCACCGGGCGCAATCCGCAAGCGGACCTCAGCCTGTCCTTCACGCCATCCGGCAGCGGCCTGACCTATGTCCCCGGGACGCTGAACAACGCCCTGACCCTGCGCGTGACGAACGCGAACACCACCACTTCCACGGGCGGGCCGGTGGCGCTCGACCTGCCGAGCGCGGCGCTGGCTGCGTCGTCGTCGTGGTCCTGCAGTCCGGCATCGGCATGTTCGACAGCGACCGGCAGCGGCGATCTCGCCACCACCGTGACCCTCGCGGCGAGCAGCTTCGTCGACATCGTCTTCGACCTCGACTACGACAGCGGCGCCCTGGTCGATCCGTTGTTGCTGACGGCGGTGCTGGATGTCGACAACAATGGCACCACGGCCGATCCGGACCCGGATGCGGCCGACAAGAGCGTGAGCAACAGCTACGCCATCGATCGGCGCGCCGACCTGCAGATCGTCAAGACGGCCACGACGGCCGCGGTTTCGCCCGGCGCCAGTTTCCGTTACGACCTGGTCGTCACCAACCTCGGCCCCTCCGATGTCGGCAACGGCAGCGGCGAAACGGGGCTGGCGATCAGCGACGATTTCGTGGCGCAGTTGCGTGGCGACGCGGTCATCTGCGGCGCGGCGCAGGCCGGGCAACCGTGCTGGCGCTATTGCCCGGATGACGATGGCAGTGTCGGCAGCTACACGCCGGACAACTGCCCGGCGGGCATCACCCTCACCAGCGGCAATGGTGATGTGGTGGCGGCGCCGCTGCGGCTGCGCGCCGGCAGTTCCAGCACCCTGCGTGCCTTCGTGTCGACCGACCCGGGCGCGTCCGGCGACATCGCCAATACCGCCACCCTGGCGCTGGCCAGCAGCAGCCCGGCCGTCACCGAACTCGTCCCCGGCAACAACCAGAGCACGGTCACGATCAGCGCCACGCCGACCACCGACATCGGGGTCAGCAAGACCGACGGACTCACCTCCGCCATCGCCGGCACCCAGATCAGCTACACGGTCACGGTGCGCAACAACGGCTTCAACACCGCCAACAACGTGACGGTGCAGGACGACCTGCCCTTGTTCACGACTGCACTGGGCGTGGGATTCGTGCCGGGCAGCATCAGCTGGCAGTGCCGTGCCTTCAACGGTGCCTGTTGTACCCACAACGGTGCCAGCAATACCTGCGGCAGCACCGCGCCAACGCCTCCGGTGTTTGCAGACGATCTGGCCGCCGCGGTGGACCTGCCGGGCCAGGCCCGGGTCGAGTACACCATCACCGGCATGCTGGATGCGCGTTCCAGCGGCCTCCTGAGCAACACCGCGTCGGCACAGCCACCGGCGGGCCTGCCCGATGCGGTACCCGGCAACGACCAGGCCACCGATGACACGAACATCGTCAACCAGGCAGGCCTGAGCATCAGCAAGCGTCTGCTGACGCTGACGCCGGTGGCAGCGCACTACGACCTGACCTACGAGATCGTCGTGACCAATGCCGGTCCGAGCCGCGCGGCGGCTGCCAGCGTCAGCGATCCGCTCACCAGCACCTTGCTGGTGGCGGCGAACGCGGCATGGACTTGCACCGTCATCGACAACCCCGGCACCACGAGCTGCGGCGCGGCCAGCGGAACCGGCGCGCTGAGCACCACCGCGGCGCTCGATGCCGGCGGTCAGGTGAAGTTCGAGCTGACGGTTCCCACCATCGACGGCGCCACCGGCGTGGTCTCGAACACCGCAACCGTGACCGAAGGCAGCAACACCGATTCGATCACGATCAGCAGTCCGCTCGCGGGCGAGGGCGACCTGAGCATCAGCAAGACCGATTTCGTGGATGCGCCGGACAGCGTTGTTCCGGGCACCTACCACGAGTACGTGATCACGGTGCGCAACGAGGGCGAGGACGATGCCTTCGGTGCGCAGGTGAGTGACCCGTTGCCGCCGGAGTTCGAGAACGCCTCCTGGACCTGCGCGGCCACGACGCCGGTGCCCGGTGACCTGTCCTACCTGATGCAGTCCGGCGGCACCACCGGCGGGCGTGCCTTGAGCGTCAGCGGCGATGGTCGACACATCTATGTCATCAGCCGCGACGGCAAGTCGGTATCGGCCTACGATCGGGTCGCGGTGCCGGGCCTTGGTTTCGGCAACGTGGCCCTGCTCGAGACCGAGCTGGAAGGCGTCAACGATGCCCAGGACATCGGCATCGCGGTGAGCGGCTTGCATCGGCCACAGGATGTGGCGCTGTCGCCGGATGGCACGATGCTCTTCGTGCTGTCGCGCAAGCTCGATGCCGTGGGTCCGAATCCCGCCATCCCGAGCATGCTGGCGGCCTTCAATCGCGTGACCAATCCGGCCGATCCGGCCTATGGCAAGTTGTCTTTCGCGGGCAGCCTCAGTGCCGGCCTGCCCGGCGATGCGCCGACCCAGCTGGAAGTGAGCCAGGGCCATGTCTATGTGAGCGGCGTGGCGGCGGGCGTGCCCAGCATCGCCGTGTTCAAGCGCTCGCCCAGCACCGGCCTGCCGACGCTCGACCAGACCCACACCTCCGGCGTGCCGAGCGACGTCGGGGCGCTGGCGATCTCGATCCCCGAGGCACGCCTGTTTGCCGCCTCCGCCAGCAGCGGCAGTGTCACCGGCTACACGATCTCCGATGGCAGCGGCGCGACGCCGGCCGGTCGCCTGCTGACTCCCGTGACCCTGTCCGAACCCCTGCTCACCGGCATCGCGGATCTGGTGCGCGCGCCTTCCGGCAAGCATTTGTACGTGGCGGCCAACGGCAGCAGCCGGATCGGCGTGCTCTCCTACGCCAGCGGACTGGCGACGGCGTTCACCTACACCGCCACCGGACTCGGCCTGACCGCGCCGGAGGCCAGTGCCGTGTTCGGCCCCGACGCGCGCCTCGCGGTGGCGCCGGATGGCGAACATGTCGTGCTGGTCAATGGCATCGAAGCCGGACTGGTGCAGCTGCGTCGTGATCCGGTCGGTGGCGGACTCAGCCTGCAGGAAAGTTACTTTGATGCCGCTGCACCGGGCATCGACCTCGGGATAGCCGTCGCGCTGGCACCGGATGGACGCCATGTCTTCGTGGCCTCCGGCAGTACCGGCGCCGGCGCACGCCAGCTCACGGTCTACACGCGCCGCGCGCCGGATCCGGTGTTCGGCTTCCTCGAAACCGATCGCCAGGGCGATGCCGGTGGCAGCGTCACCGGCCTGCTCTCGCCTGCCGACATCGCCACCAGTCCCGATGGCAAGCACGTGTACAGCGTCAGTCTCGGCGACGGCGCGCTGGTGGCTTTCGCCCGTGATGCGCGCCGCAACGGCGACGACACCGGCGGCGAGCACCTGCTGCCGCTGCAAAGCTATGTCGATGGCGTGAACGGCGTAGCCGGGCTCGCGCGCGCCAGTCGCGTGATGGTGAGTCCCGACGGTGCGTGGGTGCTGGTTAGCAGCGAGGACAACAACACGGTCTCGATCTTCGCGCGCGACGCGGGCACCGGCCTGCTGACCCATCACGCGCTGCGGCGCGATGGGCAAGGCGGCGTCGACGGCCTGCTTGGCGCGCAAGGCATGGCGATGGATGCCAGCGCCAGCCACCTCTACGTTGCAGGGTCGTTCGAAGCGGCCGTGGCGGCCTTCAAGGTCGATGGTGGCAACTTCACCTACCTGGGCGTGGTGAAGGGCGGCATCGGCGGCGCCACCGGCATGGGCGGGATGCGCGATCTGGCGGTGAGCGCGGATGGCCTGCACGTGCTGGGCGTCGGTTCGCTCTCCAACGCCGTGGTCGTGCTCAACCGCGACACCTCGGTCACCAGTGCGAACTTCGGTCGCCTGAGCTTCCGGCAGGCGCACACCACCACCGGCGTGCGCCTGATGTCGATCGCCCTGCCCTCGGTCGCGATCAACTCCGATGACGTCGAACACATCTACGTGGTCGGACAGGACGACAACTCGGTGATCGTGCTGCGGCGCGTGACCGATCCGGCCAGCACTGCCTTCGGCACCGTCAGCACCCTGCACGAATACCGTGGCTTGCCCGGTCTGCAGGGGCCGCGCGACATTGCGCTCGGCCCGGACGGTCGGCGCGTGTTCGTCGCCGCGCAGTTCTCCAACAGCGTCGTGATCCTTGATCGCGACCAGAACCGCCAGAGCAGCGGCTACGGCGGGCTGCAGCATCTGGAAACCCGCACCCACGGAGCCGATGGCGTCGACGGCCTCAACAGCGTCTACGCGCTGGCGGTCAGCAGCGACTCGCGCAACGTCTATGCCGCCGGCTTCGGTGATCGCGCCGTCACCTCGTTCGCGGTGGGCGCCGGCTCCTACTGCAGCGCAGCCGGCAACGGCGACATCGACGACAGCATCAGCATCGGCGCGGGTGGCTCGGTCGAATACCGCTTGCGCGTCTTCGTGCGTCCCGACGCCACCGGGCAGCTGTGCAACACGGCCGAGATCACCCCGCCCGACCGCTTCGTCGATCCGGACCTGTCCAACAACATGGACGAGGATTGTTCGACCCTGCAGCCGCAAGGCGATCTCTCGATCAGCAAGAGCAACGACCAGGTCTCGGTAGTGGCGGGTTCGACCGTGCGCTACGAGGTGCGGGTCGACAATCCGGGGCCGAGCAACCTGGTCCACAGTCCGTCCAATCCCCTGACGATTTCGGACCTGCTCGATTCCACCCCCGGCTTCGTGCCCGGTTCGGCGCGCTGGAGTTGCCTGGCCAGTGGCTCGGGTGCGCTCGAGTTCGTCGAGTCGCGCTTCGACGGCGAGCCGGGCATCGACCGACTCGGCGGTGTTACCGATCTGCAGGCACTGGCCGATGGCGATGGCGCCGGACCGTTGCCCGGCCTGCTCGCGGCGGCCAGCGTGCTGGACAACAGCCTCAGCCTCTTCGCGCGCGATGCCGGGGATGGCCGCCTGACACCCGCGATCCGCGTGGCGCAGGGCGACACGCTCGGCAGCGTCACCATCGATTCGCTCGCGGGTGCGCGTGCGCTTGCCGCCACGGCCGATGGCCGCGACGTCTACGTGGCGAGCCGCGAGTCGGATGCCGTCACCGGCTTCCGCATCAGCGACGCTGGCGGCGGCGTGCCGGGCCTGAGTCGGATCGCGGTCGAACGCGGCCGTGTCGGTCTGGATCAGGCCACCCATCTGTTGCTCAGTCCCGACGAGCGTTTTCTCTACGTGGCCGGTGCCAACGACGACGCGGTGGCGGTATTCGCGCGCGATCTCGTGACCGGGACGCTGACCTGGGTCGAGAGCGAGCAGAACGGCATCAACGATCCGGGCGACGCGGGCGCCGCCGTTGCCGGACTGGACGGGGTCGAACACCTCGCCATCAGTCCGGATGGCGCGCATCTGTACACCTTCGCAGGCGGTGCCGGAACGATCGCGCGCTTTGACCGCGACACCGCCACGGGCCGGCTCAACTGGCGTGAAGTGCGCAGCGGCAGCGACCTCGCCGTGGCCCTGGACGGGGCCTCCGCCGCCACCTTCGATGCCAGCGGCGAACATCTGTACGTGGTGGCGTCGAACGCCAATCGCATCGTCGTGCTCGGACGCCGCACGTCGCCTTCCGCGGGCAACTATGGCGAGTTGCGGTTGCTCTCGAGCGTGGCCCAGGACGTGGGCGGCACGCTCGGCCTGCTGTCGCCGCGGCGCGCGGCGCTGAGTGCGGACGGCGCCCACCTGTACGTCACCGCGCAGGCCGGCAACTCGGTTGCCTGGTTCGGACGCGATCCACTCGACGGCGACCTGCGCTACCTCGGCCAGCGCACCGGCGACAGCGGCGGCGTGGACGGCATGGACGGCGCCACCGGCATCAGCATCGATGCGGGCACCAACCAGATCTATGTCGCGGGCACCCTGCAATCGGCCATCGCCCAGTTCGCACGCCAGTCCGATTCGTCCTGTCCGGCCAGTGGCGTGGGTGAACTCGATCAGGTGCCGGTCAGCATCGCGGCCGGCGGCAGCGTCGTGTTCACGATCGACGTCGACGTGGTGAGCGACTTGAACGTTTCGCTGGTGAACGAGGCCACGATCCAGGTCGCCGCCGGCACTGATCCCAATCCTTCCAACAACAGCGCGGCCGACAGCGACGAACCCAGCCTCTCCGCGGACCTGCGCATCAGCAAGGATGACGGCCTCGCGGCCTATGACGGGCTGGCCGGCGCCAACGCGCTGGTGGGCGATGCGCGCCATCTCTACGTGGCCGGTGGTACCGACAACGCGATCGGCCATTTCGTGCGCGATGAGGTTGCGGCAAGTCCCACATTCGGCGCGCTGCGCTTCGATGACGTCACGCGCAGCGGCAGCGATGGCGTGCTTGGCCTCGGCAGCGTGGCGGATCTCGCCCTGAGCGCCGACGGCGCGCACCTGTATGCCGTGAGCCCGACCGAAAACAGCATCGCGGGCTTCGCGCGCAACCAGGCGACCGGCCGCCTCGAGTATCGCGAGCTGCTGCGCAACGGCGTGCTCGGCGTGTCCGGAATGAGCGGCGCGCGCGCGCTGGCCTTGAGCCCGGATGGAAGCCACGCCTACGTGGTCTCGGAGTTCGCCAACGCGCTCGTGACCTTTGCGCGCGACACCAATTCCGGCTCGCCCGGCTTCGGCAGGCTGAGTTTCATCGGCGTGCTGCAGAACGGCGTCGGCGGCGTCGATGGCCTGCTGCAACCGCGCGCGGTGGCAGTGTCGCCCGACGGCGCGCACGTCTACACCTTGGGTGCCGGCGGCAGCACCCTGGCCGTGTTCCGGCGCAATCCCAATTCCGGCAGCGGCAGCTTCGGGCAGCTCACCTACCTGACGCGCTACGTGGGCGCGGCCGGCGGTGCCTCGGGCCTGGAGAGTGCCACCTCGCTGGCCTTCGACTCGACCGGCGCCAACCTCTACGTGCTCGGCGCGTCGCCCGGCACCCTGACCCGCTACACCCGCGCCGCCGCAAGCGGTGAGCTGACGCTCGGCACGCGTCTGGTGCAGGGTACCGGCGGTGTGCTCGGTCTTGCCGGCGCGCAGCGCGTGCGACTCTCGCCACTGGGCGACCAGCTCTATGTCGCCGGCGGCTCCGATGCCAGCCTCAGCGTCTTCGACCTCGCGGCGGGCGAACCCGGTTTCACCTCGCGTCTTGCCAATGGCGATCCGGCGCCAGGCGGCGGGCAGGTCACCGGCCTCGCGGGCGCCCGCGACGTGCTGCTCAGCGCCGATGGCGCGCATGCCTACGCGGTAGCTTCCGATGCGGCGGCGCTCACCGGATTCGATCGCAGCAGCGCGCCGGCCACGCTCGGCAGCCTGAGCTGGCGCGAAACCTTCTTCGATGGCCTCGGTGGCATTGCCCCGGGCGAGATCGTCACTTATCGCATCGAGGTGTCGAACGCCGGCCCGGCCTCGGTGGCGCAGGCCAACGTCGTCGACCTGTTCCCGGCGCAGTTCGTCTCGGCGAGCTGGACCTGCATCGAGCAGACCGGCAACGGCCAATGCCTGCCGTCGGGCAACGGCAACCTGCAGACCGTGGTCAATCTGCCTGCCGGTGGCGGCGTCGTGTTCGAGGCCGTCGGCGTGCTCGGCAATGGTGTCAGCGGCACCCTGGTCAACACCGCCACGGTGAGCGCGGTGGGCGTGTCCGACCCGGACATCGCCAACAACAGCGCCACCGACGGCAACACCGTGCTGTCGCCGGCGCTCGATCTGGTGGCGAGCATTCCGCAGGTCGGTGGCAGCGGCGTACCGGGGGGTGACATCGAGTACACCGTGCGCATCGACAACCTCGGCCCGACCTACGCGGTGGGCGCAAGCGTGGTCGATCAGGTGCCTGCGGCCTTGCGTGAAGTGAGCTGGAGCTGCGATGCGCGTCCGATCGCCGGTTTGCTTGCCGCAACCCAGAGCCTGGCCGGCACCGACCTGACGCCGCCCGGATTGGTACAGCCGCCCAGCGTGACGGTGTCGGGCCTGAGCGCGGTCGCGCCGAGCGCCTTCGGTCTGCACCTGTACGCCACGGCGACGCTCGACGACGGCACCGGCGCACTGCTTGCCTTCGCGCGCGATCCGCTCGATGGCCAGCTCGCGGTGAGCCAGATGTTGCGTCAGGGCGTGGATGGCGTCAGCGGCATCGCCGGCGCGCGGCACCTCGTGCTGTCCAGCGACGAGCGCTTCCTCTACGTGGCCGGCACCCAGTCCGATGCGATCGGCGTGTTCGCGCGCAATCCCGGCAGCGGCGCGCTGACCTATGTCACGCGCTACCAGGATGGCGAGGCCGGCATCGACGGCCTCGGCGGCGTGCAACGCCTGCTGCTGGCGCCGGGTGGTGCCCAGCTGTATGCGGCCGGCACACTCGATGATGCGATTGCGGTCTTCAACGTCAACGCCGGCAGCGGCCTGTTGACGCCCGCCAGCATCGTGCGTCAATCGCAGCCCGGCATGGATGGGCTCAATGGCGTGCGCGACCTTGCGTGGAGCGCGGGCAACAGCCACCTGCTGGCGATCGCGGGCGAGAACCAGTCGATCGCAGCCTTCACCCGCAATCCGGTGAGCGGCGCCCTGACTTTCGCAGCCCTGCGCCAGGAGTTCGAGGTCGGCAACGGTGTCCTGGCATCACCGCGGGCACTGGAGGTCGACGGCCAGCGCGTGTTGGTGGCTTCGGCCAACGGCCGCGTCGGGCAATTCGGATTCGATCCGTCCGCCGCGACACCGAGCATCCAAGCGCAGGGCAACCTGATCGACGCCGGTGGTGCCGTCGCCGACCTGCTGTTCGACCCGGATCAGGCGCGACTTTATGTGGCGACGTCCACGGCGCTGCAGGTCCACAGCCTGCTGGGTGCCACCCCGGAACTGCTCGACAGCGATGCCGCGACGGCGATCCAGGGCCTGGCGTTGTCGCCTGACCGACGCCAGCTCTACAGCGGCGGCCTGGCAATGACCACGTGGGCGCGCGAACGCGGTTCGCGCTGCCTGCCGTCCGGCAGCGGCGGCATCGGTGCGCAAAGCGTCGACATTGCGCCGGACGGCTACGTCGAGTTCCGCGTCGGTGGACTGCTGTTCGCCAATGCCACCGGCAATCTGGTCTACGAGGCCAGCGTGACCCCGCGCGAGACCGGGGCCGAGCTGAACCCCGCCGACAACACGGCGCGCGACGAGCGCGCGCTACAGCCCTTGCCCGATCTCAGCGCGAGCAAGAGCGACGGGCTCACCGAAGTAGTCGCGGGGCTGGGCCTGACCTATACCATCGGGCTCGACAATGACGGCATCTCGGCCGCCATCGGTGCGCGCGTGCTCGATGCCGCGCCGATCTTCTCGGGCGCCAACCCCGGGCTGCTGACCGGTAGCGGCAGCTGGACCTGTGCGGTGGCACCGGCGCTGGCCCAGGTCGAGGAGCGTGTGGCGACGATCGATCCCGTTTTGCAGGGCCTGGGCGATCTCGCGATTTCGCCGGATGGCTTGCGTGCCTATGGCGTGAATGCGTCGCGCGACGCCCTGCTCCTGTTCACGCGCGCGCCGGACGGATCGCTCGGCGCGCCGGTCGAGATTGTCGACGGCGGCAGCTTCGGCGGCATGACGGTGCAGGGCCTGGATGGTGCTTCCGCGGTGGCGGTGAGCGACGATGGCCTGACCATCCTCGTGACCGGTGCGGTCGCCAACAGCCTCGTGGTGTTCGCGTTCGATCCGGGCACGGCCACGCATCGCTACGTCCAGACCTTCACTTCAGGCAGTGGCGGAGTTTCGGGTCTGCTCGGGGCCGAGGATGTGGCGATCGCGCCGGATGGCGAGTTCGTCTACGTCGCTGCACCCGCGGCCGATGCCATCGCGATCTTCCGGCGCGACGCCACGGCCGGCACGCTCGGTTTCGTCGATCGGGTCCGCGACGGCTTCGGCACCATCGCGCCCGACAGCGAGGTGATCCGGCGCGTGCACCGGCTCTGGCTCAGTGACGATGGCCGCAATCTCTACGCCCTGGCACGCGGCCAGACCAATGCCTCGGCCGAAGCGGTGTCGAGCTTCGCGCGCGACGCCCAGACCGGCAATCTCACCTACCTCGGCGTACTGCGGCGCAGCGGCGTGCCGACCCTGGCCGGCTTGCGCGACGTCACCGCGGCTCCCGGCGATCCGCAGCTGTACGTGCTCGGCGAGGCGGCCCTGGTGCGGCTGGATCGCGCCGCCGACGGACGCCTGCAGTTCGCGTCCGCGCTGAGCGGCAGCCCTGGCCTGGAGCGCCCGCGCGCCGTGCTGAGCGATGAGCAGGGTGCGCGCGTGTACCTTGTGGATGGTGGCGGCGCCCTCACAGTTTATGCGCGCGACTGGAGCACCGGAAACCTGGCCTACCGCCAGCGCATCGCTGCAGTCACGCCGGTGCCCGATGCGCTGGCGCATGCCACCCACGGCGCGGCGCGCGGCGAGATCCTCGTCGCCCAGCCAGCCGAAGGGCGCCTGCGCCGCTACGACGAACGGCCGCTGTCGCACTGCCAGTCGCCGGGTGCCACCGCCGATGGCATCGACACCCTCGTTGATCTCGATGTCGATGGCCATGCCGATTTCAGCTTCGGCGCACTCGTGCATCCCAGCGCGCGCGGCGTGCTGGTCAACGAGGTGTCGATCTCGCCGGCGGCCGGAAGCGATCCTTCGGCCCTGCCCGGCGTGGCCCAGGACAGCACCACGATCATCGCGGTGTCGGACCTCTCGGTGGAGAAGTCTGCACCGGTGCAGGCCGTGGCCGGCACCGACATCAGCTACCAGATCGTGGTTCGCAATGCCGGTCCGAGCGATGCGCTTGGATTGCGCGTGATCGACACCCTGGCGCCACAGTTGCTCAACCCGACCTGGACCTGCACCGCCACCGGCACCTCGAGTTGCCCGGCGAGCGGCGGCCCCGGCTTCGGCGTGCCGGCCACGCTCAAGGTGGGTGAGGAGTTGCACCTCGTGCTGACCGGCCGGATCGCGCCGTCCTTCCTTGGCACCTTGCCCAACCGGGTCGAGGTGATCCCGGAGGTGGGTTCCACCGATCCGACTCCGGGTGACCTGATCGACACCGTCGACACCGAGGTCGTGGCTGAGGTCGACGTTTCGGTGAGCAAGGACGACAGCGTCACCCACGTGATCGCAGGTGGCACCACCACCTACCGCATCGTCATTGCGAACGCCGGGCCGAGCGACGCCACCAACCTGCAGGTCAGCGATCCGCTGCCTGCGGGACTGGATTCGATCTCGTTCACCTGCACGCCGAGCGCCGGTGCCACCTGCCCGCTCGACTTCGGTGTCGGGGTGAATTTCGGCCATACCTTGCCACCCGGCGAGAGCTGGACCATCGACGCGTTGGCGCACATCGATGATGCCGCGCGCGGCCAGATCGAGAATGTGGTGAGCGCGACCGCGCCCTCCGCGCGCGAAACCGCGCCCGCCAACAACAGCGCCAGCGACATCGACACCGTCGACGTGGTCGCGGACCTCGCGGTGAGCGTGGACGACCCGCTCGACCCGTTCGATCCGGCCGGCAGCGTGCCGTTCCCGCTCGAGATCGCGGTGCGCAACCTCGGGCCGTCGAGCGCCGACAACGTCACCCTGCGGGTCGAGTTCGGGCGCAATCTCAACTTCGTCGCGCCGTCCGGTTGCACCCTGGTCGGGCCGCGCATGGATTGCGTGCTGGGTTCGCTCGGGGCCACCGCGCTGCGCACCCTGAACCTGCAGATCAGCGGCTTGCCGGCGGCACCGACCACGCTCAGCGTGACCGCGGTAGTTGCCACCACCGACCCCGATCCGGTCGTACCCAACAACACCGATACCGAACTCACCGACCTGCGCAGCGGCGGCGACATCCACGTGCTGGTCGGGCGCAGCACGCCGCTGGTGGGCGGCGACCAGGTCACCTACACGATCGATGTCCGCAACATCGGCTCGCAGGCGGTTAGCGGCTTCGATTTCGACGCCGCGATTCCGCCCGAACTGATCGCGGCAAGCTGGACCTGCAGTGCCAGCGGCGGGGCCAGTTGCAGCGCCAGCGGCAGCGGGGCCATCGACCAGACCCTGAGCCTGGCGGCGGGCCAGTCGGTGCGCTTCCTGCTCACGGCCACGATCGATCCGTCGCTTAACCAGGGCGTCGAGCAAGTGGTGACCTTCAGCGCCACCGCGACCGTGGCGCCAGGTGCCGACATCAACCTCGACAACAACAGTGACAGCGATACCGGCAGCGTGATGTGGGGCATCTTCCGCGACGGCTTCGAAGATCCGCCGCCACCGATCAAGGCGAGGCAGGAGGCACGTCGATGAAATACGCAACGCAGGCAGTGAGTTTGCTGGTGGGCCTGGGCATCGGCTGGGGCGTGGCGCAGTGGAGCGCGGGCCGCGAGGCAGCCCCGTCCGAGGCCGCGCCGGTGGATTGGGTCGCGCGCATCGGCGACGACTACATCAGCGCCGCCGAGTTCGAGGCCGAGATGAAGCGCCGTGGCGGTACCCGGCCCGGCCTGTTCCAGGACGACGTGCAGAAGCGTGCCCTGCTTGACGACATGCTGCTGCAGCGCGCGCTGGTGGCCGCGGCGCGACAGGCCGGCCTTGACCAGCAGCCGGAAACGCGGCGCTCCATCGAACAGCTGCTCACCAGCCAGTTCCTGCAGGACACCTTGCGCAAGGAACAGAAAGGCGTGTCGGTGGAGGAAGCGGAGATCAAGGCCTACTTCGATGCCAATGCCGCGAGCTATGCGGTGCCGGCGCGGCGTCGGGTGGCGATGATCCGGATCGCGGTGGCGTCGGACGCAGACGACGCCACGTGGCAGGCAGCCGAGAAGCGCGCCGGTGAAGCGCTGCGCAAGGCCAAGGCACAGGCGGCCAGCACGGTGCATTTCGGCGCGCTGGCACGCGAATATTCGGAAGACCAGGCCAGCCGCTATCGCGGCGGCGTGATCGGCTGGCTCACCGATGGCCGCACCGAAGGCTATCGGCACGATGCCAGGTTGCTGGATGCAGCCTTCGCCCTGACCAATGCCGGCGAATTCTCCGACGTGGTGCGCGGAGCCGACGGCGTCTATGTGGCGCGCCTGGTGGAAGTGCAGGGCCGGCAGGAGCGCGCCTACGAACAGCTGCGCGCCGGGCTCGAACAGCGACTGATGCAGGAGCGCCTGCTCGGCATCGAACGCGCCTTCCGCGAGCGCACGCTCGACGCCGCTGCGATTGAGGTGCACGAGTCGCGCCTGGCCGAAATCCAACCCCCGGGACCCCCGGCGTCGGGTGAGCCTCCCGCCCCGCCTGCGCTGCCCGTCGATGCCGGAGCCAAGTCATGAGCCTGCTCGTCCCGATCACCCGACGCCTGTTCGGCCTGCTGCTGCTGGCGCTGCTCGCGCCTTCGGTGCAGGCGGCCGTGTCGCAGCAGACCCTCTCCTTGCAGCCGGGATGGAACGCGGTCTTCATCGAGGTGGAACCCACCCAGGCCGACATGGCGACGGTGTTCGCCGGCGTGCCCATTGCCAGCGTCTGGCGTTGGCGCCCCGACCCGGATGGAGCGCAGTTCGTGCGCGATCCGGGCGAGGGACTGGAGAACATCGCCGGTTGGTTTGCGTGGTTTCCGCAACCGCGTCCCGATGCCTTCCTCACCAACCTGTTCCAGATCGAAGGTGGCACCGCCTACCTGATCCGGCTGGAAGGCAGCACGCCGCGTCAGGTGGTGCTCAGTGGCCGGCCGGTGTTCCGGCCGCGCGCCTGGCAATCCAACGCTTTCTCCCTCACCGGCCTGCCGGTGTCGACGGGGGATGCGCCGAGCTTCGCCGAGTTCTTCCAGGCCAGTGCCGCGCACGCGGGCCAGCCGGTCTACACCCTCGACAGTGACGGCCGATGGCGCCTCGTCACCGCGCCCGCAAGCGAGATCATCCAGCGCGGACGTGCCTACTGGGTCTACACCAAGGGCAATTCCAACTACCAGGGCCCGATGCAGGTGGTGCTCGACCAGGGTGAATCGCTCGAGTACAGCGCGGCGCTGCAGGAAATCACCGTCGTGCTGCGCAACTACAGCGGCGCCACCGGCAGCTTCCAGATCGAGCGCATTGGCGGCGATACCTTGCCCTTGCTTTATCGCAACGAAGACCCGGAAACCGGTGAAGTGGCGTGGCCGCAATTGCGCGACAGCCTGATCCTGGATGCACCGGCCAATACCGACATCTTCCTGACGCTGGCCGTGGACCGGGCCCGCTTCAATGCCTCGCGCATGGAGCAGGTGCTGGCCCTGAGCGACGAACGTGGCACGCGCGTGTTGCTCTTTGCTGGCGGCAACACGATCCAACCCTTCGTCGAGCCACGTGCCAAACGTGGCCTCGCCAAGGCGGCCGAAGACGGCTACGCCGGCCTCTGGGTGGGCGAGATCTTCGTCGACAAGGTCAGCGAAGCGCAGCAGGCTGGCACCACGCCGACGCCGACGGTGCGCGAGTTTTCGCAGCGCGTGCTGGTGCACGTGGATAACGCCGGCCAGGCGCGCCTGCTGAAAGACGTGATCCAGATGTGGCAGGACGGCACCACCAAGCCGAGCGCGGTCGATCCTACCTTCAACGAAGTCGATCAGCCCGGACGCTTCGTCCTGATCACCAACAAGGATCTGGTCGGTCTGTACAGCGGCGCCAGCCTGCGCGATGGCGTGCCGGTCGGCATCCGCTACAGCACCATCGCCTACGATTTCGAGGGCGACACGCTGGAGATGGACGGCGACTTCGGTGGCGACCGCACCTTGCAGACGGCGGTGGTGATCGAACCGGACCTGCCGACCAATCCCTTCCTGCATCGCTACCACCCCGACCACAACAACCTCGACGAACAGTTCCTCAACTACCGCGAGGAAGCCTTCCGCATCGTGCGCGACATGCAGTTCGTGTTCAGCGCCGCGCCACCGGGCGGCAGTCCGACACCGGGCTGGGGTGATACCCGGACCGGCGGCACCTTCGAGGAATCGATCATCGGCCTGCATCGCAACCCGATCTTCGTGTCGGGCCGCTTCCAGTTGCGGCGCGTCTCCGCCGTGGCCGTGCTGAATCAGTGACAGGGGACGAAGACATGATCCGTTCGCCATCCTTCTCTCGCCTGATGTCGCGCCACCTGGCGCCGCTCGGCCTCGCGCTCGTCCTCGGTAGCGCGCTGTGCGACAGCGCACTCGCCGCCTATCCGATCAGCTTCGGCGGAGCCGGCCCGGACGAAGTGCGCGTCGTCAAGAACGCGCCCAACGGCGACCTGTTCGTCGCCGGCCAGTTCCGCGGTTCGATCGAACTGGCGATCAACGGCCAGATCGAGACCCTGATCTCGCGCGGCGGCCAGGACGTGTTCGTGCTGCGCATGAACGCGGCAGGTCAAGTGCTGTGGGCACGCAGCGGCGGCGGCGTGAGCTCGGACGACACCGTCAACGACCTGACCCTGGACCTCGGCAACAACGTCTACATCACCGGCGAGTTCTATGCGCGCGCCTCGTTCGGCGGCACTGACCTGCAGACCGTCGACGGCAACTTCGATGACACTGATGGCTACCTCGCCAAGCTCACGCCGACCGGCAACTGGGAGTGGGCACGCGGATTCGGCAGCCACTACAACGATCGCGCCACCAGCCTCGCTGCCCTGCCGGGCGTGGCGGGCTTGCCACCAACGCCGGAATCGGTGGTGGTGGGTGGTTCCTTCACCCAGACCGCGTATTTCCGCCAGGTGCCTTCGTCGGGCGACGACAAGCAGGTGAACGGCACCGGCGGCAGCGGAACCAGCGATGTGTTTGCGGCGCGCGTCGGCTCCGATGGCAAGTGGTTGTGGGCCACGGGCCGCCCCGGCGCCACCGGCAACGACACGGTGGATCAGCTCGCCGTGGTGGGCTCGGAGTCGCGCCTCTGGATGGTGGGGCGCGAAGCCTCGTCGCAACAATTGGTGTTCAACTCGCATCTGCAGAGCGAGGGCGATCTGTACGCCAACTGGGCCGAGGAAGAGACGCCGGGGCTCTACAACTACGACGCCTACACTCCCGGCGTCGATGTCACCTGGGAAGCGGACAACTACAGCGCGGCCACCCGACTGAGCGGGGAAAGTGTCGCTGGCGGTGCCAACTTCTCGATGCGCACCTATGCCGTGTCGCAGGCCGCGGGCGCGAGCAAACTGCGAGTTTCGATCGACGTGCAGCGCGGCGTTTTCGACCCCTACAACTTCCTGCGGTCCGACTCGCCCGATTCGGGCGATGACTTGTATCTGGAGTACTACGCCGGCGGCACCTGGAAGCTGCTGGAGAAGTTCAATGGCCCAGGCCCGGGCGCGGAGCGCTTCTCGCGCCAGGGCCTGCAGGCCTACGTGATCACCGATCCGAGCGCGATGAATGCCGACTTCCGGCTGCGCCTGCGCTACACCCAGTCCGTTGCCCCGTTCCAGGACTGGTGGGTGGCACCGGGCTCCTTCGTCTTCTTGCCGGTTCCGGCGGCTGATACCTGGCATATCCGCAATGCGAGCGTGGTGGCGCAGGGCGCACCGCGGCCCTTCCTGCTCAGCATCGGCAATGCCTTGACCACGGCCCCGACGGTCAATGCATCGACCTCGCTGCCGCAGAATTTCGAGATCAACGACGTGGCGGTGTCGAGCTCGGGCAGCAGCAGCTACCTGGTGCTGAACGGCACGCGCCTCGGCGATCTGTCGCTCAGCCCCTGCGGCTCCTTGACCGGCAGTGGCGCGACCACGGTCAGCCTCAATGTCTCCACCGGCTCGCCGGTGTGCCACGCGGCGCGCGGCGTGACGGGCGGTGAAGGTTCGGGTGTTGCCACCGACACCAGCGGCAACGTCTATGTCACGGGCAGCTTCAGCGGTTCGGTCCAGTTCTTCGCGGGTGCCGATGGCCTGCTGCAGAGCAATGGCGCCACCGATCCCTACATCGGCTCGCTCGATGCCGGCCTCAACTGGCGCTGGGTGACGGGCGGCGATCGTTTCGACGCGGACGGACTGCCGGCGCTCGGCGGCGGCCCCGAGAGCGATGCCGGCACCACGATCGCGACCGCAGGGCCCGGCGGCAATCTCTATGTCGGCGGTCGCTTCCGCGGCGAGGCACGTTTTGCCGAGACCGACACCCTGACCACGCAAGGCGAGGCCGATGGCTTCATCGTCACGCTGGGACGCGATGGTCGCTATCCGCGCGCCGAACGCTGGACCGCAGGCGTACCCCTTACGCCGCCGCCCAATGCCAATGTTTCGTCGCTGACTGCGATTCCCGAGTTCCGCATCGGCGGCCAGACCTTTGACGCGATCGGGCAGAAGATCTTCACCTGGGTCGGACCGGTGGCTGGCTTTCCGACCGCGCGTCTGATCCCGCTGCAACCGGTCAACAGCATCGAGGTGCGCTGGCGCATCAGTGGCGAGCCGCTGACCTCCGAGAATCGGCTCAGCAGCTTCGGTTCAATCGTGTGGCCAACCCGGCCCTGCGGCGACAATGAAGGCAGCGATTGCTACCAGGTCCACGTGATCGGCGCGCCGGTGGCCGCCGAGCCGCCCAGCGGTGAGTTCAAGGTACTCGAAGCGATCAATCCGGGCGCCGGCTCCAGCAGCGCCACCTATTCGGCCGGCAGCTTCGTCGCCACCCGCAGCGGTTACAGCGTACTGGTCTACGTCAACGGACCCACGCTCGACCAGACCCAGTACCCCACCGTGGTCGAGGTCGTGCGCACCCTGCCCTACGACAGCCTGCCGAACTTCGTCGACAACGTACCGGCCGAGATCGGCAAGAAGATCGTCGATCCCTACCACAACGAACCCGGCGTCACCGGCTTCGTGGTCAACGAACTGGCCTACTACGACGGCTTCGGGCCGGAGGCCGCCTACAACCGCACCGCGCGCACCGGCGCGATCATCCCGGTCAACCGCTACAGCGGCGGCCGTCCGCTCGACCAGGGTCGTGAATTGGCGGTGGCGTGGTATCGCAGCAAGAGCAAGGGTGTGTTCTGGCCCGATCGTGCGGTGCGTTACCAGCCGTTCTGGCCGATCGATCCGCCGCGCATCATCATTGCAAGCGAGCAGGGCAGCGAAGTCCTCGGCCAGACCCGACTCAACCCGGCCAATTTCCCCGGCATCGCGCTCTACGTCCAGAACGATCCGCAACGCGCCGGTTACAACCCGAACGACGAGCACGCGATCATGGCGCCGTCGAGCCTGGGCTCCGGCTTCGAGGCCGCGTTCGCCCTGCGCTCGGACTTCGGCAGTCGACTCAACGGCGATGCTGCCGCCGCTTCGGATCCGTATGTGCTGCTGCGCTACTTCGATGCGGCGACGCAGGAGCGCAAGTTCCTCGTCTACAGCGTTGCCGCCACCGGCGCGGGATTCAGCCAGTTCCGCTACACCGGCGTGGCCGGCACCACCGTGTCGCCGCCCTATCCGGTGCGCTTGCTGCCCGGTTGCGCCGAATCCTTCGTCGAGGGCCAGGCCGTGGGCGAGCAACCGCCGCCGCCCTTCTTCCAGGACTACAAGAACCAGCTCTGGGCCAAGTCCGCCGGCAGCGGTTCGGTGCACTACTTCTATCCGGCCCAACCCGGCTTCTTCAGCGACCTGGATCGCAACGACGTCAACGAGATTATCGTCGACCGCTGCGTGCCGTGGCTCGCGCGCCTGCCGGCGGCCGAAGGCGGCACCGCCTCGCCGACCGATCCGATCAAGGTGAGCTACGAGATCACCTGGCCGGAGCAGACGCCCTTGCTGGTGAGCGGCGAAACCCTGTTGAAGCCCAAGCGCGGCTTGCCCAACATCTACAACCAGGCGGCGGTCGAAGTGGTCTACGACGCCATCCAGGACGAGCAAACCAATCCGGAACCGTCCGACACGCTGGCGCAACTGCTCGACCCGCTGAACCCGCGCACGGTGGCGCTGTCCGCGATCCCGAGCAGCATCGCGAGCCAACTCGAAACCAATGGCACGGTGTCGATCTCCGGTTCGGCCGATGGCGTGGTCAAGCTGCCGGTGTCGATCTCGAACCGCATTTCCTACGATCCGATCAATCGCCGCCTCTCGGTGGTGGGCGAGTTCGACGACACCATCGCCGGCGAGCCCTACCTCCTGCTCAACGTGCTCTCCAAGCGCGACCGGATCGCGCTCAAGCGCATCGACGGCGGCGACGGCAGCGAACAGGCCACCTTCACCGGCAGCTGCGCCGTGGTGGGTTGCAGCTGGGATCAGGCCGTTGAAGCCCTGTTCCGCAAGTCGCGCAATCCGCAGGGCATCGCGCGCATCTGTTCGCAGTCTACGGTCAACCCGCAGACCCGGGTGCGGACCTGCAATGCCGGGGCCGATCGTGCCGTCACGGTGGACGACGTGCTGGTCGGCTACCAGGACGAGAACAACGACTCGATCCTCGAACCCTACCAGGCGGTGGGCGTGAATGCGGCCCTGAGCGCCGGCCTCTCGCGCGGCAATGGTTACCTGACGCTCGCCTTCAACAACGATCCGGGCCTGAATCCGCTCCCGATCAGCCTGCAGGTGATCCAGGTCGGCTGCCTGGTCTCGCCGCCGCCGCCGGCGCAGGCCGTGATCAACAGCACCTATCAGGGCCAGATCAACGTCATCGCGCCCAGCGACATCTTCGACGAGCAGGTGGTGTTGCGCCACGGCGGCGACTTCGGCGGCAATCCGGATGCGCTCGAGTTCGAGTGGTACTACCACCCGGACATCGACGGCAATCCGCCCATGCCCTTGCCTGATCCGTCCACCGGCCAGCTCAACGGCTGGATCAGGTATCCGACCGGCGACGCGCAGGGCGCGGTCGAAATCAGCATCGCCGGTGCCAACATCCAGACCTTGTCCGACAACTGGTATGTGGCGCGCTATCGCGGCCTGCCGGCCTGCCAGAACCAGACTCGCTGGAGCCTGTGGGCCGGCCAGCCGGGCGCGACCCCGACCAACGAACGCGCGCAACTGGCCGCAGGCTGGGTCAAGCGCGTGCTCGGACGGCTCAACCCGTTCGAGGCGCGGGTGCAGGATTTCGGCGCGGCCGAAACCAACAACTACGCCAGCATGCTGATCCAGCTCGGCCAGCGTTACTCCGGTCCGATCGCGCTCAACAGCGACCCCGACAACCTCAACAGCATCGGCCTGATCGAGGCCTACACCACGGTGATGCTGCGCGCCCTGTCGCTATCGGCCGACGCCACGCCGCCGATCGACTACGGCCCGGCCAACTCGGCGATCCTGCTGGTGGCTTCGCGCCTGGTCGATTTCTACACCCTGCTCGGCAACGAGGCCTATGCCGATGCGCAGGATCCGACCGTTGCCATCACCACCTCGGCCGGCAACTTCTCGCTCGCGCCCACGATCTTCAACTTCCAGAACCAGCTCGACTCGTTGCTGTCGGAAGAACTCGTGCTGCTGCGCGGGCGCGACATGACGAACGGCCCGGTGGCCGCGTCGCCGGTCTACAACCGCCTGTTCTGGAACTTCACCACCGGCGATGGCGAGGTGGCCTACGCCCTCAGCTACGACGTGAGCGACCAGAACTTCAACGGCGTGATCGACGAGTTCGATGCGCGCATCATGTTCCCGCAGGGCCACGGCGATGCCTGGGGCCATTACCTCACCGGCACCAAGATCTATTACAGCCTGTTGCGCCATCCCTTCTTCTCGTGGGATCCACGGCCCGAGGCGGTGCAAGTGGCGGGCGTGCCGCTGCAGGTGGATTTCCTCGACGAACGCCAGTTTGCGGAAACCGCGGCAGCGAAGGCCCGCACCGGTGCCGAGATCGTGGACCTGACCTATCGCCAGGCCTTCGTGGCCGATCCCGCCGGGCAGTGGCAGGGCTATGACGACACCCAGCCCGAGCGCGCCTGGGGCCTCTCGGAGTGGGGTCGCCGCGCCGGCATGGGTGCCTATCTTGATTGGGTGACCGTCAACGCGGTGGTGCCGGCGAAGGATCCCGATCCCAGCCACGTCGGTATCCAGAAGATCGAGCGTGCCACCGTCAGCCATCTCGACGAGATCGCCTCGCAGTACAAGCACGTGCAGGGCCAGGTCGACGAGGCCGACGCCGGACTGAATCCGCTCGGCCTCGCGCAGAACGTGGTGCCCTTCGACATCGACCCGACCCGGCTCAACCCGCCCTTCAACCAGACCCAGTTCGAGCAGATCTACGAACGCGCCTTGGTGGCCCTGAAGAACGCGGTCAACGTCTGGGACTACGCCAACGAGTTGAGCAACCAGCTGCGCCGCACCCAGGACAATTCGGACGAGCTCTACGAGCACTCGATTGAAGAGGAAACCGACTTCACCAACCAGATGATCGAGATCTTCGGCTATCCCTATGCCGACGACATCGGTCCTGGCGGCACTTATCCCGCCGGCTACAACGGTCCCGACATCTACCACTACATGTACATGGACGTGCCGGCGCTCGCGGGCAGCCAGTTCGACTTCGCCGGCTCCGGCGGGCAGCCGTTCGGTGTCAACCGGCCGGAGGATGTGGGCGAAGCCGATTTCGGCATCGCACGGCTCAACAGCATCCAGGCCAAGTACGCGCCCATGGCCAACGGCATCGGATTCTTCGGCACCACGCCCATCGAATCGAGTGCACCACGCACCGGCGCCAACGGGCAACTCTGCACCGACCAGCCGCTCAGCACCGGTTGCGCGCTTGGCGATGTCCCGACCGACAAGGAGTTGTCGGTCACCTACACCACGATCCAGTCGCCCGACTTCGGGCTGTGGTTCACCAAGCCCGAGGCCTGGACCGGCCAGCGTCGCGCGCCCGGCAAGCTGCAACAGGTCATGCAGCAGATGCTCGAGGCGCGGGTTGCGCTGAAGCAGGCGCTGCTCGCGTACGACAAGCTGCGCCTCGACATCTTCGCGCAGCAACAGACCCTGCAGGCGACCTTCAACATTGCCGAGTCCAACCTGCTGGTTGCCAACAACCAGCGCAAGGAGCTGCGCAACCTCACCATCACCAGCCAGATCATGACCAACGGCGCGATCGTCGCGCGCCGCGCCGGCGAGATCATCGACACGGTGCTGGACGACGGCGCGGCCTGCGTGCCGCAGAACATCGTGGTCGGCCTCGCCAACGGCGGCGACATGTTCTCCACGATCAAGTGCGCGCTCGAATCCGCGGGCAGCACCACCCAACTCATCGCCGACTCCATCGCCGACGGCCTCGATATCGTCGGCAATGCGACCGAGGCGGCGAAGGAAGACGTGGAGCAGCAGGCCGCAATCGATACCAGGATCAACGACTCGCGCCTGGATCTCTACACCATGCAGGGCGACATCGACCAGATGCTGCGCGAGGAACCCTTGCTGCGGGCCGAGATCTTCGCCCGGGTGGAGGCATTGCGCCAGCTGGTCGGCGACTACCGCGCCACCCTGGCCGAGGGCCTGCGCGTGGCCGACCGCCTGCTGGTGTTCCGCAAGGACGGTGCCGAAGACATCCAGCTCTATCGCTTCCGCGACATGGCTTTCCGCATCTTCCGCAACGATGCGCTGCAGAAGTACCGGGCCGCGTTTGATCTGGCCGCGCGCTATGTCTACCTCGCGGCTTCGGCCTACGACTACGAGACCAACCTGCTCGGCTCCGACAGCCAGGCCGGCCAGGCCTTCCTCACCGACATCGTGCGCGAGCGCAACCTCGGCCAGGTGCTCAATGGCGCGCCGATGCCGGGCTCGCCGGGTCTGGCCGATTCCCTGGCCCAGCTCAAGCTGAACTTCGACGTGCTCAAGGGCCGCATGGGGTTCAACAACCCGCAGAACGAGACCAACCGTTTCTCGCTGCGACGCGAGCTGTTCCGCATCCCGGAGGGCGCGGCAGGCGACGAAGCCTGGCGCCAGAAGCTGGAAGCCGCGCGCGTGCCGGATCTGTGGCGTGTCCCCGAGTTCCGTCGTTTCGCGCGACCGTTCGCGCCGGAATCGGCCGGCCCGCAGCCGGGACTGGTGCTCGAGTTCTCCACCAGCGTGACCTTCGGGCTCAACTTCTTCGGGTGGGATCTGGGGCCGCAGGACAGTTCCTACGACTCGAGCCAGTTCGCCACCCGCATCCGCGGCGTCGGCACCTGGTTCGCCGACTACGCCGACCTGCCGCTCGCGGACGATCCGCGCATCTACGTGTTCCCGGTGGGTGCCGACGTGCTGCGTTCGCCTTCGGGCGACAACTTCGAGACGCGCGAGTGGCAGGTCGTGGACCAGGCGGTTCCGGTGCCGTTCCCGCTCGGTTCGGGCGACCTCGATGACTACGCGTGGAATCCGTCCGAAACCCTGAGCGGTTCGTTCACCGACATCCGCCGCTATGCGCGCATCCCGGCCTTCCACTTCAGCGAACCGTTCGACGACAACCAGGTGGTTTCCGACAGCCGCCTGGTGGGTCGCTCGGTCTGGAATCGGCGCTGGATGATCATCATCCCCGGCGGAACCTTCCTGAACGATCCGAACGAAGGCCTCGACACCTTCATCAACGGCAAACGCATCCCCGGAGGCGGCGCGGCGCGCGATGGCGACGGCGTCGACGACATCCGGATCTTCTTCAAGACCTACGCGTATTCGGGGAACTGAGCATGAACGCCTTCCTCTCCCGAGTGTCCCTGCTGCTGCTGCTGGCCGGTGGCAATGCCCAGGCCGCGATCGACGCACCCGACCACATCATCTACGGCAACGTGACGGTGTTCGGTGCGCCGGCCACGTTCGGCACCGTGATCGACCTGCGCGCGCATCCGGGTGGGCAGTCGCTGGCGCGCTACGAACTGGGCAGCGATGTGTCGCTCGGAGCGCAATTCGCACTGCGCATCCCGATGGACACGGTCGACCCGCGTCGTGACGGCTATGCCCGGCCGGGCGATCCGGTGCGGATCTTCGTCGGGCCACAGCTGGCGGCGGAAACCTCGGTGGGCGCCGATGGCATCGCAGTGCGTCTCGACCTCGACCCGCAGAACATGGGTACCGGCCCGAGTGTGCTGGTGGCGAACGCCTCGGCCTTCGAAGGCCTGAGCCAGCCGTCCTTGCTGAACTTCCCGATCTCGATGAACACGACCTCGACGGATCCGGTCGAGGTCGAATGGTCGACCACGGACGGCAGCGCCACGGGCGTCAGCGCCACGGGCGGCATGGCCTGCGGCCCGAATGCCGACTACGTGATCGACGAGGGCACCGAGACGGTGGCCCCGGGCAGCCTCAATGCCACCATCTCGGTGACGATCTGCGGCGACGCGCAGGTAGAGCCGGACGAGACCTTCACCGTCAACCTCACCCGCGTCGTCAACGGCGTGCTGGCGCAGACCTCGGTCACCGGCACCATCCTCGACGACGACGACATCCCGAGCATCAGCGTCGATGCCGCGCGTGCGCCGGAACCGGCCAGCGGCAGTGCACCGATGCAGTTCCGCGCCCGGCTCTCGCGCTCGTCCCCGGTGGAAGTGCGCTTCAACTACGCCACCCAGAACCTCGAGGCGATGGCCGGCGCGGACTATGTTCCAACCGTCGGCAGTGCGAGCTTCGCGCCCGGCGCGATCGAGGTGTTCGTCACGGTGCCGATCCTGGCCGACGCGGACAGCGAAGCGCCCGAGCGCCTCGGCCTGCAGCTGAGCAACCCGGTGCAGGCCTCGCTTGCGACCACCAACGTGATCGGCATCATCGACGATCCCAGCTACAAGCCGGTGCTGGAACACGAGGACGAGGAGCTTGGCGGCCCATCCGCGATTCCAACCCTGGTGCAGCCGAGCGATATCGAGATCTCGCCCGAAGGCACGCACGCCTATGTGGCGAGCGAGTCCGGCGACGCGGTGCTGCAGTTCACGCGCAACGCGGCAGGCGACCTCGGTTTCGTGCGCCAGTACACCACCGCCAGCACCGGCTTCGGCAGTGCGCGGCTGGATGCGGCGCGCGACATCGAACTGAGCGCGGACGGCCGCTTCCTCTACGTTGCGGCGCAGGCCGCCAACGGCGTGAGCGTGCTGGCACGCGACACCAGTACCGGCGACCTGAGCTTCGTGCAGGCGGCGTTCGATGCCCAGGTCGATCCACTGGCAGCCGGTGGCACCGTGCGCGGCCTGGTCGGTGCCGGCGCGCTGGCCTTGTCGCCGGACGGTGCGCATCTCTACGTGACGGGCAGCAGCGGCAACAGCCTGGCGGTGTTCGCGCGCGATGCGGGCAACGGCCAGCTGCGCTTCCTCGAAGCCGAAGTCGATGCGCAGAACGATGCGAGCGATGCCGGCGGCAGCGTGGCGGCGCTCGACCGACCCGCGGGCGTGGTGGTGTCCGGCGACGGCCGTCAGGTTTACGTCGCAGCGCGCTTCGGCAATGCCCTGGTGGTGTTCAACCGCGAATCCGACGGCGGCAGCGCGCAGTTCGGGCGCCTGTCCTACGTGACGTCGCACCGCGATGGCCAGCTCGGCATCGAAGGCCTCGGCGGCGCCTTTGCCCTGGTGCTGAGTTCCGATGGCAAGCACCTCTACGTGGCGAGCGAATCCGACGACGCGGTGGTGCTGTTCGATCGTGCCGGCGACGGCAGCCTGACCCGGCGCAGCCAGTGGACGCGCGGGGCCGCGGGCCTGCCCGGCATGGACGGCGCCCAGGCCATTGCCCTGTCGCTCGATGGCAGCGAGCTGTACGTCGCCGGCTTCGCGGATCACAGCGTGACCGTGTTCGCGCGCGCGCTGAACGGTGCTGCAGGGCAGGTTGCAGGTGCGCTCACTCCGCGCCAGACCATCTTCGATGGCGACGGCGAGGTGAACGCCATGGCCGGTCCGGTGGCTTTTGCGCTCAGTCCCGACGAAGCCCACGTCTACGTGGCGGCGAACGTGGACAACGCGATCGTCCGCTTCGGCCGCCTCGCGGTGACCGGCGAGCTGTTCGGCGACGGTTTCGAATAGGAGCCGCGCACGCGCGGTCGCGAGGGCCTGCTAGCGAAAGCTCAGCAGGCCCTTGACGCCTTCGAGATGGCCATGCTCGTTGACGCTGGTCACCTGGATGCGTTCGCGCGTGATCGCCAGCTTGGTGATTCCGGTGTTGGCGAGGCGCCAATTGAGCCGCATCGCGGTATCGAGCGGCAGATCCATCAACTGCATGCACAGCGCCGCGATGGTGCCGCCCGAGGTGAACACCAGCGCCGTTTCCTGCGGAGCAAGGCGCTGTACGGTCTGCGCCAAGGCGGCTTCACAGCGGGTGCGGAACGCGGGCCACGGCTCGCGGTAGTCGGCATCGTGTGCGCCCGAGGTCCAGCGCACGAAGGCCGCTTCGAACACGGCCTGGAAGGCGCGATGCGGATCCGGCGCGGCGGACAGCTCGGCCCGCATCGCGCGGCGGTCTCGCCAGTGCGGTGCCTGCGCATCCAGCACGGCCTCGTGGTCGAACTCGTTGAAGCCAGCGTCGACCTGCGGCGCGGTGGAATGCGACATGCGTTCCATGCAATGCGAGGCGGTATCACGCTGGCGTCGCATCGAACCGCTGAACACGCGCAGGCGGCCGTGATCGGGCAAACGGCGCGCCATGGCCTCGCCCAACACGCGCGATTGCTCGATGCCCAAGGGCGAGAGTTCGTCGTAGTTGTCGGCGCCGAACGAGGCCTGGCCGTGGCGAATCAGGTAAACGGTGCTCATTCAAGCCGTGCTCATCGCGAGGCTTGGCTGCGCAGCAGTTTCCGGCAGCGCCAATCGAAGTAGTGCACCAGCAGCCAGAAGCGCCTGAACGCCGGGTTGCGGGTCTGCTTGTGGTGATAGCGGTAGTAGATCTGCTGGATGATGACGGCGAGACGGAACAGGCCGAACACTTCGTAGAATCGCCAATCGGCGGGCCGGAGGCCGCTGCGTTGCAGGTAGTACTCGACCACCTCGCGTCTGGTCAGCATGCCGGGCAGGTGCGTGGGCTGGCGGCGCGTGCTGCGCATCAGGAAGCCGTCGTCCGCCTGCACCCAGTAGGCCAGCGCGCTGCCCAGATCCATCAGCGGATCGCCCAGCGTGGCCATCTCCCAGTCAAGCACGCCGATCACGCGGGTCGGATCGTCCGGTGCCAGGATCACGTTGTCGAAGCGCCAGTCGTTGTGGATCACGCAGGTGGCGCTGTCGTCGGGCGTGTTGGCGCGCAGCCAGTCGCGCACCCGCGCGAAACTCGGCACGTTCCAGGTCCTGGCCTTGAGATAGCGCTCGCTCCAGCCTTCGACCTGGCGTCGGCAGTAACCCGCGCCACGGCCCAGCGTCTCCATCCCGGCAGCGCGGTAATCGACCTGGTGCAGTTCGATCAGCTTGTCGATCACGTTGAGGCAGAGCTGGCGCGTCTGCGCGGCATCGAGGTTCACCCCGCGCGGCAGGTGCGCGCGCGGGATCAGGCCGTCGATGCGTTCCATCACGTAGAACTCGCTGCCGATGACGCCGGCATCGCGACACAGCGCCACCATGGTGGGTACCGCCGGATAGCGCGGCTTGAGCGCCTGCTGCACCGCGAACTCGCGCGCCATGTCGTGCGCGCCCCTGGCCTTGGTACCGGCCGGCGGGCGGCGCAGGATCAGGTCGCGATTCGCGTACTTGAGCCGATAGGTCCAGTTCGAGGCACCGCCGGAGAACTGCGTGACCTCCGCGTTGCCATCGAGATCGACGCCTTCGGCACGCAGCCAGGCTTCGATCGCGGCGAGGTCGAGCTCTTCGCCACGGCGCACTGCGCCGCCGGCGTCGGTTGCCGCGGTCATTGCGAGCTCACGCGGCGCTTGCCCAGTTCGATCCGCGCGATCAGTCCCTTGTGCACTTCGTCCGGGCCATCCGCGAGGCGCAGGCTGCGCGCCTGCGCGAAGAACTGCGGCAGCGGCGTTTCACGCGAGACGCCGGCGCCGCCGTGGATCTGGATCGCGAAATCGACTACCTGCTGCAACACGTTCGGTGCCACCACCTTGATTGCGGAGATCTCGGTCATTGCCGCGTGCGCGCCACCCTGGTCGATCTTCCAGGCGGCGTACAGCGCCAACAGGCGCGCCTGATCGATCGCGATGCGAGCCTCGGCCACGCGTTCGCGGTTGCCGCCCAGATCGATCAGCGGCTTGCCGAACGCGGTGCGCGTCGAGCCGCGCGCGATGGCGAGATCGAGCGCGGCTTCGGCCGCGCCGATGCAACGCATGCAGTGGTGGATGCGGCCCGGACCGAGCCGGCCCTGCGCGATCTCGAAGCCCATGCCCGGGCCCTGGATGACGTTCTCCGCCGGCACCCGCACCTGCTCGAAATGCACTTCGCCGTGGCCGTGCGGTTCGTCGTAGTCGCCGAACACCGGCAGCATGCGCCGGATCGTCACGCCGGGCGCGTCCAGCGGCACCAGCACCATCGAATGCTGGTGATGGCGGTCCTTGCTCTCGTCCGGGGTGCGGCCCATGAAGATCGCAATCTTCGCGCGCGGGTCGCCGATGCCGCTGGACCACCACTTCCTGCCGTCCAGCACCACGCTGTCGCCGTCGATGATGGCCGTGGCTTGCATGTTGGTGGCGTCGCTGGAGGCGACGTCGGGTTCGGTCATGCAGAACACCGAGCGGATCTCGCCCGCCAGCAGCGGTGCCAGCCATTGCATCTGTTGCGCATCGCTGCCGTATTTCCACAGCACTTCCATGTTGCCGCTGTCGGGCGCGTTGCAGTTGAACACTTCGGGTGCCATGAAACTGTGTCCGGTGGCCTCCGCGACCGGCGCGTACTCGAGCGTGCTCAGGCCCGCGCCCAGTTCCGGATCGGGCAGGAACAGGTTCCACAAGCCCTCGGCCCGCGCCTTGGCCTTGAGCTCTTCCATCAGCGGCGGGATTTGCCAGGCGCGCCAGTCGCCACCGTGGTGCCGGGCGTGGATCCGCGCCCAGTAGTCGCGCTCGACCGGGCGGATGTGCTTGCGGATGAAATGCTTGACGCGCTCGACGGCGTCGGCGCTGCGCGCGCTGGGTTCGAAGTTCATGGACGGTCCTTGCAGTCTCGTCGCATGCTAGCAGCGAGCCACTGCGGCGCGATCAGCGTGGGCGCGCACGCCACTCGGCGCGGGTCTGGCCCCAGATCTCGCATGGTGCCTGGTCGAATGGCGGCGGCATGCGGCCGGGACCGCGCAGTTGCGAGCCCAGCGCGATGGCGACGCGTTGCGACGGTGCATTGTTCGGGTCGATGCAGTGGATCACCTCGTCCCAGCCCAGCACATCGAAGGCATAGTCCATCGCCGCGCTCGCACCCTCGCGCGCATAGCCCCGACCCCAGGCCTCGGGATGCAGTGACCAGCCCACTTCGGTGCCGGGCCAGCCTTCGGGTTGATACGGTCCGAGACGCCCCATCCAGCGCCCGCTCGCCTTCTCGATCACCGAGAACATGCAATGGCCCTGCAGGGCCCAGGCCCCGGCCATGGTCATCATGCTGCGCCAGGCCATCGCGCGCGGCTGTACGCCGCCGACGAAACGCGTCGCCACCGGATCGGCCGCGAACTCGGCCCAGCGGTCGAAGTCCTGCAGTTGTGGCGGACGCAGCAAGAGGCGGGCGGTTTCGAGTTGCGGCATCTCAGGCTCCACGACGGTGGGCGAGGATGGTGAAGCAAGCCGGCGCCGGCGACCAGTGCGCGCGGAACGTGTCAGCGAGCCGCGACGGGCTGCGGCCATCCGTCACCGAGCCGACGGGTACGGCAGGAGCACGTTGACGGCATCGAGCGTCACCTCGCGTATTGGAGTAGGCAACGTTGCGGAGTGCCTATGTCCCTGTCTCTTGCAGTGCGCGTGGTGGCGGGTCTCCTGGCGGGACTCTCCGTGCTCGGTCCGGCGCAGGCCGATCCGCTCGTGTTGTGGGTCACCAACAGCAACAACTTCGGGGCCGGCAGCTTCAGTGCGGCCTTGGCCCAGCTGCAGCCGGTGGCGACGCCGCAGGAGATCCGCTTCAGTTTTCCGTCCGGGCAGACGATCTATCTCAACGGCCCGCAGGCGGCGATCGTCGGAAGCGATGTGCGCATCGACGGTGCCGACATGTTCGGCAACGTGGTGATCGATGGCGCGGGATGGACCCCGGTGACGGTCGCCGCGGCTACGCCCACGACGCGCCTGGTCGTCGCCAACCTCACCCTGCGCCACGGCCAGAAAGCGGGAAAAGGTGGGTGTGTGAGCGTGCTCAATCCCGCCACGACGACGATGCTGGATCGCGTCAGCCTGATCGGTTGCAAGGCTTTCGTGGATGTCGCCACGCCGGCGCGCGGCGGTGCGGTTTATGCCGCAGGACCGTTGTCGATCGCCGATTCGGTGTTCGATGGCAACCAGGTAAGGACGGCGGGGGCGAGCGCGGAAACGGCGGATGCCTTGGGTGGCGCGGTCTCGAGCGAGGGTGCGCACCCGGTCAGCATCGTGCGCAGCCAGTTCCTGAACAATCGCGTCTACCTGTTCAACAGCCTGCCGTCGTTCTGTGCCAGTGGCGTGGGTGGTGCCGTGCACTTGTCCTTGCCCGGCGCCGACTCGGTCGGAACCATCACCGATTCGACCTTCATCGGCAATGTCACCGCCTGTCGTCGCCCCGGGACCGACTACGACCTGATCGGCACAGGCGACGCCGGCGCGGTGTCACTGAACAGCGACAGCGGAGCATTCGTCATCGAGCGCAATTTCTTCGAGTCCAACACCGGCCGGCGCGGCGGTGCGCTGGCGCTGGTCAACGCCGGCAGCACGCGGGTGGAGATTCGCAGCAACACCTTCCACGCCAATCGGGGCCTGGCCTCGAGCGGCGGCGTGAGCCTGGTGAATTGCTGCACGGTCACGATGGCGAACAACAGCTTCCGCGCCAACCGCAGCGGCACCGACGACTTTCCCAACCAGTTCGGCGGCGCCTTCACCATCAACGTCGGCTCGCTGATTCTCGCCAACAACCTGATCGACAACGCCGGTGGGCCGGGATCAAGCTGCGCCTACTCGTTCGGCCAGGTCAGCAGCAGCCACAATCTCTACAGTGACACCGCCTGTCCCTTGCCGACGCCGGATCCGACCAGTCAGGTCACCGGGCCGATGACCTGGCTCGGTGCGCCGGTGTGGCTGGGCGGCCACGTTCTGGTGATGCCGCCGCTCGCGGGCTCGCCCCCGATCGATGCCGGCGACGATGCGCGGTGCGCCGCCTACGATGCACGCGGCGTGGTGCGGCCGCTGGACGGCAACGGCGATGGCGTGGCGCGCTGCGACATCGGCGCGCTGGAGGGCAGCCTGCCGCGCCAGATCTTTGCCAACGGGTTCGAATCCTGACCCACGCACCCGCGGACTGGCGGATGTCCGAAATCACCCTCAGAATGTCGAATCCGACACTATTGAACTGAGCAGTACAGGAACAACCTATGTCCACCCCGGGCCCAGCGCCCGCTTGCGTGGAGCGTGTCATGTTGAAGCGTCGCATCCTGATCGGCTTGTCCGCCCTGGCCTTGAGCGCAGGCGTCGCCGCGAACTACGCGGTCGAATCGCAGCAGCCGGTTTTCATCGAAGGCAGCCAGTACACCGCCGTGCTGAACCAGCAGGATCAGAGCTGGCGCCTGTTGTCGGCCGAAGGCACCGATCTGGCGGTGAGCGCCGCCGAACCCGGTTGCCTCGCGGGTCGCCGCCTGCCCGAGGGCGTGTGGCTGGTGACTCGGGATGCCGCGGGCCAGCCGGTATTGACCGCGCCGTCGGTGACGGTCCTGCCCAACGGCTATCCGGAGCAGGTGGCGCTGCTGGACTGTGCCGCCTCGGCCAAGGGCCGTCCGCACGTGGCCGCACCGCAGGGCCTGATCGACTGGTTGAGCGATCACAGCGGCGCCATCCTCGTCCAGAACTGAACCGCAGGAGTCCCCGATGGCCAGCGCCGCACACCTGAAACCCGTCCCGCTACCCGAGCCGGCACTGCGCATCGGAGTGCTGGCGATGGAGGGCGGCCTGCTCTCCAGCCTCGCGGCCGCCGGTGACATGCTGCAGGTGGCGTCGAAGCTGGCACAGATCCGCCAGCCGCTGCAGGCGCCGCGGCTGGAGGACGTGATGATCTCGGCGCGCGGCGCGGAACGGGTGCGGCTGGCCGGTGGACTGGAGCTCGGTGGATTGCAGCCAGCGCCCGATCGCCTTGACGTGATCCTGGTGCCGGGGCTGATGCACGGCAGCGTGGACGAACTGGTGCGCCGGGTGGCGGCACTGACGCCCGAGATCGACTTGTTGCGCACGCTGCACCTGCGCGGCGTGCGCATCGCGGCCAGTTGCAGTGGCACCTTCCTGCTGGCCGAAACCGGCTTGCTCGACGGACATCGTGCCACCACCAGCTGGTGGCTCTCGGCCATGTTCCGGCAGCGATTCCCGCACGTCGATTTGCGCGAGTCCGAGTTGTTCGTGGATGCCGGCGACGTGCTCACCGCCGGGGCATCGTGCGCCTCCCAGAACCTGCTGCTGCGCCTGATCGCGGGTGCGGTGGACGAGGAACTGGCGCAGCAGACCGCGCGCATGCTGCTGGTCGACACCGAACGCCAGAGCCAGGCGCCCTATCTCAACCGCGCCCTGATCGAACGCCCGCGCCACTCGCTCTCGGAGAAGGCCGAGAATTTCCTGCAGCGGGAATTGCACGAGGACCTCAGCGTGGCGCGCCTGGCCGAGCACTGCGGCACCTCGGAGCGTTCGCTGCTGCGCCACTTCCGCAGCCACTATGGCGTGACGCCGCTGGAACACATCCAGCACCTGCGGGTGGAACGGGCCAAGGCCCTGCTCGAAACCAGCCATCTCAGCTTCGAGGAGATCGTCGAGCGCTGCGGCTACAGCGACGTATCGAGCTTCCGCAAGCTGTTCAAGCGTGCCACGGCGCTGACCCCGATGGACTATCGCGAGCGCTTTCGCTTGCGCCCGCATTGAACGTGTCTCCAGATGCCGCTGTCCTGGACGCTCGCCGGCAACTCCGCCAGCCAGTCGCGCGGCTTGAGATACGAGTCCAGGCGCGCCTCGGGAGAGCCGGGCTCCGGCACGTAGCCGTACTCGAAGCGCACCCGCGGCGGCAGGCTCATCAGGATTGATTCGGTGCGGCCGCCCGATTGCAGGCCGAACAGGGTGCCGCGATCCCACACCAGGTTGAACTCGACATAGCGCCCGCGCCGGTAGAGCTGAAATTCGCGCTCGCGCTCGCCGAAAGGTGTGTCGCGACGCCGCGCCACGATCGGCAGGTAGGCATCGAGGAAGGCATCGCCCACTGCGCGCTGGTAGGCAAAGCAGGCCTCGAATCCGCCTTCGCTCAGGTCGTCGAAGAACAGCCCGCCAACGCCACGCGTTTCGCCGCGATGCTTGAGGAAGAAATACTCGTCGCACCATTTCTTGTGCGCGCTGTAGCGCGCCTCGCCGCCGTGCTGCACAGCGACGCGACGCGCCACTTCATGCCAATGCCTCACATCGGCATCGTCCGGATAGAACGGGGTGAGATCCCAGCCGCCGCCAAACCACCACACCGGCGCGCCCTGCGCGGGACGCGCCTCGAAGTAGCGCACGTTCATGTGCGTGGTCGGCACGTGCGGGTTGCGCGGATGCAGCACCAGCGACACGCCCAGCGCGCGCCATGGCGCACCGGCCAGTTCGGGACGATGCGCCGTGGCCGAAGGTGGCAAGGTGGCGCCGCTGACTTCGGAGTAGCCGACGCCGGCCTGCTCGAACAGTGCGCCCTCCTTCAGCACGCGCGAGCGACCGCCGCCGCCCAGCGCGGCGCCGGAGGCGGCGCTGGTGCGGGTCCACGCATCCTCGACGAAGCCCGCCGCGCCATCGGCGGATTGCAGTGCCTGGCAGAGGCGATCCTGCAACCCACGCAGGTAGTCGGCGACCGCGTCGGGGCGGGTGGTGGTGGCGGGAATCGGCATGGACGGAGTCGGATTGCTGCAGTCGGGGGCGGTACCTATACTCGCGGCCCCGCAAGCCGTCCAGCCGTTCGATGCCGCGTTTGTCCTTTCCTGTTGCCGGTGCCGCATGAGCGGCGGCCTGCGCGTGACACACGATGCCGGGGGCACGGCCTTGCTGCGATTCGGATTCGGTGCCGGCGTGGCGGCCGATATCGAGATCGGTTGCCCGCGCCTCGATGGCGCGGATACCGAAGCCTGGCTCGCGCCGGGCGTCGAGTCGGTGCCGGTCGAGGGCGCATGGCTGCGCCGCGTCGGCGATCTGGCGATGCTCGCGATCGAAGTCGACGAGATCGCCGCTGGCGGCATCGAAGCCGCAACGGCCCGGGCCTATCGCGGTCTGATCGCGCAGGTGCGCGCCTCGCCGCATCCCTTCCTGCTGCGCATCTGGAATTACCTCGACGACATCAATGCCGGTGAAGGCGATGAGGAGCGCTACCGGCGCTTTTGCGTGGGGCGCGCCGCCGCCGTCGACGAGCGCTTCCACGCACCGCCGCCGGCGGCCACGGCCATTGGCACGGCGCATCGCACCGGCCGGGTGCAGGTGATCGCGTTATGCACGCGCGAGCCCGGCCTGGCGCTGGAGAACCCGCGTCAGACGCCGGCCTGGCAGTATCCGCGCGAGTTCGGCCCGGTTTCGCCCGGATTCTCGCGCGGTGCCTTGTTGCAGACGCGCGATGGCTTGCGCCTGCTCGCCTCGGGTACCGCCAGCATCGTGGGCCATGTATCGCGGCATCCGGGCGATGCCGCGGCGCAACTGCGCGAGAGCCTCGCCAATCTCGATGCGCTGCTGCGCGAAGGCGAGCGCCATGGCGGTCGTTTCGCGCTGCAAGGCTGCGAGGCCTTGCGCGTCTACCTGCGCGATCCGGGCGACCTGGCCGCGGTGCGCGCGGCGCTTGCACCGCACCTGCCGCTGGAGCGCGTCCTGTTACTGCACGGCGACATCTGCCGGCGAGAGCTGCAAGTGGAACTGGAAGGCGTCTTCGTCGCCGGCTGAAGGGCGCAAGAGGTTCGGCGCGGTGCGACCTGCCGCCCTGCCCTCAGCGGCAATGCGCCGCCACGGCGTCGGCGCGGAACAGCCACCACTGGCGCCGGTTGGCGCGACCCAGGTCGATCGCACGCTCGCGCAGCACGCAATCGCCCAGCGCCGAATCGAGGATGAAGATCCAGCGCGTGGCAGGCGCGTCGGCCTGCCAGCGCAGCGCGTCGCGCAACTGCTCGGCAGCCGGTCGCCGGAAACCGAAGGTGTGCGCCGCGCGGTCGGCCTGCAGCAGGTTCTGTTCCTTCCAGGCCACGAGGCCGAGTTCGCCCGCCGGGCCGATGCGTTCGCCAGCGGCGCGCATCAAGGCGCGCGCCGAACTGGCATCGTTCAGCAGCGGATAACCGACGAAACCGAACAGGGTCCACAGCAGCGACAAGGTCAGCACGGTGGCGGCCAGCACGTGGCGCAGCCGGCCCCAGAGCGTCGCCAGCGCGGCACCGGCACCGATCGCAAGCAGCATCCACCACAGCGCGTCGCTGCCCGGGTCGAGGCCGCGCTCGGCTTCCAGTCGCGTCTCGAAACCCGGCTCGCCAGCGAGCGCGGCGATGGCACCACCGAGCCCGAGCACGGCCAGCAACAGCACGAATCCGAGCAACAGCAGACGCGCGGCGCGACGCCGCAACAAGGCCGGCAACAACGGCGCCAGGGCCAGGCAGAACATCGGCAAGGCGGGCAGCACGTAGACATCGCGCTTGCCGGACGGAATCGAGAAGAACAGCAGGACGCAGGCCACCCAGCCCAGCAACAAGGCATAGCGTGGATCGCGCCGCCGCAGTCGCCGCCACCACGCCGGCAGCGCCCAGGGCAGGGCAAACGCGGCCGGGAGCCACATCGTCGCGATCACGCCGAGGAAGTACCAGGGCGGTTGGTGGTGATGCCAGGAGTTGCCGTAGCGTTGCGCGGTCTGGCGCAGCAGGATGTTGTCGGCATAGGCCTGCAGGGCCGGATCGTTGCTGTCATTCACCGCCAGCAGCATCGGCAGCAGCCACAGTCCGATCGCGCCGAGGAAGGCCACGAGGCCGAGCAGGGCCGCGCCGGTGCCCACGCCATGCAGGCCGGGCCAGCGCCGCGCCCGCACGAACGCCGCCGGCAGGAACACCAGCAGCGCGATCACGCCCACGCCCTTGGTGATCACTCCGAGGCCGGCCGCGAAGAAACCGAGGTAATACCAGCGCCAGTCCGGGCCGCGCAGCAGGTGGCGCAGCAGGGCGTAGACCGACAGGGTGACGAGGAAGGTGATGGCCGGATCGATCTGCGCCTTCTTGGCCTGGTAGGCGAACTGCAGCGCGAACAGCAGGGCATAGCCGGCATACAGGCCGATGCGGCGATTCCACAGGCGCCGGCCCAGGTCGCAGGTCAGCCACAAGGTGCCGAGTGCGCACAGCAGGGAAGGCAGCAGGAAGGCCACGCGCCAGGAGCGCACCACGAGATAGGTTGCCGCCTGCATCCACATGAACAGCGGCGGCTTGTCCGGATACAGTTCGTCGCCGCGCATCGGGAACAGCCAGCGGCCCGACTCGACCATCTGCCGCGCCACCAGCGCAAAGCGCGGTTCATCCGCTGGCCAGGGATCGCGCAGGCCGAGGCCGGCACCCAGCACCAGCACCGCGAGGCCGAAGAAGACCCAGGCATCGCGGCGCGCATCGCGCGTGATCAGCATCGGCAGGCTCATGCGAGTGGCAACCACAACGAGAAACGCGCACCGCCTTCGGTGCGATCGGCGGCGCGCAGGCGACCGCCATGTTCCTGCGCGATCTTGGCGACGATGGCGAGGCCGAGGCCGGTGCCGCGCGCCTTGGTGCTGCGGTAGGGTTCGAACCAGTGTTCGTCGAACCCGCTCGGCAAGCCGGTGCCGTTGTCGCTCACGGCAATCTCCACGCCGGCGCGCGCGCCGTCCTCGCGCTGGGCCGTTTCCAGCGTGATGCAGGCCATGCTGAGCTCGGCCGTGGCTTCGATCGCGTTCTTGAGCAGGTTGTGCAGCACCTGGCGCAAGCGCCCGCTGTCGGCCCGGATCGGCGGCAACGCCGGATCGAACTGCCGCACCAGGCGCAGGCGCGCGTCCTGTTCGTACAGGTCCAGCACTTCCGCCACGAGCCGGTTGAGGTCGAGGGTCGCCAGTTGCAGGGCCGGGGGCCGGGCATAGTCGCCGAAGGAGTTCACCATGTTCTTGAGCGCATCGACCTGCGCCACGATGGTATGGGTGGCGCGATCCAGCACTTCGCCGTCGTCCGCGCTCAGCTTGGGCAGCACGCGTCGGCGCAGGCGCTCGGCGGCGAGCTGGATCGGCGTGAGCGGATTCTTGATTTCGTGCGCCAGACGCCGCGCCACCTCGGACCAGGCCGCCTCGCGCCGCGCCCGATCCACCACCGTGGCATCGTCGAATACCGCCACCGCGCCGGCATCGGGCAGGCGCGCGCCGCGCAGCAGCAGCACGCGGCGCTCGCTGGTTTCGGCCGATGCCAACGCGACCTCTTCACGCCATTCACGCGCACCCTCGCGCAGCCGCGCCGCCAAGGCGTCGAGCAGGGGCGCGGCCAGCGGCAAGGCCGCTCGCAGCTCGGGCAGCGGCGTGCCGAGGTCACGCTCGGGATCGATCCCGAGCAGCTCCCGCGCCGCGCCGTTGGCGCTGCGTAGCGTGGCCTGCGCATCCAGTACCAGCACGCCGGAGCTCAGGTGCGCCAACACGGTTTCCAGGAAGGCGCGCTGGCGTTCGGTTTCCTCGGCGCTGGCCCGCGCCCGGGCCGAGGTCTGCTCCAGTTCGCGCGTCATCTGGTTGAACGAGCGTGCCAGCACGCCCAGTTCGTCGTTCTGGTTCTCCGGCAACAGTACGTCGTAGCGGCCCTGTGCGATCTCGCCGGTGGCACCCACCATGCGCGCCACCGGGGCGACCAGACGCCGCGCCAGGTCGAAGGCGAGCAGCAGCGCCAGCAGCACCGACAGCAGCGCCACGAAGCTCAGGATCAGGGCAAAGGCGAACTTGAGCGCATCGCGCAGGAAGATGGCCTGGCGCTGCCCATGCAGCGCGGTCTCGACCCGTTGCGCCAACAGCGCGTAGTCGTCCGGCAACGCGAACAGCCCTTGCAGCAGGCGTTCGCCCGAGAGCGTATTGCCGAGCGGTCGCACCACCCTCAGATGCATGCCGTCGGCGTCGCGCTCGGCAGCGGCATAGCGACCGCGTCGGTTCAGCTCCAGTCGCACGTCGTCCTCGGGCGGCGCCGGCAACAGCAGCGACGGATCGGCCGCGGCCACCGCACGCACCCGTCCGTCGCGCTCGAACACCGCCAGCTGGCGCGCACCGCTCGCGTCGAGCGCGGCCTCCAGTTCGGCATCGAGTTCGCGGTCGTCGCCCAGGGTCAGCTGCAACGCTGCAGCATCGACCTCGTCCTGGGCGCGCTGCAGGCGTTCGTCCAGGTACAGCTGTGCGATCGCCAGCCCGTCGTCCAGAGCCTGCGCACTTTCGATGCGCAGCCAGGAGTCGACCGTGGCGGCGATGAAGCGCACCCCGAAGCCATACACCAGGAACACCGGCGGCACTGCCAGCAGCACCAGCACCAGCAGCAGGCGGCGGGTGAGGCGCGCACCGGGCACGCCTTCGCGCAGTTGCCGGCGCAAACGCCACAGCCGCGCCACGATCGCGAGCAGCAGCAGGCCCAGGGCCAGGGCCGCGCCGACGAACACGTAGGGGTAGTAGCGCGCGCTGTCCTGCCCGAAGCCTTCGGCATCGGCGGCGAGGTAGAGCGCGGATAGCAGCGACAGCAGCAGCGCCAGCGGCGCCACCACGCGCCGCATCAGGCGCAGCTGGCGGGTCAGGACGGACTCGACCATGCCTGCACCGGCGATACCAGGCGCCATTCGGCGCGTTGCAGGAAGGCAGGCAGACGCAGCGGCGTGGGCAGGCTGGTCAGGTCGAGCGCCACCTGCACCCGTCCGTGGCAGTCTGCCGCTGGCTCGCCGTGGAGCGGCACGCGCAGTCGGTCGAGTGCCGCGAACAGGGCGCTGCGCCGCGCGAAGCTGCGTGGCTGCGCCTCACCCGAGGCCTGCAACTCGTAGTGGCGGGTCAGGGGCACGTAGCGCAGTTCCAGCACCTGCCAGACGCTGCTGCCGCAACCCGAGGCGCTGTAGACCAGGCGCAAGGCGATGCCGTGGTCCAGCGCGTCGCGCATGGTGCGGGAGAAATGCAGCTCCTGGGTCAACTCCAGCGCCAGGCCCTCGTCGCGCACCACGCGGGCTTCGAGGATGCGCGCGCGTTCCGGGGTCTCCCCGAGGCAGGCGCACAAGGGCAGCACCAGCAGGGCGAGCAGCATGAGCCGGGTCGCGCCACCGGCGCGCCGCGCGTCAAACGATGCGTTCGAGCACGGCATGGAAGAAGCCGTCGCCGTGGTCGTCGCCGGGGAAGCGTTGATGGCCGGCGCCGCTGCCCCGCCCGAAATGATCGGGCAGGCGCACGGCACGGGCCGAGGGAGTGCGCGCGAGGAAGGCATCGATCTGACGCTCGTTCTCGTCTTTGAGCACGGAACAGGTCGCATAGACTAGTCGTCCGCCGCTGCGCAGCATAGGCCAGAGTGCATCCAGCAGCCGCGCCTGCAAGGCGATCAAGGCCGGCAGGTCCGCCTGGCGTCGATGCAGCTTGATGTCGGGCTGGCGGCGTATCACGCCGCTGCCGGAGCAGGGCGCGTCGAGCAGGATCCGATCGAAGTGACGCCCGTCCCACCAGGACGGATCGGTCGCGTCGGCGACGCGCGTGGTCGCCGTCAAACCCAGCCGCGCCAGCGTCTCGTCGACACGTTGCAGGCGGCGCTGGTCGATGTCGAGTGCCAGCAGTTCGATGCGGCCGCCGCTGCGTTCGAGCAGATGCGCGCTCTTGCCGCCGGGCGCGGCGCACGCGTCAAGTACACGCATGCCGGGTGCGGCAGCCACGGCCTCGACGCAGAGCTGGGCCGAAAGATCCTGGATCGAAACCTTGCCTGCGTCCCAACCCGGAAGGCGGCCTGGCGCGACGCCCTGTGCCAGGCACAGGGCATCGGGGGCATAGACCAATTCGTGCGCTTCGATGCCGGCAGCATGCAGCTCCTTCGCATAGGCGTCGAGATCGCCGCGCATGCGATTGACGCGCAGCCACAGCGGCGCCGCGCGATTGTTCTCGCTCATGATCCAGGCGGCATGGTCCCAATCGCGCTGCAACAGATCGGCCAGCCAGAGCGGATGCGCATGCTCGGCCAGGCCGTCGCCGGTCTGCTCGATCTCGATCTCCAGTGCCTCGCGCTCACGCAGGTAGCGTCGCAACACCGCGTTGACCAAGGCGACATGGCGCGGTCGCTTGAGACCGCGCGCGGCTTCGGCGGTGCTGGAGATGGCCGCGTAGTCGGCCAGCTTCATCGCATCGAGCTGGGCCAATCCGGTCAGCAGCAAGGCATGCAGATCGCGCAACGCCGGTGGCAGCGGCCGCGGCATCAGCCTGGCCAGCAGGCGCTCGTAACGCAGCGCCCAGCGGCAGGTTTCGAAACAGATCGCCTCGCACAGGGCGCGATCACGCGCGTCCTCGAACTGCCCCAGCACCGGGGCGATGGCGGCCTTGAGCGACACGCCATCGAAGCGCACGGCACGCACCACGCGCGCTGCCGCGACGCGCAGGGCGGCGCCGCGCGCGGCGTCACTCATGCGCGCAGCGCCGGGCGCGCGTTGAGATAGTCGAGTGCACCGATGACGCGGCCGCCATCGCGTTGCAGTTGGGTGAGGCGCAGCGCGCCACGACCGCAGGCCACGGTGATGCCATCGCGAGACGCCGCAATCACCGTTCCCGGCGTGCCACTTCCTTCCTCGGCCTGTGCGCGATGCACGCGCACCCGTTCGCCCGCGAGTTCGGCTTCGGCGATGGGCCAGGGCGAGTACGCCCGCACCGCGTTCGCCAGCATCCCTGCATCGCGCGACCAGTCCAGGCGCGCCTCGGATTTTTCCAGCTTGCGGGCGTAGGTCACGCCCTCCTCGGCCTGGATCTCGGGCACGGGACGCAGGCCGCGGCGCAGCAGCGACAACCCGTCGCGCAGCAGGTTCGCGCCGAGGGTCGCGAGCCGGTCATGAACGTCGCCGGCGGTTTCCAAGTCCGCGATCGGCGTGCGCTGGCGCAGCAGCACCGGTCCGGTATCGAGGCCCTTCTCCATCTGCATCAGGCACACGCCAGTCTCGGGATCGCCGGCCTCCACCGCGCGCTGGATCGGGGCGGCGCCACGCCAGCGCGGCAGCAGCGAAGCATGCACGTTCCAGCATCCATGCTGCGGGATGTCGAGCACCTTCTGCGGCAACAGCAGACCGTAGGCCACCACGATCATCAGGTCGGGCTGCAACGCGCGCAACGCCTCCTGCGCCTCGGGTGTGCGGAGTGACTCGGGTTGGCGGACCTCGATGCCGTGCAGCAGCGCGCACTGCTTCACCGGCGAGGGCGCGAGCTGCCGCCCGCGTCCGGCCGGACGGTCAGGCTGGGTATACACCGCGAGCATCTCGTCGCCCGACGCCAGGGCTGCTTCCAGGCACGGCAGCGCAAAATCCGGCGTGCCGGCAAAGACCAGGCGCAGGCGACGGGAACTCAAGCGACGGCGTCGGCGCGGCGCTGCTTGGCCAGCTTCTTGCGCACCATCTCGCGCTTGAGCGGCGAGAGGTAGTCGACGAACAGCTTGCCGTCGAGGTGATCCATCTCGTGCTGGACGCAGATCGCGAGCAGGCCGTCGGCCGCGAGTTCGAATGGCTCGCCGTGCCGATCCAGGGCGCGTACCACGATCTTCTCGGCGCGTTGCACATCGGCGTAGACGCCGGGCACGGAGAGGCAACCTTCCTGGCAAGTCTCGGTGCCGTCGCGCGACAGGATCTCCGGGTTGAGGAAGACGCGCGGCTCGTGCTTCTCCTCCGACACGTCGATCACCATGAAGCGCTGGTGCACGTCGACCTGGCTGGCGGCGAGGCCGATGCCGGGCGCGGCATACATGGTCTCGAACATGTCATCGATCAGGCGCTGGAATGCCGGCGCGGCAACTCCTGCCGGGTCAACCGGCCGGGCCACGGTGCGCAGGCGTGGATCGGGGAATTCGAGGATGGTCAGCTTGGCCATGCGTGACAAATGCGGGCGGAAATCGCCCATGCAAGCCTTAAGTCGTTGGGAACCTGCACAATTCTAGCCCAAAACCGGGCCCGGGCCGGGTCGCGTCCGGAGCCGTCCGGGACGCCATTCCGCTTCCGCGGCATTTGGGCTATAGTCCCCGCCACCTGTTGGGGAATCAGGTAGATGGCGGCCATGCTTAAAAAACTCCTTTCGGTTTCCGCTGCAGCCCTGCTGACCTTGGCCAGCTACGTTGCTGCCGTTGAGTTGCGCGACGACCACCCGGACACCTACACGGTGCAGAAGGGTGACACGCTGTGGGACATCGCGGCGCGCTTCCTCAACGAGCCCTGGCTCTGGCCCGAGATCTGGCAGGCCAATCCGCAGGTCGAGAACCCGCACCTGATCTATCCGGGCGACGTGCTCAGCCTCGCCTATCTGGGCGGTCGGCCGACGCTGGTCAAGAAGTCGCCGGCGGTCCGTCGCATGGACAGCGCCATCGATGCGCTACCCCTGTCGGAGATCGAGGCCTTCCTCGAGAAGGCGCACGTGTTCGACGAGGATCCTTCCGATCGGCTGCCCTATGTGGTGGCGCTGGAAGAGAACCGGCTGCGTGGTGCCGAAGGCCAGCTGGCCTATGTGCGGCGCGGTGATTTCGAGCCGGGCCAGCGCTGGGCCATCCTGCGCCCCAGCCTGCGCTACGCCGTGCACCCGCATCCGGCTAGCGACTATCCGCGCCTCAAGCGCGACCCCTGGGATGCGCAGCATGGCCTGCGCCCCAATACCTCGGGCATCGAGTGGGCTTATTTCGCCGCCTCGGACAACGGTTTCGAAGTACTGGGCTGGGAAGCGGTCGAAGTGGCGCAAGGCGTCGTGACCCAGGATGGCGATCCCGCCAAGCTGCTGATCACACCGGGGGGAGCCGAGGTCCAGAAGGGCGACCTGCTCGTGCCCTACGACCCGCAGCCGTTCGAACTGAGCTTCCACCCGCACGCGATGGACAGCGTGCCCGAGGGCATGCGCATTCTGGCGCAGACCGGGCGCAACGCGTACGGTGGGCCCCGCGACGTGATCGCGCTGTCTGCCGGTGCGCGTGACGGCGTGGAGAACGGGCACGTGTTCTCGATCTGGCACCCGGGTGATCGGGTGCGCGACGAAGTGGCGCACCAGCCGCGGATCAAGGCCAATCTGGGGCGCAACAAGGTGCAGCTGCCCGACGAGTTCGTCGGTCACGTGATGATATTCCGCACCTTCGACAAGGTCAGTTACGGCCTGATCATGGACGGCATCCGTCCGGCCCGCATCGACGACAAGATCAAGGCGCCCGACCGCTACTGATCCGCCTGCCGGATGGGCTGGCGCCCGTCCGGCCGCGGCACCCGCATGCCGCTGCCTTGCACTGAATCCGATGCGCTCGCCTGGCTGACCCTGTTGCGCGCGCCCGGCCTGGGGCCGGCGCGACTGCGCGAACTGATCGGACGTGCAGGCGGTGCGCAGGCTGCGCTGGACCTGTCCGATGGCGAATGGACGCGCGCCGGGGCGCCTGTGGCCGCGTTGCACTGGCGACGGGACCCCGATGCCGATCGCCTGCGGCGCGATCTCGACTGGCTGGCGCAACCCCAGCATCACCTCGTCGCCTGCGACAGCGACGATTTCCCGGCATTGCTTGCACGCATCCCGCAGCCGCCGGCCGCGCTGTTCGTCGCGGGAAATCCGGATCTGTTGTGGCAAGCACAGATCGCGCTGGTGGGCAGCCGCAATCCCAGTGCCGGAGGCATCGACAATGCGCGCGACTTCGCCCGCACCCTCGGGCGCTCGGGTTTCGCCATCACCAGCGGTCTGGCAGAAGGCATCGATGCCGCCGCCCATCGCGCGGCGCTGGAGGCCGGAGCCGCCACGATCGCGGTGGTCGCCACCGGGCTGGATCTGGTCTACCCGGCCCGGCACCGCGCGCTGGCGGCCGAAATCGAGGCGAGCGGTGCGGTGGTGAGCGAGTTCGCGCCCGGCGTGGAGGCGAAGCGCGATCATTTCCCGCGGCGCAATCGCATCATCGCTGGGTTGAGCCTCGGAACCCTGGTGGTGGAAGCCTCGTTGCAAAGCGGTTCCCTGATCACGGCACGGCTCGCGGCCGAGGCCGGGCGCGAAGTGTTCGCCTTGCCGGGCTCGATCCACAATCCGCTGGCCAAGGGTTGCCACCGCCTGATCCGCGATGGCGCGATGCTGGTGGAGAGTGCCCCGGAAATCATCGACGCGCTCGCGACCCAGGCCGCGCAACTGGCGACGGCGCTGCGTGGACGGCTGGCCGCAGGCATGCCGGTCGAATCCCCGGAGTGGCCCGAGGCCAGCGGCAGCGAAGAGTGCTCTGCAACCGACCCCGACTATGCCAGGCTCTTGCGTGCACTGGATCACGCTCCCGTCGCCATCGACGTGCTGGCCGAGCGCACAGGGTTGACCGTCGAAGCCCTGTCCTCCATGCTCCTGCTCATGGAGTTGGACGGGCGTGTCGCCGCCGCTCACGGCCGCTACGCGAAACGCCGCTCCTGACGTCCCGGGGCGTGCCGCAAACGCGGCGCAGGCAGAGGATGGATGAAAGAGACCATACTGGACGTACTGCTTTACCTGTTCGAAAACTACTTCTACGACGATCCCGACGCCGTCCGCGACCGCGACTCGCTCCAAGCCGGCCTGATCCAGGCGGGCTTCAGTCCCCAGGAAGTCAACAAGGCCTTCGACTGGCTTGACGAGCTGGCGCAACAGCGCCCGCTGGCCGAAGCCGGCCCGAACGCCATGCGCGGCCCGGTGCGCATCTACGTCGACGTGGAGGAAGCGCGCCTTGACGCCGAGTGCCGCGGGTTCCTGATGTTCCTGGAACAGGGCGGCATTCTCGACGCTACCCAGCGCGAGTTGGTGGTGGACCGGGTCATGGCGCTGGATCAGGAAGAGATCGACCTGGACGACCTCAAGTGGGTCGTACTCATGGTGCTGTTCAACCAGCCGGGACAGGAAGCCGCCTTTGCCTGGATGGAAAGCCACATGTTCGAGGGCGACGGCGAGCCCCTGCACTAGCGTCAGGGCAGCGACGCGACACAATTTGACGCGCGGCCGAGGCCGCGCGTTCCCTTGGGGAAAGCACCATGCAGCACCCGCAACCCGCGGCACCACTCGATGTCGTCGATGCCGGTTTCCTGCGTCGCTGGGCCGCCCTGTTCATCGACAACCTGATCCTCAGTGCCGGCTTGTACGGACTGATGATGGTCGTACTCGTGCTGGTCGGTGTCGGCGGCGGGTTCCAGGCGTTGCAGGCACTGGACGGCGAGGAACCGCCGGCCTGGTTCTGGGCCACGTACGGCGGCATGTTCCTCGTGTACTACCTCGGCGCCGCCCTCTACTACAGCCTGATGGAAGGCTCGGCACAGCAGGCCACCCTCGGCAAGATGGCGCTCGGCATCAAGGTCACCGACCTGGACGGACGGCGCCTGACCCGCGCGCAAGCGCTGATGCGCTGGTTTGCCGCAGCGCTGAGCTACCTCACGCTCTACATCGGCTTCCTGATGGCGGCCTTCACCGAGCGCAAGCAGGCGTTGCACGACATGGTGGTCGGCACGCGAGTCGTCGACAAGTGGGCCTACACCGAGTTTCCCGAACGCCAGCAACGCGGACTCAGCGGCTGCCTGATCGCCTTCATGGTCGGCATCGGCCTGTTGCTCGCACTCGCGGTGCTCGCCATCGTGGCGGCCATTGCGATCCCGGCTTACGCCGATTACACCCAGCGCGCCAAGGTCGCCGCGGCGCTGTCCAGCGCGACCGCGCTCAAGGTCGAGGTTGCGATGGCGGTGGAAGGCAGCGGCGCCTGTCCGGACAACAGCAGCGAGGGTTTCGACCCGCCCGAGTCCTATGCCAGCGCCCAGATCCGCCAGATCGAAGTCTACGAACTCGAAGACGGCCGCTGTGCCATCGTGATCGACCTGAGCGAGCCTGCCTCCATCGATGACGAACAACGCTGGCTGGAGCTCGCCCTCGACCCGCAGACCCGTCAATGGAGCTGCCGTTCAGGCCTGCCGGACCGCATGTTGCCGAGCCATTGCCGCGGCTGACCCGCGGCCGTGCCCGGCCGGCGAGCCAGGTTCGCTGCAGGGCGCCGGCTTGACAGCCGCGCGCCGGCTGTGTCCAGACTGAAAAAGGAAGGCCCGCCCCACGACCCCGGTGCGGGCCTCGTCATCTCTTCGCGCGGCCTCTCGACAGCCCGCCCTGGTGCACCTGCCATGCCCAAGAACCTGCTCATCGTCGAGTCGCCGGCCAAGGCCAAGACGATCAACAAATACCTCGGCAAGGACTTCACCGTCCTGGCCTCCTACGGCCACGTGCGCGACCTGGTGCCGAAGGAGGGCGCGGTTGACCCGGACGCCGGCTTCGCCATGCGCTACGAGGTGATCGACAAGAACGAGCGCCATGTCGATGCGATCAGCAAGGCGGCCAAGGGCGCCGACGCGCTGTATCTGGCCACCGACCCGGATCGCGAAGGAGAGGCGATCAGCTGGCACATCGCGGAGATCCTGAAGGAGCGCGGCCTGCTCAAGGACAAGGCGCTGCATCGCGTGGTGTTCACCGAGATCACGCCGCGCGCGATCAAGGAAGCCATCGCGCATCCGCGCCAGGTTTCGGGCGATCTGGTCAACGCGCAGCAGGCGCGGCGCGCGCTCGATTACCTGGTCGGTTTCAATCTCTCGCCGGTGCTTTGGCGCAAGGTGCAGCGCGGACTCTCGGCCGGACGGGTGCAGTCGCCGGCGCTGCGCATGATCGTGGAGCGCGAGGAAGAGATCGAAGCCTTCAAGGCGCGCGAGTACTGGAGCGTGGAGGCGCAGCTCGCGCACGCCAGCCAGCCGTTCGTGGCGCGCCTGCTCACCCTCGACGGCAAGAAATTCGAACAGTTCGACCTGACCAACGGCGACGACGCCGAAGCCGCGCGCGAGCGACTGCTGGCGGCCGCGGGCGGCGGGCTGGACGTCTCCGACGTGCAGAGCAAGGAGCGCAAGCGCCGTCCGGCACCGCCCTTCATTACTTCGACCCTGCAGCAGGAAGCCGCACGCAAGCTCGGCTTTTCCACCAGCCGCACCATGCGCATCGCGCAGAAGCTGTACGAGGGCGTGGCCCTGGGTGACGAGGGCACGGTGGGCCTGATTTCCTACATGCGTACCGATTCGACCCATCTGTCGGAAGAAGCGGTGACCGAACTGCGCCAGCTGATCGCGCGCGACTTCGGCCAGCACGCCTTGCCGGCGAGCGCGAACGAGTACAAGACCAAGGCCAAGAACGCGCAGGAAGCGCACGAGGCGATCCGCCCGACCTCGGCGCTGCGCACCCCCAAGTCGATCGCGTCGTTCCTCGATCCGGACGGGCTGCGCCTGTATGAGCTGATCTGGAAGCGCGCGGTGGCCTGCCAGATGATCCACGCCACGCTCAACACCGTCACCGTCGATCTCGCGGCCGGCAAGGCGCACGCGTTTCGCGCCGCCGGCACCACCGTGGTCGACCCGGGTTTCCTCGCCGTGTACGAAGAAGGCCGCGACGAGAAGACGCAAGCCACGCCGGAAGGCGACAACCCCGACGACGAAGGCCGCAAGCTGCCGGCGCTGCGCGTGGGCGAGCGCGTACCGCTCTCCGCGATCCTGGCCGAACAGCATTTCACCCAGCCGCCGCCGCGCTATTCCGAAGCCAGTCTGGTGAAGGCGTTGGAGGAGCACGGCATCGGCCGTCCCTCGACCTACGCCAGCATCATCCAGGTGCTGCTCAACCGCGAGTATGTATTGCTCGATGCGCGCCGCTTCCGTCCCACCGACGTGGGTCGTGCCGTGGCCAAGTTCCTCAGCGGGCATTTCACCCAGTACGTCGATTACGACTTCACGGCCAAGCTGGAAGACGAGCTCGATGCGGTGAGCCGTGGCGAAGAGGACTGGGTGCCGCTGATGGCGCGCTTCTGGAAGCCGTTCAAGGCTCTGGTCGACGACAAGATCGAATCGGTCGATCGCGGCGAAGCCACCGGCGCGCGCGAGTTGGGCGTCGATCCGAAATCCGGCAAGCCGGTCAGCGTGCGTCTCGGGCGCTACGGGCCATTCGCGCAGATCGGCACCAAGGACGACGAAGAAAAGCCGAGCTTCGCCTCCTTGCGTCCAACCCAGAGCCTGCACACGATTTCGCTGGAAGAGGCGCTGGAGCTGTTCAAGCTGCCGCGCGCACTGGGCGAGGACAACGGCGAGAAGGTGACCGTGGGCGTGGGGCGCTTTGGTCCCTTCGCCAAGCGTGGCAGTACCTATGCCTCGCTCAAGCCCGAGGACGATCCCTACACCATCGAACTCGAGCGCGCGCTGTTCCTGATCCGCGAGAAGGAAGAGATCGCGGCCAACCGCATCATCAAGCAGTTCGAGGGAACCAGCGTGCAGGTGCTGAACGGCCGCTTCGGACCCTACATCAGCGATGGCGAGATGAACGGCAAGATCCCGAAGGATCGCGAGCCGGCCTCGCTCACCCTGGAGGAGTGCCAGGCGCTGCTGGCGCAGGGCAAGCCGGTGCGCAAGGGCGGGCGCTTCGGCAAGCGTGGCGCGAGCAAGTCCGCACCTGCCAAGAAGACCGCAGCGAAGAAGGCGACGGCGGTGGCGAAGGATGCTGCGCCCAAGGCGGCGACGACGAAGCCCGCGGCGAAGAAGCCGGCAGCGAAGAAGAAGGCAGCCGCAAAGAAGGCGCCCGCGAAGAAGTCTCCTGCCAGGAAGGCGGCGGCAAAGAAGCCCGCGGCGAAGAAGGCGGCGGCCAGGAAAAAGGCGGCGTCCGCACCGTTCTGAAGGCGGAAGGCGCGCATGTTGCGGAAGCACCGAACCCGGAGCGACGGAGGCGCGCCGTGACTTGCCCGGTGACGCTGGAGCAAGCTGCCGCGATCACGCATCGCGGCGGCGTGGTCGCCTATCCGACCGAAGCGGTCTGGGGCCTGGGCTGCAACCCCTTCGACCCGGCCGCGGTGAAACGTTTGCTCGCGCTCAAGCAGCGCCCGCAAGCCAAGGGCGTGATCCTGATCGCGGCCGGCATCGAGCAACTGCTGCCGTGGATCGATCTCGCCGTCCTGGCTGACGCACGCCGGGTGGAAATCCTCGCGAGTTGGCCGGGCCCGAACACGTGGGCCTTGCCCTGCAATCTCGCGGTACCCGAGTGGCTGCGCGGCGATCACGCCACGCTGGCGGCGCGCGTCACTGCGCACCCGGTGGCGGCCGCGCTGTGCCGCGCCGCGGGTGGTCCGCTGGTGTCGACCAGCGCCAACCTCGCGGGCAAGCCGCCGCCGCGGACCCTTGCCGAACTCGACCCGAGCATCCTGGCCGGCATCGACGGCTGGCTCGCCGGCGAGACCGGCGGTCTGGAACGCCCGACGCCGATCCGCGATGCGCGCACGGGCGACGTCTTGCGCTCGTAGAGCGGAGCTTGCGCCGCTGCCCGGTTCTCCACGCCCAGAGCAAGAGCAGCCGGGCAAGCTCGGCTCTACCGATCCGAGTCCCCCGCGTCACGCTGTCCACGCTTCCCCGTCGTCGCCGTTGTCCAGTCACGCTGCTAGCATCGCGGCCTGTTTCAGGGGAATTCCAATGAAAAAGATTCTGATCGCCGTCATCGTCCTGCTTGTGCTGGGCGTGGGTCTCTGGTTCGCGTTCGGTCGCGGTCCGGGTTCGTCACTGTCTTCGACGGCGGCCATCGAGGTCGATGCGCCGCTGGCCTACGTGCCGGCCGACACGCCGTATCTGATCGCCAACATCGAGCGCATGCCGCAGGCCACGATCGACGCCTTCATGCAGCAGAGCGAGCCGGTGCTGGCGATGTGGCGCAGCCAGTTCGACCTGATGCACAAGCGCCTGTCGCAGGACGGCACGAATCAGGCGGCCACGAAATGGCTGAACGCCTTGCACGCGGAGTTCAAGGACAAACCGATGGCACAGGGCATCGCCGACATCGGCCTCGATCCGCGCGCACTGTCGGCGATCTACGGCATCGGCCTCGTTCCGGTGGCGCGCCTCACCCTGGCCGATCCGGCGGCCTTCCGCGCCTTTGTTGCGCGGCTCGAAGCCAGCGCCGGCGAAAAGATCGCGACCGGCAAGCTCGACGCCCTCGACTACTGGCAGTTCACTGCGCCGGACGCGCCGCTGCGCGTGGTGGCGACGCTGCAAGGCACGCACCTGGTGGTCACCGCGGCGCCGATGGGCGACGACAGCGCACTGCGCAACCTGCTCGGGATCGAGCGCCCCGCGAACACGCTCGCCGATGGTGCAAGCTTGCTCGCCCTGAACAAGAAGTACGGCTACACCCCGTACGCGACCGGCTACCTCGACACGGCGCGGCTCGTGGCCGAGTTCACCGGTCCGGCCACGTCGTTGCAGAACGCGTTCCTGGCCGCGATGAAGATCGAGAAGCCGGTGGTCGACGCCACCTGCCAGGCCGAGTACGCCGCGCTGGCCGGCGTCGCGCCGCGCCTGGTGATCGGCTACACCGTGCTCGAGCCGAAGGCATCGCACGGCGTCACCCACCTGGAACTGCGCAGCGACATCGCGCAGGACCTGATGAAGCTGCGCGCACCGATGCCCGGCCTCGACGCCGCGCGCGAGGCCGCGCTCAACTTCGGCTTCAGCCTCAAGCTAGGCGAACTGCCGGCACTGGCCAACAAGTGGGCCGCCGCGGTGAAGGCCGCGCCGTGGCAATGTGGATCGCTGCTCCCGCTCAACCAGGCCTACGCCGATGCCGGCGCGCAGCTGTCCAACCCCGTGGTGTTCGCTGCGGCCCCGGTGTTCGACGGCTTCCACCTCATCGCCACGCGCTTCACCGTGCCCACGCCCGACGCGCCGCAGCCCGATGTTGCCGGCAAGCTGCTGATCGGTTCGCCCAATCCGGCCTCGCTGCTGGCGATGGCGAAGAGCTTCGCGCCGCCGCTGGCGCAGGTGAATCTCGAGCCCAATGGCGAACTCGTGGCCTTGCCGGCGCTGAAAGACCTGGGCGCGCCCGACGTGCCCGCACATGCGCGCATGACCGATACCCTGCTCGGCATCGCCGCCGGCCAGGGCGAGGAAACCACGCTGGCGGCGGCGATGACGGTCGACCCCAAGCGCCAGCCGCTGCTGGTGATCGGCTACTCCGGCGCCGCCTTCACCCAGTTCATGCAGACCATGGCCGACAGCACGGCACGCATCGAAGACCCGGCCGAACGCGCCGAAGCCGAGCAGTCGATGCAGGTGATGCGCGACATGTACGCGCTGATCCGCCGCATCGAGATGCGGGTCGAGTTCGACGAACAGGGTGTCGCGATACATCAGGCGGCGGCGATGAATTGAGTCTTAGCGCGCATGGGCGGCTCCTCTCGATTTGAAGGGAAATGCTGGGTTTGCGATTGGTCCTGGCTCCCCTTTGGGCAATTGCCGGCCTTCTATTTCCCTTCTTCAGGTGGTCGACTCCAAACCGCAAGACCGACAGTTGGGTCTTGTTTGGCGTGTTCTGGGCGGTAGTTCTTGGCGCCCTCGCAGTGCGTGTCGCGAATTGAGGGTCAAGCGCATGCCCGCAATCCGCGTGCGGAGGCGTTGCACTAGCCGGTTGAGCCAACGTCCAAGCCGTTTGCGCGTGACAAAGTGATACTGTAGTGTCACTTTATGCGCACCGAACTCGTCACCACGCTCAAGCGGCAGGCCACCGAACTGCTCTCGGAACTTGAGCGGGACAAGCAGCCGATCCTCATCACCCAGCACGGCCTGCCGAGCGCATATCTGGTGGACGTCGAGACCTATCTGCTGATGCAGCAGCGACTGAGCGTGCTGGAAGGGATCGCCCGCGGCGAGCAAGCCGTTGCCGAGGGTCGCGTGGCGACTCACGCGCAGGCCAAGACGCGTCTCGCACGATGGTTGAAATAGTCTGGTCGGAGCCGGCGCTTAGCGATCTGGACGCGATCGCCGACTACATCGCCCTCGAGAATCCTGCTGCCGCGGCGGAACTGGTCAAGCGCATCGTCGGTCACGTCGAGCAGTTGGCCGAACACCCGGAAAGTGGCAGCCGTCCGCAGGAACTCAAGCGCTCGCGCTATCGCCAGATCATCGAGCCACCGTGTCGCGTGTTCTACCGCTACGACGGGCACCGTGTCTTCATCCTGCACGTGATGCGCTCCGAACGCCTGCTGCGCAAGGGACAACTCAGCTCGCGCTCCAGGCAATCGAAAGTCTGACGCTCCAGCCTACGGCGATGCGTCCGCCTTCGCCTCCGCCACCATCGCCCTTACCTCGCCCAGCAACGCCTTGGCGTCGTACACGATGCCGTCCTTGATGGTGTACTTCACCCCGCCCACGCGCCGCGGCTTGCCGTCGGCATCCAGGCGCAGGTGGCCGGTGCCGTAGAGCAGCTTGAGGTTGGCGAGCGGGTTGTCTTCCAGCACCACGAGGTCGGCCAATTTGCCCGCTTCGATGCTGCCGATGCGATCCGCCGCGCCCAGCGCCTGCGCGCCGTGCAGGGTCGCGGCGCGGATCACTTCCAGCGGATGGAAGCCGGCTTCGCGCAGCAGTTCCAGTTCCTCGATCGTGCCGAAGCCGTAGACCTTGTAGATGTAGCCCGAATCGCTGCCGACGGTGACGCGGCCGCCGCGGTTCTTGTAATCGTTCACGAAGGCCATCCAGCGCCGGTAGTTGTCCTTCCACGCGACCTCCTCCTCTCGGTGCCCCAGTCGAAGAAGAAGCTGCCGTGGTTGATGCGGCTGGGCGTGAAGAATTCGGTCAGCGAGGGCATCGCATACTCGGCCTGCCAGTCGGCATTGCGCGCGCGCATCACGTCGCGCGTGGCCTGGTAGATGGTGAAGGTGGGGTCGAGGGTGAAGTCGAGCGCGAGCAGTTCCTTCATGACCGCTTCGTACTTCTCGCTGCCCTTCCGGGCCGCCTGCGCCCACAAGGTGCCGGCCTGACCGAAGCGGTGTTGCTCGTCGAGATAGTTGTAGTCGGCCGGATACTGCTGCACGGTCTGGCCGTCGAACAGCGCTTCCGGCAGGCCGTACCAGTGCTCCATGGTGGTGAGGCCCCAGCGCGCCGTGGTCAGCACGTTCACGCGCGCCACGTCCAGTTGCGCATGGTGGCAGGCGCTGCGCATGCCTTGCTTCTTCAACTCGTCGAACGCGGCTTCGAGGATGTCGGGACGATAGCCGAAGCACTTCATCCCGAGCGCGCCGCGCTGCTTCATCTCGCGCACCCAGGCGCGTGCCTCGTCGGGTGTGGCGATCGGCGTGTCGCGCTCCATGCCGAAGAACGCGTAGGGGAAGATGCGCGGCGCGGTGATCTCATTCTTCGCACTGCGCTGCTGTTCGGAAACGCAGAAGTCGATGCCGTTGCCGCAACCCGGATCGCGCACCGTGGTGATGCCGTGGCCGAGCCACAGCTTGTAGACATACTCGGCCGGCACGCCCTGTTCCTCGCCGCCGATGTGGCCGTGCAGGTCGACCAGGCCGGGCAGCACCGTGTGTCCGCTCAGGTCGATCTCGTGACCGCCGGGCTTGAGCGCCGGACGATCCGACGCGGCGATCGGCGCCGCCGCGCTGCCGACGATCTTCACGGCAACGATACGATTCTTTTCAATCACGATATCGACCGGTCCGAAGGCCGGTGCTCCGGTGCCGTTCACCACCGTCGCGCCACGCAGGATGAGTTGCGGCCACGGGCCTTCGCCCTCGTCGCGCGCTGGCGCCGCGGGAATGGCCGCATTGGCGGCGTGCAGGCCGACGGACAACAGCGTGGCAAGGATGGCGCGCATGGGGACTCCCGCAGTTGGACGCGAGCGCGGCGGCCCGCGTGGAGGCAATGGATGGGGCGGAGCATAGCCAATCCCGCCGGGGCCAGCGCCGCAGTGCTGGCCTGCCACGCGGCGCGGCGTAGTGATACGGTATCGGCCAGGGGGAAGCACGTGCGAGAGCCCGGAGAACGCTGGGGTTCGCGACTACCGCCAGATGGCGGTCCGGGCGTTGCGCGCGACGATCTCGAAACCCTGCTGCGCTGCCGCAACCTGGAGACGCTGGAGGCCCTCGTGCAGCGCCTGGCGACGGCGCAATCGGGTTGCCGGCGTGCGCGCCTGATGCTTTCGGCCGTCGCTGCCCGTGAGTTGGCCGAGCCGGCGCTGGCGATACCGCTCGCGTCGGGCCGGGCGCGGCTGGAACTGGAGCCTGAGCCGGGTTGCGCGCCACCCGAACCAGGCAACTTTCCATGGATCGCACTGATCGACTTGCGCCTGGGTGAATTGCTCGACCAGGCCGAACTGCAGCATGCCGTCGGCCTCGCGCAACGCCGTACACAGCTGCAACAGGCGCTGTATACGATTGCCGACCTGGTGCACGCCGAGCTTGGCCTGGAGGAAATGCTGGAGCGCGTGCACCGCGTGGTGTGTGGCCTGACCTATGCCGAGAACTTCTTCATCACCCTCTACGATGCGGCGCGCGACAGCTTGCGCTTCATCTACTACGCGGACGCCGGCGCCTCGGCGATCGTGGACCTGGGCATGGAGATCTGCGGCCGCGACTACCCTGGCAGCCTGACCTTCGCGGTGGTCCATTCGGGCCGCATCCTGATGGGGCCGAGCCCGGACTTGTGTCGCCAGCTGGGGCTGGAAGTGGACGCACGGCTGGGGCACGACGCCGTCGATTGGCTCGGCGTGCCCCTGCTAGAAGGCGAGCGCGTGCGCGGCGCGCTGGTGGTGCAAAGCTACGACGAGGCGCATCGCTACACCGAAGACGATCGCGCCCTGCTCGCGTATGCGGCGCAGCACATCCTGAGCGCGGTGACGCGCAAGCGCGCACAGGATGAACTGGAAGCCGAGGTCGAACGCCGCACCGCGGAACTGGGCGAAGCCAATCGCGTGCTGCGGGCCGAAGTCGCGGAGCGCGAGCGCAGCCAGCGCCTGCAGGCGGCGCAGTTTCGCCTCGCCGAGCTGGCCAGCGAGCACGGCGGGCTGATCGAGTTCTTTGCCGGCGTGCACGGCGTTGTCGGAGAGCTGCTGGCCGCGCGCAATTTCTTCATCGCGCAGCTTTCCGAGGACGGACGGGAACTTGGCTTTCCCTACTTCGAGGACGAACAGGATCAGCCTTTGCGGGTACGCCGCCTGACCAACGGCATCACCGAGTGGGTGTTGCGCTCGCGCCGTCCACTGCTCGCCACCGCCACGCAGATCCGCGCGCTGATGGCCGCCGGCGAGATGGTCATGTTCGGCACCTTGCCGGCCTGCTGGCTGGGCGTGCCCTTGCTGCAGGACGGGCGCGCCGTCGGGGTCATGGTGGTGCAGAGTTACGTCGACGAGCAGGCTTACACCCTGCAGGAACAGGACATCCTGCAGTTCGCCTCGTTCCACGTCGCCACCGCGCTCGAGCGCAAGCAGACGCAGGAGCGCCTGCGCCTGGCGTACACCGAGCTGGAGCGGCGGGTCGAGGAGCGCACCCAGGAGCTCAAGCACGCCAATGCCGACCTGCGCGACCAGATCGCCGTACGCGAGCAGGCCGAATCGCGCCTGCAGCACGAAGCCATGCACGACGCCCTCACCGGGCTGCCCAACCGCAGCGCCCTGCTGCTGCGGCTGGAGCGCGCGCTCGCGCACTACCGCGCCGATCCTTCGCGCCTGTTTGCCGTGCTGTTCCTTGATCTGGATCGCTTCAAGGTGGTGAATGATTCGGTCGGGCATCTGGTTGGTGACGAACTGCTGATCGAGGCCAGCCGTCGCCTTTCGCAATGCCTGCGCACCCCGGATTCGGTCGCGCGCCTGGGCGGGGACGAGTTCACCGTACTGCTCGAGAACATCAGCGGCATCGAGGACGCCTGCGGCGTCGCGGACCGCCTCCTCGCGGCCCTGGTCGATCCGGTCCGCATCGGTGACAAGGAGGTCTACACCTCGGCCAGCATCGGCATCGCACTCGCGCATCCGCGTTACGAACGTGGTGAGCAGCTGCTGCGCGATGCGGACGTGGCGATGTACCGGGCCAAGGCGCGTGGCCGCCAGCGCTACGAGCTGTTCGACGAGGAGCTGCATGCCGAGGCGCTGGCAACGCTGGACCTGGAGAGCGACCTGCGGCGCGCGATCGCGCGCCACGAGTTCGAACCCTTCCTGCAGCCGATCGTGCGCCTGGGAGACGGCGCCGTGCTGGGCTATGAAGCCCTGCTGCGCTGGCGTCATGCCTCACGCGGGCTGCTCAGCCCTTACGACTTCCTGGCCGTGGCCGAGGACAGCGGCAACATCGAGCAGATCGACTGGCAGATCTACGAGCAGGTGCTGCGCTCGATCCCGTTGCTCGACGATCCCGCCGCCTACATCGGGATCAACGTCTCGGCCCGCCATTTCCGCTCGCCGACCCTGGCCGACGTGCTGCTGCGCATGCTGGCCGACTTCAAGGTGGCGCCTTCGCGCCTTCGGATCGAAGTCACCGAGGGGGCCTTGCTGGAGAATCCGGCGCTGGCGCGCAGCACCATGCTGCAGCTGCGCGACGCGGGCGTGCTGACCGCGCTGGACGACTTCGGCACCGGCTACTCGTCACTGTCCTACCTGCATCGGTTTCCCCTGCACGCGCTCAAGATCGATCGCTCCTTCGTTGCCGAGCTGGGGCCGGAGCTGAGCGGCGGTAACACGGCGGTGATCCGCGCGATCCGCGCCCTGGCCGGTTCGCTCGGCATGGAAGTGGTGGCCGAAGGCATCGAAACCGCCAGCCAGCGCGAAGCCCTGGTGCAACTGGATTGCGAGCTCGGGCAGGGCTTCCTGTTCGCGCCGCCGCGCGCTTCGAGCGAAATCCTGCGACGCCGCCACTGAGCCGGTGGCTGGCCGCGATCAGAATCCGTAGCGCAGGAAGCCGCCGTCCACCGCAAGGCATTCGCCGGTGACGTAGCTCGACGCCGGCAGGCACAGGAAGGCGATCGCGGCCGCCACTTCCTCGGCTTCACCCACGCGCCGCATCGGGGTGCGCGCGATCACCTCGTCGTAGTAGTCCGGGTCGGCCAGCGCATCGGAGGTGCGCCGGGTGCGGATATACCAGGGCGCGACGCAGTTCACCCGCACTCCGTCCTCGGCCCATTCGCAGGCCAGGTTCCGGGTGAGCTGGTGCAGGGCGGCCTTGCTCATGCCGTAGGCGGCGCCGGTGCGCACATGCGTGGCCCCCGAAACCGAGCCCACGTTCACGATGGCCGATTGCGCATGGCGGGTGAGCAGCGGATGCGCCAGGCGCGAGAGTTCGAACGCGCTGAACAGATTGGTCTCGAAGATCCCGCGCCATTCGGACTCGGAATAATCGAGCGCCGCACGACGCGTGTTGCTGCCGGCGTTGTTCACCAGCAGGTTCAGGCCCATGCCCAGGTCCTCGATCCAGTCGAAGATCTCCTGGCGTTGCTCGGCATCGCTGACGTCGGCCACGAAGCTGCGCACCGTGCGCTGCGGGAATTCTTCCTCCAGTTCAGTGCCGGCGCGCGCGAGGCTGGCTTCCTCGCGCGCCACCAGCAGCACGTCGGCACCCAGGTCGAGCAACTCGCGCGCCGTGGCGCGGCCGATGCCGGCGCTGGCGCCGGTGACCAGGGCGATCTGTCCATCCAAGCGCCAACGCGATGTGGTCACGCCTTGCTCCTTCGCGCCGTGGCGCGCTGCCTTCGATACCCCAGCCCGAGCAGCAAGGCCGCCGACAGGCTGAGCGCCATGCCGGCCCGTTCCGCCGCCGTGCCCGCATGCCGCCACTGCAGGCGATACTGGCCCGGGGCGAGCCTGAAGTGATAGTAGATCGACGCCGCATCGGGCTCGACCGGCGCGTAGCCGCCGCTGGCGCCTCGTACGCGCACTTCCCAGCCGGGAAACCGCAAGCGCTCAAGCGTGATCTCGGCGGCAGCGGTCAAGTCGACGTCGGCCACCAACCGCTGCGGAGCGTGGCGCCATCCGGTCACGCGTCCGGCATCGCTCGGCGACAGTTGCGGTTCGGGTCGCGGCAGGAAGGGTGGCAAGCGCGAACCCAGGCGTTCGGTACGCCCCCAGGTCTCGACCCGGATGCCGCGCGGCATGTAGTCGAAGACCTCGCGTCGCCAGAGGCGGCCGTCCGGAGTGATCCATGGCCCGTAGTGGCTCGGGTGTTGACCGAGGTAGCGCAGGGGCCCGAAGCGATCGGCCAGGGCTTCGGGAGCGCGGAAGCGGCTGCAATCGGTCCCGTTGCGCTCGCAATGCAGCATGGCGTCCAGGGTGGCGCTGGCTGCCGGCGGGATCAGCTCGATGCCGCGCAGCGCCGGTATCGCGGTGGCGGCCCCGGCCAGCGCCAGAGCCAGCGCTGCGAAGCGTGCGCCACGACCGCCCGGCGTCATGCCCACCAGCAGGCAGATCGCGGCAGGTGTGGCCAGTGCAAACCAGCGCCAGGGAAACTGGATGCGACCCAGCTGCGGCAGCGCGCGATAGGCTGGCTCCAGCAGCGGGCACATCGCAAGCAAGGCCAGCCCGCCGACCAGCAGCATCGGGACGCGCAGGACTGCCTCGACCTGCGGACGCGGTCGCAATGCCAACGCGAACACCAGCACCGCCAGCACCCAGGCCCACAACGGGGTGAAACTGCGCGCCATCGCCGAGCCTTCGGCAAGACCGATCGGCCATTGGTTCGGCATCAGGTCGTCGCCGGTGCCGAGCCGGATCGCCTCGAGCTCGGACAGCACCGGGATCAGGTGGAAACCGGCCAGGGCCGCGCCCAGGCCCGCGGCCAGCATCAGCGCACCGATCACCTGCCATTGCCGGCGCAGGGCAAACCACAGGCTTGCCGGAATCGCCGCATAGAGCACGAGCAGCGCCGTCGGGTGATGACTCAGGAACAGGCCGGCCACGCCGAGCGCGCCCCAGCCGATGGCGGCACGGGAGCGGTCCTGGCGGGCGTGGCACAGGGCCAGCAGGACCAGCCATAGACAGGCCATGGCCAGCGCTTCGGACCACGCGCCTCGTATCCAGACATTGGCCAGGAAGTAGGGGTTGATGACCGCCAGCAGGATCAAGGCCGCGCCGCCGCGGGTCGTGCCGGGCCAGGTCCGGGCGAGCAGCCAGGCGGTCGCGGCATGGAGCAACAGCAGGAGCGTCAACGCGCCACGGGTCTGGATGCTCGCGGCATCGGTGATCGCGCCGAACGGCAAGGACAGCAGGCGCACGCCGGGCGGATAGAACACGAAACTCGGGCTGCCGGCGCCGCCGAACGCTTCCTCGTACCAACGCGGATACACGCCGCCCTCGAAGATGGCGTGGTTGAAGGCTTCGATCCAGTTCAGGTGCCAGAAGCCGTCGTGCGTGGCCGGCAACCCCGCGGTCCACAGCAGCGCGACCTGCAGCAGCACCCAGGCAATGGCGACCAGGGACAGGCCCAAGGCCCAGGGATCACGCGAAGCGACCCGCGCCGGGGCATCGCCCCTGCGCAGCAGGCGGGTGCTGTCGGCTCCGATCTTCGTCATGCGTGCGCTAGGATAGCCCGCCGCAACACTTGGGCGAACCGATGCTGACTTCCCTCCTGATGGCCGCGCAGTTGGCGGCGGCTCCGATCGCCTGCGATGCCCGCTCGGGCTGGAATGCCGGGCGTGCCGGACAGCCGGTGCCGGAGGCATGCCGTGGCGATGACTACCGGGAAGCCCATCGGCTCGGCGAATCGCTCAAGCAGTTGCAGGACGAGCACGCCAGGATCGAAGCCGAACTGCCGACGCTGGCTCCGCCGGCGCAGGCCAGCGCGCGTCGCCGACAGCGCCAGCTCGATCTCGATCTCGAAGCCATCCGCGGCCTTGCCACGATCAAGGCCTGGCCACTGGATCCTGTTCCCGCGAGCCTGCCATGAAGCCCTTGCCGCGACTCCTGCTCGGCAGCGCGACACTCGCGTTGTGCGCTTGTGGCTCGTCCGCGCCACCGCCCGAGCCGCGCGACGAGGATCGGGCCATGGAGCGGGCCATCCATGCGCCGCTCGACAAGGCGCGCGCGCTGGACGAGGAGTTGCAGAAGGCCCGCCGGGAACAGGACGCGAAGATCGAAGAGCAGGGCGGCTAGTGTGGTGTCCCGCAAGCACCATCAAATAATTCCGGCGTCTTTCGCCGCGATACTGCGTTGCTCGTCGTCGCCATAGCGTAGGCTATGCCTCCTCCTCGCGCCTGGTCTCGCAGCGAAATCCATCCGGAATTTCTTCGCGTTACTTGCGGGACACCACACTAGACCACGCCGACCGCCACCGCCCGATGCCCCGCGTGTTGCGCGCTGCTTGCCGCTGACCGGGAGCGGCCTCAGACTTGTTGCACGTAAACAACAACCCTTGCCCATGCCAGCGGCCCACATCCTGATCGTCGACGACGAGCCCGACATCCGGGCCGCGGTGCGCGACATCCTCGAAGACGAAGGCTATCGCGTTACCCTGGCCGAGGACGCGGCGGCGGCGCGCGCGGCGCGTGCCGCGCAAGCGCTCGATGCCGTGCTGCTCGACATCTGGATGCCCGGTACCGACGGCATCAGCCTGTTGCGCGAGTGGGCCGGCAGCGGCGCGCTCGACATTCCGGTGGTGATGATGTCGGGCCACGGCACGGTCGAGACCGCGGTCGAGGCCACGCGCCTCGGGGCCTACGATTTCATCGAGAAGCCCATCGCCCTGGCCAAGCTGCTGATCACGCTGGAGCGTGCCCTCGAAGCGAGCGCCTTGCGCAAGACCAACCAGGCGCTGCGCCAGCAGTTGCAGCCGCAGTTCGAACCACGCGGCGATTCGGCGGTGATGCAGGCGCTGCGCGCCCAGCTCGAACGCCTCGCGGCACACGAAGCGCCGGTGTTGCTGCGCGGCGAGACCGGCACCGGCAAGGAAGCTCTGGCGCGCTGGCTGCATGCACGCAGTGCGCGTGCGCGGGCGCCTTTCGTGACCGTGGCCGCCGGCGCGATCCCGAACGAGCAGGCCGCGGCGACGCTGTTCGGCGCGGAAACCGAGCATGGCGTGTCGCCCGGCCTGCTGGAACAGGCGCAAGGCGGCAGCGTGTTCCTCGACGAGGTTGCGGAACTTGGCGCCGAGCTGCAGTTGCGTCTGTCGAGCGTGCTGGAGCGACGCCAGCTGCTGCGCGTGGGCGGGCGCACGCCCGTGCCGCTGGATGTGCGCGTGATCGCGGCCAGCGCGCAGGACCTCGAAGCGCAGCGCGCGGCAGGTCGCCTGCGCGACGAACTCTACTACCAGCTAAACGTGATTCCGGTGGCGGTACCCGCGCTGCGCGAACGCAGCGAGGACGTGGGCGAGCTGCTGGAGCAATTCGCCACCTTCTTCGCCGCACGCGACCGCCTGCCGTCGCGTCGCTTCGCTGCCGCCGCGGTCGAGCGCCTCAAGCGCCACCCGTGGCCCGGCAACGTGCGCGAGCTGCGCGGATTGGTGCAGCGCCTCGGGCTGCTCGGCAGCGGCGAGGTGAGCGAGCATGAACTCGATGCGGCGCTCGGCCACGCCCTGCCAGCTGCGACGGCGTCACCACTCGCGCCCGATCCGGGCTATGCGATCGACTTCGCCCAGCCCTTGCGCGAGGCGCGCGACCAGTTCGAACGCGTCTACCTGCTGCGGCAACTGCAGGAGTGCGGCGGCAGCGTCGGCAAGCTGGCTAGAATGGCCGGCATGGAGCGCACCCATCTTTATCGCAAACTGCGCGACCTGGGCGTTGACATCAAGAACAAGGACGCGTGAGCGATGGTCGCAACCGGGATGTTGTTCGACGGCCTGGGCGAGGCCGCCCGATCCGACGACGTGAACGCGGCGGTGCGTGAACTGGCTGATACCGGCACGACCGAACGCGGTGCGATCTTCACTCGACCCGAGGTGGTCGCTTCCATTCTCGATCTGAGCGGTTATGTCGAAGAGGCAAGCCTGCATCGTCGGCGCCTGCTTGAACCGGCGTTCGGAAACGGCGATTTCCTGCTGCCCGTCATCGACCGTCTGCTGGTGGCGTATTTGCGCGAGGCCGGAAGCACGTCGCGGGCCCAGATCGACTTGCATGATGCGATTCGCGCCGTCGAACTGCATCGGGAGAGCTTCGAAGCGACCCGAGCCAAGGTGCACCAGCGGCTTGTTGCGGGCGGCATCGACGCGCTTGCGGCTGACACGCTGTGCGAGTGCTGGCTGCGCTGCGATGACTTCCTGCTCTGCGCCTTGGACGGAGAGTTCGACGTGGTCGTCGGCAATCCGCCGTATGTGCGCCAAGAGCGCATTCCCGCCGCGTTGCTCGGCGAATATCGCCGCCGCTATCGCACCTTGTTCGACCGTGCCGATCTCTACGTGCCGTTCTACGAGCGAGCGCTCGATCTACTTTCGCCGCGAGGCGTGCTGGGCTTCATCTGTGCCAACCGCTGGCTTAAGAATCGTTATGGCGGGCCGCTGCGGGAGAAGATCTCGCGCGGATTCCACTTGAGTCATTTCATCGACATGGAAGGCGTGGACGCGTTCCAGTCCGAGGTGATCGCCTATCCCGCGATCACGGTGATCCGACGCGTGCAACGCATCCTGTCCGCGCCAACTCGCATCGCATCGGGTCGAGGCGTAGAGCGATTCGATCTGCCGGCATTGACGCGCGCCATGACCGCGGACGCGGCTCAACCCGGTGCGATAGACGAACTGATCCTTGACGACGCCGGCGATGCGCCCTGGCTGCTGGACGACATCCCGCGATTGACGCTGTTGCGCCGGATCGAAGCAGAGTTCCCGGCGATCGAGGCCGCTGGCTGCAAGATCGGCATTGGAGTCGCTACGGGCTGTGACCGCGTTTTCATCGGCGACTACGACGCTCTGCCGGTGGAACCCGACCGCAAGCTGCCGCTGGCGATGGCGCGCGATCTGGTCGACGGTGAAGTGCGTTGGAGCGGCAAAGGCGTGGTCAATCCGTTCCTTGCCGACGGGAGCCTGGCGGCGTTCGAGGACTTCCCCGAGTTTGCGGCTTATCTTAGATCGCATCGCGACGCGGTTGCCGCCCGACACGTCGCGGCGCGCAACCCCGAAGGCTGGTATCGGACCATCGATCGCATCCATCCAGAGCTTCGGCATCGAGCCAAGCTGCTGGTTCCCGACATCAAGGGTGAGGCGGTATTCGCGCTGGACGAGGGCCGTTTCTACCCGCATCACAACCTGTATTTCGTCACGGCGGAAGAGTGGGACCTGCGCGCTTTGCGGAGCGTGCTGCGCTCGTCGTTGGCCGTGATGTCGATAGCAACCTATTGCACCCGCATGGCCGGCGGCTTCTTGCGATTTCAGGCGCAGTATTTGCGTCGCATCCGATTGCCGCGCTGGAGCGGCGTATCGCCCGCACTGCGCGACGAACTGATCGCGGTCGGCGCGTCCCGCAACCAGAAAGAGGTCGATGCACCCGTGATGCGGTTGTACGGATTGAACGTCGCCGAGATCGCGCTGGCGCAGCGCGTGGCGCGTGACGCGCAAGTTGCACGCAAGTCGGAATGAACGGATGACCGTGCAGTTGTTGCCACCGGATTTCGACGCACTGACCCGCCGCGCAGTCGCGCGGTTCTGGGCGGCTCGCAGCGGAGCCCGCGACAACCCGCTTCAAGGCGGTTCGCGCGACGCCGTGCTGGGCGGCAAGAACATGGATGGCTTCGTCGAGCTGGTGAGCGCCACGACGACGCATTGCGGCTTGCCGGCCGCCGCGGTGAAGACACGCAGATCGCAGGTCGTGCTGCCGGGATTCTTCCGAGCGACCAAGAACTGGGACGTGCTGGTGATCCACGAACGTCGACTGCTCGGCGTGTTCGAGTTCAAGTCCCAAGTCGGCTCTTTCGGCAACAACTTCAACAACCGCAGCGAAGAAGTCGTCGGTTCCGCAGCTGACCTATGGGTTGCACATCACCACGGCGCCTACGGCGAGGGCCCGCATCGCAGCCGCAGTCGCATATCGGAGGGCTCGTCCGCATTGCTCAACCCCGAGTTCCAATCCGATCCACGGCCTCCTTTCCTGGCGTGGGCAATGCTGCTGGAAGAGTGCGACGGATCGCTGAATCCGGTTCGCTGCGAAGCGCCGAATTATCCGGTCTTCGACGAATTCCGCAACGCCTCCTATGCGCGCCGCTATCAGATTCTGTGCGAACGGCTCGTCGAACGGCAACTCTATAGCGCAGCCGCGCTGGAGCTGACTCGCGCCGGTTCGGAGCAGCATAGGTCGTTGTCCGCAGCGACCAGCATCCGAAACCTGTTCGCGGAGTTCGCGGGGAAGTTGCTGGCGGCGTCGGATCGAGGCGAAGCGGCGGCGGGGTGCACATGAAGATCCTGATCCTCGGCGCCGGGCAAGTGGGCGCTTCCGTGGCGGCGGCGCTGGCGTCGGAGAACAGCGACATCACCGTGGTCGATCTCGACCAGACCAAGCTGCGCGAGCTGTCCGAGCGTCTGGATATCCGCACCATCGTCGGACATGCCTCCTTGCCCAGCGTGCTGGGCCATGCGGGTGCGGAGGATGCCGACCTGATCATCGCGGTGACCTCCAGCGACGAGGTCAACCTGATTGCCTGCCAGGTCGCGGATGCGCTCTACAAGACGCCGACCAAGATCGCGCGCCTGCGCGAAATTGAATACCTCAAGCACCCCGAACTGACCCAGCGCGGACATTCCTCGATCGACGTCGCGATCAGCCCGGAAGCGCTGGTGTGCAAGCACGTGCAGCGCCTGATCGAGTACCCGGGCGCGCTGCAGGTGCTGGATTTCGCCGATGGCCGCGCCCAGCTCGTGGCGGTGCGTGCCTTGGCCGGCGGGGCGCTCGTCGGGCACCAGATCAAGGAACTGCGCGAGCACCTGCCGCGTGACGTGGATGCGCGCGTCGCCGCGATCTTCCGCGCCGGCAAGCCCATTTCGCCGCAAGGCCATACCGTGATCGAGGTCGACGACGAAGTCTTCTTCCTCGCCGACCGCCGCGACATCCGCACCGTGATGAGCGAGTTGCGCCGCCTCGACAAGCCGGTCAAGCGCGTCTTCATCGCGGGCGGCGGCAACATCGGGCGCTCGCTGGCCAAGGCGCTGGAGGCCCAGTTCAGCGTGAAGATCCTGGAGCGATCGCGCGATCGCGCCAAGGGCATCGCCGAGGACCTGCGCAACTCGATCGTGCTGGTGGGCGACTGCGCCGACGAGGATCTCCTGCGCGAGGAGAACATCGACCAGACCGACGTGTACTGCGCGCTCACCAACGACGACGAAGCCAACATCCTGTCCTCGATGCTGGCCAAACGCATGGGCTGCCAGCGCGTGATCTCGCTCATCAACCGCCCGGCCTATGCCGAGCTGGTGGAGGGCGGCAGCATCGATATCGCGGTATCGCCACAGCAAGTCACGCTCGGCGCGCTGCTCACCTACATCCGCCAGGGCACGATGGTGCGCGTGCACAGCCTGCGGCGCGGCATGGCCGAGGCGATCGAGGCGGTTGCGATCGGCGACCGCCGCACCTCGCGCGTGATCGGACGCGCGCTGGAGGAGCTCGAACTGCCCTCGGCCGCCACCATCGGCGGCATCGTGCGCGGCGAGAAGCTCCTGATCGCGCATCACGATGTGGTGATCGAGGCCAACGACCACGTCATCGTGTTCCTGATGGACAAGCGCCAGCTGCCGCAGGTGGAAGCCTTGTTCCGCGCCGACGCGACCTGGATATAGGGTGGGTGGAAACAAGTGCCAAGCATCCGGCTCCAAACGACAGCGTATCGCTCCCCTATCCCCGCAGAGGTTTGCGGTGCAAACCCTTGCCGCCCCTTGACGCAAGGGGCGACACCGCTTCGTCGGATGCATTCAAGGATTCCATAGGCCCATGCGATTCCAGGCCATCCTGCGCATCCTCGGCGCGATCACCGCGCTGACCTCCCTGTTCGCGCTGCCGCCGCTGCTGCTGGCCGTGGCGCTGGATGAGCAGGAGGCGATCGAGGCTTTCGTCGACAGTTTCCTGGCGGCCGCGGTGCCGGGTTTCCTGCTGTGGTGGCCTTTGCGCAAGGTGAAGTACGAGCTGCGCCTGCGCGACGGTTTCTTCATCACCACGGGGATCTGGGTGCTGGTCAGCCTGGTCTCGGCGATCCCCTTCGTGCTGGCGCCGCCGAACATGAACTACACCGACGCCGTGTTCGAGGCGGTGTCCGGGTTCACCACCACCGGCGCCACCACCATCGTCGGCATCGATGCGCTTCCCAGGAGCGTGCTGCTGTACCGGCAGTCGCTCAATTTCTATGGCGGCATGGGCATCATCGTGCTCGCGGTGGCGATCCTGCCGATGCTCAAGGTCGGCGGCATGCAACTGTTCCGGGCCGAGTCCACGGGTCCGGGCAAGGACAGCAAGCTCACCCCGCGCATCGCCGAGACGGCGAAGGCGCTGTGGCTGATCTACTTCGGCCTCAACGTGCTGTGCGCGCTCGCCTTCTGGATCGGAGGCATGAGCCTGTTCGATGCGGTCTGCCACGCGCTGTCCACCATCGCCACCGCGGGCTTTTCCACCCACGATGCCGGCTTCGGGTTCTGGGACAGCACCCTGCTCGATGCGATCGCCACCGTCTTCATGTTCGTGGGCGGGGTGAACTTCGCGTTGCACTACGTGGCCTGGCGGCGTGCCTCGTTCGATTCCTACCTGGGCGACTCCGAATTGCGTGCCTATGCCGTGATCATCGGTGTCGTCACTCTCGCCGTCACCCTGGTGTTGTGGGCCACCCGATCCTTCGACGGTCCGGGCGAGTCGCTGCGCCATGCCGCGTTCCAGACCGTCTCGAACGTCACCACCACCGGTTTCATGACCACCGGCTTCGTGACCTGGCCCTCGTTCGCGCCGCTGCTGCTGATCCTGATCGGCTTCATCGGCGGCTGTTCGGGTTCCACCACCGGCGGCCTCAAGGTGGCGCGCGTGCTGATGTCGGTGCGCCAGGGTCTGCGCGAGGTGAAGCAACTGGTGCATCCGCGCGGCCAGTTCCTGGTGAAGATGGGTGGGCGGCGCGTGTCGGAAAGCATCGTGCTGTCGGTGGGCGGCTTCGTCACCCTCTACCTGCTCAGTTTCATCGTGGTGATGCTGATGTTGGCCGGCATCGGAATCGACCCGGTGACCGCGTTTTCCGCCGCCGCCACCTGCATCAACAATCTCGGGCCGGGTTTGGGTGCCGTGGCAATCCACTTCGGCGACATGAGCGACGCCGGCGTGTGGATCTGTTCCTTCGCGATGATCCTCGGGCGCCTGGAAGTGTTCGCGGTGCTGGTGCTGTTCACGCCCGGGTTCTGGAAGGAGTAGGGCCGAGCAAGCTCGGCCCTGCGGCGGCGCTACCAGCGCAGCGCGCTGCTGGCGATCTGCGCACCGAGCCTGAGGTGCAGTTCGCGCGCCACGGATTCCGGCAGGTAATCCAGCTCCAGTCGGTGTGCGAGCGGATTGGCGCCGGCGGTATCGGCCACCAGGCTGGCCATGCCGTGGCGGCGGTCGAAGGGCGACTGCACCAGCTGCAGGCCTTGCACCTTGCCGATCTCGGCGAACGAGAGGTGCCGATCGAGCCAGCCACTGCGACGCAACAGCAGGTGGTCGGTGACGGCCCAGCTGGAACGTGCCGCCACCCGCCGCGCCCGCAACCACCACCACGGCAGGGACAACAGCGGCAACAGACCCCACGCGCCGAAGCGCCAGCACAGCGGCGCGCAGGGCAGCACGGTGAACAGCGCCGGCGTGAACAGCAGGCGGCGCCAGGCGCGCGAATGCAGCGGTTGCCAGGCGATCTCGTCCCAGCGCAGCTGCGGCAGCCAGCGCGCCAGCAGTTCGTCCAGGCGCGCCGGCGTCGCGATCGGAATCAGGTCGGTCAACGTCGCGGCTTGCCCGGGGGCCTGCGCCACCGCGGTTTCCACGCTGAGACTGCGGCGCGCGAAGCATCGGTGCAGCAGGCCTTCGCGGATGGTCCAGTGCTGGATCTTGCGCAGCGGTGCACGGCTGCGGGTGCGGGTGAACAGTCCGCTCTCGACGCTCAACAGGCGCTCGCGTTCGTGCAGGCGGAAGTCGAAGTAGCGCCCGATCACAAGCAATACCGAGAGCGCGCGAAACGCCACGGCCACGATCGCGAACAGCAGCGTGCCGGCGAGCAGCCACGCGCTCCAGTCCAGGTGCATGCCCTGGGCGTAGCCGAGGACCTGGTTCGCGCCGGTTCTTGCCCATCGGCCCAGCCCGGTGCCGTCGATCTGGCTGAGCAGGCCGGCGCCGGCCGCACCGAGCAGCAGGCCGCGGTTGGAGGTCAGGCCGAGCCTGACCAGTTCCGGCACCGGCAGGTTCAGCAACAGTTCGCCGCGTTCGGGCTCCGCCGGCGCGTCGGCCTCGCTCGCCTCGGTGGCGGAATGCGCGCGCGCCAGCCATTCGAGCGCGTGCGCGTCGCGCAGCGACAGCACCTTCATCTGGGCTTCGGCACTGATGCCGCCGACCGCCGATTCCAGCTTCACTTCGGCCACGCCCAGCATGCGATGCAGCGGGTTGCGCTTGAGCGCGACGTTCTGGATGCGCTGCAGCGGAATGTGGCGCACGTTCTTGTGCAATAGACCGGAGCGGATCGTCACTTCCCCGTCCGCGACGCGAAAGCGATAGGTGTAGTAGCGCAGCACGGCCAGCAAAGTGAGCACCGCCACGCCGATCAGGCCGAACCACTCCCAGGTGTCGCCGCCATCGCGGCCGAAGAACAGCAGTGCGATCAGCGGCAGCGCGAACTGGCGCAACTGGTCGAGCAGCACGAACAGCCAGGACAAGGGATGCAGGCGGCGTTCGCGCCCGGCCCCGAGCGCGACCTGCGCCGTGATCGCCGAGGGCGCCGCCGCGCCGGGTCCGGGATCCAGCGGCTCAGACGGCGTCGTCATCGTGCGACACCAGCGCATCGCGCAATTGTGCGGCGCGCGCCTCCGGCAAGCCGTCGACCGAGACCGAAGCCAGCTTGGTGCCGGCGGTGTAGACCTTGAGCGTGGCGAGTCCGAATCGACGATCGAGCGGTCCGCGGTTGAGGTCGATGTGCTGCACGCGCGAGCGAGGTACCAGGGTTTCGCTGCGCCAGAAGACGCCGCGCCGGATACGCAGCCCGGCGTCGTCCAGCGCGAAGTGGGTGCGGCGGTAGGCCGCCTCCGCATAGCGCCAGCCCAGCCACGCGATCAGGAGCAGGCCGGCCAGATGCAGCGCCGCCTTGGCCCAGCCCGAGCCGCCCGCGAAATCCCAGGCCAGCAGCAGTATCGCCGCAGGAATCGCGTAGACCAGGGCAAAGCCCAGGATTGCGCCCAGACGCAAACCGATGCGGGCCTTGGGGTGCAGCGCTTCCCAGGGCGGCTCTGGCGGCGAAGGCGCAGTTGCGGCAACAGGATTGTCGAAGCTGGATTCCATGCAGGGCAGACGAGGTGAAGTCGGAGGTGTGACGGATCAATACCGTTTCGGCGCACCCGCTGGCCGCATCGAGTAGCGCTTGTAGCCCCACTGATATTGCTCGGGCGCAATCCGCACGCAGGCCTCGACCCCGGCATTGAGCGCCGCGGTGGCGCGCAGCGCATCGGCATCCGCGATGCCCGCCGGCGCAGCGGTGATGCGCACCCGGAAACCGGCACTTTTCGGCAGGCGTTCGGCCCAGCCGAACAGCACGGTTGCGCCGGTCTTGTGCGCAAGGCGCGGCAGCAGGGTCATGGTGAAGGCATCCACGCCGAAAAACGGCGCGAACTCGCCGTCGCCGCGCTTGGGTTGCTGATCGGGAAGGATGCCCACGGTGCCGCCGTCCTTCAGGGTGCGGAACAGCTGCCGCACGCCGGCGGCTTCGGCCCGCACCTGGGTGACGCCCTCGTGCCCGCGCGCGCGGCGCAGCAAGGCTTCGAGCCAGGCCTGGCGCGGCGGGCGATACACAATGGCGATGGGTGCCCGGGCCGCCAGCCACTGGTTGAGCAGTTCCCAGTGGCCCAGGTGCGGTGCCGCGATGATCACCCCGCGACCCGCCCGCTGCGCCGCGTCGAGCAATTCGGCACCCTGGGACTCACACACCAGCGCCAGGTTGTCGGGTGCGGGGCGGGTCCAGAAGCGGCAGGTTTCCGCCAACGCCTGACCAGTGGCGCGGAGGCTGGTGCGGGCGAGGGACTCGCGCGCGCCGGGGTCGAGTTCGGGAAAGGCCAGCGCCAGATTGCGCCGCGTGATGCGCGCCGTACCGCGGCCAGCGCGGCACGCAAACCAGCCCAGCGTCGCGCCGAAGGCATGCAAGGCGCGCAAGGGCAGCCGTCCGAGCAGCCACAGCAGCGCATGCAGCGCATGTGCGGCGAGGGTCATTCGTTCCATCGGCGCAAGTGTAGGGGCTGTTGACCGCGCGCCGCCGCACGCGCCAGCATCTGCGGCCCTTGCCGGGCCAGGCCTGGCGGAGAGACAGCATGATTGCCCTGATCCAGCGCGTGGGCGAGGCCCGGGTAGAGGTCGATGGCGAGGTGGTGGGTGCCATCGGTGCCGGCCTGCTCGCGCTGGTGGCGGTTGAGCCAGGCGATGGTGAGGCCCAGGCCCAGCGCCTGTGCGAGCGTCTGCTCGGCTACCGCGTGTTCGATGACGACGAAGGGCGCATGAACCGGTCGCTGGCGGACGTCGGTGGCGGCTTGTTGCTGGTCAGCCAGTTCACCCTGGCCGCCGACACCCGCAAGGGCATGCGCCCCAGCTTCACCAGCGCCGCGGCACCAGAGCTGGGCCGGCGTTGGTTCGACCGCCTGGTCGAACTGGCCCGCAGCCGGCACCCGCGGGTGGAAACGGGCCGGTTCGGGGCCCGGATGCAGGTCAGCCTGCGCAACGACGGGCCGGTGACGTTCCGGCTGACCGCCTAGCGGCCGGCCCCGAACCCGGTGCCTTCGCCCGGGTCCCATGTCCGCGCCGGGCCACGACCCGCGGCAGGAATCACCGCCGTCCCACGTTCATTCAGGTACGGGGCCTTGAGACCCGCGAATGCGGACCAACTCTCAGTTCCGGCAATGACTTAGCGCGCAGCCGTCAAACCGGATAAACTGTCGCGTTCTCTACCCCGTTTACATCTACCAGGCTCCCGGATCATGGCGATCGAGAATCAGGAACAGCAGTCCGAAATCAAGCAGCTCATCATCAAGGGCCGCGAACAGGGCTACCTGACCTACGCCGAAGTCAACGACCACCTTCCGAACGACATTGTCGATCCGGAACAAATCGAAGACATCATCGGCATGATCAATGACATGGGCATCGAGGTGCACGAGGTTGCGCCGGATGCCGAGACCTTGCTCATGTCCGACGCGGCCCCGGCCGCCACCCGCGATGACGAGACCGTCACCGAGGAAGCCGGTCGCCGCACTCTCCGCGCTCGATTCCGAAGCCGGCCGCACCACCGACCCGGTGCGCATGTACATGCGCGAGATGGGCACGGTGGAGTTGCTCACGCGCGAAGGCGAGATCGCCATCGCCAAGCGCATCGAGGAAGGCCTGAACCAGGTCCAGTCGGCCCTGGCCAGCTTCCCCTGGTCGATCCAGTTGCTGCTGGAGGAATACGACCAGCACGTGGAAGGCAAGAAGCGCCTTTCGGAAGTGGTGCAGGGCTTCGCCGACATGGAAGAGCCCGACAATTTCAATGCCGCGCTGGCCGAATCCGAGGAAGAGATCGAGGACGACAGCGCCGCAGGCGGCGAGGAAGAAGAGGAAACCACGACCGACAACGGGCCCGATCCGGCCGAAGTCGCGCGTCGCATGGAAGCCCTGAAGTCGCTCTACCTCAAGTTCCAGAAGACGCACGCCAAGTCTGGATCGGCGCACAAGTCGGTGCTGAAGGTGCGCGAGGAAATGGCGGCCGAGTTCCTGCGGCTGAAGCTGCCGGCGATCCAGATCGACAGCTTCGTGCGCAAGCTGCGCGAAGTGGTCAATGCGATCCGCAGCCACGAGCGCAGCATCATGGAGGTGTGCGTCAAGCACGCGAAGATGCCGCGCAAGGACTTCCTGCGCGCCTTCCCGGGCCACGAAACCGACACCTCGTGGGCCGACGAAATGATCCGGCGCAAGCAGAAGTGGGCCTCGGGCCTGCGCGAGCACAAGGACGACGTGGTGGCCGAGCAGGACAAGCTGCTCGGGGTGGAGGGCGCGCTCTACCTGTCCTTGCCCGACATCAAGGAGATCAACCGCACCATGGCCATCGGTGAGGCCAAGGCGCGCAAGGCGAAGAAGGAGATGGTCGAGGCCAACCTGCGCCTCGTGATCTCGATCGCCAAGAAGTACACCAATCGCGGCCTGCAGTTCCTCGACCTGATCCAGGAAGGCAACATCGGCCTGATGAAGGCGGTGGACAAGTTCGAATACCGTCGCGGCTACAAGTTCAGCACCTACGCGACGTGGTGGATCCGCCAGGCCATCACGCGCTCGATCGCCGACCAGGCGCGCACCATCCGCATTCCGGTGCACATGATCGAGACGATCAACAAGCTCAATCGCATCTCGCGCCAGATGCTGCAGGAAATGGGCCGCGAGCCCACGCCCGAAGAGCTGGCGAAGAAGATGGACATGCCCGAGGACAAGATCCGCAAGGTGATGAAGATCGCGAAGGAACCGATCTCGATGGAGACCCCGATCGGCGACGACGAGGACTCGCATCTGGGCGATTTCATCGAGGACACCAACGTCGAATCGCCGATGGAAACCGCGACGGTCACCGGCCTGTCCGAGACCGTGCGCGACGTGCTCGCCGGTCTCACCCCGCGCGAAGCCAAGGTGCTGCGGATGCGCTTTGGCATCGACATGAATACCGACCACACCCTGGAAGAGGTCGGCAAGCAGTTCGACGTGACGCGCGAGCGCATCCGTCAGATCGAGGCCAAGGCGCTGCGCAAGCTGCGCCACCCCTCGCGCTCGGAGCAGCTGCGCAGCTTCCTCGACATCGACTGACGCTTGCAGCGGCGCGCGGCACCGGGAAGGCGGCCTGCGGGCCGCCTTTCTTGTTGCGCGGCGCGCTTCGCCCGCTACACTGCCGCCATTCCCGCAAGAGCAAGCCCCGCATGAGCGTCGACAGCAGCGAACTGGCCAAGCTTTACCCGCTCGAATCCCTGCGTCCCGAGACCCGCGACCAGCTCGCGAGCGAAGCCTCCGAGACCGAGTACGCGCGTGACGAGGTCCTGTTTCGCAACGGCGACATCGACAGCGACACGTTCTACCTGCTGGAAGGCGAGGTCAGCGGGCACTACCCGGACGGCAAGGTCAAGAACGTCAGCGCCAGCGCCTTGCAGGGTCGCTACCCGATCGGCGATTCGCAGCCGCGCCGCTTCACCGCCACCATCGCCTCCGACACCGCGCGCATCGCGCGGCTGGATCGGCGCTACACCGAGAAGGTGATCGCCTGGGACCAGCTTTCGCGCGCCGAGAACTTCAAGCATTTCGATGCGGCGCCCGATGGCAACCGCTGGGTGTTCCGCCTGTTGCAGAGCCGCGCCTTCCACAAGATGCCCACCGGCAACATCGAGCGCATGTTCCAGCGCTTCGAGGAGATCCAGGTCAAGGCCGGTGACACGATCATCCGCGAGGGCGACGTTGCCGATTACTTCTACGTGATCAAGGACGGCGCCTGCTCGGTCTCCAAGTACCTTGATGGCGTCGAATCCGTGGTGGCCTACCTCGTGCGCGGCGACTGCTTCGGCGAGGACGCCCTGCTCAGCAATACCAAGCGCAACGCCACGGTGAAGATGATGCAGGACGGTCGCCTGATGCGCCTGGGCAAGAAGCCGTTCGAGGAAGTGCTGAAGCCGCCGGTGGTGGAGTGGCTGACCCCGGGTCAGGCCTCGCTGATGGCACGCGACGGTGCCACCGTGATCGACGTGCGCCTGCCGGAAGAACACGAACTGCGCGCAATCAAGGGCTCGGTGAACATCCCGCTGTACCGCTTGCGCGAAGACGCGGCGGAACAATTCCGCAAGGGCGGAAAGTACATCGTCTACTGCAACACGGGCGAACGCAGCTCGGCCGCGGCCTTCATCCTCACCAAGCTCGGCTTCGACGCCTTTGCGCTGCAGGGTGGCCTGATGGGGATGGTGCGGCAGCTGGACAAGGCCACGGCCTGAGCCGTCGCCGACCCTCGTAGAGCCGGGCTTGCCCGGCTCACGTCGCGCCACAGCGGAGCAAGCTCCGATCTACCGGATCGTGTCGCCCACGATCACCACATCGGCCTTGCGTGCCGCGAACAGGCCGTTCGCGACCACGCCGACGATCTGGTTGAGTTCGCGTTCCAGCGCGATCGGATCGGTGATCGCGAGCCCGTGCAGGTCGAGGATCCAGTTGCCGTTGTCGGTGGTGACGCCGTCGCGCCACACGGGCTGCGCGCCAAGCGCAAGGCAGGCACGCGCCACGTGCGAGCGTGCCATCGGGATCACTTCCACCGGCAGCGGGAACTTGCCAAGCACCTCGACCTGCTTGGCCGGGTCGATCACGCAAACGAACTTCGCGCTGGCCGCGGCGATGATCTTCTCGCGCGTCAGTGCGGCACCGCCGCCCTTGATCAGGCGGCCGTGCGGGTCGCATTCGTCGGCGCCGTCGACGTAGAGCGGCAGCGGGCCGACGGCATTGAGATCGAGCACCTCGATGCCGCGTTCGCGCAGCAGGCGGGTGCTTTGTTCGGAACTCGACACGGCACCCTGGATCCGGTCGCGTTCGCGCCCGAGGGCTTCGATGAACCAGCGCACGGTGGAGCCGGTGCCGACGCCGACGATATCGCCGTCAAGCACGTATTTCAGAGCGCGTTCGGCAGCGAGGCGCTTCTGTTCTTCGCGCGGATCGAGGGTCATCGCAAGGTCATTCCAGGCTGAGGATGAGTTTGAACTGCGGCGCGCTCACCGGCATCACCGACAAGCGGTTGCCGCGTTGAGTGAGGGTGAAGTCGCCCAGTTCGTCGGCGCGTTGCTTGATCTCGTCCAGCGTGATCACGCGCGCAAGCTTGCGCTTGAAGGCGACGTCAACCAGATCCCAGCGCGGCGCATCCGGCGTGCTCTTCGGGTCGTAGTAGTCGCTCTTGCGCTCGAACTGGGTAGGGTCGGGATAGGCTTGCACCGCGACTTCCGCCACGCCGGCCACGCCTGGCACGGCGCAGCTGGAGTGGTAGAACAATACGCCGTCGCCGCGTCGCATCGCGCGCATGTGGTTGCGCGCCAGGTAGTTGCGCACGCCGCTCCAGGGCTCGGTGCCGACGCGTTGCAGATCGTCGATGGAGAACTCGTCGGGCTCCGACTTCATCAGCCAATACCTCACGGCCGGGAGTCTCCTGCGACGAGTGGCTCGGATCTCGACGCGCAATGTTTCATGGTGAACTCGAGCGAGGGATCGGCGCGCAGTTTACGCGGTCGGGGCCGTGCATCGGATCATCCCTTCTTCGGTGGCGACGTAGTCGAGCGCCACGTCCCAAGGCTCGACCGGCAGGCTCCCGACCTGCTGGAAGGCGTAGCCCACACCAACCAGCAGCGGTCGCGCCGGACGCGATTGTTCGCGCAGGAAGGCGAAGCTGCGGTCATAGTAGCCGCCGCCGCTGCCCAGGCGCGCGCCGCGCCGATCGAAGGCGAGCAAGGGCACCAGAACGACATCGATCGCCTCGGGTGCGAATTGCGCCGGCGTTGCGAGCACGGGCTCGGGAATCCCGTAGCGATTGGTTTGCAGTGTCTCGCCCGGCAGCCAGGGCGCGAAGCGCAGGGTCGACTCCGGCGTGAGGCAAGGCAGGCACCAGGCATAGCTCGGGCGTGGCGAGAGCAGGGCATGCAAGGCCAGTTCGCCGCGTACCGCCCAGTATCCGGCGACGCGTTCCGCCGCGGCGAGTGCATCGAGCGAGCGCAGGTGTCGGCCCAGTGCGTCGGCAGCCGCGAGGCGGTTGCGTGGCGGCAGGGCATTGCGGCGTGCGCGCATCTGTTCGCGCAGCGCGCGCCGGGGTTCGGTATCGGTCATGGGGCGCACGCGGGAAGAAAGTTGCAGCCTCCGCCGCGGCGATGCGTACGTAGACGACCTTGATCCCGAGGATCAGGTGGGAGAGCTCACTCGGCGTCGGGCTTTCCGCTCGAAGCGGACTTGCACACCGGCCTCGCTATTGCGTTCCCGGGGTCGTTCTATAGGGTCAAGGCAAATGTATGCGTACGCTGTCGCACACGGCAGAGGTTGCGCGCGCAGTCTAGCAGCGCGTGTCGGCGCTCGCGTTAAGCGGGGGTAAGCGCGCCTCGCGTTCGGCGGTGCCAGGGCGCAGTGTCCTGGATCGATCAGGCCCGAATGCGACACACGCAGGTGCCGTTCCGCGGCGCAGCGACGACGCGCCGTCAACGCGGCGCGACGTTCTCCAGCAAGCCATCGAGGCGACGCGTGAGGTCGCCGAGCGCGCGCGACAGCTCGCGTTCGCGATGGCCGCCGCCCTGGCGCTGCTGGATCAGTTCATGCGCGAGGTTGAGCGCCGCCAGCACCGCGATGCGATCGATGCCGGCCATGCGGTTGCCGCTGCGGATCTCGCGCATGCGTCCGTCGAGCAGGCTGGCGGCCGACTGCAATCCTTCCCGCTCGTCCGGCGGACACGCGACCAGGTATTCGCGATCCAGGATTCGTACCGCGATCGGATCGGTCACGCGTTCTGCTCCAGTGAACGCAGCCGCAGGATCATTGCTTCCACGCGCGAGCGGGCCTGCTCGTTCTTGGTCAGCAGGGCCGCACGTTCGCCGATCAGCTGGTCCTGGCTGGCGCGCAGGCTGCGGTTCTCATCCGCCAGCCGGCGGGTGAGCTCGACCAGGCGCTCGACGCGCTCGGCCAACTGCTGCAGCTGTACCGCAGGTTCGTCGGGCTTCATGGCGGCCACCATAGGCGCGCGCCGGGGTTGGGTCAACCGCGCCGCTTCGGCTCGGTTCAGGCCGTATGGGCGACGCCCGGGCCACCGGTCGCCAGCTCGTGCGCCTGTCCCGGATGGGCGCGGATGAAGGCCAGGCAATGGTGCACATCCAGCGGACGCGCCAGCCAGAACCCCTGGATCTCGTCGCAGCCCTGTTCGCGCAGGTATTGCAGCTGTTCTTCCGTCTCCACGCCCTCGGCCACCACGTTCAGGCCGAGCGAGTGCGCCATGGTGATGACGGTGGCGGTGATGGCTTCGTCGTCGGGATCGTTGGTGAGGTCGCCGACAAACTCCTTGTCGATCTTGAGGGTGTCGATCGGCAGGCGCTTGAGGTACACCAGCGAGGAATAGCCGGTGCCGAAGTCATCGATCGCCAGCGTGACGCCCAGGCTCTTGAGCTCGCGCAGCACCGCATCGGTCTGCTCGGCGTTCGCCATCACCATGCTTTCGGTCACTTCCAGTTCGATCCGCTCCGGCGGCACGTCGATCTCGTCGAGCAGGGCGCGCAGGGTCTGCGGCAGGCGGCCGCGCAGGAACTGCAGCACCGACACGTTCACCGCCATGCCCAGTTCGAGCAGTCCCTGGCGGCGCCAGCGTTGCAGGGTGATGCAGGCTTCGCGCAGCACCCACTCGCCGATGCTCAGGATCAGGCCGGTTTCCTCGGCCAGCGGGATGAAGGTGGACGGCGGGATCTCGCCCAGCTCCTCGCTGTGCCAGCGCAGCAGCGCCTCGACGCCGCTGATGCGGTTGTCGAGCAGCGACATGCGTGGCTGGTACACGAGGCGGAACTCGCCGCGCTCGAGCGCGCGTCGCAGCGCCGCCACCATCACCGCGCGGCGGCGCGCCTCGGCATCCATGGCCTCGGTGTAGACCTGGAACGTGTTGCGACCGCGATCCTTGGCCTGGTACATCGCGGTGTCGGCGAACTTGAGCAGGTCGGTGGGGACCTGGCCGTGGTCGGGATAGAGGCTGATCCCGATCGAGGGCGAGATCGTCACTTCGCTGCGGCCGTCGATTTCCAGCGGCTCGGCGAAGGCGGCAATGACCTTCTCGGCCACGTCTTCGGCCGCGGCCACGTCGAGGATCTCCTCCACCACCACGGTGAACTCGTCGCCGCCCAGGCGCGCCACCGTGTCGCACTCGCGCACGATGCCGAGCAGGCGCGCCGCCGCCGCCTTGAGGATGCGGTCGCCCGCGGCGTGGCCGAGCGAATCGTTGATGTCCTTGAAGCGATCGAGATCGAGGAACAGCACCGCGACCCGCGACTCCTGCCGCCGTGCACGCACCACGGCGCGTGCGAGGCGCTCGGCCAGCAGGCTGCGGTTGGGCAGGCCGGTCAGGGTGTCGTAGTTGGCGAGGTAGCGCAGCTCCTGCTCGGCGCGCTTCTTGTCGGTGATGTCGTTCACCACCGCCACGAAATGACTGCGCTGGTCCTGCGCGTCGCGCACCTCGGACAGGTCGATCCAGCCCAGGAATTCCTCGCCGTCCTTGCGCCGTTGCCAGGTTTCGCCCTTCCAGTGGCCGTATCGCACCGTCGCCTCGCGCATGCGGCGGTAGAACTCGTCGCTGTGCTGGGCGCTGTTGAGCAGGGCGGCGGACTGGCCCATCACTTCCTCTTCCGAGTACCCGGTGATGCGCGAGAACGCCGGGTTGACCGAGACGAAGCGGAATTCCAGGTCGGTGACCGCGACCGCCTCGTCCATGCTGCGCAGCACTTCCAGCGCGATGCGGCGGTCACGTTCGGCGCTGCGTCCGGCGCTGATGTCGCGCGCGGTGCCGGCAATGCGCAGCGGATTGCCGGCCTCGTCGCGTTCGACCACCTTGCCGCGCGACCGCACCCAGATCCATTCGCCCTGCGCGTTGCGGATGCGATGCTCGGATTCGAAGAACTCGGTCTGGCCGACGATATGGTTCTGCAGGATCTGCTGCACGCGCGGCAGGTCGTCCGGGTGCACGGCGCGGCTGCGCCAGTCGTCGGTGGAGACCTCGTGCTCGTTGCGCAGGCCCAGCAACTGGTCGGCACCGATGCGGTAGATGGTGTTGGCGCGCACGTCCCAGTCCCAGAACTCGTCGCCCGATCCCCAGAGCGAGAGTTTCAGGCGCTCTTCGCGCTCCTGGATCTGGTGCAGCAGGCCTTGTTCCTGCACACGCCGCTGGCGCTGCGCACGCAGTCCGAGCGCAACGAGGACGATGGCGGCCAGCGCATAGGCGACGTAGGCCGCGCGGCTGCCCCACCACGGCGGGTTCACCACCACGACCTGGGCCAGTTCGTGCTCGCTCCACACGCCGTCGTGGTTGGTAGCCTGGACCCGGAAGGTGTAGCGGCCGGGATCGAGGTTGGTATAGGTCGTGTCGTGCTGGTGGCCGGCTTCCACCCAGTCGGCATCGAAGTCCTCGAGCCGATAGCGGAACCGGTTCTGCGCCGGCGCAACGAAATCCAGCGCCGCGTAGCGCAGGCGCAGCACGCGCGCGGCCTGCTCGATCCTCAATTCGGCGCCCGGCTCCGGCGCGGGCAGGCTGTGATTGCCGGCGCGGACCGAGGTCAGCACCACGGCCGGTGCATAGCTGCTGTCCTGCAGGCGCGCCGGGTCGAACAGGTTGAAACCGCGGGTGCCGCCGAAGGCGATGCGGCCATCGCGCAGGGTGAGTGCGGCACCGCCGTTGAATTCCAGGTCCTGCAGGCCGTCGCGCAGGCCATAGCGACGGAACCGTCCGGATTCGCGTTCGAAGCTGGCCAGCCCACCATTGCTGCTGATCCAGAACCGGCCTTCGGCGTCCTCGGCAATGCCGTAGACCGTGGGATTCGGCAGACCCTGCTCGACCCCGTAGCGGCGGAAGCGGATCTCGTCGTCCGGGCCTTCGATCACCTGGCTCAGGCCGCTATGGGTGCCGATCCAGAGCGTCTCGTCGCGGCTCTGGAACACCACCCGCACGAGGTCGCCGGAGACCGACTGCGCATCGCCGGCATCGTGGCGGAAGCGGCGGATGCGACCACTGGTGGGATCGAGCAGATCGAGGCCGGCGAGGGTGCCGACCCAGATCCGACCGCGCCGATCCTCGAAGATGGTGTTGATGAGCGAGTGGCTGAGCGAATCCTCGTCCTGCGGATCGTGCCGGTAGAAACGCCAGGTTTCGGTCTGCGGGTAGAAGTGCACCAGACCGACGTTGTAGCTGCCGATCCAGATCGAGCCGTCGCGGGCGCGCAGCATGCTGCGCAAGGCGGAGGGATCGCGGTTCGGCGGCGCGTCGGCATCGAGCCGGATCGGCACGCGACGGGCACTGCGCTGCGCCGGGTCGAAATGGAACAGGCCCTGGTTGCCGCTGACCCACAGCGTGTCGGCTTCGCCTTCCGCGAGGCCGAGCACCCGCATCGGCCGGCCGCGCAAGGCCGGGTCCAGCAGCGGCTCGAACACGTCGGCGTAGCGTTCGAACTGGCCGTTGGCCGGGTCGTAGCGCTTGAGGCCATCGCCCTCGGTGCCGAGCCAGAGCTTGCCGTCGGCACCTTCCTGCAGCACGCGCAGGTTGTTGGTGTCGATGCGGTTGCTGCCCGGGTGCAGGTCCAGCACGTAGGGGAAAGGCGCGCCATCCGGGTGCGTGGTGGCCAGGCCGCGCACTTCGCCGCCCAGCCACAGCAGGCCGGAGTGGTCGATCATGGCCGCGGTCAGGCGCTGTTCGGGCAGGCTGGCCGGCACTTCCGGGTCGTAGACGATCTCCAGGGCCTGATTGCTGGCGGGATCGAAACGCACCAGACCGCGATGCCACAACACCAGCCACAGGCGACCGCGCCCATCGCCGACGACGGCACGCACGCCATGAGCACCGGGGACGCCGGCGGATCCATCGGCCGGCCACATCCGGCGCAGCGACAGGCTGTCGCGATCCAGCCGATGCACGCCGTCGGAGGCACCGACCCACAGCGCCTGATCGCGGTCCGCCCATAGCGCGAAGGTGGTCTCCAGCCTGCCGATCCGCTCGGGCCGCAAATCCGCGCCGATGCGATACAGCCCTTCGGTCGTGGTGGCGGCCCAGAGTCTGCCGGCCTGATCCAGGTGCAGGGCGCCAACGGTCGGGTCGTCGTCCGGGTCACTCGTGAAACGCAGCACTTCGCGGCGCGCGCCGCCGACCGGATCGTAGAGTTCGATTCCCGCACCGGTGCCCACCCACAGCCCGCGACCGGGCTGGTAGAGCAAGGCCGTGACCATGTCGCGGCGTTCGCCGCGCCGGAAGCCGTGCAGCGCACCAACCCGGCGGCCGCTGACCGGGTCGAACTCGGCCACGTAGTGGGTGTTGGTCCCGACCCAGAGCCGACCGTTCTCGCCCTGTGCCAGCGCCGTGACGAAGCTTTCCGGCAGGCTGTCGGCCTGTTCCGGGTGGTGCTGGAACACCTGGAAGCCATAGCCGTCGTAGCGGTGCAGGCCGCCCTGGGTGGCGACCCAGATGAAGCCTTGCCGATCCTGCATCAGCGCATTGACGGTGTTCTGCGCCAGGCCCTGTTCGCTGCCGATGCTCTCGAAGTAATACTCGCGCTGCACGGCCTGGGCGGGTGGCCCGGCGACGAGGCACAGCCACGCGGCCAGCGCCAGGCACGCGTGGCGACGCCATCGCGACCGACCCGACTGGGGTTTGCCTGGCGCTTGCGCTTCCGCCACGCGCGTGGATTCCATCTATCCCCCGAGGAAAGCCAGTGTAGGGCTGCGGCTCGCGCGGCAACAAGCGGCGCCGCCGGCAAGGTGCCGCCCGCGCTAGAATCGGGCCGCCCTGTTCGCTCCCGGATGTGTGTGGAACCGCCCGACTTGCCTACGCTCGACGCCGTAGCCGACGAAATCGTGCAATGGCGGATGGGTATCGATGCGGCCGAGCTGCACGGCTCGCTGTGTGGCTTCCTCAGTGGCGGCGGCAAGCTTGCGCGCCATGGCTGGCTGACGGCGCTGGCCCTGGAGGCGGAAGGCGATGCCTTGCGCCCGGATGGTGCGCTCGACCAGTTGTACTGCGCCAGCTGCGCGCAACTGGCCGATGCCGACCTCGGCTTCATGCTGCTGCTGCCGGATGAAGACCGCTCCGTGGACGAGCGTGCCGAAGCCCTGCTCGGCTGGTGTCGCGGCTTCCTCGGTGGCTTCGGCTTGTCGGCAGGGGCCGAGCCGGCGCTGTCGCCCGAGGCCGCCGAGGCGCTCGAAGACCTGGCCAAGATCGCTGCCTCGCGCCTCTCCTATGACGACCCGGAAGGCGATGAGGCGGCGCTGACCGAAGTGGCCGAGTTCGTGCGCGTGGCCGCGCTGCTGCTGCACGGCGATTGCGTGGGCTCGGCCCCGGCGCGTCGTCGCCTGCACTGAGCCCGGCGCGTGCTGGTCAAGCCTGCCGAATTCGCGCGTCGCCGCCGCCAGCTGATGCGCATGGCCGGGCACGACGCGATCCTGATCCTGCCGGCCGCGGCGGAGCGTATCCGCAGCAACGACAGCCACTATCCGTATCGACAGGACAGCGACTTCTGGTATCTCACCGGCTTCCGCGAACCCGATGCGGTGCTGGTGCTGGTGCCGGGCCGCAAGCACGGCGAAGCCCTGTTGTTCTGCCGTGAACGCGATCCCGAGCGCGAAGCCTGGGACGGCCCGCGCGCCGGACAGGACGGCGCGGTGGAACAGTTCGGCATGGACGATGCCTATCCCATCGCCGACATGGACGAGATCCTGCCCGGCCTGATCGAAGGTCGCTCGCGTGTCTACTACCACTTCGGGCGCGACGCCGAGTTCGACCTGAAGCTGATCGGCTGGGTCAACCGGGTGCGCGCGCAGATCAAGCAGGGCGCGCAGCCACCACACGAATTCCTCGAACTCGGGCACCTGTTGCACGACCTGCGCCTGTTCAAGAGCAAGGATGAATTGCGCACCATGCGGCGCGCGGCCGAGATCGCGGTCGAGGCGCACGCGCGCGCGATGCGCGTGGCGCGCCCTGGCCTGTTCGAGTACGAGATCGAAGCCGAACTGCAGCACACGTTCCGGCGCCACAACTCGGTGGCGGCCTACGAGCCCATCGTCGGCGGCGGCGCCAACGCCTGCGTGCTGCATTACCGCGCCAACAATGCGCGATTGGCGCCGGGCGACCTGTTGCTGATCGATGCCGGCGCCGAATTCGATGGCTATGCCTCGGACATCACCCGCACCTTCCCGGTCGACGGCGTGTTCAGCCCGCCGCAGCGCGCGATCTACCAGCTGGTGCTCGATGCGCAGGCCGCGGCCATCGCCGCCGCGCGTCCCGGCGCAAGCTGGATCGCGCCGCACGAGGCTGCGGTCGAAGTGCTCACCGACGGACTGCTGCATCTCGGCCTGCTCAAGGGCACGCGGGCGCAATGCCTGAAGGAGCAGAGCTACCGCCGCTTCTACATGCACAAGACCGGGCACTGGCTCGGTCTCGACGTGCACGACGTGGGCGACTACCGCATCGACGGCGAGTTCCGCCTGCTCGAACCGGGCATGGTGTTCACGGTGGAACCCGGCCTCTACATCGCGCCCGGCAGCAAGGGCGTCGCGGCCAAGTGGCAGGGCATCGGCGTGCGCATCGAGGACGATGTGGCGATCACGACGCAAGGCAACGAGGTATTGACTGCGGGGGCGCCCAAACAGATCGATGCGATCGAGGCGCTGATGGCGGAGGCGCGGCGCGCTGCGGCCTGACCTTCCTCGCCGTGACGGATCAGGAGCGCGGCGTTGCTGCGCCCTGCCCGAACAGGATGCGACGCTGCTCCTCGCTCAATTCGGTTGGACGGGTGAATTCCTTTGCGCGCGCATACGCGCGCTGCGTCGCGGGCCGCGCGCGTATCGCGGCCTGCCAGCGCCGTACTTCGGGGAACGGCTCCAGATCCAGTGGCGCTTTCGTGTACGGACTGATCCAGGGATAACTGGCCATGTCCGCGATCGAGTAGTCGTCGCCGGCGATGAATTCGCGCCCCGAGAGGCGCGTATCGAGCACGCGCAGCAGGCGTTGCGCTTCGCGCGTGTAACGGTCGCGCGCGTACGGAACTTCCTCCGGCGCGTAGACATGGAAGTGTCCGTACTGCCCGGTCATCGGGCCGAGCCCCGCCATCTGCCAGAACAGCCACTCCAGCACGGTGTTGCGGCCGCGCAAGTCGCGCGGAAGGAAGCGTCCGGTCTTGTCGGCCAGGTACAGCAGGATGGCGCCCGATTCGAACACGCTGATCGGCGCACCGCCGTCGACCGGCGCATGATCCACGATTGCCGGCATGCGGTTATTCGGCGCGATCGCGAGGAACTCGGACCGGAACTGTTCGCCCGTGCCGATGTTCACCGGCCTGATGGTGTAAGCCAGCTCCGCCTCTTCCAGGAACAGGGTGATCTTGTGGCCGTTGGGCGTGGGCCAGTAATGCAGGTCGATCATGGACATCTCCGCAAGGGACGGAAGCTGACACGTGAGCGCAGCATGGGCATTTCAACCGCGACGACCAAGATCCCAGGTGACTTCGTAGTCCGGCAGGTAACAAGTATTGACCACGAAGGGCGCGCCCGCCGGACCCAGCATCGCGCCGCAGTGCTCCAGTACTTCACCGATGCAGATCGTGCGCGGCGCGGCATCGATGGCCGTCATCTTGGCACTGCGCTGCAGTTCGACCAGGCACGCCTCCAGATGACGTGCCACCCACGCCGCCAGTACGCCATCGCCTGCCCGGCGGTGCATGGCAATGAGTTCCACCAGACGGGCATGGATGGCCGCGGCTTCCGCAGCGCGCACCGCGTTGGCCCGCTCCGTGGCCGGATCCGGTCGTGCCCAGCCCCGTTCCACCGCCTCGTCATGCAGGCTGGCTTCCAGCATTCGGGCTTGCCAGTCGCGGCGCAGATATTCCAGTTCGTTGACGGCGTCCTTCATCGCATCAGCGTAGCGCGACGATGATCCGCGTGCCGCGGCGGACCTACGCCAGATACCCGCCGTCCACCGCGAAGGTCGCGCCGGTGACGTAGCTCGCGGCATCGGAGGCCAGGAACAGCGCCATCGGCGCGATCTCGTCCGGCTGCGCCACGCGTTGCAGCGGAATCATGCGCAGCATCATATCGAGAATCTGCGGGTTGCCGGTCAGCGCCGAGGCGAATTTCGTATCGGTCAGGCCGGGCAGGATGGCGTTGACGCGAATCTTCTGCGCCGCCAGTTCCTTGGCGAAGCCTTCGCTCATGTTGACGATGCCGGCCTTGGTCATCGAATACACCAGCTGCCCGAACGCGGCGCGGCGCGCATTCACCGAGGCGATGTTGATGATGCTGCCGCCGCCCGCGTTCTTCATGCGGCGCGCGGCCTGCACCGTGGTCCAGAAGTAGCCGCGCAGGTTCACTTCGACGGTCTTCTCGTAGGCCGGCAGGCTCATGTCCAGTGCCGGTCCGAAATAGGGATTGGCGGCGGCGTTGTTGATCAGGATGGAGCAGGTTCGTCCGGCCGCGTCGAGCGTCGCGAACACGGCTTCGATGCTGGCCGCATCGCCCACATGCATCGCCTGTGCCTCGGCCGAGCCGCCGTCGGCCTGGATCGTTGCGACGATTCCTTCGCAGTTCTCGCGCTTGCGGCTGGCGCACACCACGTGCGCGCCGTGCGCGCCGAGCAGGCGCGCGATGGAGGCGCCAATGCCGCGCGATGCGCCGCTGACCAGGGCGGTGCGGCCGGAAAGATCGAACAAGGTTGCGCTCATGCAAAGCATTCCATACGGGCTGGTATGCTCGGAATCCTACACGCTAGCCGATTCCGCCGGAGCCGCCCATGCCGCAACGCAGAGTTCTCATCACCGGGGCCGGCAGCGGCCTGGGCCGTGGCCTGGCCTTGCGCTATGCCGGCATCGGCGCCCGCGTGGCCTGCGTCGACGTGATTGCCGAACGCGCCGAGCAGACGCGCGCCCTGCTGCCCGGTTCGGGCCATCTCGCCTTCACCGCGGACGTGGGCTGCGATGCCCGGATGCAGAGTCTGCATGACGCGATCCAGGCGCAATGGCAGGGCCTGGACGTGCTGATCAACAACGCCGGCATCGCCTCGGGCGGCGCGATGGTGGAAACCACCATGGCCGAGTGGGAGCGCGTGCTCAATATCAACTTGCTCAGCGTGGTGCGCGGTTGCCGCCTGTTCGTGCCGGGCATGGTGGCGCAGGGCAGCGGCCAGGTGCTCAACACCGCGAGCTTCGCGGGCCTGGCCGGCGCGCCCGGCCTGATGACCTACGGCGTGGCCAAGGCCGGGGTCGTCGCGCTGTCGGAACAACTGCGTGCCGAGATGCACGGCAAGGGCGTGCGGGTGGGCGTGATCTGCCCGGCCTTCTTCCGTACCAACCTGTGCGAGAGCGCGATCGGCAATCCGAACGTGGCCGTGGTGGCGCAGAAGCTGATGGACATTTCGCCCGACAGCGTCGACAGCGTCTGCGATGCGGTGCTGGCCGCGGCCGAACGCGGCGAGTTCATGATCATCCCCACGCGGCGCGAACCCCTGCGCTGGCGCATGAAACGCTGGTTCCCGAATCTGTACTTCAAGCAGTTGATGAAGCTGGTGGGCGAGCGCAGCCAGCTCGCAAGCAGCCTCGGCAAGCAAAAGGAACCTTCCGCATGAGCTGGATGATCTACGGGGCCAATGGCTACACCGGGCAACTCATCGCGCGTGAGGCCAAACGCCGCGGGCTGCAGCCGATCCTGGCCGGACGCAATGCCGAGGCCTTGAAGTCCCTGGCGCGCGAAACCGGTTTCGAGACACGGGCATTCGGATTGACGCCCGATGCGCTTCGCACCGGGCTGGGCGGCGTCGAGCTGGTGCTGCATTGCGCCGGACCCTTCTCGGCGACGTGTGCACCGATGCTCGAGGCCTGCCTCGCGCAGCGCGTGCACTACCTCGACATCACCGGCGAGATCGACGTGTTCGCGCATTGCCACGCGCAGCATGAGCGCGCGCAAGCCGCCGGCATCGTGGTGTTGCCGGGCGCCGGTTTCGACGTGGTGCCCACCGATTGCACCGCGGCCCAGCTCAAGCGCGAGCTGCCCGGCGCAACCCATCTGGTGCTGGCCTTCGATGCCGGTGGCGGCCTCAGTCCCGGCACCGCCAAGACCAGCGTCGAAGGCCTCGGCAAGGGTGGACGCATCCGCGAAAACGGCGCGTTGAAAGTGGTGCCGCTGGGCTGGAAGTCGCGCCGCTTCGAGCGTCCGGCCACCGCCGTGTCGCCTGCGTCCGAACGCACCACGGTCACCATTCCCTGGGGCGACGTCTACACCTCGTTCGTGTCCACCGGCATCCCGAATGTCGAGGTGTACACCGCGGTGCCGCCGAGCACCGTGGCGCGGCTGCGCCGGCTACGCCTGCTCGGGCCGCTGTTGCGCGCCGGCTTCGTGCAGAACTTCCTCAAGCGCCGGGTCGAACGCAGCGTCAAGGGTCCGAACGACACGCGCCGCGCCGGCAGCGAGAGCATCGTCTGGGGCGAGGTGCGTGATGCGCATGGCAACGAAAGACGCCTGCGCCTGCGCGTGCCCAACGGCTACGACCTCACCGTCACCGCTGCGCTCGGCATCGTGGAGAGGCTGTTGCCGGGCGCACCCAGGGGCGGTTACTACACGCCCTCGCAACTGATGGGGCCGGACTACGTCCTGACCTTGCCCGGCGTGGAGAAGCTCTAGCGAGCGTTCCGTCGTCGGTGATTTTCCGGACAAGGACCACCGGCTTGCCACGTGTGTGGCGCGCGAGTTGGCAGGCGTCGCGCCCGCCACTACCCTTGGCGCCCGTTCCCTTCCGACACGCCCGCATGAACTCCGATGCCAAGCCCCGCCACGGCCTGGGCCCGCTGCCCACGCTGATCTTTTCCTCGCGCTGGCTGCAGCTGCCGCTGTACCTGGGCCTGATCGTGGCGCAGGGCGTGTACGTGTACCTGTTCGGCAAGGAACTGATGCACCTCGTGGCCGATACGCCCAAGCTGGGCGAACAGGACATCATGCTGATCGTGCTCGGCCTGATCGACGTGGTGATGATCAGCAACCTCCTGATGATGGTGATCGTCGGCGGCTACGAGACCTTCGTTTCGCGACTGCGCCTGGAAGGCCACCCTGACCAGCCCGAGTGGCTGAGCCACGTGAACGCCTCGGTGCTGAAGGTGAAGCTGGCAATGGCGATCATCGGCATCAGCTCGATCCACCTGCTCAAGACCTTCATCGAAGCCGGCATGACCGACGGCATTCCGCTGTGCAGCACCGCCGCCGGCATCGAGGCGATGAAGCTGGTGCCGATGGCGCTCGAGGCCGGGATCAAGAACTTCAAGGCCTGCACCACGATCACCGCCGCCGGCGTGATGTGGCAGACCATCATCCACACCATCTTCATCCTCTCGGCCATCGGCATCGCCTGGACCGATCGCCTGATGATGAATGCGCCCAAGCCGGCCAAGGGCGGCGGGCACTGAGCCCGCCCTCACCGCCTGAAGCAGATCGCGGCGCTCAGAGGCAATCGGAGTTGCCGCAGACGTGCAGCAACAGATCCGTGTTGATCGAATCGTAGTGTGCGATCACCGGGCGGCCATCGCTGCGCACGGCGACGACAGCCGCGTTGCCGACGCGCTCGCCGAAGCCGCCATCGAGCACGCGGCTTGCGCCGTCGAGGCATGAGCTGCCGAGGCAGCGATGCAGGCGCAGGTAGGACTCGTCGGCCGCAATGAAGCGCCGGAAGGCCAGCGCGGGCTGCGACGCGCGTTCGGCCAGCGAGACGCCATCCGAGGAGTTGGCGTCGACCAGGCGTGCGGTTGTGGCGCTGCAGGTGAACGTGGTGCAGTCGAGGATCTGCACGCTCGCAGTGGCGCCGCCGGTGGCAAGCAAGGGCCGGTCGTTGCTGCGCATCACCAGGTCGAGTTTCTGAGCGAAGATGCCCGCTACGGAAGTGAGCGTGTTCGCGCCGGCGCAGCTGGTATCCGCGCAGCGCACCAGTTGCACCGGCACGCCGGCACCGCCGTTGCCGCCCTTGGCGATCACCGGCAGGCCGGCGGGGTCGAGGGCGAGCGCGAGGTCGGATCCAACATAGGTGCTGGATGACACGACCGTGCGCGGCGTGCCGCTGCTGCACCCGGCGTCGGCGCAGTCGAACACCGTGGTCTGGAAACTCGTGCTGTCGCCATACACCACGAGCGGACGGCCATCGTTGCGGATCACGAGGTCGATGGCGGTGGTGACGTCGCGGGTATCGTCGAGGGTGCGGCGGGTGCTGATGCTGCAATCGGCGTTGCTGCAGACGTAGAGCTTGAGCGCGAGGTTGGTGGTGTCCTGGTAGGCGACCACCGGCCGGCCGTCGCTGGTGAGTGCCAACGCCGCGCCGCGCCCGACGTCGCCCGTGGAGTCGATGGTGCGGGTCACGCCAGCGTTGCAGGCCCGGTTCGCGCACAGGTGCAACCTCAAGGCGGTGAGCGAGGCGTAGTAGTAAGCCAGCACCGGGCGGTCATCGCTGCGCAGGGCAAGATCGATGTCGCTGCCGACGTCGTTAGCCGCATCGATGACATGATCGAACGCCACCGGAATCGAAGCGCAGGTGGAACTGCCGTCGCTGCCGATGCCGACCAGGGCTTCGCCGTCCGGGCAACTGCCGCTCACGCGCGCCTGCACTTGCGATGTGTCGATCTGGGCCAGGCCGACACCCGCGTTGGCGATACCCAGGGTCGCGTCGCCTGTGCTGCCGCCACCGCTCAGGCCGGTACCGGCGACAACGGCGGTGATATCGCCGCCGCTGTCATTGTCGATGCCGTCGCTGAAGCCGGCCGGTGCGCCGGCTATGCCACTCCAGGGTGCGCTCGCGGCGCGCAAGGCCTCGGGCGTGGGGCGGATTTCGTGGCGTGGCGCCAGCGCCGTGTAGGTGCTGGCGCCGGCCGGGCGCACCCGCATCTCGAGATAGCGCACGGTGCCGACGAACACCGCACCGAAGTCCAGGCTCAGGCTGAAGCGACCTTCGCCCACTGGCCGATTCGGGCGCTCGATGCAACTCAGCGGCATCGAGTTGGGCAGGACCGGCGTGTCGTACAGGCAAGCCTCGAAATCGAACAGGCCTTGCGCCACGACGCCGCCGGACTTCAATTCGCCCTGATAGGTGAAGGCGGTGCCGATGGCTTGGGCCGCGGCGGCCGAAGACAGCGCCAGCGTCAGGCCGACCAGGGCGACACGAGGTAGCGAACGGTGCATGAGGGGCTCCGGCGTGGATTCGAGCAGGTCCACGCAGGAAGCGCGAGGCAGGGGCCACGTCGCGCGGTTGCCAACCAGTCGGGCGCGGGGACGCCCGTGGAGTGGGTCAGGGCGTCTCGAAGCCGTTGCGGAAGATGCAGTTCAAGTCAGCGCCGCAGCCGGCACCGGGCGTGGGGTCGCCCGCCACGCCGGCCCAGAATCCGCCGGTTAGTTCATAGGTGGCCCCGGTGCAGCTGACACCCGAGCACAGCGACACCACGTCGGCGTCGGGTTGGCCGATGGTGCCGGACAGGCTGTAGACCGTGCCGGTGCCCGAGGTGCCGACGGAAGTGCCGCCGCCGCCGTCGATCGTGTACCAGTCGATCGAATACTGGGCCTGGGCGGTGCCGGCGCCGAACAGGCCGAGGCCAAGGGCAAAAGCGAGAAGGACGCGCATTCAAGTCTCCGGATGCCAGGGCAGGTCGGCCGTGGCCAGTGGTTCCACACGCCTACTGTAACGGCAGGTCGTGGCGGCCGAGGCCACGTCCCTGCATGGAGAGGATACGCAAGATCGGGGGCAATCCTGCCACGCCGGTCGGGACTCCTCCCGCACCGGCTAAAATTCGCGCATGGACGTTTCCCACCTGCTGGATGCGCTGAACCCGGCGCAGCGTGAGGCCGTATCGGCCCCGCCGGGCCACTACCTCGTGCTGGCCGGCGCCGGCTCGGGCAAGACCCGGGTGCTGGTGCACCGCATCGCCTGGCTGACCGAGGTGCTGGGCGTGCCATCCTGGGGCGTGCTGGCGGTGACCTTCACCAACAAGGCCGCGGGCGAGATGCGCCTGCGCTGCGAACAGAGCGTTGTGGGCGGCACGCGCGGCCCCCATTCGACAGGCTCGGGGCAGGCTTCGACCGGGCTCAGGACAGGCATGTGGATCGGCACCTTCCATGGTCTGGCGCACCGCCTGTTGCGCCTGCACTGGCAGGAGGCCGCGCTGCCGCAGGGTTTCCAGGTGCTGGACTCGGACGACCAGTTGCGCCTCGTCAAGCGCGTGATCGCCGACCTCGGCATCGACGACAGCCGCACGCCACCGCGCCAGGCGGCCTGGTTCATCAACAGTTGCAAGGATGAAGGCAAGCGCCCCGAACATATCCAGGGCGGGCGCGCCGAGCAGGACCTGCTGCTGCGCGTCTATGCCGCCTACGACGCGGTGTGCCGACGCGCCGGCCTGGTCGACTTCGCCGAGTTGCTGCTGCGCGCGCATGAACTGTTGCGCGACCATGCAGGTTTGCTGGCGCACTACCGCCAGCGATTTCGCCACCTGCTGGTGGACGAATTCCAGGACACCAATGCCATCCAGTACGGCTTCGTGCGCCTCTTGGCCGGCGACAGCGCCAGCGTGTTCGTGGTTGGCGACGACGATCAGGCCATCTACGGCTGGCGCGGCGCGAAAGTCGAGAACGTGCAGCATTTCCTGCGCGACTTCCCCCAGGCCACGACGATCAAGCTGGAGCAGAACTACCGTTCCACCAACCACATCCTGCAGGCCGCGAACGCGGTGATCGCGAACAATCCCGATCGCCTTGGCAAGCGCTTGTGGACCGAAGGCGAAGACGGCGAGGCGATCGATCTGTACGCCGCCTACAACGAAGTGGATGAGGCGCGCTTCGTGGTCGAGCGCATCGGCCACTGGATCGCCGCCGGCGGGCGAGCGCAGGACGCCGCCATCCTGTATCGCAGCAATGCCCAGTCGCGCGCCTTCGAGGAGGCGCTGATGCAGGCTTCGATGCCCTACCGCGTCTACGGCGGGCTGCGCTTCTTTGAACGCGCCGAGATCAAGGACACGCTCGCCTACCTGCGCCTGATCGCGAATCGCGCCGACGATGCCGCCTTCGAGCGGGCGGTGAACACGCCGACGCGCGGCATCGGCGAGCGCACCCTCGATCAGGTGCGGCAACGCGCGCGCGACACGGCCGTACCCTTGTGGGATGCCGTGCTGCTGGAAATCGCGCAAGGCGCGCTCGCGGGGCGCGCGAAGAACGCGCTGCGCGGCTTCGTCGAGCTGATCGAGAAACTCGCCGGCGATACCGGCTCGCTGGCGCTGGCCGAACAGATCGACCACGTGCTGCAACATTCCGGCCTGCGCGACTACTACGCCAACGAACAGCGCGGCCTGCTCGACTCGCGCACCGACAATCTGGACGAACTCGTGACCGTGGCCAGCCGCTACACGCGCGAAGAAGGCGACGAGGGCGAGGACGCGATGCCGGAGCTGGTCGCATTCCTCGCCTATGCCTCACTCGAAGCCGGCGAGGGCCAGGCCGAGGCCTGGGAAGACGGGGTGCAGTTGATGACCCTGCATTCGGCCAAGGGCCTGGAGTTTCCGCTCGTCTTCCTTGCCGGCCTGGAAGAAGGACTGTTCCCCAGCCAGCGTTCGCTCGACGAATCCGGCCGGTTGGAGGAAGAGCGCCGCCTGGCCTACGTCGGCATCACCCGCGCGCGCCAGAAGCTGGTGCTGAGCTATGCCGAGTCGCGCCGCATCCACGGTAGCGACACCTATGGCGTGCCTTCACGCTTCCTGCGAGAGATCCCCGCGGCGGTGCTGTGCGAGGTGCGGCCGCGGGTGCAGGTATCGCGCCCAGCCTATGCGCCTCGCTTTGTTGAAGCCCCCTCGCATGCCTTGAAACTCGGCCAGCGCGTGCGGCACGGACAGTTCGGCGAGGGCTTTGTGGTGGCCGCAGAAGGCAGCGGCGCGCATGCACGCGTGCAGGTGAATTTCGAAGACAGCGGCAGCAAGTGGCTGGTGCTGAGCTACGCGAATTTGCAGGCGGTGTGACGCGGGAAAACGAAAAGGCCCGCAGCGCGGGCCTTTTCGATGACGCGTCGGCCCTGGTCTCGGGCCGGCGTCGTGTCCTCAGCCGCGACCGCGGCGGTACGGACTGAGATCGCCAAGCAGGCGATCCAGGCGTGGATCGATGGCGCGGTAGGCCTCGTTCGCCGCGCCCAGTGCGGTGAAGTTCACCTGTTCACTGAAGCCGGGGCCGAGCGGGCGGCGCTCGCCCACGAGATAGCTCTTCACGGTGAGATTGGCGGTGTAAAGCGTATCGACCTGGCCGTGGAAGGTGATGGGAGCGCCGCCCACCGCGTCGGCGCTGATCACGATGGCGACCGTGGCGTGGCGGCGCAGCGCGTTGAACATCGTGGCGAGGTCGCCACCGCGCAGGCCCACCAGTTCCGGATCAACCACGTCGAAGCCGGCGTCGCTCAGGCGCTCCTCGATGCGTTGCCGTGCCGGGCCGACGATGGCGCTGTCGCCGCGCGCGATCACGATGATGCGCGGCGTGGCGGGTGGCGCAACCTCGCGCGGCGGCGAGGTGCTGGCCACGTCGTTGCGGCGCTCGTTGCGCGCCGCCATCAGGCGCTTGATGGCCGGCGACTGCGTCGGGCTGTCCTGGGTGGTGGCCACTTGCATCGGAGCAGCGTCATTTGCGGCCGCGGGCTCGACCGTCGCCGACGGCGGCACGTTGGCCGGCGCGGGCTCGGTGACGGTTGCCACCGGCACCACGGCCGGGTCGGGACGCGCACCATTGTCAGCGGCGATCGAAGTGGCCGCTACGGACGCCGTGGTGGCCGGCGTGGTGCCCGGAGTCGTGGCCTGCGCCGGCGGCAGCGGATCGGTGGCGCGCCGCGCGGCCACGCCTTCCTGATACGCCTTCTGCCCGGTAAAGCCTGCGACGAACTGGCCGATCTGGCCACGGAACGCGAACGCGCCGCCGGCCAGCAGCAGCACCATCGCCGCGGCGATGGCGAGCGGCAGCTTGGAACCGCTGGAACGCTCCTGACGATCCAGCACGGACGGACGGCGCGCCGACTTGTTGGTGGGCGCGTCCACGAAGACCGGCGGTGCGGGCGGAGCCGCCTGCGCCGCGGCAGGCGCGGCCGGTGCTGGCGTCGCGGCGCGCACCACGGGCGGCGGCGTCACCACGCGTTGCGGCTGGGAAGCCGGCGTCGGCGCACCCACCATGGTGGCATCGCTGGCGGCCGGCTTGGGCGCGGTCCACTTGATCGTGCCGCCCTTGGACACGAGCGGATGCGCTTCCAGCGCGGCGGCCAGATCGTGGCAGCTCTGGAATCGATCGGACGGTTCCTTCGCCACCATGCGGGTCAGGATCGCCGCGGTCTGCGGGTCCACTTCCTTGTTGATGCCGCGGATGTCGGGAATCTCGGCCTTCACCACTTCCAGCATCAGCCCGAGCGGGCTTTCATCGGTGAACGGCGTCTTGCCCGACAGCATTTCGAACATCACGATGCCGAGCGAGAAGATGTCCGAACGCTGGTCAACGGTCTTGCCCAGGCACACCTCGGGCGAGAGATAGCCCGGGGTTCCGACGAACTCGCCGGTGGAGGTGAGCTTCTTGGAAATGTCCTGCGTGGCGAGCGCGATGCCGAAGTCGGCGATCTTGACCTGGCCGCGCTGGGTCAGCATCAGGTTGCCGGGTTTGATGTCGCGGTGGATCACGCCCTTGTCGTGCGCGGTGGCCAGGCCCTGCGCGGTCTGGTGCATGACCTTGAGCGAGTTCTCCACGCTCAGCTTGCCTTCGCGCTTGAGCAGGCCCGAGAGCGAATCGCCGTCGACGAACTCCATCGCGAAGAACGGCTGCTGCGTATGCTCATCGGTGCCGATGAAATAGACCTGGATGATGTGCGGATCGCTCAGCGCCGCCATCGAACGCGCCTCGCGCAGGAAGCGCTCCACCAGGTTCGGATCGTGCGCCAGCGCCGGCGACAGCTCCTTGATTGCCACGTGGCGGCCGAGCGCGGGCTCATAGCCCTTGTAGACCACGCCCATGCCGCCGCGGCCGAGCTCGGACACGATTTCGTAGTGGCCCAGATGGGTTTTCATGGCAGTCGCCTCCCGCGTCGACGATTCGTTCGTAGCAGTCATCCTAGCACCCGCCTTGCGGCCCCAAAGCCGCAAAAGGCGGCGATTTGGAAGGGAATACGCGCCGCCGGGCGGAAATCGGCCAGGCGCCCGTGGCGGGTTCAGCCGGCGTTGGGCGGGCGGAGGCTCAGGCCGCCTCGCTCGGAGTCGGCTGCCGGGTCGCCCGGATATCCGGCGTGAAGCTGCGCACGACGCGCCCGCCCTCCATCACCAGCACCCGATCGGCGCTGGCGATGGTTTCGGGTCGGTGCGCCACGATGACCTTCGTCAGGGCGAGCTTGCGCACCGCGGCGTTGACCTGCCGTTCGCGCATCACGTCCAGGTGGCTGGTAGCTTCGTCCAGGAACAGCAACTTGGGGTGGCGATACAAGGCGCGCGCCAGGATCACGCGCTGCTTCTGTCCGCCCGAGAGCGAACTGCCCATGTCGCCGATCAGGCTGTGATAGCCCATCGGCATCGCGGCAATGTCCTCGTGCACCGCTGCCAGCCGCGCCGCCGCTTCGATTCGCGCCAGATCGAATTCGTTGTCGAAGAGCCCGATGTTGTCGGCGAGGCTGCCGGCAAACAGTTGGTCGTCCTGCATCACCGCACCAACCATGGCGCGCACGTTGCGCTTACCCAGGGTGCGAATGTCCTTGCCACCGATGCGGATCGACCCATCGCTCGGCGTCAGCAGGCCCAGCATCAGCTTCATCAGTGTGGTCTTGCCGCAGCCCGAAGGGCCAATGATCGCCACCGATTCGCCCGGCGCGATGCTGAAACTGCATTCCCGCAGCACCCAGGGCTCCCCCTCGGCGTAGCGGAACGAGAGGTTGTCGACCTCGATGCGCACGTCCGTCGGCGGTGCCGCCTCGAACGCCGAAGCGGCATCGACCTCGGGCTCCGTCAGCACGATGTCGGCCAGGCGCTCGCCGTGCAGGCGCAGCATGCGGAACTCGATCCACTTGTCGATCAGTGCCGCGGTGCGCTGCGCAAACTGATCCTTGTAGGCCAGATAGGCGATCAGCATGCCGACCGAAAACACGTTCTGCAGCGCGAGCAGCGCGCCGATCCAGATCACCGCGATGCGTTCGATCCCGAACACCAGCTGGCTGGCGCCGCTGAAACCCAGATTCAAGCGCGCCAGGCGCACCTCCCCGTTGACCGTCTCCACCATCAGGTTGTCGTAGCTCGCACGGCGCTGCGATTCGTGCCCGGCCACCTTCAGGCTCTGCATGCCGCGCAAGGATTCCAGCAGGTGCGACTGCTGTTTCGCGGCGGCCACCAACTGGCGTTCGACCCGATCGCGCACCGGCCGATAGGCCAGGGCGCGGATGCCCAGATACAAGCCCACCGCCCCCACCGTCACCGTTGCCAGTTTCCAGCTGTAGACCAGCATCAGCGCAAAGGTCGCCATCGCCATCACGCCGTCGATCAGCGCCTCGACGAAGCTGGTGGTGAGCGTCTTCTGGATGGTGCCGATCGATCCCAGGCGCGAGGTGATGTCGCCCAGATGCCGCTTCTCGAAGAACTCGAGTGGCAGGCGCATCAGATGCGCGAACACGTTGCCCATCCATTGCAGCCCGAGGCGCGAGGACAGATACACCACCGACCAGCCGCGCAGCAGTCCGATGCCGATCTGCAGCAGCAAGGCCAGCCCGAAACCCAGCCCCAGCACGGTGAGCAGGTCCTGGTCGGCCGACACCAATACTTGGTCCACCACCCATTGCATCAGGAACGGCGCGAGTAGTACGAACACCTGCAAGGCCAGCGACAGCGCAAGGATTTGACCCAGCGCGCGCCACAAGCCGCGCACCGGCCCGGCCAACTGCCTCGCGGAAATCGACGGCGCGGCGCGCCGCGGCTGGAACCCGGTGGTCGGCGTCAATTCCAGCGCCACGCCGGTGAAATGGCGCGAGAGTTCGGCGTAATCGACCCGTCGTTCGCCGAAGGCCGGATCGAGCACCGTCGCCTGGCGCTTGTCGGCCTTGGCCAGCACCACGAAGTGGTTCAGATCCCAATGCAGGATGCAGGGCAGCTTGAGTTTGGGAATGTCGTCCAGATCCAGTCGCAACGCACGACTCTGAAAGCCCAACTGTTGCGCGACATGGATCAGGTGATTGAGCTTGGCGCCCTTGAGCGATAGCGAAAATCGCCGACGCAGCTCCGGCAGGCCGAGGCGCAGTTCATGCGCCTCGGCCACCATCGCAAGGCAGGCCAGACCGCATTCGGCGGCTTCGGATTGAAGGATGGATTTCACGACTCGCCGTCACCCAACCGGAAACCACCGCAGAAGATCAGCCCTTCTGCCCACAACGCCACGCCGGGCGGGTGAAAGTAGTCGCGCGCCTTCCACATTGGCACGAAGCGAAAGCAACCGACGTCGGGGCTGCGAAAGCAGGCCCAGCCAACCTGCGCCAGGGAAAAACCGATCAGGAACAGCACGGCAAACAGGCTCATGCTTTCGCCTTCATGCGCAGAAAGAAGACGCGATACTGCTCAAATCAATCGTCGGACTTGTTTCGGCGCGCTTTGTCGTGCTGCAGAAAATACACTCTGAGGCCGATCAAACACGCCGTAGTGCCTATCAGCGCCGCCACGAGTCTCAGCCAGGGCGAAAGGTCCGCCGCGGCGTCGGTCGAAAAGAAGAAATAGGACAGTCCGATAACGACCACGACGCTTCCGGAGTTGATCGCAATCCGGCGGTATAGTTCTTCTTGATCCATAGTCTTACGCTCGACAGAGGGCCCGGGTGGACAAATACAGCATCCCAAAAGGGGGATGCCTTGGAGTTGGTGTCAATGCCGCTTCAAACGCCTGCGGGGTGCCGCGGGCAAACTGCACCCGCGGCACCTGACAACTTAGCCGCCGAAGATACCGTCCAATCCGGCTTGAATTTCTTCATCAAATGCGTCGTAGATTGCGGAGCCTGCTTCCCAGCCTACAAGAAAAGCTCCAGTAAGGCCGGCACCGGCACAAGCGCCGATGACGCCACCCGTGGCAGCGCCGGCACCGTAGGTAATGCCCAATTCGATTCCGATTCCGCCACCGACCGCGGAGCCGATGGTGATTGTCTCAGCAGCGCCGGCGCCGTTCACAAAGTGAAATTCTTCAAAGCCAAGTTCACGCATTTGATATCTCCAACATCATTGGCAACGCATTCCCCATGCGTATTGGGTCCGGGAACGCACCCGGCAATTCATTTCCCTTTCTCACTCGGTCCACCCGCTTACTTTTCGCTGGAATCGTCGACGTGCGGACCGCTCGTGAATCATGGTTTCGGCGCGTTGCGCGTTTCCTGGTCGGCGAAGAAGTTTTCCCACTGCGCCCACTCGGCATCCGTCATGCCACTCGGGAACACCGGGAAGTCCGGACCACCCTCGACTTCGCCGCCGCATACCACGGCCAATTCCACCTCGTTCAATCTACGCATTGGTTTCTCCTTGGTTGATGTCGACGCGCGATGCGTCCAGGTCCGGGAATGCACCCGGCAGTTCAGTGAGGGGATTCGGGTCGGTGGTCATCCCTGGCCAAGCCTCCCCTTGAGCGAATACAACGGCTCGAACACCCATTCGATCAGCCTTCGCCGCTCGCCCAGGATGTCGGCATCGAGCAACATGCCGGGCCTTAGCGCTTCGGGTTGGCCGTAAGCCGTGATGCTCTGCGCGGCCAGGGCCACGGTGATGCGGTAGAGCGGTTCGGTGGACGCGATTTGGCCGACCAGGGCGCCGAGTTCGCCGGGGCTGAGTGCGCTGCGGGTGATGCGCGCGACGCGGCCGGGGTGATGGCCGAACTTCTGATAGGGAAACGCCTGATAGCGCAGCAGCACCTCGTCGCCCGGCGCGATGAAGCCGATGGCGCGGCTGGGCACGAGCAACTCGGCTTCCAGCTCGCCATCGGCCGGCAACACGCTGAGCAAGGCCTGACCGGCTTGAACCGCCTGCCCGGCCTTGGCGACACGAGTAGCGACGATGCCATCCACGGGCGCGGTGACGACGGCTTCGCCGCCGGCCTGCACTTGCACGCGTTCTTGTTCCAACGCGGCCAGTTCACGCCGATAGCCAGCCTCGGCGCTGGCTTGTTGCGCGGGCAATTCCGCCAACGCCTGTTCGAGCTGGCCGATCAGGCGCTGTGCGGTGAGCGCCTGGCGCTGCAAAGACTGCGCACTGGCGACATGTTCGAGCGCGGAGGCCTCTTGCTGCTTGATCTGCAAGTCGCTGGCAAAAGCCTTTCGACCAAGTTCGCGCAGACGGGCGAGGGTTTCGCCTGCGATCCGCGCCTGTTCCTGCCGGGTGGCGGCTTCGGCTTCGACCTGTTGCAGTTCGCGCCGCGCGTCCGTCAGTTGAGCGCGCAAGCCCCGTTCCTGCGCGGCGAGCCGTTGCGCCTGCGCGCCCTGGGTTTGGCTCAGGCCGTCGCGGCGCCGATCCAGGCTCCGTTCCAGCGCATCGACCGTGCTGCCGGACAAGGTGGCGCGCGGCACGCGCACCAGCCCGAGCACTTGCCCGGCGCGCACGCGGTCGCCTTCGGCCACCGAAAGCTGTTCCAGCACGCCGCTGGTCGGCGCAACCAGCGTCGCCAGGCCTTGCGTCGGCACCAGTTGCCCGGCCACGCGGGCGCGGCGGGTGTAGCTTCCGAAACTCAGGAACAGCACCACGACGACGGCGATCGCTATGGCCGCCAGCGTCATCAGGCGCAGGCGGAGCGGCTGCAGCAGCGAAATGCCGCCCAGCCCGCTGCTGCGTTGCGCATCGAGCGCTTCCTGGCGAAACAAACCCGCCGACATCGACTGAACCTCCGCTGCGCGTGATGCGGCTGCCGTGTTGCCGCTTGCCATTCCCGACAGTTCGGCACAAGGCCCACCCACCGGAGGCAGCGAACTCTAGGCAAGCGCGCGGCGAGCGCAATCGGGGGGTAGGTCAGCATTGCTGACAGGGCCAAGGACCGAAGCGCGGCACCGTGCGACGCGTGAGTCGCCTGCCAGCAATGCTGGCAAGTTCGCGCCAATATCGCTGGCGCAGTCACCGGGCATGGCGCGGAATGACCCGCCGACCCGCCACCTGCAGGTCGTGCGAGGTCGATTGATCGGCTCGGCCATCGTTTTCCGACTATGTACTTTGAGGGGCGCGAATGTTGCCCAACCCGATACCGGTCAGATGGCCCGTACCGCCGCCTCACCCAGCAACCCTTCGAGCCGGAATGATGACGATACCCACCCCCGGGAGTGCCTCCCGCGAAACATCGAAACCGCTTCATTGCAGGCAGGGATGACATGAAGCTTTCGGATCGGATCCGGACAGCCAGGCGCATGGCCAAGCTGTCGCAGGTAACTCTGGCGTGCCTGTGTGGCGTCGGACGCAGCGCCGTGGCGAACTGGGAATCGGCCACAGGCGTCAGTCCGGCCAGCAAGAACCTGATGGCCATCGCGCACGCGGCGCAGGTGTCCTTTGATTGGTTGGCGACCGGCCGTGGACGGATGCAGTTGCCATCGACGAACTCCACCCAGCCCGACGCGACTCCGTGCAGCGACCCGTACGAGCGACGGCTGGTGCAGGCCTATCGGTCTGCGTCGCCCAGGATGCGACTGGCCTTGCTGGAAGTTGCCGAAGAAATGGCGCTGACCCGCACCGGCAAGCGCCAGCCCCAGATGCAGGTACCGTGCATCGAATGAGCGCACGCCGGCGGACGTAGCAGGAGGCTGGTCGCCAGCCGCTACACTCGCCCCCGAACTCACGGGAGGCGGGAATGAAGCGTAGAGACTGGTTGGTCGGTGCGGGCGCAGCCGCGGTCACGGGCGGGTTGGCGGCTTGCGGCAAGACCGCCGCGCCCGGCGCGGAGGGCGACAAGGCCGCCGACACCGCGCCGCGCCAGTGGAAGATGGTGACGGCCTGGCCGGCGAACTTTCCCGGGCTCGGTACGGGCGCAGCCCAGCTGGCGGAACTGATCACGCGCAGCAGCGGTGGTCGGCTCACGGTGAAGGTGTATGGCGGCGGCGAGCTGGTGCCGCCGTTCGAAGTGTTCGACGCGGTGAGTCGCGGCACCGCCGAGATGGGGCATTCGGCCTCGTATTACTGGAAAGGCAAGAGCGAGGCCGCCACCTTCTTTTCCGCCGTGCCGTTCGGCATGAATGCGCAGGAGATGAACGGCTGGCTGCAGTTCGGCGGTGGCATCGAGCTGTGGCGCGAGTTGTACGCGCCCTACAACCTGGTGCCGTTCGCCGCCGGCAATACCGGCGTGCAGATGGCTGGCTGGTTCAATCGAGAACTGAATTCGCTGGCCGATCTGGCCGGGCTGAAGATGCGCATTCCCGGTCTCGGCGGCGAGGTCATGGCGCGGCTGGGCGTGACCACGGTGAACCTGCCCGGCGCGGAATTGTTCACCGCGTTGCAGTCGGGTGCCGTCGACGCCACCGAGTGGGTGGGCCCGTACAACGATCTCGCCTTCGGTCTGCATCGGGTGGCAAAGTATTGCTACTACCCCGGCTGGCAGGAACCCGGCCCCACGCTCGAATGCATGATCCACAAGCCGGCCTTCGAGGCCTTGCCGGATGATCTCAGGGCCTTGGTGCAGGCCTGCTGCGCCGCGGTCAACGACGCGATGCTGGCCGAGTACACCGCGCGCAACCAGCAGGCGCTGGAAACGCTCAGGACCGAGCACAAGGTCGAGTTCCGGCCACTGCCCAGTGACATCCTCGCGGCGCTCAGGAAGGCCAGCACCGAGGTGCTGGAAGAAGTGGCGGCCAAGGATGCCTTCACCCGCAAGGTCTACGACTCGATGCGTGCCTTCCAGCAGCGCGCCGCGCAGTGGCACGCGCTGTCGGAAGCGGCCTGGTATTCGATGCGCGCCTGATTCAGTCCTGCATCGCGGTGGGCGTCGGTGCCGGACGATGGGTGAACCAGGCCGCGCCCACCGTGGCCTGATTCACGAACTCGAACACGAAGCCTTCGCCGCTGCGCGCGGCGCCGCCGGACCAGATCCCGTTCAACCAGTCTTCCGGCGGCGATTGCGCGAACCCGACGCTGTTGCAGCGCTGCACGCCGGGACTCGGCAGCAGCCGCGTCAGCGCATAGCCGCCGGTGCCGAAGTTGGCGCTGTCGTTGCCGCTGGAGTTCCACTGCATGGTGGCCGTGCTGCAGCTCTGGAAGTCCACGGTCAGCGAACCCCAACGCGCATTGACCACCTCGGCCGGATTGAAATCGGCGCCGAACTTCGGGCCGGTGGTGCTCTGCATCGCATCCACCACGAGGCGGCGGCCATCGAGGCGTCCCGCGCCGCTGATCCAGAACTGGGTGCCGATCTGGCTGGGCGACGGCGGCGCGGTGGCGGCGGGATTGCGCACGAAGGCCACATAGGTCGGGCCCGAGAGTCCGCTGCCGGCACCGACCAGGTTGCGGCGCAGTTCGCCGGTGCCCGGATCGCGCAATTGCACGCCGCCCTGATCCAGCACTGCGAGCGAGCCGTCCGGTGCCCAGGCCAGTCCGGTCGGGCCTACCAGTCCGCGCACCAGTTCCCGCACCAGCGCCCCGTTGTCACGCCGATACTCCAGCACCTGGCCACTGCCTTCTGAGCTCACCAGGAAGGTCTCGCCGTCCGGGCGGAACAGGATGCCGCGCGTGTTGCGCAACCCGCCGCTGCCGCCGGGCACCAGCACGGCGTTCTGCCCCGTGGCCGGGTTGTGGCGCAGCACGTTGTGGGTGTCGAAGCCTGGTACATACAGCAGGCCATCCGGTCCGAAGGCGAGCCCGTTGTCGGGACCACCGACGCCGGCATTGGCCGGCACCGCCGTCCCGAGCAGTTGCCCGGTCAGGCTGTAGCGCCGCACGCTGTCGGCATCGTAGCCACCGACGTACACCTCCTGACCGCGGAAGTCGAATCCGGTGACGCCGAAGCCGGTGCCGACCCCGATCGGCGCGCTCAGGTAAGTGAAGTCCTCGGCGCTATAGCGGTTGATCTGGGCGTTGCGTTCGCTCACCACCCAGAGCGCGCCGTCCGGGCCGAGCTTGATCGCCTGCGGGCCACGCAGGCGATTGCTCTGCGCGTCCAGATCGCGCAGGTAGGCCCCGCTGCAGGCATCGAGGATGTGCACGTTGCTGAAATAGCCGCTGACCAGGGCGTAGTGGCTGCAGGCGGACTGGGCCTGGGCGGTCGCGGCAAGCGCGCAAAGGGTGATCAGGACGAGCGAGCGGAACATGGGCTGGACTCCGGTGTGGGGAGGGCCACACGCTGCCCGTCGAATCGGCGCGCCGCCTGATCCTGGCGTCCGTTTTTCCTCCGTTTTTTCTCGCCCCGGCGCACCAGACCTCGCCCTGTGGCGGCCCGTCCCGGTATCGTCGCGCGCATGTCCTTGATCCGACGCCATCGGCCAGTGCGAATCGGCGAATTCGTGCTCGACCCGGGCCCGAACGAATTGCGCCGCGGCCAGAGTGTCCAGCGCTTGCCCGCCAAGCTCGCCGACCTGTTGCTGCGCCTCGCCGCCGAGCCGGGGCGCATGGTGGCGCGCGAAACCCTGCTTGACGAGGTCTGGGAGCGGCGCCAGGTCAACGACGAGGTCTTGTCGCGCGCGATTGCCGACCTGCGCCAGGCGCTGGGCGACGAGGCGCGGGCGCCGCGCTACATCGAAACCCTGCCCAAGCGCGGCTACCGCCTGGTGGCGGACGTGGGCGACGTCGCGCCTGATGCCGAATCCCGGCCCGATGCCGCGGCCGTGCACGCGCCGGACCGCGAGCCGGACGCAGGGCCCGCGCCATCACCAGCCGCTGGGCGGTCGCGCCGATTCACTCCGCGGCGCGCCCTGGTCGCCGCGCTGTTCGCAGCCACGGGCCTGGTCTATCTGGCGCGCGACGACACGCCATCCTCGACCGCGCCCACCGTCTCGCCTGCCGTGGCCGATCCGTTCACCGCAGCCAACCTGTTGCGTGCGCGGCCTTTCACCACCGAACCGGGGCGGGAGCTGTTTCCGCGTTTCACCCCGGACGCGCGCTGGGTGGTCTACACCCGCGCCCACGGCGAGGGCGAGCCGGCGCAGCTGCGCCTGCGTGCGGTGGATGGCACCGAAGATCGGGTGCTGGTGCAGGACGAGAGCGACAACCTGTGCGGCAGCGTGTCGCCCGACGGCACCACGCTGGCCTGGATACGCCTGCGCCCGGGCGTGTGCGAAGTGGTGCATCGCGCCTTGCTGGGCGGTCCGGCGCGAGTGCTGGTCGCTTGCGAACCGGCGACCGCCGTGACTTGTCCCGACTGGTCGCCCGACGGAAAGCACCTGCTGCTCGCCGGCAATGCCGAGCAGCGTGGCCTGACCCAGGTCGCATTCCCCGCTGGCGAAGCGCGCCGCTTGAGCACGCCACCCACCGGCCTGCGCGACCTGATGCCGCGGTACGCGCCCGATGGCCGCGGCATCGTGTTCTGGCGTGGCGATGCCTGGGGTCGCAGCGTGCATGCGCTGGACCTGCATAGCGGCATCGAGCGTGTGCTGCGTCCTGCGGCGTACCTGGGTTTCGGCCATGCGATCGCATCCGACAGCAGCGTGATCCTGGCCGACGACAGTCTGGGCCAGCGGGCCCTGCTGCGTTTCGATCAAGGCAGCGGCGAAAGCACGATGCTGGGCGGCGCCGATGCGCGCTATCCCGATCTCGCCCGCAATGGCGCACTGGTGTACGAGGTGGCGCGTTACGACGCCAACCTGTGGCGCGTGGACCTGCGTAACGCGAACGCCGAATCGCAGCGGCTCACGCTTTCGGCTCGTTACGACAGCCAGCCTGCGTATTCGCCCGACGGCCAGTGGCTGGCCTTCGGCTCCAATCGCGACGGACGCGAAGGCGTCTACCTCATGCGTCCCGACGGCAGCGAGGAGCGCAAGCTGCCGCTCGATCCCGCGCTGCGCTGGACTTCACCGGTGTGGTTTCCCGATGGCGAGCGACTGCTGGTGTTGCGCTACGACGCCGATGGCGCACAGTTCTGCCTGCACACGCTGGCGACGGCGCAGTCCGAATGTCGCCCCGAACTCGGGCGCAACCGCCACGGCGCGTTCTTCCTCGATGCCGACACGCTCGGCATGATCGATGCCGAAATCGCCACGCCGCGGCTGTGGCGCGTGCGACTCGACGAATCGACACCTGCCGTGGTGGACGTGGGTGTCGTGGATCGTTGCGTGGCCAATGCGCGCTGGCTGGCCTGCCATCGACCGGGCACGGCCGGTGTGTGGTTGCAGGACAGGCAGGATGGCCGTGCCCGCAGCCTCCTGCCCGAAATCGGCGATGACCGCGGTGCCTGGCAGTTGCATGGGAATGCGATCTACTACACCGCGGCCGAAGACGCCGCCGCGCAACGCCCTGCCGGCATCTATCGCCACGATCTCGACTCCGGCGCGACGCGCTTCGTCACCCGTGAGCGGCCCAACGCCATCGGCGCTTCGATTGCGCTGGCACCGGATGAATCCGCCCTGGTGCTGGCGCGCAATGACGGCCTGGAAACCGACCTGGTCTACGTGCCGCCGCCCGCGCCCGATCAGCCGTAAAGCAGATCGGGCAACCAGGTCGCCAGTTGCGGCCACAGCGCCAGGATCACGAGCATCAACACCTGCAGCGCGATGAATGGCACTACACCGCGATAGATGTGGCCGGCGGTGACTTCCGGCGGGGCGACGCCGCGCAGGTAGAACAGGGCGAAGCCGAAGGGCGGGGTGAGGAACGAGGTCTGCAGGTTGATGCCCATCATCACCCCGAGCCAGACCGGATCGACACCCAGCGCGAACAGCACCGGCGCCACGATCGGCACCACGATGAACACGATCTCGATGAAGTCGATCACGAAGCCGAGCAGGAACATCACCCCCATCACCGCGATCAGCGCGCCGGTGGCGCCACCGGGCAGGTTGCTGAGCAGGGCGTGCACGGCCTCGTCGCCGCCGTAGCCGCGGAACACCAGCGAGAACAGCGCGGCACCCAGCAGGATCGCGAATACCATGGCGGTGATCTGGGTGGTCTGCTGCATCACCTCACGCAGCCGCGAAAGATCGAGTTGACGCGCGATCAGGGCAAACACCGTGGCGCCCACCGCGCCCACCGCGGCGGCTTCGCTCGCGGTGGCGAAGCCGGTGAGGATCGAACCCAATACCGCGACGATCAGCAGCAGCGGCGGCAGCAGCGCACGCCACAGGGAGCCGGCCTTGAGCCGCGCGATCTGTTCCGGGGCCAGCGCGGGGGCGCGTTGCGGCTGGCGCCATGCGATCCAGCTCACGTAGACCAGGTAGAGCAACACCAGGCCCAGTCCGGGCAGGATCGCACCTGCAAACAGGTCGCCCACCGACACCGACTCCGGCGCGTAGTTGCCGAGCTTGAGCTGAGCCTGCTGGTAGGCGTTGCCAAGCTGGTCGCCAAGCAATACCAGCACCACCGAGGGTGGGATGATCTGGCCGAGCGTGCCCGAGGCGCAGATCGTGCCGCAGGCCAGCTTCGGGTCGTAACCATTGCGCAGCATCGTGGGCAGCGAGATCAGGCCCATCGTCACCACGGTGGCGCCGACGATGCCGGTGGACGCCGCGAGCAGCGCGCCCACCAGCAGCACTGCGATGGCGAGGCCACCGCGCTTGTCGCCGAACAGCGCCGCCACGCTTTCGAGCAGGGCTTCCGCGAGTTTCGAGCGTTCCAGCATCACGCCCATGAACACGAACAAGGGCACCGCGAGCAGGGTGTCGTTGCTCATGGTGCCGAACACGCGGTTCGGGAAGGCTTCGAGGAAGGACGCGTCGAAGCTGCCGGTGGCGATGCCGATGCCGGCCATCAGCAAGGCCGTGCCACCGAGGGCAAAGGCCACCGGATAGCCGGTGGCCAGCGCCGCCAGCAAGCCGAGCACGAGCAGCAGCAACATCCATTCGTGCATCAGCGCGACTCCCCGCGCAGCGCCAGCAGCGCGCGCAAGCACAGCGACGCGCCCTGCAGCGCGAGCAGCGCCGCGGCCACGGGAATCAGGGTCTTGAGCACGAACACGCCGGGCAGGCCGCCCGGTTCACGCGAGGCCTCGTGTTGCGACCAGCTCGCCGCGACGTAGTCGAGACTGACCCAGAGCATGAAGGCGCAGAATGGAAGCAGGAAGACCAGGGTGCCGAGCAGGTCTGCCCAGGCTTTCCCGCGCGGCGAGAAGCGCTGGTAGAGGAGGTCCACGCGCACGTGCTGGCCGTGGCGCAGCGCATAAGCCGCGCCCAGCAGGAACACCAGACTGTGCAGCCAGAGCACCGACTCCTGGCCGGCAATGGAGCCGATGCCCAAGGCATAGCGTGCCAGCACCAGGCCGAAGGACAGCACCACCAGGATGAGGGTCAGCCACGACAGCGCGCGGCCGAGCGCATCCACGCCGCGATCGATGCCGTTGGCGAGGCGCGCAATCATCGGCGTGCCCGCATTCCGGACACCGCCCGCGGCGGCGGCGTCAGTTCCATTCGTACAAGGTCCAGAACACCGGTCGCACCGTGCCTTCGAAGTCGGTTTCGTCGAGGCGACCATCGCCATTGGTATCGAGCAGCGAATACGGGCGTCCCTTCAAGGGCCGCACCTTCACCAGGTAGACGCGGCCGTTCTGGCGATATTCCTCCACCACGTCGCCGTTGCCGTCGGTGCGGATCGAGACCGTGGGCGCCGCTTCTGGCGGCGGCGGTTCCAGGATCTTTTCGGGCAAGGGCTCGTCGGCCGGACGCAGCGTGGCCTCGCGGTCGTCGACCAGGATGGTTTCGGTGGCCGGCGCACCATCCTGCGACGGTGCCGCCGGGGACTGCGCCAGGGCGCAGGACGTGCCCAGCATCGAGACGAACAGGATCATGCGCATGGTGGCCTCCGGAGTGCGGCGCAGGATACCGCAGGGTGCCCCCGTTACACTGGCGGCATGAAACGCCTGGTTCTGATCGACGGTTCGTCCTACCTGTATCGCGCCTTCCACGGCCTGCCCGCGCTGAGCAACGCGCAGGGCGAACCGACGGGTGCCTTGTTCGGCGTCTACAACATGTTGCGCGCCAGCCTGAAGGAAAGGCCCGACAGCGCCGCTTTCGTGATGGATGCATCGGGACCCACCTTCCGCGATGAACTGTTTCCGGCCTACAAGGCGCATCGCCCGCCGATGCCCGATGACCTGCGCGCCCAGGTCGAACCGATGCTGGCGATGGTGCAGGCGCTGGGATTGCCGATCCTGCGCGTGCCCGGCGTCGAAGCCGACGATGTGATCGGCACGCTTGCGCTGCAGGGCGCGCGGGCCGGGATGGCGGTCACGATCTCCACCGGCGACAAGGATTTCGCGCAACTGGTGCGGCCGGCGGGTCGCGGCGAAGGCTCGATTGCCCTGATCAACACCATGAGCAATTCGCGCCTGGATTCCGACGCGGGCGTGATGGAGAAGTTCGGGGTACGCGCCGAGCAGATCGTCGACTACCTCGCCCTGATGGGCGATAGCGTCGACAACATTCCCGGCGTGGACAAGTGCGGGCCCAAGACCGCGGCCAAGTGGCTGGCCGATTACGGTTCGCTCGATGGCGTGATCGCAAATGCAGACCGGATCGGCGGAAAGATCGGAGAGAACCTGCGCGCGGCAGTGCCGCGCCTGCCCCTGAATCGCACCCTCACCACGATCAAGACCGACGTGCCGCTTGGGGAGAGCTGCGAGACGCTGGTGCCACGCGAGCGCGATGTGGAGGCCTTGCGCGCTTTCTACACGCGCTATGGCTTCACCCAGGCGCTGCGCGAACTCGAAGCTGGCTCGCTCGGTGCCCAACATAGCGAAGTGCCGACGGCAACGGGCGCCTCCCATGCCGAGCCGGGAAAGAGCCGCAGCGGTGGATATGCGCGCGCAGCGGAGGCGGAAGCCGTTGCGCTCGATCCGGCGCTGGCGGTGAAAGGCGACTACGAAACCCTGCTCACCCGCGACCGACTCGATGCCTGGATCGCGCGCCTGGCCTCGGCCGAACTGATCGCGTTCGACACCGAAACCGACGCGCTCGATCCGATGCGCGCCAATCTCGTCGGGCTAAGCTTCGCGGTCGAATGCGGACAGGCGGCCTACCTGCCGCTGGCACACGACTATCCCGGCGCGCCGCCGCAGCTGCCGCGCGAGGCAACCCTCGCCGCGCTCAAGCCACTGCTCGAAGACGCAACCCGGCCCAAGCTCGGGCAGCATGGCAAGTACGACCTGCATGTGCTGCGCCGCCATGGCATCGTCGTTCGCGGCTACGTCGAGGACACGATGCTGCAGAGTTTCGTCTATCACTCCACCGCCAGCCGCCATGACATGGATTCGCTGGCCAAGCGTTACCTCGGCTACGACACGATCAGGTACGAGGACGTCGCCGGAAAGGGCGCGAAGTCGATTCCGTTCTCGCAGGTGGCTCTGGAGCAGGCGGCGCCGTATGCCGCCGAGGACGCCGACATCACCCTGCGCCTGCATCGCGCGCTGCGCCCGAAGCTTGCGGCCGAGCCGGCACTGGATGCGGTGTACCGCGAGATCGAGATGCCGCTGGTCGAGGTGCTGGAGGCGATGGAGGCCAACGGCGTGCTGATCGATGCCGCCGAACTGCGGCGCCAGAGCGCGGATCTGGCGCGACGCGGCCTTGCCACCCAGCAACGTGCCTTCGAGCTGGCCGGGCGTGCCTTCAACCTCGATTCGCCCAAGCAGCTGGGCGCACTGCTGTTCGATGAACTCGGGCTGCCGGTGCAAGCCAAGACCCCGACCGGCGCACCCAGCACCAACGAGGAAGCGCTGGAAGCGATCGCGGACAAGCATGAACTGCCGCGTCTGATCCTCGAACATCGCGGCCTCGCCAAGCTGCGCAGCACTTATACCGACAAGCTGCCCGAAATGGTGAATCCCGACACCGGGCGGGTACATACCAGCTACCACCAGGCCGGTGCCGCCACCGGGCGGCTTTCGTCCTCCGACCCGAACCTGCAGAACATTCCGATCCGCACCGAGGACGGGCGGCGCATCCGCACCGCGTTCGTGGCGCCGGAAGGTCGCCGCATCGTGGCCTGCGACTACTCGCAGATCGAGTTGCGCATCATGGCGCACCTGTCGGAAGACCCGGGCCTCGTGGCGGCATTCGAGAGCGGTCAGGACATCCATCGCGCCACCGCGGCGGAAGTGTTCGGCCTGCCACTGGATCAGGTCGATGCCAACCAGCGCCGAGCGGCCAAGGCGATCAACTTCGGCCTGATGTACGGCATGAGTGCGTTCGGTCTGGCGCGCCAGCTCGGCATCGCACGCGGCGAGGCACAGGATTACATCGCGCTCTACTTCACCCGCTATCCGGGCGTGCAGCGCTACATGGAATCGGTGCGCCAGCAGGCGCGCGAACGTGGTTACGTCGAGACCGTGTCCGGGCGACGCCTGTACCTGCTCGAGATCGCCTCGCGCAATCAGGCGCAGCGCGCCGGAGCCGAGCGCGCCGCGATCAACGCGCCGATGCAGGGCACCGCTGCCGACATCATCAAGCGTGCAATGCGCCGCGTGCACGACTGGCTGCAGCCGCACGCCGGCCGTGCGTGCATGATCATGCAGGTGCACGACGAACTGGTGTTCGAGGTCGATGCCGGGTTCGTGGACGAACTGGTGGCCGAAGTGGGTGCGCGGATGCAGGGTGCGGCGCAACTTCGCGTGCCGCTGGTGGTCGACACCGGGGTGGGTACGAACTGGGAGGAAGCCCACTGAAGCCGGGCGGCGTCCGCGGGGGTGGCGGAGGCGCCCGCTCCGCATTGCGACGGAACCCGCCCCTGAGCCGTCCATGACTTTGTGCACAGAACCGCTTGCCCTACGGCGCCGTGGGACTGAATCATTCCTGAACTTGCCGGTGCAATAACCGATTCGCTCACGGAACTTTCAGGCTCGATCGGTAATCTATGCACACGGTGGACGCAACGCCACCTGTGGTCCGATTCGACCCCCCTTCGATCGGACCGTGGGAAGCCGGTCTCTCCCCAAGCCCGCTTCCCATCCCCAGCCCCGCAGGCTCCCCCTAGCTTGCGGGGCTTTTCTTTGGGCGAACCCTTTCGCGAAAGCCTGCAATTCTGCGGGCGGACGTTTCATCGTTGCCGCGGTGGAGGCGAACGACGCCGGTCGATATTGGCGCTGGGTTAGTGCGAGTTCGAGGCGACTGGCGTTATTGCTTCGAAGCCAAGTCCGACGGCAGGGTCGGTTCCGACAACACCTTCTCCATCGCGGCCCAGCGTGCCGCAGCATCGGTGCCGGCGGCTTCCACGTGCGCCTGGGCCAGGTCCTGTCCCAGACCGTAGTTGATGACGTAGCTGCGGTACGTCTCGGTGAAGGTGATCGACTGCTCGGCACGCTCGCGCGAGACCAGTTGGTACTTCTGTGCCAGCGCCACCGCCGTGGCGCGGTCGATCTCGCCGTCGAGGTACTGCTGCGCGATGGTGAGGCGGGCACCCGAGGCGCGGGCCTTGGCCCGCATCAAGGCCAGATCGCGCCCGGCAAGCGCCGGATCGAGCCCTGCGAGCGGATACAGCACGTCGCGTTCGAACGCGAGTCGATCGTCACCGGGGAAGGCCAGGTCAATGCCGAAGTTCGCCGTGCCCTCGGCGATCAGCGACTCCGGGCTGTACAGCGGGTAGACGTAGAATTCGACCCAGCCGCGCGTGCGCGCGAGGCGCTGCTCCAGCAGCAGGTTGAGCACGTGATGGCCGGGATACCCCTCATGGCAGCCGAGGTCGACCGCGCGGCTCATCAGCACCGGGAAATCGGTGTTGATCTGGATCAGGCTGTGGGCCTGGCCCTGGTACCAGTTGTAGCCCGACCAGGGCTTGCCGGTCACGAACTCGAGTTCGAATTTTTCCGCTGCCGGCAGCGCGATGTGCAGTGCGGTGCGGCGTCGGCATTCGGCGATCGCGGCACGCATCACCGCATCGAGCTTGTCGGCCGGAATGGCGGTCTGCGCCAGCAAGGCATCGACTCGTTCCGAGAGCGGACCCGCGCCGGGGGCGAGGGCTTCGACCTCCGCCAGCGAGGCGTCGTAGTCGGCGAGCGGCCTGAGCTGGGGACGCCACGCGAACAGGCCCTCGGCTTCGTCCGCGAAGCGAAGCTTCTCGCCTTGCAGCATGCGCAGCCGGGTCTGAGCTGCCTTCAGTTGCGCCGCGAGAAAGGCCGGGCGGCGTTGCTCCAGCCCATCCAGGCCTTCGACCGGGATCGTCGCGATTCGTTGCAGGAGGCTGTCGGTTTCCGCGCGCAGCGCCGCCAGCGCGCGCGGGCTGGCCTTCGCCATGGCGGCCCACTCGGGCGGGCCGTAGTACGCATCGACGTAGCCCGGTTCGCGCTCGCCGATCTCCAGCGTGAGCTGCACGTAGTCGCGCGCAATCGCATCGAGGCGCGCGCGTGCATCCGGCGTCGGCGCGGGTGTCGCGGCGCAGCCGGCGAGCGACAGCAGGGGCAGCCAGAGCCAGCGTGCGGACATGGTGGGAACTCCGGAACGGGATGCGCCGCATCCTGGGCGATGCCCGCGAGTGAAGCAAGCCCGCCGCCGCGTGCGCGCTTCAGCCCTGCAGCAGCGCCGCGTTCTCGATCCGGTGCGTGCCTGCGTGGCCCGCCAATACCGCATCCACCAGGGCTTGCGCCACGTTCGACGCGGGTACTGCCCGCCAGCGACGCGGCAGCACGCGCATCAGCGGCGCCGAAAGCTTCTCGCCGAGACGATGTTCGGCTCGTTCGCCCAACAACAGCGAGGGTCGTACGATGGCGAGAGACTCGAAACCCAGCGCCTCGATCGCATCCTCCACTTCGCCCTTGACCCGGTTGTAGAACACGCGCGAGGCCGCGTCGGCGCCTATCGCGCTCACCAGTCCGAAGCGCGTGGCGCCTGCCGCATGCGCGCGGTGCGCGATCTCGATCGGATAGTCGTGGTCAACGCGCCGGAACGCCGTCTGTGATCCGGCGGTTCGGATCGTGGTGCCGAGTGCACAGATCACCGCATCGACCTTGAAGGCCGACTCCGGCAGCGCGGCCAGTTGTTCGAAGTCGACTTGCTGACGTGTGGTGCGTTGCTCGGTTTGCATCGTCGTTGGCGCACGCTGCAGCACGACGATCTCGGTCACGCGCACCTCTCCCTGCAAGCGTGCCAGACAGTGCCGCCCGACCAGCCCAGTGGCGCCGACGAGCAGTACGCGCACGCCCGCGCTCATGCAAGATCGATCCACACCGGCGCGTGGTCGCTGGGGCGTTCCCAGGTACGCGGCTCGCGGTCGATGACGGCGGCATGGCAGCGAGCGCGCAAGGCATCGCTCACCAACACCAGGTCGATGCGCAAACCGAGATTGCGGCGAAAACCCGCGGCGCGGTAATCCCACCAGCTGAACTGGCCACCTTCGGCGCAGTGCAGCCGGAAACTGTCGTGCAGGCCGAGGTCGACAATGCGGCGCAGGGCGGCGCGCTCGGCCGTGGACGTCAGGATGCAGTCGTCGTTCCAGATCCTGGGATCATGCACGTCGCGCTCATCGGGCGCGATGTTGAAGTCGCCCAGCACTACCAGATTCGGATGGCGCCGGATTTCGTCCGACAGCCAGCCGTGTACCGCATCGAGCCAGCGCAACTTGTAGTCGTACTTCTCCGTACCCACGTTCTGGCCGTTGACCACGTACAGATCGACGACACGCACGCCATTGACGGTGGCCGCGATCACGCGCCGCTGCTCGTCATTGAAACCCGGAATGCCGACCTGGACATCGGTGGCGGCCTCGCGCGACAGGATCGCGACGCCGTTGTAGGTCTTCTGCCCGGCGAACACGCTGCGATAGCCCAGCCCCGCCAACACCGCGTCGGGAAAGCGCGCATCCTCCAGCTTGGTTTCCTGCAGCGCCACCACGTCGGGTGCGCGCAGCTTGAGCCATTCCTCCAGGTGCGGCAGGCGCACATTGAGGGAATTCACATTCCAGCTTGCGATGCGCATGGGCGGGCTCTCAGTCGGCGCGGTTGTTCTCATCGAGATGCTTGTCGATGCCGTGCGGCGTGTAGCTCAGCTTCTTGCCGCGGGTCTCGGCCCGGATCGCGTCGTTCTTTTCCTTCATGCCGGGCTTGCGGTAGCCACGCGGGTGTTCGAGGTGCACGCAGATCGCGGAGTAGCGGATGGTCTTGCCACGGATGCCGGCGTTGTTGAGGCGCTCGCCCAGTTCCAGGTCCTGGCCGCCGTACTGCATGCGTTCGTCCCAGCCATTCACCCGGATGGCGTCGTCCTTCCACACCGAGGCGTTGTGGCCATGCAGGCGCGATTTCACCGGCGTGATCGCGTTCATCACGGTGCGCATCGTCTCGTTCTTCAGCCACAGCTTCATGGTGTGTCGTTCCAGTCCGTTTGCCGCGAGCCATCGATAGTCGGTGGCGCGGCCCGACACGACGTCGTCGCGGGTGATCCTGTGGGAAAGATCGAGCGGCAGCTTGCAGTAGCCGCCGGTGAGGTACTTGCCGCGCTCGCGCAGCGCCAGGTGCCGCGCCACGAACTCGGGGTGCGGGATGCAGTCGCCGTCGGTGAAGATCAGGTAATCGCTGTCCGCGAGCAGGATGCCGCGGTTCATGCCCTTGCACTTCTGGTAGCCCTCGTCGGGTTGCCAGAAATGGCGCAGGCGGTAGTTCATCTGCGGCCGCAGCCGATCGATCACGGCGCGCGTTTCCTCGCGCGAACCGTCGTCCACCACCAGCACCTCGAAATCCTTCGTGGTCTGCGTGGTGTAGCCCCACAATACCCACTCCAGCCATCGCGGCTCGTTGTAGGTGGCGAACATGACGGTGGTGGCGGGCATGGGTGGATCGGGTCGGATGGGCGACCGAATTGTAGGACATCGATGAAGTCGCCCGTGCTGCGCGAGCTGCCGTTGTGGGCGGCGACCGCGACGCTTGCGCCGCTATTGCTGGTGCAGGGGCGACGGGCGCGCGACGCCACGCCGCGCCTGCCCGAGGCCGAAGGCGCGCGTGCCGGCTGCGCCGGCCAGGGCCGCCCCTTGCGCTTGCTCATCCTGGGCGATTCGGCAGCGGCGGGCGTCGGCGTCACCTCGCAGGAGGAGGCCTTGAGCGGTTGCCTGCAGCGTGAACTGATGCCTCGTCATCGGCTCCAGTGGCGTCTGCTCGCGCGTACCGGCGCCGGTGTTGCCGATGCACGCGTGATGCTGCGCGGCGCGCGCGGGATCGTCTGCGATGCGGCCCTGGTGTCGCTGGGTGCGAACGACGCCACCGCGCTGCGCGGCACCCGCGGTTTCGTATCCGAGTATGCGGGCCTCGTGGCGCAACTGCGCGACGACTGCGGGGCGCGCTGCGTGCTGGCCTCCGGCCTGCCGCCCATGCATGGATTCCCGGCCCTGCCGCAGCCGCTGCGGCGCATCATCGGCGCGCACGCGCGACGCCTCGATCGCGCGCTTTCGCACTGGTGCGCCGGGCAACCCGGACTGGAGCATCTTCCGTTCGGCGAGTTGCCGGCGCGCGAATGGATGGCGAGTGACGGCTTTCATCCCGGTGCGCGCGTGTATGCGCACTGGGCGCGACGGGCCGCGGCGCGCATTGCGGCGCGCCTCGCGTCCGACTGAGCGCCTACGCCGCCAGCCCGTAGCTGCGCAGCAAGGCGTCAGGCTGCGGTTCGCGCCCGCGGAAGGCGATGAAGCTGTCCAGCGCCGGGCGCGAGCCACCCACCGCGAGGATCTCGCGCCGATAGCGCGCGCCGGTGGCGGCATCGAACAGGCCAGCCTCCTCGAACGCGGCGAACGCATCTGCACTCAACACTTCAGCCCACAGGTAGCTGTAGTAGCCGGCCGCGTAACCACCGGAGAACACGTGGGTGAACGAGTGCGGGAAGCGTTGCCACGGCGGCGGGATCAGCACGGCCACCTCGCGACGCACCTCGTCGAGCAGCGCCAGCGCCCGCGCCCCGTGCGCGGGATCGAACTCGAGGTGCACGCGGAAGTCGAACAGCGCGAACTCGATCTGCCGCACCAGGAACAGCCCGGCGTGGAAATGCCGCGCGGCCAGCATCTTCGCGTGCAGTTCGTCCGGCAGGGTCGCGCCGCTGTCGACATGGCGCGCGAACAGGTCCAGGGTTTCACGCTGCCAGCAGAAGTTCTCCATGAACTGACTGGGCAGTTCCACCGCATCCCACTCCACGCCGCTGATGCCGGACACGCCTGGCCAGTCGACTTCGGTCAGCATGTGGTGCAGGCCGTGGCCGAATTCGTGGAACAGGGTGATGACGTCGTCATGGGTGAGCAGCGCTGGCTTGCCGCTCGCGGGTGGCGCGACGTTGCAGGTGAGGAAGGCAACGGGATGCTGCAGGCCGTGGTCACGGAAGCGGCTGCGGCACACATCCATCCAGGCCCCGCCGCGCTTGCCGCTGCGGGCGTAATGATCGACGTAGAAGCCGGCGATGACTTCGCCTTGCGCACCCAGCACGTCGTAATAGCGCACGTCCGGATGCCACGCATCGACGCCATCGCGCTCGCGGAAGTCGACGCCGAACACCCGCCCCGCAATTGCAAACAGGCCTGCCTGCACGGCCGGGAGCGGAAAGTACGGTTTCAGGTCTTCTTCGGAAAAATCGAAGCGGCGCTGGCGCAGCTTCTCGCTGGCGTAGCCGACGTCCCAGGGCTGCAGGTCGTCCAGGCCCAGCGCCTCGCGCGCAAAGTCGCGCAGCTCGTCCAGTTCGTGCTGCGCCACGGGTTTGGCGCGCGCGGCCAGGTCACGCAGGAAGGCGAGCACGCGTTCGGGCGAGCCGGCCATCTTGGTGGCGAGCGATTCGTGCGCGGCGCTGGCGAAGCCGAGCAAGCGTGCGGCCTCGTGGCGCAAGGCGAGGATGCGTTCGATGCGCGCCGAGTTGTCGTGCGTGCCGGGCGTCGCTTCAGTTGCGGAATCCGGGCGCGCCTGCTGGTCGGACGCGCGCGTGTTGTACGCGGCGTAGACCTGCTCGCGCAGGCTGCGGTCGTCGGCAAAGGTGAGTACGGCCTGCACCGCCGGACCCTTGAGCGTGGCGAGATGGCCGTCCAGGCCGCGCTCCTGCGCGGCCTGCTGCAAGATGGCGCGGGCCGAGTCGGGCAGGCCGGAAAGCTCGGCTTCGCGCAACGCTCGGGTCCAGGCTTCGGTGGCATCGAGCACCGCCTCCTCGAACTCGGTTTCAAGCTTGGAAAGTTCGGTCTGGATCGCCTTGAAGCGCGAGCGTGAAGGTTCCTCCAGCGCCACGCCGCTGAGGCGGAAATCGCGCAGGCTGTCTTCGACCAGGGTTTGCTGCGCACGATCCAGGCCGGCGAACGCCGGCCCGCCCCGTAGCGTTTCGATGGCTCGAAACAATTCCCGATGCTGGCCCAGTTCGGTTGCGTGCTCGGTGAGCTTCTCCAGCGTGGCGCCATAGACTTCGCGCAGCTCGGGCGAGTCCTTCACGCCGTGCAGGTGGCCGACCGGTGCCCAGGCCCGGTTGAGGCGATCCTCCATCCGTTCCAGCGGCGCGATCAGCCGGTCGAAGTCGCGCGCGGCCGGGTCGGCGACGAGGCGCTCGACCTCGGCGCGGAACTCGGCCAGCAGGGCATCGATCGCGGGCGCGACGTGCGCAGGCTGGATGGCGGAAAACTCGGGCAGCTCGCGCGTGGCGAGCAGGGGGTTGGATTCGGTGGTCATCGTGCCAAGGTGGCGGGCGGCGGGGCGGATTTCAAGCGGCACGCAGCGCATAATGCCGCCAACCTCGGGAGGGCCACGGTGCAGCGCAGCGACGACCCCGCCAGACGCGAACTCCTGTTGCGGCTCGCGGCCCTGCCATTGTTCTCCGGCCTCGACGCGCACACCCTGAGCGATCTGGCCGACACCATGGAGTGGCTGGCCTTGCCCGGCGGTGCCGAACTGTTCGGGCAGGACGAGCCGTCCGATGCGCTCTACGTGCTGGTCCACGGTCGTCTGAGCGCGCAGCGGCGCGACGAGGAAGGCTGCATGCGCGCCCTGGGTGCGGTGATGCCGGGCGAATGCGTGGGCGAGACCGGCCTGATCGCCGGCGAACCGCGTTCGGCCAGCGTGATCGCCACGCGCGACAGCGATCTGCTGCGACTCTCGCGTCCCGCCTTCGAGCGCCTCATCGCGGCGCATCCGCAATCCATGTTGAGCCTGGCACGCGTCGCCTTGCGTCGCTTCTCCGGCGCACGCGGGCCGCTCGCCAACCCGCATTGCTTTGCCTTGATGGCGGCGCACCCCGGGCTGGACCTGATCGACTTCGCGCTGCGCCTGGCGCGCGCCCTCGGCAGCGATGCTGAACGCGCCCTGGTGCGGGCCGAGGAGGCGCGCGGACGCGAACCCGGCTGGTTCGGTGCGCGCGAAGCACGGTCGCCGCACCTGATCTACATCGGCAACGACGACCCGACCTGGGCCGAGCGCTGCCTGCGCCAGAGCGACTGCGTGCTGGTTCTGGCCGATGCGACGCAGGCCCCGATCAGCAAGACGCGGCTCGCGCTGCCGGCCGCGGCCGAGCACCTGCCGATCCACTTGCTGCTCAAGCAGGTGGACGAACCGGTGCCGGGCCGCGCGCGTGCGTGGCGGGCAGTGTTGCCGGCCAGCACCGTGCATCACCACGTGCGCGGTGAAGCCGATCTGGCGCGACTCGCGCGCCGCCTCACCGGACGCGCCACCGGCCTCGTGTTGTCGGGCGGCGGGGCGCGCGGATTCGCGCACATCGGCGTGGTGCGCGCGCTGCGCGACGCCGGGGTCGAGATCGACTACGTCGGTGGCTGCAGCATCGGCGGCATCGTCGGCGCCGGAATCGCCGCCGACTGGTCGTATGCGCAGATGGTGGAGGCCTACCGCGAGTGCTTCGTCGCCACCAATCCGCTTTCGGACTGGACCTTGCCGCTGGTGTCGCTGCGCGCCGGGCGCAAGGTGTCGAGGCTGCTGCGCCAGGCCTTCGGCGAGCGCGACATCGAGGACTTGCCGATCCCGTTCTTCTGCGTGTCGAGCAACCTCACCGACGGCGTGCTCGATGTGCACGAACGCGGCCCGCTGTGGCGCTGGTTGCGCGCTTCATGCGCGATTCCAGGCGTGCTGCCGCCGGTGTTCTCCGGCGGGCGCGTGCTGGTCGACGGCGGCGTAATCGACAACCTGCCCGTGGGCGAGATGCGACGCCGGCTCGCGGGCGAGATCGTCGCGGTCGACGTGGGCGGCAACTACCGGCTCGAAACCACGCTGGAGGAAACCGAGCTGCCGGCGTGGTGGAAGCTGTTGCCGGAAGTGTTCGGGCTACGCAAGCGCCCGAGCCTCGGGCAGATCCTGTTGCGCGCCGGCATGGTGAACTCCGATGCCACGGTGCAGCGGCGTCGGCGCCAGACCAAGCTCCTGCTCAAGCCGGTGCTTGAGGGGATCGACCTGCTCGAATGGCAAGCCTTCGAGCGCACCATCGACCTGGGCTATCAATACGCGCTGCGCCGCGTCGGTGGACCACGCGATGCGCTGACGTCGGAGACGCCGGTGATCGGGCTCTAGGCACGATCAGCGGCTATCGCAATGCGGCCACGAGCAGGATCGCGGCCTGATTGGCCGTCGTGCTGAGGAGCAGGTCCAGAAGGAGCAGGGCCAGGCCACGAATCATTGCGCCTATCCAGCGCACTTGGTAGGCGCGACGCAGCGCCGCGATCAGGTACCCCAGCAACACCAGCAGACCGAGGTTGATGAGGCCGTCGTAGCTCGCGCGCTGCGCTGAGCCTGCGAGCGACACCGGGATGGCAAGCAGGCTGAACAGGAAAAAGTCGACGCAGTAGTAGTGCGCCGCAAAGATCAGATGCGCGCCCAATGGCCAGCGCCGTCGCCAGAACAGGACGGCGACGCCCAGGCCTAGCAGCACGACGGTGCCAAAGCGCAGCCAGGCATTGAGGTCCGCGACGCGCCCGGCCGCCACCGGGTCTGAGATCAGCGCAAGGAACTGCGCCGGCTGTGCGGCGGGGTTGCGCTGCAACGTGTCCACCATCATCGCGTAGTACACATCCCACGCGAGGAAGAAGAACACGGCACTCGCGATCAGGTACAGGCGTAGTGGCGGCAAGTAGCGTTGCCGTTGTCCCGCGAATGCGGCGCGGGTGAGCTCGCCCGGAATCATCAGGGCTTTCAGGGTGCGCCAGCTGCGCGAATCGAGCGAGCTCAGTTCATCCCAGAGCGAGCCGAAGAAGCGGCGTGCGCTCAGGTCTGCCGGCGAGGCCAGGCCCGGCATGGCATCAGCTCGGTGCGAGGCATCCTGCGCGAGGCCGGGTGACGGACGCGATTCGGCGCTCATCTCAGCGCGTGAGCAGCTTCAGCAATCGCTCGGCCACCTTCCCGTAGGGCGGATCGAACAGTCCCACGGCATTGAAGCGCGCCTGGCGCATCACCGGCATCATCTTGCTCAAGGCCGTGAACCCGGCCTCGCCATGGTATTGCCCCATGCCGCTGGGGCCGACGCCACCAAAGGGAAGCTGGTGCTGGGCAAAGTGCAGCATGGTGTCGTTGACGCAGACGCCGCCCGCCACCACCGCATCCAGGGTGCGCTCCAGGCGAGCCGTGTTGCGATCGAATGGATAGAACGCGAGCGGACGCTCGCGGGCGCGCACGCTAGCCAGCGCCGCGTCGAAATCGTCGTAGGGGATGAGCGGCAAGACCGGGCCGAAGATTTCTTCCTGCATCACGCGCGCCTCGGGCGGCGGATCGATCAACAGGGTCAAGGGCAGGATGCGGCGACCGTCCTGCGGCGCGAGTGCGCACTCTTCCACCTGCACGCCGCGCTCGCGCGCATCGGTGATCAGCGCGTGCAGGCGCTGGAACTGGCGCTCGTTCACCACGGCGGTGGCATCGGGGTTGTGCGCCAGGGTGGGATAGCGGCGCGCCACGCTGGCCCGGGCCTGGGCGATGAACGCTTCCATCGCATTGCGCGGCAGCAGCACGTAGTCGGGCGCGATGCAGGTTTGTCCCGCGTTGAAACACTTGCCCGTCACGATGCGTTCCACCGCATGTCCGAGCGGATAGTCGGGCGCGATCAGGGCCGGCGACTTGCCGCCCAGTTCCAGCGTCACCGGGGTGAGATTGGGCGCAGCGGCCTGCATCACCTTGCGTCCGAGCGCGGTGGAGCCGGTGAAGAAGAGATGGTCGAAGGGCAGCGCGGCGAACTGGGCGGCCAGGTCCGCCTCGCCCAGGGCCACGGCCACGCGCTCCGGCGGAAACACGCCGGCCAGCAGGTCGCGCAGGAACAAGGCAGTTCGCGGCGCGTGCTCGGAGGGCTTGAGATAGACATGATTGCCGGCAGCGATCGCCGCCACCAGCGGCACCAGGCTCAGGCTCACCGGGTAGTTCCAGGCACCCATCACGCCGACCACGCCCAGGGGCGTGGGCCGCAGTTCACCGCGCGCGGGCAGGAAGGCCAGGTTGACCCGGCGACGGCGCGGTCGCATCCAGCCGCGCAGGTGGCGCAGCGTGTGGGAGAGATCCGCCACCGTGGTCATGCCGTCGGCCAGCAGGGATTCGTGTCGCGCCCGCCCGCCGAAATCGGCATCCAGCGCCGCCACCATCTCGGGCAGGCGGCGCTTGAGCGCTTCGTGCAGGCGTTGCAGGTCGTCGCGTCGTTGCGAGTAGTCGGGCCGCGTTGCTGCCTGCGCGGCGCGCAGCCGCAACAAGGTGGGATGCAATTCGGTCAGCGGCGTGGCAGCGATGGCGTCCATGCCGGCAGTCTAGCTCGCCGGATTCGAGTCCGGCGCCGATTCGACGAGCACGGTGCGGGCCAGGGCTTGCGATGCATGCACGCTCCCGAGCGTGAGCCACGGCGCACCGACGACGTTGCGCCATAGCCAGACACCCGCCACGACGCCTGCCACCAGCAGGCCGCCACCCAGTGCCACGCCGACCGCGGCGGATGCGTCTACACCGAACGTGGCCTTGCCCAGCACCTGGATCAGTAACAGGGCGGCCAGCGGAGCCACGGCGAGGCTGAAGCGCGCCACGCGCTCGCGCAGCGCCGCCATGTCATCGAACAGGGCACGCAGGCGCTGCGGGGCCTGGCCGTAGTCGAGCCGGGCGAGGAAGTTCAGGTGCAGGATGTTGGGCACGAGTTGCGCCACGAGCAACAGGTTGAGCAGCACGCCCGGCACCAGGAAGCGCCATTGCCCGCCTTGCTGCGCATTGAACACGCCAAGCACCAGCATCGCGAGCGCGCTGAGGCCGATGCCGAGGCCCAGGCGCCAGCGCAGTGCGCGCAGGGCCGGGCGAGCGTGCGGCGGCGCCATGCTGCCGCGTGCCAGTCGTGCCATCACGTCCGCGGTATCGTCGTCCATGGCTTGTTCGAAGGCCTGCTGCGCGTCCAGTGCGCGCTGCGCGCGCTCCCAACTGCGTCCCGCGACTTCGTCGAGAAACTGCTGGAAGCCCGGACGCGTACCGAAGCGGCGTGCGATCCACCACCCGATACCGCCGGCAAGCGGCATGAACAGCACGCCGACGACGAGGCTCACCCACCAGAAACTCGGTGCCAGGCCACGCACGAGGTCGGCACCGAACACGCCCTTGAAGAACACCGCGATCGCCGGCCACCACAGCAGCACGCAGCTGAGGAAGATCCAGCGCAGCATGCGCAGCCGTCGCGCGCGCAGGGCGTCGAGCTGCGCCCGCACCGAAGTCACGGGCGCGGCGAAATCGAGTCGGCGCAAGGCCAGCCACTGGCGCAGGTCGACGATCCATTCGGCCCCGAACAAGGCCAGCAAGGGCAGCGCGCACAGCAGGTAGAGCGCATCGGCACGGTGCGACACCACGAAGGCCACCAGCGCCGCAAGCACACAGCCCATCACCCCCATGCCCGCGATCAGGCCGTGGCCGTGGCGTCGGAAGGCGCCGGCTCGGCGCTGCGACAAGGCGCGTCGCAGGGCCTCGGGGTCGAGCCTGAGGCGGGCGTCGACGCGGCGGTGCGCGGAAGCCCAGCGGCCGCGCAGGGCCTCCAGGTCGGGAGCGTTCATGCGATGTCCTCGTTCACGGCGTGCATCTTCTGCAGCCGCAGCTTGATGCGATTGATGCGGGTGGCGACGTTGGTGGGCGTGAGTCCGATCATGGCGGCGATCTCCTCCTGCCCATGGCCTTCGAGGTAGAGCAGGATCAGGGCGCGATTGATCGCATCCAGTTGCGCGATCAACTGGTGCAGGGCGATCAGGTCGTGGTCGGCATCGAGTTCGCGATCGGCGGCGGCCAGGTCGAGGCCGAAATCCTCGATCGGCAGCGCATCGCGGATGCGCCGGCTCTCGCCGCGATGATGCGAGATCGCCACGTTCACGGCGACCTGGTACATCCAGGTCGAGAACGCGGCGCGCCCGTCGAAGCGCGGAAAGGCACGCCACAGTTCCAGCACGATGTCCTGGATCAGGTCGCCGCGCTCCTCGCGCCTCGCGCAGTAGGCATTCGCCACCTGATAGAGGATGGCGCGATGCGGTTCGATGCGGAGCAGGAAGGCATCGTGATCGGAGCGGGAGGGCATCGGAGCGAGTCGCGGCAACCAGGGACGGAAGTGTGATTCGTCGGGCGAGGCCGGAATATCACGCGGCCACCGGCGCAACCCGCGGCGGCGCCGTGCCGACCGCGCGCTTGCCATTGAGCCAGGCCCCGAGCCAGGTCTGGCGCACCAGCACATGGTAGCTGCCCAACAGCAGCGCGAAGGCGAGCGCCAGCAGCAGCGGGTACTCGATCCACCACGGTGCGTGGAAGCGGCTGGCGACCAGTTGCAGCCCCATCACCAGCGGCAGGTGGGCAAGGTAGATCCAGTACGAAGCATCGGCCACGTAGCGCCGTGCGGCGCTGTAGCCACGAGCGTGGTGCAGCGCCAGGGCCACCAGGGCCAGGGTGCCGGCCCAGCTTGCCGCGCCATAGCACCAGGCGTAGAGCAGGGTGCCGGCCCCTTGCGGGGCGGGCGTCGGCGGCGAGCTCAGGCCGACCATCCACAGGCAGGCCGCCATCAGGGCAATCGCCAGCACGAGGAAGCCGTGCCGGTGCGAGGCGAGGCGCATCAGCGTTTCGCGTCGGCGCTGCAGGCACCAGCCGACGGCAAAGGCCAGGCCGTAGCCCACGATCGCAGAGAGGTTCGGATAGAGGCTCTGGTCCGGCGTCGGGATGCCGAACCAGGCGTACCACTCCGGATGCTGCGACAGCGCCAGCGCCACCGGAAGCCCGAGCAAGGGCATCGACCACGGAGTCAGCAGGCGCGCCAGCACGCGATCGCCCATCGCCGCCAGCGTGCCGCGTGGATCGATCCGCGCAAGCAGGGTGCGCAGTCCCAGCGCCGCAAGGTAGAACCCGCACAGTACGTACAGGAACCACAGGTGCGCCAGCGGAAAATCATCGGGTGCGAAGCTCGGGCCGGGTGGTGATTCGCTCGGCAGTTGGCCGCCGCCCTTGAGCAGGGCAGCGCAGATCAGCACCACGGTGATGCCGAACATTACCGCCGGCCAGGCCGCGATCAAGGTCAGGAAGATGCGCCGCGCACGATCACGCGCGAAGCCAGCGCTACCCAGGCGCTCGCACGACAAGCGACCGAAATAGCCGGCAATCAGGAAGAACGCGGTCATGCGGAACAGGTGGGTGGCGTAGAACGCCAGGTTCATCGCCAGCGAGGAACTGGTATCGCTCACCAGCCAGAAGAACTGCGATCCCGGCATGTAGGACATGCCGGCGTGCAGGCTTACGCCCAGCAGCAAGGCCAGGGCACGGACGGCATCAAGGCCATGCAGGCGCTCGGTGGCCACGGAAACAGGGGAAGACATGCGGCAGATCCTCGAACAGGTGGCGGGCGTGTTGCCCGTGTCGAGTGATTCGCCGAAGGCGGCGCAAATATCACAGCCGGACCTTCGCGCCGCGCGCCGTCCTACAATCCGCGCTCCCGCACCGCGAGCCCGCTGCCATGAATGTCCGCCCCTACCTGCAGCACCTGCCCACGATCGGTGCGCGCAGCTACATCGATCCGGCCGCGCTGGTGATGGGTGACGTGGTGCTGGGCGAGGATGTGTCGATCTGGCCCGGCACCATCGTGCGCGGCGACGTCAACTTCATCCGGATCGGCCATCGCACCAACATCCAGGACGGCAGCGTGGTCCACGTCAGCCACGATGGCCCGCACGCCAAGCTCGGCGGCTTCGCCACCGTGATCGGCGACGACGTCACCATCGGCCACAAGGCAATCATCCATGCCTGCCGGATCGAAGACGCCGTGCTGATCGGCATGGGTGCGATCGTGCTGGATGGTGCGGTGGTGAAGAAGCATGGCTTCGTCGGCGCCGGCGCCCTGGTTGCGCCGGGGAAAGTGGTGGGCGAAGGCGAACTGTGGCTGGGCAATCCGGCGAAGAAGGCGCGCATGCTGAGCGAGGCCGAGATCGAGGCCTTGTACTACTCGGCCGGGCACTACGTGCGCTTGAAGGATCAGTACCTCGGCTGCTCCCGGGCGGGATAAGGCGGTTGCTTGGTGGCCCGCGTGCTACTGCGGTGGCGGCAGCTCCGGCTCGAACTCGTCGAGGAACACGCGCCCCACGCCGGTGACATGGCCGGGCATCTGCCCATCGCAGACCACATCGCCGGATGCGGTCGCAAGCACGATTCGGGCAGGCAGGAATTCGACCTGCATCGAGATGGCATCCACCTTGTCGCCGTTGGGCGTGTATTGCAGCTGGAACGGCCCGGCGGGAAGCGCCTCACCGGCGGGGCGCCGGCAATCGGAGAGGGTCGAATCGAACGCGATCAGCAAGCGTGTCGCCGGCGAGTACTCCACCGGCGTGACCCAGGTGACATAGTCGCGGCCGTCGAGCGTGATCACGATATGGGCGGGACGCGGCCGCACTCCGGCGTGGAGGGTGCCCGGCAGCAGGCTCGATACAAGGCAGGCAAGCAGGAGATATCGCACGCGGACCGTCCCTGGTGACATGACCCCGGCACCTTATGTCCCGGAAAATGAATCCTGCCTGTCGTGCGCCATTCAGTTTCGACTATTGCCACGACCGTCACGCGGAAGGGCCTGGCGGGCGTGAGCATTGCGTTAAAGCGTGGGCTCGGTGAGCCGCTCCAACCCTGCGAGATAGTGCAGGGCGGCATCGCGATCCTCGCCGCACATCGCCACGCCCGGGCGCAGCGCGACGCACACCGCTGGCCGCTCGGGCCGTCCGAAGATCGCGCAGCCGTAGTCGCCGAGCAGCTGCACGCAGGGAATGCCGGCAGGCTTGCCGTGCGGCATGCCAGGTATCGGAGATGAGATCGACGGCGCGATGCAGCACGCGCCGCAGCCGTCGCGGCAGGCAAGGGTGTCGACCGCCATCGGGTCAGTCCGCGGTATGCAGCGCCGCCGCCTTGCTGCGGAACGCCAGATGCACTGGTTCGGTCTCGGGGCGGCGGCCATGCCAGAGCTCGAATGCGGCGGCGGCCTGCTCGACCAACATGCCGATGCCATCCAGTGCCTGGGCCGCGCCGCGGCTGCGCGACCAGGCGAGGAAGGGCACGGCGGCTTCGCCATAGCTCAGGTCGTAGCACAGGCAGCGCGCGCCCAGCAGGCTGGCCGGCAGGTCGAAGCCGGCGTCAGTGCGCCCGGCCGAGGTGGCGTTGAGAATCAGGTCGAACCCGCCGGCATTGCCCAGATCGGCCCAGTAGCGGGTGTGCGCCCGGGCTGGTTGGCCGATGCGATCGGCCAGCGCGTCGGCGCGCTCGGGGGTGCGGTTGGCGATGACGAGTTCCGCGATGCCGGCGTCGAGCAGGGCAGGCGCGATGCCGCGCGCCGCACCACCGGCACCGAGCAGCAGGGTACGGCGGCCACGCAGGTCCAGCCCGTGGTGCGAGGTGATGTCGCGCACCAGGCCATCGCCGTCGGTGTTGTCGCCGCGCCATCCCGTTCCAAGACGCGTGAGCGTATTCACCGCGCCGGCACGCCGCGCCGCGTCGCCCAACTCGTTGCAAAGCCCGGCGGCGAGCTCCTTCAGCGGCAGCGTGACATTGCCGCCGCGACCGCCACGCGCGGCGAAGCGCGCAAGGCACTCGGCGAAGCCGTCCGGCCCGGCTTCGATCGCGTCATAACGCAAGGCAACGCCCGACTGCGCCGCAAACCGCAGGTGGATCGCGGGCGACTGGCTGTGCGCGATGGGCTGGCCGAAGACCGCGTACAGCGGCGTCACCGCTCCCTGTGCCAGGCGCGACTCGGTCTCCAGTCCGAACAATGCTTCGTCCTGCATGGCCGCGCCCCCGGTAGTGATCGACGCCGCTAGCTTACGCCCCTGCGTGCATCTCTTTCAGCCAGCGCGCCGCGTCCAGCGCGAAATAGCTGAACACCGCATCGGCGCCGGCGCGTTTGATCGCGGTCAGGGCTTCCAGCGCGCAGCCGCGTTCATCGAGCCAGCCGTTCTGCGCCGCGGCCTTCAGCATCGCGTACTCGCCGCTCACCTGATACACGAAGGTCGGCGCGCCGAAGTGATCCTTCACCCGGCGCACGATGTCGAGGTAGGGCAGGCCGGGCTTCACCATCACCATGTCGGCGCCTTCCTCCAGATCGAGCGCCACTTCGCGCAGCGCCTCGTCCGAATTCGCCGGATCCATCTGGTAGGTGTACTTGTTGCCCTTGCCGAGCGCGCCGGCCGAGCCCACCGCGTCGCGGAACGGGCCGTAGAAGCTCGATGCGTACTTGGCGCTGTAGGCCAGGATGCGGGTGTGGATGTGGTCGTGCGCTTCCAGCGCGTCGCGGATCGCGCCGATGCGCCCGTCCATCATGTCGCTGGGCGCGACCACGTCGGCCCCGGCTTCGGCGTGCGACAGCGCCTGATTCACCAGTGCAACCACGGTTTCGTCGTTCAGCACATAGCCGGAGTCGTCGATCAGGCCGTCCTGGCCGTGCGTGGTGAACGGGTCAAGCGCCACATCGGTGATCACGCCAAGCTCCGGGAAGCGCTGCTTCAAGGCCCGAACCGCGCGTTGCGCCAGCCCGTCGGGATTCCAGGCCTCGGCGGCATCGAGCGACTTGGCCTCGGGCGCGGTGACCGGAAACAAGGCCAGCGCCGGAATGCGCAGCGTGCTGGCCTCTTCCGCCACGCGCAGCAGCTCGTCGATCGAAACGCGCTCGATTCCCGGCATCGAACCGATCGGCGCGCGACCCGCCAGTTCGTGCACGAACACCGGATAGATCAAGTCGTCCGCGCCCAGCACGGTTTCGCGCATCAGGCGGCGGGAAAAGTCGTCGCGGCGCATGCGGCGCGGGCGGGTGTGGGGAAAACCCATGGGAGGTCTCGGCAGGCAGCGGGGAAGGACGCGATTTTACGCTGCGCAGGGATCGACGGGCGCCGAGACCGCTGCAATGCTTGAGCGAGCCGTACTGCAGGGACGTCCGCCTCACGCGCCGGGGCAATCGGGTGATCGCGGCCGATCCGCGCGCCTGCTAAATTGCCCGCATTACGTGATGGCGGAGTTCGCATGCAGCATTTCGATGGTGTCGAGGTCGAGACCGGCCCGAATCCGCCGTGGTCGGTGATCTGGCTGCACGGCCTGGGTGCCGACGGCCACGATTTCGAGCCGATCGTGCCGGAGCTGGTGGACGAGGCCTGGCCCGCGGTCCGGTTCGTGTTTCCGCACGCGCCGGTGCGCGCGGTGACCATCAACGGCGGCGTGCGCATGCGTGCCTGGTACGACATCCTCGGGCTGGAGATCGCGCAGCGCCAGGACGAAGGCGGAGTGCGCGAGTCGATTGCCTTCGTGCAAGGCCTGATCGCGCGCGAGAATGCGCGCGGCGTGCCGAGCGAGCGCATCGTGGTCGCCGGTTTCTCGCAGGGCGGCGCGATTGCGCTGGCATCCGGGCTGCGCCATCCGGAGCGGCTGGCCGGCGTGGTGGCGCTCTCCACCTACCTGCCGATCGCCGAGAGCAGCGCGGGTGAACGCAGCGAGGCCAATCGCGCGCTGCCGATCTTCATGGCGCACGGTTCGCTCGATCCGGTCGTGGGGCATGCGCTGGGCCAGATGAGCCGCAGCTACCTGGAGCAGCTTGGCTATGCGGTGCAGTGGCACAGCTACTCGATGCCGCACTCGGTCAATGCCGAGGAAATCGCCGACCTCGCGCGCTGGCTGGGCGAGCGCTTCGCCCCGCCGGGCGGATGACGCAAGAGGGTGGCGACCGCTACCATTTCGTCGACGGGTTCCCGCCCGGGAACTCGCGCTACCGAGGACCGCCATGCGCATCCTGATCGCCGATGACGAACCGCTGGCGCGGCAGCGCCTGCGCGATCTGCTGGCCGAGGTGGGATCGCACGAGGTGGTGGGCGAGGCGGCGAATGGACGCGAAGCGATCGAGTTGGCGCACGCCCTGGGCCCCGACGCGGTGCTGCTCGACATCGCCATGCCGGTGCTGGATGGGTTGGAGGCGGCGCAGCATCTGAGCGGTTTCGATCCGGCTCCGGCAGTAGTGTTCTGCACTGCCTACGACGAGCACGCCCTGGCGGCCTTCGAGGCGCGCGCGGTCGATTACCTGGTCAAGCCGATCCGGCGCGAACGCCTGGCCGATGCCTTGCTGCGCGCAAGGCGCTACAGCGGCGAACGCGCAGCCGCCGTGGCCGATGTGCTGCCGCAGGCGGCCCGCCGCACCCACCTGTGTGCGCGCCTGCGCGGCAGCCTGCGCCTGCTGCCGCTGGACGAGATCCATTACCTGCAGGCGGAGGAGAAGTACGTCGTGGTGCATCACGCGCGTGGCGAAGACCTGGTGGAGGATTCGCTCAAGTCGCTGGAGCAGGAGTTCGGCGACCGTTTCCTGCGCATCCACCGCAACTGCCTGGTGGCGCGCGAGGAATTGCAGGAACTCAGACGCGACGCCGATGGCCAGGTGCACGTGAAGCTGCGCCACGTCGAGACCCCGCTGGAAGTCAGCCGCCGCTGCCTGCCGCAACTGCGCCAACGCGTGCGCCAGCTTTGAACGGAGCCGACATGCGCTTGCGCATCGCCACCCGCAAGAGCGCGCTTGCGCTCTGGCAGACCGAACACGTCGCCGCGCGCCTGCGTGCGGCGCATCCCGGGCTCGACGTCGAGTTCGTGCCCCTGTCCACGCGCGGCGACGAGATCCTCGACCGCTCGCTGGCTGCCGTGGGCGGCAAGGGCCTGTTCCTGGGCGAGCTGGAACAGGCCATGCTGCGCGGCGAGGCCGACTGCGCGGTGCATTCGCTCAAGGATGTGCCGATGGAGCTGGACGCGCCGTTTGCGTTGCCAGCGATCCTCGAACGCGCCGATCCGTTCGATGCCTTCGTCAGCAACCACCACGAGACGCTCGACGTGCTGCCGCGCGGCGCACGTGTCGGAACCTCATCGCTGCGACGCCAGGCCCTGCTGCGCGCGCATCGCCCCGACCTGCAACTGATCGACCTGCGCGGCAACGTCAATACGCGTCTCGCCAAGCTCGACGCGGGCGAATACGACGCCATCGTGCTGGCCTGCGCCGGCCTGCAGCGCCTGGGCTTCGATGCACGCATCCGCGCCCGCCTCGCGTTGCCGGCGTTCGTGCCGGCGGTGGCGCAGGGGGCCATAGCGATCGAGTGCCTTGCCGGCGCGGATGAAGTCATGGCGCTTTGCACGGCACTCGACCACGCGCCCACGCGCCGCTGCGTGGAAGCCGAGCGCGCCATGAACCGTCGCCTGCACGGTAGTTGCCAGGTGCCGATCGCGGGCTTCGCGCAGGAACGCGATGGCACGCTGCATCTGATCGGTCTGGTGGGCGATGCCACTACGGGCGAGACGATGCGCGCCGAGATGGCCGGTGCACCAGATGCCTCCGAGGCCTTGGGCGTGGCGCTGGCGGAGCGTTTGCTCGACGCGGGCGCAGGCCGATTGTTGCACCGGGCCTGAAAACGCAACGGGGCGGCAAAGGCCGCCCCGTTTCGCTTGCGACACAGCGAAGCGCCTACTTGATGTTGTAGACCAGGTTCACCGTGGTCAGGGTGTCGGTCTTGTCCAGGCCCGGCGCCACCTCGGAGTTGTTGCGCAGCTGGATGCCTGCCTTGAGCGCGAAGGCTTCGTTCATCGCCACGGCCACACCGAAGTCGTTCTGCATGAAGGTGTTGTCGCTGCCGGCTTCCACCAGGAAGGTGTTGAACAGCTCGGTGTTGCCGGTGAGCTTGTGCTTGAAGTCGAGCAGGCCGCGCGCGATCGCATCGCTGCTGGTGTCGCCGGTGATGGCGTCCTTGGCGCGGCGGTAGCCGGGGCCGATCTCGGCGCGGAACGACGTGGTGTCGCTGGCGATGAACTGGTGGCCGTAGCCGATCGAGAACGTCGACTGGTGCGAGAACGGTGCGAAGTCGTCGTTCTCGTAGCGCAGCGCCGCCACCCACGAGCTGATCTCGTTTACCTTGAGCGCGCTCGAGGCGCCGAGTTCGTAGCGGTTGGCGTTGAGTTCGAACTGCTCTTCCGGGGTGCCGTCGCCGTCGAAATCGCCCACCACCTCGCCCTTGGCGCGCAGTACCGAGGCGTAGTAGCTGTGCTTCCAGCGCGTATCTTCGGTGGCGAAGGCAAGCTTGCCGTTGAGGTTCTCGGAACGCGCGTTGCCGCGTGCCAGGGCGAGGCCAAGCTCGCCGGTACCGGTCCAGTCGTTGGCCTGGGCGGCGTAGGGCGCGGCGGCGAGCAGCGCCGCAGCCAGGATCGAAGCGTTCTTCATCATTGCGTACTCCGGAGGGAAACAGGCGGCGCGCAGGCCGGGAAAACGGCCGCGTATGGTAGGCGGTGCCCGGCGTTTCGGGCTGAATCGGGGTTGAACTCGCGGGCTCAGCCGGGCGCGGCCGGGGTGCCGTAGTACTGCATCACCACGTGCCGCGCCTGGGCGAAGAACAGCCAGCGCTCGACGCCGGCACCGAGCAGGGCGGAAATCGCGGCGACACCGAACGGCGCCGCGGTTTGCTCCGGCACGAGCCACCACGCCATCGGCAAGGCCAGCATCGGCACCGCGGCAAACAGGGCCAGGGCGACGCGCTGTAGCTGCGCCGCATGCCTGCGCGCCAGCACGAAGCCCATTTCGCGCGTCAGGTAGTTCGCTTCGGTATGCGGGCGTTCGAAGACGCCCAGCTCGCGCTGCGGCAGGCCGACCGCAGCACCGAGCGAGGGCAGCGTCGCGGCGGCATCGAGGTCGCGCCAGTAGCGCCACTTCAGCGCGGCCACGACGGCGGCAAGCGACATCAACACGGGAATGCCGGGGTTCGCGCGCGGTGCCTCCAGCGTGGCCCAGCACAGCCCGCCACAGAGCAAGGCGAAGCCCAGGTACACCGGCACCACCGCCGCATGTCGCCACGCCGGAATCGGGGCAAGCGAGGCATAGATCATCGCGGTGCAGGCCACGGTGGAGAGTGCCAGGACGATCATCGCCAGGGACAGCATGACGCCGACCGCGCCGCTTGCGGGATGCGACAACAGCGCGAGCACCGGCAAGTAGGTGAGCACGGCCATCACGCCCTCGCGCGACAGCCACGATGTCTTCCACTGCGAGAATGCGCGCCAGGCGCGTTGTGGCTGGCCCAGGTGCGCGACTGAACTGAGCAGCCCGGCCGTGACCAGCAGCAGAGCCAGGCCCAACCCTGCGGTCGTGGACGTTCGCGTCGACGCCGCGGGGTCGGCGAGGATGGCCAGAGCCACCCACGCCATGAGCCCGTAACCCGCGCCGGAAAGGGTGGTGAAGACGATGACCGAGAGCGCGGGATGCATGCGGGTCGGCTCGGGCGGCTCAGTTCGCCACCAGCACCGCCGTGCCGGATACCGACACCATCAGCATGCTGCCGCCGTCCTGTACCTGGATGGTTTCGTAGTCGAGGTCAATCCCGATCACGGCGTTCGCGCCCAGGCCACGGGCCTGATCCAGCATGTCCTCGACCGCCTCCTGCTTGGCCTTGCGCAACACCTTCTCGTAGCTGCCGGAGCGTCCGCCGAGGATGTCGCGGATGCCGGCGAAGAAGTCGCGGAACACGTTGGCGCCGAGGATGGCATCGCCACTGACGAGGCCGAGGTAGCGTTCGACCTTGTGGCCGTCGAGCGTGGCGGTGGTGGACATGAGCATGGGCAATTTCCCGGTGTCGAATGCGGTTGATACGGTCAGCGCGAGAGCATGCGATCCAGCCAGCGCAGCACGGGAGGCAGCGCCGCGTGGTCGAGGACTTCCTCCGGCTCGGCCGCTGCTGGCGGGCCGGCGCGGCGCGGGCGGGGTGGCAGGTACTTGTTGGTGGGCCGATAGCCGAGTTCCGGCATCAGGTCCACGCCGCCGCGTTCGGCCACCAGCTTCGATACGGCGGAGTTGGCGTCGCCCAGATCGCCGAAATGGCGCGCGCGAGTCGGGCAGGCCTGCACGCAGGCCGGTTCGCGCTCGGCCTCGACCAGGTTCTCGTTGTAGATGCGATCAACGCACAGCGTGCATTTCTTCATCACGCCTTCGACTTCGCTGTACTCGCGCGCACCGTAGGGGCAGGCCCAGGAACACAGCTTGCAGCCGATGCACTTGTCCTCGTCCACCAGCACGATGCCGTCTTCCGCGCGCTTGTAGCTGGCACCGGTGGGGCAGACCGTGACGCAAGCGGGTGTCTCGCAGTGCAGGCAAGAGCGCGGGAAGTGCAGCGTCATCGCTGGCTGCGATGGAGTCGCTGCCACCTCGTAGCTGTGCACGCGGTTGAACCAGACGCCGAAGGGCTCTTTCTCATAGGCGTTCTCGTCGGTCAGCGGCGCGGCGATGCCGCCCGCGTTCCACTGCTTGCAGGCCACGGCGCAGGCGTGGCAACCGACGCAGGTGTCGAGATCGATCACGAGGCCCAGCTTGCGCGGCGAGGGCGGCGGCAGCGTGGTCATGGCGTGAACGGCCAGAGCAGCGGAATCAGGGTCACGCCGATCAGCCAGAACAGCACGTTGAGCGGAATGCCGATCTTCATGAAATCGGTGAAGCGATAGTTGCCGAGGTTGTAGACCATGGTGTTGGTCTGATAGCCCACCGGGGTGGAAAAACTGGTGGAGGCGGCGAAGGTCACGGCGATCAGGAACGGCGTCGGGCTGTAGCCCAATCCGGTGGCGGTCGACCAGGCGATCGGCACCAGCAGCACCGCGGCCGCGGCGTTGCTCATCATCTCGCTCAGCACCAGCGCCAGCAGGTACAGCACCGCCAGCACCACGAAGGGGCCGAACTCGCCCACGCGGCCGAGCGTGTTGTCCGCGAGGAATGCCGCCGCGCCGGAATTCTGGAGCGCGATACCCAGCGGCAGCACGCCCGCGATAAGCACGATCACGCGCCAGTCGATCGCGCTGTAGGCGTCTTCGGGCGAGAGGCAGCGGGTGAGCACCATGGCCACGCCACCGATCAGGGCGCTGATCACGATCGGCATCAGGCCGAGCGCGGATGCCACGATCACCGACACCATGATTGCCAATGCCAGCGGCGCGCGACGCCGGATGGCGCTGCCTTCCTCGCGCTCGTTGATCACCACCACGTTGGCGTTGTCGCGCAAGGCCTGCATCTCGTCGCGGCTGGTCACCATGAGCAGGATGTCGCCCACGCTCAGCGCCACGTCGCGCAGCTTGTCGCGCAGCACCTGGCCGCGGCGGTGGATGGCGAGCACCGTGGCGTTGTAATGCCAGTGGAAATCCAGCGCCTTGAGGTTCTGGCCGATGAAGCGCGAGCCGGGCGCCACCATGACCTCGGTCAGCACCTGGTCGGCCACCTCGAACTGCGCGTCCTTGAGCTGGAATTCGGGTTCGAGTTCCAGTCGCGCCTGTTCCTTGAGCTCCACCAGCCGGCTCCAGTCGCCACGCACCAGCAGCACGTCGCCTTCGGCCAGGGTCTCGGCGCGCGGCGACCAGACCTTCTCGGTGCCGCGCAGCAATTCCAGCACGAACACGCCGTACTTCTCGTTGAGCTTGGCCGCCGCCACCGAGGTGCCGATCAGGGGCGACTTCGGCATCACCCGCAGTTCGGTGATGTACTTGCCGAGTTCGTACGTTTCGCTCAGTTCCGTGGCGCGTCGATCGGGCAGCAACCAGCGTCCGACAACCAGCAGGTAGACGGTGCCGGCGATGGTGCAGGCCACCCCGAGCGCGGTGAATTCGAACAGCGAGAAGCCGGGGTGGCCGAGGTTCTTGGCGAGCGAGTTCACCAGCAGGTTGGTGGAAGTGCCGACCAGGGTACAGACGCCGCCCATCTGCGCGGCGTAGGACAGCGGGATCAGCACCTTCGACGGCGACACGCCGTTGCGCTGGGTCGCGGCCAGCACCAGCGGCAGGAACACCGCCACCGCCGCGGTGTTGTTGACGAAGGCCGAAACACAGGCGACGGTCAGCATCAGGGTCAGCGCGAACAGCCATGGCCAGCGGATCCGGCCGAACAGCCGCGCCAGGCTGCGCAGCGCGCCGGTGCGCGACAGCCCCGCGCTCAGCACGAACATCGCCGCAACCGTGATCGTGGCTTCGTTGGCGAAGCCCGAAATCGCGACATCGGGCTTCACCAGGCCCAGCAGCACCAGCGCCGAGAGCGCGAAGATCGCGACGATGTCGACCGGCAGCTTCTCGATGGCGAACAACAGCAGCACGCCGGCCAGCACGCACAGGGTCAGGATCGCGTCGAAACCCATCGGTCAGCCTCGCCTCTTCCGCCACTGCGCGCCATAGCGCAGCGTACCCTGCGGCGTCGCGCCGCGCGGCAGCGGCGGGAACTGCGGAGTGGACTGCGTCGCCGCATCGGCGCGGGTCAGGCTCACGCGCAAGTCGAACCACGCGGCCTGCCCCGTCAGCGGATCGGCGTTGACGTAGTCGCCACGCGGGGTGCGGTCGGAAATCAGGTGATTCAGCAGGAAACCCTTCTCGCCTTCCGGTGCGTCGGGCGACAGCTTCCACGCCCCACGGCGCTTGCCGATCGCGTTCCAGGTCCAGACCGTATCGGGTTGCATGTTCGACGCGAGCCTGGCCTGCACCGTGATCCGACCCTGGTGGGAATCCACATGCACCCAATCATGATCGCGCAGGCCGTGTGCTGTCGCAGTATCCGGATGCATGTACAGATAATTGCGCGTCGCGATCTGGCGCAACCAGGCATTCTGCGAACCCCAGGCGTGGTACATGAACATCGGGCGCTGGGTGAGCGCATGCAGCGGGTAGCGTTCCGATTCCACCTGTTCGCCCTCGAACGGCGCGTACCAGATCGGCAGCGGGTCGAAGTAGGTGGCCACGCGATCACGTTCCGAATCCGGCGGCTGCGCCGTGCCGTGGCCTTGCGCCGCGAGCCGGAACGTCTGCAGCGTCTCGGAATAGAGCTGCAGCACGATGGGCTCGGCGCTGCCGATGAAGCCCATGTGGCGGGCCCATTGCAGGTAGTCGCGGTTCGCCATCTTGTAGTAGCGCGCCGACTCCGGCAGCTCCTCGCGCCAGAAGCTGCCGGCCTCGATGTAGCGTTCGATCTGATGCGGATTCGGCGGGCCCTTGCCGGCGTGCTCGCCTTGCGCGCCGCGCCAGCCCGCGAGCAGCCCCACGCCCGGCGCGCGCTCGTGGCGCTGGATGTAGTCGGCGAAATCGCGATAGCGCGGCGTGCCGTCGTCGTGCACCAGTCCGGGAAGTTTCAGACGGGCACCCAGTTCGATCAGCACCGACTGGAAGCCGCGCACCTCGCGACCATCGGTGGTGTCGGGCGGCAGCACCGGATGCCGGATTGCGTCGCTCACCCCGTCAGCGTCGGAGATCGGGCGATCGAGCAGGGAAATGCAGTCGTGCCGTTCCAGATAGGTGGTGTCGGGCAGCACCAGGTCGGCGTAGGCCACCATCTCCGACTGGTAGGCGTCGGAATAGATGATGCGCGGAATGCGGTACTCGCCGTGCTCGTCCATGTCCGTCAGCATGGAAATCGTTTCGGCCGTGTTCATCGCCGAGTTCCAGCTCATGTTCGCCATGAACATCATGAGCGTGTCGATCCGGTAGGGATCGCCGGCCCAGGCGTTGCGGATCACGCTGTGCATCATGCCGTGCGCGGCAAGCGGATAGCGCCACGAGTAGGCATGGTCGATGCGGCGCGGTTCGCCGTTCGCATCCACCACCAGGTCCTCCGGCGTGTGCACGAAACCCAGCGGTGCGGCATCGAGGCTGCCGTCGGGCTTGCGTGACTTGCCCGGCCGATTCGCCGGCGGGATCGGCTTCGGGAACGGCGGTTGGTAGCGGAACGACCCCGGCGCATCGATCGCACCCAGCAGGGCCTGCAGCAGATGCAGCGCGCGGCAGGTGTGAAAGCCGTTGCTGTGCGCGCTGATGCCGCGCATGGCGTGGAAACTCACCGGGCGGCCGATCATCTCGCTGTGTTCGCGCCCGTGCGCATCGGTCCAGGCGATCGGCAGGCGCAGGTTGGAATCGAACGCGGCGGCCGCCAGTTCGCGCGCGATGCGGCGGATGGCGGCGGCGGGGATGCCGCAACGCTCGGCCACCGCGTCTGGCGAATACTGCGGATCGAGATAGCGCTCGGCGATCAGGTGGAAGGCGGGGACGGCGCTGCCGCCGTCGGGCAGTACGTACTCGCCGACGACGGCGGGGTGGATATCGATGGCATCGGCGCGTGCAGTCGTGCCCCCATCCCAGCCTTCCCCCGCAAGCGGGGGAAGGGGCGAACCCGGTGCTACTGCTGCTCCTTCTCCCGCATGCAGGGGAAGGGGCGAGGCTTTGGCTCCCTCCCCCGCTTGCGGAAAGAGCGACGAATGCGGTGATCTCGTGGCTCCCTCTCCCGCGAGGGGAGGAAGGGGCGGGGCTTTGACTCCCTCCCCCGCTTGCGGGGGAGGGTTGGGGTGGGGGCGGCCCTTGCCGCGATCCCAGCACAGCGCTTCGCCCTCCGCATCGCGCACAAACAGGCCGTCATCCGCGCCGCCCGGGTTTCGCCTCACCAGCCAGTGCGCATTGGTGTAGCGCACGAGGTAGTCGAGGTCGATGCGGTCGGTGCGCAGCAGTTCGTGGATCAGCGCGAACGCGAACAAGCCGTCCGTGCCGGGCCGGATCCCGATCCATTCGTCCGCGATCGCGCCGTAACCCGAGCGCACCGGATTCACCGCCACGATCTTGGCGCCGCGCGCCTTGAGCTTGCCGAGGCCGAGCTTGATCGGATTGGAGTCGTGGTCTTCGGCCACGCCCCAGAGCATCAGATAGCGCGAATGCTCCCAGTCGGGTTCGCCGAACTCCCAGAACGAACCACCGATCGAATACAGCCCGCCCGCGGCCATGTTGACCGAACAAAAGCCGCCGTGCGCGGCATAGTTCACCGTGCCGAATTGCTGCGCCCACCAACCGGTGAGCGCCTGTGACTGATCGCGCCCGGTGAAGAAGGCGAGTTCGTCCGGGTTGCGCGCGCGGACATCGCCCAGCCACTGCGTGGCAAGCGCCAGCGCCTCATCCCATTCGATCTCGACGAACTCGCCCGCGCCGCGCTTGCCGACGCGCTTGAGCGGCTTGCGCAAGCGCGCCGGCGAATAGTGCTGCATGATCCCGGCCGAGCCCTTGGCGCAGAGCACGCCCTTGTTGACCGGATGCTCGGCATTGCCTTGCAGGTAGCGGATGCGACCGTCCTTGAGCCACACCTTCAGGCCGCAGCGACATGCGCACATGTAGCAGGTGGTGTGCTGGACCTCGTCGCCGGGTGAGGGCGAGAGGTTGAGGATCGGCTCAGCCATGGGTGCATTGTCGCGGATTCGGCGGGCGCAACCCAGCATTGCGTGTTGCGGACTACTGGATCCGTCCCGGGCCCCGCTATCATGGTTTGCCCCGAGTTCCTCCCGCGAGCTTCGTCATGCGCCGTTCCGTTTCCGCCCTCCTTTGCTCGTTGCTTGTGTTCGGCGCCGCTCCGGCGCGAGCCAGCATCCATGTCGGCGCCGGGCCGGTGGACGAGATCGATGGCGAAGGCAGCTGGCATGCGAGCGTGGCCTGGCTGACCGAGCAGACCCATCCCTGGGAGTTCATCGTCGGCCGCATCGACGGGCGCGACGCGCCCGCGCTCTCCACGCCCGACGTTTACTGGATATCCGCGTCCAAGCGTTTCACCTGGCGCCGCTGGTTTGCGCAGAGCGGCGTGGCCTGGACCAACTCCGACACCGAAGTGCTGAGCAAGCACTTCCAGTTCCAGACCGGCATCGGCTACGACTTCGGCCGGGTCTCGATCTCGCTGCGGCATCTGTCCAACGCCAACACCGGTGGCCGCAACCGCGGCGAGAATTTGCTGGTGATCGATTACGGATTCTGAGGCAAAGCCGGCGGACGCTGGCACCAGGCCGGCAGCGGCCTATTGGGCTTTGCGTAAATGCTTGACGAGAGACTGGGCGTCCTTCGACTTCGGCCTCTTCGCGGCCTACGCTCAGGATGAGCGGCATTTGCGAACCCCGCTCATCCTGAGCGTAGCGCCCAAGGCGCGAAGTCGAAGGACGCGGGCTGTCAATCAATTGCGCAAGTTCAAATTGTGCAGCGCGCATCCGATCGAGCCCTTGCAACCCTCGATCTGGGTCATCGATAGCGGCAGCGCCGCGTAAATAGTTGACGAGAGACTGGGCGTCCTTCGACTTCGGCCTCTTCGCGGCCTACGCTCAGGATGAGCGGCATTTGCGAACCCCGCTCATCCTGAGCGTAGCGCCCAAGGCGCGAAGTCGAAGGACGCGGGCTGTCAATCAATTGCGCAAGTTCAAATTGTGCAGCGCGCATCCGATCGAGCCCTTGCAACCCTCGATCTGGGTCATCGATAGCGGCAGCGCCGCGTAAATAGTTGACGAGAGACTGGGCGTCCTTCGACTTCGGCCCCTTCTCGGCCTACGCTCAGGATGAGCGGCAATTGCGAACCCCGCTCATCCTGAGCGTAGCGCCCAAGGCGCGAAGTCGAAGGACGCGGGCTGTCAATCAATTGCGCAAGGTTAAGTTGTGCAGCGCGCATCCGATCGAGCCCTTGCAACCCTCGATCTGGGTCATCGATAGCGGCAGCGCCGCGTAAATAGTTGACGAGAGACTGGGCGTCCTTCGACTTCGGCCTCTTCGCGGCCTACGCTCAGGATGAGCGGCAATTGCGAACCCCGCTCATCCTGAGCGTAGCGCCCAAGGCGCGAAGTCGAAGGACGCGGGCTGTCAATCAATTGCGCAAGTCTCAATTATGCAGCGCGCATCCGATCGAGCCCTTGCAACCCTCGATCTGGGTCATCGATAGCGGCAGCGCCGCTCGCGCTCGACCAGGTCGCGGCGTTGCGCGTCGTCATAACGCTCCGGGTGCAGGAGCGTGGCCTCGCGCAGCTTGCCCTCGATGTCGGGACAGGGGTCGACCTTGCCGCCGAACAGGAGTGCACCGATGCCATTCACCACGTCGGCCGGGGTGATCTCGCGGTGCACGGTGAAATTCCCGACGATGCGTTCACCACTGCCCGGCAGGCGCGCGCGCATCGGGCGCATCGGATCGTGCTTGCCGAAGCGTGCTTCGCCCGGCGGCAGCAGATCGAGGTCGCGGACTTGATCACTCAAACTCGGGATTCGACGAGGCGCGGCGTCGGGGAGGGCCACCTCGATCTCAGCGGGTATGGGCGCGGGGCGTGCTGCCGTGACGACGGCATCGGGCGGCGCGCTGCGTCGCCGGCGCGGCTTGCGCGGCATCGGGAGTGGCTCGGTGGCGTCGGGGCGCGCGATCCAGCGCACCTGGATCGGGATCGACGGCCCTGCCATTGCCGCATCCGGGCGCGACTTGACCGGAAGCGAGTTCTCCCCAGCCAGCCACGCAAAAAAACCCAGATGCAAGGCCAGGCAGATCGCCAGCGCGATCACTCGGGCCGGGGCCGCTCGTTGCGCGCGCTGCGGCGATCGCCGCCCGCCGGCCCAGCGCGCCAGTGCCTCGTCCAAGCCCTCATCCATGCCGCGTCCCTGCGTCCTGCTGCGATCCGGAGCGCGATGCTAGTGGGGTCGGGATTAAGAACCGGTTACGCCACGCTTCCCGCCGTGGCTGTTTCAGTGCAGCAACTTGGGTAGTCTGGGTGCGCTGGATTCGGAGATCGGGATGACCGCTGCGCGCGTGCTGTTCGCCCTGCTGGTGAACGCGATCCCGGCCTGGGGCGTGTTCACCCAAGGCTGGTCGGTGGGAACCCTGCTGATCCTGTTCTGGTGGGAAAACCTGCTCGGGGTCCTGCTGATCGGGTTGCACTTGCACCTGCACCAGCCTCGCAGCGCCGACCCCGCGTATCGCGATCCTGCCTTGATGCGGGTCATCAACATCAATGGCAAGGACAAGCGCTTTGCCCACCACGCCACCGGCTTCCTGGCGATGGCCTTGCCCTTCGCCGTGGTGCACGGCCTGTTCGCCATCCTGTTGCCGTACTTGCTCGGACAAAGGAGCGGGCAAGGCGCGCTCTGGCTACCCGACTCCCAAGCCTTGCTCACGGGTGCGGTGATGGTGCTGGCCACCCTGCTGCTGGACTTCATGCTGGAGCTGCCCGGTCTGGCGCGACGCTCGTTCGCCGTGGTCAAGCGGCGCGCGGATTCGCGCATGGCGCGGGTGCTGATCCTGCATCTGGTCCTGATTCTCGGTGCCTTCGCCGCGGCCCTTTTCGAGAACCCTTACGGTCTGCTGGCGGTGATGATCCTGCTCAAGACGGCGGTCGATGTCGCCGCGGCATGCAAGGCCGCGCCGCCGGCGAGTTGATGCCGACGGTCGCGCCAGGGCGCCAATCCCGAGATACTCTTTGCGCATGGAACGCATCGACCGCATCAACACCCTGCATCGCCTGCTCAAGGGCGCGCGCTATCCGGTCTCGCTGCAGAAGCTGATGGATGACCTGGGCTGTTCGCGTGCCACCGTGTATCGCGACGTGGCCTTTCTGCGCGATGGCCTCGGCGCGCCGATCGAGACCAGCGAAGACCCGGCCGGATTCCACTATGCGGCAGACGAAGCCGAGCGCTTCGAACTGCCCGGGCTGTGGCTGAGCTCGGACGAGCTGCATGCGCTGTTGGCCGCGCACCAGCTGCTGTCGCGCACCGGCCCCGGGGTGTTGGCCAGCGCCCTGGCGCCGCTCAAGGCGCGCATCGACAGCCTGCTGGCCGAGCAGGCGGGTGGCCGGCGCTGGCCGGTGGAGCGGGTGCGGGTGATTGCCAGTGGTACCCGCACTCAGGATGAGGCCGCGTTCCGTGTCGTCGCCACCGCGGTGCTGGAACGGCAGACCTTGGCCTTCGAGTACCGGGCGCGCTCCACCGATGCGCCGACCCGGCGCCTGGTGTCGCCGCAACGCCTCACCCACTACCGCGACAATTGGTATCTGGACGCCTGGGATCACGAGCGCGAAGGCCTGCGCAGTTTCGCGCTGGATCGGGTGCGGGCGGCGCGACCGGGCGAAGGCCGCGCGCGCGATCTGCCCGAGGCCGAGCTCGATCAGCATTTCGCCTCCAGCTACGGCATCTTTTCCGGCGCGCCCAAGGCCTGGGCCACGATTCGCTTTTCCTCACACGCCGCGCGCTGGGTGGCTGACGAGCACTGGCATTCCAAGCAACAGGGACGGCACCTGCCCGAGGGTGGCTACGAACTCAAGCTGCCCTACAGCAATTCGAAGGAACTGTTGATGGACGTGCTCAAGTACGGCCCGGATGCGGAGATCGTGGAGCCGGCCAGCCTGCGCAACGAGGCCCGCATCCTGCTCAACCTGGCGCTGGCGGCCTATGGTGCTTGAGTTCGGGCCGGGCGTGCCGCACCGCAGCGCGGGCGCGGCCGGTCGCAATCGCTGAGACGCGGGCCGCGCAGGCTCGACTCCGGTTTCCACGGAGTCCGACCATGCCGCGTCTCGAACCGATTCCACACCACCGCGTCTACCTCTCGTTCGATCCGGCGCCGGTGCTCTGCGCCTGGATCGCACTCGGGACGCTGATCCTGCTGCTGTTTCCTGCGACGCAGGGGCATCACCCGACCCTCGGCTGGATTCCCTACTGGCTGGTGCTGGCACCGGGCCTGTCGCTGGCCCTGAGCCGTCGCCACGCGCTGACGGCGGCGATGAGTGCCACCTACGCCCGCGCCAGGCGCCGCCAACCCTGCGCGCGGCGCATTGTGGCAAGGCGTCGCTGGGCTTCGATCGCTTCGCGACCTGCGCGCGGGATGAGCGGCATTCAAGGATCCCGCGCATCCCGAAGCTAGTGTGGTGTCCCGCAAGTAACGCGAAGAAATTCCGGATGGGTTTCGCTGCGAGACCAGGCGCGAGGAGGAGGCATAGCCTACGCTATGGCGACGACGAGCAACGCAGTATCGCGGCGAAAGACGCCGGAATTATTTGATGGTACTTGCGGGACACCACACTAGCGTCGAAGACATGGTTGCACGGCCGGCGCCCGGGATCTGCGGCCTTTCAAGCGGGCTGCTCATCCTGAGCGGTGCGCCGACGGCGCGAAGTCGAAGGGCGCGATTTGCCGTTCGGTTGCGCAAGCGCCAATGGGCGTGGCCAACCCACCGGCAGCTCGGCGCGGCGTTCGGCGGGGGCGATGATCCGCGTGTAACATGCGCGCCAGTTCCCTGCCGTACGGCTCACGATGCGCTCATTGCTCCGCGTTCTGCCCCTTGCTGCACTGTTCACGGCCGCCTCGCTCCACGCGGCACCGCCGCCGCCCTCGGCAGAGGAGCGAGCCGCCTTCGTCGCCGAAGTGAGCCGCGAGCACGGCATCGACGCCGCCGCGATCGAAGCCATGCTCGGTGCGGCGAAGTATCAGCAAAGCATCATCGACGCGATCACGCGCCCCGCCGAAGCCAAGCCGTGGAAGGCCTATCGGCCGATCTTCATGACCCCGCAGCGCATTGCCGACGGTCGCGCCTTCCTGGCGCAGCATCGCGCCGCGCTGGAGAAGGTCGAGGCCGACACCGGCGTGCCCAAGGAAATCGTGGTCGCGATCCTCGGCGTGGAAACCAGCTACGGCCGCATCACCGGCAGTTACCGCGTGCTGGATGCACTCTACACCCTGGCCTTCCACTATCCCAAGCGCGCGCCGTTCTTCCGCAGCGAGTTGATGCACGTGTTCCCGCTGGCGCGCGACGAGGCGCTGGATCTGTCCGCGATCAAGGGCAGCTATGCCGGCGCCATGGGCTGGGGCCAGTTCATGCCATCGAGCTATCGCGCCTATGCCAGAGACGGCGACGGTGACGGCAGGCGCGATCTGTTCGGTTCCCTGCCGGACGTGTTCGCGTCGGTCGCGAACTACTTCGTGGCGCATGGCTGGCAGCGCGGCGAGCCGGTGATCGTGCCAGCCGTGCGCGCCGGCGACGCCACGCCATTCAAGCCCGAGTCGCTGGAACCCGCATTCACCCTGCCCGAATTGGGCGAACGCGGCTATCGACCGCGCGTCGCGGTGGGGCATGCGGCCAAGGCGACGCTGGTGACGCTGGACGGCGCGCAGGGCGAGGAAGACTGGATCGCGTTCAAGAACTTCTACGTGATCTCGCGCTACAACCGCTCGCCGCTGTATTCGCTCGCGGTGTACCAGCTCTCGCAGGCCATTGCCGAACCCGCGCCCGCCGCCGCGGCGCCTTGATGTTTCGCGCTTCACTCCCGTGGTTGCTGCTGCTCGCCGTGCTGGCGAGCGGGTGCACACCCAAGGCGGTGAAGCCTCCCCCGGCGCCAGCCGATCCCGCCGGCGCCGCCGCGCCACGCGACAGCGGCACGGCGATCCGCCGCGCCCGCCCCGACCTGCCCGGCGAGTACACCGCCGGCGGCCTGTACAAGCCGGGAGTTGCCGACAGCGGCCCCGCGGTGCCGCCGGACATCAGCGCGTTGAAGGAACCGGTGCCGCACGAGGAGCCGCGCGCGCGCTACGGCAATCGCTCGCCCTACACCGTGCTGGGGCGCAGCTATCACGTGATGGACAGTGCACGCGGTTATTCCGAACGCGGCACGGCCTCGTGGTATGGCGAGAAGTTCCATGGCCGGGCCACGTCCAGCCTGGAGCCATACGACATGTATGCCTTCAGCGCCGCGCACAAGACCTTGCCGCTGCCCACCTACGTGCGTGTCACCAACCGCGAGAACGGCCGCAGCGTGGTGGTGCGGGTGAATGACCGTGGCCCGTTTCATGCCGGTCGCATCATCGATCTTTCCTACGCCGCCGCCATCAAGCTGGGCATGCACGTCAAGGGTACGGCCTCGGTCGAGGTGCACGCGTTGACGCCGGGCGAGGCGGAACCCGCGCTCGCCTCGCAACCGCCGATGCGACGCGATCACGCGCCCCGCGTGCCGAGCGCCGGGGCGCGGCGCGTGGCGCAAGCCGCATCCGGAAGTGCGAGTGCGCGATCCGCAGACGCGCCCGTCAAGCCGACGGGGCATGGCGCTTCGGAAAGCTCCGCGCAGACGTGGCTGCAGGTCGGCAGCTTCGGCAACAAGGACAATGCCGAGCGCCTCGCCGATCGGCTGGAAAGCGCCGATCTGGATGACGTCGACATCCAGCGCGCCCGGGTCGGTGGCGGCAAGGTCTGGCGCGTGCGCATCGGACCGCTGGCGGGACGCGAGGCCGCCGACCGGATCGCGGCGCGGGTGCGCGCGCTCGGGCTGGGGCAGCCGACCGTGGTCGCGGAGTAGGACGAGTCGCCTCGCCCGATCGCGGCCCGGAACCGAACCCGTTTAGCAACCCGTTCACCTCGGTGCTGCCATGCTTGCGGCCCGGGCCTGACCGATCTTCCTTTCACCTTGTTGCTCGTTCGTGGAGTGCGATTGCCGATGAATTTCCGTGTCCTGTCCCTTGCCCTGCTGCTGAGTGCCACCGCTGTTGCGCAGGTGCCCACGCCCGAGCTTCCCAAGCCCGCGCCGGTTCCGGTGCCGACGGCGGCGCAGATGCCCACGCCACCGCCTCCGGCGATGCAGGCCACGGCCTGGTTGCTGATGGATGACGCCACAGGCCAGGTGCTGGCCGGCGACAACATCGACGCGCGGGTCGAGCCGGCCAGCATCACCAAGGTAATGACGTCCTACGTGGTTGCTGCCGAGATCGCGAACGGCAAGCTCAAGCCCGATGACGAAGTCACCATCAGCGAGAACGCGTGGCGCGGCGGTGGTGGCGGCACCGACGGCTCCACCAGCTTCCTGCCGCTCGGCTCCAAGGTGAAGCTGGGTGACCTGCTGCACGGCATGATCATCCAGTCCGGCAACGATGCCTCGATCGCCCTGGCCGAGCACGTGGCCGGCAGCGAGGATGCATTCGCGGCGCTGATGAACGCCCATGCGCAGCGCCTCGGCCTCAGCGGCACGCATTTCGTCAACGCGCACGGCCTCTCGGCGCCCGAGCACTACACCACGGCGCACGACATCGCGCGCCTGTCGCGCGCATTGATCCACGACTTCCCGCAGGACTACGCGCTGTACTCGCAGAAAGAACTCACCATCAACGGCATCCGCCAATACAACCGCAACACCCTGCTGTGGAAGGACGAGAGCGTGGACGGCATCAAGACCGGCCATCATTCCGGTGCCGGTTACTGCCTTGCGGCCTCGGCCAAGCGCGGCGACCAACGCCTGATCAGCGTGCTGATGGGATCGAGCGGCGAGAAGCAGCGCGCCGACGACAGCTACGCCTTGCTCAACTGGGGCTTTCGCTTCTTCGAAACGCACAAGGTCTACGACGCCAACACGCCGGTGGCGCAGCCGGCCTTGTGGAAGGGCGAGAGCGCCGCGCTTGATCTGGGCTTGAGCGAAGCCTTGCTCGTCACCGTGCCGCGCGGCAAATACGATCAACTCAAGGCCGCGATGGATGTCCCCAGGGAACTGGTCGCGCCCTACACCAAGGGCCAGCAAGTCGGAACCCTGCGCCTGTCCCTCGACGACAAGCTCATCGCCGAACGCCCCTTGGTCGCCCTCGCCGACGCTCCGGAAGGCGGCTTCTTCAAACGCATCAGCGATGGCTTCTGGATGTGGTGGGGTGAGTAAACACCGTTGGCGTCCTGCTGATCTTGCGTTTCGTCACCCCAGTCCTTCGACAAGCTCAGGACACGTCGGCCTGTGGCAGAGCGGGGTCCAACTTGATCTCGTTGATTCAAGACGACGCAAATTCAAGATGGATGACCCGCTTTTGGCTGTTGTAGAGCAGCTCCAGCTTTCGCTGGAAAGACGACTTCATCAGGATTCCCATAGGCCACACGGCAGACCATGTCGTACATCAACCATCTGATCAAAGGCGTCCCGTACAGCCACAACAAGGTCCGCGGAAGCCTCGGCGCTGCTGATCAATGGTCGCAGCAAGTCAGGCTGCAGTCCGCTTCTTTGCCTCGCGTCAAGGAGGCATGCGCGCTCAGGGTTACCTTCCTGCTACCACCGGACAAGTTTCCGGCAGACTTTCCTCATGGGCCTGACTTGGACAATCTGCTCAAGCGGTTCATGGACGCGCTCAATGACACAGTCTTTGCTGATACTCCCGGCAAAGACTCGTGCGTTGTCATGCTCACGGCAATGAAGACCAGGGTTGCATCGTACGCCGATGCTGGCGCACACCTTGAAGTTCTCCCCGTAAGCGTCGCCTGACGGTTCAACCCGAACTCGCTTCGTTCCACCGGCAACGTGGCAACTAGAGCTTGCCATGTGGCCGGCCCCCACCACCCAAGTCGACTCAATTCAGGCGTCAGCTGCCATGAACCCAGCAAAGGTCGTTCGAGAGAACGTTCGCAAGTTCACCGATCTCCCGAACATCGGGCCGGCCGCCGCCAAGGACTTTGAAGCTCTGGGCTTCAAGGCTCCGCACGATCTGAGAGGCTCGGATCCGCTTGAACTCTACAACGCGCTCAGCCATCTCACGAACGCCTATCAAGACCCTTGCGTCCTTGATGTCTTCATGTCGGTCACCGACTTTCTGGACGGCAATCCGCCAAGGCCATGGTGGGATTTCACGCCGCTTCGCAAGCAGCGCTACGGCGAGCTTCGCATCAAGCGCCGGCCCCACGCACGCCGCTGACCATTCGCTCAAGGCAACGCTGATCAAGCCTGCACGGAACATGATGAAGTTCTTGATGCTGGCGGTGCTTGCCGCCTTGGCGGGCTGCGCAAGTACGGCGAACACGGGTCGCGTTGGCGGCAAATCGCTTGCCACGCAGTCCATCGAGCTGTGGGATGCGCGGCGCGAACGACGCATTCCCTTGCAGCTGAGCTTTCCCGTGGGGCAACGCGATTGCACGCGCACGCGGCCGTGCCCCGTCGCCTTCGTCAGTCCGGGTTACGGTCTTGCCCACACTGACTACTCGTACATCGCTCGGGCGCTGGCAAGCGCGGGCTATCTCGTTGTCGCCATCCAGCACGACCTGCCGACCGATCCTGCGCTGGCCAGGACCGGCGATCTGTTTGCCAGCCGCATGCCGACGTGGCGTCGCGGAGCCGAGAACTTGCGCTTCGTGCGAGACACGCTCTCGCGCACCCACACGGGCTATGACTGGCCGCAGTTGGTGCTCATTGGTCACTCGAATGGCGGCGATCTTTCGGCCCTGGCCGTGCACGAATCACCGACGCTCGCTGCCACCCTGGTGACGCTCGACCATCGCCGGCATCCGCTGCCGCGCGATGCCTCGATCCGTGTGCTTTCCCTGCGTGGCAGCGACTTCGAAGCCGATGTCGGCGTGTTGCCGACGCCGGATGAACCGGACACCGGGATGTGCATCACCAAACTTGCCGACGCGCGACACAACGACATGAACGACCACGGTCCCACGGCCCTGCAATCCGAGATCGTGCAACGGCTGCGGGAGTTCCTCGAACATGGTCGTTGCGGGGCGTGATCGCTCCGTCAAACGACCTCCTTCGATGCGCAACGCGCCGCTGGCGCAAACGCTTGCCGTCAACCGCGCCGCAGCGCCTGCGTTGAACCGCATCAGACCATCCCGGTCTGCCGTTTGGAGTTCCCCATGAAAGCCTTCCTGTCGCGTTCGCGCAGTGCGGTGTTGCTGGTGTGTGGTGTGGTGGCGGTGAGTTCGGCCGGTCTGGTGCTGGCCTATGGCGGGCAGCGCGGCGCCAGCGTGCGTGCGCTCGATGCCGATGGCGACCGGGTCGTCACCCAGGCCGAGGTCGAATCCGCCGCGAGCGCGCGCTTTGCCGCCATCGACAGCAATCGTGATGCGCAGATCACGGTCGAGGAAATCCGCGCCTATCGCGAACAGCAACGCAGCGAGCGCCAGGCTGCGCGGCTGGCGCGGGTCGATACCAATCATGACGGTCGCATCGATCAGGCCGAGTTCGTCGCGGCCCGCGCGCAACGCCTGATGCGCTTTGATCACAATGGCGATGGCGTGCTAGATGCCAGCGATCGGCGCCTGCGTCGGCAGCGTAGTTGACGGCGTGCCTCGACCGCGCCGCGGCAGGTTTGCGGCGCGGCGAGGGCCGGTTCGGCACTCGGACTTCCGGTCCCTCGTCAGCGCCGCGATAATGGCACGATGCACCCTCCCCACACGCCGCCGGGCGAGACGCCGGAATCGGGCTTCCAGTTTCCCGGCACTTTCGAATTGAGCGCCATGGGTCCGGCGACGGCCGGGCTGGACGTGGTCTTGCCTGACCTGCTCGAAGCCGCCGGCATCGTGGTGTTGCGCGAGCAGGTCGCGCTGCGCGCCTCCAGCGCCGGGCGCTACGTCTCGGTTCGCATCGCCTTCCGCGCCGAATCGCGCGAGCAATACGACGCTGCGCACGCGGCGCTGCGTTCGCATCCGGAAGTGAAGTGGACGGTGTGAGCGCCGCGCCCGGTGCGCATGACCTGCCCGCCACGCCGGGCTGGGTGGTGCATGACCTCGGCCGACGTGACTACGCCTCGGTCTGGCATGCGATGCGGGCGTTCACCGATGCGCGCGGCGCGGACACGCCGGACGAGTTGTGGTTGGTCGAGCACGACCCGGTCTTCACCCAGGGTCAGGCCGGCAAGGCCGAACATGTCTTGTTTCCGGGGGAGATCCCGGTGGTGCAGGTCGATCGCGGTGGGCAGGTGACCTATCACGGCCCCGGCCAGATCGTGGCCTATCCGCTGCTGGATCTGCGCCGCGCCGGGCTGGGCGTGCGCGATCTGGTCACGCGCATCGAGCAGGCGGTAATCGACACCCTGGCGCAGTGGAATATCGTCGGCGTCCGGCGCGCGGGCGCGCCCGGCATCTACGTGGCCGAGGCCAAGGTGATGGCGCTGGGCCTGCGGGTGCGGCGCGGCTGTTCCTTCCATGGCCTGGCCTTCAACATCGCGATGGACCTGTCGCCCTACGAACGCATCAATCCCTGCGGTTTCCAGGGGCTGCGCGTGACCTCGGTGCTAGACTTGGGCGGCCCCGGCGACCCGGCCGTGGTCAAGCCGGTGCTGGTGCGCGAGCTCTCGCGCCAACTGGGCTTGAGGCCGCATCCGGCCGCGCCCGACCTGCCCCGATTGCCCGCCTGAGCCCCCATGTCCAACCCCGCGCTCGACAAGTCCATTCCGCTGCAGATCGTCAGTCCGCTGGTGGAAGGCGCGAAGCAAGTCGCCGGCGACAAGATCGCGCGCAGCCCGGTCAAGTTCGACGAGTCGGCGCCGACCTTGCGCAAGCCGAGCTGGATCCGGGTGCGGATTCCCTCCGGCAACGCGGTGCAGCAGCTCAAGAGCAAGCTGCGTGCCAATTCGCTGGTGACGGTGTGCGAAGAGGCCTCGTGCCCGAACATCCACGAGTGCTTCAGCCACGGCACCGCCACCTTCATGATCCTGGGCGAGGTCTGCACCCGACGCTGCAGTTTTTGCGACGTGGCGCATGGCCGGCCCAAGCCGCCCGATCCGGTCGAACCGCTCAAGCTGGCGCAGACGATCAAGGACATGGGCTTGCGTTATGTCGTGGTCACCTCGGTCGATCGCGATGACCTGCGCGATGGCGGCGCGGCGCATTTTTCCGAGTGCATCCGGCTGGCGCGCGAGTTCAGCCCGGCGCTCAAGATCGAGATCCTGACCCCGGATTTTCGCGGCAAGGGCCGCATGGATCGCGCCCTCGAAGCGCTGGCGCCGTTCCCGCCCGACGTGTTCAACCACAACCTCGAAACCGTGCGCGCGCTGTACCCGAACGTGCGCCCGGGGGCCGACTACGACTGGTCCTTGAACCTGCTGCAGCGCTTCAAGCAGCAGCATCCGTCGGTGCCGACCAAGTCCGGCATCATGCTGGGCCTGGGTGAAACCATGGAACAAGTCGAAGATGCCTTGCGCGATCTGCGTGCGCATGAAGTCGACATGATCACCATCGGCCAGTACCTGCAGCCCAGCGCCCACCATCATCCGGTGCTGCGCTACTGGACGCCGGACGAGTTCAAGGCGCTGGAAGTGTTCGGCTACGGCCTCGGCTTCACCCACGTCGCTTCCGGCCCGCTGGTGCGCTCGTCCTACCACGCCGACCGCATGGCGATGGACGCCGGTTTCGCCTGAGGCCGGCCGCGGCTCGCGGCCGCAAGCACACCGCAGCGGCTCCGAAGCTGCCCGGCATCGAACTTGTGGCGACGGTTTGCGGTCGAAGGCCGTCGAATCGCGACCAGGTGAACCGACCCGGGACCTCCAGCACACGTCGCATTCACCCGGATTCCGCCACACTGCCCTTGAAATTCGCGCCGCACGGGCGGAGATTTGCCCGAGGCCATCGTTTCGCCTGCCCTGCGAGGTTGCTCATGTTCCAGCGCGCCATCCTTCCCCTGTTGTTGCTCGCCGGCCTGGCCCAGGCCGAGGCGCCCGCCGTTGCCGCGGTGGACGTCGCGCTGGCACCGAATGAGCAGCAGGCAAAGACCGCGGCCTGGGTGTCGAAGCTGCTGAGCGCCAGCCGCTTCCACTACAACCCCGCGCCGCTGGATGACGCGCTGTCGAGCCAGATCTTCGACAGCTACCTCGAAGCGCTCGACGCCGATCGATCCTTCTTCCTGCAGGGCGACATCGATCGCTTCGCCGGCTTGCGCACCAGCCTCGATGACGCCCTGCGCGACCAGCGCCTGCAACCGGCCTTCGACCTGTTCAACGTCTATGTGCAGCGCGTGGCCGAGCGCACCGCCTACGCGCGCAAGGCGCTCAAGCGCGATTTCGACTTCAGCCGCGACGAGAGTTACGTATACGAGCGCAAGGAAGCGCCGTGGGCGACGAGTGCGGACGAGCTGGACGAGCTGTGGCGGCAGCGCGTCAAGAACGACGTGTTGCGCCTGAAGCTGGCGGGCAAGGAACTGCCTGCAATCCGCAGCACCCTGGACAAGCGCTACGCCAACTTCGAGGAGCGGGTGCGCGAGATCAACTCCGAGGACCTGTTCCAGACCTTCATGAACGCCTATGCGGGCTCGATCGAGCCGCACACCGCGTACATGAATCCGCGCACCACCGAGAACTTCAACATCTCGATGCGCCTTTCCCTGGAAGGCATCGGCGCGGTGCTGCAGCGCGACGACGACGAGATGACGGTGATCCGCACCATCGTGCCGGGCGGTCCGGCCGATCTCTCCGGCAAGCTCAAGGTCGGCGATCGCATCGTCGGCGTGGGCCAGGGCAAGAGCGGCGCGCTGACCGACGTGATCGGCTGGCGCATCGATGACGTGGTGGCCCTGATCCGTGGTCCGAAGGATTCGCATGTGCGGCTGGATGTGCTGCCGGCGGAAGCCAGCCTCGATGGCAAGCACGAGTTGGTGCAGCTGGCGCGCCAGAAGGTGAAGCTGGAAGAGCAGGCTGCCAGGCAGTCGGTGATCGAAATCGGCACCGGCAGCAGCGCGCGGCGCATCGGCGTGATCACGCTGCCCACGTTCTACCAGGATTTCGAGGGTCGCCGCCGCGACGAGGCCGACTACCGCTCGGCCACGCGCGACGTGCAGAAGCTGCTGGCCGAACTCAAGCAGCAAAACGTCGCCGGCCTCGTGATCGACCTGCGCGACAACGGCGGCGGCTCGCTCACCGAGGCGATCGAACTCACCGGCCTCTTCATTGACGAAGGCCCGGTGGTGCAGGTCAAGGATGCCGGCCAGCGGGTGCAGATCGAAGGCGATCCGACCCGCGGCATTTCCTGGGACGGCCCGCTTGCGGTGCTGGTGAATCGCGCCTCGGCCTCGGCCTCGGAAATCTTCGCCGCGGCGATCCAGGATTACGGTCGCGGCCTGATCATCGGCGAGCCCACCTTCGGCAAGGGCACGGTGCAGAACCTCGTCGACCTCGACATGTTCGCGCGCGGCGAGCAGCCGGGCCTGGGCCAGCTCAAGATGACCATCGCTCAGTTCTTCCGCATCGATGGCGGTTCGACCCAGCACAAGGGCGTGACGCCAGACGTGAAGTTCCCGGTCACGCTGGATGCCGCCGACTACGGCGAGAGTTCCTACGACAATGCCTTGCCCTGGGCCCAGATCACGCCCGCCAACTATCGCAGTGAAGCCAACTTTGCGCCGCTCCTGGGGCTGCTGCAGGAGCACCACGAGGCGCGAGCCGCGACTGACCCCGAGTTCCGCTGGTGGAGCGAGGACGTGGCCGAGTACCGCAAGCAGCGCGCGCTGACCTCGATCTCGCTCAACGAGGCCGCGCGCCGCGCCGAACGCGAAGCCCAGGACGCGCGACGCAAGCAGCGCGACGCCGAGCGCAAGGCAGCGGGCCTCGACAGCGATGACGACGCGGTGGGCGACGACGGGCTGCAATCGGATGAGCGCGACGTGGCGGCCGAAGTCGCGCGCGAGAAGCGCGGCGACAAGAAGCCCGACGCGCTGCTGCGCGAATCGGCGGCGGTGCTGGCTGATGCGATCAACTTGCTGGATACCGATCGCGCGCTGGCGGCGCGGGTGCATCCCGAGGCCACGGCGGAAGACGCACCGCGCAGCGACTGAGGCTCGCGTCTCCAACGTTGCATGCTCCGACCCGCCCACCAGGGCGGGTCCTTGTTTCCGGGCTCCGCAAGCGAACGCACGCACCCATGAATCGCAGCGCCGACCGCGCCACACCTCGTTCCGCCCCGTGGGCGGTGATCGCTGCCCTGGGCGCGGTGTACGTCATCTGGGGTTCGACCTACCTCGCGATCCGCGTGGCGGTGGAGGCCTATCCGCCGTTCTTCATGGGCGCGGTGCGCATGGCCGCGGCTGGCGCCTTGATGCTGGCCTTCCTGCGTTGGCGTGGCGCAGCGCTGCCCACGCCAACGCAGTGGCGCAACCTGGTGTTGATGGGCCTGTGGATGGTGCTGCTGGCGAACGGGCTGGTGAACCTGGCCGAGCAGGAGGTGAGTTCGGGCCTGGCCGCAATCGCGGTGGCCTCGATGCCGTTGTGGGCGGCGCTCTTCCTGGTGTTGCGCGGCGAGCATCCCAGCCGCGGTGAATGGTTCGGTCTCGTGCTCGGCTTCGTCGGCGTGCTCTGGCTCAATTTGGGCAGCGACCTGGCGGCAACGCCAAAAGGCCTGATCGCGTTGCTGATCGCGCCACTGGCCTGGGCCTGGGGTTCGGTCTGGAGCCGCGGCGTGGACCTGCCTGCGCCCTTCATGTCGGCAGCGGGACAGATGTTGTGCGGCGCGGCCTGGATGCTGGCCGCAGGCTTCGTCACCGGCGAATCCATCCCCGCCGAGTGGCCGGCGGATGCGACGCTGGCGGTGATCTACCTCGTCACGTTCGGTTCGATCGTGGGATTCACCGCCTACATCTGGCTGCTCCGCCATGTGCGGCCCGCGCTGGCAACGAGCTACGCCTACGTCAACCCGCCGATCGCGGTGCTGTTTGGCGCCGTGCTGCTGGGCGAGCGCTTTACCGCGCACGATTTGGGCGCGATGGCCGTCATCCTCGTGGGCGTGGCCATCATCGCCTTGTCGAAAGCACGGCGATAGCGCCGCGCTTTTAGCGCGCCTCAGCCCGCGCGCAGCGCATCCACCACCGGCAAACGCGCCGCGCGCAGCGCGGGGAACAGGCCGCCGACCAGACCGATGCCGAGCGCCCACTTCAACCCGCTCCACAGCAATTCCGGCGTGACCTGGAACTGGAACATCACCTGGCTGAAATTGCCGCTGAGGGTCGCGACGCTGTAGCCGTTGAAGACCACATAGGCGAGCGCGGCCCCGAGGATGCCGCCGAGCAGGGCGAGCATCATCGTTTCCAGCATCACCGCGATCACCACCGGCAGGCCGCGGAAACCGATGGCGCGCAGCGTGGCGATCTCGCGCGCACGGCCCGCAACCGCGGCGTACATGGTGTTGAGCGCGCCGAACACCGCACCGATCGCCATGATCGCGCCGATCGCGGTGCCGAGCGCCTGGATCACCTTGGTCAGGCCTTCGGACTGCTTGGCGTAGTAGTCGCGCGTGGTCTGCACGTCGAGCTTGAGGCGTGGATCGGCGGCGAGCGCGTCCTTGAGCCGGGTGAAGCCGTCCTTGCCGTCGAGCCTGGCCACCACCGACTGGAACGCCGGGCGGTTGTAGGTGCTCATCAGGGTTTCGGCATCGACCCACAGCTCCGATTCGTGCGAGTCGCCGGACTCGAACACGCCGACGATGTCCCACTGCTGGTTCGCCAGTTCGATCTGCGTATCGAGGTCGAGGCCACGGTACTGCGCGAGCGCACGGCTGCCGACCACGATCTCGCGTCGCCCGGGCTCGAACTTGCGCCCGGCCACGATGCTCACCTGCGGCCGCAGCTCCCAGGTTTGCGGCGCCACGCCGCGGATCTGCACGTTGGCATCGATGCCGTCGTCGCGCTTTGGCAGGCTCGCGATCTGCGAGGCTTCGGCCGAGACCAGTGGGCGCCCGTCGGCGCCCTTGGCGATGCCGGCCAGCCCGGCGATCAGCGGCACCTGGTCGCGCCCGATGTTGGAATTGGTCTCGGCCTGCGAACCGCCGCGCAGGATGATGGCGCTGTCCTCGCTGCCGGTGCCCTTGAGCGTGGCCTCGAAGCCTGCGCCCATTGCCAGCATTGCCACCAGCACGCCGACCACGCCGGCGATGCCGATCACGATCACGCCGGAAGCACCCCAGCGTTGCGGCAGCCCGGCAATGCCAACACCGGCGACCGCGAGCGTCTGGCGGCCACGTCGGGTCAGGCCCAGCCACAGTGCCAGCAGCGCGGCGGCACCGAGCACGCCCTGCCAGGGCAGTTGGATCCACAGCACCAGGCCCGCGCCCAGCAGCAGCACGGTGAGGAGATTGCCGGCCCACGTCTTGACATTTTTCATCACGAACTCCAGCGCACGACGAAGCAACACTTTTTCATGATCCGGCCAACACTTAGATCCGGCATCTCACTCAAGCATGCGAGGAGCTGGAGCGGACTCTCGCCGGGACTATGTTCACGTCCTATTGGGAGGCCAATGCTCGGCATCGTCGATCACTCGAATCCGTCCGACAAGATAACTTCGGCGAAGGTGTTAAGACACCGGAAGCTCTGTCGGTAAACCTGCGCATTGTTCTTGCTCGCTGTTCCCCGAGCTCCGCTCAAGAACGTCTGGGCCGGGTCTGAAAAGAACATTTGCCTCGGGCAGCCATCCGGGCAAATCGTTGCGTTGATTCCCGACATGTCGTCTCGGAACATCCCATTGACCTCGTACCCATAGGCGAACGGGTAGAGGTTTTGGGCTGGCGGTCGAACCGCGAAAACAGGAGGGTTATGATCAAGGCCCGCGTTGTGGCCGATCTCGTGCGAAAGGTCGTTGTTCTGGACGCCGCACTGCCAGGTCACAACCTGGACGGCGCTGTCGTAGAAGTCGTAGCCCATTCCGAAGTACGCAATGCCAGCAGCCGGGCGACGCTGAGTGCGGGTGACGCCGCAGTACGGCGTGCCCGAGTTCTGGCCGGCGCTGGTGATGTAGGTGACAACATCGGCCGACAGGTCTCGACGGCGCTGGAGAAGTTGTGCGTTGTTGCGCGCATTCGTGAGGTCAGTGAGGTTTCCCATTTGGTTCAACGTGGCAGGAGCCAGCTCAATGCCAACGATGCTGAGGAAAGTGGGCACGTTGCTGTTCTGCAACGTCACGTTGGCCGACGCAGCTGCGTTGAACAGTTCGTTCTCTAGGACCGCTACGTCTCCGCCTGCCGCGGCGAGGGCTTGAGGCGAGTAGACCAGCAACACATCGATCGGCTGGAATTCCTTGCCGAAACATGTGCGCGCGGGAGAATCTGGTGAGGCGCCTTTGATGGCCACCCCTTCGTCGACAACGTCCGACGGGAAGGCCGAAGCATCCATGCGGTGGATCGACTGCGCCGAGCCACCAGGGCCGTGGGAAGTTGTCAGGACCGAGAATGTGTCGGGACCACCGCGGACGAAACCTGTGATGATGTCGTCGTTGACCGTCAGGATCACGTCGTGGATGAGTGTCTTGCCGATCCAGTGGTAACCGCCTCCTGGCCGCTGCTCGAAGCGCACCCGGTTCGCGATGAAGGTGCCGGCACCGGGCAACTCCAGTGTGATGCTCGCCGGGTTGGCGTTGAGCGCTGCGAAGTTGACAGTGGCAGGGAAGGCTGCCTGTGTTCGAGGCGGAGTGGGCTGCGACGCGGCAAACATCTCGGTGAACAGGTCAGGCGGGGTCGAGGCCAGAGCGAATCCTGAGGGCTGGGCAAGAAGAACACCGACGTGTAGCGATCTCATCGTCTACCTCCGTTGAAGGGAGCTCAGCAGCAGCGCACCAGCCACCATCACGATCAGGCCCCATGTCGTCATTGCTGGAATCGTCAACGGGGTTGGCGTCGCGAACGTCAGCTGATACTGAACCGAGTTGTTCGCAGGCTGCGGGTCGGGAGTGAGGCCAGAGCTCACGTCAGCGCCAACAAGAAGTTGATTGCCAGGCGGGATGATGCGGGCGCGCATCCGGGCCATACAGGTTCGCTGCTCGCCCGGCGCGAGCGTCGGGAGCATGTAGGAGAAGTTGATCCGCGGCGGGTCTATATCGTAGATCTCGAAGCCGTCGCAGACGGGCGCTACCGGCTCCGCGATCTCGAAGACGAACGGCTGAAACACTGGGGCCGACCAAAAGAGCAGCACCTGTTGGGCAATGTTCGGACCGTCGTTCGTGGCCGTGATCGTGACCACGATCTCTTGGCCGACAACGAGATTGGTCGACGGCGATACAGTGCTGACGACGCGCAGGTCCGCCGATTGAGCGTGCGCAGCGTTGCCAAGCGCGAACAGCAGCAAAGCGGAAGCCAAATTCCTCCCAATGCTCATCTCTTCAAGTTCCTATCGCCCCGCCAAGGCATCGACGATCTTCAGCCGCATCCCGCGCAGCGCCGGCAAGAGCCCAATCGCGATGCCGATCGCAAGCATCAACGCCAGGCCCAGCGCCCAGGTCTCCGGTGGCACGCCCGGCAGCTGGATCACGCCGCCCGAGCCCTTGCTGATGCCCGGCATCAGCACCTGCGCGATGGCAAGGCCGAGGCAGCCAGCGAGCACGATCAGCAGCACCGATTCGGCCAGCACCAGCACCAGCACGGTGGCGTCCGAGAAGCCGATGGTCTTCAACACGGCCAGTTCGGGTATCCGCTCGCGCACGGCCTGCGCCATGGTGTTGCCGGTGAGCAGCAGCAAGGTGAAGAACACTGCGCCCATGATTGCGGTGACGATCAAGCCGATGTCGGCGAACATCTTGAAGAAGCCCTGGTTGAAGGCTTGCTCGGTCTGGGTCTTGGTTTCGTGGTCGGAGTTTTCCGAGAGCGCGTCGATGGCCCTGGCCACGGCATTGGCGTCGGCACCCTCGGCCAGTTCCACCGTGAGCCAGCCGATCTGGTTCTTGATGTAGTCGTTGGCCTCGTCGAAGTATTGCCAGTTGAAGACCAGCTGGTTCTCCTCGCCTTCGCGCTTCTCGTCCGCCATGTCGTAGATGCCGACCAGCTTGAACTCCCAGTTGTTGCTGCCCTTGGTCGGGAAGATCGTGGCCTGCAACGGGATGGTGTCGCCGATCTTCCAGCCGTGGCGATCGGCCAGCCCCTTGCCGACCACCGCGCCAGTGCGTTCGGCATAGAAGGCCTTGAGCTGCTCGGGCGGCAGGATGTACTCGGGATACATCTCGAAGAACCCGGGCCCGACAGCGAAATTCGGGAAGAAGTTGCGCTGTTCACCCTGATACAGGCCGCCAAACCAGTTGGCGTAGGTGACGCTCTTGATCCCGGGCACGGTCTGCGCCTGCGGGAACACGCTGTACGGCAGCACCTGGGTGAAGCTCAGGCGCGAGGCCGTGATCAGGCGGTTGTAGCCGGTGACGTTGGCGCTGGAATTGAACGCCACCCGCACCGAATCGAGCATTCCGAACAACAGGAATGCCGTCACCACCGACAGCATGGTGAGCAGGGTGCGGGTCTTGCTGCGCATCAGCGCGGCCCAGATCAAGTGGAAGTATTTCATCGAAGCATTGCTCCTTCGTGCTCGGCTCCTTCCCCCGCTTGCGTGCGAAGGTTGCGATGGGGGGCGTCAAGATCGTCGCCCCCACCCCAGCCCTCCCCCGCAAGCGAGTGAGGGGGATGAAATCAGGCTGCGTTGCGGCGCTGCTCGACCAGCGTGCCCTTGTCCAGATGCAGGGTATGGCTCGCATACTCGGCTGCCTTGGGATCGTGCGTCACCATCACGATGGTCTTGCCGTGCTCGCGGTTGAGCGTCTGCAGCAGGCCGAGGATTTCCTCGGCCGACTGGCGGTCGAGATCGCCGGTGGGCTCGTCGCAGATCAAGAGGGTCGGGTCGGAAACGATCGCGCGCGCGATCGCCACGCGTTGTTGCTGGCCGCCCGAAAGTTCATTCGGGCGATGCTTGCCGCGCGCCTCCAGCCCGACCAGCTTGAGTGCAATCTCGGCATTGCGCTTGCGCTGCGCCGCGCCGAGCTTGGTCAGCAGCAGCGGCAGCTCCACGTTCTTCTGCGCGGTGAGCGTCGGCATCAGGTTGTAGAACTGGAACACGAAGCCGACGTGGTTGCTGCGCCATTGCGCCAGCTGTCCACCACTGAGCGTGTCGATGCGCTGCCCGGCGATGTCGATCTGGCCCTTGGTAGGCGAGTCGAGCCCGCCGATCAGGTTCAGCAGGGTGGTCTTGCCCGAACCCGACGGCCCCATCAATGCGACGAAATCGCCCGTGGGAATGTCGAGATCGATGCCGTGCAGCACTTCGACCTTTTCCGGGCCGCGCTGGTAGGTCTTGGACAGGTTGCGGATCGAGACCAGGTTGCTCATTGGGGGACCTCGTTATGGGTGGATCAAGATCAAGAGACGTTTTCGCAAAGGACGCAAAGGAAAAGCCAAGAAAGACTCGCCAAGGAAGGCGGGAGTGGGGTATGGCGAGCGTGTGGTTCCTGACGTGAATCAAAGCCCAGGCTCACTTTGCGCTCTCTCTGCTTTTCCTTTGCGTCCTTTGCGAAAACGTCTCTTGCTTTTGATTCTTCGGCAATGTTCAGTCTTTCGCAGCCGCCACGCGCACGCGCGCCCCGTCGGCCAGATCCTTGGGCGGGTCGAGCACGACCTCGTCGCCGCCGCTCAGGCCCGCGGTCACTTCGCGCTCGTCGCCGAGGCTGCGACCGAGCTTCACCTCGCGTCGGTGCGCGACGCGTTCGTTCACGACGAACGCAACCTGCGCCCCGTCGCGCGCGACGATGGCGGCGGCCGGCACCAGCACGCCTTTTGGCGCTTCAGGCGCGGGTGAGGTGGCGGGCGCGCTCGATTCGAGGAAGGCCACGCGCACACCCATCTCGGGCACGATGCGCGCGTCCCGGGTGTTCAATCCGATGCGCACCTTCACCGTGGCCTTGCCGCGATCGGCGGTGGGAACGATGGCAATCACTTCAGCCGGGATGATCCAGTCGGGATAGGCGTTGAGCACGGCCTGCACCGGCTGGTTCGCCTTGACCCGGCCAATGTAGGCCTCGTTCACGTCGACCTGCACTTCGAGCGAATCCATGTCGACGATCGTGCCGATGCCGGTGCGGGTGAAGCCGCCGCCGGCCGAGATCGGCGAGATCATCTCGCCCGGTTGCGCTGCCTTCACCGTGACCACGCCGGCAAACGGTGCGCGCACCACGGTGTTGTCGACGCTGATCTCGGCCAGCTGCAGCGCGTCCTGCGCCACCTGCACGTTGCGCTGCGCGGTGGCGATGCGCGCCGCCAGTGCGTCACGCTCGGTCTGGGCCTGGTCAAAGGCCGACTGCGCGATCAGCTTCCTCGCCAGCAGTTCGTGCTGGCGCGACAGGGTCTTCTCCGCCAGTGCGAGCTGGGTGCGGGCTTCGTCGAGCTGGCTGCGCGCGGCGAGCAACTGCGAGTTGGAGAGCGTGCGTTGGGCTTCGACGTCGATCGGATCGAGACGCGCCAGGACCTGGCCTTCCTCGACGCGCATGCCTTCCTCGATCAGGACTTCGGTCACCTTGCCGGTGATCTTGGACGAGACCGTGGCCTGGCGCCGCGCCGTGACGTAACCGGAGGCGTCCAGCACGCTCGCAGGTCCGGCCGCGCTTGCGGAGATGGCGCGGGCGCTCGCGGTGCGCACTTCGATACCCGCGCCGCGGCCCAGCAACCACCATCCACCGGCGATGAGCAGCAGCACCAGCAGGCTGCCGAGGATCCAGGGCAAGGGCGGGCGTCGCGCCGCCGGCGGGTCGCGCCGGTCGATACGAAGTTCGCGCAACAATTCGGCCGAGTCGTTCATGCGGTGGATTCGAGGAGGACGAGGGCAAGACCTGCGATGCGGGCAAGTGTGACCGTGCCTCCGGGCAGGCGCCAGATGCGATTTGTCACCTTTTCACCGCGCCCCGCGCCTTGCGGGGCGGGGCGGGCTCAGGCGGCGTAGCGCGCCTTGAGCAGTTCCCAGCTGGCGCGCAGGCTCTGGGCTTCGCCGCCCTGGGGCTTGCCGGGACGATCGACGTCGTTCCACGAATACACGTCGATGTGGGCCCAGGCCTGTCCGCCCGGGATGAAGCGTTCCAGGTACAAGGCCGCGGTGATTGCCCCGGCCATGCGCGAGGCGCCGGCGTTGGCGAAATCGGCGACGTGGCTCTTGAGATAGCTGTGGTAGGGCTGCCACAGCGGCATCGGCCAGAGCGGATCGCGCGCGCGCTGCGCCGCCTGCACGTAGGCGGCGCGCAACTCGTCCTGGTTGCAGAACAGCGCGGGCAGGTCGGGCCCGAGCGCGATCCGCGCCGCGCCGGTGAGCGTGGCGAAGTCGAGGATCAGGTCGGGTTTGCGTTCGGCGGCGTAGGCCAGCGCATCGCACAGCACCACGCGACCTTCGGCATCGGTGTTGTCGATCTCCACGTGCAGCCCCTTGCGCGTGGAGATGACCTCGCCCGGACGGTAGGCGTCGGGGCCGATCGCATTCTCCACCGCCGGCACCAGCAGTTGCAGCCGCACCGGAAGCTTCTGCGCCATCACCAGCTGCGCCAGGCCCAGCGCATGCGCCGCGCCGCCCATGTCCTTCTTCATCCAGCGCATGCCGTCGGCCGGTTTGATGTCGAGGCCGCCGGTATCGAAGCACACGCCCTTGCCGACGATCGCCAGGTTCGGATGCTTGACGCTGCCCCAGCTCAACTCGATCAGGCGCGGAGCGCGATGCGAGGCGCGGCCCACCGCATGGATCGCGGGGAAGTTCTCCTTGAGCAGGGCCTCGCCCACGATGCTGCGGCATTCTCCGCCGTAGGCCTTGGCAAGCCGATGCGCCACGGCTTCAAGTTCGTCCGGGCCGAGGTCCTGGGTCGGCGTGTTGACCAGGTCGCGTACCAGCAGGCTGGCCTTGAGCTGGGCGTAGGCTTCCGACATTTCGGCTGCGGCCGCGTCCAGCGCGAGGCGGGCCGGCGCGCGCGGCGGCTGGCGATAGCGGTCGAACTGATAGGCGCCCAGGCCCCAGCCCAGCACCGCGCGGCCCGCATCGGGCGGATGCCCGTATTCGCGCGTGAGCCGGTAACTGCCTTCGGGAAGGAGCAGGGGCAGGTGCGCCAGCGCGAACGGATCCTCGGGGTCGCCGATGCCGGCCAACGCCGCCACCGGGTGGCCATCGGTGCCGGGTACCACGAGCGCACTGCCGGGCGCGGCGGTGAAGCCGTGCGCAGCGACCCAGGCGCGGGTCGTGGCGCACTGACTGGCGAGGAAGGCTTCGAAGCCGTCGCTGCGCAGCGCCACCAGGGGCAGGGCGCGCACGGCGTCTTCCAGCAGGGAAAAGCAGTTGAGGGTGCTCATCGGGGTCGGTCGGGTCGGGATTGGGTGGAAGGTTCGCCTCGCGGCCTGCGCGTCACGACGATGTGGCAGGTCATGCGCGCCGGGTGCGTGCCAGGACGGGAAAATTCAGGTCGAGCCAATCGGCGAGCGCGCCCAGATCGCGCACCACCACGTCGGGCGCGCCCGGATGCGGCCAGGGCGCGTCGTCGCGGTTGATCCAGGCGCAGCGCAGGCCGGCGCGCTGTGCGCCGAGCACGTCGAGGTCGGGGTCGTCGCCCACGTGCAGCACTTCATGCGGGGCGCAGCCCAGGCGCGCGCACGCCGCGTGGAAGATGCTGGCGTCGGGCTTGGGCGCGCCGTGTTCGCGCGCGCCGAGGGTGAAGGCGAAATGCGTGTCCAGCCCGATGCGGACAAGATCCGCGTTGCCATTGGTGAGCGCGGCCAGCGGGAAGCGGGCCGCCAGGCGCGCCAGGGCCGCCGCCACTTCCGGGAACAGTTCGACCTGGTTGCGCCCGGCGTAGAAGACCTCGAATGCCGCATCGCCCAGCGAGGCACACTCGCCACTCTCGAGCAGCGCCGCTTGCAGCGAGATCCTGCGTTGCGCGGAATAGTCGTGGGCCAGATGCGGATGTTCGCTCGCCACGCGCTCGCGCAGCGTGCGCATCGCCGACGGCGGATAGCGCTCGGCACAGCGTGGTGCGTGTTCGGCCAGCCACGCATGCAAGGCCTGTTCGGCGCGCGCGATCGCCGGCCAGATCGGCCACAGGGTGTCGTCGAGATCGAGGCTGAGGGCGCGCAGGGTCAAGGCCGAATCATAGCAGCGGGCAACGTGGCGTACGGCTCGCGCGAGCGTGTCCGCCGCGGCATCGCATCGAGCGCGTGGCGTGGCTTGCGTGCCAGGGACTACGGCCGGCCTCGGGCGATCAGGCCGGCTCTCGCACCGTTTCCGGACGTGCCTCATCGGACCCGCCCGCGCGCTGCGTGGTGTCGACACCACGCCCGGCGACGTCGCTCGCAAACTGTGCCTGCAAACTGCCTGCCAGCGACACCAGGCGCGTCGCCAATTCGACGAAGCGCGTGCCCTGGGTCAAGCGCGCCAGCGGTTCGATGATGCCGAGCAGGAGTCCACTCACGAAGCCCGCGCCCAGAAGTCGTGCCGGAGTGAGGCTGCGACGCGCGTTGTCTCTCACCGCACTCCACGCCGCCGCGTTGTGTTGCAGGCTTGCCGCGGCCCGGGCCTCGGCGGCACGCACGCGGGCGCGCAGGACGCGATGGTTCACTTGCCGTGCTCCGGATCGTGCGGCGTGGCGTCGTCGTTCCCGAGCAAGCGCACCAGTTGCCGGCGCGTGGCGTCGAGACGGGTGTCGTCAAACAGGCGAACCGCGCGCCACCCGGCCCAACCGGCGCCGAGCAGAGACAGCAGCGCCGGGGCGCCCAGTGCAATGCTCCAGCGTTGTCCCGCAATCTCGTGCAACAGCAGCGCGAAACTGGCCATCAGCAAGCACCAGGCCGAGCCACCCAGCGCGATCGCGGCGCCGGCCCAGGCCACGGTCAAGCCGAAGGCGCGACGCGACAAGGCCAGGTCGGCCGCGACCAGCTCGCGCAAGGCGGCGAGTACGTCCCAGGCGGCGCGACCGCTGGCGACTCCGGCCATTCCCAGGTCGCGTGCCGCCTGCGCCAAGGGCGGTGGATCGGCGCGCTGCGTGGTTGATTCGGCGTGCTCGTCGCTCACCGGGGCGCTCAGCGGCGGCGCATCAGCCTGGCCACCAGCCAGCCGGTGGCGAATGCGGTGCCGAAGGCGCCGACCGGATGCTTGCGGATCAACTGTTCAGCGCTGGCCCAGAGCTCCTTGCCCTTGCCGAGCAGGTGATCGAGTTCGGCACTGGCGGCCGCTCCGGCCTCGCTTGCCGCGGCCGCGGCCGCACCACGCGCATCGCCCAGCGGCACATCGATGCTCTCGCGATTCTGCGTGACGCTTTCGCGCGCGGCCGCGGCCGCGCTGCTCGCGGCTTGCTTCGCCGCGCTGCCCGCGGCGCTGGCGGCGTCCTTCAGGCGCTCCTTGGCCTCGTACAGGTGGCCCACGGCGGCAGCGGCGGACTCCATCGGCGTGTTCGGATTGGAAGCGGACGAGGTGGTCATCGAAGACTCCTTGGCTGTGGAATGACGAAGGCCTGGATGCACGCAGCGCGCTTACTGTAGCGGCACCAGATACGCGCCGCGACCACGCACCAGGGTCAGCAGCAGCGGCTCGGTCGGCGTCGCCAGGCGGGACTGAAGCGCGGCCAGGTCAGCCACGTCGCGGCGGTTGATGGCGGTGACGAGGTCGCCGGCGCGCAAGCCGTTCTGCGCCGCGCGACTGTCGTCCGCAACCTCGGAAACCAGAACCCCGGCCACGCCCTGCTGGCGTAGCCGCTCGGGCAGTTCGGCCAGGGTCGCGCCGGCGAGGCGCGGATCGAGTTCGGCCCCGGCCAGATCTTTGGGTCGCGCCTTGACCGCGGCCGAAACGCGCAGCTCCCTGCCTTCACGCAGCAGCGTGATCGGTACCGCGCGGCCCACCGGCAACAGGCCTTCGGCGTTGTGGAAATCCTGCCGGTTCGCCACCGGCTTGGCGTCGAGCGCCACGATCACATCGCCGGCGCGCAAACCCGCCGCATCCGCGGGCGAACCGGATTGCACCCGCGTCACCACCGCGCCCCGGCGTGATTCGAGCCGCAGCGCCTGCGCGATCTCGACGCTGATTTCCTGGGTCTCGACGCCCAGGGTGCCGCGCCGCACTTCGCCGAATGCCAGCAGCTGCCGCATCACGTCGGCGGCCAGATCCGACGGGATCGCAAAACCGATGCCGATGTTGCCGGCGCTGCTGCCGCCGGGATTGAAGATCGCGGTGTTGATCCCGATGAGTTCGCCGCGCAGGTTCACCAGGGCACCGCCGGAATTGCCCGGGTTGATGCTGGCATCGGTCTGGATGAAGTTCTGGTAGCCCAGGCCCGGAAGGCCGCTGCGCCCCAGCGCCGAAACGATGCCCGAGGTCACGGTCTGGCCGAGGCCGAAGGGGTTGCCCACCGCCACCACGAAATCACCCACGCGCAACGCTTCCGAATCGGCCAGCGCCACCGCGGTGAGGCGCTCTGCCGGGATCCGGATCAAGGCCACATCGGTGTCCTCGTCGCTGCCGACGATCTCGCCGGTGAGGGTGCGGTCGTCGGCCAGGGTCACCTGGATGTCGTCCGCGCCGGCGATCACGTGGTTGTTGGTCAGGACCAGGCCTTGCGCGGCGTCCACGATCACGCCCGAACCCAGGGACTGCTTGATGCGCTCCTGCGGCACGTTCGGGAGGCCGAAGAAATGCCGGAAGAACGGATCGTCCGCGAACGGATTGCGCACCCGCACCACGGTCTTGCTGTGGATGTTCACCACCGCCGGCGTGACCTGCTCCAGCATCGGTGCCAGCGAGGGCAGCGGCTCGCCCGCCACCTGCGCGGGCAAGGCCGCGTGCGCGGCGGGAACAGCGGCGTCGAGCCCGGGCCAGGTGTGTCCTGGCCCGGATCGGCTCAGGCTGCCGGCGCCGAAGGCGACGGCAGCGAGCAGGGAGAGGCACAGCCAGACGGGGACTCGAACGGTTCGCATGGGGTGGTCCGGAACGGATGCGTGAAACGCGGTATGGGGATCGACTGCGATCGGAACAAGCCGGTTCCCGCCTCCGTTCCGGGCCGGTGCTACTCGACCGCGATGCGACGCCCGGTGACGCTGCCGCAGGACTCGCCCAGCAGGCTGCCGTCGGCCCGGATGGCGCGGGCGTAGGCAACCTCGGTGGACTGATTGCCGTCCGCCGACAGGGTGATGTCGCGGTGGACTTCGGCGGTGCCATCAAAGCTGCCATCGGGCAGATAGCGGAAAAAGGTCATGCGTGCGCGATGCACGCGCCGGGTCAGGTCGTAGTCCCAGGTGCCCATGCCCGGACCGCGCGATCCGGGCGGAGCCGAGTTGGTGTCGGACAAGGTGCCGCCCAGATGAAAGGTGTTGAGGCCGCGGAAGCGGCGGGTCGGGCCGGCGGCACCGGCGCACGGACCCAGGACGACCTGCGAATCCCAGACCCCGACGATGATGTTGGCGCGTTCGGCGCGGATCGCAGCCAGCTCCTCGGGGCTGGGGCTGGGCTGGGCCTGGGCGGTGCTGGCGGCGGCGAGGGCCAGGAACGCGATGAGGGTGTACGGGTGCATGGTGGGTCCTCCGGGTCGAAAGGGGAGCCGGCCTGCCACGCTGGGGTGGCGGCGCCGGGCGCGCGCCGCGTGGCGGCGCTCCTCCCGATACCGAGTCGCGCGGCGGCCATGACGCGCTCCGGCGGCCACCAGGCGGACGCTTCGGACCGGCAGGCGCGACCCTCGACCCCCGTCTGCCGGATGGCGGGGCTATCGAATTGATTTATTAGGAAAAAGTCACAAGTTGTTGAATTGTCACGAGTTGACAGTTGGTAAATCGGGGCGTAGGGTGTGCGTCCGCCGACACCACAAGATATTGTGGTCGTCGCTGGAGGGAATCCCCAGTGCTTGGGGTTGTCGAATCGCGCCGCTGGGAGAGAGCCGCGCCATGGTCGAAAATCGCAAAACCTGAGCCTGTCAGCGTCCGGATGCCGGTACGCCGGCGCCCCGGGGCGGGCAGGCTGTCGCCGCGCATCGGGAAGCCGTTCGCTGGAGTTCAGATGGACAAGAAGAAACCACCCGCGCACGGCAGCCGAACGCCGCGACGCCACAAGGAGGATAAGAAAACGATGAGTACGGTTCGCCTGGAAGCGGTCAAGACCCCCGTGAGCACCGAGATCGCCCTGCAGCCGGCGTCCTGGGACATCTGGGACAAGAAGTACCGCCTCAAGACCAAGAAGGGCGAACCGGTCGACGCCAGTATCGATGCCACCTACCAGCGCGTGGCGCGTGCCCTCAGCGATGCCGAGCCCACCGCCGAGAAGCAGAAGTACTGGTACGAGCGCTTCCTCTGGGCGCTGCGCCGCGGGGCGATCCCGGCCGGCCGCATCACCTCGAACGCGGGCGCGCTGGAGCACAAGCCGGCGACCTCGACGATCAACTGCACCGTGTCCGGCACCATCGAGGATTCGATGGACGGCATCCTCGACAAGGTCCACGAAGCCGGCCTGACGCTCAAGGCCGGCTGCGGCATCGGCTACGAGTTCAGCACCCTGCGTCCGCGCGGTGCCTTCGTCGCCGGCGCCGGCGCGTACACCTCCGGCCCGATGTCCTTCATGGATATCTACGACAAGATGTGCTTCACCGTGTCCTCGGCCGGTGGCCGGCGCGGCGCGCAGATGGGCACCTTCGACGTGTCGCACCCGGACGTGAAGGAATTCATCCGCGCCAAGCGCGAGGACGGCCGCCTGCGCCAGTTCAACCTCTCCTTGCTCATCACCGACGACTTCATCGCGGCGGTCGAGGGAGACGGCGACTGGCCGCTGGTGTTCCCGGTCAACATCAAGGAACAAGACGACATCGACCTCGACGACGCCAGCAAGGTGATCTGGCGCGAGTGGCCGACGCACAAGAACTACGTCACCCGCGACGATGGCCTCGTGGCCTGCAAGATCTACGGCCACATCCGCGCCCGGCACCTGTGGGACATGATCATGGTGTCCACCTACGACTTCGCCGAGCCCGGTTTCATCCTGATCGACCGCGTCAACGAGATGAACAACAACTGGTGGTGCGAATCGATCCGCGCCACCAACCCGTGCGTGACGGCGGATACCTGGGTGCAGACGGCGCAAGGTCCGCGGCAGGTGGCCGAGTTGATCGGCACGCCATTCGAGGCGCGGGTCGACGGAACCGACCATCGCAGTGGCCCGGAAGGCTTCTTCCTCACGGCAACCAAGCCGGTACGGCGATTGCAGACGCGCGAGGGCCACGCCCTGCGCCTGACGGAAGATCATCGCGTGCGCAAGGTCACCCGGTTCACGCGCTGGTCGTTGGAGACCGAGTGGTGCGCAGCAGGGTCGTTGCAAGCGGGTGACCAGGTGCTGTTGAACAACCACCGAGCCCGGCGCGAGTGGTCTGGTGAACTCGGCCAGGCCGAGGGTTACTTGCTCGGCCTGCTGGTCGGCGACGGCACGCTCAAGCAAGAGGCGGCGGTGCTGTCGGCCTGGCCGCAAGCGCAAGCGGTGAATGGCATCGCCGATGCCGGGGCCTGTTCGCTGATGGACGAGGCGCTCCGCTGCATCGAGGTGTTGCCGCACCGCGCGGATTTTTCCGACTGGTCCGAAGTGGCCGGTCGCGGCGAATTCCGCATGAAGTCGAGCGCGCTGCGCGACCTCGCGTTTTCGTTGGGGATGCGTCCCGGCGACAAGTGCATCGCGCCGGCGCTGGAGCGCAGTTCGAGCGAGTGCCATCGCGGCTTCCTGCGCGGGCTGTTCGACGCCGATGGCTCGGTGCAGGGTTCGCAGGACAAGGGTGTCAGCCTGCGGCTGTCGCAGTCTGACCTCGCGAGGCTTGAAGCGGCACAGCGCATGCTGCTGCGCTTGGGCATTGCTTCGACGATCTACGCCGATCGGCGCGCCGCCGGAGAGGCGTTGCTGCCTGACGGCAAGGGTGGCTCGCGGGCCTACCCGACGCTGGCGCAACACGAACTCGTCATCAGTGGCGACAACGTCGCGGAGTTCGCGACCCTTGTCGGGTTCGCGGAGTCGAGCAAGGCGGCCCGTCTTGCAACAGCGTTGCGCGGCTATCGTCGTGCACTCAATCGCGAGCGTTTCGTCGCCACCGTGGCATCGGTGGCCGACGACGGCGTCGAAGCGGTTTACGACGTGCAGGTACCCGGCATCAACACCTTCGATGGCAACGGACTGCACGCCCACAACTGCGGCGAACAACCCTTGCCCCCGTACGGCGCCTGCCTGCTGGGTTCGGTCAACCTCACCACTTTCGTGCGCGATGCCTTCACCGACCAGGCGCGCTTCGACTGGGAGGAATACAAGGAAGTGGTGCGCGTCTTCACCCGCATGCTCGACAACGTGGTGGAAGTGAACGGCCTGCCGCTGCAGCAGCAGCGCAACGAGATCCTGCGCAAGCGCCGCCACGGCATGGGCTTCCTCGGCCTCGGCAGCACCCTCACCATGCTCAAGATGGCCTACGGCAGCGAGGAAAGCTGCGAGTTCACCGAACAGATCGCGCGCGACATGGCCGTGGCCGGCTGGGAAGTGGCCTTGACCCTGGCCGAGGAGAAAGGCGCCGCGCCGATCATGCACGAGGAGTTCACCGTCACCGCCGAGATGCTGCGCAAGCGTCCGGAGATGGCGAGCGACGGCTGGAAGATCGGACAGGCCATCACCGGGCGCGAGTTGCACGCCAGGTATTCGCGCTACATGCAGCGCGTGGCCGAAGTGGCGCCGGAGCTGGTGGCCAGGCTGGCCGAACATGGCGCGCGCTTCACCCATCACAGCTCGATCGCGCCCACCGGCACGATCTCGCTCTCGCTCGCCAACAACGCCAGCAACGGCATCGAGCCGTCTTTCGCACACCACTACAGCCGCAACGTGATCCGCGAAGGCAAGAAGTCCAAGGAAAAGGTCGAGGTCTACAGCTACGAGCTGCTCGCCTACCGCACCCTGGTCAATCCCGAGGCGATGCCCTACGCCCAGGACGAGAAGGCGAAGCTGCCTGACTACTTTGTCGCCGCCGACGACATCACGCCCAAGGCGCACGTGGATATCCAGGCCGCGGCGCAGAAGTGGGTGGACTCCTCGATCTCCAAGACCGCGAACGTCCCCACCGACTACGCCTACGAGGACTTCAAGGACATTTATCTCTACGCCCACAAGCAAGGCCTGAAGGGCTGCACCACGTTCCGCTTCAATCCGGCCGCTTTCCAGGGCGTGCTGGTGAAGGAATCGGACCTGGAAAACACCACCTACCGCTTCGAACTGGAGGACGGCACCGTGGTGGAGGTGAAGGGCAACGAGGAAATCGAGTACGACGGTGAAACCCACACCGCCGCCAACCTGTTCGACGCCTTGAAAGAGGGGTACTACGGCAAGTTCTGACGCCGGCCAGGGCCGGTGTCGCGGCAAATTCTGATGTTGGCCAGGGCCGGCATCGCAATCTTCGTCATCCCGGCGCAAGCCGGGATCCAGTGATTCGAAGACGAGGCGAAACCTGGGCTCCGGCAGCTGTCGGAGCGACGTTTTCATTGTGCGACTAGTGTTGTTCGATTCACGCTGAAGAAGAAGCCGCTTGCGCGCGACGCGCGCGCGGCGCAAATTCACGGCTCAACCCACGCCCATGACGAGGAGGGCACGATGAGCAATGGCAATGGTGTCACCGCAACGCTGTCCAATGCCGCAGAAGCGGTAGCCGAGAAGGTCTCGGAAGTCGCTTCCGATGCGAAGGCCGCCGCCGGCAACGCCGTCACGGCAGTGGTGAAGAAGGCCAAGGCTGCGCGCAAGGCCGTGGCCAAGAAGGCCGACGCGGCCAAGAAGGCGGTCGAGAAGAAGGCCGATGCCGCCAAGAAGGCGGTGAAGAAGGCCGTCGGCGACGCCAAGAAGCGTGTTGCCGCGGCGCGCAAGGGCGCAGCCAAGAAGAAGCCTGCCGCCAAGAAGACCGCTGCCGGCAAGCCTGCGGCGAAGAAGGCCGCGGCCAGGAAGGCACCCGCGAAGAAGGCCGCAGCAAAGAAGGCCGCAGCGAAGAAGTCGGCGAAGAAAGCCGCGCCCAGGAAAGCCGCCACGAAGACGGTGAAGAAAGCGCCGGCCAGGAAGGCCGCAAAGAAGACCGCCAGGAAAAAGTAAGGCGTCGCGCGCGTCCGGCTCCGCGCCGGGCGCGCGGGAAGCGAGCCGCGCAACCCCGGTTGCGCGCTCGCTTCGTCGTCCCCAGAACAGATCATTGCAACAAACAGGATTCCTCCGGCCATGGCCATCAAGATCAGCAAGAAAATCAAGGGCTACTCGGTAGCCAAGCCGGAAGACAAGCCAGCACAGGTCACGGCCGACGGGGCAGCCGAAGCGGCCGCGGCGGCGCAGAAGGTAAACGCGCCCGCGCACAGCGACACCCTGGAACTGCCGCGCGCCGAAGTGATCCAGATGCACGAGCGCCTGGATCGCCCGGAAATGCTCATCGGCAGCACCTACAAGATCAAGTCGCCGCTGTTCGAACACGCGCTCTACGTCACCATCAACGACATCGTGCTCAACGCCGGCACGGAGTACGAATCGCGCCGCCCGTTCGAGATCTTCATCAACTCCAAGAACATGGACCACTTCCAGTGGGTGGTGGCGATCACGCGCATCATGAGCGCCGTGTTCCGCAAGGGCGGCGACGTCACCTTCCTGGTGGAAGAACTCAAAGCCGTGTTCGACCCGCGCGGCGGCTACTTCAAGGCCGGCGGCGTCTACATGCCCAGCATCGTGGCCGAGATCGGCGCCGTGGTGGAAGACCACCTCAAGCACATCGGCATGATCGTCGACGACGAACTCAGCCCCGAACAGCGCAAGCTGATCGCCGAGAAGCGCGCCGCCTACGAAAACCGCAGCGCAAAAAAAAAGTCTGAAGGTCGCACCGTAGGCGATGCTGCAAGCGGCATCACGGCCGACTTCGCCGGCGGATTCACGTCGTCCGCGCCGTCTTCATCTCCTTCCCCTGCGGCAGCGGGGGAAGGTCGGGATGGCGGCGCACCTTCGTCGTCATCCGACACAGCTCGCGGCTACCCACCCGGCGCCACGATGTGCGCCAAGTGCAACACCAAGGCCACGATCATCATGGATGGCTGTGCTACTTGCCTGAGCTGCGGGTATTCGAAGTGCGGGTGAGAAATGGCCGCTTCGGCGGCGTCTGCGAGCCTGTAGCCCCGCTCCCATAGACAGGATTCATGACTTCTCGCGAATTTCCTTTCTGGCGTTTAGTTGGTGCGATTGCCCTTGGTGTCTCTCTCGCAAATGTTGCGGCGTGGGTTGCCGTGGAGTCGCGGCTGCGGTGGGAGCTTCATCAGGCGGTGGAGGCTCTTCGCATCGAGACTGAGCGTGCGAAGGCGGAAGGAATAAAGCGGTTGCAGGAACGGCAACGCGCGGAGTTTGAGAAGCGTCAGCAGAGCCGTGACGCTCAGGCGCGTTCCGAGGCGGCGGAGGCTGCGCAGCGGGCGGCGCGGCGCGCTGCGAGTGAGAGAGACGCGCGAGAGGGGGAGTATTTCCCCCCGGCCGATGACTCAATGCCGGTTAACAGTTTCGGATGCAGGAACCGGGTTATCGTTCGACGAACAGCCGATGGTTGGATTCCCACCCTTGACGGATCCGGTAAGCCGGCTGGCTGCAGGATCGAGCCCTGATGGCTTCGGTGTAGTGCGTGAGGACTTGGCGAGCCAGCTTGTGGTCTCTCGTAGCAACGCTGTTTGCCCACGTTGACGTCACCCGCCAGCCTGGAAAGATTCGGTGCCACTCCGGCTAGAGGGGCAGCAGCTCCGGCATGGAATTGCAAACCTGGATTTGTGTCCCCAAGGAACCAAAGCGCGGAAATTCCAGCCCTTTGGGAGCCGTAGCTTCAGACTTTTGGGGGCAAAGTTGCGCTAAGTCCTTGAGTCACCGCGCTCGGTTTCTAGCCTTCTGGCATGCCGGACACGCGTCGAAGCGATAGCCCTGCTGCGCGACACACTGCGGTGTGGGCATCTCTGGATCGCGCGAGATCGTCTTACGCCCCTTTATTCACGCCGGATCGGTCGTCGCCTTTTCTGCGGCTTCGGCTTTCGCTGCCTCGCGCGCCGCGCGCTTGCGTGCTTCCTTGGCTTCCTGCTCCTTCTTCTTGGCGAGTTCGCGTTGCTTCTTTTCGAACGAGTAGTTGGGCTTTGCCAAGGGATGCCACCTGCGAGCTGGGGTGGTCAGTGTAGCGGCGGGCACAGGATGAAGCGCATCTGATTCGTCGCAAAGACCGGTTTTGTGTGGCGGGCGGGTTGGCCGCGCCGCTGCCGCGCGCCGGAGTGAACGATGAGCCTCGCGATGCCTGCAGCCGGTCAGCAGCGGATCCGCATCGACGCGCGCGCCCGCTCCTGCGCCGCAGGACTCTCCGCGTGCTTGCTTCGGGCGTATTCCCAGGCCTTGCGGATGTCCGGGCCGGCGTCGGGAGTCTTGCAGGCGGTGTCGCCCTGGTCGACGTGCACCTTGCCGATGCGTTGCGCTGCCGCTGTCGCCGCGTCGCGCAGGGCCGGGCTGCGGCATCCGATCGCGATCAGGCTGAGGTTCATGACGCTGCGCAAGGCGTTCGATACGGCGTGGATGTCGCGTTCGATCGTCGCCAGGTGCGGTCGGAACCACGCATCGTCGAGGCCGGCATCCACCATCGCCAGCGCGCCCACGAGCTTCCAGCCCATGGCGTGCTGGTTCGCATCGGCTGACGTGAGCCAGGCATCGGCGCAGGCCCGCGCATGCGGACCTTCGGCCGAGACGTGCGCGACATAGCTGCTGCACATCGCCGCCGTGGGATCACGCGACCACCGATCCAGGTCGGCCGGCGTCATGCGCGACGGATCCACCACCTTCACCGCGAGGTTGCGTGCGTCGAAGTTGCCGGTGTTCCACAAGGCCAGCGCCAGTTCGTGATCGACCTTGATCTGCTTGTACAGCGTCTTGAGCGTGGCGAAGCTGACCCCGAACATCGGGATGGTGACGCCGTGGCGGGCGTAGGTCTTGCGCGTCTGCTCCGAGCCTGCGGCTTGCAGCGCGGCCATCACCTCGTGCAGCGACAGACGCACGGGTGCGGACTTGGCCGATCTGGCGGGTTTCGCCACGGCCGCCGGCCTTGCGAGTCGTGTTGTCTCGGTGGCTTGCGTTGGTTTCGCCGATTTGATGGGTTTCGCGCTCCTCGCCGCTTTCCCGGACGCGGCAGGATTGGCGCGGGAAACAGTCTTGGTGGCCATGGCGAACGGTTCCTGCAATTGCCGAAGCGGGAAGGGATTCAGTGTCGCATGCAGCGCGACGAACGTGGCCGCGCTCAATCGGAGTCGGCGACCGGCGGCAACGGCACGGCGAACTGCAGATCCATCCAGGCGCCAATCACGGCGGGATCGTGCCGGTCGAGCGTGCGGATCCGGCCACGCACACTGCCCGCATCGCGCTGCAAGCGCGCGTCGAGATGCACGGGGTCGAGTGCGGATGCGCTGCCTGCAATGAGCAGCTCCACGGCAATCACCTTGTTGTTGTCGTCCAGCCCCAGCAGCACGCCTTCGTGCCGGCGCAGCGCGTCGGACCACTGCCTGACCGTGGTGTCCACCGGCAGCAACCAGGGCGAGAGCAGCACGCGGGTGCGGATGGGGTCGGCACCGGGATCGGGCAGGGCGATGGCGTCGGCAAGGTCGAGGCGTTCGAGGGGTCGCAGCGGCATGCTTGGATCGGCGGGACGCGGCCGATACGCCAGCGCACCGGAGACGTAGGGCATGCTCGGCACGCCGGGCTTCCATGCGGTGGCGCGCGCGCGCAACAGGTCCAGTTCGGCCTGATCGAGGGTTTCCTCCACGACGCTCAGTCCGCGTCGGCCACGTTCGCCCAGGTTGTCGCCGGCAAGCAGCAACCAGAAATATCCGGCGCGCACGTGTTGCACGACGCCTTCGCCGGAGAGATAGGCCAGGCCCAGACGCTCGCGCGCCTGAACGTGGCTGCCTTCGCCGGCGCGGCGCAGCCAGTGTTCGGCCTGGGTCGGATCGGGCTCCCCGAGTTCGCCATTGGCCAGCATCACCGCATAGGCGAACTGCATCTCGGCATCGCCGTGTTCGGCCGCGTGCTGAAAGTGTGTCGCGGCGCCGGCCTTGTCGCCCGCGTCCATCGCGCTGATGCCAAGCTGCGCCGACGCCATCGCATGGCCTTGCCCGGCCGCGCGTTCGAACCACTGCCGTGCCGCGGCGCGGTCGCCCGCTTCCTTGCCGTGTTGCGACAGCATCGTGCCCCAGGCGAATTGCGCGTCGGCCTGGCCCGCCTCGGCCGCACGGCGTAGCCAGGTCGCCGCGGCCTCGTGATCGACTGCGACTCCGTCGCCGCGCCCGTAGCGTTGCGCGAGGTCGTACTGGGCCGCGGCATCGCCGGCTTGCGCGCGCTGCAGCAGCGCCGCAGGCCCGTCCGCCGCGGGCTCACTCCCGATCGCGGCGAAGGGCAACAGCAACAGGAGCAGGAGCGCGCGCATTGCGACTCGATCATGAGCCGAAACCCGGCCCGAGTCGAATCGCGCGATCCCTGCCTCAGGCGCGCGCGGACGCCCCCCTCAACGCCAATCCCAGACCACCACTTCCCAGCTCTCGTCCGCGGCCGGATCGAGATAGGTGTGCAGGGTTTCGAAGCCCACGCGCCGGTGCGCGCGCAGCGAGCGCACATTGCGCTGCGAGATTTCGGTGACGGTGAAGTCGAAGCGGTCGCGGTAGGCGCGCCGCAACTCGTGGTAAGTGCCATCGAACACGCCTTGGCCGCGGAACTCGCGCGCCACGCAGACCTGCCCCATCACGAACCAGCGCGGGTTGCCGGCCAGGGCTTCGCCGCGCCAGTGCAAGCCGTCGAGCAAGGCGAACATCGGTTGCAGCAGCGGCACGCGATCGCGGAAGGTCTGCGGCATCATCAGGCAGTAGCCGGCCAGCGCGTCGCCGGAGCTGGCGATCGCGGACGGGAACTCGCGGTTCATCGCGTGCAGCACCGCCGGATCGTGCCGCACGCTGGTGAAACCCTCGCTTGCGGCAGTGGCGGCATCCACCTGGTCGCGATGGTTCGCCGCCTGCAACGCGAGGATCTGCTCCACCTCGTGTTCGCTGGAAACGGTGCGGAAGGCGATGGACATCGGATCGGGCCTCTTCAGGGGCGGGTCGAGCGAAGCTTGCGCAAGCGGCGCCAGGTGATCCAGCCGTTGACACTCAGGAAGACGTACAGCACCGCCACCAGCACGCCGATGATGATGAAGGTATAGCGCGGCACCGGGCCGAGCCATGGCACCCACGCCAGCAGCGCCACCGCGGCCAGCGTCGTGATCGCCACCGAGCCCTCGATCCAGGGAAAGGCGAAGGCCGGGTTGGTGGAGAGCGAGTCCAGCCCGCTGCGCAAGCCCTGGAGATAGGCGCGCTCGGCCACGGCCCAGGCGTCGAGTGCGAGCCAGGGCTGATCGTCATCCAGGCGGAAGCACGCTCGCGCCGGATCGATCAGTACTCCGCGCGGACACCAGGGCGGACCGACCTGCAGCAGGCCGTCGGTGCGAAACCCGGCCTCGATTCCTGCGCCGAGCCGGAGCAGGTCGCGCGCTGCCGTCCGGTCGACCAGCCACGTCGTCCACTCGACGAAGCCGCGATCTTCGAAGGCGTCGACGCGAATCGCGAAGCGTCCGTCGGGAGAGCTCTGCAGCAGGGCGTCGCAAGTGGTCATGCGGCAGGAGCGTGAAGGGGGGCAAATCATACTATCGAGACTTGCGCAAATGATTGACGAGAGACCGGGCGTCCTTCGACTTCGGCCTCTTCGCGGCCTACGCTCAGGAAGAGCGGCATTTGCGAACCCCGCTCACCCTGAGCGTAGCGCCCAAGGCGCGAAGTCGAAGGGCGCGGGCAGTCAATCGATACCGGGTGTCCTTCGACTTCGGCCTCTTCGCGGCCTACGCTCAGGATGAGCGGCATTTGCGAACCCCGTTCACCCTGAGCGTAGCGCCGAAGGCGCGAAGTCGAAGGGCGCGGGCAGTCAATCGATACCGGGCGTCCTTCGACTTCGGCCTCTTCGCGACCTACGCTCAGGAAGAGCGGCATTTGCGAACCCCGTTCACCCTGAGCGTAGCGCCGAAGGCGCGAAGTCGAAGGGCGCGGGCAGTCAATCGATACCGGGCGTCCTTCGACTTCGGCCTCTTCGCGGCCTACGCTCAGGATGAGCGGCATTTGCGAACCCCGTTCACCCTGAGCGTAGCGCCGAAGGCGCGAAGTCGAAGGGCGCGGGCAGTCAATCGATACCGGGCGTCCTTCGACTTCGGCCTCTTCGCGGCCTACGCTCAGGATGAGCGGCATTTGCGAACCCCGTTCACCCAGAGCGTAGCGCCGAAGGCGCGAAGTCGAAGGGCGCGGGCAGTCAATCGATACCGGGCGTCCTTCGACTTCGGCCTCTTCGCGGCCTACGCTCAGGATGAGCGGCATTTGCGAACCCCGTTCACCCTGAGCGTAGCGCCCAAGGCGCGAAGTCGAAGGGCGCGGGCAGTCAATCGATACCGGGCGTCCTTCGACTTCGGCCGCTTCGCGGCCTACGCTCAGGATGAGCGGCATTTGCGAACCCCGCTCACCCTGAGCGTAGCGCCGAAGGCGCGAAGTCGAAGGGCGCGGGCTGTCAATCGATTGCGCAAGTCTCAACAGCCTGCGGGCGGCGCGGGACGTCAGCGCCGCCTGGGTGGCGTGGCAGGAGGACGTGACAAAAGGTTGCGTTGCCGCAGACCAGAGTCCGAAGCTTGCGTCCCGTGGACGCATTATTCTCGCCGCATCGGACATCACCGGATGGAGGCGCTATGAAACACGTTGCGGGGGCCGCGCTACTGGCGCTGGCGTTCGTCCATCAGGTGGCAAGCGCGGCCTGCCCGGCGGCGGGCGAGCGCTTCATCATCAAAGGGTTCACCGGCGATACGCCGGTCACGGCCGCCGGCGGTGAGCCCGATGCGCGCTGGGGCAGCTGCAAGTTCCTGGTGGAAGACAGTGATCGCGAGCTGTGGTGGTCCATGGGCGAGGACGTGGTACCGGCGGCGCCGGCCAGCGCGAGTGGCGCAGCCATGCCGAGCACGCCCGCAGGCGAGGGTGGCGCGCCTGCACCGGGCAACGTGTACGAATGCACCTTGCCCGGCATCGGCCTGTTCACCGGCGCCTACTTCGGCATCGTGGACGCAAGCACCTATCGCAACTACGACGGACACACCGGGAGCTACGAGTTCGACGCCGCCAGCGGCGTGCTGCACCTGACCACGGGCTCGTCTCGGGGACTGCGCTACCAGCGCCAGTCGCCGCGCAATTTCCGTGTGCTGGACGAAGCCGGAAAGATCACCGGTGGCAACTGCGTACTCAACACCGCCAAGCGCATCGACGGGCGGTGGTAGCGCCGCACCGGCGCGGGCTTAACGCGCCGACTGGAAGAAGAACAGCAGCACGAGGCGACCATTCTCCAGGCGGTCGCCGAATTTCTCTCCGGCGGTATGCCACAGCCACGGCCGCAGCAGCACCAGCCGGTTGAAGCGCATCGGCACGGTCATGGTGGGTTCCCAGGCCGAGGCGTCGAGGCCGTCGCGACCGATGATCTGGCTCACCATCTCGCGTCCCGTGGCATAGCCGTGGCGCGCGGCCTCGGCATCGTCGTAGGGCGCGCGCTCGGTGCCGGTGGCCTTGTGCCGGAAGAACTCGGTGCCGCCGCGGCAATGCTCGGGCAGGCTCAGGTAGGCGATGCCCGACCAGTGCGCCGGATCGATGTGCACGTGCCCGGTGCCGGCATCGTCGGCCAGGGTGATGCGGCACTTGCAGTGCGATTGCAGCGGGTTCACCGCACGCACCGGTTCGCCCACGAGCTGCGAGACGGCGCGATCCAGGCCCGGGATATCGAGGCGTTCGACCGAATTGCGGCCGGGAAACACGCCTTGCACCGACGGATAGCTCAGCTTCAGCGCCGACTCGCGCACAGCGAGGGCGTCGTCGAAGAAGTCGTCGACCACGATCAGGGAAGTAGGCATGCGCCGAACCTTAGTCGCGCCCTCCGCCGCGGGCAAGCACGGGCGCAGGCGCGGACGCCGGGGTCGTGCGACAATCCGCGCCCCCAAACCACCCGAGGATGTCCTCATGAAGCTCGCCCGCCTTCGTCGTCGCAAGAATCGCCTGCGCAGCAACTTCCGCAGTCGCAGCAAGCTGTAATCGCTGTCCGGGCCGGTCGGCGCGCTGCGCCGGCTGGGAGCCCGTCGGGCTCGACGTGAGTCGAGCCGCTCCACCATCAAAGGGAAAGCGTCGCGGCCACAAGGCGCCGTCGACGTTCCGCCCGACCCGGGTCAAGGCTCCGGCACCGCCACGCGCACCGGACCGATCGCATCCATCTCCCTGGCTTCGTCCGGCGTGCCGCCGCCGAACGTGAAGGCGGTCGCCTGCGGGGCCAGGGCGCGATAGCCACCGTCGTAGTCCCAGGTGTTGATGTACAGGCGTGCGCCGTCGAGCGTGGCGGGCGAACCCAGCGCCGTGGGCGGCAAGGTGAGGATCACACGCCGCCGCGCAAGGTCGAGCCGGAAGTGTCCGGCGTTCGACAGGGGCAGGCCTTCGTGCCGCGCATCGGCTGCCTCGGACGAGAACAGCGCATGGTTCCAGCCACCGAGGCGCACGCGATAGTGCCAACGCATTCCGTCCGGCAGCAACGCGTTCTGACCCGGCATCTGGCGCACACCGCCCCTGCGATCGGGTAGTTCCAGGAACACTGTCAGCGCCACATGATCGAAGCCGTTGGGCGCATTCCAGCCGTGCACCAGCGCCTGTAGTTCGATCTCGATCCGGAGCGCGCTGCCTGAGGTGAGTACGCGCAGTCCGCGCAAGTCGGCCGGCCGTTGCAGCCGCCACGCCGCATCCGTGGGATAGAGGTACGCGCCGCGCGGGCCATGGTCGTCGCCGGGCGCGTCGCGTCGGTGCAGGCGTTCGCGCCAGTCGCGTTCGACCCAGAATGCCTGCGGGCGCGACCCGCGCTGCCTCGCCTCGGACCAGACCATGACCTGGTGCTCCAGCGCCGGATCGACATGGGCATCGGTGCGCAGTCGCGCCTGCCAGCGTCCGCGTGCATCGGCCTGCACGGTCCGCGCGTCGTCCAGTGTGCCGTCCAGCACCACCTGCAAGGCTTCGCCCGGTTGCGCGCGACCGCGCAGCCGCAGTTCGTCCCGAACCACCGTCCGGGCCAGCGCATCGAGTTGCGGCGCCGCCTCATCGACGATCGCGGCCTGCGGCCCGGCGTCGTGCCGTGCGCGCCAGACGAAGCCGGCCTGCGGCGCCAGCGCCAGGTCGATGCGACCACGCGCATCGACCCGCAACGACGGCGCATCGCCCTCGACCGCAAAGAGCGGCACCAGCCGCGTGCCCGGCGCGAGGCCCGTGTCGACCTGTGCGAGCAGGCTGCGGTGTGTGGCCGAGTTCAGCGCCACCAGCAATTGTTCCTCGCCTTCCTGCATCGCATACAACAGCGCGCCTGATGCGGCCGGGTTCGCGGCCAGCACCCGAGGCGTGCCGTGCATCAGCACGCGCTGGCCGCGGCGCAGGTCGGAGAGGCGGCGCAAGTAGCGCGCCAGCGGCGCCTGCGGATCGAAGTGATCGCGACCTTGCGCGCCATGGCCACGCGCGAACATCGCGGCGCGTGGCGCGGTGTAGCCCTGCTCGGTGCCGTAGTAGATCGTGGGGATGCCGGGCAGGGTGTGGATGGCGAGCAGGGCCAGGCGCAGGCCGGCCTCGCTGCCGCCGGCGAGGAAACGATCCACGTCGTGGTTGTCGACGAAGCTGGGCATCAACCACGGTTGGGCGTGGACCTGCATCATGCGCTCGATGCGATGCGCCAGCACCGCGCTCGGCTGGCCGCGCGCGAACACGTCGAGCAGGCTGCCGTAGAGCGGGAAGTTGATCATCGCCGGCAGCAGTTCGCGCCCGTCCGCGTCGCGCACGTAGCCTTCGATCTTGCGTGCCATGGCGTCGGCGAACGGCGGGTCGATGCCGAAGCCTTCGCCGAACACGTGGAAGTTGTCGCGCCCGGTGCGGGCCGCGACGCGCCGCACGCCGGGTGCCGCAGGATCGTCGGCATCGAGGAAATCGGCGAAGTACCCGGGCGGCACGTAGAACGCGGTGTCGATGCGGAACGCATCGACGCCGACCTGCTCGATCCAGTGCCCGTAGCTCGCGCGCAGCGCGCGCCGCACCACCGGGTTCCCTGTGTTGAGATCGTCGAGCGAAGCCAGCTGGTAGTCGTGTTCCTGGCGCGGGTCGTTGAAGTCGGTGATGTCGGGCGTCCAGTGATAGATGTCCTCGGCGCGCTGCGCCGGGTCGCGCGCGTCGTTGCGCGAGAACGGCCACGGCATCGATGCCGGCTGCGGGCGTCCGCCGGAATTGACCGCGTAGTCGCGCGCCGGATCGCGCCCATCGTGTCCCGCCGGATAGGAGAAGTGATTGGCCGTGTGGTTAACCACCACGTCCTGGATCAGGTACATGTTGCGCGCGTGCAGTCCGCGCGCGAGGTTCTGGTAATCGGCGAGCGTGCCGAAATGCGGATCGACCTGCGCAAAGTGCGTTCCCCAATAGCCATGGTAGCCGCCGTAGCGCACGCTCTCGTCCCACCACTGGTGGCGCACCGGTGGCGTGATCCAAAGCGCCGTTGCGCCGATCTCGCGCAGGTAGTCGAGGCGGCGCGCTAGGCCTTGCAGGTCGCCGCCGCTGTAGCGCGCACCATCCTCCGGGGCGTACTCGCCCGCGCCCTGGTCGTTGTTGCCCGGGTCGCCGTCATCGAAGCGGTCGATCATCGCGAAGTAGATGATCTGCTCGCGCCAGTCGGGCGAGGGCAGGTGCAGCGGGCCGGCATCGGCATGCGCCTGGGGCAGCCCGAGGCAGGCGGTCAGCGCGGCCATCAGCGCGAGGCGATGCATCGGTTTCTCCGGTAACGCTTCGGTGCGGCACGCGCGGCGGCGATGCAGTGCGTGCTTTCGGTACTCACTGTAGGTGAGCGCAATGCGACGTTCTTGCATGAATACGTATGCAAGCCGTTATGCAGCGCGAGGCCACGGTCTAGGATGCCGCCACGGTATCCGCAGCCTCGGTGCATGCGGGTCGGGACGCGCGTGTCGGGGTGACGCGGCGTTCATTCCAACGAATCGTTCGCAGTGGAGGGGTCCATGGTGAAGTTCAAGCGCAATGTGCTGAGCGCCGCGCTGGCGTCGGCCATCCTGATGCAGGCCCAGTTCGTGCTGGCGCAGGAATCGTCCGATCCGGCCACGGTCGCGGCGACGGAAGACACGGCTGAAGCCGCGCGCAAGCGCCGCGCCAAGCAGGAGCCGGCCGAGCTCGAAGCCATCGAGGTCACTGGCATCCGCGCCGGCATCGAGAGCGCGCTGGCGGTGAAGAAGGATGCCACCTCGATCGTCGAGGCCGTCTCCGCCGAAGACATCGGCAAGTTGCCCGATGTCAGCATCGCCGAGTCGATCGCGCGCCTGCCGGGCCTGGCGGCGCAGCGCGTCGCGGGGCGCGCCCAGGTCATCAGCGTGCGCGGGCTCTCGCCCGACTTCGCCACCACCTTGCTCAACGGCCGCGAGATGGTGAGCACTGGCGACAACCGCAGCGTGGAGTTCGATCAGTACCCCTCCGAGTTGATGAGCGGCGTCACCGTGTACAAGACCCCGGACGCAGGCCTCGTGGGCCAGGGTTTGTCGGGCACGCTCGACATGCAGACCGTGCGCCCGCTCAACTACGACAAGGGCGCGATCGTGGTTGGCGCGCGCGGCCAGCACAATTCGCTCGGCTCGGCGGCGAATGCCGACGCCATCGGCAATCGCCTGAACGCCAGCTACGTGGGCCAATCGGTGGATCGCCGCTTCGGCTTCGCCATCGGCTTCTCGCATGCCGATACGCCGATCCAGGAAGACCAGGTCGGGCTGTACGAACCATGGCGCGCCATCGGTGATGGCTGGCGTCCCGGCGTTCCCGCCGGCACCTTCTACTCGGACGGCATCAAGGCGCTGCGCCGCACCGGCGACCTCAAGCGCGACGGCGTGATGGCCACGCTCGAGTTCCGTCCCGATGACTGGACCAGCACCTTCGACCTGTTCTATTCCCGCGCCGAGCAGGAGGACACCGCCAACCAGTTCGAGGTCAACCTCGGCGACTACAACGGCGGCTACGATCGGCTCAACATCACCGGCGCGCAGATCAATCCCAACGGCACCTTCACCGGCGGTACGGCCGGAAACCTGTATCCGCTGGTGCGCGGCATGTACAACAAGCGCGAGGACGAGATCCGCGCCTTCGGCTGGAACAACGAGTTCAACCTGGGCCAGGCCATCGTGGTGGCGGATGTCAGCTGGTCGGAAGCCAAGCGCGACGAACTGAGCCTGGAGAACAACACCCAGCTGGCGCCGGCGCCGCAGCTCGATTCGCTGGCGCTGGCCTTCTCCGGCAACGGCTTCTCGCAGATGGTGCCGGGGCGCGACTACTCCGACCCGAGCACGCTGTTCCTGCGCAATACGATCTACGGCTCCGGTTACGGCAAGGTGCCGACGGTGGACGATGAACTGTTCGGTGCGCGGCTCGGCGTATCGCTGCCGGCGCCGGATGCGATCGCGAACGTGTTCTACGACTTCGAGTTCGGCATCAACTACGCCGACCGCGAGAAGGAGAAGCACCAGCCCGAGGCCAGCATCAATGTCGGCGCCCAGGGCGACACCACGATCGCGAACGACCTGCAATACGGCCTGGTCGACCTCGGCTTTGCCGGCGTCGGCCTGATCCCCTCGTGGAACGTGCCGGGCGCGGTTGACCGCTACATGACCTTCGCCCCGAACGAGGACGCGCCCTACCTGGTGGCCAAGGCCTGGATCGTGTCGGAGGAAATCAGCACCGGTTACCTCAAGGCCAACATCGACAGCCAGTGGGGCTCGGTGCCGGTGCGCGGCAACCTCGGGCTGCAGCTGCAGCACACCGACCAGTCCTCGCGCGCCAACGTGTTCGACCAGACCCGTCCGGCCGGCCAGCAGATCCGCCCCTTCGAAGGCGGCAAGACCTATTCCGACGTGTTGCCGAGCCTGAACCTGTCGTTTGCGCTCAGCGACGAACAGCAGCTGCGCGTGGCGCTGGCGCGCCAGATCGCGCGGGCGCGCGTCGACCAGCTGCGTGCCTCGCTCGACTTCGGCATCGACAGCGCGACCGGCAAGCCCGGGGCCAGCGGCGGCAATCCGGAACTCGACCCGTGGATCGCCAATGCATTCGACCTCTCGTGGGAGCGCTACTTCGGCGAACGCGCCTACGTGGCGGCGGCCTTCTTCTACAAGGACCTCTCCAGCTACATCTACACCCAGACCCGCGACGGCTACGACTTTTCCGACCTGATCGCCGGCTACGTGCCACCGCCGGGTTCACCCGCGGCGCAACCCACCGGCACCTTCAGCGCACCGTTCAACGGCCAGGGCGGCACCTTGCGTGGCATCGAACTCTCGGCCTCGTTGCCGCTGGACCTGTTCAGCCCGAGCCTGGAAGGCTTCGGTCTGATCGCCAGCGCCAGCTTCAACGACAGCAGCATCCAGATCCGCGACCCGGACAGCGCCAGCAGCGTGGGCAGCGGCGATATCGACCTGCCGGGACTCTCCAAGCGCGTCTACAACCTCACCGCCTACTACGAGCGCGAGGGCTTCGAGGCCCGCATCAGCCAGCGGCGGCGCGCCGATTTCATCGGCGAGATCGGAAACTTCGCCGGCAACCGCACCCTGCGCTACGTGGTGGGCGAGGAGATCACCGACGCACAACTGAGCTATGCCTTCGGCGAAGGCAGTTCGCTGCACGGCCTGACCCTGCTGCTGCAGGCCAGCAACCTCACCAACGAGGCCTACCAGACCTACGCCGAAACCCGCGATCGCCCGCTCGAGTACATCAAGTGGGGTCGTACGATCCTGCTGGGAGCGTCCTACCGGTTCTGACGCACGCTGATATCCGATTGTCGGTTCTGACGAGCGTAGGAGCGTAGGCCGCGAAGCGGCCGAAGTCGAAGGATGCCCCAACCCCGCCGGGCCATCCGGCGGGGTTTTTTGTGGATGGGCGCCGGCGATCTGCAAACGTATGCAGTTGGGCGCGCCGCCCGCTTCGCGCTAGATTGGCGCAAACCCCGCGAAGGAACCGCATGACCGGCCACGCCGCTTCCCTGCTCACCGTCTTCGGCGCCACCGGCGACCTGGCGCAGCGCATGTTGCTGCCCTCGCTCTACGGCCTGCAGGGCGATGGCTTGCTGCCGCGCGAATTGCGCATCCTCGGCACGGCGCGCAGCGACCTGAACCGCGACGCTTTCCGCCAGCTGGTGGCGCGCAGCATCGAACAGCGGGTGCCGGCGGCCGAGCGCAACGAAGCCACGCTGCGCGCCCTGCTCGAACGCATGGATTACTGCGCGGCATCGGTCGAGGGCGCGGCCTCGATGCAACCGTTGACCGAGGCGATCCGCGCGGCGCGCGGCACGGGCGACGCGGTCTATCACCTCAGCACTGCGCCGCGCCACTACGCACCGCTGTGCAGCGCGCTGGGCGAGGCCGGCCTGACCGATGCCGGTACCCGGGTATTGCTGGAGAAGCCCATCGGCCACGATCTCGCCACCTCGATCGCGATCAACGACGGCGTGGCCGCGGTATTCGACGAGGACCGCGTGTTCCGGGTCGACCACTACCTCGGCAAGGAAGGCGTGCAGAACCTGCTGGCGCTGCGTTTCGGCAATGCCCTGTTCGAGCCCCTGTGGAATGCGCGGCACGTGGAGCAGGTGCAGATCACGGTGGCCGAATCCGTCGGGCTCGAAGGCCGCGGCGACTACTACGACCACTCCGGCGCGATGCGCGACATGCTGCAGAACCACCTGTTGCAGCTGCTGTGCCTCACCGCGATGGAGCCGCCTTCGCATTTCGACCCGAATGCGGTGCGCAACGAGAAGGTCAAGGTGCTGGAGTCGCTGCGCGTCATCGGTGGCGACGAGGTGCGGCAGGAAAGCGTGGCCGGGCAATACAGCGCCGGCGCGATCGACGGCGTCGCGGTGCCGGGTTATCGGGAAGAACTGGGACGCGCCAGCGACACCGAAACCTTCGTCGCCTTGCGCGCCCAGATCGACAACTGGCGCTGGTCGGGCGTGCCCTTCTACCTGCGCACCGGCAAGCGCCTGGCGCGGCGTTGCACCGAGATCTACCTACAGTTCCGCGCCGTGCCGCATTCGATCTTCGACGCCACCGGCGCGCAGGTGGCACCCAATGCGATGCTGATCCGGCTGCAGCCGGACGAAGGCATCGAGTTGCGCCTGATGAACAAGACCCCGGGCCTGGATCGGAGCGGGCTGAAGCTCTCGCGCGTGGCGCTGGACCTCGACCTGCACGAGGAGTTTGCCGCGCACCGCCGGCGCATTTCCTACGAACGCCTGTATCTGGACGCGCTCGAAGGCAATGGCACCTTGTTCGTGCGGCGCGACGAAACCGAAGCCGCGTGGCGCTGGGTCGATGCGATCTTCGCCGGCTGGAAGGCGCAAGGCATGGCGCCAAGACCCTATCCGGCCGGCACCTGGGGCCCCGGCAGCGCGGTGACCCTCACCGAACGCCACGGCCACAGCTGGCGCGAGTGATGGGCTGGGTCGAATACCGCTATCGCGATCGCGACGCGATGCAAGCGGCGCTGGCGGAGAATCTGCGCGCGCACATCGACGAGGCGCTCGCGCAACGTGGCCGGGCCTGGCTGGCACTGGCCGGAGGAGCGACACCCTTGCCCGTGTACCGCGAGCTGGCGCGATGCGCGTTCGACTGGTCGGGGGTGAGCGTGGTCCCGAGCGATGAACGCTGCGTGCCGCACGCGCACCCGGCCTGCAACCTGGGCGCGCTGGCGACGAGTTTCGCCGCGGCGCGCGGCATCGATCTGGTGCCACTGAGTCGGGCCGACGGCGAGGCCGGCGCCTCGCTCGTGCTGGCGCAGGCGGCCCTCGCGGCGCGCTCGCAACGTTTCGACGCGATCCTGCTCGGCATGGGCAACGATGCCCACACCGCCTCGCTGTTTCCCGGCGCACCGCAGCTGCAAGCCGCACTCGCGCCCGACGCACCGGATGTGCTGCGCATCGACCCCGAGCCCTTGCCGCCCGACGCGCCGTTCCCGCGCATCACGCTCAGCGCCGCGCGCCTGCGCCGCACCCGCGCCGCGCACCTGTGCATCGTGGGCGAGGCCAAGCGTGAAGCCTTGCAGCGCGCCCAGGCTTCGCATGATGCGCTGCGCACCCCGATCTCGGCCTTGTTGCATGCGGAGGATCTTCGCCTGCACCTGCACTGGAGTCCTGCATGAGCCTGCACCCGGTCGTGGAGCGCGTCACCGCGCGCATCATGGAGCGCAGCAGCGCCACGCGCGCCGACTATCTCGCGCGCATGGACGCGGCGCGAGACGGCGGCCCGGCGCGCAGCAGGCTTTCCTGCGGCAACCTCGCGCATGGCTTCGCGGCTTCGGGCAGCGACAAGCCGATGCTGCGCGGCGGTCGCGGCGGCAACCTTGCCATCGTCACCGCCTACAACGACATGCTTTCGGCGCACCAACCGCTGGAGCACTACCCGACGCTCATCCGCAGCGCAGCGCGCAACGCGGGCGGCGCGGCGCAGGTCGCTGGCGGCGTGCCGGCGATGTGCGACGGCGTCACCCAGGGCCGTGCCGGCATGGAGCTGTCGCTGTTCTCGCGCGACGTGATCGCGATGGCCACGGCCGTGTCGATGTCGCACGAAATGTTCGACGGCATGCTGCTGCTGGGCGTGTGCGACAAGATCGTGCCGGGCCTGCTGATCGGCGCGCTCGGTTTCGGACACCTGCCCGCGATCTTCGTGCCCGCCGGGCCGATGACCTCGGGCCTGCCGAACAAGGAGAAGGCCGCGGTGCGGCAGCGCTACGCCGAAGGCAAGGCCACGCGCGAGGAACTGCTCGACGCCGAGTCGAAGTCCTACCACGGCCCCGGCACCTGCACCTTCTACGGCACCGCGAATTCGAACCAGATGTTCCTGGAGATGATGGGCCTGATGCTGCCGGGCATGGCCTTCGTCAATCCCGGCACGCCGCTGCGCGACGCGCTCACCGTGGCGGCCACCGAGCGCGCCCTGGCGATCACCGCGCTGGGCGAGCACTACGCGCCGCTGGCGCACACGGTTGACGAGAAGGCGATCGTCAACGCCATGGTGGGCCTCGCCGCCACCGGCGGCTCCACCAACCACGCGATCCATCTGGTCGCGATCGCGCGTGCCGCCGGCATCGCGATCGACTGGGACGATCTGGACGAGCTCTCGCGCGTCACACCCTTGCTGGCGCGGGTGTATCCGAACGGCGCCGCCGACGTGAACCACTTCCAGGCCGCGGGCGGCATGGGCTACACGATCCGGGAGTTGCTCGGTGCCGGCCTGCTGCATCCGGATATCCGTTGCGTGCACGGCGGCGATCTGCACGGGCAGGCGCGCGAGCCGTGGCTGGACGAGCTGGTGCTGCGTTGGCGCGAGCCGCCGGCGAGCTCGTTCGACGAGTCGGTGTTGCGGCCGGCGCGCGCACCGTTCGACCGCGAAGGCGGCCTGCGTCGACTCGAAGGCAATCTCGGCCGCGCCGTGGTCAAGCTGTCGGCAGTGGCACCGGAGCATCGCGCGCTGACCGCGCCGGCACGCATCTTCGACTCGCAGGATGCGCTGCTGGCGGCGTTCAAGGCCGGCGCGCTGGATCAGGGCGACTTCGTCGCCGTGGTGCGCGGCCAGGGGCCACGCGCCAACGGCATGCCCGAGTTGCACAAGCTCACGCCGGCACTGGGCGTGATGCAGGATCGCGGCCAGCGCGTCGCCCTGCTCACCGATGGCCGCATGTCGGGGGCGTCGGGCAAGGTACTGGCCGCGATCCATCTCACGCCCGAGGCGGCCTGCCACGGCGCAATTGCGAAACTGCGCGATGGCGACCTCGTGTGCATCGACGCCGTGGCCGGCGTGCTGGAGGCGCAGGTTGAAGCGGGCGAGTGGGCGGCGCGCGCGACGCAGCCGATCGATGCCGCATCCAGCCGGGAGGGCGTGGGCCGCGAACTGTTCGGCCTGATGCGCGCCAACGCGGGCACGGCCGAGGAAGGTGCTTGCAGCCTGTTCGTGCGCGCATGAGCCGGTTCGACCTGGTCGGCGATGTCGGCGGCACCAACGCGCGCTTCGCCCTGACCGATCCGGATGCGCCGGAGATCGGCATGATCGAGGCGCGCTCGCTGCCCAATGCCGGGTTCGCGTCGCTGCAGCATGCGATCGAACACTACCTGGCGCAGGTGCAGGTACGGCCGCGCCGCGCCGCGATCGCGGTGGCCTCTCCGGTGGACGCGGACGAGATCCGCCTCACCAATCGCGCCTGGTCGTTCAGTCGCGCCGAGTTGCAGCGCGTGCTGGCGCTGGAGGAGTTGCGCCTGCTGAACGACTTCGGCGCCGTGGCCTGGGCCGTGCCGACCCTGAAATCGGACGAGCGCGTCGCGCTTTACGGTCCGGTACGTACCGCGCCGCTGGGGCCGATCAGCGTGATCGGCCCGGGCACCGGGCTCGGCGTCGGCTTGCTGGTGGGTTCCGCCCGGCACGGATGGCATGTGGTGGAAACCGAAGGCGGGCATGTGAGCTTCGCGCCGCTGGGCGAGGAAGAAGAGATCATCGCGCGCTGGCTCACCGCGCGCTTTGGCCGCGCCTCGACCGAACGCGTGCTGAGCGGCGACGGCCTGAGCTGCATCGACGCGGCCTTGCGCGGCGAGGAAGCGCGCCCGCCCGCGGGCCGGCCGCCGCGGTTGCGCGATCCGGCCGATATTGTTGCTGCCGCGCTCGACGGCCACGACCATGCCGCGCGCCGCGCGCTGGCGCGCTTTTGCGCCGTGTTCGGCTCGGTTGCGGGCGACGCGGCGCTGATCCACGGCGCGCGCAGCGTCATGATCGCGGGCGGCATCGTGCCGCGCTTCATCTCCTTCTTGCGCAGCAGCGCGTTCCGCGAGCGCTTCCTCGCCAAGGGCCGGTTCGCGGCGTACCTTGAAGCGGTCTCGGTCGAGATCGTCACGCATCGCCATCCCGGCCTGCTTGGCGCGGCGGCGGCACTGCGCCATACCCCTGCCACGGAGCCAATCGCATGAAACTCTGGGATGCCGACGCGCGTGCGGCGCATGTGGACGAAGTGCTCGGGCGCGCGCCAGTGCTGCCGGTGTTGAGCGTGTCGCGGCTCGAGGATGCGGTGCCGCTGGCGCGCACCCTGGTCGAGAACGGCCTGCCGGTGCTGGAGCTGACCTTGCGCACCGAGGTGGCGCTGGATGCAATCCACGCCATCCGGCATGCAGTTCCGCAGGCGATCGTAGGCGCCGGTACCGTGCTCGACGCCACCGGCCTCGCGGCGGCGGCCGAGGCCGGCGCGCAGTTTGCGATCTCGCCCGGCGCCAGCGAGGCCTTGTATGCGGCCGCCGAGCACTCGCCCTTGCCCTGGATCCCGGCGGTGGCAAGTGCCAGCGAGATCATGCGCGGGCTGGAGCGTGGCCACCGCCGCTTCAAGTTCTTCCCGGCCGAGAGCTCGGGCGGCGTCGGCGCGCTGCGCAGTTTCGCGGGTCCGTTCGCGTCGGTGCGCTTCTGCCCCACGGGTGGCATCGATGCCGGCAGCGCGCCGCGCTACCTGTCGCAAGCGAACGTGATCACCGTGGGCGGTTCCTGGATGGTGCCGGGCGAGGCGCTGCGCGCGCGCGACTGGGCCAGCATCGGCGTGCTGGCGCGCGCCTGTGCCGCGCTGCGCCCCTGACCGAGGCGATTTGGTGCGACGCAACAGGCCTCGCGCCGGGGGTTTGGGCGAGAATGCCGCGACGCCCTCCGCGCCCGTTCCGACGCATCGATGAAAGGCAAGGCCACCTCCTTCGACATCGCCTATCACGCTGGCGTCTCGCAATCGACGGTGTCGCGCGCGCTTGCCGGCTCGCCCCTCGTGAGTGGCGAGACGCGGCGCAAGATCCTGGAAGTCGCCCGGCAACTCAACTACACGGTCGACAAGAACGCCTCGAACCTGCGTCGCCAGCATTCGGTCACCCTGGCCCTGCTGCTGTTCGAGGATCCGACGTCCGACGATTCGCTGATCAATCCCTTCTTTCTCTCGATGCTGGGTTCGATCACCCGCGCCTGCGCCCGGCAGGGCTTCGACCTGCTGGTGTCGTTCCAGCAGTTGTCCGACGACTGGCATGCCGACTACTACGACAGCCACAAGGCCGATGGCCTGATCCTGCTCGGGTATGGCGATTACCTGGTGGCGCGGCACAAGCTGCAAAAGCTGGTCGACCAGCGCACCTGCTTCGTGCGCTGGGGCGCGGTGGTGGAGGGCCAGCCCGGAATCTCGGTCGGCTGCGACAACCGCCAGGGCGGGCACGCCATCACCCAGCACCTGCTGGATCTCGGACGCCGGCGCATCGCCTTTGTCGGACACGCCTCGCCGCACCGGCCCGAGTTCTACGACCGCTACCTCGGTTATTGCGATGCGCTGCGCGCGGCGGGCATCGAGCCTGACGCCAGCCTTCAGGTCGATGCGATCGATTCCACCGAGCGCGTCGGGTCGCGTGCGGTACGCGAGCTGCGTGACCGCGGCATGGAGTTCGATGCCGTATTTGCGGCCAGCGACCTGCTGGCCATCGGCACCATGCACGCGCTCGATGCCTGCGGCATCCGCGTACCGGAAGACGTGGCCGTGGTCGGGTTCGACGATATCCCGATGGCGAACTACGTGAAGCCGGCCCTGACCACGGTGCAGCAGGACACCAAGCGTGCCGGCGAACTGCTGGTGGAGCGGCTGGTGCAACAGGTGCGCGGCGAGGCCGCGCAAAGCGCGATGTTGCCGGCGCAGCTGGTCATTCGCCGTTCGTGCGGCTCGCGCCCTGCCGCTGCAGCCGGTCCAGCCGTGCGCGCAGCGCGGCGTCGTTGAGCGGCGCATCGAGCAGCCAGACCGCGGCATCGTGGGGTGCGACGCGCAGCGTCGGCGCCGCGCCCGCTGCGATCCACGGGTTTCGCGCGCTCGGGTCGAGCGCATTGCGCCATTCGCCGGCCGCCAGTGCCGGGTCGAGCGTGAAGTCCAGCGCGGAGTCTCCCTTGTTGAGCAGCACCAGCGCGGTCTGCGCCACGCCGTCGTGCTGGTACACGCGCAGGAACGCGGCACGATCGCCCTCGAGTTGCAGGTCGAGCTGCAGGCCGCGCTGCAGCGCGACCGAACTGGCGCGCAACCTGGCGATGCGCGACAACTTCTCGCGGATCGGATGCGAGCGCGCCGCAGCGATGCCCTCCACCCCGAAGTAGTTGCGGTTGCCGTGGTGCTCGGCGCGGCCGCGCATGAAGCCCATCTCGGAGCCGTAGTAGACCACCGGGATGCCGCGCGCGGTGAACAGCCAGTGATGCGCGTCGATGAAGCCCGCGTCGTCGGCGTTCATGCGCGCCATGTCGTGGTTGTCGTAGAACGTGGCAAGCTCATAGGGGTTGCGGTAGAGGCCGTCGTCCAGGTGCAGGGCCGGCAGCAGCGCCTCGAAGCCCGCATCCTGTTCGAACACCTCGATCATCGCCTTGCGCAGCGGGAAGTCGAGCACGCTGTACGCGCCGCTCTCGGGCCGGGTGAACAGCGCGATCCTGGTCGCGTCGTACTCGAAGGCCTCGCCGAACATGAAGAAGCCGGGATGCTCGGCACGGATGCGGTCCGACACCTGTTTCCAGAACGCCGGCGGTTGCCATGCGATGGTATCCACGCGGAAAGCGTCGGCACCCTGCGCGATCCATTTCAGGTAGGCCGACACCAGATAATCGACGACGGCGGGATTGCTGCCGTCCAGATCGGCCAGTTGCGCCAGGTTGCCGCTGCGGTTGTACCAGTCATGCAGCGGGTTGCCCCGATCAAGCTGCGCAGGCTCGACATTCCCGTGATCCGCCACCAGCGTCCCGTCGGCATCGAACAGCTGGCCGAACTGCGCCTGCCGCGTCGGCATGGTGTAGGCGGGCGAGCCGTGGTTGCCGACGATGTCGAGCACGGTCCGGAGGCCCTTGGCGCGCAGTCCGGCGGTCAATCCGGCGAAGTCGAGATCGGCGCTGGGCAGGTGTTCGTCGATGCGGTGGAAATTGATCGCCCAGTAGCCGTGGTACGCCGCCTTGCCGCGGTCGCTGAGGCTGCTGCTGCAGGTGATCTCGTCACCGCCGCTGAAGCGCTGGTCGGGGTTCTCGGCGATCGGCGTGATCCAGACGGCGCTGAAGCCCATGTCGCGGATGTAGTCGGCGTGGTCGAGCAGGCCGCGGAAGTCGCCGCCGAGATAGCCGAGGTTGTCGACCACGCCGTCCGGACAGCGCAGCGGGATATCGAAGCTGCCGAGGCCTCCGCCCTGTTCGCGCTGGTCGTTCGCGAGGTCGCCGTTGACGAAGCGGTCGGTGACCACGAAATACACCGCCTCCGCCGCGAAGGGCTCGAGCGTGCCGTAGTAACCGGGAGGCGTCGCGGCTGGCGCGTCGCCGGAACGTCGCGTCGTCGTCGCGCACGCGGCAACGAGCAGGGTTGTCGCCGACAGGACGATGGCAAGGTGGAGCGATCGCATGGGCATCCTCACGGGAGGTCGACGAAAGCTGCGGTGCGGCCGCTCAGGAGCGACTTGCCGCGGGTTGCGCAAGGGGCACGCCACGATCGCGGACGCGCAGCACGCACAAGCCGGACACGATGAAGCTGATTCCGCCGATCAGCAGGGCCTGGATCGGCGCGTTGTCGAACAAGCTGCGCAGCAGGAAGCCAAGCAGGCTGGCCGCGACCAGCTGCGGAATCACGATGAAGAAATTGAAGATGCCCATGTACACGCCCATCTTGCGCGCCGGGAGGCTGTCCGACAGCAAGGCATAGGGCAAGGACAGGATCGAGGCCCAGGCGAAGCCGACGCCCAGCATCGACAACAGCAACCAGTCGGGATCGCGGATCCAGAGCATGGACAGCAGGCCGAGGCTGCCGAGGCTGACGTTGACCAGGTGGCTCAGGCGCAGCCCGAGTGCGCGCACCATGTGCGGAATCGCGATCGCCGCCAGCGCAGCGAAGCCGTTGTAGGCCGCGAACAGCACGCCGACCCAGTTCGCGCCCTCGTTGTACGCGACCGACGCGGTGTCGCTGCTGCCGAAGTGCACCGAGGTCACCGCCGCGGTGGTGTAGATCCACATTGCGAACAGCGCGAACCAGGAGAAGAACTGCACCACGGCGAGCTGGCGCATGGTGGCCGGCATGTGGTGCAGGTCGCGCACGATGCCGGCCAGCATCGATTGCGGTCGCATCGCGGTCGAAAGCAGCAAGGCGAGACCATAACCGGCAACCAGGCCGGCCAGCACGTAGAGCTGGCGATCCCAGCCCTGCGAGGCGATCACGCCGAATCCCGCCAACCCCGGCAACAGCCAGGCAAGGCCCTGCGCGCGCAATCGTGCTGCCGGAAGGGCGGGCGCATCCGGTGCGTCGCCTGCCGGCAGCGCATCGTCGAAGGCATGCAACTGCTCGGGCGGATACTCCCGCGTGCGCAGCACGGTCCATCCGATTGCCAGCAGCAGCGCCGCGCCACCGAAATAGAAGGCGTAGCGCACCGTGTCCGGGATCTCGCCAGCGGCGGCGGTGTTGCCGACGCCGGCCTTGGCCAACAACCACGGCAGCAGGCTCGCCACCACCGAGCCCACGCCGATGAAGAAACTCTGCATCACGTAGCCGGTGGGGCGCTGTCGCGGCGCCAGTTGGTCGCCGACGAAGGCACGGAACGGTTCCATCGAGATGTTGAGCGAGGCGTCGAGGATCCACAGCGTGCCGGCGGCAATCCACAACGCCGGCGAGTTGGGCATCACGAACAGCGCCAGCGTCGACAGCACCGCGCCCGCGAGGAAGTAGGGACGGCGCCGGCCCAGTCCGGTCCAGGTGCGATCCGACAGGTAGCCCACGATGGGCTGAACGATCAGGCCGGTCAGCGGTGCCGCGATCCACAGCCCGGGCACCTCGTCCATCTCCGCGCCCAGCGTCTGGAAGATGCGGCTCACGTTCGCGTTCTGCAGCGCGAATCCGAACTGGATGCCGAGAAACCCGAAGCACATGTTCCAGATCTGCCAGAACGACAGGGTCGGCTTGGATGTCATCGATCCCTCCCGATCGGATGCGGTGCCGGCGCAGGATACGAGCTGGACGCCATGCGTGCCGATGCATACGTATTCAGTGGGCTCCTTCTCGTCTTATTGAGCTTTGCGTAAATAGTTGACGAGAGACCGGGCGTCCTTCGACTTCGGCCTCTTCGCGGCCTACGCTCAGGATGAGCGGCATTTGCGAACCCCGCTCATCCTGAGCGTAGCGCCCAAGGCGCGAAGTCGAAGGACGCGGGCTGTCAATCAACTACGCAAGTCTCAATAAGGGGTTTGCCTCCCGTCACTCTCGCGGAGGCGGCAATTCAGATCTTGCTTGTCATTCCGGCGAAAACCGGACTGCGCGGTGGGATGCCAGCTGTCATCCAGCTTGGTCCTGGCCTTACTCGCTGGAAGCGAATCTGTGGCGGGGTTTCGTCCGCCTCGGCGGCGGCCGAGTTACTTCTCTTTGCGTGCCCAAAGAGAAGTAACCAAGAGAAAGGGCACCCGACTCTGGCGCCGGACTTCGTCCGGTGCCCTGCGCTGCTCGCCGAGCTCGGGCCGGCGCGAACTCGCGCATCCCTGCGCTCGAACATGCGCGCCTTTCCCCCGAGCCCGGCTGCGCTGCTCGGCGCCAGAGACGGGAGGGAGAGCCAGGAGCTCGCACGCCGTTGCTCTTGATCTCTGTCCCGTAGATCGCGGCGGCGGGCCGGAGGATCAGCCCGCAGGGTCGCGCACAGGATGTGCGCGAGTTTCTCGCCGGAACACGGACGTGCCGTCGAGAAACCCCGCAGGACCGGCGCGAACCCTCGCGCAGCGAGGGCGCGATCTCCGGGTCGCCTTCTCTTTGGTTACTTTCTCTTGGCGAAGCAAGAGAAAGTAACTCGGCGGCCGCTGAGGCCGCCAAAACCGCGATCAACTCGCGTCAGGCGAACAAGACCCATGCGCACAGCTGCCGCCGCCGAGGCGGACGAAACCCCGCGACCAACTCGCGTCAGGCGAACAAGACCCATCCGCGCGGCTGCGGCCGCTGAGGCCGACGAAATGCGCCTCGCAAGGCTACGTCAGCAGGCGAAGCCAAACCCGCAAAGCCAGAACTCACACCGCGAGCACCAGCACCCCGAACCCCGGCAATCTCGCCTTCCCGTCGACCAGGGTGCCGGAAACCAGGCCATGGCCATCCAGCACCGATGCGGCGCCGTCGATGCCAGGGGCGAATTCCACCGCCGCAGAGCCGAGGTTGAAGTACAGCTGCAGGCACTCGCCCGCCGTGCGCCGCTCGAAGGCGAGCACGTCGCGTGGTGACGCGATGAAGCGGATCGCGCCCTCGATCAGCGCGGGGTGCGCCCTGCGGAAGCGCAGGAAGCGGCGGAATCGTTGCAGCGGTGAGTCGCCGTCGCGCTCCTGCTGCGCCACGCTGAGACGTGCGTGGGCGTCCGGCACCGGCAACCACGGCGTTGCGTCGCTGAAGCCCGCGTGTGGCTGCTCGTCGTTCCACGGCATCGGGGTGCGACAGCCGTCGCGTCCCTTGAACGTGGGCCAGAACGCGATGCCGTACGGATCCTGCAACAGTTCATGCGGAACCTCGGCCTCGCCCAGGCCGAGTTCCTCGCCCTGGTAGATGCAGACCGAGCCGCGCAGCGCGCAGGCCAGCGCCGTCAGCAGGCTGGCGGCATGCGGTGGTGCGTCGACCACGCGCCAACGCGACGCGACGCGCTGCACATCGTGGTTGGAAATCGCCCAGCACGGCCAGCCTTCGCGCATTCTCGCCTCCAGCGCCTGCACCGTGCCGCGGATGTAGTCGGCGCTGGCATCGTCGGTCAGCAGTTCGAAGCTGTAGGCCATGTGCAGGCGATCCGCCCCGGTGTACTCGGCCATGGTCGCGAGCGAGTCCTCCGAGGAAATCTCGCCCACCGCCGTGCTGTCGGGATACTCGTCGAGCAGGGTGCGCACTTCGCGCAGCAGGTCGAGCATCTCGGGCTGGGTATTGTTGTGCCAGTGATACTGGAAGGCGTAGGGGTTGTCAGGGCTGAAGCCGCGCCCGACCCGCTCGGATTCGGGCTTTGGCGGGTTGTCGCGCAGCTGCCGGTCGTGGAAACAGAAGTTGATCGCGTCGAGGCGAAAGCCGTCGACTCCGCGGTCGAGCCAGAAGCGAAGGTTCGACAGGGCCGCGCGGCGCGCCTCGGCGTTGTGGAAGTTGAGATCGGGCTGTGCGGTCAGGAAGTTGTGCAGGTAGTACTGGCCACGGCGCGGCTCCCATTGCCAGGCCACGCCGCCGAACAGCGAGAGCCAGTTGTTGGGTGGCGTGCCATCCGGTCGCGCGTCGGCCCAGACGTACCAGTCGGCCTTGGCGTTGACACGATCTTCGCGGCTTTCCCGGAACCAGGCGTGCTGGTCGGAGGTGTGGCTCAGCACCTGGTCGATCATCACCCTGAGCCCGCGCGCATGCGCTTCGTGCAACAGGCGATCGAAGTCCGCAAGCGTGCCGAACAGCGGGTCGACGTCGCGGTGGTCGGCGATGTCATAGCCGAAGTCGGCCATCGGCGAAGTGAAGAAGGGCGAGATCCAGATGGCGTCGACCCCGAGGCCGGCGATGTAGTCGAGGCGAGCGATGATGCCGGGCAGGTCGCCGACGCCGTTGCCGTCGCTGTCCTGGAAGCTGCGCGGGTAGATCTGGTAGATGACGGCGCCGCGCCACCAGGGAGCCTTGCTCATGCCACGGATCTCTTCGGTTCGCATCGTCGCCGCAATGGCGCGCACGCTGCCGCGCAGCGCTGCCGGAAGCTTACCTAGCGCTCGCGGCCGTGCTTCGCCCTGCATACGTATTCATGCGCTGGGCGGCTCCGCCAGCGCGTCGATTCGTTACCTTGCCCGGGCACAGCAGGCCGCCGGGAGGGCCGTCGTGAATTCCGGATCGATCCAGATCGTCGTGTTCGTTGCCATCACCGCTGCCATTGCCGTCCTCACCTGGTGGCGCTGCCGCCGCGCCGAGCGCAGTGGCGACGAATCGCGCGACTACTTCCTCGCCGGCGGCGGCCTCGCCTGGCCTTATGTCGCGGGCTCGCTGTTGCTCACCAACATCAGCGCCGAGCAGATCGTGGGCATGAACGGCGCACAGGCGATGCTGATCGCCTGGTGGGAGCTGGGATCCGTCGCCGGCCTGCTGGTGCTGGCCCATGTGCTGGTGCCGATGTACTACCGACACGGCTGCACCACGACCACCGAATTGCTGGAGCGGCGCCTCGGCGATGCCGGACTGCGTCGACTGGTGTCGGGGCTGTTCCTGCTCGGCTACATGTTCATCCTGCTGCCGGTGGTGCTCTACACCGGAGCGGTGTTCATGAAGTCGGCGTTTGCGTTGGACGCATCGATCCTCCTGATCTCGGTCGCGTTCGCACTGGGCGGCCTGGCCTACGCCTTCTTCGGTGGGCTGCGAGCGATCGCGATCTCCGACACCTTCAACGGCGTGGCGCTGCTGGTGATGGGCCTGGCCGTCACCTTCTTCGCCCTGCATGCGGTGGGCTGGGATCTGTCCGGGATCCCGGCCGAACGCTGGACCCTGATCGGCGACGACGATTCCGACATCCCCTGGCACACCCTGCTCACCGGCATGGCCTTCATCCACATCTTCTACTGGGGCACCAACATGGTGATCGCGCAACGCGCCATGGCCGCGAAATCCGCGCGAGAAGCGCAGAAGGGCATTTACGCCGCCATCGGCTTCAAGCTGGTGATGCCGCTGGTGGTGGTATTCCCCGGCGTGATCGCGTTCAAGCTGTACGGCGACGTCGGCGACGTGGCCTACGGGCGGCTCGTGGCCGACGTGCTGCCGGCGTGGCTGAGCGGTGCGTTCGCGGCGATGATCGTGGGCGCGGTGCTGTCCAGCTTCAATTCCTGCCTGAATTCGGCCGCGGCCTTGTGGACCTGTGACTTCCACATCGCACGCATCAACCGCAACGCCGACGTGAAGCGGGTGGGGCAGATCGTGACGGTGGTCTTCACCGTGATCTCGGTGGCCATGGTGCCGCTGTACCAGCACGCCCAGAGCATCATCGCCACCTTGCAGAAGCTCAACGGCCTGTACTCGATGCCGGTGCTTGCGGCATTCATCGCGGCGGTGTTCTTCGCCGGGATCGGCGCGCGCGCGGTCAAGATCGGGATCGGCTTCGGCGCGGCCCTGTACGCGGTGTTCACCTTCCTCTGGTCACCGCTGCACTACATCCACCTGATGGCGATCACGCTGGCCGCAACCCTGGCGGTGATGCTGGTTGCCGATCGCATCGCGCGGCCGCAGGCGGTGCTGGCCGCGGACGCAGGTTGAGGCCATGAGCAGAATCCTGTCCTGCGCCGTGCTCCTGCTGCTTGCGGGGATGGCATCGGCCGCGCCAGTGGTCATGGCCACGCTCGATTCGCCGCAGAAGATACTGCGGATCGAACTGGTGCTCGACGACGGCCGCCTCGCGTATCGCGTGCAGCGCCTGGGCGAACCGCTGATCGCCGATTCGCGCCTGGGCTTCGCCCTGCGCGAGGGCGGGCGGCTGGAACGCAACCTTTCGCTGCAGTCGCAATCCGTGCGCCAGGTTGACGAGACTTGGGAGCAGCCCTGGGGCGAGAGCCGCGTGGTGCGCAACCGCTACAACGAACTGCGCGCCGGCATCGTCGAAACCGTGCGCGGCAAGCGTCGTTTCGATGTGCTGCTGCGCGCCTACGACGACGGCTTTGGCCTGCGCTATGCGTTTCCGCGCCAGGACGGCCTGGCCACGGTCAGCATCGACGAGGAGCTGACCGAGTTCGCGATCGAACCCGAAGCGACGGCCTGGTGGATTCCGGCGGGCGAGTGGAACCGCTACGAGTACCTGTATCAGCGCACGCCGCTGCGCGAAGTCGGGCAGGCACATACGCCGCTGACGCTGCGCACTCGCGACGGCCTGCATCTGGCGTTGCACGAGGCGGCCCTGGTCGACTACGCCTCGATGTGGTTGCGCCGCGTCGAGGGGCAACGATTCAAGGCCGTGCTCGCGCCGTCGTCGCAGGGTTGGAAGGTGCAGCGCGAGACGCCTTTCGTCACGCCGTGGCGCAGCGTGCGCGTGGCGGACAGTGCCGCCGCGCTGTACGAGTCCAACCTCGAGCTCAATCTCAACGAACCCAACGCGCTGGGCGACGTGAGCTGGTTCAAACCCTCGAAATACGTGGGCGTGTGGTGGAGCCTGCATCTGGACACCGAATCGTGGGCGACCGGGAAGAAGCACGGCGCGACCACCACCAACACGAAGCGCTACATCGATTTCGCCGCGAAGCACGGCTTTCGTGGGGTGCTGGTGGAAGGCTGGAATCCGGGCTGGGACGGCGACTGGTTCGAGCACGGCTGGGGCTTCGATTTCACCCGCAGCACCGACGATTTCGATATCGAGGTGCTGTCGCGCTACGCCGCGCGACGCGGCGTGCATCTGGTGGGACACCACGAGACCGCCTGCGCGGTGAGCCACTACGAGCGCCAGCTCGGCGCTGCACTCGATCTCTATGCACGGCTGGGCGTGGACGTGGTCAAGACCGGTTACGTCTGCGACGCCGGCCAGATCGAGCGCCAGGACTCGGAGCACGGACCGGTGATCCGCGAATGGCACGACGGGCAGTGGAACGTGCGCCACCACCTGCGCGTGGTGCAGGAAGCGGCCAGGCGCAAGATCGCGATCAATCCGCACGAGCCGGTGAAGGACACCGGCCTGCGCCGCACCTGGCCGAACTGGATCGCGCGCGAAGGCGCGCGCGGCATGGAGTACAACGCCTGGGGCAATCCGGGCAATCCGCCCGATCACGAGGCCACCCTCGTCTTTACCCGCATGCTTTCCGGCCCGATGGACTTCACCCCTGGCGTGATCAGCCTGCGTGGGCGCGGTGGGCTGAAGTTCCAGAGCACGCTGGCCAAGCAGCTGGCCCAGTACGTGGTGATCTACAGCCCGATCCAGATGGCGGCCGACCTGCCCGAGCACTACGAGGCGAATCCCGATGCGTTCCAGTTCATCAAGGATGTGCCGGTGGATTGGGAGACGACGCGGGTGCTGAACGGCGAGGTCGGTGACTTTGCCACGATCGCGCGCAAGGACAGGAACAGCGGGCAATGGTTCCTCGGCAGCGTCACCGACGAGATCGGGCGCGTGTTGCAGGTGTCCTTGTCGTTCCTCGATCCGGGCCAGCGCTATCGCGCCGAGATCTATCGCGACGGGGAAGGCGCGCACTGGCGCGACAAGCCGTTCGCTTTCGTGCGCGAGACGCGTGAGGTGGGCAGCGCCGATGTGTTGGCCCTGGCGCTCGCCGCGGGCGGCGGCCAGGCGATTCGCTTCGTGCCGCTGGACTGATCAGGCGCTGCGCAGTTCGAACGCTTCAGGAAGCAGGATGGCGAAGCCCGCGTCGCGTTGTGCGCGGCGCGAGAGGTTCAGCAATTCCGCGTCGCGCGTGAGCAGCGCCACGGCGCGCGCATCGCGCGCCAGTTCGAGAAACTTCTGGTCGTCCGGGTCACGGCAGCGCGGAAGCGTCGAGGCCAGCGGCTCGCCGGGCTCGAATCGCGTCGTCAGCGCGTCGTAGGCAGCTTCGAGTTCGGCGCAGCGCGCCGCATCGAGCGCGAATTGCGGATAACGCAGCACCCGCCGCCATTCATCGCGACACGCGGGATTGCTGACGGCGACAACCTCGCCAGCGCACAGCGAGGCGAACAAGGCCGCGACCCGCGCATCGTCGAACACCAGGCCATCGAGCCAGGCGTTGGTGTCCAGCACGAGGCGCGGAATCGACGTCGCGCTCAATCTTCTGCGCGCGGCGTGAGTTTGAGCAGGCGCCCGCCGCTGCCGTCTTCGAGCAGCCAGAGCGCGCCGTCCTTGTCTTCCTCGACGGCGCGGATGCGGTGGCCGAAGTCGTAGCGCGCGACTTCCTTCGCGTTTTCGCCGGTGATCTCGACCCGGATCAGCGCTTGCGAGGACAGGCCGCCGATCAGGGCCTGCCCGCCCCAGGGAAACAGCGCGCCGCGATAGAAATGCAGCGACGAGGGCGAGATCACCGGCGTCCACCATAGCCTGGGTGCGACGAATTCGGGCCGGGTATCGTGGTCGGGGATGTCGCGTCCGCCGTAGTGGTCGCCGTTCGACACGATCGGGTAGCCGTAGTTCGCGCCGCGTCGCACGAGGTTGAGTTCGTCGCCGCCCTGCGGTCCCATCTCGGTGTTCCAGAGCCGGCCTTGCGCATCGACATCGATGCCGAGCGGATTGCGGTGTCCAAGCGACCAGATCTGCGCCGCCACCTTGCCTTCGCCCGCGAAGGGATTGTCGGGCGCCGCCTTGCCGTCGTCGGCGAGGCGCAGGATCTTGCCGAGGTTGGCGTCCATGTCCTGCGCCGGTTCGAAGTGCTGGCGCTCGCCCGAACTCACGTACAGGTGGCCATCGGCGAACAGCAGGCGATGGCCGTAGTGGCCCTGGCCCGTGAGCTTGGGTGTCTGGCGCCAGATCACGTCGGGCTTCCCGAGTTCGCCACCGCCGTCCTCGTCCAGCGACAGCGTCGCGCGCGCCACGACCGCGCCATGGGTGTTTCGCAGGCCGGCTTCGGCGTAGCTGAGGTAGACCAGGCCATTGCTGGCGAAACCCGGATGAAGCGCGACATCGCCCAGTCCGCCTTGCCCGCCATACGCGACCTTGGGCACGCCGGTGATCTCGCCGCTGCGCTGCGTCGTGGGATTGAACAGCTTGAGCGCGCCGCGCTTCTCGGTGACCAGCAGGCGACCGTCGGGCAGGAAGGCCATGGCCCAGGGTTCGTCGAACGTGGCCTGCGCGGCGATCGTGAACGGCGCATCGCCGGGGACGGGCGTGGCGCGGGTGAGCGCGGGATCGGGCCCGCGCGAGGGTTCGGTCTCGGCCCGGGTGCAGGCGGCGGCGGCGAGCAGCACGGCGACGGCGACGAGTCGATTCGGTCGGTAGGACGGCATGGGCAGCGCTCCTCGGCGCAGGCGCAGCGTTCGTTGTACGCGTCGCGCTCGCGCCGACGCAAGCGCCGGCACGGCGCCACCCGTGCCGATGCGCCGAAGCGACGGGAACTTCGCGGTCGTCGCACCAGTCCCTGCTGCGCTGCCGTTCCGGCAGCCTGAGCGGGAGTGGGTGATGGGTACGAAAGTCAGTCTGGTGGTGCTGTTGGTGGGCCTGCTCGGTGCGCAGGCGGCACAGGCCGGGGAAGCGGAAGCACGGCGCGCGGTGCAGAGCCTGTCGCCCCAGGCCAGCATCGATTCGATCGTGCCCGCCGCCAGTGCCGGCTGGTACGAAGTGGTGACACAAGGCCAGCTGCTCTATGTCAGCGCCGACGGCAAACACGTGATGGCCGGCGACCTGTGGCAGGTCGAGGATCGGGTCAACCTGAGCGCCAAGCGCAAGAATGGCCTGCGCCACGACGTGCTGGACGAGGTCGGTCAGGAGCGCCGCATCGTGTTCGCGGCCGAGCAGCCCAAGTACAGCGTTACCGTGTTCACCGACCTCGACTGCGGCTATTGCCGTCGCCTGCACCACGACATCGACCAGTACGCCGCGCGCGGCATCAGCGTGGAGTACCTGCTGCTGCCGCGTGGCGGACTGGGATCCGCGTCGTTCGACCAGGCTGTGGCGGTGTGGTGCGCCGCGGATCGCAAGCAGGCCTTCGCGCTGGCCAAGGCCGGCACGCCGGCGCCTGCGGCGACCTGCCCCAATCCCATCGCCGACAACTATGCGCTGGTCGAACGCATGGGCGGGATCATCGGCACGCCGGCGATGATCGATGCGAGTGGCGCCATGACCGGCTACCAGACGCCGGAGCAGCTGGTCGCGCGGCTGGAAGCGATCAGGTAACCGGAGCCGGCGCGCGGCGCCACGTGGCTGGCGCCGCGAACAGCAAGGCGATCACCGCGATCACGTCGCCCAGCACGATGCGTCCGATGGCGGCGCCGTGATCCGCGCCCAGGCTCAGCGCGATGAAGCCGGCGGCGCTGACCAGGCCGGCAATCCACAGCGGACGCCGCCACGATGCGATCCGGATCGCGCCGAGCAGGCCGATGCCGAGCAGGCCGAACATCAAGGCCCGATGGCGCAGCAACAACAGCAGGTCGGCATCGCGGAGTTCGAGGCCGTAGAGCGTCTGCAGCGCCGCAGCACCCGACAATCCGGGCAAGGGTGCCAGATGGATCAGGGCGGCAAGGCCGAATCCCAGCGCCAGCAGGGCGCGTTGCGCAAGGCCGGCGGCTGGCGTGCTCATCGCGCCCTCCCGCCGCCATGCCGCGCTGCGGATTTGCGGCCAGGCCGCACAGGTCGCCACGGCGAGGAAGCGAGCGGCAGAGGCATGGACGTCTCCTTGATCGGGTTCGGCACCATCGTGCACCTGCCACGTAACGGCGTCGATTACCTGCGAGGTAATGCCGATGCGGCGCGTGCCTCGATAGGATGCGGGGCATGAATGCACAAGCCGCCACGCCGTCCGCTCCCGCTTCGACCGGCGCGCTGCTGCGCGACTGGCGCCAGCGGCGTCGCCTGAGCCAGCTGGAGCTGGCAGCGGACGCGGCGATTTCCACCCGGCACCTGAGCTTCGTCGAAACCGGCCGCGCCCGGGCCAGTCGCGAACTGCTGCTGCATCTGGCGCAGTTGCTCGATCTGCCACTGCGCGAACGCAACGTGTTGCTGGTGAGCGCCGGCTTCGCGCCGATGTATGCCAAACGTGCGCTCGATGCGCCGGAACTCGCGGCGGCGCGCAGTGCGATCGAACTGGTGCTGCGCGGGCACGAGCCCTATCCAGCGCTGGCGCTGGACCGACACTGGAACCTGGTGCTGGCCAATCGCGCGGCGCAGCGCTTGTTCGCGCAGGTTGCGCCGGCCTTGCTGGCACCACCGGTGAACATGATGCGCTTGAGCCTGCATCCGGACGGGCTGGGCGGCGCTCTTCTCAATGCGGAGGAAGTGCGCGCGCGCATGCTGCATCGTCTTCGCCGTCAGGTGGCGAACAGCGGCGACGCGGCATTGGCGGCGCTGCTGCGCGAACTCAGCGTCTTGCCGGGTGCGCCGGGCGCCACGACGCCGGTGCCCGACCCGTACGCGGGCGTGGTGTTGCCGCTGCGGCTGCGCACCCCGGCCGGTGAGGTGGCCTTGTTCAGCACGCTCACGGTGTTCGGCACGCCGGTCGAGGTGACCTTGTCGGAGTTGGCGCTGGAGGCGTTCTTCCCGGCGGATGAAGCCAGCGCACAGGTGCTGCGCCGGCTGGCCGAGTGAACGCCTCGTGCGGGAGGACCGGCGTGGGATCAGCCCGCCGGTTCCAGTCGCACCCGCAGCGCCGTGAGATACCAGTCGCTACGGCCTTCGAAGGCGCTGTCGCTGCCGGCGACGATCCAGAGCCGGCCCTGCGCATCGCTGCGCATGTTCAGGTCATGGCCGTGGGTGCTCACGGTCTTGAGTTCCCACGGCGCATGCACGCCGTTGTCGCAGGAGTAAGAGTTGGAGAGCACGCCGACCACCAGCGCATTCGCGCCGCTCTGCGATTGCTGGCCATAGTCGATGTTGAGCCGCAGCCAGCCGTTGTCGCCGGGCGCATTGCTGGGCAGGGCGAGTGGTTCCTGGGTGGATGCCCCGAGGTGCAGGTAGAGGCCTTCACCCGGGGAGCCGCCGACGCCCGCGCAACCGGCCGGTACGTCGCTGGCCAGTTCCAGTTCGATCTCGAGTCGATACAAGGTGTCCGGCCGCAATCCACCCAGCGCGCCCTTGATCAGCATGGCGAGATCGTCGGAGTGGTTGTTGCCCGACAGGCGTAGCCCGCGGCGTGCGCTCAAGGGTGCGGGCAAGGGTTCGTGCTTGAAGTCGAGTTCGTAGAACGTCTCTTCTCCGGGAGGCTTGTCCGCGAACAGGGCGCTGAAGCCCTGCGCGCCGCGTTCGAATGAGAACTCGCGGGTTTCGCCAAATTCTTCCTCGCTGTTGCAGCGTTCGCCCTGGATGCCGGTGAGGCGGGTCAGCGGCATGCTGCCGGCGCTGAAGCCGGAGGTACTGGGTGTCCACTGCAGCGTGCCCTTGTCGCAGTCGGCAAAGTCGACCTGCACTTCGCCCCAGGGACGCGTGCTGATGGCGGCCGGGTCGAACAGCGGCGGGAAGCGCCCGCCTTCGGAACGGGCCAGGGTGGCGTGCAGCTGCGGGCCCTCGAAGCGTCCCAGCCCGAACAGCCACATCGGCGCGCCGTTCGCATCGAAGGTGTACCAGACCACCACGGCGCGGCCGCGATCGAGCATTTCGATGTTGAGGCCATGGCCGGACTGCGCCGGGTTGTACCAGCTGCCGCTGAAATCGCCGCGCGGCCCGAAGGGGTCACCGGTCTGCGCCAGGGCGGGCGCGGCGAACGCGATCAGCATCAGCGCGCGTGAAAGGAAACCGAGGGTCATGCGGGGGCTCCGGGCGGAAGGCGAAAGTAGTACGCAGGACAGGCGCGAAGCGTCGCAGCGTCGCCCCTGCGGCATTCAGATCCGGTAGGCCACGGCCTTCATCACGGTCGAGGCCAGGGCCATCAACTGCGGCACCGGCGGCGGCAGGGTGCGGGCACCCGCGGCCTCGGCCTGGTCGGCGTGGCGTGCTTCATCCGCCTTCATCGTGCGCAGGATGGCGCGACTGCGTTCATCGCCGGTCGGCAGCGACTCCAGGTGCTGGTCGAGGTGCGCTTCCACCTGGCGCTCGGTTTCCACCACGAAACCGAGGTTCCAGCCGTCTCCGGCAAGGCCCGCCGCGACGCCGATGGCGTAGCTGCCGGCATACCAGAGCGGATTGAGCAGGCTGGGCTGGCTCTGCAGCTCAGCAAGGCGATCATCGCACCAGGCCAGATGATCGGTTTCCTCCTGCGCGGCCTGCAGCAACTCGCGTCGCGTAACGGGATCGCGAGCCACCGCGGCCTGTCCGACATACAAGGCTTGCGCGCAGACCTCGCCGGTGTGGTTGACCCGCATCAGGCCTGCCGCGTGGCGGCGCGCCGCATCATCAAGCTCGTGCTCCGGCGTATTGCCCGCCGGATTCGCGCGCTCGGCCCGGGCCTGGCGCGCGAGGCTGGTGGCCAGGGCGTGATCCATCCGGATAAAGGCGCGATCCAGCAGGGAATAGCGGCGCAATTCGGTCATGGCAGGGTCGTCGGGTCCGGTCGGTCGTCGAGATGTTCGGCCAGCAGTTCCAGCGGATGCCGCGTCGCGACTTCGATGCCGCGCTGCTCGATGCCCGCGCCCAGATGCAGGCGGCAACCGACGTTGGCGCTGCACAGCGTAGCAGCGCGGCTGCGCGCAATCGCGTCGAGCCAGGGCTCGCGCAGCGCGGCAGCGCGCGTTGGCTCGGTGAGCATGTGGCTGCCGGCCGCGCCGCAGCATCCTGTGGCTGTCAGCGCGGCGACATCGATGCCCGGAACACGCGCCAGCAGCGCGGTCAACACGGCATCCGACCGGGTGACGTTGCGCTGGGTGCAGGGCAGGTGCAGAGCGATGCGCTGCGCTGCTTCCGTGCGTCGCCAAGGCAAGCGTGCGACCTGCTCGTCCTGCGCGATGAAGGCCAGAGCCTCTCGCACCGGCGGCGTTTCGCCGCCCAAGGCCTGCGCGATGCTCTCATGGCAGCCGCTGGCGAGGCTCAGGATCGCCGCGTATGGCGATGCCGTGCCGGCCGTGTCGAACGCCGCCTGATTGCGTCGGGCCAGCAGATCGAACTCCTCCGCAGCTCCGGCATGGCGATGCAAGGCCCCGCAGCATCCCTGGTGCGCGGGGACATCCACCTCCCAGCCCAGGCGCGTCAGCAGTCGGATCGCGGCTCGTGCGGCGGCGGCATCGTGATGCGGCCCCAGGCAACCGAGGAACAGCGCCACCCGTCCGCGCGCCGCACCTGCAGCGGGGTAATGCGAATCGAGAGGCGGCAAGCTCGGCGCAGCGGGAAGCCGGCGCCACGCGCCGGGCCAATGCCGCAGGGCGTTGGCCAGCCGCAATGCCGTCGCCAGCCATCGCTTCCGCGGCATCAGCCACAGTGCCAGTCGCAGCTTCCAGGCCGGGGGCACGGTCGTGCGCTGCTCGGTCCGGCCCGCCACCAGCAGCTCGCCATAGCGCACCTGGGCCGGGCACACCCGTTCGCAGTTGCGGCAAGCCAGGCAATGGTCGAGCGCGGAGAAGGTGGCCGGTTCGGGTGCGATCCGGCCCTCGGCCAGGGCCTTCAACAGCATGATTCGGCCACGCGGGGACTCCGCTTCGACCCGGTCCAGCACGTACGTGGGACAATGCGGCAGGCACAAGCCGCAGCGCACGCAGGCATCGGCGAGCGCGACGATGCGGGCTGCCGGCGAAGGCGGGGGCGCGGCGACGGGGCGGGGTTCCGGGGGCATGGGACAGGCCGAGGGCGCAAGAATGCTAGCACGCAGCATGGTCCGGCTTGCGCGCACCGCCGAACGGCGTTATGATTCCGCTCCTTTCTTTCCCGTTTTCTCTTCGGATTCAGTCATGAAGACCTTCAGCGCCAAGAATGAGACCGTCAAGCGCGACTGGTACATCGTCGACGCCAGCGGCAAGACGCTGGGTCGCCTGTGCTCGGAGATCGCCACGCGCCTGCGCGGCAAGCACAAGCCGGTCTACACCCCGCACGTGGACACCGGCGACCACATCGTCGTGGTCAACGCCGAGAAGATCCACGCCACCGGCAACAAGATGCAGGACAAGATGTACCACCGCTTCACCGGGTACATCGGCAACCTCAAGTCGGAGAACCTGGGCCAGGCGCTGGAGCGTCACCCGGAGCGCGTGATCGAGATCGGCGTCAAGGGCATGCTGCCCAAGAATCCGCTCGGCCGCGCCATGTTCAAGAAGCTCAAGGTCTACGCCGGCCCGAACCATCCGCACACCGCCCAGCAGCCGCAGCCGCTGGAAATCTAAGAGAACCGTCATGGCGACTTCGCAGCACTACGGCACCGGCCGTCGCAAGTCCTCCACCGCGCGCGTGTTCCTGCGCTCGGGCAAGGGCAACATCGTGGTCAACGAGCGTCCGCTCGACACCTTCTTCGGTCGCGAAACCTCGCGCATGATCGTGCGCCAGCCGCTCGAGCTGACCAAGATGACCGAGAAATTCGACGTGATGGTGACGGTCGAAGGCGGCGGCAACACCGGCCAGGCCGGCGCCATCCGCCTCGGCATCGCCCGCGCCCTGGTCGAGTACGACGAAAGCCTCAAGCCCGAGCTGCGCAAGGCCGGGTTCATGACCCGCGACGCGCGCGAAGTGGAGCGCAAGAAGGTCGGCCTGCACAAGGCTCGCCGCGCCACGCAGTTCTCGAAGCGCTAATCCGTTTTGCCCTGCGCGTTCGGCGCGTAGGGTCCAATCAGTCAGCCGATCCAGTGCAGCGGATCGCGTCCGGATTGGGAGATCGTCTAATGGTAGGACTGCAGACTCTGACTCTGCCTATCTAGGTTCGAATCCTAGTCTCCCAGCCAAACGAAAAGCCCCCGCCCAACGCGCTAGGCGTTCGGTAAATCTGTTGATCGCCTGATGGCGAAGCGATAATGGCCCCCAGAGCGTTCTGGGGGCTTTTCTTTGTCGACGACAGCAACGGTCGTGTCTTGGCCGCGAACACCGCCCACCGTGGACGGGGTGCAGCTCAATTGCTGTCGCAATCCCTCGTGTCCGACGTTTGGCACGCCGCCGGCGGAAGGACTTGCGCGCTTCACTCGGTCGGGCGATGCCTACACCGTGGTGAGCACCGGCACCGATCCTGTGGTTCGCTGCCGCAGCTGTCTGGAGCATTCCACGTTGGTGTCGAACCTCGCGACCGTGCAGGAGCGAGATCGCCTGCTGGCCCTGGTGGCGGCTCCCACCGCGCGAGGCTGCGACCAGAAGGATTGCGCCAACTTCGGCGTCAGCGTTGATGCCGGGCCGTCGCGGTACCAGCGCTTCGGACAGACCAGCGCCGGTTCGCCCCGGCATCGCTGTATCGCCTGCGGAACGACGTTCTCGTCGACGAACAGAGCCACGCATCGTTTGCGCCGTCCCGAGAAGACCGTGGAAGTGCTGCGCTATCTCGTGAACCGGGTCGCGATGCGTCGGTTGTGCGAACTGGCGGATATCTCCGCCGACACCCTATACCGCCGAATCGCGCTACTCCACGATCGGTGCCTGCAGTTTTCGGCGCACCATGAGCGGCCATTGCTGGACGGCAAACCTCTGGGCCGGGTGCACCTGGCGATTGACCGCCAGCAGCACATGCTCAACTGGGGATCGGCCCTGGATCGCCGGCCCAGCAACTTGATGGCCACGGCCAGCGCAGAGGCGCGCAGTGGCTACATCCTGGCGCAGCATCTGAACTTCGACCCCAACGTCGACGTCTTCGATCTTGACCTGGCAGCGCGAGACCACGGCGACCCAGCCATGCCCGTCGCGTTTCGCAGGCATGCGCGCGTGTACCTGCCCTACGAGCGGCTCGATGCGGACCAGGAGTCCGCGGAAGACACGCGGCCGCCGAGCCGCGGCGCGCTCATACGCGACAACGTCGCGGTGCTGGCGCACTTCCAGGTGCTCGGGCGGCTGTTGACCGGGGCGCAGAGCATCCAGCTATCCATGGACCGCGAGCCGGCCATCGATCGTGCCGCGCTGCTCACCTTCGCCGATCGCGTTCGGGATGGCACGTTGAGCGCGTTCTTGGTGCGCATCGAAAAGGAAGTCGCCGTCGCCCAGAAGCGCCGGCTGATCGCCGACGCCGAGACGCTGCTCGCCAAGTCCTCCAAGACTTACCCTGGACTCACGGACCTCGAGCGCATTCGTCGGATCCTCGAAGACCGATATCGCCAGGCCTGCAAGCGGCACTCCAAGGTCAACGAGCGCTGGGTTGAGCACCCTTACCCGACGATGAGCGAGCCGCGGCGAGCCGCGTTGTGCCTGACGGCCACGCCCCGCCACAGCGTCGAGGATCTGGCGTGGGGATTTTCATCGGCCAGCCTGCGCAGCATCGATCGCTACTTCATGCAGCTGCGCCGCAAGGTGCACCTGCTCGAGCGGCCCATGAAGAGCTCCAGCACGGCACGTATGTTCTACGCCTACAGCCCCTACAGCGCGGTGGTCGTGATGCGGCTGATCGAAATCTTCCGGACGGTCTACAACTACCACTTCACCGGCCAGCAGGCGTCGACGCCTGCGATGCGCTTGGGCCTGGCGGAACGCGTCTACTCGCTGGAGGACCTCATCGAGGGGCCAGCCCCAGCGCCTCGCGCTCGCGTACGTAGCGGTCGTTTTCCATCGTGATCTGGACACAGGCGGCGATCGCCGCCTCGTTGATCTCGTCGGCCGGACAGACAAACGTGCTGGCGGAGTTCGGGACCGCCTGCTCGAGCGCATGGAAGAAGTTCGATTGCGCCGAATACTTCGGCGTGCCGTCGCCGAATACGAGTCGGTGCATCACCTTGCTCAGGGTTATGGCGTTGACGTCGTCGACCTTTTCGTAGAGCCGCTCGACCAGTGCCCGAAGCAGGGCAAACGACAGCACCGCGTGCTGACCTGGATCGCCGCCCCCGATGCGCTTGCGCGACTGCAGGGCAATCACGAGCGCGATGCCTGCGGTGTATAGCTGCAGTGCTCTGTGGGGCAGTTCGGTCCCCCGCAGGGCGTCGGGCAAGGGCCCCAGGCCCAACGAACGAGCGGCTTTGGCCAGGGTCACCTCCATCCCCGGCACATGCGGCGCCATCCACACCTTCGCGTCGACGATCGCTTCGTGCAGCGCGTCATCGTCGAGTAGCACCGACTCGGGAGCCGGCGACGTCGCGGTCAGCGGCGCCACCGTGTGGGCGGCGCGCACAAAGGCAGGCACTTCGACCACGGGATGCCCCACGGGCCCGAAACGCGTGGGACTGCAGGGGAACACGAGGTCGCTCACGCCATTGGCCCGCGCGGCATCAACCACCTTGCGCAGCACGGCGCGCACGCCGTCGCTGGCGGCCGCCGCCTGCTGCTCGAGCTGGGCGATCGACTGCACGAGGTAATCCGGCGATAGCGTGAGCGAGGTCGGCTTGCGACCGGGAAGCGGTTGCGGCATCAGCGCTGCGCAAATGTCGCGTGCCGTAAGGCGCTCGGCCTGCGCCAGGCGATCCAGCTGCTCGGTATTGACGCACGTGATCGTGGCGCGCGTGAGCAGGCTCATGACGATTCCGGCAGGAAGAGCGGCCGCAGTTTCTCGGGATCCTTCAGTACCACGCGGTGCTGCGGCAGGCGCGGCTCGCGCACGTCGAGCTCGTAGCGCCGCGCAAAATGGCCCACGAGGGCGTGCCGAACGGTCGGCGCCCACTCCGGGCCCGCGGCAGTGGCCTTCATGCCGAACTCGCGGGCGACCACCTTGCGCTGGTGCTCATTGAGCCCCGGGTGCGGGACGACAACGACGGACGTGGTGGTCATCCACGCGGCATCGTCAGTGGTGGGTTGCGGCGAGCGCGTGACCACGGCTTGCGGCGCTTCCATTCGCTGCAGGGCAAACGTGCGGAACTGGCCGCTGCGGTCATCGAAGGCACGGGCATGCCAGCGCAAGCCGGTGTGCACGAGCGCGAAGGGCCACAGCGTGCGCCGCGCCGGCGCGTCGGCCCGCATCGAGTGGTAGACCACATCGATCCCGGTGCCGTTGCGGATGGCTTGCACCACGTGCTGCAGCACCGTCCGGTCAATGCCGTGCGCCGGCGAGGGGATCGCCTCGGTGGCGATCGGCGCCCCCCCGCCCAGCAGTGGCACCACCAGGTCGGACCCGGACTCGGCGTAGGCGAGTTGCAGGGCCAGGTATTCGGCCGGCGAGTCGGAGGCGAAGCGGGGCTTGAAGCGGGGCCCGGCGACATAGCGCCGGCGCCGCGCATCGAGCACGAGGCTCTTCGGATAGGCGTCCTCGTACCAGCGCAGATCGCTGGTCACGTGGTTGGCCGAAATGCCGAAAACATCGTGCACCCGGGCGCGGGTGAAGGCCCCTTCCCAGAACAGCGTGCTCTCGACGAAACGCAGGCGTTCTCGCTGGGCGAAACTCAACGCGGCTGCGGTTTCCCGGGCCATCACCACCGCCAATCGGTAGGGTAATTACTTTGCGTAGTCTACACGTTCGTGGTACTGTGGCAACCGGATCGATCAGCGCACACTGCGCAGGGCCGCGGGAGCAGGCATGCAGCACCTTCTGGAGCCATGGTGGGACGCGCTGGGTTACGACCCGGCCTCGCCGTCGCTCCACCAGCCGGCCGGCCGCCAGCTGATCGCTCGCCACCCCTACGCCCCCGAGTTGCACGACCTGCTCAACCCCCAGGGCGAGATCCGCGCGCAGGCGGTCTTCGACGTCGAGGGCGTGCCCACGGTCGGGTTCTTCGCCGACGACGGTTCCCTGCTCGACGATCCGGCGCGCCTGACGGCGTTGCGCCAGCGCATCTGGAACCAGGGACTGATCTCGATCGTGCTGGTGGCCACGCCCACGGCGCTGGTGCCGGTGTCGGTGAATCCGCGCGCCGGCGTGGGCCAGGCGCTGTCGCGCGAGCAGGCGCGCCGCGACGGTCCGCTCTCCCGCGCTGACGTGCAGTCGGGCGATGTGCGCAACCGCTACCCGGACTGGTTCCAGGCCGAGGACCGCGTCGACCGCAAGTTGCTCACCAACCTGCGCATCACGATCGAGCGCCTCGAGAAGCTGCGTCACACCGACACCACCACCGTCACGCGCGAGGATGCGCAGTACCTGGTGGGCCAGGTGCTGTTCGTGTCCTACCTCGAGCACCGCGGCATCGTGGGCGACATCTACCGGGACAAGCGCAACGTCGGCACGCTCAAGGCCTTGGTCGACCAGCGCGATCGCGACGGCGTGATGCGCCTGCTGCAGCAGCTGAAGATCGACTTCAACGGCGACTTCCTCGAGCGCGAGGATGGCGCGGGTGCGGTGTGGCGCCTGCTGCCCAACGAGGCCTTCGGGGTTATCCAGGACCTGCTGTCGGCGACCGACCTGTCGCGCGCGCAACCGAGTTTCTTCCCTTACAACTTCCGCTACATCCCGGTCGAGCTGCTCTCGGGCATCTACGAGTCCTTCATCGGCGAATCGAAGAAGGGTTTGGCCGCGTACTACACGCCGCGCAACCTCGCCAATCTCGTCGTCGACCAAGCCTTCGAGGCGTCGAGCGACATCCTGGCCGAGCGTATTTTCGATGGGGCCTGCGGTTCCGGAATCTTGCTCACCACCGCGTTCCGCCGAATGCTGGGCGAGGCGGAGGCGCGCAGCACCCAGCAGCAACTGAGCCTCACCGAGCGCATCGCGTTCTTGCGCGACCACATCTTCGGCAGCGACGTGAGCGATGCGGCATGCCGCGTCACGGCCTTCAGCCTGTACCTGTCGTTGCTCGAGCGCCTGGAACCGTCCGACATCGCCGCCCTGTGCGACGACGCCAACGTGACGCTGCCCACGTTGCGCGGCCATAACCTGTTCAGCGGTCCGGTCGCGGGCGACTTCTTCTCAGCGGCGAACCCGCACTTTCAGCGCGGCGGTTACACGCTGTGCCTGTCGAATCCGCCGTGGCGCGAACCCGCGACGGGCGAGCGCACGTCGGCCGACGTGTGGGCAGAGAATGAGTCCGAGCCCGTGCCGCGGGCGCTGCGCCAGATGGCCGCCGATTTTGCGTGGCGCGCGGAAGCCGCGCTGACACCCAACGGTCGCCTGTGCCTGATCCTGCCCATGAGCCTGTTGCTCAAGCCCACAAGCCAGGACTATCTGGCTGCGTGGCTCGAGCGCGTGCGCTGGCAACGCGTGATCAACTTCGGGGATCTGAAGGAACTGCTGTTCGACGACGGCCGCTTCTCGTGCGTGGTGCTGCTCGCGCAGCGGCGCACGAAGCTCGCCACGCAGCGCTGGCGTATCCCGGTCGACGAGACTTTCGAATACTGGGTGCCCAAGGCCGACGTCGGCTTGGCGTTCGGCCGCCTGACGCTGCACGGCGTCGACCGCCATGACGTGCAGACGCAGGCCATCGTCGACCAGAACCGCGAGCTCGTCACGCGCATGTGGGGCGACGACTACGACATGGCGCTGTGGGCAACCTTGCGCCTGCGGGGCACCTTCGGCGACATGTTCCGCGGCAAAACCAAACGCTGGACGCGCTGCAAGGGCTTTCACCGCACCGACAACGCCGCCCCGGCTGCCCTGCGCACATCCACCGAGCCGCTGTGGGACCTGCGGTTCCTCACGCCTGCGCACCTGAAGGATCTGCCGGTGGTCGTGGCCAGCGAAGGCCTGCCGTTCCCGCGCGAGCAGATCCCGAGCACGCCGCGGCCGTTCGAGGACCTGCTGCCGGTTTTCGATGGCCCGCGGATCCTGTTCCCGGATGGTCCGGCGCCGGACCGCAGCATTCGCGCGGCCTTCGTCAACGGCCCCGCCTCCTTCATGAGCAGCGTGGGCGCGATCGCCGGCCCGCCGGCCGACGAAGACCTGCTGCGTTTCACCGCGATGTACCTACGCTCGGACCTGGTGCGCTACTTCATGGTCATGCAGCTCTACCAGCTGCTGAGCGACCGCGATCGCGTGTCGCTGCGCGACATCGCCGACTTCCCGTTCTTCCCGCCCGAGCGTCACCGCAGTCCGGACGAAGCACGCGCCATCGTCAGCGAAGTCGCCAAGCTGTCGCGGGCGCTCGAGGCGGCGCCCGAGCTCGGACGCTTGTCGCTGTGGGAGCAGCAGCGCCCGCGCGTGCAGCAGCTGATCGAGGCCTACTTCGAACTCGATGACGAAGCGCGCGCGATCGTGCACGAGACGGTCGAGGTGATCGTCCCGTCGACGCGCCCGTACGGCCTGTCGCGCGTGTTCGAGATCGCCAGCCAGCGCGTGAGCGTGGCCCGGGCCCACACCTATGCCCGCGCCCTGCGCACGGAGCTCGAGGTCTGGCGCGACACGCATGACGGCCGCGGCGAGTTCGAAATCGAAACCCTGCTCACCGACGCCGATCGCGCCGGCCCCTTCGGCGTGGTACGTATTTCACTGCGCAGCGAGCGCGTGCCGGCCCCGGTGGCGCGCCGCACGGATGACGCGGTCTATGCCGTCCTGCACGAACTCAACCAGCGCAAGCTGCTGCCGCTATCGGTGCGCGAGAGCGTCTACTTCGTCCCCGACACCGTCATCCAGGCGGGCGACACGCTGTACCTGATCAAGCCGCAGACCGAGCGCCTGTGGCTGCGCCGGCAGGCGCTGCGCGACGCGGCGACCATCGTGAAGTTCACGCAGCGTGCCGCATTGCCGCAGGCGGCGCATGGGTGATCGGCTGACGTGGCAGAACGCGTTCCGCCAGGGGGATGCACCGGCGGTCGTGCGCGCCCTGCACCAGGCGTGGAGCCTGTTGGCCACCGTGGACAGTCCGGACACGTTTCGCGTCGAGTCGCGCGAACCCGAACTGACTGAACTGCTGTGCGTGCACCTGCGCGAGACCAAGCACAAGACCAAGTTGTCGGGCTTCTGGCACTACGAATCGCAGCAGGGCGAAACCCGCCGCGTGAGCGCGCAAGGCAAGCGCGTGCACAAGCGCAAGCGCACCGACATCCTGTTCACCTCCGACCGCTGCGACCCGCCGCTGGAGCTCGTCTTCGAGTTCAAGAAGCTCGGCCGCAGCAAGCCGCGGCGCGATGCCTATTGCGGCGAGGAAGGCATGCTGCGGTTCGTCACGGGCGAATACAGCAAGTTCCAGCCGCTCGCCGTGATGGTCGGCATCCTCATCGAGCATCCCGACGACTGCCTGCCGCCGCTGATTCGTTTCCTCGACAGCGCCGAGGCCAAGACCCTGCTGCACCTGGAAACGGTGCGCGGCAAGAACCGGCACATCCCGTCGCGCTTCTTTCCCGACGAGTCGCCCTTCGACACCGAGCACCTGCGCCCGGCCGACCGCGCGCCCGCGCACGGCACGATCGTGATCTCGCACCTGTTCCTGGAACCCGCCGGGCTGCCGCCCCGCCACGCCAAGGTCACGCGCCGGCAGTCACTCGTGGCCGCGCTCGACGAATTGCCGCCGTGAGCCCGCAGGTCGCAGTGGGTCGCACGGAGCCGGCGGCGAACGCGTTTCGCGAGGCGATGAAACGGGCCATCGCGGCGTGCAAGGCAGGAGGTTACGGCAGCCTGTCGCTGGCGGTGCCGGCGATCGGAAATCTCACCGGCGACGTTGACGAGTACCTGGGCGAGAAGGCGATGCGCGCCCTCGAGCGCGACGGTGCCACGCGTTTTCCGGGGCTGATCCTGACCCTGGCGACGAAGCGTCGATCACCGCCGCGCGAGCCCGGGCCCGTGGTCGCTGCATTCGCGACCGTGGAGCAGCTCACCCAGCTGTTCGCGGACCCGCGCACGACGCACCTGTTCGTCGCCCCGTGGGGCGACGACGAAATCGAGCACCTGCTGCGCTTGGCCCCGGCCGCCGAACGCTTCTGACGCCGCCCGATGCGCATCGTCCTCGACAAATCGGCGTTGTTTGGTCTGAGCGGGGCACGTGTGCGCGAGCTGTGCGCCGCGCACGACGTCTGGATGCCCGAGGTGTTGTTCTACGAACTCCTGACCACGGGGAATGAGGAGCGCGCGCTGCTGTTCGCGAAGATCGGCGCCGGCGAGAACCCGTTCCACCTGATCTCCAATGGTGGCTACCTGTGGGGTCGCGAGCTCGCCGCCCGCCGGGCGACCCAGCCGGTCGCCGACTCCGGACTGCAGGCGGTCCGCTGGGTGTTCAACCCGCGGCTGCGTGATGCAGGCTTCGATCCCGTGGCGGAATTGCCTGACGTCGTGGCATGGCAGGCGCACATGCAGGAGCGCGCAGTGGGGTTTCTCGAACGCGCGCGAGCCGTGGCCGCCGTGTTCTTTCCTGATCTCGTCGACGTGCGGGGCGGCAACCTGCCCCGCGTGCGCGCTGTCCAGGCCACGCTCGGCGGCGATTCGGCGCGCGTGCGCGAGATCTACGCGGACCTCGCGGCGGCGAACGACGAAGCGGTGCCCGACGATTTTGGCCCGCACTGGATGGGTTACCGCCTGTTGCAGGCACAGCTGCTGTGGGCGCTCGATCACATCGCGCGCTACGGCGCCGGGCCGGGGCTCACGCCGCGTGAGCTCGAGAACACCTTCTGTGACGCCGAATACGGCGCGATCGCCGCGCACGCCGATTGTCTGCTGACGCGCGACCGCGGACTGGCCGGCCAGTTCCGGATCATGGCGCCCGAGGTGCGATGCGAGGCAGAGTTGTAGTCAGCCAAAAAACCTTGTCTGATCAAACCTCTGCGCTTTTTTTGGCCGGCTACTGCAGCTTCCCTGTCACGGCATCGCGGACGCGCGGGATGTTTTGCACCAAAACGCGCTCGACCTCGAAACGTCTCACGTACTCATGAGGGCGTTTTCGCCGAGGTTATCGAGATCAGCTAGCGACTTTCTGCACGAAAAACCGTACGACAGCGCGGCGTCGGGCGGCACGGCGACGCCGAGCATCTCGAGCGCTGCCGGGTCGTAAGCGAAGCGATGATCCGCGCCCACCAGATCGCCCAAGCCCGCCGCACGCAGCAGGCGCGCGGCCACCTCATGATCGAGCATCGCGCCCTCCCACGCCGGGGCGGGACGGGATCGCAGGCGATCGCGCCAGCGGTGCGCCGGGCGCTCGATCTCGGCCAGGCGAACATCTCCGGCGCCCTCGAAGCTGAGCGCGATCCGGCAGCGGGCCAGGTCCGGTACGCGCCACGTCAGTTCCGCGGCGAGGTCGCGATAGGCGACGGGCGCAAACAGCGGCAACGCCATGATCTCGCTGGCGCGATTGCGCACCAGCAGCCACCGCTCGCCGGCGACCTCGAAGGCATGCACGCGCAACCTGAAAGGGAAACCGGCCGGGTGCAGCGGCGGAAGCGTCAGATCGAAGGCACGCTCGTCGTTTCCGCGCTCGAAGCACGCGGCCTGCTCGAACGGCTGCCACGTGCCCTGCGGACTCAGGATTTCGAAATGTGCGTGCGGCAACCCCTTGTCCGAGAGGTACGGGTTGTAGTGCGATGTCTCGAGGGCTTCGTCGCCCCACATCAGCCACGCGTCGTCCAACCGCTCATCGTCGCCCCAAGCGAACGCTGCGAAGAACGGCAGGTCGGCCCGTACGCGCTGGATCGGGCGCGGCGGGAGGCTGGGATGTTCGAACGTCGCCTCGGTGGCGCGGTCGAGCGTCTTCCACCACGACATCTGCAGCACGGCGCGATCGGACGCTCGACCGGCGAGCGCTTGGCGCGTTTGCCAATGCGAGTTCGCATCGCGCGCGTAGGCGGCCGCATCCACAATGCGCCGCGCACGAAAGACGCCGTCGTGGAGCCGCTGCCGCAGCGTCGTCATCGAGTCGATGCGGTAGAGGTACTCCATCAGGCCTCGGCGCGAGCCTGGCGCGTGAGCAGGAAACGGAATCCAATGTTGTCCATCGGCCACAACGCGTAGAGACGCAGGGCCAGGCGATCCGCCTCCGCGTGGCGACCGACGGCATCGAGCAGCAGCAGATAGGTGTGCATCAGTCGAAAAAATGGGCGGTGCTCGAGCATTCCGTAGCAGACCTGCACAATGCCTGCGGGCAACAGGTCCAGCAGGGCCTGCGCCACGGGCTCGATCGTCGCCAAGGCCGGGCCAAACTCCTCGTCCTCGAACATCACGCCGGCCACGCGATTCCAGCCGTCGAGATAGAGCGGGCAACGCTGCACGGCTTCACGTGCGTGGTAGAGCAGGATTTCGCGCTCGTGCGGCAGGTAGTGCTCGAAAGTGCCGTCGGGGCTGTCGAACTGGTCGGCTATTTCGTCGAGGGCGCGGTCTTCCCGCCGCACGACGGCCGCGTCCCCCGGCTGCGTGAATCGAAGCTCGAGCTCATGCCCCGGCGCGAACCGCGCGGGCACACCGCCGTCCGCGATCTCCACGGCCAATTGCGATTCTTCGCTCGCCACGAAGTGATAGCCCGCACGAATGCACCCGGCGAGCGCGGCGTCGTTCGCGGGCGAACGCGGGCCGGCGATCACCCGAGGGGCGGCCGCCGGCGCGGGTGCGTTCTTGCCGAGCGCGGCCTTCCACGACGGAAATCCGTGCGTGCGCGCGACCGCGTCTTGTGCTTGCGCAAGGGACAGCGTCGCCCCGTGGGCGGCCACGAGGTCGGGGTAGAGCGACTTGAGATTCTTGGCCTGCTTGCGCAGGTGATCGATGTGCATGGTGGATCTCCGGTTGATCCCGGCAAACGAGTGGCCCGCGCACGCGTCCGGGGTCGAACGAGAGGTCCAAAGGGATGAGGTTGTCGCCGATGTCCATGGGACTGCGCAGTGCGGGCCGCGCGGATTCGGAGATCCGTGAGGTGCAGCTTCTCGCGCCCGTGCGACCCGCGCAAGAGGTCGGGCCCGCTAAGGGACCAGTCAACCGTGCGGCAAGGACTGGAGTTACCGTTTAACCATCGCCGCAGGGAGGCCGCGATGGACTGGTACAGCACCTCGATCGCTGATGCTGCCTCGCTGCACGTGTTGATCGGACGCGTGCATGATCAGATCCGCGACGCCCAGGCCGCAGGCACGTTGCCGGCGGCCGCGCAGGTCTACGCCGTGCCGCAAGGGCGCGGGGTTCGGGTGTTCGTCAACGAGCCGGCGCGTAGCGCGCTACCGGCGATCGCTGCGCTCGCGTTGCGGCCCACGTCGCCGCCGTCGCCGGCGGACCGGATCGATCCGCTTATAGCGCTCTGATCTGCGTCGCCGCGCATCCGTGTTGGCTTGTTGCTGAGCGCACGTGGTCACACGTGCGACGTGGCGCTGCGACGTGGCGGCGCCGCGCCCGGAGCGCGCAGCGCATCGAGGATGGAGCACTGTGCCCGGTGTCCGCCGGCGCAGCCGGCCAGCGTGCGCTCCAGTTCGCGGGCCATCCGGGTGAGCTCGCGAATCCGAGTGCGAATTTCGCCCAGGTGCTGCCGCGCCAGCTGGTCGACGTCGCCGCACGAGAGCGACGCGTCGTCCGCCAGCGCCAGCAGGCTGCGGATCTCCTCGAGGCTGAAACCCAACGCACGGCCGCGCGTGATGAACTGCATGCGCTGCACCTGCGCGTCGGTGTAGTGCCGATATCCACTCTCCCTGCGTGCCGGGCTCGGCAGCAGGCCGACCCGCTCGTAGTACCGGATCGTCTCGATGTGGCAGCCGCTGGCCGCCGCCGCCTCGCCGATTTTCATGCTTGACCCTGTAGTCGCTACGGGGTTTAGCCTAGCCGCACCCGTTCCCGGAGACCACTCGTGACCCGCTCGCACCCGCGCCACCTCGCCTTCGAAGCCCGCCTGCGGGCCGGCTACGCCGCGCTGGCGGCGGCCGACGGACGAACCGCACTCGCCCACTTCGAAGCCGCGCACATCCTCGGTCAGGCCTCCACTTGGCGACACGTGCGCAGCCACGTAGCGCTGTTTCGTTGGGGCTGGCAGCAGGCGGATCGGCGCGAGATGCGGGGTCAGGTCGGTCGCCTGGTGGGCGCCACGCTGTTCACCTGGCTGTGGGTGCCGGTGGGCAACCCCGGCAGTACCCGCATCGGTGCATTTGCGCGGCACCCCGTGCCGGCTGAACTGCGCACACTCCTCGAGGGCGAGTGAGATTGTGTCCGGTCGACCCCACCCGGTAGCCTTGGGCGCGATGGTCTCTGTCTCCCGCTCCCGCCGGCCCCTCGATTGGCTGCGTCGATCCACGCGCCTGGCCGCGTTCGCGCTCGCCGTCTTCGTGCTGCGCGTGGGCATCGTTGCCGCCTGTGCCCCGAGCGACCTGGCCGAATTGGTGCAGTCGGGCGGCATGGCGGATGTCGTACAGGCGGACGCCGACCACGACGCAGACACCGTCGATCCCGGGCATGCCACGGGGCACTGCCTGCACTGCAGCTGCCATCACGCGGTCACCCTGCCGGCCTCGCACGCGCCGGTGCCGCCGCTGGCGATCACGTTCGCGCCCGCCGCGCCGATTACGCCCCAGGCCACTGCGCCGCCTGACCTGAGCTTGCGCCCCCCGATTCGCTGATCTCGCGGTTCGGGACCTGGCGCGCCTGTCGCGCCGGGACGCTTGTCGTTCAGAGGATCCATCCATGCGTTTCCCTTCTTTCGCGCGAGCCTGCGGGCTGGCGTGCACTGCGTTGCTGTTGAGCAGCGCGGCCGTCCGCGCGGCTGACCCCGTGCCGAGTGATCTCGCCCTCGCGGTCCGTTCGGCCTGGACCCACCACCCCGCCAGTGAGGCGACCGAGCAAACCCTGCGCGCCGCGCGGGCCCGCGCGCAGTCCGCGTCGCGACCGTTGTACAACCCCGAGCTCGAGTTCGAGGTGGAGGACGAAGGCAACGACCGCTCCGCCACCGCGGGCGTGGGGCTGACCTTCGACGTCTCCGGCAAGCGGCGCGCGCGCAGCGCGCTGGGTGCGGCCGACCTCACGCTGGCCGAGGCCGAGGCCGCACTGCGACGCACGCAATTCGCACAGCGCTGGCTGCAGGCGTGGGCCGAGCGCCTGGCGGCCAATGAGCGCGTCCGGTTGGGCGAGCAGCGCGTCGTGCTCGTGCAACGCTTCGCCGATCTGGCGCAACGCCAACTCGACGTCGGCGACATCTCCACGCTGGAACGCGACCTGGCCCTGCTGGCGCGCGATGAGGCGCAGGCCGAACAGGCCACGCTCATCAGCGAGGCGGCCACGGCGGACGAGAACTTTTTTGCCGTCGGTGGCAACAGCAGTGAGGCCTCCCAGCCCGCCGTGGCGCCCCCGCCGTGGGATGCCGCGGAGGAAGGGCGGCTGTCCGACACACCCGAGGCGCGCGTCGCGGCCACCAGCGCCGCCAGCTCGTCGCGACGTATCGATGTGGCACGCAGCGACCGTCGCCCCGATCCCACGGTGAGCGTGCGCGGGGGCCGCATCGATCTGGGACCCACATCGGACAACGTGCTCGGCGTCTCCGTAAGCGTGCCGTTGTTCGTGCGCAATTCGTTTGCCGCCGATGTCGTCGCCGCGCAAGCCGATGCGGAGGCCTCACTGGCCGAGCAGCGCCGCGTCGAGCTCGAACTGCGCGCCCGGGCCGAACGCACCGTGCGCACCTACGAGGCCGTGCGTACCGCGTGGGAGCGCTGGTCGCAGAGCACCGGCACCGACGTGGCCAAGCGCGCCGACCTGCTCGAGCGCCTGTGGCGCGCCGGCGAGATCAGCACCGCCGACTACCTGATCCAGCTCAAGCAATCCCTCGACACCGCGCTCGCCGGCGCCGACCTGCACGGTCGGCTGTGGCGCAGCTACGTCGATGCCCTGTATGCGACCGGCCGGCTCGATGCCTGGATCGGCTTCGATCGTTCGAATTCCGAGGTGTTCCCATGATGCTCCGCCTGTTCCGCACGGCAGCCCTAATGATCGGGCTCGCGCTATTGGCCGCGTGTTCCGACAAGGAAACCGCGACGCCGGCGTCCACACCCGCCGCCGAAGCCGGCCACGAAGAAGGTGGCGACCACGATGAGCACGGCGAGGGCGAAGAAGGTGCGGCGCCGATTCGCATGGATGAGGCGGCGTTGAAGGCCGCCGGCATCGTCATTGCGCCCGTAGTCGCCTCGGCGCTCAGCGAAGAACTGCGTGCGCCCGGCGAAGTCGTCGACAGCGCCTACGGCACGACCCTGATCACGCCGCGTGTCGACGCGATCGTGGTACGCCGCCACGCCAAGCTCGGCGACGAAGTGACGCAAGGCACGCCGCTGGTGACGCTGTCCAGCGTGGAAGTCGCCCAAGCGCAAGGTACGTTGCGGATTGCCGAACAGGATTGGAAACGTGTGCAGGAGCTGGGTCGCGACGCGGTGTCAGGACGTCGCTACACCGAATCGCAAGTCGCCGTGGAGCAGGCCCGCGCCGCAGCCCAAGCCTACGGAATCGCGGGCGCTTCCGCGGGCAAGGCGAACGGCGAATTCACGCTCAGCGCCCCCCACGCCGGGCGCATCACCGAGGATGCGTTCGTCGTCGGCGAGCGCATCGAGCCAGGCCGCACGCTGTTCCGGCTCGTCGATGAATCCGTGGTCTGGGTGGACGCCACGATGCCGGCTGAAAACGCCAACCGGATCGCTGTCGGCAGTCAGGCGCAGATCGTGCTGGGCGAGACTCGAATGACCGGCACCGTGCTGCAGCGCGCGCATCGCACGTCGGAGGGCACGCGCAATGCGCTCGTGCGGGTCGAGGTGCCCAACGACGGCGACCGCCTGCACGGAGGGGACTACGTCGAGGTGTACCTCGATGCCGGCGACGGCCACGCGGCTGCTGTCCCAGCGGGACTGGCCGTTCCCACCGCAGCGCTGGTGCAGCTCGAGGGCGAGACCGTGGTGTTTCGCCAAGCGGCGGACGGCACGCTCGCGCCCGTCGCGGTGCGCGCCGGGGATGTCATCGGCGACCGCACGCTCGTGCTCGAAGGCCTCACTGCCGGCGATCGCGTTGTGGTCGAGGGCGCGTACGCCCTCAAGGCGCAGATCCTGAAATCGCAACTCGGGGAAGGTCATGCGCACTGAACCCTTCGCCGCCATGTGCGGGGGTGCCCCATGCTGAATCGCCTGGTGGAGCTTTCGCTGCGCTACAAATTCCTCGTGCTGATCGTGTTCGGCGTGGTGGCCTTCCTCGGTGCCCGCGCGGTTCGCGACGTGCCGATTGATGCCTTCCCCGACGTCACGCCGGCGCAGGTCAACATCTACACCGAGTCCCCCGGCCTGGCCGCCGAAGACGTCGAGCAGCTGCTCACGTTCCCGGTCGAGTCGGCGATGGCGGGCCTGCCCAAGGTGCAGGAGATCCGCTCGGTCAGCCTGTTCGGCTTGTCCTACGTGTCCGTCTATTTCGAAGACGACATGGATATTTACTTCGCGCGCCAGCTCGTCAATGAGCGGCTGCAGGAAGTCGGCGATCGCCTACCGGAAGGCTACGGCAAGCCAAGCATGGGCCCCAACAGCTCGGGGCTGGGCCAAGTGTTCTGGTACACGGTCGAGCGATCGCCCGGGGTCACGTCCGAACAGATCACCGACATGGACCTGCGCACCTGGCAGGACTGGACGCTGCGGCTGATCCTGCGCACCGCCCCGGGCGTCGACGATGTCACCTCCTGGGGTGGTGGCGAGCGTGAGTACCAGGTGCGCATTGACCCTCAGCGCCTGTACGCCCGCGGTTTGAGCTTCGCCGATGTCATCGCCGCACTTCCGGCGAACAACGGCCAGGTCGGCGGCAACGTCATGGATGTGGGCCAGGAGCAGTACCTGGTGCGCGGACTCGGGTTGCTGACGTCCATCGAGGACATCGGTGGCATCGTGCTCAAGGCCGAAGACGGCGTACCGGTCTACATGCGCGATGTGGCGCGCGTGATCGAATCGCCGGCGCCGCGCTTTGGTGCGGTGACGCGCGATGGCGAGGAAGTCGTGCTGGGCATGGCCCTGTCGCGTATCGGCGAAAACGCGAAGGATGTCGTGGAAGCGGTCAAGAGCAAACTGGAGACCGTGCGCAACGCACTGCCCGAGGGCATGACGGTGCGGCCGGTGTACGAGCGCACGGATCTGGTCAACAAGGCCGTTGGCACCGCCACGCGCGCCCTGATCGAAGGCTCGCTGCTGGTCGCGCTGATCCTGTTCCTGTTTCTCGGCGAACTGCGTTCTGCGCTGGTCGTGATCGTGACCTTGCCGCTGGCGATGCTGATCGCCTTCATCGGCATGGAGCAATTCGGGCTGTCGGCCAACCTGATGTCGCTCGCGGGTCTGGCCATCGGCATCGGCATGATGGTCGACGGCTCGGTCGTGATGGTGGAGAACGCGTTCCGGATCATGGCCGAGCGCCAGGCGCATGGGGAGCGCGTCGACAAGACCTCCGCGGTGCTGGCGGCCGCCAAGGAAGTCGCCAACCCGGTGTCGTTTGCCATCCTGATCATCATTGTGGTGTTCCTGCCGCTCTTCAGTCTCGAGGGGCTGGAAGGCAAGCTGTTCAAGCCGATGGCCTTCAACATCGCGTTCGCGATGGCGGGGTCGCTGGTGCTGAGCCTGACCCTCATTCCGGTGCTTGCCGCGATGATCCTCAAGCCCAAGCAGGAGAAGGACACCTGGCTCGTCGCCCGTCTCAAGCGTGTCTATACGCCTCTGCTCGAGCGTTCGCTGGCGCGCAAGGGGCTGGTGGTGACGATCGCGGGCATCGCGATGGTCGCGAGCCTGGCGCTGTTCCCGTTCCTGGGCAAGGAGTTCATGCCGCAGCTGCAGGAAGGCTCGATCATGTGGCGCGTCACGGGCATTCCCTCGACCTCGCTGGATGAGTCGATCCGCACGAGCAAAACCATCGCGGATGCGTTCAAGAAGTTCCCCGAGGTCGAGACGACACTCGCCATGATCGGTCGCGCCGAGAAGGGCGAAACGGCCGACGTGAACTACATGGAGATCTACACCGCGCTGCATCCGCAGGACGATTGGGGGACGGGCCGCTCGATCAAGGAACTCGAAGAGGCGATGCAGGAAACGCTGGAGGAAGTCGTCCCCAACGTCGTCCCCGGCTATACGCAGCCCATCCAGATGCGCGTGGAAGAACTGATCTCGGGCGTGCGCGCCACGCTCGCGCTCAAGCTCTACGGCGAGGACTTGACCGAGCTCGATCGGCGCAGCGCCCAGATCAAGCAAGTCCTGGAGACCATTCCGGGCGTGGCCGATCTGTCGCTCGAGGCCAATGTGGGCAAGCCTCAGATCCGCATCGAGGTCGACCGCGCGGAGCTGGCACGTCACGGCATGAATGCCGAGGAAGTGCTGACGATCGTACGCAACGGTTTGGGCGGCGAACCCGTGAGCGTGTTGCTCGATGGCGTGAAGCGCTTCGATATCTCGGTGCGTTTGGAGGACGACACGCGTGGCTCGATCGAGGCGCTGCGACGCATCCCGCTCAAGGCGGCGTCCGGCGCACTGGTCCCGCTGGAGGAAGTCGCCAACGTCACCGTGGCCGAGGGCTATTCCTTCGTGCGGCGCGAGCAGTTGCAGCGTTACGCCGTCATCCAGATGGATGTGCGGGGACGCGATGTCGACAGCTTCGTGAAGGAAGCGGCCGCCGCGATCGAGGCAAAGGTCGAATTGCCACCGGGCTACTGGGTCGAGTGGGGTGGCGCGTTCGAGAACCAGCAGCGCGCCTTGGCTAAGCTGAGCCTGATCGTGCCGATCACGATCTTCTTCATCTTCGTGCTGCTCTACACGGCGTTCAATTCGATCAAGTTCGCGGCCCTGATCCTGGCCAACGTGCCGTTCGCCACCATCGGCGGCTTGCTCGCCTTGTTCGTGACCGGCCAGTACCTGTCGGTGCCGTCGGCCATCGGGTTCATCGCGGTCTTCGGCGTCGCGATGCTCAACGGCATCGTGCTCGTGAGCTTCCTCAACGAACAGCGTGAGCGCGGACTCTCGGTGCGAGAAGCGGTGGTGCAAGGCACGGCGCTGCGACTGCGTCCCGTGCTGATGACGGCGAGCGTGGCCATCCTTGGCCTCGTGCCGATGCTGATCTCCAGCGGCGTTGGCGCCGAAACGCAGCGGCCGCTGGCCACCGTGGTGGTCGGCGGCTTGCTGAGCTCCACCCTGCTGACCCTGATCCTGCTGCCCGTGCTCTACGAGTGGCTGGAAAACCGCGCCGAACGACGTGCCCAGGAGACCGCCCCATGAAACGCATCACCGCATTGCTGCACGCGCACCGCATGAGCGACATCGTACACGCGTTGGAGGCCGCCGGCGAACGGCGACTGAGCGTGGTGCAGGCACGCGGCCTCCTGCACGCGTCAAGTTCGCGCGAGCAGGACTATTCGGTGGAGCTGGGCGAGCGCGTTACCCAGGAGATCCAGCTTGACGTGTTCTGCGACGATGATCGCGCCGCAGGCCTGGTCGACGTCATTCGTACCCATGCGCGGACTGGACAGGCCAATTCGGGGTGGATTTTCCTAACCTCGATCGACGACGGCTTTCCCATAAGCCGCGCTGCCGTCGGAGGGCAGCCGTCGTGACGGCCCACGATCAACCGGAACAAGCGGGCCACGATCATGGCCACGACGCGCACGGCGTCCTCGGCGGACGTGCCGAGATCGTGCTGTCCCTGTTGTGCGGTGCTCTGCTGCTCGCCGGGTGGCTGCTGGAGAGGTCGCTGGGCGACGGCGAGGCGATAGCCAAGGGGTGCTACATCGCCGCCTATGTCGCCGGCGGCTTCTTCACCGTGCGCGAGGCGATCGAGAACCTGCGGGCCCGCCAGCTCAAGATCGACTCGCTGATGGTGGTGGCGGCCATCGGCGCTGCGGCACTGGGCGAATGGGCCGAAGGCGCGCTGCTGCTGTTCCTCTTCAGCCTGGGCCACGCGCTGGAGAACTACGCGATGGGCCGAGCCCGCAAGGCGATCGAGGCACTCGCGACGCTGCGGCCGGAGACCGCGATGGTTCGCCGCAACGGCCAGGTTGTCGAAGCGGCCGTCGACACGCTGCAGATCGGCGAGACGGTGATCGTCAAGCCGGACGAACGCGTGGCGGCCGACGGCTTCGTGACCTTGGGCGAGAGCAGCATCGACCAGTCGGCGATCACGGGCGAAAGCGTCCCCGTCGACAAGCGCCCTGTGCCGGATGTCGCCGTTGCGCGTGCGCGTCCCGAGGGCGTAACGGCCGACCACCGTGTCTTCGCCGGCACCATCAACCAGGGTCGGGTGCTCGAAATCGAGGTCACGCGCCTGGCCAGCCAGAGCACCCTGTCGCGCGTAGTCGAGTTGGTGCGCTCGGCCGAGGCACAGAAGTCGCCCACGCAGCTGTTCACCGACAAGTTCCAGCGATTCTTTGTCCCGGCAGTCCTCGGGCTGGTGGTCTTGCTGCTGTTCGCCGGCGTCGTGGTGGACGAGCCATTCAGTGCGACGTTCTACCGAGCCATGGCGGTGTTGGTGGCGGCCAGCCCCTGCGCACTCGCGATCTCCACCCCCAGTGCGGTGCTCAGCGGCGTGGCCCGCGCCGCGCGGGGTGGCGTGTTGATCAAGGGCGGCGCGCCGCTCGAGACCCTGGGCGTGCTGCACGCACTTGCCTTCGACAAGACCGGGACGCTCACCGAAGGACAGCCGCGCGTCACCGACGTAATGCCGGCCGCGGGCGTATCCGAAGCGGAACTGCTGCGCGTGGCGATTGCCGTGGAGGCGTTGAGCGATCATCCGCTTGCCGCCGCGGTGGTCCGCGATGGCACCGCGCGATTGACCAACAAGTCGGTGCCAACCGCGACGGACTTGGAAAGCCTCACCGGCAAAGGCCTGCGCGCAACGGTGGAAGGCGCTCCGGTGTACCTCGGAAAGAAGAGCCTCTTCGGTGAAATCGGCGGGGCGGACGTGCCGCCCGACTTGGCGGCTGCAATCACGGTGCTCGAAGAACAGGGACGCACGGTGTTCGTCGTGCGGCACGGCGATCGTTATCTCGGTGCCGTGGGCCTGATGGACACGCCGCGCGCCGCAGCGCGCGCCGTGATTGCGCGCTTGCGCGAGCTGGGCATGTCGCAGATGGTGATGCTCTCCGGCGACAACCAGCGCGTGGCCGATGCGGTCGCGAAGAGTGTGGGCATCGACACCGCGATGGGCGACTTGCTGCCGGAAGCGAAAGTCGAAGCGATCAAGAAACTGCGCGCCGCCGGCGAAGTGGCGATGATCGGCGACGGTGTGAACGACGCACCCGCGCTGGCCAGTGCGTCGGTCGGCATCGCGATGGGCGCGGCGGGCTCGGACGTGGCGCTCGAGACCTCGGATGTCGCGCTCATGGGCGACAACCTCGATCACCTGCCGTTTGTCGTGGGCCTGAGTCGGCAGACGCGCCGTATCATTCGACAGAACCTCTGGGCGAGTCTGGGCATGGTTGCCCTGCTGATACCGGCGACGATCATCGGCATGCGCATGGGTGTGGCCGTGCTCTTCCACGAGGGCTCGACTCTGCTCGTCGTCGCCAACGCGTTGAGGCTTCTGGCGTACCGTGACCGTGCCAACAAAACGTAGGACCTGCCGTGAAGAAATTCATCGTCGCAGGCGAGGGGCTCCCGGCCTGGAATGCCCCCATCAGCCATGCGGTGGTAGTCGACAACCTGTGTTTCGTCAGTGGTCAGTTGTCGATCGATGACGACGGCCGCTATTTGCCGGGCACGCCCCGCGATGAAACGACGCTTGCCTTCCGCAACGTGTTCGCCGCACTCGGCCACGCGGGCTTTGCACCCGAAGACATCTGTTTCGTGCAGATCGACCTTGCGGACTTGGCCGACATGCCCGACCTCAATGAGGTGTTCGCAGAACTCTTCGATGCGGATCGGCGCCCAGCGCGCACCGTGGCCCAGGCGGCCGGCCTTCCGTATGGTGCCAAAGTGAAGGTGGTTGTTACCGCCGCGCGCGAACGCGGTGCGGATGAGACTGGAGCCGCAAGCTCAGTCGGCATGAACTGACCGCGCCGGCGTCTGGCACGCTGCCGCAAGAGAAGCCTCAAGCGGGATGTGAGCGTCCACAAGAAAGGAGGGCCCCTAGCGGGGCCCCTCCTTGTTTCAACAGATTAACGGAACGCCTAGGCCCAACGCGGGGGCTTTTCGTTTGGCTGGGAGGGAGCCCTTCGGGTCCGGCTCATCTGCTTCGGCGGGGCCGCGGAAAGCAGGGGCCACACCACGCCCCACGCGCAGCGCGCGATGCGGGTCTGGACGGCATGCACACGACCTGACCTCCGAGCCATGCCCTCGCGCCATGCGCGATTCCGGGTTCAGCTTCTGCGCACCGACGCGTGCAACCGATAGAATGCGGCCTCCGTGCATCGGGCCTATAGCTCAACGGTTAGAGCAGGGGACTGCGCCTGGAACTGGCCTTGCTCGGCCACGTCTTCACCACAGCGATCAAGGAGTGGCGCATCGGGCTGGTGCAGAACCCGGTCCACAACATCCGCAAGCCCTCCGCCGGCGAGGGCCGCGACCGTCGCCTGAGCGGCGACGAAGAAACGCGCGTGCTCGCGGCCGTCGATGCCTACTCGAATCCGATGCTCGGTTGGATCGTCCGCATCGCGCTGGAAACCGGCATGCGGTCGAGCGAAATCACCGGACTGCGCGTGCGCCAGGTCGATACCAAGCGCCGCATCGCGCGCCTGGCCGACACCAAGAACGATTCTGCTCGCACAGTCCCCATGACGCGGGCAGCACAAGCGCTATTCGAGCAGGCGCTAGCCAACCCGCTACGCCCGAAGGACTGCGACCTGGTGTTCTTCGGCGAGCCTGGCCGCGATGGCCAGCGGCGGCCGTACAACTTCAACAAGGCTTGGAACGACCTTAAACACCGCATCGGCGTCGCCGATCTACGCTTCCACGACTTACGCCACGAGGCCGTCAGCCGTCTCGTCGAGGCCGGTCTGAGCGATCAGGAAGTGGCCTCAATCAGCGGCCACAAGTCGATGCAGATGCTCAAACGCTACACCCATCTGCGGGCCGAGGACTTAGTCAGCCGACTCGATGAATCGACGTTACGTCGTTGATCACTCGCTTGCGGCGTGATGGTGCGCGTGCAAGATGGCGGTACTCATCGTCAGAGTGACGCCATTCCCACCCCAAGGGGCGAGACGGAAACTTCATTACGTTGGGTCCGTAGATGTCGTCGAACGGCCACCAGATAAGTTCCATATGACGCTCCGCGCTGAAGTCGAATGCCCCGCGCAAGCTCGCCTTGCGCTGGGAAACCGCGCTTGGAGAAATGCCAAGTTGATCGGCCACGTCCGAGCCTTTCCTCCCTTGGTGTAGAAGTCTGGCCATCGATAAGCCGCAGTGCTGGCCGGCAGCCTTGTTGGTATGTAGCCGATAGCCCTTGGCGGCCTCTCGTAGGTCGTCCCCGCGCTGCGTAGCCTCATCGAGCAGAAATGCCCTACCGTCATGGTGGCTATGTGCCAGCGCGTACGCCACTTTTCGAGCGTTCGCATGATAGGCGAGCAGGCTGCGGAAATAGGGCTTTGATGGATCAAAACATGCGCTCTCATAGGGGCGCCCGCAACAAAAATGGCATGCACTCGTGTGCTCGATTGCTTCTGCTCGATGTGGATCTGTTGGTCGAAGAAATCTTTCCTTGTAGCCAGCGTCCCTCTCGGCCTCGTCTAGCACCATCGCGTAAGTCCATTCAAATTCGTGGCGCTTGGGCGAGTCGCTCTGATACAGATGCCGGTCGGTGCTTGCATGGCGCTCGCAATAGCGTCTGCTGCCGGTTCCCGCGACCAGAGGGTCGCGTTCGTTGAGCATCCACTGCGTCAGCTCATCACATAGCTCGCAGAAATAGACGCGCATGGCGCTTTCGCTATTGCGCTTCCGGCGCTGTTTTTCCTCAATGCGCTGACGTACCAATCCCACGGCGACGAGCAAGGCATCGAGTCCTGATTCATTCCAGTAGATCGGTTTGGCGCGGCAATCCTTTTCGCTGTGCTCGAAGAGTTTCTTCCGGTCCGCGCAGTCGGCCGTGTAGTACTCCGCCAACACCAGGCTCTGCAGCAAATGCTCCAAATCAGCACCGCCATCAATTTCAAGCCACTGGCGCAGCGTGAGCCGCTGAAGCTTCCGTAACACCGCCTCGCCCCCGTTGGGGTCTCCCGGCGATCCATCGCTGATCGACGATGCAGCTACCGCCGGCAGCCTCTCGAAGATAGGTTGCAGGCAGTCTTCGACAAGCTGCATGTCCGAGCTGCGCCCTGGGGTTGGCTGGGACGGCTCGGTTTGCTCCAGAAACGCCCGTATGCGTTGCAGCGCGTTCGTGACGACGAAAGAGGCATAGCGATCGCGCATTGCCAAACGCAGCACGTCTTCTTGTAGTGGAACGACGTGTTCACGCGACAGCTCGCGGTTGAGTTCCGGCCACCAATCTTGATCTGAGCCTTTCTCTCTGGCTCGACGACGGCGCGCTCCAATGGTGCGCGAAACCCGCATGAGTGCGTCATTCACTCGGAGCAGACCGACAAGTGTATTGATCGCTTCCGCGATCTTGGGGTCGCAGTCCGCCGCCAGTTCAGGCCAACCGATGTTCCCAAGGCCTGTCGTTGTGTCGATGGAGTGCACGCCTGAAGGATTTCCAGACATCGGGTCAGTACGCCAGAACGAAGGGTAACTAAGTTGAGCGCCAACTTCCCACAAGTTGGCGGCCCTACCGATGAATGTACCTCAAGCTTCGCTCAGTCAGTCGATGTTCGATCGCTACGGGCCGCTGCTGACCCTGGCGCAACTGGCTCAGATGCTGAACCGCTCGACGGATGGCATGCGCATGGCGCTGCGCGAGGCGAGCCCATACGCCGAGCGCCTGAACGCGGCCAAGGTACGAATCGGCCGGCGAATCTACTTCCGCACTCCTGATGTCGCGCGGCTTCTGCTGGGCATCGACTGAATCGCCGGCATCGGCAAGTGCGGGTGATCCCGCCATCGCAGGCGCTCGAGCGTGAGCCACCGTGTCTCAGCCGGCGCGAGCGTCGCGCCAAGGCGAACCAGGACAGGTTCATTGCCGAGGCCGTGGCGATCGAGGCTCAGTCGGCGCAGGAGGCGGGCGCGCTGGGCTATATGGCCCGCGTGCTGGTACAGGCGACCATGCCGCACAGCGCGAAAGTCGGCAACGAGTTCTCGCGCACCAACGGCAACCTCCACGTCTCCATCCTCGCGCCATCCGAAGTGGGCCTGCCCTATGGCAGCTATCCGCGCTTGCTGCTGGCGTGGCTGACCACCGAGGCAGTGCGAACGAAGTCCTCGACGCTCTACCTGGGCGAGAGCCTGTCCGAGTTCATGGGCAAGCTCGGTCTGCTACCTACCGGGGGACGCTGGGGCACGATCCCGCGCTTGCGAGACCAGGCGGATCGCCTCTTCAAGTCCTACGTGACGGCCTACGAGACTTCCCGCGATGGTGAGCGTGGCCGCAGCCGCGGTGGAAACATCATGGTCGCTGACGAATGGGATCTGTGGTGGGACCCAAGGCAGACCTCCGAGCAAGGGGCGCTCTTCCAGTCGTGGGTGAAGCTCACCGATCGCTTCTTTCAGCAGGTCACGGACAGGCCAGTGCCGATCGACCTCCGTGCGATCCGGGCGCTCAAGAAGTCGCCGCTCGCACTCGATCTGTACGCCTGGGCGACCTACCGGATGAGTTATCTCGGGCAGCGAACGGAAATCCCGTGGGAAAGTCTGCAGATGCAATTCGGCGCGGAGTACGCCGGCAATCCGCAAGGTCGCCGGGACTTCAAGCGGAAGCTCATCGACGCCTTGCGCAAGGTCTCGACGGTCTATCCCGAGCTGCGAGCCAGCCAAGGCGGCCGCGGCCTGATCCTGTTGCCATCTCGGCCGCACGTCCGTCGATTGGCGTGATCGATCAACCACGCTGCGCATAAACGGTCATGCGCAGCGGTGGAGAACCCTGTGGGTTGGGCAACTTATCCACGCATAAACGGTCTTGCTGGACCCCGCTACCTGGCACGAGGCTACGCATAAACGGTCTTGACCTTCACGCATAAACGGTCATGCCAACACCGCTGAAAGCCAGCTGCGACGCGGCTTCCAGCGGTCCCCCTGTAGTAGCTCCTGTATGTATTACCTGTAGTTGGCGCGCGGAATCTGTGGACAACTCGGTGGCACGGCGCGTTGGAACCGGAAAGCGCCTGCCCTTCGCCATCCTTGGCTTCGCCCCGGACGGCTTCGCCGCCCGGCCTCGGGCGGGCATCCATGCCCGCTTGGCGGGCCTGCGGCCCGCGATCGGTCGCTGCGCGGCTCGTTTGTGCGAGGTCAGCGCTGCGCTTCGAGGTGAGCTTCGGTCGCCGGAGAGGGACGGCTTCAGGGCGCGCCAGCGCGCCGGAGGCGTCGGTCGGCATCTGTACTCAGGGAGAGCACGCCAAAAAGAACTGGCTGGCCTCTGGTGCGTTCCAACGCGTTCTGGTGTGACGTAGGCGGGGCGGACGTTGGTCGCTTAGGCGCGTTTCGACGCGGTGCTGAAACGTACGCGCAGCCCAAATAGTTACCCCTAGTTACCTGGAGGTAACTAAAGGTAACTGGTTGTCCACAGCCCTCAGCTTCGATGTTTGCCCAGCACCCACCGCTTGAATAGCGTGTTGACGGTGCCTGCGAGGACCAGCGTGATGAACAGGACGATGACCGTTTCAGCGGTCGGGATCAGATAGACAGCGTTGATCTGGTGCATGGCGAGCCTCCTTAGCGGTGGTGGTGGATTACTGCTCAGCTTCGTCGCGAAGCGTTCGCGCGACATTGGGGATCAGGCGGACCCATTGAGGGCCGACGCGCTCGATGGCTTCCGGGATGGTGTGGTCCATCGCCTGCAGCCAGTCGAAGCGGTTGAGGGTCATGGCCACGGCAAGCTTTTCGCCGGTGGACTGAACGGACCAGGCGTCGCGGCCGCCATCGCGTGCATCGCGGGCTTTCGTCAGTAGATGATTCAGCTCGTTGCGATCCGTGGTGCGGGTGTCAGCGCATGGCGATTCGTTGAGGGAGTGAGCTGCGTTCGCGGACTCGTCGAGCACCTGGTTGAACAGAGCGCGCTCGTCGTTGGTCAGGCTGTCGGCGTCCATACGACCTTCCAGTGCTGCATGAAGACGCACAATTGAGAACGGATCGCCGCGGCGATCGGTAACGCCATGCTCAATGACCATGTTCAGCTCGAAGCCCTGCTCGTACGCGGCGGCGGCCACATCTTCCGGGCAAGTGCAAATGGTAGTCACGCCGACCTGCTCGTCTCCTTTAAGCACACGTCCAATCCACCGTGAGGCGCCCGGCAGCGGGTAGATGCGAAGGCGGCACGAGCCGGGATCGATGCCAAGCTGTTTTGTGCGCTTCAAGGCATGTCCTCGCTTTCCAAGTCAGGTAGTTCAGGGGGCAAGCCGGCACCGAAGTCAGCGAAGAACTCTGCGCGCTGCTCGTCGGTCATCGCAGCGACGACAGGCGCGATCGCGGAAACCGTGCGGTCTCGGAAGGCTTCCATCGCGTCGAAGGCCGCGCACACTTCGTCCAGGTGATCTCTCTCGGATACCAGCCAGCCGGCGCGCACCATCGCGAGCACTTGGCTCAAATGCAGGCTGGCTACCGCTGCATGGTTCAGCGAACCAGCCCAGTCCAATTCGTCCGGCAGAGCTTCCGCTTCGCTGGCGACGGACTTCGGTGTGGTCGAAATCGCGGGCGAAGAAACGGGCGGCGCTGCCGCCGGTGCGATCGGCGGTGACACGGCGACCTGCGCGAGCGCGGCGGATGTTGCCAAGACATTCGCCGGCACGCCGGCTGCGCCGTTGGGCGTGCTGTTGGTCGGCAGCGGGCGTTGCTGCTGCCAGGCTTTCAGATGTTCACCGAGCCGAATCGACCACGCACCGACGTAGGCCGAAAGCTGCGCGAGGACGCGAATTGCCATCACGATGAAACTGTCCACGAGCTACCTCCTGATTTGCCGGCGAGCGCGATGGCGGCGCCAGAACCACTCGCCGAACCTGATCGACAGGCGCACCAGATAGGCGAGCGCAAAAGCCGCCAAGGCGATCAACAGCGTGGAACCGGCCATGATTTCCATGCATCAGCGATGGAACGGGTTGGGGTCGGCGAGGCCGGCGTACTCGCGGTCGGCCAGGTAGTTGATGCGCTCCAGGCTGTAGGGGCGCTCGCCCTGCACCAGCACGATCGGCCGCATCGCGCCTTGCCGCATCACTTCGTCCGGCGTCAGCAGCGAGCGCGCTGCGAGCTGTTGGCTGCTACTGGTGCCGGAACTGCCTCCGCCTTGGAGCGATGCCGAGGACGAATCGCCGACCGTGCGGAACTCGATGGTGGTCTGGCCGAGCATGTCCGACACGTACTTGGCCGTCTCAAAATCGGCTGTCCCGAAGAATTGCTTGGCGCTGTTCGCCAGGAAGGTTTGCCATTTCGGGTAGACGCCCTTGAGCTGCGACAGGTCTTGCACCAGAAGCCAGAACCGGGCGCCGTAGCCGCGCACGAGCGAGATCGCATCCTCAATGGCCTGCATCCGACCGAGCTGCGCGAACTCGTCGAGCAAGAACAGGACGTTGAACTGCGGTTTGTCACTGGTGGCGGTGATCGCCGACAGCGCGGCCCCGACCAGGGCGCGCATGAACCGCGATTGCGCTGCAAGGCGATCTGGCGGCATGACTACGTAGACCGTCATGGCCTGGCGCTTGAGGTCCGCAAGCTGGAAGTCGGACCGCGACAGCGCGGCGACGATGCGCGGGTCATCAAGGAAGGCGGTATGTCGCAGTGCCGTCGAATGCACGCCGCTGGCTTCCTTGGAATCCTTCGACAAGAAGCCGTTGGCGCATCGCGCCGGAATACCGAACGCGAGTTCAGGATCGGCGGACATGTCCGCGAGGTGCGAAAGCAGTGATTCCCGACCGCTGTCCGGTGGCGTTGCGAGCGGTAGCGTCAGCAGCCGACGCATTTCGCCCAGCGTTCGACGCGCAGGATCGGTAAGGCTGGCGACGTACACCAGCAGGCCCTTGATCAGCTCCTTGGCCGAGTCGTTGAAGTGGGCCGAATTGTCGTCCTGGTTGGCCCCTGCGATGACCAATGTATCCACCAGCGCCGAGGCCTGACCCACCACATCGGGATTCGCAAGATCGAGCACCGCTAGCGGATTGAAGGCAGCCGATTGGCCGCCGGAAATGACGCCGAACGGATCGACCAGATAGACCGTATGGCCCATTGCGCGGCGGGCACGTGCCGTCACCGCATAGTTCTCGCCTTTAAGGTCGAGCACCAGAGCGGAGCCGGGATATTCGAGCAAGGTCGGAATTACAGCGCCGATGCCTTTACCGCTGCCGGTTGGTGCGCAGGTCAGCACATGGCCCATGAAGCGCAGGCGAGGGTCGAGGTCAGCGGCTGCACCGGGATACCGCCCGAGAGTGAAACCGTAGGAATCGGCCGACACCATGCCGCGCTGAAAGAGGCGGCCGGCGTTGATCGCATCGACCAGACCGGCCCAGGCCGCAGAGCCATGAGTGGCGAGCTGCGCCGCGCCCGGAAAGACGGAATGAAGCTTGTCGCGGAGAGAGACGTACAACACGCCGAAGACAACGAGTGCCAACACGAACGCTGCCCAAGTTGGAATCCCGGTCACCAGTTGGATGACACCAGCGCCGAGCTGTGCCAGAAACAACCCCGCCGTGCCGGCACCGAAGGCGATCAACTTGGCGCGTCCCGTCGGCATCATGCGGCGGAAGACAAATACCGCTAGGCCAACCATGAGAGCGGAGCCCAGCAGAAGATGCCCTAAACCACGGAAGTTCGAGGCGCGTCGCTTCACGCCAGCGATGTAGCCCTCGTCAGCGGCAGCGGCTTGCGCCGCCGCCTTCTTTTCCTCGTGATCGCGTTGAGCCGCCGGGCCGGCAGCATCGGCGATCATCGCGCGGGCAGCATCGTTGGTCAGAATGAGCAGCGATGAGGCGCGTTCGGAGGCAACCAGCAAGACCGCCTGCTGCTCCACGGGTTCGACGTAGGGCTTGGAAATTCGCACCTCCAACGAAGTGAAGATTTCCGGGAGCGTGTGCGGCACGTCCCAACCCCGTTCGGCGAAGAGCTTCTGCGACCAATTCAGGAAATCGCCGGTCAGGTCGCGGGCCTCGCCGGGCGGTCGCGTGTAGTCGTTTCCGATACGACGGGCGGAGTCGGCCAAACTCGAAAGCGAAGCTCGCAGTCGTTGCGCGGTGGTCGGGTCAGCGAAGTTTGAGCCGGGATGCGGAACTGCATTCGTGGCGTCGAGGATGGCGCGCTGCACCGGCTCCCAGCGATACGCAGTCCGGAGCTGATCGCACGAGTACATCCGGTAGCGGTGCGACAGGGCTGCGCGCTTGGTGGTGCGTTCTGCTTCGGCGTTGCCTTCGAGCGCCGCATCTCGATCCAATTCGCAGGTCGATGGGTTGAAGTCCGCGGGAAGAATCGAGCCGGGCAACGAATTTCCGAACACCGTTTTCGGAACACTCGTGAGCGTCGTCAGGCACAGGAAAACAGTGAGAAAGTAACGGCTAGTTGCCATCGTCGTCTGCGTCCTTGAAGAGCGAGTCACCAGCGGCTTGAAAGCGCGCTCTGGTGGTTTCCGCATCGGCACCTCGAAGGGCGCGGGCTGCGAGGGCTAGAGCGCCCAGGACTACCGCGCGTGTTTCGTCACCGAGCCCGGCCTTGATGACTAGACCGCCCAGCTCGATCTTGCGGCGGGTGTCTTGTTTCCTGGCGTTCATCCGGATGCGCGAAAGTTCGCGCTCAGTTCTGAGCAGTCGGGCGCGTATCCGAAGCAGAAGGCTTGTCCTTCTTTCCGGTCTTCGGTTGAAACTTTGCGGCAACGGCCGCGAACTCCTTCGACAGTTGTTCGTCGCCGATATCGAGATCGGCGAGGCCCGCGCGGATTGCGAGCTTGCCGATTCGCTCGGCGGCCTGGCTTTCGATCCGAGCCAGATCGTTTTTGATGCGCTCAAGTTCTTCCAGCTTTTCCGACCGCCGTTCGGCGAGTGTCTTGCGTGCCATGCGATTGCCTCCGTGAGTGCGGAGGCATTGTGGAAGCGCGCGTTTCTCCGTTCCTGACAGGCTTGTCGGCAAATCCTGAAGTGCTGCCGAAACTCCGTTGACCCTCACGATCGCGCAGCCGAAAGTCCCGAGCGACCAGCAAGGGCGCACTTACGGGTTGGTCTGCGACCAACCCCGTGCGGCCGGGGATACCCCGGCACCCCTGCGAGAGCTACGCCAAGGGAAGGACATGGCGATCTACCACTTCACCACCTATACGATGGGGCGCGCATCCGGCCACAGTGCCGTCGCGGCTGCTGCCTATCGTTCCGGGTCGAAGCTGGTCGATGAGCGCACCGGCGAAATTCATGACTTCACCCGGAAAGGCGGCGTTCTGTCCGCCGAGGTTGTCACGCCCCAAGGCGTGCCTACTCCCGAACGCGAACGCCTTTGGAATGCCGCCGAGGCTGCCGAGAAGCGGAAGGACGCACGGACAGCAAGGGAATGGCGTCTCGCGCTTCCGTATGAACTCAGCCCGGAGGAACGAAAGGCAGTCGCGCATCGCATGGCGCAGGCGATTGCCGACCGCTACGGCGTGGCCGTGGATGTTTGCATCCATGCCCCGGACAAGGAAGGCGACGACCGCAATTTCCACGCGCACATGCTGGCGACGACGCGCAGGATCAACGACGACGGAAGCCTTGGCGTGAAGTCGGCGATCGAGCTTGCGAACAAGGATCGCAAGAAGGCCGGGATCGCTGGAACGACGCAGGACGAGATACGCGACCTGCGCCGCGAATGGGCGACCATCGCAAACGCCGCGTTGGAGAAGGAAGGCCAGAGCGTCCGGATCGACTACCGGAGCTATGACGAGCAGGGCGTGAGCCTGACGCCCACCCGGCACATCGGCCCGGATGCCGTGGCGATTGAACGGCGCGGCGGCGAAGCCGAGCGGATCGACCTTCACAACACCGACCGGCAGGAGCAGGCTCGGCAAATCGCCGACCGTCCGGAGCTGATTCTGGACAAGCTCACTGCGACGAAAGCGATCTTCGATCGCCGGGACATCGCCGCCGAGTTGAATCGCTACATTGACGACACGACGCAGTTCCAGACGCTTCTAGCCAAGCTCGAAACCTCGCCGCAGTTGCTGGAGATGGAGTCGGCCAACGGCAGGCAGCCGGCGCGGTATTCCACCCGTGACATGGTGGAGACGGAACGCCGGATGGCGGACACCGCGCAACGTCTTTCCGGCAGCGGAAAGCATGGCGTGTCCGTGGCGACCGCCCAGGCCGCCATCGACGGCGCAGGCACGCTGAGCGATGAACAGAAGGTCGCCGTTCGACATGTCACCCAGGCAGGCAGTCTGGCCGTTGTGATCGGCGACGCCGGCACCGGCAAATCCTTCTCGATGAAGGTCGCTCGGGAGGCATGGGAGGCCCAAGGCTTCACCGTGCGCGGCGCGGCGTTGGCTGGCAAGGCGGCCGACGAACTGCAAGCCGGTAGCGGAATTGAAAGCCGAACCCTGGCCTCGCTCGAATACGCCTGGAAGGAAGGTAAGAGCAAGCTCACCAGTCGCGATGTTCTGGTGATCGACGAAGCGGGCATGATCGGCAGCCGCCAGCTCGGTCGCGTGCTGGAAGCCGCAGAGAAAGCGGGTGCGAAGGTCGTCTTGCTCGGCGACCACAAGCAGCTCGCCGCCATCGAAGCCGGCGCGGCGTTTCGCGCCGTTGTGCAACACGTCGGCGCGTCGGAAATCACCGAGGTTCGCCGCCAGCGCCAAGCATGGGCGCGTGAGGCCGGACAGCAGTTCGCGCGCGGATCGGTGGCGGACGGTTTGCGCGCCTACGACGAGCGCGGCCATGTCCAGATGCGCGGCAGCCGCGAAGCAGCGAGGAAAGCGCTTGCGGCCGCCTATGTCGGCGACAAAGGCATGGGGAGCCAGATCGTTCTTGCCCACGGCAACAAGGACGTGTTGGCACTGAACGAGGCGATTCGGGAGGCGCGAAAGGATCGCGGCGAGCTGGACGGCGCAGCCCGTTTCATGACTGAGCGCGGCGGGCGCGAATTCGCCGCTGGCGACCGCATCGTGTTTCTGCGGAACGACCGCGACCTTGGCGTGAAGAACGGCACGCTTGGAACGGTCGAGCGGGCCGAGTATGGCGGGTTGTCGGTGCGCCTGGACAACGGGGAAACGCGCCAGGTGAACGCGGAGCAGTATTCGGCCGTCGATCACGGCTACGCCGTCACTATCCATAAAGCGCAGGGCGTGACGGTAGATCGCGCCTACCTGCTGGCGACGCCCGGCATGGATCGAAGCCTTGCCTACGTCGGCATGACCCGACACCGCGACAGCGCGACCCTGTTTGCGGCGGTGGACGACTTCGGCGGAAAGGGCGAGGACGCCGCACGGGTGCAATTGGCGCGGACGCTGGGCCGCGAGCGGCCGAAGGAAAGCACCCTGGACTTTGCCGACCGACGCGGTTTCGACGGCGAAGGCGTGTTGTGGCGCTGGATCGAGCGCGGCCGGGCTAAGGTGGGAGCGCTGGCGAAGCGCGCCGAGCAGGCCATCGGACGTGTGCTGGAACGCGCCGGCCGGGATGACCAGGTGCTGACGATGGCGGCAGCCAGCAAACCCGCCCAGGCGGTTTCCACGCCGTCGGCGGCAGCCCCGAAGCGGAAGGCATCGGAGATCGCTGCCGAACACACGAAGGCCAAAGCGGCCCAGGCCGCCGCTGCGAAGGCGGTCACGCCACAGGCCGAACGCGACCAGGCCAAGACACCACAGACGGTAGACGACGTGCGCGAGGCGGCGGTGATGCGCCTGCGCGCCGAGCTTGAAGCCCAGGACAAGAACCCGAGCCACCGCGGGGCGGCGATCAATCGCCAGGCCGACGAGGAAGCCATCCGCTGGGTGAAGGCGCAGCCGAGCCAGACCAAGGCAATGAAGCCGCCGGCCCTGTCTGCGGCCGATACGAAGGCGGCCGTGCTGGATCGTGGCCGTCAGGATGAAGCGACCTTGCAAAAGCTCCTGGAACAGCGATCCGCCGAACGTCGCGGCCGAGCCGCGGCCGTGATGGCGCGCTTGGAGAAGCTGGACGACACCTTGAGCCAGGCATACCGCACGCACCAGGCGGCGCGGCCGCAGGAGCCGCGCGGACTGGCGGCGATGCTCGGGCGCGGCCAGTACGAGAAGGACGCGGCAGCGTGGCAGCGCCAGGGGCAGCAGCTCGCGCAGCGGATCGGCGAGGTTCAGCGCCGCCGGCGGATCGCCGGAAACATCGCACGCGGCCCGATGGACGCGCAGCGGTTGGCAGTGCGGAAGGTGCAGCGCGAGCAACCGGAGTTATGGCAGCGCGTCGAGGCGTTCCGCAAGGCGCAGCAGGCCGAGCGCGCCAAGGCCATCCGCGAGCAGGTACAGCAGCAATTCGCCCAACACCGGGACCGCAGCCAGGATCGCAGCCCGACGCGATGACGGGGCCGGACGTTCCGGCCATTCGACTAGGAGCAATCACGATGACCAGCAAGACCGAATCCACCCGGAACATGACCCCGGCACAGGCGCGCAAGGCGTTCACGGAGGCCACACGCTTGATGCCGCCGGCAGAAGCCAAGCGCGTTGTCGCGGGCGCCGTGCGCGCGGCACGCCAGGCGCGAAGCGTTCAGGTGCGGCGAAAGGAGGCGAACGCCCGGTTCATGGAGGCGTGGGACAAGGGCACGGGAATCGAGCGGTAAGGATATTAAAAGCATATCTAAAGGAACCCACCAGATGATTCTTACGATAGGCAATACCAAGGGCGGGGTCGGCAAGACCACACTGGCCGTGCAGCTCGCAATCACTCGCGCCCTGGCAGGGCGCGAGGTCTGGCTAATCGACGGCGACCGGCAAGGAACCGCAACCGTCGCCATCGCCGCCCGAGCCGAGAACGGTAGAGGCCCCGGCATCGCCTGCGCCCAATACCCCAACGGCAGCACGCTTCGCACCCAGGTCCAGCAGCAGCGGACGAAATGGGACGACATCGTGATTGACGCCGGCGGCCGCGACAGCACCGCGTTGCGTGCGGCCCTGACGCTCACCGACGTGCTGGTGGTGCCCTTCGCGCCCCGCAGCTACGACGTATGGGCGCTCGACGACATCGCCGCGCTGGTGGAGGAAGCCCGCAGCCTGCGCGACGGGCTGCAAGCATTTGCCGTCCTCAACCTGGCGGACGCCGGCGAGGCGTCGGCGGACAACGCCGAAGCGGCCGCAGCTGTCGCCGACGTGCCTCAGTTCGCCTACCTGCCCCAGCCGATCCGCCGCCGGAAAGCCTTTTCCAACGCCGGTGGCCAGGGCCTATCCGTCTTTGAGCTGGCCCCGCGGGACTCCAAGGCGTGTGCCGAGTTGACCGCTCTTGCTGAATCCGTTTTTAATATCCAAACGATAGCCTAAGCGCGGTAAGGAACATGTCTATTCAGCGGAAACCGAGGGTTACGGTCGCCAAAGCGGACAAGTTCATTGCCGGGGCGCCGGATGCAAGCGTGGTTGCCTCAGAGGCATACGACAAGGGCATCCGCAAAGGGAACAAGCGGCAGATATCCTTGACCATCGCGCCCGAACTACTGCGCAAGGTCGATGAGGCTGCAAAGAGAACTGGCCAGGGTCGCGCAAGCATCATCAACATGGCGATTTATCGTGCTCTCGAAGGAGACATCTTCGCCGGCTAGATGAGGCGTAAGGACGCAATGAGCCGGTCAAGGGGAAGACACGATGAAGTTCGCTTACGAGGATCTCGGAGACGACCAGTTTGAGACGCTAGTCGTACTCTTGTGCCAGCGCCTGCTTGGCATGTCCGTACAAGGATTCGCCAAAGGACCGGATGGTGGCCGGGACGCCAAGTTCGTGGGCACTGCGGAACTCCATCCGAGCAAGGCCGCGCCATGGGTCGGTACGACCATTGTCCAGGCCAAGCACACCAACGGCTACAACCGCAATTTCTCCGAGTCGGACTTCTTCAGCAAGACGACTGAGAACACCGTGCTCGCCAAGGAAATTCCACGCATCAAGAAGTTGCGCGAGGCGAAACAGCTCGACCACTACATGCTGTTCTCCAATCGGCGCCTGGCTGGCAACGCGGAAGCGGAGATACGCGACCACATCGCCGCGCAGTGCGACATCCCGCCGGCGTCAATCTATCTTTGCGGCGTCGAACAATTGGAACTGTGGTTGAAGAATTTCCCCGATGTGGTGAAGGCCGCAAGCCTGGATCCGGTGGATTCGCCACTCATTGTCAGCCCGGACGACCTTGCCGAGGTAGTACAAGCGCTGGCGCGGCAGCGGGATGGCCTCAATGCGGTGCTCGACGATCCACCGACTCCGCGTGTGACTTACGAACAGAAGAACGCCATCAACAACATGACTGCCGACTACGCCAAGGCGCAGCGGCAGCGATACCTAAAGGAGACCGCGCAGATACGAGCTTTCCTCGCCGCACCCGAGAACCTCGAGTTGTTGCGCTTGTACGAATCTGTGGTCGACGAGTTCCAGATGAAGATCATCGCCAAGCGCAAGAACTACCAGACCTTCGACGAGGTGATGGAGTATCTGGTGGACCTCCTGTTTGGCCGGGATGCGGTTCTACGCCAGCGCGCCCACAAGCGCCTGACGCGGGCCATACTTTTCTACATGTACTGGAATTGCGACATCGGGGAGGTGGGCGATGCTTCGGCCGACCAAGCACTCGCACCCTGACCGCACGGTTGTTAGCGTCTCGTTGCTGCTGTTGTCGCGACTGAAGGCGCGCCGCTTCGACGAGTACGACGTGCTGCGCAAGTTCGCCAAGAAAAATGTCGTCGGTGGCGATGTGCTGTTCTTGCCGGCGCTCAATTTCCTCTATCTGTTGGGCCTGATCGAGTATCGCCCCAAGACCGATGCCGTGGAGTACGTGGGGCCCAATGAGACTGTCTAAGCTCTACAGCAACAAGCCGGATGTATTCGAGCCCGTCGAGTTCGTTGCGGGCCTGAATGTCGTCATGGCCGAGATACGGCTACCCGAGAACCGCAAGAAGGACACCCACAATCTTGGCAAAACCACGTTGGGGCGCCTGCTCGACTTCGGATTCCTGTCTGGGAAAGACTCCAAGTTTTTCCTGTTCAAGCATTTCGACCTGTTCGAGTCGTTCGTCTTCTTCCTTGAGGTTGAACTGGAAGACGCCTCTTTCGTAACCATCCGTCGTAGCGTGGCGGATGCGACAAAGATCAGCTTCAAGAAGCACGAGGCGGGTCGTCAGGACTTCTCGAACCTCACATCTTCCGAATGGGACCATGAGGACATCGCGTTCGAGCGTGGAAAGGAATTGCTGGATGGGCTCCTCGACTGGCGCGGGCTGAAGCCGTGGTCGTATCGAAAGGCGCTGGGCTATCTTCTGCGTTCGCAGGAAGACTTTCGCGAGGTGTTCCAACTCCGCAAGTTCGCCTCGAAGCATGCGGACTGGAAGCCGTTCCTGGCTCACATGCTCGGTTTTGACACCAAGCTGGTTTCGGAGCACTACGAAAAGGAGCATGAGCTTACAAAGAAGCAGGAGACCGCGCAGACCATCCGGAAGGAACTGGGCGGCTCGGTCGAGGACATCAGCAAGATCGAGGGCATCCTGTTGCTTAAGCAGAAGGATGCGGAGAAGAAACAGAAGCTGCTCGACGCCTTTGATTTCCGCGCCCAGGACAACGATCGCACGAAGCAAGTTGTGGACGAAGTCGATGAGGGTATTGCTACGCTCAATGCCGAGCGTTACTCGCTGAGCCAGAACCGAAAGAAAGTGCTGGCTTCATTGGAGGAAGACCAGATCCTGTTCAATCCGGACGAGGCGCAGCGGCTGTTCGAGGAGGCTGGTGTTTCTTTCAAGGGGCAGATCAAGAAGGATTTCCAGCAACTGATTGCGTTCAATCGTGCGATCACCGAGGAACGCCGCGGCTACCTGCAGGAGGAACGCGCCGAGATCGAGGCTGAGTTGAAGCGCGTCAATGCGGAGTTGAATGCGCTCGGAAAAAGGCGCTCGGACATGCTTTCGTTCCTGAGCGGAACGGATACTTTTGCCAAGTACAAGCAGCTTTCGGACGAGATGGTCATGCTGCGCGCCGACATTGCATCGCTGGAAAGCCAGCGCGGCTACCTGCACAGACTGCAAGACTTGCGGACTGAAATTCGGACCCTGACCGAGGAACGCAGTCACCTGCAGGCGCAGATCGAAGCCGATGTGGAGAAGCAGAACTCGGACCAGGACAGCTTGTTCTCGACGATCCGCGTCTTCTTCAGTGAGATAGTCGAGGAGGTGATCGACCGCAAGGCGCTGTTGAGCGTTGCGCCTAACCAAGCTGGACACTCATAATCCCTTGGTTGAAGGTTCGAATCCTTCTGGGCCCACCACTCGGGCCGGAGCACTCCTTTGCGAGCGTCAGTTCACGCTCCTCGCGTGCGCAAGCGCGCATTTTTGCCCCGAATCACCCAGACAAGCTCGCAAAAATGTGACGCAGTTTGCGGATGTGTGGCACGGGTGCTAGCGTAGTCTGTCGCCCACGGTCCATGCAGGCAGTGCTCGGGGCAGCGCGAATCGTGCTGGAGCAATGCCCATGGGCTGCGGGGATGGTTTCGTGGGAAGTCGCATTCGTGCGCGTCGCAACGGCGTGTCGAGTTCGCGTGGTTCTGGCCAACTGCTTGGGGAATATGACCGTGAGTTCCAATCGATCGCGCGCCAAGCGCGCGCAGCGCGTTTTGTTGGGGTCCGCCATTGCCGCGGTGTTGTACGGCAGTGCGGTGGGGAGTGTGCTGGCACAGGCGCAGCAGAACCGCGTCGTCGTGCCGGCGGGTGTCTACGCCGGTGACGAGCCGGGCGCCACCTTGATGCATGACTACGGCAGCTTCCAGCTGTACCGCGTCGACAACACGCGCCTCGCCGAGTTGCGTTCGATCGCGCGTGGCGCGGTGCAGGTGCAGAAGGATCTGGTCGAATTCGAGGCAGCGGGTTTCGATACCTTGCGCGCGTCCGGCGCCGACATCCCGGCCGCGTTCCGCGCCGGCAAGCCGACTGGACCGGCGGTGCGCCTGGTGCAGTTCGCCGGTCCGATCGTCGATGCCTGGCTCGACTCGGTCCGGGCCACCGGTGCGCGCGTGGTCCAGTACATTCCGAACAATGCCTACCTGGTGCTGGCCGATGCGGCGCAGCAGGAAGGCCTGGGCGCCTTGGTGGAAGGCAGCGACTACCTGACCTACGCCAACACGCTCGATCCCTGGTACAAGCTCAACCGCGATCTCGCCGACCGGGTCCGGGCTGGCCTCGACGGCTCGCGCCAGATCAAGGTCACGGTGCTTCTGGCCAGCCACGGGGGCGACGCTGCGAGCCGCAGCGCGATCGCGGCGAGCGGGACCCTGATCCGCCCCTGGTCCGACTTGCGCGGCATGCATGCGATCACCCTGTCGGTGAGCGAATCCGAACTCCCCTCGCTCGCGCAGTTGCCGGACGTGCTGGCGATCGAGAACTTCGTCGAGCCCGAGCTGCAGGACGAGGTGCAGGCCCAGATCATCGCCGGCAACCTCGTCGCGGGCGGCGCGGGTCCGACGGCTCCCGGCTACTTGCCTTTCCTCACCGGGCTTGGTTTCTCCACCAATCCCGCCGACTACCCGATCGTCAGCGTGGTCGACGATGGCGTCGGCAACGGCACTACGGTCAACGGCGCGGGCGACTCCACCCTGACCCGTGATCGTGACGGAGTGACCACGCGCATCATGCAGGCGCGCAACTGCACCACCGACGCCGACGCGCGCGGTGTGGGCGGACACGGCCACATCAACTCCAGCATTGTCGGCGGCTACGACCTGCGCGCCGGCACTCCCTTCCAGGACGCCTTGTTCTACCAGCGCGGACAGGGCATGAACCCTTACACGCGCTTGGCGAATATCAAGATTTTCACCAACGCCGGCGGCTTCAGCATCAATGGCTGCGGTGGTGGTTCTATCGACGGACTGATCAAGGCCAACCAGGACTCCGGTTCGGTGATCTCGTCGAACTCCTGGGGTGCAGCCGTCGGTGGCGACTACAACGCCGATGCCCGCGCCTACGACATCGGCACGCGTGACGCCGATACCGACGAGGCGGGCGTTCAGCCCATGATCTTCCTGTTTGCGGCCGGCAACAGCGGCAGCGGTGCGGCCACGGTCGGCTCGCCAGGTACGGCGAAGAACGTCATCACCGTGGGCGCGTCCGAGAACCAGCGCCCCGGCCCGGATGAAAGCGGTGCCTGGACCGACGGCTGCGGCGTGGGTGCCACCGGCGCCGACAACGCCATGGACGTGATCGGGTTCTCCAGCCGTGGCCCGGCGGAAGGTGGCCGCGTCAAGCCCGAGGTCATTGCACCGGGCACGCATATCCAGGGCACCGCCAGCAACGCCGCCGGCTATGACGGCTCGGGCGTATGCGATCAATTCCGACCGACCACGCAAACCACGTTTGCCGCCTCTTCGGGCACCAGCCACTCGACCCCGGCCCTTGCCGGCGTCAGCTCGCTGGTCTACCGCTACCTGCAGACCGAGTACGGCCAAACCGCGCCCAGCGCGGCGATGACGAAGGCCTATCTGATTGCGCATCCGACCTACCTGACCGGTGTTGCAGGCAACGGCAACCTGCCCACGAACAGCCAGGGCTACGGCATGCCGAACCTGGGCGGTGCGTTCGATTCCACCACCGACCGGCTCGTGTTCGACCAGCAGACCGTGTTCGGCGCCAGCGGCGAGAGCACGTCGGTGCAAGCGGTGATCGTCGATTCGGGCAAGCCGGCGCGCATCGCGATGGTGTACTCCGACGCGCCCGGCGCCACCTCCGGCAACCCGGCGGTGAACAACCTGAACCTGAGCGCGGTGAATGACGGCAACACCTACCTCGGCAACGTCTTCAGTGGTGCGTTCAGCGCCACCGGTGGCGCGGCGGATGCGGTCAACAACTACGAGGGTGTGTTCCTGCCCGCAGGCACGACCGGCGCGCTCGAGATCACGGTGACTGCGGCCAACATCGCCGGTGATGGCGTGCCGGGCAATGCCGACACCACGGACCAGGACTTCGCCCTGGTCTGCATCAACTGCAGCTTCGACACGACGTTCACCCTCGATGCCACGCCTGAGTCGGCCGCGGTCTGCACGCCGGCTGATGCGAGCTTCAACATCGCGCTCACGCCGTTCTCGGGCTTTGTCGATCCGGTCACGATGAGTGTCAGCGCCGGCCTGCCGGGCGGCGCCACCGCCAGCTTCAACCCGGCCACTCCGACACCGCCCGCAGGATCGGTCCTGACCGTGGGCACCACGGGCGTCGCCTTCGGCAATTACACCCTGACCATCACCGGCACCTCCGGCACCACGATCCGCAATGACGACGTGGCGTTGCAGGTATCGACCATCACGCCGGCAGCACCGCCCCTGATCGCCCCGGCCAATGGTGCCAGCGGCGTGTCCGTAACCCCGACCCTGAGCTGGACGGCAGTGGCCGAGGCGGTGGAGTACGTGGTCGAGGTGGATGACGACCCGGCCTTCACCACCATCAACTACACCGCCACGGTGCCGGGCGGCACCACCAGCCACGCAGTGGCGACCTCGCTCAGCCTGACCAACCAGTATTACTGGCGTGTCCGCGCACGCAATAGCTGCGGAGAGGTGGCGTCCGCCACGTTCTCGTTCACGACGGGTGCTCTGACCTGTACGGTCTATACCAGCACCGATGTGCCGCGATCGATCGGCCCCGGTTCCGGCGTCATCACCAACTCCGTCCTGAACGTCGTTGGATCGGCGCCGGGCGTTGCCGACCTCGATGTTCTGGGTCTGGTGGGAACCCACACCTTCGTGGCCGACCTGGACTTCGAACTGGTCGGTCCCGCGCTACCGGCGCGTCGCCTCTTTGGTGATGTCTGCGGTTCGTCCGACAACTTCAACTTGAATCTCGATGATGCGGCAGCCACCACGGTCGGGGCCGGCACCAGTTGTCCGATCACGGGTGGTCAGACCCTGCGTCCGGAGAACCCGCTGGCCTTCTTCAACGGCATCGACCCAAATGGCACGTGGACCCTTCGCATCACCGACGATGCTGCTGGCGATGGCGGAAGCTTGACTGGCTGGGGCCTGCGGATTTGCACCGCGGGCGGCACTCCGCCGGTGGTGGCCAGCGACGAATCGGCCAGCGTCGACGAAGATGACGTGCTGACGGTAGGGGCGCCCGGCGTGCTGGGTAACGACATCCCATCGACCGGCCTCACCGCGGCGGTGGTCACGCCTCCTGCCGATGGTGTCCTGGCGCTGGATCCGGCGGGCGGCTACGCCTATACGCCGGATGCCGACTTCTGCGGCACCGACAGCTTCGTGTATCAGGCCTCGGACGGCATCAATACCGATCCGGCAACGGTCACCCTGGTGGTGGATTGCGTCAACGATCTGCCCGTGGCCGCGAACGATGCCTACGTGGTGAACGAAGACACCTTGCTCGATATCCCGGCGGCGACGGGCGTGCTGGCGAACGACACCGATCCGGTCGAGGGCAGCGCCCTGATCGCTGTGTCGGCCAGTGACCCGCCCAACGGCTCGGTCGTGCTCAATGCCAATGGGTCGTTCCAGTACACCGCCGACGCGAACTACTGCGGCAGCGACAGCTTCACCTACAGCGCCGATGACGGTAGCGACCCGTCCGTGCCGGCGACGGTCAGCATCGACGTGGTCTGCATCAATGACGCGCCGGTGGCGGTGGACGACAGCTACAACGCCACCGAAGACACGGTGCTGACGGTGTCGGGCCCGGGCGTGCTCGGCAACGACACCGACGTCGAGAACTCCGCGCTGGCGCCGATCTTCCCGAGCACGCCGGCCAACGGCACGGTGTCGCTGGCCAATAGTGGTGGGCTGGTCTACACCCCGGCAGCGGACTTCTGCGGCAGCGACAGCTTCACCTACCGCGTCACCGACGGCCAACTGTTCTCCGCCACCGCCACGGTCAACATCGCCGTGGCCTGCGTGGACGATGCGCCGCAGGCGGTGGCGGATACGGCAACCGTGGCGGAGGGCGCGGCGGCAACCGACATCGACGTGCTGGCCAACGACACGGACGCCGATGCCGGTCCGCGCTCGGTGCAGAGCGTGACGCAGTCGGCCAATGGCACCGTCACCATCGGCACGGGCGGCGCCAACGTCGCGTTCCAGCCGGCCGCGAACTTCTGCGGCACGACCAACTTCACCTACACGCTGAATGGCGGCTCGGTGGGCACGGTCACGGTCACGGTCACGTGCGACGAGATCTTCGCCAACGGCTTCGAAGGCAACTGATCGGGTCGGGAGCCACACCCGACTGCAAGCAAGAACGGGCCCGCAAGGGCCCGTTCTTCATTCCGGCAGGCGAAACGCGCGGCGCAGCCGGCGTGCCTCGATCCCGCTGCGTGCGGGTTGGCTACTTCAGCGCAATGCGTACCCGAACTGCTGGCGGAACTGCTCGGCGAATTCGTCGTAGTCGAAGCGCTGGTTCTGCGGGCCGAGGTGCTCGATCTTGAGCGCGCCCATGAGCGAGGCGATGCGGCCGGCGGTGGCCATGTCCATGCCCTGCATCAGGCCGAAGATCAGGCCGGCGCGGTAGGCGTCGCCGCAGCCGGTGGGGTCGACCACGCGCATCGCGTTCGCCGCCGGCACGTGCATCTCGCCTTCCTTGGTGTGCACCTCGGAGCCGCGCGGTCCGCGCGTGATGATGTAGGCCTGCACGCGCTCGGCGATCTGCCGGGTCGACAGGCCGGTCTTGTCCTGCAGCAGGCTCGACTCGTAGTCGTTCACCGTGACGTAACTGGCCTGCTCGATCATCTGGGTGAGCTCCTTGCCGTTGTACAGCGGCATGGCCTGGCCCGGGTCGAAGATGAAGGGGATGCCGCACTCGGCGAACTCCTTGGAGTTCTGCAGCATCGCCTCGTAGCCGTCCGGCCCGACGATGCCGAACTTGATGCCGGCCACGTCCTTCACGTGGTTCTCGTACGACCGCATCATCGCGCCGGGATGGAAGGCGGTGATCTGGTTGTCGTCGAGGTCGGTGGTGATGAACGCCTGCGCGGTGTAGAGATCGTCGATCTCCTTGACCTGGTCGAGGCGGATGCCGCAGGCGTCGAAATGGTCGCGATACGGCCCGAAATCCTGCCCCACCGTCGCCATCGGCACCGGTTCGCCGCCGAGCAACTTCAGGTTATAGGCGATGTTGCCGGCGCAGCCGCCGAACTCGCGCCGCATCCGCGGCACCAGGAACGAGACATTCAGGATGTGCACCTTGTCCGGCAGGATGTGGTTCTTGAACTGGTCCTGGAACACCATGATGGTGTCGTAGGCGAGCGAGCCACAGATCAAAGCGGACATCGGTATTCCTTGCGGACGGCATCGACGGAAGCGGCGCGCGCCGCAGGGGCGCGCATTCTACCGGAGCCGCGCGCGCGAGGGCGGGGCGGGGAGCGCGCTCCGCCCCGCCCTCGCGCCGGGCTCAGGGCTCGAAGCCGTCGCGATGCACCACGCCGGGCGGCAGCACCGGCGCGCGCGCGCTGATCAGCAGGCGGCGGAAGCCGGTGTCACGCGCCGCCAGCAGGAGGCTGCCATCGGCGCCGATCCAGTCGTCGCTGCCGTCCGAATAGTTGGCACCACCGTCGGGCACGTCGAAGCTGGCGATGGTGGCATCGGCCGGTCCTTGCGGCGTCGGCACGCGCACCACCTGGCCGGTCGAGAGCAGGCGTTGCGGCGCGCGTCCCGCGCGCAGCAGCCAGAGGTCCTTGGTCGCGTTCGGGTTGGTGGTTGCTTCCATCACGATGTCGCCGTTCTCGAACACCGCGATCGCGTCGAAGCTGCGCCAGGTACGGCCGGGCTCCGGCTCATACGGAGCGCCGACCAGGCCGAGCAGCGCCACCAGTTGCGGCGACTGGCCGGCGCGCACCCGGAACAGCCCGGTCGGATCGCCGCCGTCGGCGGTGTCGAGACCGGCCACGAAGGCGGCGGAGTCGCCGGCGACCGTCAGGCTGTCCAGATCGAAGGAACGCCAGCTCGCATTCATCCAGTTCGGGCCATGCAAGCCGCTGGGTTCGGTGTAGGCAAGGCCCCGGTTGCTGGTGCCATCGTGCCGGAACAGTCCGCGCTGGGTGGGGCCGGCGGGCGCGCGCCAGTTGGAAAAGAACACCACGCCCTCGTCGCCCGAGGGTTGCGGGGTGATCGAGTCGAAGCCGGTGAAGATCGCGCCGGCGATGCCGATGTCCGGGCCCAGCGCGCCGGCGGCGTTGTCGGCCGCGAGCGCCAGTGGTGCGCCGGTGCACAGTTCGAAGATGCCCTCGCGCGACCCGCTGACCGGCAGGCGCGCGTAGATGCGGCCATTGCGCGCGACGCCGACGCGCGACAGGGTCAGCGCGCTCGGGGCGAAGCTGTCGCCCGGCGCGAGGCCGGGTGCGAGCGCGGCCTCGGTTGCGCCGGTACGCATGCAGGGCTGGTTGCCTGCGTCGGGGACATGCCGCGCGATGATGCGGCTGTCGGCGCCGGTGGGACTCGTGACCTCGGCCAGCAGCACGGCCTGGCCGGCATCGAGCATGCGCGACTGGCCGAAGCCCGAGGCGTTCGGAAACACCCAGCCGGTGCCGAGGTTCGGACCGAGCGCGCCGTCGCTCGAGGCGCGTGCGAACTCGATGTTGCGCGTGCCGTCCCAGCGCCACAGGCCGTGGGTCGCGCTCAAGGTCGCGGCTGGATCGCCCGCGCGCCCGGCCAGGCTGCGCTGCCCGTCGGGGGCGACCGAGCCGCCGCCCTCGCGCAAGGACAGGAACACGTGGCCGGCCTCGGCCCCGCTGCGGCCCGGACCGGCCGAGCCCGAAGCATCGAGCTGCGCATAGCGCTGCAGGCGGCTGCCGCTGTAGGCCCAGTAGCCTTCGGCCGAAGCCGCGCCCTGGGCGCGAAAGCCATAGCGCGTGCCACCCGCGTCGCCGACCGCGATGTCGTAGAGCACGCGTGAGGCCGAGGCCGGCAAGTCCGGCGTCACCACGGTGCTCGATTCCCCGGCGATCACTTGCCAGGTCAGTGCCTGTGCTGACGCTGGCAGCGGGGCGAGGCCGAGGGCAGCAAGGCAGGCGGTTCGGGTGAGGCACGAGGCAAGGGTCACGCGGCGTCTCCATCGGCGTATCCGGAGTCCGATCCGGATTTCGGCGCGGATGGTAGGCTGGCCGCCCGGTGCTGTCGGCGCGTTTCGGTCACGCCCCGGTCACGGAACGGTAACGCCGACGGAATGGACCAAGGATCAATTGTTTGAACGCGACGGACAGCGCCGCCTTCGGCTTTCGCTTCGGCACGGCAGAGTTCGACGAGGCCCGCTGCGAACTGCGCGTGGCGGGTCTGCCGGTCGAGGTCGAACCGCGCGTACTGGCTCTGCTGGCCTATCTCCTGCGCCATGCCGGCGAGGTGGTCACCAAGGAAGAACTGCTGCGCGAGGTCTGGGCCGGCCGTGTCACGGTCGACAAGGTGTTGCCCAGCGCCATCACCAAGCTGCGCCGCGCCCTAGGCGCGGCCAATGCGGCGCAGCTCACCACCCAGGCGCGGATCGGCTATCGCCTCGATGGCCCGGTGCGGCGTGTGGCGGTCGGGCGGCAACCGCATAGCGACTTGCAGCTGCGCGCCGGCCAGCCGGTCCCGACCCGACCCAACTTCGCCCTGCTGCGCCAGCTCGGACGGACCCACGGCAGCGAAGTCTGGCTGGCCGAGCACGTCAAGACGCGCGAATTGCGCGCCTACAAGTTCGCGCTCGACGGCGACCGCCTGCGCACGCTCAAGCGCGAGGCGACCCTGATGCGGCTGTTGCGCGACAGCCTGCCGGACAGCGATGGCTTCATCGAACTGATCGACTGGAACTTCGAGCAGGCGCCGTATTTCCTCGAATGCGAGTACGGCGGCGTCTCGCTCGCCGAATGGGCCGCCACCCATCTGCCATCGCTCGAGCGCGAAGCACGCCTCGGCCTGTTCCTGCAGATCGCCGACGCGGTGGCGCAGGCGCATTCGGTCGGCGTGCTGCACAAGGACCTCAAGCCGGCGAACGTGCTGGTGCAGGGCGATCCGGCCGCGCCGCGGCTGCGCCTGACCGATTTCGGCAGCGGCCACCTGCTCGAACCCGACCGGCTCGAACAATTCGGCATCACCCGTATGGGCATGACGATGGACGACGGCGATGCGGCCTCGACCTCCGGTACGCCGCTGTTCCTCGCACCGGAGTTGTACGCCGGACAACAGCCCACGGTGCGCAGCGACGTTTACGCGCTCGGCATCCTGCTCTACCAGTTGCTGGCCGCGCGCGTCGGGCAGCCGATGGCCCCGGGCTGGGAAGCGGAGATCGACGACGAACTGCTGCGCGAAGACCTGCGGCGCGCCACCGACGGCAGCGCGGAGCGCCGCCTCGGCAGCGCCGCCGAACTGGCGCAACGCGTACGCGATCTGCCGGAGCGACGCATCGAGGCGCTGGCGCGGCAGCAGGCACGTGACCTCGCGCGGCGCGATCGCGCCGCCGTGGCGCGCGCGCAGGCGCGGCGACCGATGCTGCTCGCGCTGCTCGCGGTGCTCGCGCTTGGCATCGGGATCGCCCTGTGGTTGCGGCAACAGGCGCTCGCGGCGCGCGATCGAGCCGAGGCCGAACTGCAACGCGCAACCGCGCTCGCTCGATTCTTGAACGATGACCTGATCGGGCGCTCCAATCCGCTGGTCTCGGCGAAGGGCCCGGACACCACGCTGCGTGAAGTGTTGGTGGCGGCGCGGGATCGGGTCGCGGCGCGCTTCGCCACCTTGCCCGCAACCGAAGCCGGCATCCGTTCGAGTCTCGCGTCCGCCTTCGGCGTGATCGATCAGCACGAGGATGCGCGCGTCGAAGCGGAGCGCGCGCTGGCCCTGCTCGCGGCGAGCGAACAGCACGATACCGCGGCCGAGTTCGCGACTCGCGTGGTGCTGATCCGCGCGCTCGGTCGGCTCGGCCGCTTCGATGACGCCGCGTCAGCGCTGGCCGAGTTCGAACAGCGCGCCGGCACCGCGCCCGCGGCCTCGACTCGCCAGCAACTGGCGATGGCGCGCGCCGGGCTGCACATGGTGCGTTCCGAGTTCGACCAGGCCGTGATCGCGCTGCGCGCCGCCATCGACGGGATTGATCCCGACGACCCCGGCGCAGTCGCGCAGCGCGATTCGCTGCGCCTGGACCAGATCATCGCGCTGACTTTCGCCGGGCAGGATGCGCAGGCGATCGAGCAGGGCCGGGGGTTGATTGATGAGGCGTCGACGCGCGCCGAGAACTCCGAGTTGTTGATCGCGCTGACCCGCCTCGCCCTGGCGCGTGCGCAAGGCGAGGATCACGCCGCGGCGCAGGCCTTGCTGATGCAGGCCAGGCCGGTGATCGCGGCCACGCTGGGCGAGAACCACTCGCGCATGCTCGGGCTCACCAACGAACTGTTCGCCGTCAGCTTCCGCCGCGGCGATTGGCCGCAGGCGCTCGAGTACGCGCAGCAGGTGCATGAGCGCGTGCGTGCCAAGTTCGGCGATGGCAACGCGGTCACCTGGGTCACGCTACTGAACTGGGCCCGCACCTTGAGCGAGGTTGGCCGGGCCGAGGAGGCCGCCACGCCGGCGCGCAGCGCGTTCGAGCACCTGCAGCGGCTCGCCGGAGCCGACGCACCGCAGACGCAGGACGCGGCCTTCGTCCTGGCCATGATCGAACTGCAGCGCGGCCAGCGCGTGGCCGCCGCCGGCCTGATTGAAACCCTCGATGCGAACGCGCTCGAATCCGGCCGTGCGACCGGGCAGTGGCCGGCGGCGATCAATGCGCTGCGCGGCATCGAGCGCCAGCAAGCCGGCGATGCGGTCGCGGCCCGCGCCTGGCTCGATGCGGCACTGCAAGCGATGCGCGAAGAGGCAGCGCTGGATTCACCGAGCTTGATCTACCGTCTCGCGCGGCAGGCGCGATCCGCCCTGGATTGACGCGGCGGACGCGGGTCCGCAAGGTCGCGCCTCAGAGTTCGAAGCCGTTGCCAAAGATCGCGTCGGGCAGCGGCACCACTTCCACCGCGCCGATATCGCAGCGCAGGCCTTGCGGGCGCGTAATGCCGCGTTGATCGATGCCGGCATCGGGCGAAGCGCAGTCCACTGCGTCGATCACGCCACTGCCGGCGGCGGGTACGCGCGTGTCGGTCAGGCCACCGTTGTCCTGCAGCGGCCCGAGTTGCGGATCGATGCCGAGCAGGTTGCCCTGGCTGCTGCCGATCGGCACCAGCACGCCGTTCGGGTCCTCGATCAGGCTGTCGTCGATGGTGAGGATCTCGTTCGCGAGATTGGGTCGGCCGTTGCTCAAGCCCGGCACATCGTTGCCGAGGTCGCCGCCGGCGCCGTTGCCCGCGAACAGGCTGCGGGTGATGGTGACTTCGGCATGGCTGCTTCCGGCCAGCAGGCTGCCGTTGTAGCCGATGCTGTACAGCGCGCCGCCGGCTTCGGCGCTGTTGTCGGCGAAGGTCGAATGGTCGATGGTGACTTCGCCGTTGAGGTTGAACAGCGCGCCGCCGTAGCCGTGGCCGGCGGTGGAGCCGCTGGCGGGCCGTAGCGCCTGTCCGCCCTCGGCCGTGTTGGCGTGGAAGGTAACCTCGCGCAGGCTGATCGTGCCGTGGTGGTTGAAGATCGCACCGCCCAGGCCTGCACCGCCACCACCACCATCACCAGCACTAGTCTTTCCGCCGTGGCCCGCCGCGAAGCCAGGTCGTCCCGGTGCTGGGTTGCCGTCCAAGAAACCGTTGCCGCTGCCGCCAGCAAAGCCGCCGTCGCCGCCAGCGCGCACACCCCCGCCGCCGCCGCCGCCGCCGAAGCCGCCACCGCCACCGCCACGACTTGAGCTTACCTGGGGCTGCCCACCACCGCCGCCGCCGCCGGCACCGCCGCCGCCGCCGCCGCCATTGTCGTTCTGACCGCCCGCACCGAAGGCGCCACCCGAACCGTTGCTTCCTGGCACCCCGCCGCCGGGGCCGCCACCGAAGCCGCCGCCGCCCGAGCCATAACTATTGGCGAGGTCGTCGTTGCCCCCGCCGCCGCCGCCGCTGCCGTGGCCGCCACGCGCCCCACTTCCGCCCGCGCCGCCGAGTGCGGACTCCGCCCCGCCGCCGGCCCCGCTGCTGAAGCTCCCGGCCGTGCCACCCGCGTCGCTACTGCCCAGCGGCACGCTGCCGCCCATACCACCGCCGCCGCCACCCGCTCCTCCGCTTGCATCGGCAGCGAGACCGCCGCCCGCCAAATCAGTTGCATCGCCGTTGCCGCTGTCGCCGCCGCGCACGGCGTTGTCGCTGAAGGTGATGCCTTGCAGATCCAGTTCGCCCTGGTTGTAGATCGCGCCACCCAGACCCGCGCCACCGCCGCCGAAGCTGCTGTCACCGCCGCGTTGCCGCCCACCGCGCAGCTGCAGATCACGCAGGCTGAGTGCGCCCGCGCCCGGCGTGTTGTAGCCCGGCGTGCGCAAGCTCGCGGCATCGGCACCGATAAAGAAAAAGCGCCGGCGCAGGGTGGCGGCAGGAATCTCCAGAATCACGCCACGGCCGTCAATGGTGATGCTGCTGGCAATCGGTGGCAGTGCATTCGGCCCGTACCAGAAGTTGTCGGTGCTGGCGAAGCTCAGGGTTTGCCCGGCGATGGCGCTGAGATCAATCGTGTTGGCACCGGCCGTCGCGCCACTGCAGGTTCCGATACCGATGCTCGTGGTCACCGATTCCGACAGCGGCAAGACGGTGGTCGCGCCCGGCGGCGTCGCATTGCTTGGATTATTGGCGCGATTCGCGCTGTAGATCGCTTGCGCCAGCGTGCAGGTACTCGCACTTGCCGCCACGTTGCCGTGAGTGACGGACACGCTGCCCGCCATCACGTTGCCGGAGAGACACAGCAGGGAAGCAATCGCGTACCGCATGGCACTTCCTTTCGACGTCCGCGTGGTCGGGGCTCGATGGCGGTAGCGGCCATGGTAGCGCGACACCTGTCGCGGGGAACCGGCCGGCGCGCGCCCGATGCGACAATCGCGCCTCGCTTCCGCCGGAACTCCCCGATGCATCCCTTGCGCCGCTTGTTCGGCTATGCCCGCCCGTATCGCCGCGATGCGGCGCTGGCCACGCTGTATTCGGTACTCAACAAGGTCTTCGACGTGTTGCCCGAACTGCTGATCGGCGTGGCGGTCGACATCGTGGTGAATCAGCGCGATTCGTTCATGGCCGGGCTTGGCGTGGTCGATCCGCTGCAACAGCTGGTCTGGCTGACCGCAATCACGATCGTGGTCTGGCTGCTCGAGTCGCTGTTCGAGTACCTGTACGCGATCACGTGGCGCGGACTGGCGCAGGACCTGCAGCATGAATTGCGCCAGGCCGCGTATGGGCACGTGCAGGCCCTGCCGCCCGACTTCGTCGCCAGCGCGCGCAGCGGGCGCCTGCTCGCGGTGATGAACGAGGACGTGCACCAGGTCGAGCGTTTCCTCAACACCGGCGCCAACGACCTGGTGCAGGTGATGGTGTCCTCGCTCCTGGTCGGAACCGTGTTCTTCGTGCTCACCTGGGACCTGGCCGCGCTCGCCTTCCTGCCAATACCGCTGATCCTGGTCGGCGCGTTCTGGTTCCAGAGGCGACTGGCGCCGCGTTATGCGGCCGCGCGCGAGGCCGCGGCGACGGTGTCCAGCCGGCTCAACAACAATCTCGCCGGCATGGCGACGGTGCAGGCCTACACCGCGGAGGATTTCGAGGCCGAACACGTGCGACGCGCCTCGGACGGCTATCGCGCACGCAATGCCGAGGCGATCCGCTACTCGGCGGCGATCACCCCGGTGATCCGGCTCGCGGTGCTGGTCGGCTTCGTCGCCACCTTGCTCTACGGCGGCTGGAAGGCGCTGGAGGGCGAGCTGGGCGTAGGCGCGTACTCGGCGCTGGTGTACCTCACCCAGCGCCTGTTGTGGCCGCTGACGCGCCTCGCCGACATGACCGATCTCTACCAGCGCGCGATGGCTTCGGTGCAGCGGGTGATGGACCTGCTCGAAACCCCGCTGCCAGCGCAGCCGGACGGGAAGTTGCCGGTGCCGGTGCGCGGTGCGCTGCGCTTCGAGGGCGTCAGCGTCGATTACGACGGGCGCCGCGTCGTGCACGCGCTGTCGCTTGACGTGCCGGCGGGCGAAACCCACGCCCTGGTCGGCGGCACCGGCGGCGGCAAGAGCAGCCTGCTGAAACTCCTGCTCGGCTTCGTGCCGCCGGCGCAGGGCCGGGTGCGGGTCGACGGCGTCGACATCGCGACGCTCGACCCGCGCGGGCTGCGTCGCCACATCGGCTACGTGGCGCAGGACCCGTTCCTGACCGATGGCAGCATCGCCGACAACATCGCCTACGGCGATGCGGCGCCCGATCCGGCCGGGATCGAACACGCCGCGCGTGCGGCGCAGGCGCACGAGTTCATCCGCGCGCTGCCGCAAGGCTACGCCAGCGAGGTGGGAGAACGCGGCAGCCGGCTTTCCGGCGGGCAACGGCAGCGCATCGCACTGGCACGCGCGCTGTATCGCGACCCGGCGATCCTGGTGCTGGACGAGGCCACGAGCGCGGTCGACAACGAGACCGAGGCCGCGATCCAGCGCGCGCTGCACGAGGCCGCGCGGGGTCGCACCACACTCGTCGTTGCGCATCGGCTCTCGACCGTGCGCCACGCCGATGCGATCCACGTGATGGAAGCCGGTCGCATCGTTGAATCGGGCACGCATGAAGCCCTGCTCGGTCGCGGCTGCGCCTATGCCGCCTTGTGGCGGTTGCAGGCGGGCGAGGGAGTTGCGGCCGTCGAGGCGTGAGCGGTGGGTCCTTCGGCTTCGGCCGCTGCGCGACCTGCGCTCAGGACGAGCGGTTATCGAGGCTCGGTGGCATTGATGAGAAGCACGGTGCGTCCTTCGACTTCTCGCCTGCGGTATGCGGCTCAGGGTGAGCTTGTCGAACCACGCTCAGCCTGAGCGAGTTCCACAACGCGGATGGGACAAGCCGGTGGGCGCGATCCGGCACCACGCCGGGGCAACCTTCAGCGGCGCCGGCGATCCATCACGAACTCGGGCGTGATTTCGGCCAGCGTGCGCGTGCCGGCCTGGCCCATCGCGATCCGCAGTTCGCGTCGCAGCAGGTCCAGGACCCGCTCCACGCCGGCCTGCCCGAACGCGGCCAGCCCCCAGATGTAAGGCCGCCCGATCCCGACCGCGGTGGCTCCGAGCGCCAGTGCCTTGAAGATGTCGCTGCCACGGCGGAAGCCGCTGTCGACCAGCACCGGAACGCGATCCCGCACGCCCTCGACCACCTCGACCAGACTGTCGATGGCAGCGCGTCCGCTGTCCTCGGCGCGCCCACCGTGGTTCGACACCACGATGCCGTCCACCCCATGTTCCAGCGCCAGTTCTGCGTCCTCGCGCGTCACCAGGCCCTTGATCAGGAGCGGGCCCGACCAATCGTCGCGCAGTCGCTTGACGTAGTCCCAGTCGAGATCGAGCGGCGCCGGGGAGCGAACCTTCGAGACATCGAGGCCGCGGAACATCGGTTTGCGGCGCACGTAGTCGCCGAACGTCTTCGGCTCGGGGCCGTGGCAGGACTGGCAATCGCGCGCATCGAGGCGCTTGCCGCGCTCGGCTGTGAGGCGGTTGGAGCCGCCTTGCAGGTCCACCGTCAGCACCAGCGCCGGGCAGCCAGCAGCGCGTGCGCGCCGGATCAGGCCGCGCGTCACCGGCCATTGGTCAGTCGGGTAGAGCTGGTACCAGGGCGCTTCGCCGCGTGCCTGCGCCACGTCCTCCAGCGCGACCGAGGACACGGTCGACAAGACCTGCAGATGCTTCTTCGCGCCCGCGGCGCGTGCGGCCGCCAGCTCACCCTCCGCATGGAAGGCGCGCTGGCTGCCGATCGGATTGAGGTAGATCGGTGAATCCCAGGTGCGCGCGAACAGCGTGACCGACATGTCGACGCGGCTCAGATCGCGCATCCGGCGCACGCGCAGCTCGTAGTTTGAAAAGGCCGAAGTGTTGGCGCGCAGGGTCGCATCGCCGTCCACCCCGGTGGCCAGATAGCCGTAGTGTGCGGGCGGCAGCATGGCGCGGGCGACGCGCTCAAGGTCGAAGACGTCCAAGGCCTGGTCGGCGGAGGCAATGGGCGTGTCTGCGGTTTCCGCCCAGGCCGAAAGCGGCCTTCCCAGGCCCGCCAAGGCGGGTGCAGCCAGCAGCGACATCAAGATCCGCCGCCGTGTCCGTCGCTCGCTGTCCATGGCCCCTCGATCCGGTGGAAACGTGCTCGCGGCAGCATACGCCACGGATCGCGCACAAGGGTCGTACGCGCTTGCCCGCGCGACGCCTGCCCGCGACGCGGATGGAGTGCTAACCGCACCACAGAATTTCCCGTTAACGCCGCGGTAACGCGAGGAAACAAGTTCCTTGCCGCGTTTAGACCGCATTGCTAGGCTAGCCGACTTTTCCGCATTCCTCCGGCCATTTTTCGATGTTCAAGCACCTGCGCGGCATTTTCTCCAACGATCTTTCGATCGACCTGGGCACCGCCAACACCCTGATCTACGTGCGCAACCAGGGCATCGTGCTGAACGAGCCGTCGGTGGTGGCGATCCGCCAGGATCGCGGCCCCGGTTCGCCCAAGCAGGTGGCCGCGGTCGGCTCCGACGCCAAGCGCATGCTGGGCCGCACGCCGGGCAACATCGCCACCATCCGCCCGATGAAGGACGGCGTGATCGCCGACTTCAGCACCACCGAGGAGATGCTCAAGACCTTCATCCGCAAGGTGCACAAGTCGCGCTTCCTGCGGCCCAGCCCGCGGGTGCTGATCTGCGTGCCCTGCGGTTCCACCCAGGTGGAGCGGCGCGCGATCAAGGAGTCGGCCGAGGAAGCCGGCGCGCGCGAGGTGTTCCTGATCGAGGAACCGATGGCGGCCGCGATCGGCGCCGGCATCCCGATCCACGAGGCGCGCGGCTCGATGGTGCTGGACATCGGCGGCGGCACGTCGGAAGTGGCGGTGATCTCGCTCAACGGCATCGTCTATTCGCAGTCGGTGCGCATCGGTGGCGACAAGTTCGACGAAGCCATCATCAGCTACGTGCGACGCAACCACGGCACCCTGATCGGCGAGACCACGGCCGAGCGCATCAAGGTGGAGATCGGCTGCGCCTTCCCGCAGGAGGATGTGAAGGAGATCGAGGTTTCGGGACGCAACCTGGCCGAAGGCGTGCCGCGCAACTTCACGATCAATTCCAACGAAGTGCTGGAAGCGCTGCACGAACCGCTCGCCGGCATCACCAGCGCGGTGCGCGCGGCGCTGGAGCAGACCCCGCCGGAACTGTGCGCCGACGTGTACGAACGCGGCATCGTGCTCACCGGCGGCGGCGCCCTGCTGCGCGATCTGGACAAGCTGATTTCGGAGGAAACCGGCCTGCACGTGCACGTGGCCGATGATCCGCTCACCTGCGTCGCGCGCGGCGGCGGCCGGGCGCTGGAGCTGATCGACATGCACGGCAACGATTTCTTCGCGCCAGACTGAGCCTGCGCGTGGCGCGCGGCGGGTGAGGAGGCGCCACGCCGCGCACCCGGATTCCCCCGGCGCGTCCTGAACCCACCTCCGAGTCCGCAGCGCGACCCACGTGGCCTACTCCGGCAATACCAGTGGCTCCCTGTTCGCCGAAGGCGGCGCGGGGACGCTGCGCCTGATGCTGCACCTCACCGCGGCGCTGATCCTGATGGTGGCCGATTATCGCGGCGGCTACCTGGAGCGGGTGCGCTACTGGGCCGGACTGCTGGCCGGGCCGGCCTACCTGGTGGCCGCCTCGCCGGTGCGACTGGCCGGGTACCTGCACGACACCTTCAGCACCCGTGATCGACTCGCCAACGAGAATCACGCGCTCAGCCAACAACTGATGATGAGCGAGGCGCGGGTGCACCGGCTCGAAGCGGTGCAGGGCGAGAACCAGCGCCTGCGCGCGCTGCTGGGCGGCACGCGCGGGCTGCGCCTGTCGGTGCAGCTCGCCAGCCTGATCGACATCGACCTCGATCCGTTCCGGCATCGCATCGTGCTCGATGCCGGCAGCCGGCGCGGCGTGCGTGAGGGACTCGCGGTCATCGACGGCAGTGGCGTAGTCGGGCAGATCGTCGCGGTGACGCCGCTCACCGCCACCGCGATGCTGGTTTCCGATCCCAGCCACGCGGTGCCGGTACAGGTAGTGCGGTCGGGCTTGCGCACCATCGCCTACGGCACCGGCCGCATCGACGCCTTGTCCTTGCCCAACATCCCGCTCAGCGCCGACGTACGGGTGGGTGACGAGCTCATCACCTCGGGCCTTGGCGGCACCTTCCCGGCCGGCTTCCCGGTGGGCCGGATCGCCGCGCTCAATCCGGATGAAACCCGCCTGTTCGTGGTGGCCGATGCCACGCCGCAGGCAGCATTGGATCGGCGCGGCGAGGTATTGCTGGTATGGGATACCACCGCCGCACCCGAGGCCGAGGCCGAGGCCGTGGGACCGCCCGAACAGCTGATGAGCACGCCGCGCGTGGAATCGGTGCCGGGCGCGGACGCCGGGGCCACGCCATGAGCCGGATGCGCGGTGGCGGCGGCCTGTTCTGGGGCAGCTTTGGCTTCGCCCTGCTGCTGGGCTTGTTGCCGATGCCGATGTCACTGGCGATCTTCAAGCCGTATTGGCTGGCGCTGGTGTTGTGCTACTGGCTGCTGGAGGCGCCCGAACGCGCCGGGCTCGGGCTGGCCTTCGTGCTCGGCGTGGTTGGCGACCTGTTGTTCGGCACCTTGCTCGGTGAACAGGCCATGCGCCTCACCATCCTCACCTTCATCGTGCTGCGCTTCCGTCCGCGGCTGCGCTTCTTCACCCTCGCCCAGCAGGCGCTGGCCGTGTTCGCGCTGCTGCTCAACGACCGCATCGTGGTGCTGATGGTGCGTGGTTTCTCCGGCGAAGGCCTGCCGCCGTGGACGTTCTGGCTGTCGCCGGTGGTGGGTCTGCTGCTCTGGCCCTGGCTGTTCCTGCTGCTTGACGACCTGCGTCTGAAGCTGCGGCAGAAGGACGCCTGACGCCGATGCGCCCGCTGCGCCGCCAGATCAAGGATCACGGCGCGGAAGCCGCGCAGTTCCGCGCCCGCGCCTGGCTTGGCCTGCTCGCCACCGTCGTGCTGCTGGGCGTGCTGGGCGGACGCTTCTGGTTCCTGCAGGTGAAGAGTCATCAGGATTTCCTCGCGCGTTCGGAGCAGAACCGGATCAAGCCGCGCCCGATCGTGCCCGCGCGCGGCCTGATCTTCGACCGCAACGGCAAGCTGCTGGCCGACAACGTGCCGGCCTACCGGCTCGAGGTGGTGCCCGAACAGGTCAAGGATGTGGAGGCGTTGCTGCGCGAGCTGGCCGCCGTCCTGCCATTGAGCGAGGACGAGCTGGAACGCTTCCGCGCCGGCTACCGCGCCAAGCGCGGCTTCCACCCGGTGCCGCTCAAGCTGCGCCTGAGCGAAGCCGAGGTGGCGCGCTTCGCGGTGCATCGTTACCGCTTCCCCGGGGTCGACGTGGTGCCCTACCTCAACCGGCGCTATCCCTACGGCGACCTGTTTGCGCACGTGGTGGGCTACGTCGGACGCATCGATGCTGACGACATGCAGTCGCTCGATCCGGTGGCCTACGCCGGGGCTACCCACATCGGCAAGGGCGGCATCGAACGCCATTACGAATCCCGACTGCACGGCGAAGTCGGCTTCGAGCAGGTCGAGATCAATGCCGAAGGCCGCAGCCTGCGCGTGCTCGAACGCCAGCCCGCGCGCGTCGGCGAGCACCTCACGCTGAGCATCGATGCCGACCTGCAGCAGGCGACGGTGGATGCTTTCCAGGGCCAGCACGGAGTGGCGGTGGCGATCGATCCGCGCAATGGCGAAGTGCTGGCGATGGTGAGCCTGCCGAGTTACGACCCCAATCCCTTCGTCAACGGCATCGGCCGGGCCGAGTATGCGGCGTTGCTGGAAGCGCCGGCGCGGCCGCTGTTCAACCGCGTGTTGATGGGCGGCTACGAACCGGGATCGACGATCAAGCCGATCCTCGGCCTGGCGGGCCTGGAGCTGGGCCTGCGCCGAGCCGAGGAAACGACCTTTTCCAGCGGCGCCTTCCGCCTGCCCGGGCAGGAGCGCGAGTACCGCGACTGGCGGCGCGGCGGCCACGGCCATGTCGATCTCAAGGAAGCGCTGGCGCAATCGGTCAACACCTACTTCTTCCAGCTCGCGGTGGACATGGGCATCGACCGGCTCAGCACTTATGCGGCGCAGTTCGGATTCGGCTCGCCCACCGGCATCGATCTGCCGGGCGAGGCCAGCGGCGTGCTGCCCTCGCGCGAATGGAAGCACGGCAGGTTCGCGCAGCCCTGGTATCCGGGCGATACTGTGAACGTTGGCATCGGCCAGGGCTACTGGGTTGCGACGCCGCTGCAACTGGCACAGGCGGTGGGCATGCTCGCGGCCGGCGGCAAGCGCCATCCGTTGCACCTGCTCGCGGCTACCCAGGATGGCTTCGACGCAGCGCGCGTGCCGGTGCCCTATGCCGAACCGACGGAAAGCGTGGTGAAGAATCCGGCCAACCTCGCTGCCGTGGTGGAAGGCATGGTGGCGGTGATGCACGGACCCACCGGATCGGCGCGCGCGGTAGCGCTGGACGCGCCGTACCGGATCGCGGGCAAGACCGGCACCGCACAACGCGTGAGTCGCAAGACCGACCAATCGCTCGACCCGACCAAGCTCGAGTTCAGCCTGCGCCACCAGGCCCTGTTCGTCGCCTTTGCACCGGCCGATGCGCCGCGTATCGCGCTGATGGTAGTGGTCGAGCACGGCGGTTCGGGCACCAAGGCCGCCGCGCCCGTGGCACGCCGCATCCTCGATGCCTGGCTGCTGAAGAATCCGACGTGAACCTCCACCTGTTCTATCGCCGCTGGCGTTCGCGCATCGGGCCGCCGCGGGTGGATGTTCCACTGCTGGTGGCCTTGTTGTTGCTCATCGCTGCGGGACTCGCCGTGCTGCACAGCGCCGCGGCCGAGCAACCGCGCCTGGTGTGGTCGCAGGCGGCGCGCATGGGCGCCGGCCTGCTGGCCCTGTGGGTGATCTCGCGTATTCCGCCGCAGACGCTGCGGGTGTGGACCCCGTGGCTGTTCGCGGCCAGCCTCGCGTTGCTGCTGCTGGTGCCGCTGTTCGGCACCGGCCGCAGCGGCCGGCACTGGCTCTATCTGGGCCTGTTCTACCTGCAACCTTCGGAACTGCTGAAACTCACCGTGCCCTTGATCGTCGCCGCCTGGCTGCATGCGCGACCCTTGCCGCCACGCTGGGGTTCGCTCGCGGTGTGCGCCGCGCTCATCGGCGTGCCGACCGCATTGATCGCCATCCAGCCGGACCTGGGAACGGCCCTGGTCGTGGCCTCGAGCGGCGCCTTCGTCGCCTTTCTCGGCGGCATGGCGTGGTGGCGGATCGGGTTGCTGGTTTCCGTCGCCGCTGCTGCCGCGCCGCTGGCCTGGCCGTTCCTGCGCGAATACCACCGCAAGCGCTTCATGACCTTCCTCGACCCGGAAGCGGATCCGCTGGGTGCCGGCTGGAACATCATCCAGTCCAAGATCGCGGTCGGCTCCGGCGGGCTGTTCGGCAAGGGCTGGGGGCAGGGAACGCAGTCACGCCTGGAGTTCCTGCCCGAACACACCACCGACTTCATCTTTGCGGTGCTGGCCGAGGAGTTCGGCCTGGTCGGCGTGCTATGCGTGCTGGCCCTGTACCTGTTCGTGGTGGCGCGTTGCCTGTGGATCGCGATGCAGGCGCGCGACACCTTCGCGCGCCTGTTGGCCGGCGCCATCGGTCTGACCTTCCTGGTCTACGTGCTGGTGAACGGCGGCATGGTGTCGGGGCTGCTGCCGGTGATCGGCGTGCCGATGCCCTTGCTCAGCTATGGCGGCACCTCGGCTGTCACCTTGCTCGCGGGTTTCGGCATCGTGATGAGCGTGCACGCGCATCGCAAGCTGATGCGCCATTGAGACTTGCGCAAATGATTGACGTGATGCCCTGCTTTCGTAGTGCGGGGCTTGCCCCGCTCAAGCCGGGCGAGCCCGGCTCTACAACGGCTCATCGCCGTGTCAATCAATTTGGCAAGGCAATAGGACGCGAGCTGCCCTCGACCGCGCGGGCCTCACTACAATCGTGCATCGTCCTGCCCGGATACCGCGCATGCGCAGCCCGAACCACGACCCGACCCAGGGACTGTTCCGCGACGTGGCCCGCTTCCAGCTCAAGCTGCTGCTGGAAGCGGCGCGCGACCTGGTGCTGATCCCCTTGTCGCTGGCGGCCGCGTGCTGGGATCTGGCCTTGTCGTCGCGCCAGACGCCACGCTTTTTCCGCCGCGTCATCGACCTCGGGCGGCGCAGCGACGACTACATCGATCTGTGGGGCAAGGACGATGCCGGCAAGCCGGTCGAGAACGTGGATGCGGTGATGGCGCGGGTCGAGCGCCTGCTGCGTGACCCGCGCTCGGGCCCGCGCCAGGCGCGCGCCTTGCGTCGCTGGGTGGAGATCAGCCTGGCGCGCCAGCGCCGGCACGCCGGTAGCGCGTCGCCGGCTCCACCATCGCCACCAGCGCCACCACCTACACCGCCACCATCCGCAGCGGACGAGTCCTGAGACGCGCGCCCGCGCGGGTTCAGTCGGTGATGCCGAGCCGCTTGCGCTCCAGCCGACGCAGGAATTCTTCCATGATGCGGCGATACAGGTCCTCACCGAGATAGGCATCCTCGACCCCGGCGTCGATCGAGGGATTGTCGTTAACCTCGATCACCGCGACGCGCTTGCCGTCGGCCTTGAGATCCACGCCGTAGAGCCCGTCGCCGATCGGCGCGGTGGCACGCAGCGCCAGCTTCACCACTTCGCTGGGCGCCTCGCGGATCGGCAGGGTCTTGAAGCCGCCCGACTTGGCCACTCCCTTGTGATTGCCCTTGGCCGAGTGATCGTAGATCTGCCAGTGCCCGCGCGACATGAAGTACTGGCAGGCATACAGGGCCTGGCCATTGAGGATGCCGATGCGCCAGTCGTACTCCGTGTACATGAACTCCTGCGCGATCAGCAGCGCGGTGTGCTGGAACAGTTCGTCCGCGGCGTGCGCCAGCTGCTGCGCGGTCTCGGCCTTGATGATGCCGCGCGAGAACGAGCCATCCGGAATCTTCAGCACGATCGGCAGGCCCAGCACCTCGGGCAGCGCAGCGAGACGCTTGGCATCGTCGCGGAACACGATCTCGGTGCGCGGCGTGGGCAGCTTCTTCGACTTCAGCAGGTCGTGCAGGTAGATCTTGTTGGTGCAGCGCAGGATCGAGACCGGATCGTCGATCACCACCATGCCTTCGCGCTCGGCGCGGTGCGCAAAGCGATAGGTGTGGTTGCCGATCGCGGTGGTCTCGCGGATGAACAGGCCGTCGTACTCGGCCAGGCGCGCGAAGTCGTTGCGCGTGACCGGATCGACTTCGATGCCCAGCTCCTTGCCGGCCTCGATGAAGTGCTTGAGCGCCCTCCGGTTCGAGGGCGGCATGGCTTCGGCCGGATCCTGCAGCATTGCGATGTCGTAACGAAACGAACGCCGCGCGCGCGGCTTGCGCCAGGTCTTGCGCGAGAACGCATCCAGCGCCGCGGCGAAGGCATCCTCCTGCGAATCGCTGAGTGTATTCAGCCCGGCCGGCTTGATCGCGGCGATCTGCCAGACGCGCTGGCGCTCGAATTCGAGACGCAGGATCGGGCAGGGGAAGGCTTCGAATACCTGCCGTACCAGGTCCGCCAGGGGCGCGTAGCTGGTCTGGCCGAAGTACACCAGCAGGCCGAAATCGGTGGCATCGCGCGAATCGTCCGGCAGGAACTTGGCCAGTTGCGCGTTGAGGTCCTCGATATCGACACCGTAGAGCGAGCGCCGGCGCAGGTCGTTGATGGTGCGCACCGAAGGGATGACCTTGTGCCCGCGCGCCTCGGCCAGCAGCGAGACGTAGTAGCCCACGCCCAGGTACTTGTAGCTGCGGCAGAGGTTGATGACCTGGGTACGTTCGTCATCGTCGCCGCCGCCGACGGCTTCCTTCAGGTAATCGGTGGCTGCGACCACGTTGCCCGACGGGTAGTAGGAACCCCAGTCGGACAGCTTCTCGACGACGATGACAAGGCGGCTCATGCGGGCGCGGTGCGGGTGGAAGGCGGGGACGGAACGGCGCGGAGTCTGACAGAATCGCCGCAATGCAACGAGGTCCCGCCGCCCTTGCGCCGCGTCGCGCGCGCGCCTCCGACCTGCCCGCGCTGCTGGCCGTGGAAGCCCACTTCCCCGGCGACCGCCTCGGTGCGCGCCAGTTCCGCCACCACCTGCGCAATCCACGCGCGCGCCTGCGGGTGCTGGCGGGGGCGGGTGTGATTGCCGGCTATTCCCTGATCCTGCTGCGCGCGGGCAGCCGGCGCGCGCGCCTGTACTCGATCGCGCTCGATCCCGCTTGGCGCGGGCGCGGGTTCGGTGCGCTGCTGCTGGCCGACGCCGAAGTCCAGGCCAGGCGCGCGGGTGCGAGCGCGATGCGGTTGGAAGTGCGCGCCGACAACCTCGCAGCCACGGCCTTGTACGAGGCCCGCGGCTACCGCCGCATCGTGTTCCTGCCTGGCTACTACGAGGACGGCGGCGATGGCTGGCGGTATGAGAAGTCGTTCGCATGATCCTGGCCAAGCGTGAACCTGAACCTACCGTTCGGCCTGAGGTATCGAAGGCCAACAGCGGAATATCCGGCAGGCGCTTCGATCGCCGCAGGCGACCCTGTGGTGAGCCTGACGAACCATCAGCGCGAACGGTTCTCGGGAAGGCCAGGCTACGGCACCCTGCCATTGGTTGGGCTGCGAGCCACCAATCCGCGTGCTAGCGTGCCCGCCTCGCATGTTGCCCGGAGCCTGTCCATGTCCCGTTCCCCGCTTGCCCTGCTGGTTGGTGCCGCCCTGCTTGGCCTTGGCCTGCCTGCGCACGACGCGGCGGCCGACAGCGTGAAGCCGGCCGCCGCGAGCAGCGCCGATCCCCATGTCTGGCTGGAGGACGTGGCCGGCGACAAGTCGCTGGACTGGGTGCGCGCGCGCAATGCCGAGAGCCACAAGCAACTGGAGGGCGACCTGGCCTTCGCCTCGCTGCAGAAGGACCTGCTCGCCATTCTCGATTCGGACGAGAAGATTCCGTACGTGCAGAAGATCGGCGCGCACTACTACAACTTCTGGCAGGACCAGCAGAACCCGCGCGGGCTCTGGCGCCGCACCACGCTGGGCGAGTACCGCAAGGCCGCGCCGGCGTGGGAAACCCTGCTCGACATCGATGCGCTGAACCAGGCCGAAGGCGAAAACTGGGTCTGGCACGGCGCCGACTGCCTCAAGCCGAGCGATGCCAGGGCACCCTACGAGCGCTGCCTGATCGCGCTCTCGCGCGGCGGCGCCGACGCCGACGTGACGCGCGAGTTCGACCTCGCGAACAAGGACTGGGTGAAGGACGGCTTCTTCCGTCCCGAGGCCAAGGGCGGGCTCGGCTGGATCGACCGCGACACCGTGTACGTCTCCACCGATTTCGGCAAGGGCTCGATGACGTCCTCCGGTTACCCGCGCATCGCCAAGGAGTGGAAGCGCGGCACGCCGATGAGCGAGGCCCGGGTCGTGTTCGAGGGCCGGGAATCGGACATCTCGGTGGGGGCCTATCACGACAACACGCGCGGCTTCGAGCGCGACTTCGTCTATCGCGGCCTGACGTTCTACACCAACGAACTGCATCTGCGCGGCAAGGACGGCAAGCTCACCAAGCTCGACCTGCCCGATGGCGCGAGCAAGGGCGTGTACCGCGAATGGCTCAGCGTGGAGCTGCGCCAGCCGTGGAACGTGGGCGGCGAGGAGCACGCCGCAGGCTCGCTGCTCGCCATCCACCTCGATGATTTCCTCCAGGGCAAGCGCGATTTCGACGTCTTGTTCGAACCCAGCGACACCACGTCGCTGGCCAGCAGCGGCGCCACGCGCGACCACTACTTCATCAATATGCTGGACGACGTCAAGAATCGCATCTACGTGCTGACGCCGGGCAAGGATGGATGGAAGAAGGAACCGCTGAAGGGCGCGCCGGAGTTCGGCACCATCGGCATCAGTGCGGTGGACGCGGACGAGTCCAACGACTACTTCCTCACCGTCACCGACTACCTCACCCCGACCTCGCTGATGCTGGGTCGCGTCGGCGCCACGCCGGAGCCGCTCAAGCGCATGCCGGCTTTCTTCGACAGCACCGGCCTCGCGATCAGCCAGCACTTCGCGCGCAGCAAGGACGGCACGCGCGTGCCGTACTTCATGGTGGCGCGCAAGGACCAGGCCGCGAACGGTGCCAATCCCACCCTGCTCTAGGGTTATGGCGGGTTCGAACTCTCGCAGCTGCCCAGCTACAGCGGCAGCGCCGGTCGCGGCTGGCTCAGCCAGGGCGGCACTTACGTCGTGGCCAACGCGCGTGGCGGCGGCGAGTATGGTCCGCGCTGGCACCAGGCCGCGCTCAAGGCCAACCGGCTGCGCGCCTACGAGGACTTCGCCGCCGTGGCCGAAGACCTGATCGCGCGCAAGATCACCTCGCCGAAGCACCTTGGCATCCAGGGCGGCAGCAACGGCGGCCTGATGGTGGGCAACATGTTCACGCTCTATCCGCAGCTGTTCGGCGCGGCCGTGTGCCAGGTGCCGCTGCTCGACATGCAGCGCTACCACAAGCTGCTTGCCGGGGCGTCGTGGATGGCCGAATACGGCGATCCGGACAAGCCCGAGGAGTGGGAGTTCCTGCGTACCTTCTCCCCGTATCACAACGTCAAGGCCGACGTGGATTACCCGCCGGTGCTGTTCACCACCTCGACTCGCGATGACCGCGTCCATCCCGGCCACGCGCGCAAGATGATGGCGCGCATGCAGGAGCAGGAACACGACGTGCTGTACTACGAGAACATCGAAGGCGGGCACGGCGGCGCGGCCGACAACAAGCAGCGCGCCCACATGCAGGCCCTGGCCTACACCTTCCTCAAGCAGCATTTGTTCGCGCCGCCGGCGCCGGCGAAGGACGCGCCCTGAGGGATGGCCCGGTGCCCGCGAGAGCGGGTATCGTGGTTTCCGGGGTTCGGTTTTTGCGTAGGTGATGCGAATTCTTCGCAGGGGTTTGGTTGGCCGTGGCGTCAGACGCGCCGGGGTGGTGTTCGCTCCTCTCGCGTGACGCGAATTCTTCGCAGGGGTTTCGCCCGCCTCGGCGGCGGCCGAGTTACTTCTCTTTGCGTGCCCAAAGAGAAGTAACCAAGAGAAAGGGCACCCGACTCCGGCGCCGGACTTCGTCCGGTGCCCTGCGCTGCTCGCCGGACTCGGGCCGGCGCGAACTCGCGCATCCCTGCGCTCGAACATGCGCGCCTTTCCCCCGAGCCCGGCTGCGCTGCTCGGCGCCAGAGACGGGAGGGAGAGCCAGGAGCAACGTCACACCACGCACTTTGCTTCGGCTCCTGGGGCCCGTAGATCGCGGCGTCGGGCCGGAGGATCAGTGCGCAACCCCGCAGGACCGACGCGAACCCTCGCGCAGCGAGGGCGCGATCTCCGGGTCGCCTTCTCTTTGGCGGACGAAACCCCGCGACCAACGTGCGTCAGGCGAACAAGGCCCAGGCACACAGCTGCCGCCGCCGAGGCGGACGAAACCCGTGCCAGAAAGCCACGTCGAGCGAGCAAGGTCTACCCCAACCCGATACGCGACGCAGCGTCGGCCTGAGTGAACTACCCGCTCGCCTTGCCAGGCCCTTTTCCTGTCCAAAGCAAGGTGCAGAACAGGATCACGCAGACGCCCAGGTGGATTGCCTTCGGATTGATGGTCTGGAAGTTGACGAACAGCAGTGCATACATCAGCAGGAATGCACCGATGAACCTCAATCCGAAGGGCCTTCGCTTGATCGCCCCAAGGGCGCCAACAATGAGCACCAGCCCCATCAGTGCGATGTAGCTGACGTATCCGGCCACGGAGACGGGAACGATCTGCTTGTCGCCGGACTTCTCCAGGAAGGCGCCAATGTCCCTGATTGGTTCCCGGAAAGCCGGCACGTCCACCAGCCCGATCTCTTGTCCGAGCAGCGCGCCGCCCACGCCAAGGCGAATCAGGCCGTAGCCCAGGAACAGCAGCGAAACGACCAGGTACAGCGGCTTTCGCATGTGGCTCTCGTGTGGTCTTGTGTCACAACCGATCCCTCTTTCGCGGGACCGCCGAACCCAGCATCGAGCGCATCCCCCGGGGCATGCGCGCGTATCCGGTTACCTCGACAAGCCTGCCGCCTGCAGGGCGGCCAGATAGGCCTCCCACGACTCGGCCTGTTCGCGTCCCAGGGTGTGCAAGGTCGCCCAGCTGAAGATGCCGGTGTCGTGCCCGTCGTCGAAGCGCAGCAGCACGGCGTAGTGTCCGACGGGTTCGATCGCGGCGATGTTGACGTTGCGCTTGCCCGCCACCAGCACCTTCTGGCTCGGTGCGTGGCCTTGCACTTCGGCCGAGGGCGAATTCACCCGCAGGAACTCGGCCGGCAGACGGAAGGTTTCACCACTGTCGAAACTCACCTCCAGCACGTGCGAGGCGCGATGCAGGGTGAGGCCGGTGGCGCGCGGCGTGCTCATGGCGTCGTCATGCCGGCCACTCGGGCTTCCGGCCCTCGCGGCGTGGTAGTGGCGCTGGCCGCATCCGGCGCCGGTGATTGCGCCGGTGCGGCATCATCTTCCATGCCCGCCGGCGATTGCGCGTTGAAGTACCAGACGTGGCGGATGCGCCCATCGGGTGCGAACTCGTACACGCTGGTGGAACTCTGCATCGCCGGGGTACCGTCCTGGCGTTTCCAGCGGCTGGTTTCCACCGTGCTGGCGAACAGCCCGTGCACCGCCACCGGCCCGATGTCCGAATGCGCATCGGGCGTGCTCGCGAAATAGGATTCGAGCCAGGCCTTGAGATCGGAGTGCCCGGCCACTTCGACCGTGGCCTGGCTGCCCACGATCTGGATCCAGCGGAACTCCGGCTCGGTCGCCGCGATCATCGCGGCCACATCATGCTGGTTCGAGGCCGCGACGAAATCGCGCACACGCTTGGCGAAATCGGGGGCGGATTCCTGCGCGAACGCTGTGCCGGAAATCAGCAGGGACCACAACAGAAACAATCGCACGAACATGTTCGTCTCCTAGTGTGGTGTCCCGCAAGCACCATCAAATAATTCCGGCGTCTTTCGCCGCGATACTGCGTTCCTCGTCGTCGCCATAGCGTAGGCTATGCCTCCTCCTCGCGCCTGGTCTCGCAGCGAAATCCATCCGGAATTTCTTCGCGTTACTTGCGGGACACCACACTAGTGATGATCATCTTCGTGCCGGTGTCGCACGGCGGCGACCATCCCCGGCGCGGCCCAGGACTCCCGGCGGAATTTCGCTTGCAGCAGCCAGTCGTACTTGCTGCCTTCCAGCTCCGCTTCCGGCGCGCGCTCGCGCTCCAGCGCGTCGAGGTACTTGAGGAACAGCAGCCAGGACGATTGCTCGGTGCAATCCAGTTCGCTGGTGCAGCCGGCATCCTTGTGCAGGATGTCGTCGATGTTCTTGACGGCTTGTTCGAACACGATCTGTGCGCCCAGCGGAGAGTGGGCGCTACTTTAGGGCAAGTTAGGTGGAGTCCAATACAGCTTCGTCATGCCCACACTTCGCCATCCCCGCGAAAGCGGGGACCCAGTGCCTTCCAGCATCCCAAGACGACGGATTCCCGCTTTCGCGGGAATGACGGGGACTACAAGATATACCGGCTCAAATCCACATCCCGCACCAACCCGCCGAGGTGCGCGTCGACGTAGGCCGCGTCGATGCGCAACGCGCTGCCGTCGCGGTCGGGTGCTTCGTAGCTGATGGTGTCGAGCAGTTTCTCCAGCACGGTGTGCAGGCGGCGGGCGCCGATGTTCTCCTGACGTTCGTTCACCTCGAACGCGATGCCGGCGAGGCGCTGGATCGCGTCCGGGGCGAACTCGATCTGCACCCCTTCGGTGCCGAGCAGGGCGGCGTACTGCTTGGTGAGCGCGGCGTTGGGTTCGGTCAGGATGCGGACGAAATCGTCCTGGCCGAGCGCGCCGAGTTCCACCCGGATCGGGAAGCGGCCCTGCATTTCCGGAATGAGGTCCGACGGTTTGGCGAGGTGGAAGGCGCCGGAGGCGATGAACAGGATGTGGTCGGTGCGCACCACGCCGTACTTGGTGCTCACGGTGGAGCCTTCCACCAACGGCAAGAGGTCGCGCTGCACGCCTTCGCGGCTGACATCGGCGCCGTGGCCTTCGGAGCGCTTTGCCACCTTGTCGATCTCGTCGATGAAGACGATGCCGTTCTGCTCGCAGGCCTCGATCGCGTGCTGGCGGATATCTTCCTCGTTCACCAGCTTGCCGGCTTCCTCCTCGATCAGCAGCGGGCGCGCGGCCTTGATCGTGAGGGTGCGCTTCTGGGTCTTGCTGCCGGAGAGTTGCGAGAACATCTGGCGCAATTGCTGGCCCATTTCCTCCATGCCGGGCGGCGACATGATGTCCACGCCCACGTTCACGGCGGTTTCGAGTTCGATCTCGCGTTCGTCGAGCCTGGCTTCGCGCAGCTGCTTGCGCAGTTTCTGGCGGGTGTCGGCGTGCTGAGGTTCGTCCTGCGGCCAGCCCGCGCCGTCGCGGCGCTGCGGCAGGAGCGCGTCGAGGATGCGTTCTTCGGCCCGATCTTCGGCCAGCGAGCGCACCTTCTGCTTGGCCTGGGCGCGGAACATCTTGACCGCCGAATCGGCCAGGTCGCGGATGATTTGCTCCACGTCCTTGCCGACGTAGCCGACCTCGGTGTAGCGCGTGGCTTCCACCTTCACGAACGGCGCGTTGGCAAGCGCCGCGAGGCGGCGCGCGATCTCGGTCTTGCCGACGCCGGTCGGGCCGATCATCAGGATGTTCTTGGGCGTGACTTCATCGCGCAGTTCCGGCGCCAGTTGCATCCGGCGCCAGCGGTTGCGCAGCGCAATGGCGACGGCGCGCTTGGCCGCGTTCTGGCCGACGATGTGCTTGTCGAGTTCGTTGACGATCTCGCGGGGCGTGAGCGAAGACATGGCAGGTTCCTGGGGCAGGCGCGTCAGCGCAGGGCGGCAACGCGGGGAAGGATGTGGTGGCGACTGAGCGGGGCGATCTGCAGCGCGGCGTCGGGAGCGCTCGCGTCGACCCAGGCCAGGGCCTCGATCTCGGCGCCCGGGCGCGCCGTGCCCGTCACATCGCACAGATAGACCTCGGCCTCGACCCGGCGCCCGGCTTCGTGCACGGCGCGGTCGGAGAAGGTGCCGAGCGCGCGTGCGGTGCCGGGCGCCACGGCGACACCCAGTTCCTCCGCCAGTTCACGCTGCAGGGTCTGCAACGCGGCTTCGTCGGGCTCGCGCTTGCCGCCGGGCTGGATGTAGGTGGCGGTGCCGCGCTTGCGCACCAGCAGCACGCGGCCGGCGGGATCCCGGATCACCGCCGCCACGATGCGGATCGGCTCGGCTGCGGAGGCGTGCATGGCTCAGAGTTCTTCGATGGTGCGGTTCTGGTTGGTGTAGATGCAGATGTCGCCGGCGATCTTAAGCGCCTTCTCGACGATCTCGCGGGCGCCGAGTTCGGTGTTGTCGTACAGCGCCTTGGCCGCGGCCTGCGCGAAGGGGCCGCCGGAGCCGATGGCGATCAGGCCGTGCTCGGGTTCGAGCACGTCGCCGTTGCCGGAAATCAGCAAGGAGGCCTCCTTGTCGGCCACGGCGAGCATGGCTTCGAGTCGACCGAGGCGACGATCGGTGCGCCAGTCCTTGGCCAGCTCCACCGCGGCGCGCACCAGCTGGCCGTGCTTTTCCAGTTTCTGCTCGAACAACTCGAACAAGGTGAAGGCATCGGCGGTGGCGCCGGCGAAACCGGCCAGCACGCGCCCATCGGCGAGGCGTCGCACCTTGCGTGCATTGGCCTTGACCACGGTATTGCCGAGCGTGACCTGGCCGTCGCCGCCGATGACGACCTTGTCGCCGCGGCGAACGCTGACGATGGTGGTGGCGTGGAAGGATTCGGACACGGGGATGCCTGCGCGGTGGGCGAGCGGGAGGGGCGACGAATCAATCTCTTGCGCGTCGATCCGGGATGAGCAGTCGAGGTAGGGGCGGATCGGGCGGGAAACAAGGTCCGCCCAGGCCGATGTCAGAGTCCGGCCCGGCGACGCGTCCTCGCCCATGGATCGAGCCGACGGGACCACGCCATGCGGATTGCCATGCTTGCCGGGATGCTGCTCCTGCCGTTCGCGGCACAGGCGCAGCTGTTGCAGTACATCGCCGTGGGCGCGGGCGCCGGTTGCGATGTGGCCACCGTGGCCGAGGCCCTGGCGCTGGCGCGCAGCCAGGGTGGACCGGCCGAGATTCGCATCGCACGCAACCGCGCACATGTGGCCCAGGCCGTGCTGATCGAGGACGCCAGCTACGTGGCACTCAAGGGTGGCTATGACGACTGCCTCGACTCCTCGCCCGAAGGCCGGACCACGATCGACGGCAGCGGCAATGGCGCGCAGCCGGTGTTGAGCGTGGGCTTCGGCTCCAATGCCGACGTGTTCCTTGAGCGCCTGGATATCCGCGGTGGTGGCGTCGGTGCCGGCAGCGGCGGCGGCATCGCGGTGCGCGGACGCAAGACCCTCACCCTGCACGGCGTCAGCATCGACGCCAACAGCGCGCAGTTCGGCGGCGGCCTCTACATCGAACGTACCCAGCCCGAGCAGATCGCGCAGCAGGTGATCCTGACCGGCGGAACGTCGATCGGCCTGAACAACGCGCGCATCGGCGGCGGCATCTACAGCCTCGGAGGCCTGCTCGAATTCCGCGGCGACGTGCGGGTGCACAACAACAACGCCGGCGAGTGGGGCGGCGGCATCTACCTGGACCGGGGCTCGCGCCTGATCGTCGACGACGCCACGATCGACAACAACTACGCCGGGCTCGACGGCGGCGGCCTGTATGTCGAGGGCGGCAGCAGCGTGACCTTCGCGGTGCCGAACAACCCGAGCCTGGGCGTGCATCTGCAGAACCAGGCCCAGCGCCACGGCGGATCGATCTACGCGCGTGCCGTGCAGGGCCTCACGCGCCTGGACTTCTCCGGCTATGTCTCGGTGCGTGGCAGCGCCGGAATCTCGGGCGCGGCGATCTATCTGGATGAAGCCGGCACGCCCGGCAATCCGGCCCGGGTTCAGTTGAACTGGAACGAACCGCCACCGGAGCGACGCCTCTACAGTTCGATGAGCGGAAGCTCCGGGAGCCAGGCACAACGACAGGGCGCGTTGGTGCATGTGTCGGCCACCCACGGAACGGCGCAAGCCGTGCTGCGACACCTGTTGATCCGCGCCAACTTCGTCGGCGAGGCCTTCCGCGTCAGCGGTCGCAATGCCCAGGGCGGGGCTCAGCTCTACGTCAGCGACAGCGAAATCATCGGGTCAGAACAGGCCGGTGCCGTGCTGCGCGCGCAGGTCGGCGATCTGGCGGACTTCTCGCGCATCACCCTCGGGGCGAGTGACTTCGGCAGTGCCCTGTTCGGCGGCGAGCTGCGCTACCTGCGCCTGCACTCGAGCGTGATTTACCAACCCGGAAGCAATTTGCTGGCGCTGGAGGGTGACACGCCGGTCTTTGCCGAGTACCTGCTGGTACACGACTCGAGCGACTTGCCGAACAGCACCAGCGTCCTGCAGGGCGACCCGCGCTACATCAACGATAGTTCCCTGCGCGGAACCGACCTGCGCCTGCAGCCCGATTCACCGGCGCTGGATTTCGCGCCGGTTCCGTCCGGCGTTGCGATCGATCTCGATGGCAACCCGCGCGTTGCCGACCATGCGTCCATCACCAATGCCTTCGGTCCGCTCGATCTTGGTGCCTATGAGCTGGTCCCGGGCGAAGTGTTTCACGACGGATTCGAGTCGCCCCCGGAGCGGGCAGCGCACGACGGGCCCTAGACCCGGAACGCTGCCCGCCCTATTTCTCCGCGCGCCGCTTGGCGCGTGGATGGGTCGCGTCGTAGACCTTGGCGAGGTGCCCGAAGTCGAGGTGGGTGTAGATCTGGGTGGTGGCGATGTCGGCGTGGCCGAGCAGTTCCTGTACGCCGCGCAGGTCGCCGGAGGATTCCAGCACGTGGCTGGCGCAGGAGTGGCGCAGCAGGTGCGGATGCACCCGTTTCCACAGACCCTGGCGCTGCGCCAGTTGCTTCATCCGCGCCTGCACCGCACGTGGCGACAGTGCCGCGCCCTGGCGACCGGGAAACACGGGCGCATCGGCCTGGCCCGCGCCGGATTCACGCCAGCGCCGCAACGCCGCGAGCGCGTGCCGCCCCACCGGCACCACGCGGGTCTTGCCGCCCTTGCCCAGCACCCGCACCAGGGCATCGTCGGCATCGAGGTCGCGCCAGCGCAGCGCGCACAGTTCCGACAGGCGCAGGCCGGAGGAATAGAAAAGCTCCAGCAAGGCGCGATCGCGCCGGTCGAGCGGTGCGTCGCCTTCCACCTGCACCAGTTGCGCCATTTCGTCGGCATCGAGGATCTGCGGCAGCTTGCGCGCGGCCTTGGGGGCGCGCAGGCCGGTGCTCGGGTCGAGCCCGAGCTGCCCTTCGCGCAGCAGGTAACGGAAGAAACCGCGGCAGGCCGAGAGCAGGCGTTGCAGGCTTTTCGGCGCCAGCCCGCGGCGGTGTTGTGCCGCGATGAATGCGCGCACCTGCTCGGTGTGCAAGGCGTGCCAGTTGTCCAGCGACAGGCCTTGCGCGTGCGACAGCAGCAGGGCCAGGTCGCGTCGATACGCCGCCAAGGTGTGCGGCGATACCTGCCGCTCCACCGAGAGCTGCGCGAGGAAGGCCTCGATCTCGCGCAGCAATCCGGCGGATGCGTGGCTCATTCGTCGTAACGCGCCAGCGCCGCCACCAGCGCTTCGGACATCAGGCGCAGGAACAGCGTGCCCATGCCGGGGTAGAAGCGGTTGGCGTCGTTGCTGCCGATGGCGAGCATGCCGCGCCCGCCCAGCGGCAGCAGCGCGGCGCTCTCGATCTCGGCGGCGCGCGTACCGAACAGAAGGTCCAGCTTGTCCGCCTGCAAGCGTCCGCAGAGTGGTTCGCCGGCCTGCAGGAACTCGGCGAAGGGCCGCAACACGGCATCCTCCGCGGGCACGATCTGCACCCATTCCGCCGCCGGCAGGCGCGGATCGGCGCGATGCAGCAGCACCCGTACCTGTTCGCTGCGGAAATCCTCGGTCAGCACCGCGACGAGGGTGCGCAGGGTTTCCGCCGGGTCGCGCGCGCGCAGCAGGGCGAGGGTGAGCTGGTGCGTGCGCACCGTCAGGCGCTCGTTCTCGTTCGCGGTGGCGAACAGCTCCTGCAGGCGACGATTGAGTTCGCGGTTCTTGTCGCGCAGCACATCGAGCTGGTAGCTGGCGAGCGAAGTGGCCGGGCCATCCTCGCGCGGCACGTTCAGGCTCAGCGCCAGATCCGGGAACTGGTCGAGGAAGCGCGGATGACGCCGCAGGAAGCTCGCCACTTCCAAGGCGCCCGGGCCCTCTTTCACCACATCGCTCATTGCCACCCACCTCCGGCCCGCAAAGTTGCATGGAAAACCGACGCATCCTTGCGCGTCGTTCGCGCCGGCCAGAGTAGCGATGATCGCGGTGCGATGCCAGATTTCACCCGATCCCACCCGAGGCCGGGACGCAACGCGCTACGATGCCACGATGGATCGACGCATCATCTTCTTGCTGGGTATCGCATTGCTGGGCGCGGCGTGGCATCTGGCGCATCGGACGCCGTCGGCGGTCGACCTGGGCCCGGGCGTGCTCGCGCCCGATCCCCCGCGCCAGACCGAGCTCTCGGCGCAGCCGGTGATCCGCCACGGCGACTACCAATTGCAGCCGCTCGCCGAGTTCGTGGTGCGTGCCCGCCTGTTGTCCAGCGAACGCTACGACTACGATCGCGGCGCGTCGCTGTCGCCGATCGACTTCGCGCTGGGCTGGGGTCGGATGAGCGATGGCGAGGTCGCCGATGCCTTGAACATCAGCCAGGGCGTGCGCTTCTTCTCCTATCGATGGAGCGATCAACCGCCCATTCCGCCGGAAGAAATCACCCGCTCGGCCACCAATGCCCACCTGATCCCGGCCGATGACGCGATACGCGCGGCCTTGTTCCGCATGTCGCCGGGCAGCGTGGTGGAAATCCGCGGCCTGCTGGTCAACGCCAAGGCCGAAGACGGCTTCTACTGGAACTCGTCGCTGTCGCGCACCGACAGCGGCGCGGGTGCCTGCGAGCTGATCTACGTGACCCGCGCCAGCGTCATCCGCCAATGAGGCCGCGCGACCGCGCCGCAGGGCTACACCGGCGTCGGGTTCAGCCCAGGAGTTCGCCTTCGAACACGAACTCGGCCGGCCCCTTCATCCGCAGCGGATGACCCGCGCCGGGCCAGGAAATCTGCAGCACGCCACCGGGTAGCTGCACTTCGACCTCGGGTCCGACCCGGTCACGCCGGCGCAATACCGCCACCGCGGCGCAGGCGCCGCTGCCGCAGGCCAGGGTTTCGCCCGCGCCACGCTCGTGCACGCGCAAGCGGATGCGCTGCGGTGACAGGACCTGCGCGAATCCGACATTGCAACTGCGGGTGAAGGCCGGATGCTGCTGCAAGGCCGGCCCGAGGCGCGCCACGTCGGCACCCTCCACGCTGTCCACTTCCAGCACCGCGTGCGGGTTGCCCATCGATACCGCGCCGAAGCGCAAGGCCTCGCTGGCCACGACCAGACTGTAACCGTCCATCGCCTGGGGCAGATCCAGCCCGATGCCGGCGGGAGAGAAATCCGGAATGCCCATGTCGATGCTTACCCGGCCATCCGCAGCCAGTTCCGCCTCGACCGGCCCGGACGGGCTGTCCAGCACGAATCGCCGGTCCGCGAGCCCGTCACGCCACAGCCAGGCCGCGATGCAGCGCGCGCCGTTGCCGCATTGGGACGAGGCGCTGCCGTCAGAGTTCCAGATGCCGTAGGCCGCCACCGCATTCGCACTGCGCGGCGCCTCGATCGTGAGCAACTGGTCGCAGCCGATGCCGCGATGGCGATCGGTGAGGCGTGCGACGAGCGCCGCATCGAGCGGCTTCGCCTCGCGGCGTCGGTCGAGGATCACGAAGTCGTTGCCCGCGCCGTGCATCTTCGAGAAGCGCAGGCCGGCCGCGGTGCTCATGGCTCGGGTTGTGTTTCGGCCGTGGTCGGTTCGGGTGGATCGGGCAGCACCAGGTCGCCCTTGTTGCCGCAACCGGCCAGCACCACGCCGACGAAGAGCAGGATCAGGGGAATGCGCAGGGATTTCTTCATGCCGGAAGTATAGGCGCTGGCCACGCCTGCGTGCCTGCGGCGCGGCCCGCCCTCGGCGCCGGGAGCGCGACCGGCGCTTGTTGGCATAATCCCGCGCATGTCGCCCTTCCTGTTCCTCCTGGTTCCGGCCATCGGCTGCCTGCTGTTCGGCCTGATCTTCGCTGCCGGCCTGCGTCGTGCCTTGCGCCGACGCCAGTGGCTGGGCGTGCTGTTGCGTGTGCTGCTGGCGGTGGGCTTCCTCGCGGCGGGGCTGGGCCTGGGCCTGCTCGCGGCTGGCCTGTTCCACTACCTGCAGTTCGGTGGTGAGGAGCGCGTGGCGCGCATCAGCCTGCGACAGATCGAGCCGCAACGCTGGTCCGCGCGGCTGGACAGCGCCGATGGCCAACATCGCAGCTTCGAGTTGCGTGGCGACGAGTGGCAGCTCGATGCGCGCCTGATCCGCTGGAAGCTGCCGGCACTGCTGGCCGGAGCGCCCAACCTGTATCGCCTGGAGCGCCTGTCCGGCCGCTACGGCGATCCCAAGCAGGAGCTCGAAGCCCCGCGCAGCGTGCACGCGCTCAACGCCGACGCCTTCCCCGACCTGTGGACGCTCAAGCGCCAGTTCCCGCGCTATCTGCCCTTCGTGGATTCAGACTACGGCAGCGCCGCCTACCTGCCCATGCTCGACGGTGCCAGCTACGACGTGACGCTCGGCGCGCGCGGCGGACTCGTGGCGAAGCCGGCGGATGCGAAGACGCAGGCGTTGCTGGAGGAGGCGGGGTGGTGATTGCGCAAAGCAGTGTCAGACCTCCAGCAGCATCCGATCGTGGAAAGAGAAGTGGGCGAGCTTGAGCTCTGGTGTCGACCAGCGCGTACCGGTCGATGGTCGAGTGTGTGCTTTCGAAATGCTCATCGCCGTATCGCCTCCAACCATCGAGAAGCTAGGTAACGCACCAACCCATCATCGCGCTGGGGCATCGCCAGTGGTCGGTACGAAGTGTGACCACAGAATCGGTGCGGCGATCCGAGTCGGCAGTCCGTGATCGTGATGGGACCAGCATCCCTGCCCCAGGTCTCGCCGCCTGAGATGCACGAGCTTCTTCGCCTCGCGCGCCGCAGTGAGCTTCAATCCAGCGCACCGGCCGCGCGCCGCATGTGCCGATGCGGGATGCCATCCTCGTCGTATTCGTCGCCCACGGCGCGAAAGCCGTGCGTGGCGTAGTAGTCGACCAGATGCGCCTGCGCGCCGATCTGGATGGCGTGGCCCGGCCAGAGCGTGGCGCTGTGCTGCAGCGCGTGGCGCACCAGGGCGTGCCCGAGTCCGGTGCCGCGGAACGGCGGCGCGACGATGACGCGACCGAAGCTGGCTTCGGCGTAACTCAGCCCCGGGGCGAGCAGGCGCAAGTAGGCGGCAAGTTGGCCATCCGGCGCGCGGCCGAGCAGGTGGCGCGTGTCGGGATGGCGATCTTTCTCGTCCGGGTCGAGATAGGCGCAACGCTGTTCGACGACGAATACCTCGCAGCGCAGGGTGAGCAGGTCCCACAGGTCGTCGCGCTCGAGGTCGTCATAGCGGGCAAGGCGCCAGTGGATCGCAGATAGGGCAGGGGCGGGCATGCACCGATCTTGCCCGCTTCACCCGGTGCCAGCCAGCGCGGCCGCAATGCGATAATCGCGGCATGGACGACCAGACCACTCACTTTGGCTATCGCGACGTACCCGTGGGCGAGAAGCAGAAGCTCGTCGGGCGCGTGTTCTCGTCGGTGGCGCAGAAATACGACCTGATGAACGACCTGATGTCGTTCGGGGTGCATCGGCTGTGGAAGCGCTACTTCGTCGCCAGCGCCGGAGTGCGGCGCGGCGACCGGGTGCTGGATCTGGCCGGGGGCACCGGCGATATCGCGGCGTTGCTGCACGAGCGCGTCGTCCTTCGACAGGCTCAGGATGATCGGATCGAGGGCGGTGTGGTGCTGGGCGACATCAACGCCGAGATGCTGCGCGTGGGGCGTGATCGCCTCACCGACCGTGGCCTCGTGCGTGGCCTCGACTACGCGCAGATGAATGCCGAGGCCCTACCGTTTCCCGATGCGAGTTTCGATCTGGTCACCATCGCCTTCGGCCTGCGCAACGTCACCGACAAGGCCGCCGCGCTGCGCGAAATGCAGCGCGTGCTGAAGATCGGCGGACGCGCGTTGGTGCTGGAGTTCTCGCAGGTCGTGGCGGCGCCGCTCAAACCGCTGTACGACTTCCACTCGTTTCAGGTGCTGCCGCGTCTCGGGCGTCTGTTCGCGGGCGATCCGGAGTCGTACCAGTACCTCGCCGAGTCGATCCGCAAGCACCCGCCGCAGGAGGAACTGCGCGCCATGATGCAGGCGGCCGGGTTTGCGCGCTGCGATTACCGCAACCTCTCGGCCGGAATCGTGGCGATCCACTCCGGCCACAAGGTCTGATCCGCCACTCGTAGAGCGGGGCTCGCCCCGCTGCCCGGATCGTGATGCTCGAGACGGGATGAGCCCCGGACGCAAGCGCAGCGGAAGCGAACGCGGCGGGGCAAGCCCCGCCCCAGGGAGAAGGAGCGGGTAAACTTGCGACTTTCCCGCCTCCGCCGAGGGTCCCATGCGCCTGTCTGCGCTGTTGTTCGCCTGCCTGTTCTCTACCGCATATGCGGCGGAGCCCGACCGCCATCACGACGAGCATTCGTATTCCGAGCCTGACAAGGTCGTGATCCGCGATCTGGGCCTCGACCTGCGCGTGGATTTCCAGAAGAAGGAACTGCGCGGCAGCGTCGATCTGGCGCTGCACTGGAAGGATCCGGCGCATCGCAGCCTGATCCTCGACACGCGCGACCTCGCGATCGACAAGGTGATGGGCAAGTCGGGCAACGGTGGCTGGCGCCGGCTGAAGTTCGAGCTCGCCGCGCGCGATCCGATTTTCGGGCAGAAGCTCACGATCTCGATGCGCAGGCCGTACGATCTGGTGCGGGTGCGCTATCGCACCGCGCCCACGGCCTCGGGCCTGCAATGGCTGGAACCGTCGATGACGGCGGGCAAGAAGCTGCCTTTCATGTTCAGCCAGTCGCAGGCGATCCACGCGCGCAGCTGGGTGCCACTGCAGGACACGCCGGGCGTGCGCTACACCTACACCGCGCACCTGGAAACCGAGCCGGAACTGATGGCGCTGATGAGCGCCGACAATCCGCCCGATGCCGCACGTGATGGCGACTACGTGTACCGCATGAGCCAGCCGATTCCGTCCTACCTGATGGCGATCGCGGCCGGCGACCTGGTGTTCAAGCCGATTTCCGAGCGCAGCGGGGTGTGGGCCGAACCGGCCACGGTGGACGCCGCGGTGAACGAGTTCGCCGACACCGAGAAGATGATCCAGACCACCGAGGCGCTTTACGGCCCGTACCGCTGGGAGCGCTACGACCTGCTGATCCTGCCGCCTTCGTTCCCGTTCGGCGGCATGGAGAATCCGCGCCTGAGCTTCATCACGCCCACCGTGATCGTGGGCGACAAGTCGCTGGTGTCGCTGATCGCGCACGAGCTGGCGCATTCGTGGTCGGGCAACCTCGTCACCAATGCCAGCTGGAAGGACATGTGGTTGAACGAGGGTTTCACTTCATACGTGGAAAACCGCATCGTCGAGTCGCTGTACGGCACCGAGCTGGCGCAGATGGAAGACGTGATCAGCCAGTTCGGGCTCAAGAAGGAGCTGGAAGAGCTGCCGAAGGAGCGCCAGGCCCTGGCCTTGCCGCCGCTGCTCGGGGCCGACCCGGACGAGGCACTCACCGACGTGGCCTACATCAAGGGCGCGTGGTTCCTGCAGTTCCTGGAGCAGCGCTTCGGGCGCGAGACCTTCGATGCCTTCCTGCGCAGCTACTTCAACCACTTCGCGTTCCAGAGCATCAGCACCGAGCAGTTCGTCGAATACATGACGCAGCACCTGTTGCCGAAGAACACCGAAGCCGTGAGCGAGGCGGAGCTGGCCGCGTGGCTGCATGAACCCGGCATCCCGGCCTTCGCGCAGGCGGCGAAATCGGCGCGCTTCGATGCGGTCGATGCGGCGCGTGGGAGCTGGCTCAAGGGGCGTGTGGCGGCGGCCGACCTCGACACCGCCAAGTGGGGCACGCAGGAATGGGTGCGCTTCATCGAGGCCATGCCGGAACGACTCACCGCCGAGCAGTTGGTGGAACTGGACAAGGCCTTCCGCTTCACCGGCACCGGCAACGGCGAGATCGCGCAGCGCTGGTATCCGCTCACCGTGCGCTCCGGCTATTTCGAGGCGCGCCTGTCGATTGCCGAGTTCCTCACCCGCATCGGACGTCGCAAGCTGATCCTGCCCACCTACGAGGCGCTGGCCGCGAGCGCCGACGGGCGCGAGTTCGCGCGCAAGGTGTTCGACGACGCCAAGCCGGGCTACCACCCGATCACGACGGCGGCGGTGGAAGCGGTTTTGAACAAGCCTGCTGCCACGCGCTGATCCGATGAGGCGCAAGCGTCGCGGGCGTGCGCTGGCGTGGTCTCTGGCGTGCGTTGCCGCGGCGCTGGCCGGGCTCGCGGTGCTGCGCCCGCAGCTGGCGCTCGATGCCGAATACGCCCGCCTGCGCTGGCTCGCGGCTGCCAGCCAGCGGGAAGTCGCGGTGGGCGAGGAGCGCATCGCGCAGCTCGTGGCCGGTCACGGCCCCACGCTGGTGCTGTTGCACGGCTACACCGGGAGCAAGGAGAACTGGCTGACGCTGATGCCGCAGCTGAATGCGGACTATCGCGTGATCGCGCCCGACTTGCCGGGCTGGGGCCAGAGCCGGCGCAGCGAAGGAACCGACTACGGATACGCCGCGCAGGCCGAGCGCGTCGCGCGCTGGCTGCGCACCGTGGACGACGGGCCGGTGATCCTGGTTGGGCACTCGATGGGCGGAGGCATCGCGGCGGTCTTGGCCGCGCGCCATCCCGAGCTCGTCTCGAAACTGGTGCTGATGGACGCGGGTGGTGCACTGTTTCGCGAGAACGCCTTCGGGCGCGCGGTGGTCGACGGCCACAATCCTTTTGCGGTGGGCGATCGCGCCTCGCTCGATCGCTACCTCGGCGCCGTGTTCGATCACCCGCCCTTCGTGCCCTGGCCGGCGGATCGCGCGCTGATTGCGCGGCGCATCGCGGACGCAGGCTTCGAATCCACCGTGCTCGATGCCATCGGGCGCGGGCCGGAGGCCTTCCTGCCGGTGCGCGAGGCCGAACGCATCGTGGCGCCGACCCTGTTGCTGTGGTGTCGCGCCGATCGCGTGATCGACGTGAGCGCGGCGGATTTGTATCGTCGCGCGATCCATGGCAGCGTCGTGACCCTGCTCGATGGTTGCAACCACATGCCGATGATGGAGCGCCCCGTCGAAACCGCTGCCGCCCTGAAGGAGTTCCTGCGATGACACCCCGTTTGTCGATCCTTGCCCTGGTCTGCGCCGCCGCGATGGGCCTGGCCGGATGCAACAATGCCGAAAAGCTGGAAGCCGAACGCCAGGCGCGGCACGCGCGCGCGGCCGAGGCCAAGGCCACGGAACGCCTCGCGAGTTTCAGGCAACTGCAAGCCACCGGACGCGACGACCTGGCGCTGAACCTGGCCGAGGACCTGGTCAAGTCCTTCCCGGGCACGAGCGCGGCGAAGGAAGTCGCGCCGATCCTCGAAGGCCTGCGCACCAAGGTTTCTGCCGATGCGGAAGATCGCCGGCTGAAGGGCCTGTGGGTCTACCACAGCGGCCACGATGCCGAGGCCGGCGGCACGGTGCGCAGCGCCTATTTGTACAGTTCCAACACGCTGGGCGAGGCCGAACCGGGCAAGGATGCACCCAGGGCGCGCCTCGTGCTGCGCCGTCACCCGCAGTGGGGCGACGACGTCTACCTGCTCACCGATCGCGGCCACTTTTCCTGCGCCACGCCCTGCAGCGTGAGCGCGCAATTCGACGATGCGGCGGGCGTGACCTACCCGGGCAAATTGCCCGAGACCGGCGAACCGGCGATGTTCGTCGAGGATTTCAAGGCCATCGTCGAGGCGCTGCCGAACGCGCGCAAGATTAGCTTCAAGGTGACGCTCGACGATGGCAGCACGCATGAGCCCGTGTTCGAGGTGGGCGGTTACGACGAGACCACCATCGGGAATCCGAGTCGGCCGGCCAACTGACGTTCGACGTTTCGCGGGTGCTGCTGGCCTATTTTTCCGGCGAAAGCAGGAGGCATCTTGCGACTGCCGAAGGCACGTCATGCGGTTTGTGGGCTCTTCGGCTTTACTCGCCGGAAGTGAGTTCGTCGCGGGGTTTCGTCCGCCTCGGCGGCGGCCGAGCTACTTTCTCTTGCTTCGCCAAGAGAAAGTAGCCAAAGAGAAGGCGACCCGGAGATCGCGCCCTCGCTGCGCGATGGTTCACGTCGGGCCTCCGGGGTTTCTCGACGGCACGTCCATGTACCGGCGAGAAACTCGCGCGCTTCCTGCGCGCGATGCTGCGCACTGATCCTTCGGCCCGCCGCCGCGATCTACGGGACAGAGATCAAGAGCAACGGCGTGCGAGCTCCTGGCTCTCCCTCCCGTCTCTGGCGCCGAGCAGCGCAGCCGGGCTCGGGGGAAAGGCGCGCATGTTCGAGCGCAGGGATGCGCGAGTTCGCGCCGGCCCGAGCCCGGCGAGCAGCGCAGGGCACCGGACGAAGTCCGGCGCCAGAGTCGGGTGCCCTTTCTCTTGGTTACTTCTCTTTGGGCACGCAAAGAGAAGTGACTCGGCCGCCGCCGAGGCGGACGAAACTCTTGCCAGCAAGCCGCGTCAAGCGAAAAAGGCCGAGTTCGCGCCGGCCCGAGTCCGGCGAGCAGCGCAGGGCACCGGACGAAGTCCGGCGCCAGAGTCGGGTGCCCTTTCTCTTGGTTACTTCTCTTTGGGCACGCAAAGAGAAGTAACTCGGCCGCCGCCGAGGCGGACGAAACCCCGCGATACAGCCGCGTCAAGCGAGCAAGGCGAAGGCCTGAAAGCTCGCCAGCACGGACACGGCAAGCAACTCAGCCAAACGAAACCTCGCGAACAACTTGCATCAGGCGAGTAACGCGAAATGCTGGCCGCCAGCCCGCGCAACCATGACGAATTCGAATCGACTCGCGCCGGCCACGCCCCTCATCCCGCCTTCGTCGCGCGCGTGCGGAACACACTCAATCCCTTCAGCAGATTCAGCGCCTCGCGCACCGCGAAATCGTCCAGTTCCTCGGCCCGTTCGGGCATCGGCGACGCAGTCGCGCCGGTGTCGCCTTCGACGACTTCGCGGTCGCCGCGCAGGTGCCCGGGCAGGTCGCGCTCGCGCAGGCTGGGCGGACGGTTGCTGTTGGCGGCGAGTTCGGCGTCTTCGGGCAAGAGCACGTCCGGTTCGATGCCGCTGGCCTGGATCGAGACGCCGCTCGGGGTGTAGTAACGCGCGGTGGTGAGCTTGATCGAGTCGCCGTTGTCCATCGGCAGCACGGTCTGTACCGAACCCTTGCCGAAGCTGGCCGTGCCCATCACCAGTGCGCGCTTGTGGTCGCGCAGCGCGCCGGCCAGCACTTCCGCGGCAGACGCAGTGCCGCTGTCGGACAGGATCACGATCGGTGCGCCTTGCAGCAGGTCGCCGCGGCGTGCCTTGAATTCGGCATTGGCGTAGTTGAGCCGGCCCTTGGTCGAGACGATGACGCCCTCGTCGAGGAAGGCGTCGGCCACTTCCACCGCGGCATTGAGCAGGCCGCCGGGATTGCTGCGCAGGTCCAGGACCAGACCCTTGAGTGCCTTGTCGCCCTGGCCTTGCAGCGCGCCCAGCTTGCGCTGCACTTCGCTGCCGGTATCGGCCTGGAAGGTGCTGATGCGCAGATATGCGTAGCCGGGATCGAGCCCGCGCGCGCGAACGCTGGAGACGCGGATGGTCTCGCGCATCAGGGTGAAGTCGATCGGATCGGCCGAACTCTCGCGTTGCACCGTAAGCGTGATCGGCGAACCGGGCTTGCCGCGCATCGATTCCACGGCCGCATCGACGTTGTCGGCATCGATCGCCTTGCCGTCGATCTTGACGATGATGTCGCCCGGCTTGATCCCGGCGCGGGCCGCTGGCGTGTCGTCGATCGGCGCGATCACCAGCAGGCTGCGGTCGGGCTGCTGCAGCACTTCCAGGCCAAGGCCGTCGTAGGCGCCGCTGGCCTGTTCGGTGAGCGCCTGCGATTCGTCGTTGTCGAGATAGGCGCTGTGCGGGTCAAGGTCGGTGAGCAGGCCGCGGATCGCGGCGCGCATCAATTCCTCATCATCGACCGGGTCGACATAGGCCTGTTTCACCGCGCGGAACACCGCGACGAAACGGCGCACTTCCTCGAGGCTGACGCGATCCTTCGGGTCGGCCGCGGCATCGCCCTTCGCCGCTGCGGCCGCCGGCGGTGTTGACGGTGCCGCCGGTGTCGCCGGTGTCGCGGGTGCTGGCTCGTTCGCGGGCGGCGCATCCTGCGCTTGCAGCGGCGCAGCGAGGGTGAGCGCGACGGCGAGCGCGGAGGAGGTCAGCAGCGGCTTGAAGGCGGTCATGCCGCGATTATCGCACGCGCTCCGCACTTCACCGCGCCGTGAACCAAGGCTTGGGATCGACCGGGCGACCGTTCAGGCGCAGCTCGAAATACAACGCTGCCTCGCCCTGTCCGCCGGAACTGCCCACGCCCGCAAGCGCTTCGCCGCGCGCCACCCAGTCGCCCACGTCCTTGAGCAGGCTGTCGTTCTGGGCGTACAGGCTCATGTAGCCGTCGCCGTGGTCCAGGATCACGATCAGGCCGTAGCCCTTGAGCCAATCGGAGAAGGCCACGCGACCGGGCGCCACGGCGCCGACGCTGGCGCCGGTTTCGCCCGCGATCAGCCATCCCTGGCTGGCGCGCCCGTCGGGCATGCGAGCTCCGAAGGCACTGAGCACCTTGCCCGCAAGTGGTCGCCGCAACGATCCGCGGCGTTGCGCGAACGGTCGCATTTCGTCGAGCTGCTTGGGAATGTCCGCGAACACGTCCTGCAGCGAGGCCAGCAGCTTGAGCAGGGCCCGCTCGTCGCGCCCCAGCGCGGCGAGCCGCGCCTTGGCATCGGCGAACTGCACATCGAGGCCACGCAGAAGCTCGCGGCGCTGTTCGCGCTGCGACTCGAGCGTGGCGATGCGCTCGGCCTGCGTGCCGCGCGATGCGGACAGGCTTTCGCGTTGCGCCTGCACCGCGCGCCCCACTTCGGCCAGTTCGCGCAGTTCCACCAGCAGGGTTTCAATGCGCCCGACGCGGTCGCGCTGGAAGTAGCGGTGATAGGCCAGCACCCGCGCCAGTTCATCGATGCGATCCTGCGCCAGCAGCAGCTTGAGTTGCTCGTGGCGGCCGAGCGCGTAGGCCGAGCGCAACAGGTCTGCCAGCGCCTCGCGCTGTTTGCCCAATCGATGTTGCAGGGCGGCCTGCGCGGCTTCGAGCCGGGCCAGTTCCTGTTCCTGAACCTGCAAGTCGGCATCGATCTGGCGCAAGGCCCTGGCCTCGGCATTCACCGCTTCATCGGCTTCGCGCAATGAGCGGGTTGCATCGCCGCGTTCGCCTTCGAGGGCGCGCTGCGCATCGGTCAGCGACCGGATCTCGCTGCGCACTGCTTCGAGCTTCTGGCTCGCCTCGCGTTCGCGGTTGTTGCGATCGGCGACGGGGGCTTCCTGTGCCTGCAGCGCGCCGGTCGCGGCGAGCAGGCACCCGAGAAACAGCAACGCGACGCGATTCATGCGCGAGTGATCAGGCGCGGACGGTCAATCGAAGGTCACGAGGTTGCGCCCACCCATCTGTGGCGGTGGCGGCAGGCCGAGCAGGTGAAGCAGGCTGGGCGCGACATCCTTGAGCGCGCCGTCGGGCGCGAGCCGCGCCGCTCGACCGAGATAGACCAGCGGCACCGGGCCGGTGGTGTGCGCGGTGTGGGCCTGGCCGGTGCTTTCGTCGCGCATCATCTCAAGGTTGCCGTGATCGGCGGTGAGCAGCATTTCGCCGCCAGCCGCCTCGAGCGCGGCGCGGATGCGGCCCAGTGCCGCATCGATGGCCTGTGCCGCGAGGATCGCGGCCTGCAGGTCGCCGGTGTGGCCCACCATGTCCGGATTGGCGAGATTGCAGATGATCACGTCGAAGCGTTGCCCGCTGATCGCCTCGACCAGGCGCTCGGTGACTTCCGGGCAACTCATTTCCGGCTGCAGGTCATAGGTGGCGACCTTGGGGCTGGGCACCAGCACGCGCTCCTCGCCCGGCCAGCGATCCTCGCGTCCGCCGCTGAAGAAGAAGGTGACGTGCGCGTACTTCTCGGTTTCGGCGATGCGCAACTGGGTCATGCCGTTGGCCGCCAGCACTTCCGGCAAGGTGTTGGACAGGGAGTCGGGCGCGAAGGCCACCGGCGCGGGCAGGCTGGCGTCGTACTCGGTGAGGCAGACGTAGCGCGACAGGGCGATGGGCTGGCGCGCGAAGCAGGAAAAATCCCCGCGCACGAACACCGACGACAGCTGCCGCGCGCGGTCGGCGCGGAAGTTCATGAACACCACGGCGTCGCCGTCGCGCATCGGCGCGCCGCCGCCGATCACGGTCGGGGCGACGAACTCGTCGCTCTCGCCGCGCGCATAGGCGGCTTCGAGCGCGGCCATGCCATCGCTGGCGTGGTGTTCGGAGCGGGCCAGGGCGATGGCATCGTAGGCGCGCTGCACCCGGTCCCAGCGCTGGTCGCGGTCCATCGCGTAGTAGCGGCCACTGACGCTGGCAATGCGCGCGCTTCCCAACTCGCTGCACAGCGCCTGCGCTGCGCGAAGACTGGACTCGGCCGAACGCGGCGGCGTATCGCGTCCATCGAGGAACGCGTGTACTGCAACACGCTGCACGCCGCGGCGCGTGGCCAGGCGCAGCATCGCGAAGAGGTGGTCTTCGTGGCTGTGCACGCCGCCCGGCGACAACAGTCCGAACACGTGCAGCGTGCCGCCATTCGCGTTCACCGCGTCGCAGGCCGCAAGCAGTTCGGCGTTGTCGAAGAAGCTGCCGTCGCGGATCGCCGCGTCGATGCGGGTCAGGTCCTGGTACACGATGCGCCCGGCGCCGAGGTTCATGTGCCCGACTTCGGAGTTGCCCATCTGTCCATCGGGCAGGCCCACGTGCAGGCCCGAGGTGTGGATCAGGGTGTGCGGGCAATCGGCCAGCAAGCGTCGCCAGTTCGGAAGCTGCGCCTGCGCGATGGCGTTGTCGGCCGGATCGTCGCGGTGGCCCCAGCCGTCGAGGATCAGCAGCAGTACGGGCTTGGGTCGCGACATCCGTGACTTCCGGCAGGGCCTGGGAGCGCGAATTGTAGCGGAAGGGCTTAAACCCTCGGCCACAGCGTGCCATCCAAGGCGTCACGCGCGCCGTTGCGTGCGCGTCATCCCCGCATCCACGCCACGAACCGAACGGAGTTTCCTCCATGCGCACATTCATCCTCATCGCCGTGCTGGCCGCCAGCCCCGTTGCCTACGCCAAGCAGGACATCGACAAGGTCAACGGCGCAATCAGCACCCAGGCCGGCAGCGAGTACGGCGAACTCGATACCGTCAACGGCGGCATCTCGATTGCCAGCGGGACGCGCGTCGAAAGCGCCAGCACCGTGAACGGCGGTATCCGGGTAGCGGAGCAGGCCAGCGTCGGCTCGCTGGAGACCGTCAATGGCGGAATCGCGGTCGGCGAAGGCGTGATGGTGGCGGAAGGCATCGAGACGGTGAACGGCGGCATCGAGATCGCACGCGGCAGCCGGGTGCAGGGCGGCATCGAAACCGTCAATGGCCGGATCGAACTTTCCGGCGCGGAAGTGGGGCAGGGCCTGGCCACGGTCAACGGCGACGTGATCGTCGGCGCCGATTCCATCGTGCGCGGCGGCATCCTGATCGAGAAGCCCAAGGGTGGCTGGTTCAACTGGGGCAACGGCAAATCGCGCAAGCCGCGCGTGGTGATCGGCCCGAACGCGGTGGTGGAAGGCACGCTCAAGTTCGAGCGCGAGGTCGAGCTGTTCGTGCACATCAGTGCCAGGGTTGGCCCGATCGAAGGCGCCACCGCGACCGCGTTCAGCGGCGAGGAGCCCTGAGCCCAGAGCCGCGTCCCGCTACCAGGGAAGCCTCGCCGCTGCCGGGCGAGGCTTCCATCCGACCGGCCATACCGTCTGAGAGGCCGCTCGTCGGACAGGGGCGTCTGCTAAGCCCGGAGTCTTGTAAACAATTGCAACGCGTCATCCCGTTTGGGGTTGCGCCGCGGCGCCGGGGGGCCAGGCCGCGCTGGCTCCCGTCGCCCGAGGTGACCCATGCGTCGACTTGCCCGGTTGCATCCGTGCCTTGCACTGGCTGTGTTCGTGGGCGCGCTGACGAGCCCTGCGCGGGCCCAGTTGTCGGTGGCACAGCGTGACGCGCTGATCGCCATCCACGACAGCACCAATGGGCCGAACTGGACCGACCGTACCGGATGGACGGCGCCGGGTCCGGGCTGCAACTCCGTTGGCGTTACCTGCAACCAGGCGGGCACGGACGTTTCATCGATCCAGCTCTACGCCAACAACCTGCAAGGCCCGTTGCCGTCACTGGCAGCGTTCACCCACTTGCGCATCCTGGGCTTGAGCGACAACGGGCTCACCGGCGCGATGCCGTCCTTGCAGGGTCTGGCCAGCCTCGTGAGCGTCGACATCGACGGCAATCAGCTGGTTGGTGCGCTGCCTTCGCTGCAAGGCCTTTCGAGCCTCCGGAGTTTCAACGCGGCGCGGAATGCGTTCACCGGCTCCCTCCCGCCACTGCAGGGTGCTCCCTTGCTGCAGTCCTTCGTGGTGCGCGACAACGCCTTGAGCGGCACCTTGCCCAGCCTCGCGGGCATGGCCGAGCTGTCGTTCTTCGATGTGTCGGAGAATCAGTTCACCGGGGTCGCGCCATCGCTCGCCGGACTGGCCAAGATCGAGTACTACGCGGTGTTCGACAATGCCTTGTCCGGCGAGATTCCCGCGCTTTCCGGCCTGGCCACCCTGCGCAGCGTCGACTTCAGTCGCAATGATTTCTCGGGGACCTTGCCCGTGCTGACCGGGCTTCCGGCTCTGGAGGCGTTCAGCGCCGAAGAGAATGCCTTGAGCGGCGGGATTCCTTCGCTCGGAGGGCTTGCGCAACTGCGCGGCTTCAGCGTCGACACCAACAACTTCACGGGGCCCATCCCCGAACTGTCCGGCAACACCGCGCTCATCGTGTTCAACGTCAACAACAATCAACTCGACGGCAGCGTGCCGGCACTGACGGGACTGACCCAACTGCAGCAGTTCCACATTGCGAACAATCGCCTCACCGGTCCCGCGCCTTCCCTGACCGGCCTGGATTCATTGCGTTCCTTCCTCGTCGGAGTGAACCGACTCACCGGCCCGGTGCCGGCACCGCCGGCCCCCAGCATGCTGGAAGCCGGCGCTTCGATGCTGTGCCCGAATGCCTTCGCGCCCGCCGACTTCACCCCCAGCGCGGCCTGGGACTCGGCCACGGGCTTCACGCCCTGGTGGATGTCCTGCGAGCCGGTGTTCCAGAACGGCTTCGAGTAGGGAACAGGCATGGGCGTCGCGCCGGCCTGCACGGCGGCGGTTTCGCAGCGGCAGCGAGGCTACAATCGCGGTTCCCCGAAACAAGGAACCGCACGATGCGCCTGACGAAACACTCCGCCATGCTGGCGGTTGCCCTGGCGAGCGGGCTGCTGGTGGCCTGCACGCAGGAGGAAGCCCCGGTGCCGCCCACCGACGCCATCGCGCCGCCGGTGGCCGAGGCCCCGGCGCCGCCGCCGTACAGCTTCGGCCCGGAAATCTCGGCCGAGGATTTCGCCCAGCACGTGAAGGTGCTGGCCTCGGACGAGTTCGAAGGCCGCGCCCCGGGTAGCCGAGGCGAGGAACTCACCATCGATTACCTGAAATCGCAGTTCGAACGACTCGGGCTCAAGCCCGGCAATGGCGACAGCTATTTCCAGACCGTGCCGATGGTGGAAACCACGGCCGATCCGGCCACGGTGGGCAAGATCACGCTGGGTGGCGCGCCGCGCGAGCTCGCCTTCGGCACCGACATGGTGATCGGCACGCGCACCGGTCAACCCGAGGTGAAGCTCGAGAACAGCGAGATGGTGTTCGTCGGCTACGGCGTGAACGCGCCCGAAGCGAACTGGAACGACTACGCCGGCCTCGACGTGAAGGGCAAGACGGTGGTGATGTTCGTCAACGACCCGGGCTTCCACGCCGGCGACGAAGCCCTGTTCGGCGGCAAGCGCATGAGCTATTACGGGCGCTGGACCTACAAGTACGAAGAGGCCGCGCGCCAGGGCGCGAGTGCGGCGCTCATCATCCACGACACCGCCGGCGCGGGTTATGGCTGGGACGTGGTGAAGAACAGCTGGAGCGGCGCGCAGTTCGACCTGCCGGCCGACACCGATCCGGAACCACGCCTGCCGCTGCAAGGGTGGCTCAGCGCCGAGGCCGCGCAGTCGCTGTTCGACGCTGCCGGGCTCAAGCTCGATGACTTGCGCGTGGCCGCGGGCAAGCCGGGCTTCAAGCCGGTGGCGATGAATGCCACTTTCGGCGCTGACCTCAAGAGCAGCATCGCGCGCAAGGAGTCGCGCAACGTGATGGCGCTGCTGCCGGGCAGCGAGCGTCCCGGCGAGGCCGTGATCTACATGGGCCACTGGGACCACCTCGGCAAGCATCCGGGCGAAGGCGACCAGATCTACAACGGCGCCATCGACAACGCCACCGGCGTGGCCGGCATCCTGGAGATCGCCGAGCAATTCGTCACCCAGAACCCGCCGCCGAAGCGCTCGGTGCTGTTCGTCGCCGTGACCCTGGAGGAGTCGGGACTGCTCGGGTCCAAGTACTACGTCGCGCATCCCGGCATTCCGCTGGAGAACACCGTCGGCGTGATCAACCTGGATGCGATGTCGGTGGTGGGCAAGACCCGCGACATGGTGGTGACGGGTTACGGCGCATCGGAACTCGAAGACATCCTCAAGCCCGTCGCCGAGCAGATGGGGCGCGTGCTGCATGCCGAGAGCAGCGTCGAGAAGGGTTTCTACTACCGCTCCGATCACTTCAACTTCGCCAAGGCAGGTGTACCGGCGTTGTATGCCAAGTCGGGCCTGGACCATGTCGAGAAAGGCGAGGCCTACGGCAGCGCGCTCAGCGAGGACTACACCACCAATCGCTACCACAAGGCCGAAGACGAATACGATCCTGCCTGGGACCTGGCCGGCGTGATGCAGGACCTGTATGCGCTCTACGCGGTGGGCCGCGAACTGAGCAGCGGCGAGGCGTGGCCGAACTGGTACGAGGGCAACGAGTTCAAGGCCAACCGCGACCGGATGATGGCGGAGAAGGCCGCAAACGCGGCGAAACCCGCCACGCCCTGATCTGGGCGGGCCTGGAAACACGAACGGCGCCCTGGGCGCCGTTCGTGTTGTTGGGGGCGGAAGAAAAAGCACGCGGGTCCCTGGCTGCCTGCCGGACCCGCGCGTGGGAAACCGGATCAGCCGCGTTCCACCCGCCGGTTCGCGAGCAGGCTCTGGGTGCCATCGCTGGAGCGCGCGCACAGCAAGGCTTCGGGCGTTGCGCTGCGCGGCACCAGCACCAGGTGCCCGTGCTCGAAGCGCAGTTCGCCATCGAAGCCCAGGGCCTGGGTGGTGGCCCCCGCGACGGCGAGGCAGGCGAGCGCGACGCCGAAATGGCCGCGCAACATCAGGGTGCGATAAGGGTGTGACATGTCGGGTTGCCGTGGCGCGGCGCGTGCCGCATTCAGGGCAACAGACGTACTGCGGGTGGCAAAGGTTGCGGCGACTGCGACGAAACGACCCGGCGTTGCGGCCGGGTGAGCCTTCAGTCCGGGTCGCGCAGGCGCAGCGGCAGGCGCACCGTGACCTCGGCACCGCCTTCGTCGGCTTCCTTCAGGCTGATGCCGTAGTCGTTGCCGTACAGGGTCTGGATGCGGGCGGTGATATTGGCCAGGCCCTGGCCGCGCGCCGACTCGCTGCAGCCCGGGCCGCGGTCGCGCACCCGGATCGCCAGATCGTCCTGCTCGCGCCGGATCGATACCCGCACCGCCACCAGCGAGGCATTCGGTTCCGCGCTGCACTTGAGCGCGTTCTCGACCAGCGGCTGCAGCAGGGTGCGCGGCACGCGCGCCGCGTGCAACTCGGCCGGCGCATCGATCTGCACGAAAAGGCGCTCGGCGAAGCGCAATCGCATCATGTCCAGGTACAGGTCGAGGGTGCGCAGTTCCTCGCCCAGCGTGGTCTCGTGCTCCTGCCCCGGTGCGAAGGCATGGCGCAGCAGCGCGGTGAGGCGCGAGATCATCTCCTCCGCCGCCTTCGGGCTGGTGTAGATCAACTCCGAGATCGTGTTCAGCGAAGAGGTGAGGAAATGCGGCTCGAGCTGGCGCCGCAAGGCTTCGAGCTGTGCCCGCGTGAGCCGGCTCTTGAGTTCGGCGGCTTCCAGCTCGCGGTTGCGTACCGCGCGATAGCGATCAACCACCAGGGTGATGCCCACCACCACGGCGTACACGATCAGCTGGTTCGGCAAGGCCAGCACGAAGCGATACAGGCTGAGGTCGTAGTCGCCCAGGCCAATGCCGGTGAGTTCGATCAGGCCGCTGCGGCTCAGGCTGGTGAGCAGGGTGTGCAGGATGCCGACGCCGATCGCGATCGCGAAATGCAGCGGCAGGTTCAGTGGCCAGCCCGACCCGAACGGAGGCAGTCGGCGCGTGCCGTAGACCATCAGCGGGATGAGCAACGCCGCCACGTAGGTGCCGCTCAGTTGCTCCAGCAGCACCCGCAACCAGTCGTCGCTGCGCCCCGCGGTGACGCGGGTGAGGTAGCGATCGACGAACAGCAGCAAGCCGATCGCCGTGGCCAGCACGAACAGGCCGAGCGCGAACTGGCGGCTGGTGACGCGGCGCGACTTCTTTCGGACGGGCGAGGCGGGGGCGGGCACGCTCGCGATGGTAAGCGAAGCCGAGGCGTTCTCAAATCCGCGCCGACGGCTCCGCGGCCGCCGGCACGTGGGCGGATTGGCCTCAGTCCTCCACCCTCACCGTCTTGCGGTTGTCGCCGGGCACGCGATCGATCAGCTTGTTGTACGGGTCGATGCCGGCATCGAAGGGTACGCCGTCCACCACCAGCTCGATCGTCGTGTCCTTGCCGCTGATGCGGTGCTTGGCGAGGTGCAGCACCGTTTCGTCGGCTTCCTTGCCGCTCTCCGGGCGCGCGAACACGCCGATGTCGATCTCGTCGCCGAGCGCGATGTCCTTCTCCTCGCCCTTGCCGGCTGCTTCGAGCTTGGCGCTGTGCAACGCCAGGGTCACCGCGTACTTGCCATCCTCGCGCTTGCGCGCGCTGGCCGAGACCACGCGGTTGTCGAAGAACACGATCTTCTCGAACAGGTCGGCGATCAGCGGGTGGAACTTCGGATCGGTGCCCTCGCGCAGGTAGGCCAGCAGCTCGCGCGTGTCGGTGTAGGGCGCGCGCTGAAAGCCCTTGTCCTGCAGGAAGCGCTTGAGGATCGCGTTCAGTCGGTCTTCGCCGATGGCATCGCGCAATGCGTACCAGACCAGCGAGCCCTTGTTGTAGTGGATGTACTGCTGGTTCTCCACCAGGGCCAGCGGCAGTTCCTCGCGCCGCTCGGTGATGCGGTTGCGCAGGTAGTTGTCGAGCTCGTACTTGAGGAACTTGCGCATCTTGCGCGGGCCGTACTCCTGCTCCATCACCATCAGGGCCGAATACTGCGCCAGCGACTCCGACAGCACGGTCGAACCCTGCACGTCGGCGCCGATCACCTGGTGCGCCCACCACTGGTGCGCGGCCTCGTGCGCGGTGACGTAGAACACGTAGTCGATCGCGTCCTGGTTGCGCAGGTCGGCGATGAAGCCGATGCCTTCCGAGTAGGGGATGGTGTTGGCAAAGGCCTGGGCAAAGGTGCTGTAGCCCGGGAATTCCAGGATTCGGAACTGCCGATGCTGGTACGGCGTGAAGTTGGCGTTGAAGTAATCGAAGGATTTCTTCGACGCCTCGATCATGCGATCCACGTTCCAGCTGTGCCTGGGGTCGTGGTAAACCTCGATCGGCATGCCGTTCCAGTCGGACTTCTTCACCGCCCAGCGCGCCGAGAGCCAGGCTGCGAACGGCAGCATCGGCGCGTCCATCTTGTAGTGGAAGTAGCGGCGACCGTTCTCGGTCCATTCGCGCTGCAGGTAGCCCGGCGCCAGCGCAACCTGGTCGGCCGAGGTCGAGACCGTGGTCTCGAACTCGATCCAGTCGGCGTCGTTGCTGAGGTAGTGGTTCGCGTGCGCGCCTTCGTCGTCGATCTTCGCCATGCGCGGCACTTCGCCCAGGTCGCGCTTGCGCCGTTCGTTGCGGTCGACCAGTTGCGCGTCCTCCTGGTAACCGAAGCCGGGGAAGCCGAAGTTGTTGATGAAGGTGCCGTTCTCCACCACCTGGGTCTGGCCGCGGCCATTGCCGAAGCCCTGCGGCTCGAAGGCCAGTTCCCAGTCGAAGTCGCGCTCTTCGCCCGGGGCCATCGGCGTCGCAAGCCTGTAGATCGAGTAACCGAGCCGGCCGTCGTGCTGCACCCGTTCGGCCGGGCCGAAGTCGAGCTGGTCGAGGCTCCAGTGGCTGCGATCCTGGGGCACCGACAGATGCAGTTCCGCGATCGGTTCGGCGTGCGGGTTGATGATCCGGTAGTGGCCGCGCACTGCCACGTTGCGGGTCTGCGGAAAGATGTCGACGTCGGCCCGCAGCGCAGTGATGCGCGGCTGCTTCAGATCCTTGTACTGGCGGTAGGCCTTCTCGTACTCGGCCTGGCGATCCATCTGTTCATCGCCGGGGACGAACTCGTTCAACACGTGGGTGTTGTAGTAGATGAAGCCGCCCAGCCCCAGGAAGGCCGGCAACAGGACGGCGCTGGCGGTGATCGGCAACGGGCGCAGGTAGCGACGGCGGGCTTCGCTCAGCCGTTCGCGCCAGCGCTCACGTCGACCCCGCACCCAGAACATGCCGGCCGCGAGCAGCAGCATCGCCGCGAACACGCTCCAGTAGGCGCGGAACCAGGCCCAGCCGATCCAGAAGTGGCCGTAGCCGTTCATGTCGGACCAGGGCAGGCCCGGACTTCCGAACGGACGATAGAGATTGTCCTCCAGGTGCAGCATGCCCAGGACGGCACGCAGCACCAGGTACACCACCATCAGCAGGTAGCCGACGAACTTGTTGTTGCTGATGACCTGGAAGAACATCGCCAGCACCGCCATCAGGCCGAAGCTGTAGGTGTTGAGCAGGGCTTCGCGCAGGTACAGGCCGAACTCGAAGTGGGCGTAGCCACGCACCATCTGGTTGACGATCGTGCCCGCGATGCCGGTGAGGTTGAAGGCGAAGATCACCGCCACCAGCGCCACCATTTTCGCCGCCAGCGCAATCCAGTCCGCGTTGGGATAGGCATCCGTGACCTCGGCGATGCGACCGCTGCGCTCGCGCCAGACCAGTTCGCCGGCATAGAAGGTCACGATGATGACGAGGAACAAGGCGTAGCTGCCCTGGATCATGCCGGTCATGCGCGAGGTGGTCGGGTAGAGCGCGGTGCCGTACATCAGGTCGCCGAAGATCAGCGTCACCACCAGGAAGAACAGCGCGATCACCAGCATGATCAGCAGCGGCCCGCCGCTCAGCACCCCCTTGGCGTCGAACCAGGCCAGGTGCAGGAACTGGCGCAGTTGCGCCCCGACGCCGGTGTGCAGCGTGACCTTGGGCAGGGCCACCGATGGCGTGGCGGCGGGCGAGGCGGCGCCACCGCTGGCGCTGCGCCTGGCCTTGCGCCGCCACAGCTTCAGGCCTTCGCGATCGGTGCGGAACAGGCGATACGCCAGCCACATCAGGCCGATCGACACGCCCGTCCAGAGCGTGCGGTTGAGCAGCAGCACGCCGTCGATCGGGGGCAATTGCGTGTTGCGTTCGCTGGTGGACCAATAGCGCGTCGCCACGTCCAGCGCCTGCGCGCCGAAGGGATCGAGCAGTGCCCCGATCCACTGGGTGTCGAGGTCGGCGGTGAGGACGCTGGTGGTGGTGCTGAGCGCGAAGAACGCGACTACGCCGATGTAGGTGGCCAGCATCGAGCGGGTTGCCACCGCCAGGCAGAACAGCATGGCGGCCACGAACAGCAGGTTCGGCAACAGCAGCACGAACAGCGACCAGAGGTAGGGCGCGGGGCTGTGCGGGCCGATGCGCGCGGCATCGACCCAGGGCATGAAGTAACCGGCCAGCATTCCCAGTGCTGCGCCGAACACCACCACCACGCAGGCCACGAAGCCGCCGCCGAAGCGGCCGAGCAGGTAATCGCGCTTCTTCATTGGTGTGGCGAAGAACAGTTCGGCGCTGCGGTTGTCGAAATCGCGCAGTGCGCCGCCCGCGACGAAGATCGTCACCAGCAACATCGAGAACGCGGCAAAACTGTTGAGCAGGGCGACGATCACCATCGGCGCGTTGCGCAAGGTGTTGCCAACGCCGCCGCCGATCTGCACCGCATCCGAACTGCTGGCGCCGAATCCGAGCAGCGCGAACACCGCCACCACGATCCAGAACACAGGGTTGCCGAACTGCTGGCGCAGTTCGAATTCGAAGATGGCTTTCAACATGGCGCTCTCCGGATCAGGCCGCGACCGCGACCGGCGCGGCGCTCGTGGCCTGCGCGCGCAGGCGACCGAAGTAGACATCCTCGAGGTCGGGCGCGATCGACTCGAAACCCGCTTCCGGCGCGGCATCGGCCAGTACGTGGATCACCGGCTGGCCCGACACCAGTCGCGTGGAGAGTACGGTGTGCTGCTGCTGGTACTGTGCCAGCGCGCTCTTGCTCACGGTCCTGCGCCAGACCCGGCCTTCGAGCGAGCGCATCGCCTCGCGCGGCTCGCCCGCGAGCAGCACTTCGCCGCGCGAGATGATCGCCATGCGCGGGCACAGGTCGGTGACGTCCTCCACGATATGGGTGGACAGGATCACCACCACGTTCTCGCCGATCTCGCTCAGGAGGTTGAGGAAGCGATTGCGCTCCTCCGGATCGAGCCCCGCGGTGGGCTCGTCCACGATGATCAGGCCCGGCTTGCCGAGCAGGGCCTGGGCGATGCCGAAACGCTGGCGCATGCCGCCCGAGTAGCTGCCGAGCTTGTAGCCGCGCACCTCCCACAGGTTCACCTGCTTGAGCAGGGCTTCGACGATCTCGCGGCGCTCCCTGGCATTGACGATGCCCTTGAGCACGGCGAAGTGGTCGAGCATGGTGATCGCCGGCTCTTTCGGATAGACCCCGAACTCCTGCGGCAGGTAGCCCAGTTGCTTGCGTGCTTCGGGCTTGTTGTTGAGCAGGTCCAGACCATTGAGCGTGGCGCTGCCGCTGTCGGCGTCCTGCAAGGTGGCCAGGGTGCGCATCAAGCTGGACTTGCCGGCGCCGTTGGGCCCGAGCAGGCCGAACATGCCGTTCGGGATCTCCAGCGATACGTCGTGCAGGGCACGCACGCCGTTGGCATAGGTCTTGGACAGGTTCCTGATCGACAGCATGACAATCCCCGAAATGACAGCGCACCGCGTGAAGATGAACATGCGGACGGCGCGGTTCCGTCGGCAGGCGATAGACGTCGCCACGACGAAAGCGTGACGCGCCCCCCCGTATTGGCGAGGCGCGCGCAGGCTACTGGAAGGTGGGGATGGGCGCGATGCGCCGGAGGTCAGGGGTCGTGCCGCGGTGCGCGGTCACGTCATGCGGCAGGCAGGCTGGGAGGTCGCGCCTCGCACCGGGAGGCGCCCGGGGTGTCCGGGCGCTTGCGCTCAGCTCGCGCTGGAGGGCGTGGCGGACGCCGGGGTGCGACGGCTACCGGCCGCGGGCAGGGTCAGGAACCAGCGCATCTGCGATGCGCTGCGGCTCGCGGCTTTTTTTGCGGCATCCGCCTCCTGGCGCAGGCTGGCGGCTTCGGTGCGCAAGGCCAGTGCGAATGCGGCATCGGCTTCCTGCATGACCACGACCTGGGTGCCGGGCTGGGCGGCGGGCAGCGGTTCGCCGGCGGCGATCACGGCGGCCAGGGCGATGGCCGGAACGATCAGTCGGAGGGAAAGGCGGGTCAGGCTGGTGCTCATGGGGCTTCTCCTTGGGATAGTCATCTGTAGCAATCCGCGTGCCAACCCTGGCTTCGGACGTTTCAACTGGTATTTCAATGTGTTGGACTCGTTGCCTCGCGCTCCGTCGCTGTCCGGTGATGTGAACCCTGTCCGCTTTTGCGGACAGACCCGGCCCCGATGGCAGCCACTTCGCGTTGTCGTAACGTACGACGAGGCGCGGCGCGCCCGTGTGACGCGCCGGGCGCCGGCTCATGACGAGGGGAACATTGCAATGCGCAATCCGATGCGATGGCTGGCGGTGGCGGCGTTGGGCCTGGTGCTGGTGGCTCAGGCACAGACGCCCGGCGACAAGGCCTGGTTGAAACTCGAGAAGGCCATCGCGCGCGGCGACCACAGCGCGGCGGCGCAAGCCGTGGCCGGATATGGCGAACAGGCCTTGCCCCTGCTGCTGGCCGCGCTGCAGTCACGCGAGGACGCGGTGCGCGAGGCGGCCGCCGGTGAGCTGCGGGAGCTGGCGCGGCGCGATACCGATTCCGTGGCCTTGCGTGCCGCCATGCCCGCACTGCGGGCCGCGCTGCAGGATCGCGACGGCGAAGTCGTCGCCACCCTTGCCAGCACCCTCGCGTTGCTGGGCGATACCGATGCCGCGCTCGCCGATGTGCGCCGCGCCGTGCTGCGCTCGGGCGAGTCGCGCCCGCATGTGCGCTTCAATGCAGCACGCAGCCTGATCGGAATCGACCCTGATCCGGCGCTGTTGCCGGATCTGCTCGCCTTCCTGTTCGACAGCGTGCCGGGCAACAACCGCGGCAACTGGGACGTGGAAGTCGGCATCGTGGAGAACCATGATCTCGCGATGGAAGCGCTCACGCGCCTGGCGGCGCGCAACGATCGCCGCCTGATTCCGCCACTGGTGGTCGAACTCGACACCGCGCATCCGGTGGTGCCCTCGATCATGCGCGTGCTCGCCGCCTTCGACCCCGACCCCGAGGCCTGGCCCGAGGTGCTGCTGCGCCTCACCCGTTCGCCCGGCGACAACATCCGCGAAGTGGCCTGGGAACTGCTGGGCGAAGCGCAGACCAAGGAGCAACTGGCCGTGTGGTGGCCGGCGGGGCTGGCGGCGCTGGACGATGCGGATGCGCGCGGCGCGGCACTCGGCGCGATCCTCGATGTGCGCGGCGTGCGCGCCGATGGCCTGGAGCGCGTCGCTGCGTTGTTGCTGGATCGCAGCGTCGATGCCAGGCAGCGCGAGACCGCAGCCGAAATCCTGTATGACGCCTCGGACGACAATCTCAGCCGCGGCGACGCCGCCACCAGGTCCGCCGCGCGTCGCATCACCCAGACGGCCTATCGCGACCTGCTTGCCAGCGAACCCGCGGGTGAGTTGTTCCAGGACGTGGACGACAAGCTGCCCCACGTCGGGCTCGAAGACCTCGGCGTGGCCGAGCTGGCGCTGGCCGCAGCCGAACGCAATCCCGACGTCGCCGCGAGAGTCGTGTTGCTGGAGACGGTGGCCTGGGCCGGTGATCGGGCCCGGCCACTGTTCGCGCAGGTACAGGCCTTCACCGCATCGCCCGACGCAACGGTGAAGGACGCCGCGTTGAAGGCCCTGGACCGGCTCGACGCGGCCTGGCGCGCACGCGAGGCGCGGACCGCCGCCAGCGGTGGATCGACCTCACCCGCGGCGAGCCCGAGCACCGTCGTCGCCGGCAGTCAGGGGGGCGGCATCGCGGTCAAGGCGCGCGCGGCGGCGCAGGCCATGCTCAAGCAGCGCAAGCTCGCGGTCGGGTTTCCCGGGCTATACGAAGCGATCCGCCGCGGCGACGCCGAGGCCGTGGCGGCGCAGATCGATGCCGGCGTCGCGATCAACCAACCCGCGCAACTCGCGCCGGCGGTGCAGTTCAAGATCACTCCACTACAGGCCGTGGTCGACTACTGCCATGTGACCGAACTGGTGCCGCCCGACAAGCTGCTGGCCATGGCGCGCGCGCTGCTGGCGCGCGGCGCCGCTCCGGCCGTGCGCGGCTCGCGCGAGCGCGGTGCGCTGGAAACCGCGGTGGACAACCACTGCCCGCAGGCCCTGATCGACGTGCTGGTGGCGGGACACTGAGGCTGGCTAGCGCCACGATTCGTCGCCACAATAGCCCTTCACGCCGCCGCGACCGCGCGGCGAAGCGGAGGGGCTCATGGCAGTGCAAGAGGCGCGCGTTCCGGATATCGGCAACTACTCCGATGTGCCGGTGATCGAATTGCTGGTCGCGGTCGGCGACACGGTGAAGAAGGACCAGGGCCTGGTCACGCTGGAATCGGACAAGGCCACGATGGAAGTGCCGGCGCCCTTCGCGGGCGTCGTCAGGGAGATCAAGGTCAAGGTCGGCGACTCGCTGTCGGAAGGCAGCCTGGTGGCGCTGATCGACGCCAGCGACGGTGCCGCGGCGCCGGCATCGCCAGCCGCGGCGCCAGCCCCCGCGCCGGCAGCCACGAAGGCCGAGCCGCCCGCTGCGGCAACGCCGGCCGTCGCTGCCGCGCCGGCAGCGGTGGCCGCGCCCATTTCCCGCGCGCCCAGCGTCGATCCCGAAGCCGCCGGGCCGCGCACCCCGCCGGTGAGCTTCGACGCAGCCGCGGTCGATCCCGCCAAGGTGCCGCACGCCAGTCCCGCGATCCGCCTGTTCGCGCGCGAGTTGGGCGTGGACCTGGCCAAGGTCAGCGGCGCGGGACGCAAGGGCCGCATCACGCGTGAGGACGTGCAGAACTTCGTCAAGGCCGCGCTCGCCGGCGGTGCCGCGCCCGGCGCCAAGGCGGCAGCGGGTGGTGGCGGGCTGAACCTGCTGCCCTGGCCAAACGTGGATTTCTCCAAGTTCGGCGCGGTGGAATCGACGCCGCTGTCGCGCATCAAGAAGATTTCCGGCGCGAACCTCGCGCGCAACTGGGCCATGATTCCGCACGTCACCCAGTTCGAGAGCGCCGACATCACCGAGATGGAGGCGTTCCGCAAGAAGCTGGGCGAGGAGAATCCCACCCAGAAGATCACGCCGCTGGTGTTCCAGATCAAGGCCGTGGTCGCGGCGCTCAAGCAGTTCCCGAACTTCAACGCCTCGCTCGATGCAAGCGGTGAGAACCTGATCCGCAAGAAGTATTTCCACGTCGGCATCGCGGTCGATACGCCCGATGGCTTGGTGGTGCCGGTGATTCGCGACTGCGATCAGAAGGGCCTGCTGCAGCTGGCGGCGGAACTGGGCGAGATCTCGAAGAAGGCGCGGGACAAGAAGCTCGGCCCGGCCGATATGTCGGGCGGTTGCTTCTCGATCTCCTCGCTCGGCGGCATCGGCGGCACCTCGTTCACGCCCATCATCAACGCCCCGGAAGTGGCGATCCTCGGGGTGAGCAAGGCGGCGATGCAGCCGGTGTGGAACGGCAAGGAATTCGCGCCGCGCCTGATCCTGCCGCTCTCGCTCAGCTACGACCATCGCGTGATCGACGGTGCCGACGCGGCGCGCTTCACCAGTTTCCTTGCGGCCCAGCTTGGCGATATCCGGCGCCTGCTGCTCTGATGCCACGACGCGCGCGGATCGCCTGCATCCAGTATCGGCAGCGCCCGCTGCCGAACTTCGATGCGTTTGCCGCGCAACTGGAGCGCCAGGTCGCGATCGCCGCCGACTACAGTGCGGATCTGGCAGTGCTGCCGGAGTTTCTTGGCTTGCAGACGATCAGCGGCGGCCCGAAGCCCTTGGCCGCGGACGCCGCCGTGCAGGCCCTGAGCGCAGGGTATCCGGCGTTCGTCGCAACGCTGTCGAACCTGGCGCAGCGCTATCGCATCGATCTGGTCGGCGGGAGCAGTTTTCGTCGTGGCGACGACGGCCGCATCCACAACGTCTGCCCCGTGACCTTGCGCGACGGACGCGTGATCGAACAGGCCAAGTTGCATGCCACGCCGAGCGAGCGCGTGGTGTGGGGCGTCGCGGGTGGCGACGCGTTGCGCTTGATCGAGACCGATATCGGCCGCATCGGCGTGCTGATCTGCTACGACAGCGAGTTTCCCGAGCTGACACGGCGCCTGGTGGAGCAGGGCGTCGAGCTGCTCTGCGTGCCGTTCTGCACCGATCTGCGCGACGGCTATCTGCGGGTGCGCTACAGCTGCGCCGCGCGCGCCGTCGAGAACCAGTGCTACGTCGCGCTGGCCGGTAACGTCGGGATGCAGCAGCACGTGCTGAACTTCGACCAGCAATGGTCGCAAAGCGCGATCCTCACGCCCTGTGATTTCGGTTTCGCCCGCGACGGCATCGCGGCCGAAGCGCAGCCGGGCGAGGAATGCGTGATCTTCGCCGACCTCGATTTCGACCAGCTGGCACAGGCGCGGCGCGAAGGTGCGGTACGCAACCTCGCCGATCGCCGGCTCGACCTCTACGACGTGCGCTGGCACGGCGCGTCGCATCTGCACTGAACCCGGAGCCCGCATGCCTGTAGCGCATCGAAAGTCATTGGTCGCGAAGATCTTGCTTGGCCTGTGCCTTTGCCATCCCGCCGCAGCCCTGGTCGTTGACCCGCCGCTGCCGGTGGCCGACTACGATTTCACCGGCTGGCTGGGCGATGCCGCCGGCAATGGCGCGACGCTGACCAAGGTAGGCGCTGCCGCGCTGGCCTATGTCCCGGTGACGGCCGACGGCGTGGACCGGCTCGCGCTCGCGGTGCCGGCCGGGGCCGGCTTGCGTCTGGCCCTGGGCCCGTTGCTGCCCCAGCAGGAATACTCGGTGGCGATGATCGTCAGCATGAGCGGCACGAGCAGCTACGCCAAACTGCTCGATACCAACGACTTGGCCGAGGACGTCGGCTTGTACGCGCTGGGCAACGATCTGAACTACTACACCGGCGGCAGTGCGTCCAACGACGCCTTCCCCGCCGACACGTTGCTTCAGGTGGTGGTCACGCGCGCCCCCGACGGAACCTATGTCGGTTATCTCGATGGCGTGCAGCAGTTCACCTTCGTGGATACGGAAGCCAGCGGGCAGTTCACCGCGATCGCCGCGGCCCGCACCCTGCATTTCCTGCGCGACGACAACGACACCGGCAACAGCGAAGAAGCTGCGGGTGTACTGCATCGCGTGCGCTTGTTCGACCGCGTCCTGACACCGGCCGAAGTGACGGCGCTGGAAAGCAACCGCCGTCCCGAAAGCATCTTTCGCGGTGGCGGCTTCGAAGAGTTGCCCTGATCTTTCATGACCACGGCGATCGATTCGCCGCCTCCGGAGCCCTCCATGGCCAGCATCGAAATCAAAGTCCCCGATATCGGCAACTACAGCGATATCCCAGTCATCGAACTGCTGGTGCAACCCGGCGATACGGTCAAGGCCGACCAGGGCCTGGTCACGCTGGAATCGGACAAGGCCACGATGGAAGTGCCCTCGAGCGCCGCCGGCGTGGTGAAGGAATTGCGGGTGAAGGTGGGCGACACGGTGTCGCAAGGCAGCGTCGTGGCCATCCTCGAAAGCGAAGCGTCTGCGTCCGCGCCTGCACCCAAGCCCGCAGCGCCCGCGGCGGCCACGCCTGCGCCGGCTGCGCCTGCCACCGCCACGCCCTCCACCACGGCGGCGTCCGCCAGTGGTCGCAAGGCCGACAGCGAATGCGGCGTGGTGGTGCTGGGCGCGGGGCCGGGCGGTTACACCGCCGCTTTCCGCGCCGCCGACCTCGGGCTCGACGTGCTGCTGGTGGAGCGCTACGAAAGCCTGGGCGGCGTCTGCCTCAACGTCGGCTGCATTCCGTCCAAGGCCTTGCTGCACGCGGCGCGAGTAATCGACGAGGCCGCGCACGCGGCCGACTACGGCGTCAGTTTCGGTGCCGCGAAGATCGACCTGGACAAGCTGCGTGGTTACAAGGACAAGGTGGTCAAGCAGCTCACCGGCGGCCTCGCCGGGATGAGCAAGCAGCGCAAGGTACAGCGCCTCACTGGTGTCGGCCGCTTCGTCTCGCCGCATGAGCTCGAAGTGGAATCGAGCGAGGGCAAGAAGCTGGTGCGCTTCGCCCACGCCATCATCGCCGCCGGCTCGCAGGCGGTGAAGCTGCCGGGCCTGCCGTGGGATGACAAGCGCCTGATGGATTCCACCGACGCGCTTGATCTGACCGACGTTCCCAAGCGCCTGCTGGTGGTCGGCGGCGGCATCATCGGGCTGGAGATGGCCTGCGTGTACGACGCGCTCGGCACCGAGGTCACCGTGGTGGAATTGCTCGACCAGCTCATGCCCGGCGCCGATCCCGATCTGGTGCGACCGCTGGAACAACGCTTGAAGAAGCGCTACGGCGGCGGCATCCACCTCAAGGTCAAGGTCGCCAGGATCGAGGCTGAGAAGAAGGGACTCAAGGCCAGCTTTGAGGGTGAGAAAGCGCCCGAACCGCAGCTCTATGATCGCGTCCTGGTCGCGGTCGGACGCAGTCCGAACGGCAAGAAGGTCGGCGCCGAGAGCGCCGGCGTCAACGTCACCGAGCGCGGCTTCATCCCGGTCGACAAGCAGATGCGCACCAACGTGCCGCACATCTTCGCGATCGGCGACGTGGTGGGAAATCCGATGTTGGCGCACAAGGCCACGCACGAGGGCAAGGTGGCGGCAGAAGTGATCGCCGGGCTCAAGAGCGAGTTCGTCGCGCGCGTGATTCCGTCGGTGGCCTACACCGATCCGGAAGTGTCCTGGGTGGGCGTGACTGAAGCCGAAGCCAAGGCGCAGGGGCTGAAGTTCGGCATCGGCAAGTTCCCGTATGCGGCGTCCGGCCGTGCCATCGGCATTGGCCGCACCGAGGGCTTCACCAAGCTGGTGTTCGACGAGGACAGTCACCGCGTCATCGGTGCCGGCATCGTGGGGCCGAACGCGGGTGATCTGATCAGCGAAGTCGCGCTCGCGATCGAGATGGGCTGCGAAGCCGCCGACATCGGCCTCACCATCCATCCGCATCCGACCCTGTCCGAATCGGTGGGCATGGCAGCCGAGGTGTACGAGGGCACGGTGACGGACATCTACGCGCCCAGGAAGCGCTGACCGGCTTGCGTAGCGCAGCCCTGCCCCGCACAGTAGCGCGGGCTGGGGGAGGCGGACGCGGCATGGGGGCAGTCCGGACACGAAGGTTCCGACGCACGGCATGGGTGCTGGCGTGGCTGTGCGCGCCGTGGGCCGCGCCCCAGGCCGCTTGCCCGGCCCCGGATGCCCTGCGTGCCCAGGTTGACCACGCGGTCGCAGCGGGGGCTTCGCTCGATGCGGCGTGGGGCCAGGCGCGCGATGCCGTGCGTGCCTGTGCCGAGCCCGAGGCTGAAGCCGCGCTCATGGCCGAGTGGACCGACGCCGCGCGGCGGCACGGCGCCACCTCCGGGCAGTTGCAGGGCTTGACCGAGCAGCGGCTCGCCGTTGCCGTGCAGCATGGCCTGTTGCGGCATGAAGCCGAGGCGCGCCTGGCCCTGGCGATGTTCACGATTGCACGCGGCGAGGTCGATACGGCCTCGCTGCAGTTGCACACCGCGTTGGACCGGGTGCGCCGCCTCGACGACATCGCCGGACAGGCGCGGGTGCTGACCGAGCTGTCTCGCCTGGAGCGACGACGAGGCGATTACCTGGCGGCACTGCGCTTCGAGCTCAGCGGCGTGGAATTGCGCCGGCGCCTGAATCCACCGCCCGAGTTGTGGCGTTCGCTGCTCAATCTTGGCGTGCTGTACGAGCAGATCGAGTTGCTGGAGGAGTCGCGTCGCTACTACGCCGAAGCCCTGGCCGAAAGCGAGCGCACCGGGCAACCGGGACAGATCGCCGACGTATTGAATGGCTATGCCGGGTTCCTCAATGATTTCGGCCCGGCCTCGGCCAGCCAGGCGTTGGCGATGGCCGAACGCGCCTTGCGCCTGCAACGCGAACAGGGGGACATGGCGCGGATCGGCTCCTGCCTGTTGCAGGTCGGGCGCGCGCGCCTCGGTCTGGGCCAGGTCGAAGCCGCGGAGGCGGCGTTCGCCGAATCGCTGCAACTGGCCGAGCGCGGCGGCTACGCCGGCCTGCGCGCGCACGTCGAGTTCCGTTGGGGTGAGCTGGAGCTGGCGCGCGGCGACACCGAAAAGGCCCTGGCGCGGATCGAGCGCGCCCGTGCCGAGTACGAGCGCCAATCGAATCGGCACCGCCTGGTGAAGGTCCATGGATTGCTGGAGCGCGTCCACACCGCACGGCATGACGAGCTGGCCGCCGCGCGTGCCGGGCGCGAGCACTTCCGCTTGCGCAACGAACTGCTAGGCGCCAATGCCAGCGGCAAGCTGGGCGAGCTGCTGACAAATTTCGCCTTGTCCGAAGAGCGCCACCGCAGCGAAGCCCTGCGCCAGGAGAATGCGGTGGCGACGGTGCGCCTGGAGAGCGAGCGCCGGCTGCGCCGCGCCGGATACCTGTTCGGCCTCGTCGTGATCGTCGGCCTGGCCTTGCTGGTGTGGCGACATGCGGCGGTGCGGCGGCTGTATCGCCTGCTGAGCGACAGCACGCGCGAGACCGAAGCGCAGCGCGCGGCACTGAGCGAGGCCAACGCGCGCCTGACCGAACTCAATCGCAGCGACGCACTCACCGGCCTGGCCTCGCGCAGCTATGGCATGGAACACCTCGCCGACCTGCTCGGTCACGCGCGCGCGCGCGGCAGCACCCCGGCCCTGTTGCTGTTCGACCTGGATCACTTCAAGGACATCAACGATCGCCACGGCCATCTCGTGGGCGACCAGGTGCTGGCCGCGGTGGCCGCTACCTTGCGCGACTTCGCGCCGAGCGATGCGCTGGTGTCGCGCGTGGGTGGCGAGGAATTCATGCTGGTGCTGGAGCACGCACAGCACGATCGCGCCCAGGTGGTGGCGGATGCGCTGCGACGCCGGGTGCGCGACCTCGGCATCGACATCGGGTCGCACTGGTTGCAGCTCACGGTCAGTGTCGGCGTGGCGCAGGTGGTGGCCGGCGCCGTCACGACGGTGCGCGAGCTGTATTCGGCCGCGGACGTGGCCTTGTACGAGGCCAAGCGCGCCGGACGCGACTGCGTACGCAGCGCCGCGCGAGTGGCCTGAGGCGGCGCCGCGCGCAATCCTGCCCGCGAAACGCCCCGAGTCCCGGCTAGAGTAGGGTCCGACCCGTCGCGCCTCGATCGCATGTCCCTGCGCAACAAGCTGCTGCTACTGGCCTTGTCCACGCTCATCCTGCCGTTCGCCGGCTGGCAGCTCGTGCGCCAGCTCGAAGGCCTGCTGCGCGAAGGCCAGGGACAGGCGCAGCTGGCCTCGGCCGAGGCCCTGGCGCGTGCTCTTGCGGCCGACGCCACCGACCTTCCACCCGCCGGTCCGGCTTTTCACGTGCAGCAGGCGCGTCAGCCCCTGACGCTCGACGGCTACGACGAGGATTGGCGGGCGCAGGGCATCGACCTGCAATCCACGCCCGGTGGCTTGCAGGTCGGGCTGGCGCAGCACGGCGACTCGCTCTACCTGTTCGCCGCCCTCGAAGATGCCAGTCGGGTGCGCGCTGACGCGCATTGGCCGCAGGCCGCGCATGCGGACCAACTTCACCTGGTGCTGGAAGACCCGAACGGTGCGCGCCGCGAACTGCGCGTCGCCAGCGCCGCGCCCGGCCCGGCCATCGTGGCGGCGCTCGATCCGGCGCAGGAGACGCCACGCCTGCTGGGCGAATGGCAGGAAGACGCGCGAGGCTGGCGGGTCGAACTGCGCTTCCCGCGCGGACTCTGGCCGCTGCGCCTGGGCATCTTCGCGCTGGATTTCGCCGACCCTGCCTCGGAACCACGCCGCGCCGGCCCGCGCGCCGATCCGGCCCAGGCCGGCTGGACCTTGCTGCGTCCTTCGCCAGGCCTGCAGCGGCGGCTGACCCTGCTGGCACCGGAAGGAACGCGGGTGCGCCTGCTGCATCCGGAGGGTTGGGTGCTGGCGCGCGCCGGTGAATTCGGTTCGGCCGCGCGCGCCGCGACGGTGCCGTGGTGGCGGCGCGTGCTGTATCGCGTCCTGTCGCGCGGCGCCGCGCCGGCGCCACCGGAGGATGCGCGCGCGCCGCGCCTGCAATCGGAGGAAGTGTGGCAGGCGCTGTCCGACAAACCGGCATCGGCCTGGCGCGAGCTCGACCAGGGACGGCTGTTGCTGTCGACCGCGGTGCCGGTTCGGGTCAATGAACAGACCCGCGGCGCCTTGTTGCTGGAGCGCCCGAGCGAGGCCTTGCTGCTCACCGATCAGGCCCTCACCGGCCTGATGCTTGCCACGCTCGCGGCCATGGGCGTGATCGGCGCGGGCCTGCTCGGCTTCGCCAGCCGCCTCAGTTCGCGCATCCGTCGCCTGAGCCTGGCGGCGGAACAGGCCATGGCGCGCGACGGCGCGGCTGCCGACTTTCCGCGCTCGGGCGCGCGCGACGAACTGGGCGACTTGTCGCGCAGCTTCGCGCGTCTGCTGGAGGAAGTAGCGGCCTACACCGACTATCTGCGCAGCCTCGCCGGCAAGCTCTCGCACGAATTGCACACGCCGCTGGCCGTGGTGCGTTCATCGCTGGAGAATCTCGAATCGCAACCCTTGCCGCGCGACGCGACCACCTACGTGCAGCGCGCGCGCGCCGGCGTCGATCGTCTCGGCGCGATCGTGCGCGCCATGTCCGAGGCCAGCCGCATGGAGCGTGCGATTGCCGCGGCCGAGGCCGAGGATTTCGACCTGCGCGCCCTGGTCGAGGCCTGTGCCGAAGGCTACCGGCCGCTGCTCGCGCCGCGCGACCTGAAACTGATGCTGCCGGCGCAATCCTTGCGCTTCCATGGCGCGCCCGACCTGATTTCGCAGGCCCTGGACAAGCTGGTCGACAATGCGCGCAGCTTCTGTCCCGAGAACGGATGGGTGCTGTTGGCGCTGGCGTCCGGCCCGGACGGGGTGGAGCTGGCGGTGGCGAACTCCGGCCCGTTGCTGCCGGCCGCGATGCAGGAGCGCGTGTTCGATTCGCTCGTCTCGCTGCGCGACAAGGCCCAGCGCGGCGATGGCGCGCCGCATCTGGGATTGGGCCTGTCGATCGTGCGCCTGATCGCCGAGTGGCATCGCGGCAGCGCGCGTGCGCGCAACCTGCCGGGCGGCGACGGCGTCGAGTTCCGCCTCAGCCTGCGTGGCAGCGGCGCGCTCACGCCACGGCTGGCGGGCGAGAGCCTCGATGCGTGACCGGCATCGCAGGTGCGGGACGCGCGGCGCACTAGCCTTCGAGACTTGCCCGGCGCTTCCCGCTTCACGGACAATCCGGCGCCGCCTGCCAGCCAGCGATAACGGGTCACGACCATCGACACCGAAGCCGTCCCGCTTTCACCTGCCCTGGTCGTCGAAGACGACCCCGCGGTGCAACGGCGCCTGCGCAACATTCTTGTCGGGCATGGGCTGGCGCCGGCGATGGTGCAGGTGTGCGACAGCATCGCGGCCGCGCAGCAGGCCTGTGCGGCGCAATCCTTTCGCCTCGCCCTGATCGACATCGGCTTGCCCGATGGCAGCGGCTTGCGGCTGGTCGAATGGATGCGCGCCCGGCAACCGCAGCTGTCCCCGATCGTGGTGTCGGCCTTCGGCACCGAGCAGTCGATCGTGGAAGCCCTGCGCTGCGGCGCGCACGGCTACCTGCTCAAGGAGCGCGACGACGAGGAACTGCGCGCTTCGTTGCGCACGATCGCCCAGGGCGGTGCGCCGATCGATCCGTTCGTCGCGCGCCACATCCTGCACCTGGTGGGGGCGGGTGCAACCCATCCGCCAGCAGTGGCCGCGGACCTGGGCACCCCGAATGCCGCCGAGCCGCTGTCGGAACTCGAAGAAGACCTCACCGCGCGTGAGCTGGAGATCCTGAACTGGGTCGCGCGCGGGCTGATCAGCCGCGAGATCGCGCAGCGACTGGCGCGCTCGCCGCAGACCGTCGAATGCCACATCAAGAACATCTTCCGCAAGATGAGCGTCAGCACCCGCACCGAGGCCGTGGACAAGGCGCGGCAGCGCGGCCTGCTGCATTGAGCCCTTCCCGGGCCGGCGCCGCGCCGCGGTTCGTGCGCATCCTGCTCTTCATGCTGGCGCTTGCGGCATGGGGCTGGCCGCTCCTGGCGATCTCGGCGACCACCGTGTTCCCGCGGGCCGAAGCGGTGCGTTCGGACTGGAACGCCAGCGAGCCGCCCGCCGACGGATGGGAATCGGTGAACCTGCCCGATGCCTGGAACGCGCGCTGGCCGCAGCACGACGGCGTGGTCTGGTATCGCATGCGCTGGCAACAACGCGATCTGCAGGCGCCGACCGCCGTGTTGGTCGATTCCATCAGCCTCGCCGGCGCGGTGTGGGTGAATGGCGCCGCGGTGTGGCGCGACGCCAGCCTGGTCGAGCCCCTGTCACGCGGCTGGAACATGCCGCGCTACTTCCAGTTGGGGCCGCCCTTGCTGCAGCCCGGCGAGAACGTGCTGCTGGTGCGGGTCAGCGGGCGAGTCGGCTTCCAGCCCTGGCTCGGGCCGGTGACGGTGGGACCGGCGGAAGCCTTGCGCGATCGCTTTCGTGGCAAGGTGCTGGTGCAACGCGACTACAAGCTCGCCAGCCTCGCAATGCAGGTGGCCCTCGCCAGCTTCTTCGGCGTGCTGTGGCTGATGCGACGCCGGGAAGTGGCCTACGGCTGGTTCGCGCTCGAATCGGCGCTCTGGATCGGGTTCTCCTGGAACCAGCTGGCGCTCAGTCCCTGGCCCTTCCCCGACACGCCCACCTACCAGGCCGCGATCGCGTCCTTGCTGCTGTTGTGGTGGGGCGCGATGACGCTATTCGTGCTGCGCTTCTTCGAACGGCGTCATCCGCGCCTGGAGCGCATCCTGTGGGCCTTGGTGATGCTGGGAGTGGCCGCGCTGTTCCTCGTTCCCGAGTCCGACAAGGGCATGGCCTGTGCGCTCGCGGTGTTCGCCGGCGGCGTCGGCAGCATCTCGACCTGCCTCCTGTTCGTGCTGCTGGCGCTGCGCGGCAAGCAGACCGAGCAGCGCGCCCTGGCCGTCGCCTACGGCTTGTACGTGGTGGCCGGCGTGCACGACATGCTGGTGTATTTCCGCCTGATCGGCGATCGCTACTACTACACCGACGGCATGGCCCTGATCACCACGCTCGCGATTGCCGCGGTGCTGGCGTGGCGCTACACCCGGCAACTGCGGCGGATCGAGAACTTCAGTGCCGAACTGGGGCAGGAAGTGGCCCAGGCGCGCAGCGAACTGGCCGCGCACCTGCAGCAACAGCACGCGCTGGAGGTCAGCCATGCGCGCATCGGCGAGCGTCTGAACCTGGTGCGTGACCTGCATGATGGCCTTGGCGGCACCCTCACCGGCAGCATCGCGGCGATCGAGCAGACGCCCGAGAGCTTGTCCGCGCCGCAGTTGCTCAAGGTGCTCAAGCAGGTGCGCGACGACCTTCGCCTGATCATCGACGCCTCCGCCACCGGTGCCGGTGATGGCAGCCTGGGCGAGCAGCTGGTGCCGCTGCGGCATCGCATGTCGCGCCTGCTTGATGCCAACGGCATCGCCTGCCTCTGGCAGATCGAAGCGGTGCAAGGCCTGCAGCTGGGCGCATCGCAGACCCTCGACGTGCTGCGCTTCGTGCAGGAAGCGCTGAGCAATGCGCTCAAGCACAGTGGTGCCAGCGTGGTGGAGGTGAATCTCGCGTACAGCGCGCCGCGCCTGCGCGTCGAGGTGCGCGACAATGGACGCGGCCTGAGCGGCGAGGTGGGCAAGGGAGCAGGGATGCAGAGCATGCAGGCGCGCGCGCGTCGGCTGGGAGGTGAGTTCCGGTTCGAGCCGCGGCCCGGCGCAACCCGCGCCTGGATGGAAGCGGTGCTGGCATGAGCCGCGTCGCGGCATGGGTTCTTGCCAGTGTGCTCACCATCGGACTTGCACGCGCCGAGGAAGCGAACAAGGTCGCGGCCGACTCCGCGGCCGCACTGGATCGCATCGTGGTCAGCGCGCAACAGCGCGAGCAGGCGGCGCAGGACGTGGCTACCGCGCTCACCGTGATCGGCGGCGAGCAGCGTCATGCGCGCGGCATCGAGCGGGTATCCGACCTGCAGTACGCCACGCCGGGCCTGGAGATTGAACCGGCGTTCGGCACCGCGCAGCCGTACTTCCGCCTGCGCGGTGTCGGTTTCGTCGACTACATGAGCAACAACAGTTCGTCGGTAGGCGTGTCCCTGGACGGCGTGGCGCAGGCCTTCCCGATCCAGTCCCAGGGCCTGCTGTTCGACCTGGAACGGTTGGAAGTGCTGCGTGGTCCGCAGGGCACGCTGCATGGTCGCAACACCACGGGCGGAACCATCCAGCTGGTGAGTGCCGCGCCGAACGCCGAGTTCGATGCGGGTGCGCGCGTCGATGCCGGCGCGCGCGGGCGGTTCGATGCGGAAGCCTTTGTCACCGGCAGTGTCGGCCAGGGACTGCGCGGTCGCCTGTCGCTGGCGCGCAGTGCGGGCGGGGCCTGGCAACGGCACCGCGACAGCGGCGTGGCCTTGGGCGATCGCGACGCGCGCGCGCTGCGCGCCCAGCTCGATGCCGACGTGGGCGCGACCTGGCAGGTGCAACTCGACCTCAACGCAGCGCAGGATCGCTCCGACAGCCACGGCCTGCAGTTGCTTGCGCCGTTCAGTCCGGCGCTGGGCGGCGACACGATTGCAGCCGACCGCGACCGTCGCGCCACGGCCTGGGCGCTGCGCCCGGAATTCGCCGCACGGGTCGGGCTGGATGTCACGGCCAAGCCCGGCCGCGATTTTTTCAACCAGGGCGTCGCGCTCACCGTGATCGGTGAGTTCGAGCAATTCAGCCTCACCAGCGTGAGCGGGTTCAACCGCCTGCGGCGACGCGAGTACGCCGACTTCGATGCCACCGCCTACGCCGAGTCCGACCAGGTGTTCCGCAGCCGCATCCGCAGCCAGTCGCAGGAGTGGCGCTTGCAGTCACGCGCCGCGCAACCCCTGGCCTGGACCGCCGGTGCCTTCGTCGCGCGCGACCGCCTCGACGAACAGTCCTTCGTCGATCTCAGCCAGCGCCTCGGCGGCGAGCTCCTCACCGAGTACCGCCAGGACGGCGATACGCTCGGCGTGTTCGGGCAAGTGGACTGGGAGCTTGCGCCCGACTGGCGCGCCAGCCTTGGCGCGCGTCGCGACCACGAGCGGCGCGAACTCTCGGGTTTCCAGACCCGTTTCATCGCGCCGCCGCTGCTGTTCGCGGGTCCGGCGCAACGCGAGCTGGAACACTCCGGCAATTCCGGTCGGCTGGCGCTGGAGCGGCGATCGGAGCCGGGCCGGCTCTGGTACGCAAGCCTGAGTCGCGGAGTGAAGTCGGGTGGCTTCACCGCGCACAACACGCCCGACGCCGCAACGCTGGATCCGTTCGAACCCGAGACGCTCCTGGCCTGGGAAACCGGCGTCAAGGCCGACCTCGGTCGCCAACTGCGCCTCAATGCGGCGCTGTTCCATTACGACTACCGCGACCAGCAGGTGCTTTCGGCCTACTTCGAGCCGCTTTCGCAAAGCCTGATCGGCATCTTCGCCAACGCACCGCGCTCGCGCATCGACGGCATTGAACTGGAACTGGAGTACGCGCCAACCACTGGCGTCGCGCTGAGCGCGTTCGCCGGCTACAAGCGTGGCGAATACACCGCGCCCTTCGTCAGCTTCGACCCGGTGGCCTCGTTCGATGCCGGGGCCAACGTGTTCTCCGACTACAACGGCGCGTCGCTCGATTTCCCGCGCCTGAGTGCCGGCGCGCAGTTGGCCCATGCCTTGGAGTTGAGTCACGGGCGCATCGACCTCGTCATCGGCGCCAGTTACCGCAGCCGCTACGAACAGACCGTGTTGCTCGGGCGCGGCTACGGCCTCGATCCATACTGGCTGGCCAATGCCAGCCTCAGCTTCAGCCCGCGCGGCACGCGCTGGAGCCTCGGCGCGTATGCCCGAAACCTGTTCGATGCCGACCACGACCTCACCCGCAATTACTATCTGCCCGGCACGGCGGTGGTGGCGCGCGGCGAACCGCGCGAGGTGGGGTTGCGCCTGGCCTGGGGATTCCACTGACGCGACCTGGCCGGCGAGCGCGCGCCACGCAGGCCAGCCCCCGCGTCATCCGCTACGGCTTCGAGTCGGCGACCGCCCTGCGCACAGTCCGGTTGTCGCGAAGCGCTGGCATACTGCGCCGCAACATCCCTGCCCACGGGGATTGGCAGGACAGTGCGTGATCGATCTCGACAGCTTTCGGCAGCTCGCCGCGGCCGGCCACAACCGCATCCCCGTCGTGCGCGAGGTGCTGAGCGACCTCGATACCCCGCTGTCGGTGTATCTCAAGCTCGCCGACGGGCCGCACACCTACCTGTTCGAGTCGGTGGAAGGCGGCGAAACCTGGGGCCGCTATTCGATCATCGGCCTGCCGGCGCGCCGCACGTTCGAACTACGCGGCCACACGCTCACGACGCGCGAACACGGCGAGGTGGTCGAAACCCGCGAACTGGCCGACCCGCTGGCCGAAGTGGAACGCCTGCGCGCCGCGTATTGCGTGCCGCGCCTGCCGGAGCTGCCGGCCTTTACCGGCGGTCTGGTCGGCTACTTCGGTTTCGAGTGCATCGGCTACATCGAGCCGCGCCTGGCCGCCGATGCCGGCAAGCCCGACCAACTCGGCACGCCCGACGCCTTGCTCATGCTGAGCGAGGAAGTTGCGGTGTTCGACAACCTCAAGGGCCGGCTCTACCTCATCGTGCACGCCGACCCGAGCGAGCCGCAGGCCTACGCGCGTGCGCAGCGTCGCCTCGACGCGCTCACCCATCGCCTGCGCCATGCCGGGGCCAGCTATCCCGACGTGCTCGATCCGTCCCTGCTCAAGGAAGAAGACTTCGTCTCGGGCTTCACCCGCGAGGGTTTCATCGCCGCGGTGGAAAAGTCGAAGGACTACATCCGCGCCGGCGACATCTTCCAGGTGGTGCTGAGCCAGCGTCTTTCGGTGCCGTTCCGTGCCCGGCCGGTGGATGTGTACCGCGCCCTGCGCGCGCTGAATCCGTCGCCTTACATGTATTTCCTCGACCTGGGCGCGACGCAGATCGTGGGTTCCTCACCCGAAATCCTGGTGCGCCTGCAGGGCGGCACGATCACGGTGCGGCCGATCGCCGGCACGCGGCCGCGCGGCCGCACCCACGAGGAAGACCTCGCGCTCGAAGCCGAGTTGCTGGCCGACCCGAAGGAGCGCGCCGAACACCTGATGCTGATCGACCTGGGCCGCAACGACGTGGGCCGCGTCTCGCAGCCCGGCAGCGTGCAGCTGGGCGAACGCTTCGTGATCGAGCGCTACAGCCACGTGATGCACATCGTCTCGGAAGTCACCGGCACCCTGCGCCACGACTTGAACGTGGCCGATGTGTTGAAGGCCACGTTCCCGGCCGGCACCGTCAGCGGCGCGCCCAAGATCCGCGCGCTGGAAGTGATCCGCGAACTGGAACCGGTGCGCCGCAACATCTATTCCGGCGCGGTCGGCTACGTGAACTGGTGGGGCGACTGCGACACCGCGATCGCGATCCGCACCGCCGTGATCCAGGACGGCCGCCTGCACGTGCAGGCCGGCGCCGGCATCGTCCACGACTCCGACCCCGAGAAGGAATGGGACGAGACGATGAACAAGGGTCGCGCCCTGTTCCGCGCGGTGGCGCAGGCGGCAGGGGGGTTGTGACAGTGTCGAGCTTTAGCGAACGAATGGGTCTCAAGCAGCCTAAGACATTCGTGCAGTTTGAGGGGATGGACGACGAGTTGCGGAATGGTCTGTGGAATGTCTACACGCGCAGAATTGTCGACGCTCCGCAGTTCGATTGTGACAGATTCACGCGATTGCTTTGGGAGCACTTCTTCAAGAAGCCAATTGACTCGCGGCCAATTCGTCACAACGGCTTTTCATTTGACTATCGACAAGTCCTAAAGGACGTCAGAGACTTTTTCTTCGGTAGTAGTTGGAACGAGGTGTATGAGTTCCTTGAGTTCGTGTTACGGGCAAGTAAGGGAAACTCAGATCTACGAAAAGACATGCAGTACGTGCTATCTCGCGAGAATTCCGGCTACAGACTTGTCGATGATCAGTTTGTACCAATTTCTGACGAGATCGAACTTCGAGAAGTAGAGCAGGCCGCAAGCGAAAAGTACGCATCCGTGGCTGCTCACATCAGAGCTGCAATCGATCATCTGAGCGACAAGACAAATCCCGACTATCGAAATTCCATTAAGGAGTCGATTTCCGCTGTGGAGTCGATTGCGAAGGTGATCACCGGCGAAACCAAGGCTACCTTGAGTGATGCGTTGAAAATTTTGGAGAAGCGCGGGACGCTACATCCAGCGCTGAAGGAAGCGTTCTCAAAGTTGTATGGCTACACAAGCGATGCGGACGGCATCCGTCATGCACTAGTTGACGAGGACAAGTTGACGCAAGCTGACGCTAGGTACTTTCTTGTGGTGTGCAGTGCCTTCATCAATCTCTTGAAGGCCCAGGCGAACTAGCATGCTTCTCATGATCGACAACTACGACTCCTTCACCTACAACCTCGTGCAGTACTTCGGCGAACTGGGCGCGGAGGTACGGGTGGAGCGCAACGACGCCATCACGGTGGCCGAGATCGAGAAGCTCGCGCCCTCGCATATCGTGATCTCGCCCGGGCCGTGCACGCCGGATCAGGCCGGCATCTCGCTCGACGTGTTCGATCGGCTGGCGGGCAAGGTGCCGATCCTCGGCGTCTGCCTCGGACACCAGTCGCTGGGGCAGGCCTTCGGCGGCAAGGTGGTGCGGGCCAGGCAGATCATGCATGGCAAGACCTCGATGATCCGGCATCGCGGCCGGGGCGTGTTCGCCGGGCTTGAAGATCCGTTCGAGGCCACGCGGTATCACTCGCTGGTGGTGGAGCAGGGTTCGCTGCCGCCGGCTTTGGAAGTCACGGCGTGGACCGAGAACGCCGACGGCAGCGTCGACGAGATCATGGGCCTGCGCCATCGCGAACTGCGTGCGGAAGGCGTGCAGTTCCATCCCGAGTCGATCCTGACCCAGCACGGCCACGCCCTGCTGCGGAATTTCCTCGCGCCGTGACCTGCAGCTGAGCCGGCTTCAGTCAGCCGCGGTGCCGGCGGTGGCCGGTGTTCGGCTCGGCTTGGCAGGCGCCGGGTCGGATTGTTACGCTTTGTAACGTCCGGTCTTCGCGTCCCTTTGCGTCCTCCTCCGGAGGGCAGGGCGTCTGCCGCCGGTTACGGGAGCGGAACATGGGGTCGAGACGAGTGGGGGCGGGTGCCTGGCTGGCGCTGTTGAGCGGCGCCTTGTGGGCGACGACGGCCAGCGCCGGTGGCGGCCTGGGCCAGATCTTCGCCGACAGTTTCGAAACCCCGCCGCCGGTGGAAACGCCGGACCAGCAGGCCGCCCGCCTGCTGGATCAAGCCACCTACGGCGGCCGCGCGCAGGACATCGCGCGCCTGCGCCAGCTCGGCACCGAGGCCTGGCTGCAGGAACAATTCGCCGCGCCGGCTTCGCTGCAGCTGCCTTATCTGCAGTGGGTCGGCCAGACCGAGGGCGTGTACCAGCAGGCGCGGCTTGAGGCCTACTTCATCCATGCCGCGCAACTGGCCGATCCCAGCAACGCCGCGCTCACCCACAACGACCAACTGCGCCAGCGCGTCGCGTTCGCGCTGTCGCAGCTGATGGTGGTGTCGGACAAGAACGCCACCCTCCTGTTCCAGCCCTTCGCCCTGGGGGATTACTACGACACCCTGGCGCGCCACGCCTTCGGCAACTACCGCGACCTGCTGGAAGCGGTGACCCTGCACCCCGCCATGGGCAAGTACCTGAGCATGCTCGGCAACCGCAAGACCGACGCAGCGCTCAACATCCGTCCAGACGAAAACTACGCGCGCGAGATCATGCAGCTGTTCTCGATCGGGCTGGTGATGCTGGAACCCGACGGCCGGGTGCGCGATGGCGATGCGGGAACAGCCGGGGTGCAGCCGATCCCGACCTACAACCAGAACGTGGTGCGCGGCTTCGCGCATGTCTTCACCGGCTGGAACTTCGCCGGATGCACCGAGCAGGAGTTCCGCGACGACAACTGCGAGCCGGGCAACAACTACGAGTCGCCGTGGTTCTCGCCGATGCAGGCGGTGGAAGCGCTGCACGACAACACCACATCCAAGCAACTGCTGACCTATCCCGGCGTGAGCCTGCCCGGCGGCGTGCTGTCACCGGGCGGCAACGCGCAGCAGGAGCTCGATGCCGCGCTCGACAACATCTTCCATCACCCCAACGTCGGGCCCTTCGTCGCCAAGCACCTGATCCAGCGCCTCGTGACCAGCAATCCGACGCCGGCCTACGTGCAGCGCGTGGCGGGCGTGTTCGGCAACAACGGCCAGGGCGTGCGTGGCGACCTGCGCGCCGTGGTGCGCGCCGTGTTGCTGGACGACGAGGCGCGCAACGGCCACCTTGCCAGTCCAGCCACGTTCGGCAAGCTGCGCGACCCGATCACCAAGCTGGTGCGCCTGTGGCGCGTTGCGCCCGGGCGTTCGATCAACGGGCGCGTGTTCCAGTATTCGCATCCGGAGGACGAGTTCGCGCAGTTGCCGTTGAGCGCGCCGTCGGTGTTCAACTTCTTCAAGCCCGACTTCGCCCAGCCGGGCGAGATCCGCGATTCGGGACTGGTCTCGCCGGAGTTCCAGATCCATACCGACACCCAGCTGGTGAGTGCGCCGAACTATCTGGGCTGGCGCGTCTTCCTGTTCTGGGACGGCACCAACTATTCGGTGGCGGATGCGGACGAGGAAACCCTGATGGATTACGCCGCGCTGCGCACCCTGGCGGCGGATCCGGCAGCGCTGGTCGATCACCTCGATCTGGTGATGATGTCGGGGCAGATGTCGGATTACATGCGCGACCTGCTGATCGACCGCCTCAACGGGCCGTTGCCGGATCAGATCCCGGGGCTGACCGGCGGAACCACCGAACAGCGACGATCCCTGTTCCGGGTGCAGCAGGCGCTGTACCTGATCGTCAACTCCCCCGAATTCTCGGTTCAGCGATAGGAGCGCGCCCATGATCGTCAACCGCCGCACCTTCCTGCGTCGCTCGATTTCCTCCGCCCTCGGTGGCGCCGCGCTCTACGGCGCGCTCGGCAACCTCAAGGTCATGGCCGCCGCCGCGAACCTCAACAAGGGCGTGATCCCGAACGACTATCGCGCCCTGGTCTGCGTGTTCCTGCATGGCGGCAACGACAGTGCCAACAGCCTGGTGCCGCACAACGCCACCAACGCCAGCCCGGGCGGCAATACCTATGGCGTGTACAGCGCCACCCGTCCCGCGATGGCGGTGGCGCAGGGCGACGCGCTGGCGCAAGCCTTGAATCCGCTGGGCGACGGCTTGCCCGGCGACGGCGCGAGTTACGGCCTGCATCCCTCGATGCCGGAGCTGCGCACGCTGTTCAATGGCGGGCAGGCCGCGGTGGTGGCAAACGTTGGCACCCTGTTCGGCCCGATCACGCGCGCGGAATATCAGGCCAATCAGGGCCTGGCGCCGCCGCAGCTGTTCTCGCACAGCGACCAGGCCAACTTCTGGCAGACCTCGCGCCCGGACGATGCCAATGCCGACGGCTGGGGCGGCCGCATCGCGGACCTGCTGTACGCCAGCAATCCCAATCAGCAGCTGCCGATGACGATGTCGCTGTCGAGCCAAAGTCTGTTCCAGCGCGGCAGCACGGTCGACCAGTACGTGATGCAGGCCTGTTCCAACGATGGATCGTCCTGTGGCGTGACCACGATCGACTACCTGGGTGCCTACCAGAACGAACTCGGCACCCAGACCTTCGAGGCCCTGATGGCGGCCGGGGTGCAGTCGCATCTGTTCCAGCGTGCCTACGGCGCCTCGACCCGACGCGCGGTGTCCACCTACCAGCGCCTCGGCCAGGTGCTGGGCAGCCTGCCGATCTGGGCCACGCCGTTCCCGACCAGCTCGCTCGGCCAGCAGTTGCGCCAGGTCGCAAACCTGATCAACGTGCGCGGCGCCGGCGGTCTCGACATGCGGCGCCAGATTTTCTTCGTCAGTGCCGGTGGCTACGACACGCATGACGCCCAGCTGGCCACCCATCCCAATCTGCTGCGCGACCTGTCGCGCTCGCTCGACGCCTTTTACCGCGCCACGGCGCAGATGGGCATCGCGGGCAGCGTGACCTCGTTCACCGCATCCGATTTCGGCCGCACCCTCTCCACCAATGGCGACGGCACCGATCACGGCTGGGGCGGGCATCACTTCGTGCTTGGTGGCGCGGTGCGCGGGCAGCGCTTCTACGGCCGCATGAATTCGCTGGCGCAGAGCAACAATCCGGACGACGCGGGCTACGGACAGATCATCCCGACTACCGGCGTCGATCAGTACGCTGCTACGCTGGCGACCTGGTTCGGCGTGGCCCCGGGCGATCTCGGACTGTTGTTCCCGAGCCTCGCCAACTTCGACGTCGGGGTGCGCAATCTCGGCTTCATGAACGCGTAGGCGATGCGGCCGGCCATCGCCGGCGTGGCATTGGCAGTGTCCGGCGCCTTCGGATTCCGTTCATGCCGATCACCCCGCAACAAGCCCTGCAACGCACCATCGAGCACCGCGAGATCTTCCACGACGAGATGGTGGAACTGATGCGCGGCATCATGCGGGGCGAGGTTTCGCCCAGCATGACCGCGGCCATCCTGACCGGGCTGCGGGTGAAGAAGGAAACCGTGGGCGAGATCGCCGGCGCCGCGCAGGTGATGCGCGAGTTCGCGGCCCAAGTGGTTGTGCCGGATGCCTCGAACTTCGTCGACATCGTCGGCACCGGTGGCGACGGCGCGCACACCTTCAACATTTCCACCGCCAGCATGTTCGTGGCCGCCGCCGCCGGCGCGAAAGTCGCCAAGCATGGCAACCGCAGTGTCTCGTCCAAGTCCGGCAGTGCTGACGTGCTGGAAGCTCTGGGCGCGAACATCGAGCTGCAGCCGGCGCAAGTCGCACAGTGCCTGGCGGAGACCGGCGTCGGCTTCATGTTCGCGCCCATCCATCATCCCGCGATGAAGAACGTCGCGCCGGTGCGCAAGGAAATGGGTGTGCGCACCATCTTCAACATCCTCGGCCCGCTCACCAACCCGGCCGGCGCGCCCAACATCCTGATGGGCGTGTTCCATCCGGACCTGGTCGGCATCCAGGTGCGCGTGTTGCAGCGCCTGGGCGCAAAGCGCGCCTTGGTGGTGTGGGGACGCGATGGCATGGACGAGATCTCGCTCGGCGCGGCAACCCTCGTGGGTGAGTTGCGCAACGGCGAGGTGCGCGAGTACGAGATCCATCCGGAGGATTTCGGCATCGCGATGGCAGCCAGCCGCAACCTGCGGGTGGAGAACGCGGAGGAATCGAGAACCATGCTGCTGGAGGCACTGGCGAACAAGGATGGCCTGGCGCGCGAGATCGTGGCGCTCAACGCCGGTGCGGCGCTGTACGCGGCGAACCTGGCCGGCTCCATACCCGACGGCATCACTGCGGCGCGTGGCGCCCTGGCGTCCGGCGCGGCGCGACGCAAGCTGGACCAGTTCGTGACCTGCACCCGGCATCTCGCGCAGGCGGGGGCGGGCGCATGAGCGCAAGCGGATTCGCAGCCTTGCCAAAACCACCGTACTACGCGGTGATTTTCAGTTCCAAGCGGCGCGAAGTTCCCGGTGACGGCTACGCCGAAGCCGCGGCGCGCATGGCCGAGCTGGTGCAGCAGCAGCCCGGCTTCCTCGGTGCCGAATCCACCCGCGGCGACGATGGCTTCGGCATCACCGTGGCCTACTTCGACAGCGAGGCCAGCATCGCCGCCTGGCGCGCCAACGCGGAACACGCCGCTGCGCGTGCGCGCGGGCGCAGCGAGTGGTACGAACATTTCGAGCTGCGCATCGCCCGCGTCGAGCGTGCCTACGGAAAGCAGCCATGAGCGACATCCTCACCCGGATTCTGGCGCGCAAGCGCGAGGAAGTGGCCGAACGCGCCGCGCGAGTGCCGCTGCCTGAACTCGCCGCGTGTTGCCGCGACCTGCCCGATCCACGCGGGTTCGTCGAGGCACTGGAGGCGAAGATCGCAGCGCGACAGGCGGCCGTGATCGCCGAGATCAAGAAGGCCAGCCCGAGCAAGGGCGTGATTCGCCCGGATTTCCGCCCGGCCGAGATCGCCGCGAGCTACGAACGCGGTGGCGCGGCCTGCCTCTCGGTGCTGACCGACATCGATTTCTTCCAGGGCGCGGATGCCTACCTGCAGCAGGCGCGCGCGGCGTGCTCGTTGCCGGTGTTGCGCAAGGACTTCACCGTCGATGCCTATCAGGTGTTCGAGGCGCGTGTGCTGGGCGCGGATGCGATCCTGCTGATCGTCGCGGCACTGGACGACACAGCGCTGGTTGATCTCACCCTGCTCGCGGCCGAGCTGGATCTGGACGTGCTGGTGGAAGTGCATGACGGCGCCGAACTGGAACGCGCGCTCGCATTGCCGGCCCGGCTCATCGGCGTCAACAACCGCGACTTGCGCAGCTTTGCGGTGTCGCTGGACACGACACTCGAGCTCAAGTCGCGTATCCCGGGCGACCGCCTGCTGGTGACCGAGAGCGGCATCCTTGCACCGCCGGACGTGGCGCGGATGCGCACGAACGGCGTGAACGCCTTTCTTGTCGGCGAGGCTTTCATGCGCGCCGATGAGCCTGGCATCGAGCTGGCCCGCTTGTTTGCGACAACGCCCTGAGTTGCGCCACCGGCATGGCGGCGTACACTCCGGCCATGCCAGCAGCAGATTGAAGGGGGCGGCATGACGATCACCCGCATCGCAGCGCTGGTAGGCGCCCTGTGCCTCGCGCAAACCGCCAGCGGTGCCGTGGACACCTTCCTCTGCGTCACCGATCCGCCAATTCCCGGCCCGGTCACCGAGCCGAAGTTTCGCGATTGCAGCCTGGTGCAGGGCTGGTCCGAGGCCGACTTTCTCGATGGCCCCACGGTAGAGGCCCGGGACCTGCGCGTCGGCAAGGCCGTGGACAGGGCCAGCCTTCCCCTGCAGGCGGCCTTCGTCAACGGCACCGTGCTGGGACAGATGGCGATCAAGGTGCGGCGCGCCGGTGGCGCGCCCGCGGATCCGCACCTCATCGTCCGGCTGTTGGACACCCAGGTGACCTCGTATGGCCTGGAGCTGGTCAACGATGCGTCGTTTCGCGAATCGCTCAGCCTGCGGCCTTCCCGCCTTGAGTACACCTACTTCAAGCAAAGGCAGGACGGGTCGCTCATCACCCCGCCGTTCGCGCAGATGTGCTGGGACCTCGCCGCCGGCGCCACCACGACCGGACCGTGCCCGTGAATCCGTGCTCGTTCGATGCGTCGCTGCGCGGCGCGGACGCGTTCGCGCCGCGCGACCGGCTTGATGGTCGATACGCGCCGGCGCGGTCGGCACGGCGCAGCGAGCCCGGTTCGTTCGGGGCAGGCGGCCATCGTGATTCAGGAGAGAACGAATGAAGATGCCCTGCGTGGTGTTGCTGGCTTGCCTCGCGCTGTGGCCATTTCAGGCGCAGGCCGCGCCCGATGTCTTCCTCTGTTTCCCGGCGCCAAGTTCGCAGGGCCCCCAGCAGCTCGTGGGCGAGAGTACGGATTCCCAGTACCGGAACTGCTTCCAGTTCGACGAGGCAGCGTATGCGGCCTTTCTGGACGGCGGGCCAGCCACGATGCGCGACTTCCGATTCACCAAGAATTTCGATTCGTCCTCGGTGTCGCTGCGGCGTGCGCTGGTCGATCGCACCTTGCTGACCTCGGCCACGCTCTACGTGCGTCCGCCTGGAGCGACCTCGGGTGACACCCTGCTGACGATTCGGTTTCTCGAATCCCGGATCAGCGCCGTGGCGGTGTCCCAAGACAATGGCGGCAACGCGGGACGTGAGACCGTCAGTTTCAGCGCTGCACGCGTCGAGTCGGCGTTTCGGCACCCGGATCCGGGGGGCGGAAGCCCGGGCGCGCCCGTTTTCACCTGTTGGGACATCGCTGCCGGGACCAGTACGCCGGGGCCCTGTCCTTAGGCCATGGGCGCACGCGCTTCGATCGTCTGGTTCGGAGCGTGGCTGGCGGCTGCGAGCAGCATCCATGCGGAACCGGTGGCCCTGTTCTCGGGCAAGACGGCCACCGAAGCCAAGCAAGACATCGCTCTGGCGTATCCCGATTCCAGCCGCATCGATCGCGAGGCGGTGGCACGTGCGGCGCGCGCGCTGGGTGCGCGCGACGAAGACACGATCGTGTGGTTCGCCACGTCGGCGCGCGCGCAACGGCTGGATGAGCTGCCGCCGGATCAGCGCGTGGTGTTCCATTGCGTCGGACCCGACACCGAAGGCTTCGAACGGGGTGCCGTGCTGCTATCGCCGGCGCCGCGCGACCTCGACCCCGCGTTGTGGGTTCATGCCGCGCTGCACCGCGTGTTGTGGTGGCCCGGGTTGCCCGACGTCACCGCGTGCGGAGCGGCCGTGGCGGTGCTGGCGCTGGATCCGGCGGCGCTGTCCTTCGGCGACGTCACGCTGAACGAGTCGCGTGAAATGAGCGCATCGGTGCAGAACATCGGGTCGGTGGAACTCGGCCTGGGTCAGGCGCTGGCGAACGGCAGCGGCTACACGCTCGTCGCCGATTCGTGCAGCGGATCGGAACTGTTGCCAGGCCAGTCCTGCGAAATCCGAGTCGGGTTCGCACCGCCGGCTTCCGGCGCAGCCAGCGGAACGGTCGCCATTCCCAACAGCGGTGTTACACCGCTGGCCATGCTTGCGCTGCACGGAAACGGAACCGAGCCACCGGCGAGCGCTGGCCAGATCTTCGCGTCTGGCTTCGAGAACTGATCCGGCCGGTGGGCTGGAGCGCCGGGTGCTACGGCTTGTCCCGATACACCACGATGGTCTTGCCGCGCGCCTGCAGCATGCCCTGTTCTTCCAGTTGCTTCAGGACGCGCCCCGCCATCTCGCGCGAACAGCCCACGATACGTGCCAGCTCCTGGCGCGAGACGCGGATCTGGGTGCCGTTGGGATGGCTCATGGCATCCGGTTCCTGGCACAGGTCGACCACGGTGCTGGCGATGCGGCTGGTGACATCCATGAAGGCCAGGCGGCTGGCCTTGCGGCTGGTGTGCAGCAGGCGCTTGGTGAGCTGGCTGCCGATGGCATAGAGGATGCGCGGGCAGTCGTCGGCCAGGGGGCCGGCGAACAGGGCGTGCAGGCGGTCGTAGGCGATCTCGGCCAGCTCGCAGGCGGTGCGGGTGCGCAGCAGCACTTCGCGCTGCGGGGCCGAAATGAAGATGCCGGTTTCGCCCACGAACTCGCCGGCGTTGATGTAGCCCAGCACCAGCTCGCGCCCTTCCTCCTCTTCGCTCATCACGCTGAGCGAGCCGGAAATCACGTAATACATGGTGCTGGCCGGGTCGCCGGGTCGGAACACGTCGGCGCGGCTGGGATAGCGGCGCCGGTGACAATGGGCCAGGAAGCGGTCAAAACTGCCGTGCTCGGGCGACAGCGAGACCGGCGAATAGGGCCGGCGCAAGGCGCTGCGCAACATGTAGCTGGGTGTCGACATCGCTCCCCCGCGATACTTCCGGTACCGACGTAGCTTAACGCGACCTGCGTCACGTTCAAACGCCCGTTCAGCGGCGCGCCGCCGGCGCGGTTTAATCCGCCGCCGCTTTGCCCGATAATCGCCGCCCAGCGCGGGCCCCCCGCGGTCGCCCGCCCGGTTCCGGAGCGGTGTTTTCCACCCTTGTCCTTATCCGTCCGTCGAGGGGATCGCCGTGGTCAAGCCACTTCCGCGCCTCAAGCTCCAGGGGTTCAACAACCTCACCAAGGCGCTCAGTTTCAACATCTATGACGTCTGCTACGCCATCACCGAGGAGCAGCGCCAGCGCTACATCGAGTACATCGACGAGGCCTACAACGCCGAGCGCCTGACCCAGATCCTCACTGACGTGGCCGACATCATCGGCGCCAACATCCTCAACGTCGCCCGCCAGGACTACGATCCGCAGGGCGCGTCGGTCACCATCCTCATTTCCGAGGAGCCGGTGATCGACAAGAAGGCGGCGGGCAAGGAGATCGTCTCGGGCGCGGTGCGCGAGCACCCGGAAGACGTGGCGGTGCTGGCGCACCTGGACAAGAGCCACATCACCGTCCACACCTATCCGGAAACGCATCCGCACAACGGCATCGCGACCTTCCGCGCCGACATCGACGTGGCCACCTGCGGCGTGATCTCGCCGCTGAAGGCCTTGAATTACCTGATCGAAAGCCTGGAATCCGACATCGTGGTGATGGACTACCGCGTGCGCGGCTTCACCCGCGACGTGAAGGGTCGGAAGCACTACATCGACCACCGCATCAATTCGATCCAGGACTACCTCTCGACGCCGATCAAGAAGAAGTACGAGATGTTCGACGTCAACGTGTACCAGGAAAACATCTTCCACACCAAGATGCATGTGAAGGACTTCGACCTCGACACCTACCTGTTCGAAGAGAAGGCCAAGAACCTCTCGTTCAAAGACCGCCAGCGCATCGAGATGCAGCTGCGACGCGAGATCGAGGAGTTGTTCCACGGGCGCAATCTCGACTGATCGACGCGGCGCGGATCGCTCCGCGCCGCCTTTCGCCGCCATGTCCCGGATCGAACTGGTCGGTTTCGATGCCGACGACACCCTGTGGCGCAGCGAGGACTACTTCCAGTCCGCGCACGCGCAGTTCGAGCGCATCCTCGGGCGCTACATCGACCTGGCCGACGCGTGCGTGCACGAGCGGCTGCTTGCCACCGAGCGCCGCAATCTCGGGCTGTTCGGCTACGGCGCCAAGGGCATGACCTTGTCGATGCTGGAGACCGCGATCGCGCTCACCGAGGAGCGCATCTCTGCCACCGACCTGCATCGCCTGCTGGAGCTGGGCAAGGGCGTGCTGACCCATCCGGTGGAGCTGCTGCCCGGCGTGCGTGCCGCGGTGGAGGCAGTGGCGGAGTCGCATCGCGTGGTGCTGATCACCAAGGGTGACCTGTTCCACCAGGAAGCGAAGATCGCGGCCTCGGGTCTGGCGGATCGGTTCACCCGCATCGAGATCGTGTCCGAGAAGAACGAGGCCGCCTACGCGCGCGTGCTGCGCGAGTGCGGCGTCGCGCCCGAACGTTTCGTGATGGTGGGCAACTCGATGCGGTCGGATATCGAACCGGTGCTGCGGCTGGGCGGCTGGGGCGTACACGTGCCGTACCGGCTGACCTGGGCGCTGGAAGCCGAACATACCGTCGATGCCGGGCATGCACGTTTCTGCACCGTGGCGGATGCCGCCGGAATTCCGGCAGCGCTTGCCGGCTTGGGCGTTTAGCGGGGATTGAACCTGCGCCGGCGCGATTGAGCGGCGGTTCACTCCCGGCGCCGCAGAGTGCGCAACGTCGAAACTTCGACGTCCCGTGCCGAGGAGCAAGCCATGCGTAGTACCGTTTTCTCCCTGTTGCTGGTGGCCGGCGCCGTGATCGGTTTGACCGGTGCCGGCAGCGCCGAGGCGTATCACGATGGCCGCATCTATGTCGGCATCGGCGACGTGAGCTTCGCCTATGGTCGCCCCTATTGGCGCTACGACAACCGGCCGCTTTACGTGGTGCATGAGCGCGGCTATCCGCGCTACTACCGGTTCGAGGATCGCTACCATGGCCCGGCCTACGGCTATCCACCACCGGCCTACGGCTACCGGCACGACTGGCGACGCGAGCGTGATTGGCGCTCTGGCTATCCGCACTGGAATCACCCCGGGAACCACGGCCATGGGCACGACTATGGCCACGATCACGGGCATGATCGCCGGCATCACCCGCGGCGGCGCGATCGTCGCTGGGACTGAGCCCGGGGCGGCCGGGGAATGCTGAACAAGCCGGGGGCGGATCGTCAGGTCCGCCCCCTCGTTTGTGGGCTTGTCCCCTCCGTGCGCGCCGGTGAGGATAGACGTGTCTGGGGAGCGGAGGCTGGGGCGATGTCGCGGTTTGCGTTGCTTGCTCGTCCTTGCGGGAAGATGCTTTCCCGTCGAGGCCTCGCGTGAGTTCCGTCCAGGCGATCAATCGCTACTGCCCGCGCTCCGGTCGCCCGGTAATGGCTGATTCCCTGGCGCGCTATCGCGGATTGGTCGTGGGCTTCTGCAACCCGCGTTGCCGTGATGATTTCGCGGCCCATGTCGGCCAACGTCCACTCGACACGCGCTATTTCGATGCCCTGATCTGCGAGCTGGAGCTGCCCGCCGGGGATGGCCTGGACTGAGTCCGCGTTCCCGGGTTTCGCTTGGGCGCAAATTCATGATCACCTTCGCCCGGCATGACTTCGGGCACTGGGGCGCTGGGCCAACGCCAGCGAGCCTGAAGCTGTCCACGAGGCAGCGCATGAATGCATCCCAGGCACGGCGCTTCGTTGCAGAGGCGCACATCGCGCAGATCGGCCAGGCCTTGGCGCACCCCTTGCGGGTTCGAGCCTTGAGCGTGCTGCTGGCGGGCGAAGCCATGCGCGCGGGCGTGCTGGCGCGGCGCTTGCACGTGGCCTTGCCCCTGATGAAGCAACACTTGCTGCGATTGCAGGAATCAGGACTGGTCGACAGTGAGCGGATCGGCGAGGCGGTGTACTACCGGCTCGCCGATCTGGCCGAGGCGATCCGGCCCTTGCTGTCGCGCGCCGCCCCGCACTGAGGCGGCGTCAGCCGGACGGTTGCGGTGGCAACCATCAACCAGCGCGCAGGTCGAACACGATCGGCACCCTTGCCCAGGCCGACACGGCGCGGCCCTCCACCACAGCGGGCTGGAAGCGCCAGCGCGCCAGCACGTGTTCGCTGGCGCTGCGGTCGAGCAGGCCGTGGCCGCTGCTGCGTTCGACCAACACCTCCGTTGGCCGACCGTCGGCGCCCACCCGCACCCGCAGCAGCACCGTGCCCTCCCAGCCACGGCGTCGCGCGAGGCTTGGGTAGGCCGGCGGTGCCGCGTGATCGTAGGCGATCTGTGCCGCGCGGCTGGATGGTGGCGCTGCTTCCACCGGTCCCGGCGCGTCGAACTCGGGGGCGGCCGGCACGAAGGGAACCGGCAACGCGGAGTCGGCCAGTTGCACCGGCACCGTCTCGGCCACCGGTGTGCTGCGGGGTTGGGGCTGACGACGCGGCGGCGTCGGTACCGGCGGCACCGGTTCGGGTTTCGCCACGACCTCGGCCACGAAATCCACCACCAGGTCCTGCGGCCTCGCAATAACCGAGGGCTGCAGCGGTGCCGAGGGCATCAGCATCAGGCCCAATGCCAACGCGTGCAGGCCTACCGCGATGCTGCCGGCGCTGATGCGCAGCGGCGAGAGTTCCACGTCGGATGCGATGCGGTACATGTGCGTCCCCCGAGACGACCCCACGTCGGGGCCTGGGCGGGTTCAACGCGGCCAGATCGGAAACGGGGTTGGCGGGCAGGTCACATCCGGCCGGTGGCCGGGTCTAAACCCATAGTCGCCTTGGCGCATCGCATGAAGACCGAACGGAGGTACCGCATGAACAGGCCGCTGCTTACCGCAACCTTGCTGATCTTCGGCCTGGGCCTGCTGCTGGTGCTGTTCGGCTGGAGCGGACCGTTCGAGTTTGCCCTTGCCCTGGGCAGTGGTCTGTGGGGCGCGCTGTTCGGCGTATTCGGCGCCTTGGTGGGCGTGGGCCTGGCGGTGTTCGCAGCGGCGCTGGCCCTGATCGCCACCGTGTTCGGGCTGGTCGTGGCGGTGCTGGCGGTGGTGGTGAGTCTGGGCGTGATCGCCTTGCCGCTACTGGTGCCGCTGGCGCTGGTCTTTGGCCTCGTCTGGTGGCTGGCACGGCGCCCCACACCGCGCCCGGCGTTGCCGCGACCGGCCTGAGTCCGCTTGCCGATCGCGCGCGGGCGTCGGGCCGGAACTACTCGACCCAGCCTGCCACCATCACGCGCTTGCGGTGCACCAGTTGTTCGTAGCCGTCGTCGGGCACGGGCAGCACTTCGACCCGCGCGAAGCCGATGCGTTGCATGATCCACACCAGCGCCTCGACGCTGGGCACCAGGCAGATGCCCGTGGTGGAGGCTTCCGGACCGTGGGTTTCGCCGGTTTCGTCGATGATGCCGAAACTGCCCTTGAGCGGGCGCACGAAGCGATAGCTGCCGTAATCGACCCAGCCGGTCAGGCCGGGAACGACCTGGGTTTCGACCACGCACAGGCGCCGGCACAGCGCGCGCGCCACGCGCAGCGCACCGACCGGGTTTTCGAGGTGATAGATCAGGCCAAAGCACAGCACCAGGTCGTGCGTGCCGAGGTCCTGCGCCGTCACCGCGTGCACGTCGCGCTCGATCAGGTCGATCTGCGACAGCGCCAGCGCATCGCGGATCAGGCTCGCATCGGCGATGTGTTCGGGGCGCGCGTCGATGCCGGTGACGCGTCCGAATCCCGACTGCGCCAGGTGCGCGGAGAACCAGCCCTGATGACAGGCCAGATCCACCGCCGTGAGGCGCGAACGATCCGCGTCGAATTCGCGCGCCAGCGCCGCGTCCAGCATCTGGGTGCGGGTGTGGTGGATGGCATCCAGCTCACCCGTTCCGTAGGTCGGCGTAGTGCGGCCTGAGGGCAGACGGAATGGATAGAACCAGGTCTTGGCCAGCGCCTGCGCTTCGAGATTCGGGAGGGAGTCGGACATGACGCGATCCAGCAAGGGGCGCAGAGTTTAGCCGAGTGGGGATTCCCGAGGCGCTACTCGCAGTCGGTCGCGGGCGGGGTGAACTCGAACGAGCGCCGCATCACGGCGCGGATGCGTTGCTCGCGTCCTTGTGGCGGCAACACCGATTCGGGGCGGAACAGTTCGGTCACGCGTCGATCGACCTCGGCCAACTGCGCGGGATCGAGTCGGGCGCGCGTCTGCTCCGCGGCGTTCTGCACTGGCGGCAGTTCGATGCCATAACGCTCCATCAGGGTCGAATAGATCAAGGAACGCGGTTCGTCGATCTGACGCAGCGGAGGAGTGCGCGGACCGTTGCGGCGGCCGTCGCCATGCACGCGCGCCAGCGCCACCACGGCGGTCAAATCGCCTTCGGCTGCGGCGTGTTCGAGCCAGGGCAGCGCCACCTGGCGGTACTGCTGCCACTGTTCCAGATCATTCACGAAGTAGCGCTGGTCCAGGGCCGGTTGCAACGCAGCCCACACCCGCAAGCGCGGATCCGCCTGCGCGGCCTGCAATTGCAGCGCAAAGGCCTGATCCAGCTGGGCAGCAGAGAGGTCGGTGCAGACCTGTTGCGCTCGGTCACGCTCTTCTTCCATGCGCGCCACCATGTCGATCATGCCCTCGCGCATGCGATCGTTGCGCGCCCCCGCGATCATCCGCGTTGCGTCGTTCGGCATCAGGCCCTCGCGCTCCGCGGCGCGCTGGCAGCGTTGCAGTTCCGTGGCCAGGCGGCAGGCGGCACGAGGATCGCCGCTTTGGGCGCGGGCCAGCAGTTCGTCGTAGTAGTCGGTCACCGCGGTATCCGGCGGCGGCAGCGGCTCGGGAGCGGGCGGAGGCGTCAGGGGTGCAGCGCCAGCGGACGCCGCTGTGCGCGGCTCGGCGGCCGGCAGGGTCGCCGCGACGCCGGGCGTGTTGGCCACTGGCACGGAGTGCGGGCTCGACGCCAAGCCCGTGGCTGCCGGCCCGCGCGCCGCGTCCGACGCTGGCTCCTGCCGTCCCAACCACCAGCCCAGCCCCACGAGGGCCAGCGCCGTGACCAGCAGGAGCGGGATGAGCCGGGCGGGACGATGCATGCGCAGGACCGAAGGGAAAGGGGTCGGCAGCGTAGCGAGACGGGTCCGGCCGCGACAAGGTGCACGGCACGCACGCCTTTGTCACAGGATGTGTCCCCTCCCGGCCCGATCCGCCGTTCTTTCCTGCACCACTGGCCCTGCGACCGTCCCGTGTCGGGAATCCGGGCAAGGCCGAGGTCTACATCGAGGGATGGCCATGAAACCCCTTCCGCGGATTGCGCTCCTGACCTTGCTGGCCACGATGGGGTCGGCCCACGCGGCCACCTACACGGTCAAAAGCAATGGTTCGGGCGGCGATCCCAACACCAACGACACCACCTGCAGTTCGGTGGCGCCAGCCAATGCCGACACCTGCACCCTGCGCGCGGCGATCGAGCAGGGCAATGCCAAAGCCGGGCCGCACACCATCAAGTTCGACAACGCCGTCACCAAGGTCACGCTTTCGGCCAGCCTGCCGACCGTGCTGGCGCCAGTCACGCTCGATGGCACCGTGACCAATGCCGCCAGCGGCGGACGGGTCGAGATCGACGGCGCCATGGTCAACGGGTGCTTCTCGTTGAGCGATGGCAATACTGCCGTCAATCCCAATGGCGCGCGCGGTTCGACCGTGAAGAACTTCGTGGTACGGCGCTGCCAAGGCAACGGCATCAGCCTGTCGGGGCACGGTTACACCGTGACCGGCAACCGGGTCGGCACCAATCCGGGCGCGACCTCCGGTTCCAGCGCCAGCGACGCCAATAGTGGTACCGGCATCTCCGTGAGCGGCACCATTCCGGTGCCGGGTTCGTTGCCGGCCGGCGCGCAGCTGGCTTCGCTCATCTCCACCCTGCCGCAGTCCTTCGCCGGGGTGCAGGCCCTGGCCGAGTCATTGAAGGCGGCGCTCACCGTGGTGGCGATGCCGAACGTGATCGCCGGCAACGTGGTGTCGGGCAACAGCGGCATCGGCATCGAGATCTTCGGCCAGAGCACGGTCAACAACATCGTCTCGGGCAACATCGTCGGCCTCAGCCAGGATGGCTTGTCCGCCGTTCCCAACGGCCGCGGCCCGGGCGGTCCGGCCAACAAGGCCGGCATCCGCGTCACCAGCACTGCCTGGGGCAATTTCATCGGGCCGGGCAACATCGTCAGCGGCAACCTGGGCGATGGCATCACCATCGACACCGGGTCGGTGATCCTGCCCAACTTCGTCGCCGGCAACCTGGTCGGGCTTGGCAGCGCGCCGGTGGCCAGCGTCGGCAACGCCGAGAGCGGCGTCTTCGTCGACGCGCGCCTCAATGGCAACAATGACGCCGGCTTCAACAATCCGACCGGGCTCTCCGCCATCATCGGCCCGGCCAACACCATCAGCGACAACAAGGCCGAGCCGCCTTCGTCCGACCTCGACGTGGAAGGCGGTGACACCGCCGGCGGCCTGCTCACCAGCGGCAACTCCGATCGCATCAAGATCTTCGCCAACGTGGTGGGCCTCGCCACCTTCCCGGCCGGCGCCACGCCGCTCGGGCAGTTGCAATACGGCAATGTCGGCAACGGCATGATCATCACCGGCACGCGGCACAGCCTCGAGAAGAACCTGGTGCTGGCCAATGGTCGCCATGGCGTGCTGCTGCGCGGCGGCACCGGCCATGTGATCCGCGGCAACTACATCGGCGTGTCGGTGCCGACCGGCCTCAGCCCCTTCATCAATCTCGGCAACGGCGGTGATGGCATCCACATCATCAACTCGGGCAGCACCGCGATCGGCGGTACCGGCGCCAATGACGCCAACTTCATCGCCGCGAATGGCCGCCATGGCATCGCGCTGCGCGGCAGCAACGCCTGGGCCAACCTGATCACGCGCAACCGCATCTACGGCAACGCCAGGACGGTCGGCGCCGGCATCGGCATCGATCTGGAGAATCCGACCAACGCGCCGGACGACCTGGATCGGGTCGAGAATCCGAGCACCAACTACGCCAACCACGATCAGCATCGTCCCTCGATCTGCGGCGGCGCGAACGACCCGCCGGCCTGCGCCGGTGCCGATGCGCCCGTCGGTCCCGGATCGGGTGGCAGTGGCACGTCGGTTCAGTGGACGATCACGACGCGGCCCAACGCCAGCAACACGATCCGGGTCGAGTTCTTCGCCAATGCCGCGGACGGTTCGGACCAGACCTACCTTGGCGAGAAACTGATCAGCACCGATGCGAACGGCCGCCCCACCGGCGGTGGTTGCAGCGCCGGCCTGTGCACCAGTTCGGTGGGTGGTTCGACCGGCACGGCCGGCATGCAGATCGTCGCTACCGCAACCGACCTCACGCTCGCCGACGTGCCGCCGACCAACGACCAACCGCCGGTGCCGAACAGTGCGTCCAACAACACCTCGGAGTTCTCCGACGTGGCCAGCGCTACGCCCCGACTGGAGATCACCACGCAACCGCCCCTGCCGCCCGGGGATACCGACGTACCGTATGCCGGCGTCACCTTTGCCGCCACCGGCGGCAGCGGCACCTATGTCGACTGGGACGTGAGCAATGGCACCTTGCCCAACGGGCTCTCGCTCGCCGCCGGTACCGGCGTGCTGAGTGGCACGCCCACGGTCGCCAACACCTTCAATTTCACCGTGCAGGTCACCGACAGCGCCGGTGCCGAAGCCACCGCGGCCTACGCGATCACCGTGGCCCTGTCGCCGCCGTTGATGATCACCACGGCTTCGCCGCTGGCGGCGGGCACGGTGGGTGTCGCCTACGGCCCGCTGAATTTCGCGGCCAGCGGTGGCAACGGCGCGGCCGGTAACTGGCAGATCCAGAGTGGCGACTTGCCAGCTGGCTTGAGTTTGTCCACCGCCGGCGTGCTGAGCGGCACGCCGACGCAAGTGGGCACCTACGAGTTCAACGTCCGCACCACCGACCAGCAGCCCACCACGGTGGTGAAGGCGTTCTCGCTCACCATCGCGCCAGCACCGGTGCCGCTGGCGATCAGCACCGTCAGCCCGCTGCCCGATGCCACGGCCACGGTCACCTATGCCACCCAGACGTTTGCTGCCACCGGCGGCAGCGGCATCTACACCGCATGGGCGGTGACGGCCGGCAGCTTGCCGGACGGGCTCTCGCTGGGGGCTACCAACGGCCAGTTGTCGGGCAAGCCCACGACGGCCGGTGCCTACAATTTCAGCGTGCGCGTCACCGATAGCAGCGCAGCCACCGCGACCAAGGCCTTTGCCCTGAACGTCAACGCCGCGCCGCCGCCGCCGCCGACCGAACCTGTCTTCACGGCCACGCCGTCCGACATCGATTTTGGCGAGGTCACCGTGGGTCGCACCGCGTTCGCCAACGTACGCCTGACCAATCGCTCCACCAGCAGCAACTACACACCGCGCCTGACCCAGCCGCCCGCCAACAGCGGTTTTTCGGTCGACTACGGGACCTGCGACGACGCAGCCGGCGATCCGATCACGCTGATGCCGAACCAGTTCTGCACCATGATGGTGGCCTTCACGCCCACCGCTTCGGACGGGGCGCAGTTCTCTTCCAGCAGCCGTGTTTGTCGCACGGCACTGATCAGTGGCAATTGCCTGTTCATCATTGGCCAGCCCTCACCCGTCCTGGCGCGCCTGACCTATCGCGGCACCGGCGGCGGCACCCTGGCGCAGGTGGCTCCCACCACGATCGACTTCGGCGCGCAGGTGCTGGGTTCCAGCACCGATGTAGTGGTGACCCTCACCAATCCCACGGACGTGAACCTGTCCTACGGCGGCTCCTTGCCACCGGTGTTCAGCAACCCGAACCAGTTCAGCCTGCAGGCCAACAGTTGCATCTTCGGCATCGTCACGCCGTCGACGCCTTGCCAGTTGACCTTCCGCTATGCCCCCGTGGTGCAGGGCCCGGCCGAGTCTTCGACCCGTATCACCCTGACCCAACTCGGCTCGGGCATCACCGAGCCCTACGACATCGTGTTGCGCGGCAGCGGCGTGCCTGCCGGCGATCCGATCCGTCCGTCCCCCGTGGTGCTGGATTTCGGCATGGTCAACATCGGCGAGGTGGTGCTGATCCCGGTGGTGACGCGCAACCTGACGGCAGCGCCCATCACCATCACCGCGGCACCGTTCAACGCCGACGAGACCACCTGGAGCCGATTCACGTTCTTTGGTTGCGCCAATCCGATCGATCCCAATGCGACCGAGGACTGCACCTGGATTTATGGCTTCAGTCCGAAGGTGGCGGGCGACTACGCCACCAACAGCGAGATCATCAGCACCGATGGGGGTGGCCAGACCTTTGCCGTGCCGCTGTCGCTGTCGGGTGTGGGTGTGGGATCGCTGGTGCAGGTCACGCCGAAGGTGCTCGACGTCGGCCAGGTCAATCTCGGCGACATCGGGCGCGGCTTCGTGACCATCACCAACACCAGTGCCGACGAGCTGACCCTGAGCTTCTCCGGCGCGTTCCCGTTCTCCCAGTCCGACACCTGCGCCGCCACCCTGGCTGCCGACGCGAGCTGCACGATTACCTATGCCCTCAGTGGCGACGGCGATCCGCTCGGCCCGGTGGCAAGCCAGGCCACGCTCCTGTTCGATGCCGGCAGCGGCCTGAGCGAGAGCGTCACCATCGACCTGAGCGGCAACCTGATCAACGTGATGTTCCGCGACGGTTTCGAGTAGTCCGTGCCGGAAGCGTGTCGCCGCCCGGCGCGGCGGCACGCCCCGGGCCGTCGCACCGCTTGCGGCTCGCCACCCCGGGGTTCGTGCCAGACTGCGGCTCCTCGCACGGAGCCGCTGCATGTCCGATCCCGCATCGCCCACGTCGGCAGCAAGATCATCCAACGCCCGCGGCGGCGACGCCGTCCTGCTGCGCGCAGTCGGGACCTTCGCCCTCACCGCGGCGGTGATCAACGTCATCGTCGGCGGCGGAATCTTCCGCATGCCGGCGGCACTCTCGGCCCAGATGGGCGCGGCCGCGCCGCTGGCGCTGGTGGCTGGTGCCCTGGCCATCGTGCCGATTGCCTTGTGCTTTGCGGCGGTGGGCAGTCGGGTGCAGGTGACGGGCGGGCCCTACAGTTATCTCAGCGTCACCTTCGGGCCGTTCGCCGGTTTCCTTGGCGGCGCCCTGATGTGGATCAGCAACTTCACCTCCAGTGCCGGCGTTGCAGCGGCCCTGTCGGTGCAGGTGGCGAACCTGGTGCCTGCGCTCGCGCCACCGCTGCCACGAGCGCTGCTGCTGGCCGCCGTGTACGGCCTCCTGTTTGCGCTCAATGCGCATGGCGTGAAGCTCGGCGCACGCACCATCACCGCGCTCGCGGCCCTGAAGCTGACTCCGCTGTTCGCGCTCGCCGGAATCGGACTGTTCTTCGTCGACTGGTCGCAGGTGAGCTTCGTACCGGGCGACGTGCCATCACTCAACGCGCTGGGCGCGTCCATGGTGCTGGTGATGTTCGCCTACTCGGGCATGGAAACGGCGCTGGTGCCGTCCGGCGAGATCAATAATCCGGCGCGCAGCGTGCCGCGCGCCACCCTGGCGGCGATTGCGCTCGTGGTGCTGCTCTACCTTGCCTTGCAGATCGTCGGACAGGGCGTGCTGGGTTCGGCTCTGGGCAGCAGCGGCGTGCCGGTGGCCGATACCGCCGGCGCACTCTGGCCGCAGGCTCGCACGCTCTTGCTGGTGACCGCCTGCGTGTCGATGGTCGGGTTCCTGATGGGCAACCTGTTCGGCACCTCGCGGCTGGTGTTCGCGCTGGGCCGCGATGGCTACCTGCCGCGGCGCTTCGCCAGCGTCAGCGCAACCCGGCGCGTGCCGCTATGGGCGCTGTCGGCACACGCGCTGCTGGCTTGCACCCTGGCGATCGTCGGTAACTTCGAAGCCCTGGCCCTGGTGTCGGGCGGCGCGATCTGCCTGGTCTACGCGCTGGTCAGCCTGGCGGCCTGGCGGGCGCAATCGCGGGACCTGCGCGAGCGTGGCGATCGCCCGTTCACGCTGGCGGGCGGCGCGCTGATCCCGATGCTCGCGATGGCGGCCATGCTGGCGATCCTCGCCACGCTCAGTGCGCAAGAATGGCTGGCGATCGGCACGGCACTGGCGGTGCTGGTGGTGGTGTACGCCTTGCTCAGGCAGCGTCGCGCCGGCTGAGTGGCGGCCTTCCCGGCAGCGTGATGCGCGCGCCGCGCGAATGATGCCGCTAGAATTCGCGACCCGCTCGCCGCTGCGGCGGCTGCGCCGGCCTTTGCCTGCAAGCACGCCTCCCGCATCCGGCCGCCCCTTCCCGCCTGTTGATCCCGATGCCGATTGCCCCTTCCCCCGAACCGCATGACGATCTCGGCGAGCGCGTGCGCGCCGCCGCCGACCTCATCATCTCGATCGCCGCCGATGCGACGCTGCGCGCCGCGTTGCCCGAAGTCGACCTGAAGCGCCTGAAGGAAGCGGTCAGCCGCTTCCACCACCCGGACCCGATCAACCACCGCGCGGCGCGGCGCGAGCGCAAGCGCGCGCGCACTGCGGAGAAGAACCGGCTCGACGATGCGACGCTCGACCAGACCGGCATCCGGGTGCTGCGACGCAAGCCGGTGTTCACCACGCCGAACTGCTTTCCCCCGGCGGGCCACATCGCTGGCCCGGATACGATGGAGGCCGAAGCGCCGCGTGAATCGGTCGAGCCGCAGCACTGCTATGTCTGCAAGCAGAAGTATTCGCGCATCCACCACTTCTACGACCAACTCTGCCCGGAATGCGCCGAGTTCAACTTCCGCAAGCGCAGCCAGAGCGCCGACTTGCGCGGGCGCGTGGCCCTGCTCACCGGCGGACGGGTGAAGATCGGCTACCAGGCCGGCCTGAAACTGCTGCGTGCCGGCGCCCACCTGATCGTCACGACGCGCTTTGCGCGCGACTCGGCCCAGCGCTACGCCGCCGAACCGGATTTCGACGCGTGGCGCGACCGGCTGGAGATCTTCGGCCTCGACCTGCGCCACACACCGAGTGTCGAGGCCTTCTGCCAGACCTTGCTGGCAACGCGCACGCGATTGGATTTCATCATCAACAACGCATGCCAGACCGTGCGCCGACCGCCCGAGTTCTATGCCCACATGATGGCGGCCGAAGTCGCCTCGGCCGACGGCTTGCCCGAGACGGTGCGCGCCTTGGTCGGGCGCTACGAGGGCCTGCGCGGCGCCGACCTGTTGCCCGATGGCAAGGCCCTGATGGCCGACCCGGCGCTGCACCCTGCGCCCGGCCTCGTGCACGCAGCGGCGCTGTCGCAGGTGCCCTTGCTGGCCGACGAACTGGTCAGCCAGTCGCACTTGTTCCCGCAGGGCCGGCTCGACCAGGACTTGCAGCAGGTCGACCTGCGCGGGCGCAATTCATGGCGCCTGCTGCTGGCGGAGGTGCCGACGGTGGAGCTGCTGGAGGTACAGCTCGTGAACGCAATCGCGCCCTTCATCATCAACGCTCGACTCAAGCCCCTGCTGCTCGCCACGCCCGAACGCGACAAGCACATCGTCAACGTGTCGGCGGTCGAAGGCCAGTTCTATCGGAATTTCAAGACCACGCGCCATCCGCACACGAACATGGCGAAGGCCGCGCTCAACATGATGACGCGCACCGCCGCCACCGATTACCACGGCGACGGCATCCACATGAACAGCGTCGACACCGGCTGGGTGACCGACGAAGACCCGGTGGAGCTGGCCGCGCGCAAGCAGCGGGAAGAACGCTTCCACCCGCCGCTCGACATCGTCGATGGCGCGGCTCGCATCGTCGATCCGATCATCGACGGCTTCAACACCGGCAACCACGTCTGGGGCCAGTTCCTGAAGGACTACCGCCCAACCGACTGGTAAGCGGCGCGCCGCCCGGCCTCAGCCTTGATCCAGTTCGTGATGGATCAGCACCACGCACTGCGAAGCGAACAACATCTTCGATCCGAGCGAGACCCGGGTTGCGCCGAGGCGTTCCAGGCCGTGCAGGGTGTTCTTCGGCATCGGGAGGTGATCGGTCAGCAGGAAGCAGGGTGCGGCACCGAACGTCTGTTCGCGCATCGACACGCCCTTGCGGTCCATCAGGTACAAGGCGTGGTCCGTGGCCAGCTCCGCCGCCAGACGCTCGAAGCTGACGGTACGCACGGTGATGCCGGATTCCACCGCGCGGCTCTCCTCCTTGCCCATGCCGCGCGACGCATCGAGCGCCTTGGCCACCTTGCCGAGCCAGGCCTGCTCATGGAAGCCGCCCAGCTCGTGCATCGCATTGCTGTCGAAGCGGATCGTGCGCGAGTAGTCCGCACTGCTCTCCAGCACCAGATAAACCACCACGTCGGCGCGATGCGACTGCGCCACGAAGATCGCATTCATCAGCGTGTGTGCCAGGATCTCGACGTGCGCCGCGGTGCCGACCGCGGCCAGCAACTGGCGGCTGTCGGTGGGCGCAGAACGAGCGCGGAGCACGAAGGTTCGCACGGCAGGCAAGCTCGAGGGCGGGCGAGGAGGGCGCCCATTGTTCCGTGCCGCGCGGCTTTCGTCGACTGTGTTCCGCGTCGGGCCGATCGTGCCCGGACAACAACTACAATGCCGCATCCTTTCCGTGCGGATCGAGAGATGGCGCTCAAGGCCACCGTCTACAAGGCCGAACTCCAGGTCAGCGACCTGGATCGGCACTACTACGCCACCCATGCCTTGACCCTGGCGCAGCATCCTTCCGAAACCGACGAGCGCTTGATGGTTCGCCTGCTCGCGTTCGCGCTGTGCGCCGACGAACGCCTCGAGTTCGGTCGCGGGCTCAGCACCGACGACGAACCGGATCTTTGGCGCAAGTCGCTCACCGGCGAGATCGAGCAATGGGTCGATCTCGGCCAGCCGGACGAGTCGCGCATCCGCAAGGCCTGTGGACGGGCGCGCGCGGTACTCGTGATCGGCTACAGCGGTCGTGGCTTCGCCTTGTGGTGGGAGAAGAACGCGACGGCGCTCGCGCGCTGTTCCAACCTTACCGTGCTGGAGCTGCCGGCCGGCACCGCAGAATCGCTGGCCGCGCTGCTGTCACGCGGCATGAAGCTGCAATGCCTGATCCAGGATGGCGACGTGCAGTTGATGGGCGACGCGGGTACGGTGAGCGCCGCACCAATCCTTCGCCAGGCCGCCGGAAGTTCCGCATCGCGCGCGTGAGAGGAAGGACGCCTGATGAATCCCGCTCACCGCCAGCTGCCCGCCGAATCCACATCCACGCCGCCGCGAGCAGCGAACCATCGAGAGACAGGGCGCTTGTCGGTTGCTCCGATGATGGATTGGACGGATTGCTCGGAAAAGTACAAGAGCATCAATATGTTGCGGCCTCGGCAAATTCGCGTGTAGCACTTCGGCGGCACTGTGCCGCCGAAGTGCTACGCTTTGATTCGTCCTCGGCGACGATCTTCTGCCCGAACTGGACCTTCGTTTTTATTCCAATCAACGGGTCGGAACGCTGTCAATGCAACGGCGGGTCTAGATGCGTACCAGTGCTGAATGCAGAAAGGCGTTGAACCGGATCGATTCACTCGAATGATCCATCGCGAATCCCACAAGAGATCTCGCATCGGCTGGCTCCGCGCCAGCGTGATGGGGGCGAACGACGGCATCGTGTCGACCGCGAGCCTGATCCTCGGTGTGGCTGCCTCGGGCACGTCGGTCACCACGATCCTGGTGTCGGGGGCGGCCGGTCTGGTGGCGGGAGCGATGTCGATGGCCGCCGGCGAATACGTCTCGGTCAGCGCGCAGGCGGACACGGAGCGCGCCGATCGCGCGCGCGAATCGCAGGAACTGGAGGCGAGCCCGGAGTCGGAACTGCGCGAACTGACCGGCATCTATGCAGCCCGCGGACTCACTCCGGATTTGGCGCGTCAGGTGGCGGAGCAGCTCACCGCACGAGATGCCTTGGGTGCGCATCTGCGCGACGAACTGGGCCAGGTCCCCAGCGCGGAAGCGCGTCCGGTACAAGCCGCAATCGCGTCCGCGGCCGCGTTCTCTGTCGGTGGCATCGTGCCGCTGCTGGTCGCTTGGGCGGCATCCACGGAGGTGACCCTCGCGGCGGTGGCTTCGACCGCGCTCGCGGCGCTGGCCGGACTGGGCGTACTCGCGGCCCGAGCCGGTGGCACGCCGTGGCAGAAACCAACGGCGCGCGTGGTGTTCTGGGGCGCACTGGCGATGGCGGTGACCAGCGCCGTGGGCGCGATGTTTGGCGCGATGGGATGAGCATCACGCTTCGGATGCCGCGATGGTCGCCCTAAGGTTGCCTTAAGAATCGCCCCCTAGCCTGCCGTCCTCGACTGACGGAATGGCAGGGATGGAACTGGAATTCGACGCCGAGGGCAGGGCTGCAATCGGGTCGCCACGAGCGGCGCTGCGACAGGTGCAATTGCTGGACTTCGGGCTGCATCAGCGCGGGGACAACTCGCGCTCTGCAGTGGAGGACTACATCCGCAACCGCTTTGCAGCGGTACACGGCGCACGCATCACACATTTCCTGCCGCATCTGGTTAGCGTTGGCCATGGCGACACGCATTGCGCCGCGGTGGGCCTGGCCATGGCCGCGCGCAGCCGACTGTTTGCCGAGACGTATCTCGACGCGCCGGTGGAACGCATGATCGAACGGCAGCTGGGCGAACCGGTGGCGCGCGCCGACATCCTCGAGATCGGCAACCTGGTGTCGACCTGGAAAGGCAGCAGCCTGCTGTTGTTCGTGTTCCTGAGCGAGCTGATCGCGCATCTCGGGCAACGCTTCGTGCTGTTCACTGCCACGCCGGAAGTGGAACGCCTGCTTGCCCGCCTGGGCTACGCGCCGCAGGTACTGGCAGAGGCCGACCCGGCGCAACTGCCGGACGGTGGTGTGCAATGGGGTCGCTACTACGAGCGTCGCCCGCGCGTAATGTTTGGCGAGGTGGCGCCGGCGGTGGCGGCGGCGCGGCGCGATCTGTTGTATCGCGGCGTAGCGCATAGCATCGCGAGTCAGGTGGATCGCATGACGCAGCAGCTGTCGAGGCGCTGACCCTCATGCCGAATACGATTCTGCGCGCGCTGCGCGCGCACGCGGCGGCCGATCCCTCGCGCATCGCGCTGCAGGGCGACCAGCACTGCCTCGACTATGCGACCTTGTCGCAGCAGATCGATTCGCTGGCGGCTTGGCTGACGACGCAGGGGATGCGCCGAGCCGCCTTGTGCGGCGGCAACTCCCCGCAGTGGCTGGTGGCCGATCTCGCCGCATGGCAGGCCGGCGTCGCGTTGGTACCGCTGCCGGCATTCTTCTCCAGCGTGCAACAGGAACATGCGCTGCGCGAGGCAGGCATCGAATGCCTGCTGGTCTGCGGCGCCGCGGCGTTGCCGCCCACTGTGCTGGCTGTCGGCGACACTCCCGTGCCCGGCATCCGTTGGGTCCGGATCGCGGCGCTGGCCGAGCCAGGGGCGTTGCCGCCCGGTACCTGCAAGATCACCTACACCTCGGGCACCACCGGCCAGCCCAAGGGCGTGTGCCTGGACACCTCGATGCTGGAAGCCGTGAGCGGCGCGCTGGCGACGCGCATCCATCAGGCTGCGGGCATGGTGGACGCGGTGCAGGCGCACTTCACCTTGTTGCCATTGGCGACGCTGTTGGAAAACGTCGCCGGCGCCTACGTCCCGTTGCTGCTGGGCAAGCGCGTAATCGTGCGCGGCGAGGCGCAGACCGGCTTGCACGGTAGTTCTCAATTGGATCTGCCGCGCCTGTTGCAGACCTTGCAACAGGATCAGCCTCACAGCCTGATCTTGCTGCCGCAGATCCTGCGCGGCCTGGTGCTGGCCGCCGAGCAGGGGCTGCACCTGCTGAACTCGTTGCGCTTCGTCGCGGTCGGCGGCGCCACCACCCCGCCAGCGCTGATCCGGCGCGCACGTGCGCTCGGGTTGCCGGTCTACGAAGGTTACGGCTTGTCCGAATGCGGCTCCGTGGTGGCGCTGAACGCGCCCGGTGTCGAGCGCATTGGCAGCGTCGGGCAGGTGTTGCCGCATGTGCGGGTGCGAATCGATTGCGGTGCGATCCAGGTGGCCGGCAATGTCTTTCCCGGCTATCTCGGTCAACCCGCATCAAGTGCCGACAACTGGCTCGACAGCGGCGACCTGGGCCATCTCGACGACGATGGTTTTCTCTACGTGACCGGGCGACGCAAGCACCTTCTCATCACCGGCTATGGTCGCAACGTGTCGCCCGAATGGGTCGAGTCCGAGTTGACGCTCAGCCCCGCCATCGCGCAGGTCATGGTGCTGGGCGAGGCACAGGCCTTCCTTGGTGCGATCGTGGTGCCTGCGCGTGCGGCTGCGCCCGAGGCCGTCGCGCGCGCCATCGCGGACGCGAATGCGCGCCTGCCGGATTACGCCCGGGTGCGCCGTTTTCTCGTCGCCGCCGAGCCATTCACTGTCGGCAACGGATTGCTCACCGACAACGCCAGGCTGCGCCGGGACGCGATCGCGTCCCGCTACGACGCCGCGCTCGCGACATTGTTTGCAACACCTGCTTCCGTTCCTTCACAGGATCTTGCCCATGACGTTCTTTGATCGCCTCCGCGACGACACCGCGACCGAGCGCCAGTCGCTGCTTGGCGCACCGCTAATCCAGCGCTGCCTCGGCAACGGCCAATTCACCTTGTCGGACTACGTCGCTTTCCTGACAGAGGCCTTCCATCACGTGCGTCACACCGTGCCGCTGTTGATGGCGGTTGGTAGTCGCCTGCCACCGGAGAAGGAGTCTTTCCGTGTCGCCATCGCCGAGTACATCGAGGAGGAGCTCGGACACCAGGAATGGATCCTCAACGACATCGCGGCCTGCGACGCCGATGCCGACGCGGTACGTCACGGCCAGCCCAACGCTGCGACCGAACTGATGGTGTCCTACGCCTACGACACCGTGATGCGGCGCAACCCGATGGGCTTCTTCGGCATGGTGTTCGTGCTCGAAGGCACCAGCATCAGTCTTGCCACCCGGGTGGCCGAGATCATCCAGCAGCGTTTGAAGCTGCCAACCAAGGCGTTCTCCTACCTGCGCTCGCACGGCAGTCTGGATCAGGAACACATGGTGTTCTTCGAGAAGTTGATGAACACGGTCGAGGATCCGCGCGACAGGGCCGACATCGTGCATGCGGCACGCCGCTTCTTCCAGCTGTACGGCGACATCTTCCGTTCCATCGACGGCGCGGCCGCCGCGCCGCGGGCCGCATGATGCGCGGCCGCATCGTCCTGCTCACTGGCGCCAGCGGCGGCATCGGTGCTTCGATCGCCGAGCGCCTGGCAGCACAGGGTGCCCGCCTGGTGCTGGTGGCGCGCTCCACGACACCGTTGGAGGCGTTGCGCGACCGCTTGCCGAACGCCGCCGCAGCGCATGTGGCCATCGCTGCCGACATCACCGCCGCAGCGGGTCGCAACGCGATAGAGCAGGCCGTCGCCGCGCTTGGCGAGCCGCTGTTCGCCTTGGTGCATGCGGCCGGCATCAGCCGCTTCGCGCTGCTGCCAGATACGACGGACGGCGACGTCGAGGCACAGATGGTGACCAACGCCGTCGCCCCGATCCTGCTCACGCGCCGCCTGCTTTCCCGGCTCGATCCCGGCGGCGCGCGCATTCTGATCATCGGGTCCAGCTTCGGCGGAATCGGCTATCCGGGCTTCTCCGCCTACTGCGCCAGCAAGTTCGCACTGCGCGGCTTCGCCGAGGCACTGCGGCGCGAACTTGGCGACAGCGCGGTGCAGGTGGCGCATCTCGCGCCGCGCGCCACCCGGACCGCGATCAACAGTCCTGCTGTCTGCGCTATGAACCAGGCGCTGGGCAACGCCATGGATCCGCCCGACCTGGTGGCGCAGCAGGTCGAACGCATGCTGCTGGCCCGCCGCATGCGCAATCGCGCCATTGGTTGGCCGGAGCGATTGTTCCTGCGCATCAACGCGGTCCTGCCGACGCTCGTCGACGGCGCGCTGCGCAAGCAACTCCCCGAGATCAAGCACTTCGCCACGACCCGGTCCTACTCATGAAGGAGACCATGACCATGACGACCCAATTACCGACCGCATTCACCGTGTTGCTGCTGGCCGTTGCCGGTGCGGCAAAGGCCGACCCGGCGGCCGACATCTCCCGCCTGCAGACGCGCTGGGCCGAGGTGAAATACCAGTTACCCGAGGCGCAGCGCGAGAAGGCCCTGGCCCAGCTTGCGATCGAGGCCACGGCGCTGCGCGAAGCGCATGCCCAAGAGGCGCCGTATCTGGTGTGGGAAGGCATCATCCGTGCCACCTACGCCGGCGCGAAAGGCGGACTCGGCGCACTGGGCGAAGCCAAGAAGGCGCGCGTGCTGTTCGAGCAGTCGATCCAGCTCGATCCGGCGGCGCTGTCGGGGTCGGCCTACACCAGCCTCGGCTCGCTCTACTACCAGGTGCCCGGCTGGCCGATCGGCTTCGGCGACGACGACAAGGCCGACGAGATGCTGCGCAAGGGACTCGCGTTTGATCCCGATGGCATCGACGCGAACTTCTTCTGGGGCGACTACCTGCTCGATCAGGATCGATACGACGAGGCGATCGCCGCATTCGAGAAAGCACGCGGCGCGCCGCCGCGCCCTGGGCGCGAGTCCGCCGATGCGGGCCGTCGTGCCGAGATCGACGCCAAAATCGCTGAGACCCGGAGCAGAATGTAGAAAACCTGCGGCCGTGCTGAATGCGCATCCTTCTCGCTGAAGACGATCCCCTCATTGCCGATGGCGTCGCGGAGGCGTTGCGTCAGTCTGGCTTGGTGGTAAACCGGGTGGCGGACGGGCGCTCGGCCTGCGCCTCGCTGCAGGCCGATCCGCCGGACATTCTGGTGCTCGACTTGGGTCTGCCCGACATGGACGGCCTCGATGTGCTCAAGTTCGCAAAGGCGCAGGCGCCAGCTACGCAGGTGCTGGTGTTGACCGCGCGCGACAGCATCGAAGCCAAAGTGCGGGGACTGGACTGCGGTGCCGACGACTATCTCACCAAGCCGTTCGCGCGCGCCGAACTGCTGGCGCGGCTGCGCGTGCTCGAGCGCCGGCTCGGCACCGCCGCCGCGGCCACCATCGACGTCGGGCCGTTGTGCCTGGACACGCGGCATCAGGAGGCCGTGCTCGATGGCGAACCGCTACCGCTGGCGCGGCGCGAGTACATGCTGCTCAAGGCCTTGGTCGAGAGCGCGGGGGTGATCCAGACGCGCGAGGCGCTAGAGACCAAGCTTTATGGCTGGGGCGAGGAAGTGGCGAGCAACGCGATCGAGGTGCATATCCACCACCTGCGCAAAAAACTTCCCGCAGGTTTCATCAAGACCTTGCGCGGCATCGGCTACTTGGTGCCGCGCCAGTGAGTTCGATCCGCGTCTTTCTGACGCTGACCTTGTTGTCGGTGGCGACGTTGCTGAACTTCGCCGCGGCGCTGCGTGGTTACCACCGCGGCATGGTGGAAGCCGAGTCGCTGTTCAACCAGCGCATGCAGCAACACCTTGACCTGCTGAACTACAGCTTGCCCGACCTGCTCGCGCGAGGCGACATCGAGCATGGCCAGCTGCGATTCCCGGCGCGTTCGCTGGCGTCGGAGAACCATCTGGAGTTCCAGTGGCTGCGACCGGACGGGGGCTTGATCGTGCGTTCGCAGGACATGCCGGAAACGCCAGCGGCGCCACTGGAAGCGGGATTCCGGTTCCTCAACTTCGGCGGTTACCGCTGGCACGCATTGGTGGCGCCCAGCGCCGATGGCCAGAGCTGGTTCGTACTGGCCGAGCGCGACGACCAACGCTGGCGCATGGCGGAGTCGATCATCTTGCCGGCGGTGGTTCCCATGTTGCTCGCGGTGCCATTGCTCGGCGCCACCATCTGGTGGCTGCTCGGCATCGGTCTGAAGCCGATCGGCAAGCTGGCGCGCGATCTCGAACAGCGCGAAGCCAGCGACTTGCGGGCGCTGCCCGCCGACGATCTGCCGTCCGAGCTGCACCAGCTCGCCGCCTCTGCGAACTCCCTGCTGCGCCGTCTCGAGGCGTCCTTCGCGCGCGAACGGCGCTTTTCCGCCGACGCAGCGCACGAACTGCGCACGCCGCTGGCGGCGCTGCGCATCCAGTGCGACAACCTCGCCTTCGCCGGCGCGGGATCGGGCGAAGGCATCGCCAAGCTGCAGGCCGGCATAGATCGGCTCGGGCACCTGATTGAGCAGATACTCATCCTGAACCGGGTCGCGCCCGATCAATACATGGGACGCTTCGAACCGATCGCGCTGTGTGCGGCCGTGCGTCGCATCGTTGCCGAGCACAGCGAGGCGATCGAGGCCAAGGCGCTCGATATCGAATTGCTTGGGGACGAGGTGTGCGTGAACGGAGACGGATTCGCGTTGGATTCCATGCTGCGCAACCTGATCGGAAACGCGATCAAGTACACGCCATCGGGCGGTAGCGTCCGGGTACGGGTCGCGGACACGCACGCGGGCGCGATCCTGGACGTGATCGACAGTGGCCCGGGCATTGCCGCGGAGCTGCGCGAGCGCGTGTTCGACCGCTTCTATCGCGTCTCCGGCGACCGCAACGACAGTGGCGTGCCGGGCAGCGGACTGGGCCTGTCCATCGTCAAGCAAGTCGCCGATCTGCACGCGGCACGCATTGAACTGCACGACTCGGAGTTCGGTCGCGGACTGCAGGTGCGGGTCCTGTTTCCTCCTCGAAAAGCGCAGGCCGAGCATGCGAACTCCTAGGCTGTGCGCAGCGGCATTGCTGGTCGGCGCGAGCGCGGCGCGAGGCGAACCTCCGAGCTTCACCCTGGAGATCCGCGAGCACCTGTTCTATCCGGCCGAGCTCGTGATCCCGGCGGATACCAAGGTGCGCCTGATCGTGATCAACCGCGATCCGACCCCGGAAGAGTTCGAGAGTTACGAACTCAACCGCGAGAAAGTCATCATGGGCGGCGCGCAGGTGGTGATCTTCCTTGGCCCGCTGCCGCCGGGAACCTATCCCTTCTTCGGCGAGTTCAATCCCAAGACGGCGCAAGGCAGCGTGCGGGTGGAGCCCTGAGATGCTCGATGCGGTGATCCTGGTGTTGCGCGAAGTGCTGGAGGCGGCGTTGCTCGTCAGCTTGCTGCTGGCCTTGGGCAGCCAGCTGCAGTTGCGCTGGCGCTGGTGGCGCGTTGCGATTCCGCTCGGCCTGGCGACCTCGTGGGTGCTCAGCCACTCCGCCTACGCGGTGGCTGAAGCCTTCGATGGCACCGGCCAGGAACTGCTGAACGCCGGTCTCTACGGCACGGCGATCCTGTGTTTCATCGCGCTCACCACCTTGCTGGTGCCGACCTTGCGCTCCAGCGGCGCGCCGCATCGGCTCAACGCGCGGTTGCTGCATGCGTGCTTCGTTCTGATTGTTGCCTGTTCGATGGCGCGCGAAGGTTCGGAGATATGGATCTATTTCTCCAGTTTCCAGAACGCCCCGGCCGCCCTGTCCTCGGCCCTGATGGGCGGCCTGATCGGAGCCGGCATCGGGCTGAGCCTGTGTGCCCTGGTCTATTACGCCTTCGCCTTCCTGCCACGCCGCATCTTCCTCGGCGTCTTCTTCGTGCTCGCGGCGCTGGTCGTGGGCGGGCTGGCGATGCAGTTGGCCAAGCAGGGACTGCAGACCGGTGTGCTGGATTCCGGCCGGCCGGTGTGGGACAGCAGCATGTTGGTCAGCGAGCGCTCCTGGTTCGGCCAACTCCTGCACGCTCTGTTCGGTTACGACGCCAATCCCGACATGACCCAGATGATCTTCTATTCCGGTGCGCTGGCCGCGATGGCGATCGCGGCCGGTTTCCGCTTCGTGTCGCGAGGGACGCGTCATGCCTGACCTGCGTATCGGCAGCGCGCTCCTGGCGTGCGCGCTGCTGCCATTCCCGGCGTCCGCCGCCACCAACGGGGTGTATCACCCCTACGTCAACCAGGCCGAACGCGAAATCGAGTACGGCATCGTGTGGCGCGATGTCGGCGGACGCGACATCAGCCTGCAACGCGCGAGTGTCGGTTATGCCTGGAGCGACGACCTGGCCACCGAGCTCTATCTGCTGTCGGAGGGCCCGGCACACGACGCCGCGCGCGCCCGCGCCTACGAATTGGAAGTGCGCTGGCAACTCACCGAGCAGGGCGAGTACGCCTCCGACTGGGGATTGATCTTCGAGGCCGAAGTCGGCGCTGACGCCGATCGGCACGAGATCGCCACCGGCGTGCTGTGGGAGAAGCAGTTCGGCCGACGCTGGGTCGCGGCAGCCAATGCACTGCTCGAATACGAGTTCGGGCATGGGGTCGAGAACGAGTTCGAAACCGCGTTCCGGGGTCAGCTGCGCTACCTGCAAGGCCCGGCTTTCGAACCGGCGATCGAGCTCTATCTCGACGACCAGGACTACGCCATGGGTCCCGCCGTGCTCGGCATGGCGCGCTTCGCGGCCGGACGCAAGTTCCGCTGGGAGGCCGGCCTGCTGTTCGGCCTGGATCGCGAGACTCCCGATGCGACGCTTCGGGCTGGCATCGAAGTCGAGTTCTGATCGAAGTGCAACCCGCGCTTCGGTTTCAATTCGGTCAATTCGTTGCCATTTCCGATGATCCGTTGAGTTGAGACGCCGAACGCTCTCGTTCGACCGAGGCTGTGTGAAAACTCTCGATGCCCTTGAGCATCGCCTTCTGCGCGAAGTTCAAGCTGGATCATCGGCATGCTGTGTTCGGGTATCGGCGCACGAGCGCAGTACTGAGTACTTCCGCAAATGTAGAAATCTCGGGGGATATCTTCCATGCCAAGATTGCGCGACGACCACACCGGTCTTCGCCTCGGCCGATGGGGGAAGACGCCGTGTCGATGCGATTCGATCAGGCGTCGCGGCGCCGCAGTAGCAACGCCACGCCGCCCATCAGCGCGATCAGCAGCCATAGGCTCGATCGATCCAGCGCCGGGATGACCTGCGGCGGCACGGACGGCAAGGCGATCCCCAGTGCCACCAGCGCGCTGGTCGCGGCCGCATTGCCGCCGTCGCCGGAATACTGCGCTGTGACCGAATGTTGGCCAGCCGTGAAGCCGCTGGCCGTGCACGTGGCCACATTGTTCGCCACGGCGACGGGCTGGCTGCACAGCAATGTGTTGCCGTCGAAGAAACTCACCGTGCCGGTGGGATTGTTGCCGCTCACAGTGGCCTGGAACGCGAAGTTCGTGGTGGGCGTGCCATGGGTTGGCGAAACGGTCAGTGCGACCGTCGTCGTGGCGGCATTCACCGTGAGGCTACCCGCGCCGCTTGTGCCCACGTCGCTGCTGGTCTCGAAAGTTGCATCGCCTGTGTAGGTCGCAGCCAGCGTCTTGGTCCCCGCGCTGGTCGGCGTGAGGTCGCAGCTCACGGTGCTGCTACTGGCGTTGGCCGGCAGGGTTGCTACGCAATTCGTGCTGCCGTCGTTCACCGTCACGGTGCCGGTCGGGAAGAAGCTGCCCTTGCCCGATGTCGATTTGCCCACGAACGGCGCACTGATCGTGACGCTGATCGTGGACGGCTGGCCGAGCGTGATGGCGGCCGGGACCGCGCTCACGAGGGTGGTTGTGGTGGCGACGCGGTTCACCTGCTGGGTCACGGCATTGGAGTTGGAGGGCGTGTTGTTCGCGTCGCCCAAATAGCTCGCGGCGATGCTGTGCATGCCCACGCTCAGCGCGCCGGTGACGCAGGTGGCGCTGCCGTCGACTAGTGCGATCGGACTGCCACAGAGACTCGTCGCGCCCTCTCGGAAATCCACCGTGCCGGTCGGATTGCTGCCCGTCACCGTCGCAGTGAAGGTCACCGGCTCAGCAAACGTTGAAGGATTGGGCGAACTGCTGAGAGCCACGCTGGACGAGGCCACGCCGATGGCGATCGTCTGCGTAACCTGCGGCGCGGCGGCGAAGTTGCCATCGCCGGCCTGATTGGCCGCCACGATGCAGGTGCCGGCAGCAAGCATCGTCACCGTGGTGTCGCTGACCGAACACACGCCGTCAGTCGTGGACGAGTACACGATGGGTCTGCCGGAGCTGGGCGTCGCGCTGGTCGCTTCCGGGAAGATCGGGAACGTGCCGTTCGCAACGAAGCTCCGGCTTGCTGGCGTCTGCGGCAGGAAGGTCAGGGTCTGGCTGGCCACGCCGATGGCGATCGTCTGCGTAACCTGCGGCGCGGCGGCGAAGTTGCCATCGCCGGCCTGATTGGCCGCCACGATGCAGGTGCCGGCAGCAAGCATCGTCACCGTGGTGTCGCTGACCGAACACACGCCGTCAGTCGTGGACGAGTACACGATGGGTCTGCCGGAATTGGGCGTCGCGCTGGTCGCTTCCGGGAAGATCGGGAACGTGCCGTTCGCCACGAAGCTCCGGCTTGCTGGCGTCTGCGGCAGGAAGGTCAGGGTCTGGCTGGCCACGCCGATGGCGATCGTCTGCGTAACCTGCGGCGCGGCGGCGAAGTTGCCATCGCCGGCCTGATTGGCGGCCACGATGCAGGTGCCGGCGGTGAGCATCGTGACCGTGGTGCCAATGACCGAGCACACGCTGCCGGTGGTGGACGAGTACGCGATGGGATTGCCGGAGTTGGGCGTGGCGCTGGTCGCTTCCGGGAAGATCGGGAACGTATCGTTGAGGACGAAGGTCTGGCTCGCCTGTGCGCCGAACGTGATCGCCTGACTTGCCTGGCCGACGCTGATCGCCCGCGTTGCGGCAACGCTGCTCTTGAACCCGTCGTTGACGACGAAAGAGACGGTGCGCAGGCCTGGTGTCGTAGGTGCCGCGAACGTGACGGAGCTGAAGGCGCTTGCCCACTCCGCATTGCTCGCCGTGGCCCCCGTCGAGGTCAAACTAAGCACGCCAAAGGCACCGTCATAGCTGGCGCCGATGTTGCCCATCGTCGAGCCGTCGTTCGCGAACGCCAGCAAGTCCACGCCGCTTTGGAAATTGCCCGTGATGGCCACGGTGCCCGAGGCCTGCGTGGGGTGGTCGAGATCGCTCACGGTGACACCGTTGTCGACGACCTGAGCGCCGGTGCCGACAACGTAGTTCGTCGTACCGGGCGAAGTCGTCAGCATCGGCGTCTGGTCGGTGTCGGCCACGGTCACCGTGCGCGTAGCGGTATTGCTGGGACGGTTGCCGGCGTCGACGACGCTGAAGCTGACCGTTCGCATCGAGGTATTCGGCGTGATCGCGGTGCTGGTGTAGCTCACGCTCCGCAGCGCCGCCTGCCATTCGGCGAGGGTGGCGGTGGCGCCGGAGGAGGTCAGCGTAAGCACACCGCTGAGGTTGTCGTAGCTGGCGATGATGTTGCCCATCGTTGCGCCGTCGTTCGCGAAGGCGAGTACGTCCTCGCTGCTCTGGAAATCACCGGTGATGGCGATCGTCGCCGACTGCAGCGTCGCGCTGTCGGCGACCACGGTCACTGCCGGATCGACAACCACAGGCGTCGACGCCACGTTGTCGCCGGCCACGAACGCGGCCGAACCGGCATCCGTGGTGATGACGGGAGGACCGATGTAAGTGATGACGATGGATCCGTCCTGCCCACCGCAGTTGATACAGGCGAAGGTATAGGTCGCGCCGGCAGGGGCGGTACTTCCGCCAGCGCCGCCGCCGCCGCCGCCTAGGAAGTTGCTGGATGAGGCACTGCCATTGCCGCCGCCCCCGCCCCCGCCGTAGCCGCCGCCACCGCCGCCACCGCCGCCGCCGTAACCGACATAGCCGCCGAAACCGCCACCGCCCGGGCCGGTGCCGAGCCCTTCGCCACCGGAACCGCCAAACGTGCCGGTTCCGCCGCTGCCGCCTTGGCCGCCGCTGAAGACGGGGTGGTCAACACCGCCACCGACGCCACCGTTGCCGCCGCCGCCGCCGTAGCCAGGGATGCCGCTGCTGCCCACGCCATTGATCCCGGCACCGCCGGCGGGACCGACCCCTCCGGCAGGCGAGCCGGCACCGCCAAGCCCGCCGAGACCATCGGCACCGCCGGCACCGCCCTGGGCGCCTGCGCCGTTCCCACCAGCGGTGCCGGGTAACAACGGGCCGAGAAACGTGCCACTGCAAATGCCGCCGTTACCCCCCGCGCTGCCCGGCCCGAAGGTGCCGCGGCCGCCACCCCCGCCGCCGCCACCCGCGATGATCCGATTGGGCGACCCGGGGTTGATATTGGTCGAACCGCCGCCGCCGCCGCCGCCGAATCCGAGTTGGCCGGTCTGGCCGTCAAAACCGGCGCCTCCTACGAACAACGACATGATTTCGCCCGGACTCACCGCGTATCCGTTGACGATGACCTCGCAACCGGCGCCACCCCAGGAAGAAGCCGTACCGGCACCCCCGGCACCCTCGCCTCCGCCACCGCCCTTGGCCACGATGTTCAACGACGTCACCCCGGCCGGAACCGTCCAGAAGGTATGGCCCGGTGTCGTGAAGCTCACGGTGGCAGCTTGGGCAAGGCCGACCACGCTCAGGCTGACCACTACGCCAAAGATGGTCAGACGACGCAGCCCCCGCAGATCTGCCAACAACATCAGTACCGATGGGACGGTCATGGGCTCTCTCTATGCAATTCGGATCGCCGCGAAGATTCCGACGACGGGCTTGTTGACATGCAGCCAGTCCGGCCGAGTGAAGGAATGGGCGAGAGAGCCGGCGTCGGCAAACGATGTGCGCTAACGCCCTGCCCGGCGTCGGCCCGCTGAAGAAAGCGCAGCCGAGAAAATGATGAGGCCATCGGCGATCCCCCTGCGATCAACCGTTGTCCGAAGTGGAGCCAGGCAGCAGGTGCGAGTCTGCGCACTTGCTTGATGCCTTCAATAGCCATGTTCCGTCGCGCGCGGCGGGATGTCCAGATCCGGCTTTCTGCGGTATTGCGAGGCCAATCGTCAACTCGACACATGGGACTGCAAGTCGTTGTAGGCGACCTTTTCGTTCCGCCTGAACCGATTCCACGAGGTGTATCCTGTCGAGCCGTTCGCGCGGCGACGGCTGATGGTCGTGACCCAGTGCCACATCCAGGTCGATGTAGCGCCTGGCGTAGCGACGCTGCGTCCAACCTTCGGCATGGCCCATCAAACCCGTTGCCTACACTGTGCAAGAGTCCGCCTCAGAACGTGTCGAAATTGCAGAGGACACCCATAAGAACGGTGACTTTCTGCTATCCGTCGCTCCGATGATGGATTGGACCGACCGGCATTGCCGCTATTTCCATCGGCTGCTGGCACCCCAGGCGCGGCTTTACACCGAGATGGTGCATGCAAATGCGGTATTGCATGGGGATCGGCACCGCCTGCTCGGGTACTCGGCGCACGAGAAGCCGTTGGCCTTGCAGCTGGGGGGCAGTGAGCCGGCGGTGTTGGCGCAGGCGACGCGCATCGCGCAGGACGAAGGTTTCGACGAAGTCAATCTCAATGTGGGGTGTCCGTCCGATCGGGTGCAGTCGGGGCGTTTTGGTGCGTGCTTGATGCGCGAGCCGGCGCTGGTGGCCGAGTGCATCGCGGCGATGCGGGCGCAGGTGTCGATTCCAGTGACGGTGAAGTGCCGGCTCGGAGTGGACGAGCAGGAAGACTACGTCTCGCTCTTGGACTTCATCGACACCGTCGCGGCGACTGGCTGCGATACGTTTGTGGTGCACGCGCGCAAGGCCTGGTTGCAGGGGCTGTCGCCGAAGGAGAATCGCGAGGTGCCGCCGTTGCGCTACGAGCAGGTGTATCGACTCAAGCGCGAGCGTCCGCACCTGACGATCCTGATCAATGGCGGCATCATCGACCGTGCCGCCGCGCACGAGCATCTGCGCCACACCGACGGCGTGATGCTGGGGCGTGCGGCTTATCACGATCCATATTTCCTGCACGTGCTGCATGGCGAGATCTACGCTCCGGCGACGACATCGCGTCCGCGGGCCGATCTGCTGCGCGAACTGGAGCCTTACGTGCGCACGGAACTGGCGCACGGTACGGCACTGAAGCACATCACGCGGCATGTGCTGGGCCTGTTCCACGCGCAACCCGGCGGCCGCGCCTTCCGTCAGATACTGAGCGAAGGCGCGCACCGCGTGGGAGCCGACTGGAGCCTGGTGGAGCGGGCCTTGGCCGCAACGCGACGCGACCACGACGAAGCCGCATAATCGCGGCCCTCTCGATCGCGCGTACCGGAGTTGTTCGATGAAGCTTGACCACGCGGCGGACTTTGTGACCCTGGCATCCGCGGGCATAGCGGCATCCAGCGCGGCCAATGCGCGCGGCGCATACCTGGTTGCGCCGGAAGGCTTTTCACTCGCGGCGCAGTCGGCGGGCGACAACCGCTACATGGATCTGAGCCGGGCGGTGTCGTCCGAGCGCGCCATGGCACAGCACCGCGGCCTGCATCGGGCCTTGTCCGGCGTGCTGCCGACGATCTGTTTCGCCGGCGATGCGGCAACGCCGGACGCGGTGTTTCCCAATAACGTGTTCGGCACCGCGCCGGGGAAGTTGATCCTCGGACACATGCGGCATCCGGTGCGCCAGCGCGAGGCCGAGCGCGCCGACATCCGCGGCTTCTTCACCGGGGTGCTGGGCTATGCGACGCACGATCTGCGCCAGCAGCCCGGCATCTGCGAGCTGACCGGCTCGATGGTGATCGACCGCGCCCGCGGGCTGGGGTTCGCCGCCTACACCGAACGCTGCGACGAGGCCGGCGCGGACGCGATGCACGCCGCCTTCGGCCTGAAGGCGAGTTTCCGCTTTGCGCTCAAGCCGCACGAGTACCACGCGAACGTGGTGATGAGCGTGTTGGCCTCGCGCGTGCTGGTGATCTGCCCCGACAGTTTCGTGGATCCGGCCGCCGCCGAGGCGATCGCCTCGTTCTATGCCCCGCGCGTGATCGAGCTTTCCACGCAGGAGAAAAATGCCTTCGCCGGCAACTGCATCGCGCTCTCCGACGATGTGGTGTGGATGAGCGAAGCCGCCGCGGATGCCCTGGCCCCGCAACACCGCGCGGCGCTGGAGCGCGCCGGCTTCCGGCTCGGCAGCGTGGCGCTGGACGAGATCGAGAAGGCCGGTGGATCACTGCGCTGCTGCGTGGGCGAGATCTTCTGAGATAGGAACGCGGCTGCGGGCTGAATCGAGGCTGCGGAGCAGGGGCAGGGCACCCGAAAAGTTCAGACCCAATTCACCGCTTGGCGTTCAGACTTTGGCGCAACTCCCCTTCATTCAAGGCTTTGCAGCCAGATTCTTCGGTTGTTAAGATGCCTTTAACATGATCCGTCGCCGCCTGCCGCTGCTGTTGGCCTTCGTATTGCTCGCCTTGGGCGGGGCGGCGATGAGTGCCGATCCGGCACCGTTGCCCGAGACGGTGAGCCGCATCGAACGCGAGACGGGCGGGCGCGTGCTGTCGGCGCAGCGCAGCCAGCGCGGCGGGCGCGAGGTGAACCGGATCAAGCTGATCACGCCCGAGGGCCGGGTGCGGGTGATGTGGGACGATCCGCAGCGCGGTCGCAGCATGGGCAGCCCGCAATTGGCGCCGCGCCCGAGTGACCGGGGTCGCTTTCCCAGCGAGGCGGTGGATCGCGATGCGCGCCGCAGCGCAGCGAACCGGCCCGCCCGCGACGACGGTTGACGGCGGCGCAGCCAACCCGCCACCGTGAGGCCGGGGCGCGCGGCGCCCTACTGTTTTCCCCCTGTCGGACAAGGAGCACGTCGCATGCGCATCCTGCTGGTCGAAGACGAAGCGCCGTTGCGCGAAACCCTGGCGGCGCGACTCAAGCGCGAGGGTTATGCGGTGGATGCCGCGAGCGACGGCGAGGAGGGCCTGTACAACGGGCGCGAAGTGCCGTTCGATGTGGCCGTCATCGACCTGGGCTTGCCCCGCATGTCGGGCATGGATCTGGTCAAGCAACTGCGCGCCGAGGGCAAGAAATTCCCGATCCTGATCCTGACCGCGCGCTCAAGCTGGCAGGACAAGGTGGAAGGCCTCAAGGCCGGTGCCGACGACTACCTGGTCAAGCCCTTCCATGTCGAGGAGTTGCTGGCGCGACTCAATGCGCTGTTGCGTCGCGCCGCGGGCTGGAGCAAGCCTTCGCTCGATTGCGGCCCGATCAGCCTCGACCTCGCGGCGCAGACGGTGGCGATCGAGGGCGTGAGCGTCGATCTCACCAGCTACGAGTACAAGGTGCTGGAGTACCTGATGCTGCACGCCGGTGAACTGGTGTCCAAGGCCGATCTCACCGAACACATCTACCAGCAGGATTTCGACCGCGACTCGAATGTGCTGGAAGTGTTCATCGGTCGGCTGCGCAAGAAGCTCGATCCCGATGGCAGCCTCAAGCCGATCGAAACCGTGCGCGGCCGCGGCTACCGCTTCGCCATTCCACGCAACGAATGACCCAAGTGGCGCGGTTGCGTTGTCCCGCGCCAGGGCTGCTTGATCCGGTTCGGGAAGCCGGCGGATGAGCGCGAGCCGCATGCTCTCGCTGCAGGCTCGCCAGCTGCTGGCGGCGAGCCTGGGCCTCGTGGCCTTCCTCGGGCTCACCGGTTACGCGCTTGACCGGGCCTTCGTGGAAACCGCGGAAACCTCGCTGCGCCAGCGCCTGGAGAGCTACGTCTGGGCCTACGTGGAGCGTTCTGAGCTGTCGCGTGGCGGCGAGCTCATCGTGCCCGACGTGCCGCCCGATTCGCGCTTCACCCGTCCCGGCAGTGGTCTGTATGCCGGGGTGACGGCGGAGAACTTCAATTGGGAGTCGGGCTCGTCCCTGGGTCGCGAACTGCCGTTCGATGACCGGTTGCCGCCGGGCGAAACCCGCTTCGAAGGCCCGCTCGACAGCGGTGCCGGCCCGATCTACCGCTACAGCCACGGCCTGGCCTGGGAAACCGGCGATGGCAAGGAAGTGAGCTTCACCCTGCACGTTGCGGAAGACACGGAGGCGCTGGCGCGACAGATCGCGGTGTTCCGGCGCAGCCTGTGGGCCTACCTCGGTGCCGCGGCCTTGTTGCTGCTGGGCCTGCAGATTCTCGTGTTGCGCTGGAGCCTGGCGCCCCTGCGGCGTGTGGTGGGCGACATGGAACAGATCATGGAAGGTCGACGCGAACGCTTGCCCGGCGGCTATCCGGAAGAACTCACCCTGCTCACCGACAGCCTCAACGAGATGATCGACGTGGGGCGCGAGCAGATCGCGCGTACCCGCAACGTGCTGGCCGATCTTGCGCACAGCCTCAAGACGCCACTGGCGGTGATGCGCAGCGAGCTGGAATCCGACCACGATGCGCGCAGCCTGCGCAGCGGGCTGACCGAGCAGGTGGGGCGGATGGGCGAGATCGTCGCGTACCAGCTTACCCGCGCCGTCACCACCGGGCGCCAGACGTTTTCCACGCCGCTGGCGCTGGAGCCGCGCGCGGAGGAGATCGTGCGGAGCCTGGAGAAGGTCTACGCCAGCAAGAACATCCTGTGCGAATTCGACATCGACCACAGTGCGCGCTTCCACGGCGAGCAGGGCGACCTGATGGAGTTGCTCGGCAACCTGCTGGAAAACGCCTTCAAGTGGGCGCGCCATCGGGTCCTGCTTAGTGCGCGCAACATGACCATCGCACCGCAGCGGCGCAGCGGCCTGCTGGTCACGGTGGAAGACGATGGCCCCGGCATCCCGCCCGAGAATGTCGAACGCCTGCTGCAGCGCGGCGTGCGTGGCGACGAGCGCGTGCACGGTCACGGCATCGGGCTTGCCATCGTGCAGGACATCGTGAAGGCCTACCACGGCGAACTGTCGGTGGAGCGATCGGACGAATTGGGCGGCGCGCGCTTCGTGTTGCGCTTCTCGCCCAGTCTCTAATCAGGGCCGATGCCGTTATTGATCCACTCGGGCAGCGCACCTGCGCCCGACAGCGGAATCCCGATGTCGCGCTCGATCTGTGACTGGAGCGAACGCAGGCAGCTCGCCTGAAGGGCATAGCCACTGCAGATCCCGGGTGCCGCGAGTTCCGGGCAGCCGTCGCAGGCATAGGCCTGAACCCGGGCGCGGACTCGCGCGTACCCGCGCCAGAGCAGGAACAGTCCCGGCAACAAGGGCCACGCCACGGTGGGGTAGTGCCAGGTGGCCCACGCAGCGAGTATCGCAACGAGACCGGCACCCAGTCGCAGCAGGTCGCGCAATGCGCGCGGCAGGCGTCGATAGCGCGGCGGCCACGACAGCACCAGCACCGGCAAGGCGATGGCTGCCAAAGCCCACAAGCACCATGCGCCTCCCGCCAGCAGGACGCCCAGTCCGCCGCCGACGAGCCCCGCAACCAGGCTGGTGCAGCCACGGCATACGTGCAATTGCCCGACGCGCCAGGTTTCGACCGCGTGGCGCGCGCACAGCGGGTGGTGCGCCCAGCGCACCGGCCAGTCGTGGCGCAGGCGACGCCCGATCACGGACGTTGTTTCAGTGCATCGGCGATGTCGCGTAGCAGGGCGCCTGCGGCTCCGGTCGGAATGTAGTCGGGAATCGGCAGGATCGTGACCGCCGTGCCGAAGGCGACCACGGCACCGGCGCCAACACCTGTGCCGCCCACGGGCGCCAGTTCGAAGCGGAAATTGACGATGGCATTGGCGCGCTGTCGACGCGCCGCCTGGAACAGGCGGTCCATCGCGCGTTGCCGGGTTTCGTCGCCGAGGTCGGCGTAGCTTTCAAGCTCGCCGCCGGTGAAATTCTTGCAGCCCATGAGGAAATCCTGGCCGACATCCTTGGCGCGCACCGAGATGCCCCAGACGATGCCGTGATACGCGAGGATTTCGTAGCCGTCGAAACTGTCGCTGGCGGTGACGATGATGCGCCCCGACTCGATCGGCGGACGCTGGCCTCCCAGTAACTCGGGACGGGCGTTGTCCGCCGCAGTCCGCGGCGGAATCGGGTCATGGGGCAGGTCGAACTTGGCTCGGCCGGTCGTGCTCATGGCAACAGCGCTCCGCAGGAAGGACAGTGGCGTACCCGATCATGCTCCATCCGGACCACTTCGCCGCAGCTGGCGCAGGTGGATCGGCGGCGGCTGGAGCGTGCGAGCAGATACACCGCGACGCCGGCGAGGAAGAGCAACAGATAGACGAAGAACGCGATCATGGCCCGAGGCAGCTTCCGCGAAGGATGGCATCAGGACGAGCTTACCGCGCCTTGCGTGACCTCAGTCGGTCGAGGACGGTGGTCCGTAAAAGCGGGCCAGGTGTTGCGCCACGTCCGGAAAGGCGGTGCGCAGCTGATCCGGGGCACTGAAGTGGTATTCGCTGGCCACCGCGAAGAACTCGTCCGGTGCTTCGGCCGCATAGGCGTCGATGGCAGGCTCCCGTTGCGCGTCCAGGTCAGCACGCAGCGCGTCGAACGCCGTCTGGAAATCGCGCGCCCAGGCCAGGCGTTGCGCCGTGTCGCGCAGCGGCGGCATGCCGTCCATGGCGCCGTCGAGCGCGTCGAGCTTGTGCGCAATCTCGTGCGCCACGACGTGGTAGCCCGGTTCGGGGCGGTCGAGATCGGCGCGCAGGTCGGCCCAGGACAGGATCAGCGGGCCGCGCTGCCAGGATTCACCAACAAGGTCGTCATCCCATTCCTCGACGACGCCGGTGTCTTCGTCGTAGTCGTGCCGGCGCACCCGGAACTCGCCCGGATAGACGATCACCTCGCGCCAGCCCTGCAGCCATTCGTATCCCAGGTGCAGCACGGGCTGGCAACACAGCAGGGCGACGAGACGCCGCCGCTCGGGCGGGAGCAGGCAACCGCCCGCGGGCACGATGGCCTTGTCGGCGAGGAAGCGTTCGGTCAGCCGGCGCAGGGATTGCTGGGCGGAAGGATCCAACGCCCGCGCCCAACCCACGCGACGCAACAAGCGTTGCCAGTCGGCGTCGTCGATGGGGGGCGGGGTGGATGGGCCGAACGGCGTTCGGGCCCAGAGCCTGCGCAGCCAGCGGGTCATGCGGCCATTGTCCGTCCCCAGGCCTGTGAATGGGGACGGGGGCCGCAAAAAGCGGCCAGGACGCGGGGAGTGTTGTGGGGAGCCGCGCCCTGGCCGTTACATCCTTGTGGCGGGATCAGACTGCCCGGCGGGCTGGAAGTTCCCCGTGGCGGCGCGGCGGCTGGCGTCAAGCTTGAGCGCCGAAGCGCAACGCTCCCTACTTGAACATTCCGGGCACGAAAGAATGCCATCGTGCGGCACGCGGACGAGTTACCGCGCCGCGCTTGGCCGGCACCGGCGTCGAGCCCGCTGCCGTCGCAGGGACATCGGCCGGGCTGGCCGCCACCGGTCCCGATTCCACGTCCTCGGCCACGGCCCGGGCCTCGGCTTCCGGGCATTGCCCGCTGCCGTTGGCGCTGGCACGCGACGGTGCGACGGCCTGCACGGCCGTGGCACCGAGCAGCAGGCAGAGTGCTAAGGCATGGTTGCGATTCATGGACGATCCCCGAACTCGACGGGCTGGGTCGGTTGACCCGCCTGCATCCCGGACTGCTCCGGTGTGACACTGGATGCCGGTCGGCGGCAAAAGGTTACCAATCCGGCCCAAGGCCTCGTTGGCACTGTAATACCCCCGACGTGACCGCCGGCATCGACCTGACGGACCAAGGAGTCGCTTCGGCGCGCAAAGTTCCATGGCCATGGCCCGCGTCGCGCTGCATTGCAACAAGACGCCCGACGCACCGAGTCGGCACACTCGACGACGCATGCCCGTCGTCGAAACCACTGCCGCCTTGCCGACGCTCCGCCTCACCGCGCCCGCCTTGCGCCGCGCGCTGTCCGCTGGCATGCGACGGGTAGTGGCGCGGCGTGAAGCCCTGAACAAGATCAATGTGTTTCCGGTGCCCGATGGCGACACCGGCAGCAACCTCGCCTTCACCCTCGGTGGCATTCTGGCGGGAAGCCTGAGCCGGCGTGCGCGCTCGGCCGGCGAGTTGCTGCGACAGGTGGCGGATGATGCGGTGGACGGCGCGCGTGGCAACTCCGGCGCGATCCTCGCGCAGTTCCTGCAGGGCGTGGGCGAGGTGGCCGCCGCCCAGACGGTGCTCAGTCCGCAATGCGTGGCGCAGGCTGCGCTCGCCGGCTCCCGGCAGGCGCGCGGTGCGCTCGCGGAGCCGCGCGAAGGCACCATCCTGAGCGTGATCCGCGCCTTTGCCGATGCCTTGCAGGCCCAGGCCAGCAGTGGCATGCGCAACTGGCGTGAAGGATTCGGTGCCGCGCTGGATCGCGCCCGCGTGGCCCTCGCGGACACACCCCGGCAGTTGGCGGTCTTGCGCCAGGCCGGCGTGGTCGATGCCGGCGCGCAGGGTTTCGTCGATCTGCTCGAAGGCATCCAGGAGTTCATCGATACCGGGCACGAGGGCGACATCGTGGCCAGCGACATACCGCTCGAATTTGCCGGTGCGCATCTGCACGAGGAAGTCGATCCGGGGCAACGCTGGTGCAGCGAGTGCCTGGTTGCTGGTGCGTCGCTGGATCGGGACGCCATTCGCTCGGCATTGTCCGCGCTGGGCGCGGCGAGCGTGGTGATTGCCGGCAACCCGCAACGGATGCGGGTGCACGCGCATGTGGCCGATCCGGGCGCTCTGTTCGAAGCCGTGGCGCGCTTTGGCCAGGTGTCGGCGCGCAAGGCCGACGACATGCTGGCGCAACATCGCACCACCTTGCGGCCCCAAGCCGTGGCCGTGGTCACCGACAGCGCAGCCGACGTGCCGGGCGAATGCTGTGAACTCCTGGACCTGCAGGTGGTGCCGGTGCGGGTCAACTTCGGCGACGAGGATTTCCTCGACAAGGTCTCGATCAGGCCGAGTGAGTTCTATGCCCGCCTCAAGACCGCAGCCGTGCTGCCGCAGACCTCGCAGCCACCGCCGGGCGACTTCCGTCGCCAGTTCGAGTTCCTGCTCAGCCACCACCCGCAACTGGTCTACGTCGGCGTCTCCCGCGCCCTCAGCGGCACGCTTCAATCCGGAGAAAGCGCCGCGGCGCGGGTGGATGCGGGTCGCGCCCACGTGCTCGACAGCGGCCACGTATCCTGCGGCCAGGCCCTGCTCGCGATCAGGGCCGCCGAAGCCGCGCGACGCGGTGCGACGCCGGCGCAGATCGCGGCCGAGATCGAGCGCCTGCGTCCGCTCACCCACACCTATGCCGCGGCGCGCGACATCCGCCATGCGGTGCGCGGCGGGCGCGTGCCGGCCTGGGCCAAGCCCGTGGCTGAATGGCTCGGGCTCACACCCATTGCGAGGATGCGCGCCGATGGCCGGCTCGGAGTCAACGGCGCGCTCTGGGGCCAGCGCGAGGTGCCGCGTCGCTTCGCCGAGTATGTCGCACGCCGCCTGCCGCGCGGCCAGCGCTGGCGCGTGATCGTCGGGCATTGCGACTGTCCGGAAGATGGAGCCGCGCTGCTCGCGGCCCTGCGCGAACGCCTGGATTGCGCCGAGGGCTGGCTGGTGGAAGCTGGCCCCGCGGTCGGCGCGCACGCCGGGCCGGAAACGCTGGTCGTGGGCGTGCAGCCGGCCCCGGCACCCTGAGGTCGCGGCGGCGGCCAACGACCGCAGCGTGATGCTGGGCAAGCAGGTGTCAGTGCATGGGCTGGCGGGGCAGGCGGCCATCTGGAACACTCGCGCGATGTCGTGGTTTGCGCTCGCCTTGTTGCTGGCCTATCTGATCGGCTCGCTCTCGGGGAGCTTGCTGCTGGGCAGGTTCGTGGGTGTCGATATCCGCAACCGCGGCAGCGGCAACGCGGGCGGGACGAATGCCTTTCGCACCCTCGGCTGGAAGTTCGCCCTCGGCGTGGTGGCGATCGACATCGGCAAGGGCGCGCTGGCGGGCGGAATCGGGCTGGCTTCGCATGGAGTCTCATCGCCGTTCAGCGCGCAGGCGCAGGGCCTGGCTTGCATCGCGGCGGCGGTGTTGGGCCACACCTGGCCGGTGTTCTTCGGCTTTCGTGGCGGCAAGGGCGCGGCCACGCTGGCAGGTGGCATCGCCGCGCTGTGGCCTTTCGCGCTGTTGCCGCTGCTGGTCGCGTGGTTGCTGGTGCTTACCACGACCGGCTACGTCGGCTTGTCGACGATCTGCGCCGGGCTCGCCCTGCCGGTGCTGGCGTGGTGGCAGGGCGCGATCTCGTTCTCCGATCCGCGCCTGGCCTTCGCCCTGTTCGCGGCGGCCTTCCTGCTGTTCACCCATCGCGAGAACCTGCAGCGCCTGGTGCGTGGCAACGAGAGTCGGTTCGAGCGAGTCCGGGTCTGGAAGCGCTGGTTCGGGTCGCGCGCATGAGTCTGGATGCACGCGATGCGATGGCGCTGCGTGTCGCCCTGCCGGCCGCGATGGTCGCGCGCATCGGGCGCATCGATTGCGTGGCGCAGGTCGATTCCACCAATGCCGAACTCTTGCGTCGCGGTGCGGCGCAGCCGGACCTCGCGGTGCTGCTGGCCGATGCGCAAAGTGCCGGTCGCGGGCGGCGCGGACGCCACTGGCAATCTCCGCCGGGCGCGAATCTCTACGCTTCGCTCTACTGGCGGCATCGACGCGAGGCGCAGGCACTGGGCGGCTTGAGCGTGGTGGTCGGACTGGCCTGTGCCGAGGCACTGCAGGCGCTGGGCATCGCGGCGGTACGGGTGAAGTGGCCGAACGATCTCATTGCGCAGGGCCGCAAGCTCGGCGGCGTGCTGATCGAGCTGGCAGCGGAGGCGGCGGTGATCGGCATCGGGCTGAACCTGCACATGCCCGAAGCCACGGCGGAAAGGATCGACCAGCCCTGGACCGACCTGATCACGCTCGGGGTCGATGTCGAGCGGCCTGCCTTGATGGCGGCGTTGCTGCTGCACCTGATTCCGGCGCTGGACGATTTCCTCGATCACGGGCTCGAGCCTTTTCACGCGCGCTGGCAGGCGCTGGACGCCTTCGCCGGCGCGCGGGTGCATGCCTTCGTGGGCGACGAGCGCCTGGAGGGGGAGGCCTTGGGCCTCGCGCCCGACGGTGGCCTGCGACTGCGGCTGGAACACGGCGAACGCGTGCTGCACAGCGCCGACGTGAGCCTGAGGGCGGCATGAGCCTCTTGCTCGACCTCGGCAATACCCGGCTCAAGCTGGCGTGGTGGTGCGATGGGCGCCTCGGCGAAGTGGCCGGGTTCGCGCATGCGCAGGCGGGATTCGAAGCCGAGGTGGACGCCTGGCTGGAACGACACCGCGAAGCACGCCGCGCAGGTGCGTGGCTGGCCGCGGTGGCACCGGATCGCGCGGTCGAGCGCACCCTGTCGGTGTTGCGCCCGCATCGCATCGTGCCGCGACGAGTGGAAACGCGGGCTGAGGCGCTTGGTCTGCGCGTGGCTTACGCCGATCCATCGCGCCTGGGCGTGGATCGCTGGTTGGCGCTGCTGGCAGTGCACGCCTCGGGCGAGGTGCCCGCGCTGATCGCTTCGGTGGGTTCGGCGCTCACCATCGACGCATTGGCCACTGGCGGTTGCCATCTTGGTGGCCTGATTGCCGCGCCGCCCGAGGCGATGCGCGCCGCACTGGTGGCGCGTGCGCCGCGGCTCGACGTTGCCGCCGGTCGCGTCGTGCGCTTCGCCACCAGCACCGAAGATGCCGTGGCCAGCGGCTGCGTGCTCGGGAGCGCGGCCCTGATCGAGCGATCATTGGCCGAATTGGCCGAACGCGTGGGCGCGGCACCGCGGCTGGTGCTCGGCGGCGGCGGCGCGCCCGAACTGCGCGATTGGTTGCCGCCGCATGATCACCGACCGGATCTGGTGCTGGAGGGGTTGGCGCACTGGGCCGAACAGGGCGCGGCGTAGCGGCCTCCCTGCCCGATGACGCGCTCACCGACCGCGCCGCGCTTCACGCCGGCTGCATGAAACCGAGGTTGCGATAGGTGCCGATGAAGCCGCCGGTGGCGGCACCGAAGCGCGGATTGGCGGCGGCGATGCCGGGGAAGATCAGGTCGATATTGCCCTCGCTCACCCCGAACCAGCGCGCAAGCGTGGCAGCGTACTGGTCCACGGCCAGTCGGGGGATGATCTGCCCCCAGCCGGCATCCTGGCTGCCGCCCGGCACCAGATCGGGCATCTCGCCGTAGATGTCGCGACCGTTCACCGCTCCGCCCAGCACCAGATGCTCGCCGCCCCAGCCGTGGTCGGTGCCATCGCCGTTCGCGCTCATGGTGCGGCCGAAGTCCGAGGCGGTAAACGTGGTCACCTGATCCTCGACGCCGAGTTCCACCGTGATGTCGTAGAACATGTCGAGCGCCAGCGACAGCGCACGCAGGTGGTTGGCCTGGTCCACCAGCAGGCGGTCGTGGAAGTCGTAGTTGCCCATCGAGACGAAGAACACCTGGCGTTGCTGGCCGAGCGCAGCACGCGCCGAGATCAGCCGCGCGACCATTCGCAGCTGGCCCACTAGGCGGTCGTAGGTCGGTTGCGCCGCGCCGTAGTCGCCCGGTAGCGGCGGGGTCGGCGTGGTGATCGCCGGGGCGCCGGCGAGCGAGCTACTGACGAGATCGTACAGATCGATCGAGCGCCGCTGGATGCCGGCCACGGCACGTTCCAGCACGTGCGCCTGTGGCGCGTCGAGCAGGGCGTTGATGGCGGCGCGACGCGGCGCGTGGAAGTCGCCGTAGTAGCCGTTGCGCTGGGTCGCGCCATTGCTGCCGATGCTGTACGGCTGCACGCCCTCGCCGCTCTGGAAGACGTTCTGTCCGGCCAGCGACAGGCTCATCGACAGTTGTTGGTTGCTGTTCTGCGACTGCAACAGGTCGGCGATGCGGCCGCCCCAGCCGATCTTGCGGGTCGAGTCCGGGCGCGAGGTTTGCCAGAACACCTGCTGGTCGGAGTGCGAGAACAGTTGCGGTGGCACCTCGACCGTGCCGGCCTGGAACGACGCGCGCGTCACCGGCTCGATCAGCGGCCCGACGTTGGCCACGATCGCGCAGCGTCCGGCCTGGAAATGATCACGCAGCTCCGGTGCGGCCGGGTGCAGGGCGTATTCGCGGCCGTCCGATTGCGCAGTGACGGGGGTCAGGTGCGTCGACGGCCCCAGCGCCGACAACGGCAGGGCCAGGTTGGGACGCGCCGACGAATACTGGGCGTGGCTCGCGGCGTTGCGCGGGATGAAAGTGTTGACGTTGTCGTTGCCGCCGTCGAGGAACACGCAGACCAGGGCCTTGTAGCTGCCGCCCTTCGCGACGGTGGAGGAATCCATCGCTGCGGCCTGCAGCAGGCGCAGGTTGCCGAACTGGGAGTAGAGGCTGGCACCGCCGAGGGCGGCGAGCAGGTGGCGCTTGAGGAAATCGCGACGTTGCATGGCGGGCGCTCCTACTTCTGCACGATGTATTCGGGCGAGGTGGTGATCAGGTGTACGGCGCCCCAGACCCGCGCGCGCCCACCACCGTCGTTGCCGGCGGCATAGGGGATCGCGTCGAGGTGGGTGCGCAGCACGGTGCGCATTTGCGCCGACATCTGGCCGCTCATCAGCAGCAGGTTGAGCCGATCCAGCAGCACGTCGTTGTCGCCGGCAATGGCCTGCAGTGGCCGGAAGTCGAGCAGGATGCGTTCGGGATCCGGATCCTGCGCGAACGGCGAGCCCACGTGCTCGCGTTCGGCTGCATGCCAGAACCAGTTCGCTGTGCGGGTGACGAGGGTTTCGTTGATGATCTGGATTTCCGGCGCGTACAGCCCGGCCTGGGCCAGTTCGCCGGGTGGCTGGTAATCGGGCAGGAAGAAGTTGAACACCGAGCGCGCGCGATTGGGTGCCTGGCCGAAGTCGAACTCCGGGTTCCAGTCGCGATAGCGCCCGTCGAGCGAGGCGGCGTCGAAGGCGCGCCACAGGTGCGTCTGCCGCAACAGCGGCTCGCGCACCTTGCCGAAGGTGGCGGGCATCAGCAGGTGGCCGTTGCGCGCCTCGTTGTCCATCAGGATCGCGCGCACCAGGGCGCGCAGGTCGCCGCGCACGCCCGCACCGTTGTCGTCGAACACCGCGCTCATGCGCGCGATGTAGGCCGGCGTGGGATTGCTGGTGACCAGGTTCTGGATCAGCCGGCGCGCGATGAACGGCCCGACGTTCGGATGCGCGGCGATATTGTCGAGCGCCAGCGCCAGGTTCTGCTGCGGCGTGCCGCCCGCAGGACGCAGCGCCCCCAGCAGGAAGCTGTCGTTGTCGGGGTCGGCGTCGCGCTCCACGTGGTGGAACGCGGCGAAGGGCTGCATCGGTTGGCTCCAGCCCACCGCTATCGGGTATCCCGGGCTGCAATACTCGAAGCCGCTGCAGTTGCCGAAGTTCCAGCCGGTGAATACGTGGGCGAAGGTCTTGATGTGGTACTGGTCGTAACTGGGCAGTGGCTGACCACCCTGCAGCATCGGGCTGCCATCGGGGTTCAGCCGCACCAGCCCGATCGAGAACAGCTGCAGGATCTCGCGCGCGTAGTTCTCGTCCGGGCGCAGGTTGAGCGCGGGATCGGGACGCCGATTGCCGAGCATGCTGAGGTAGGCGCCCATCGCGGGCGAGGTGGTCACCGCTTCCAGCAGGCTGCGGTAATTGCCGAAGGCATGGTCGATCAGGAGGTCGTAGTAGTACGCCACCGGGTATGGCGCACCGATCACGTCGCTGGCGTCGGAGATCACGAAGATCTGGCTCAGCGCCCAGGCCACGCGCTGCCGCAACTGGTCTTCGCCGCGCACCGCGTTCAACCACCATGCCTCCATGCGCGCGTTCGAATACACCGGCTCGGGAATCGCACCGACGAAATCCAGATACGGAGTCTGGTGCGAGGCGGGCCGGTTGAACTGCTGGTCGAACCACGCGGCATAGCCGACGGTACGCAGGTGCTGGATGTCGGCAAAGGTAGGGCCGAACGTGGCCTGGGTGAGGAAGCGCGCGGCTTCCGCGTCGCTGCGCGGCGTCGCGGGCACACTGGGTTCGAAGCCATCCTGGAACACGGCTTGCGCGGCCAACGGCGGACTGGCGGCCAAGGTCGACAGCAGCAGCGCGGCCGACCAGGCCAACACCAGTGTGGCGGGTCTGCGCATCATCGGAGGCTCTCCCAGTGCAGGTTCATGTCAATACCAACGCCGCGACTCGGCGCCGTCGCGGAAGATGAACTCGCGTTCGATCGGCGCGGAGGGCTCGCCCCGCGCGCCTTGCGCGATCCAGTCGTAGATCAGTGCTTGCTGTTCAAGCGTCAGCGGCGTGCCACCCAACGGCATGCGCCCGCCCACATAGGGCTGAGCGCAGTTCACCTTGTCAAACAGGCCGCTCTCGAGCGGACGTCCGGGGATCACGTAGCTGCCCACGATCTTGTAGATCGCATCGGCGCCGGTATCGCTCAGGTCCGGATGGCGCCCGGCGAAATGACAGCCGCTGCAGCGGCCGCCGAAGGCGGCGTTGAGGATCGGCTTGACCTGGGTCTGCCAGTCGACCGCCAGCGAGATCGCACCGCCGCGCAAGTCATCGCAGGCAGAAGTGCCGGCCCACGCGGGCGTGGTCGCGAGCAGCAGCCAGAACCCGGGCAGGCGAACGCGCAGCGTCATTCAAATGTAACCAATCGTGCCGAAGGCTCGGCACCTTACCGGCGCGCCTGGGCCCGCGATAGCGCACCGTACTGGCTTTGAGACGAACGTGGCCGGGCAGGCGACAGGCGCGGCGATGGCTCTCCGCTCCGCGTGCTGCCTGCGCGCCGGGTGCCATCCGGCGCGGTGCGGCCAAGCGGCTAGAATCGCCGCAGTTTCCAGAGTGCGTGACGATGCTGGCGCGAGCGCTGTTTCTGTCCCTGTTGTTGATGAACCTCGGTGTGGCGGCATGGTGGCTGTTGCGACCGGCGCCGGCGCTTGAATCCGCGCCGGCCACCGACGAAGGCGTCGCGCCGCTGCGCCTGCTGAGTGAAGTGGATGCCGAGGGCGGCGTGGCCGATGCGCCCGAACTGGCCGGCCCAGCCGAGCCGGCCGGCGGCGACCCGACCCTGCATTGCCTGCGCCTCGGCCCGTTCCTGACCCAGGCCGACCTGCGCCGCGCGGTGAACGCGTTGACCCCGGCGGTGGAGCGCATCCAGTTCAGCGAGACCCGCGCGCTCACCAACCGCGGCTTCTGGGTTTACCTGCCGGCCGAAGGAACGCGCGAAGCCGCGCTCGCCACGGCGCGCAAGCTCTCGGCCCAGGGCCTGCGCGATTACTACGTGGTGACCGCCGGCGACCGCGAGAACACCATTTCGCTCGGTCTGTACCGCGACCTGCCCAACGCCGAGGCGCGCCGCAACGAAGTGCAGGCGCTCGGTTTCGTGCCGCAACTGAGCGAACGCCAGGATGAAACCCCGAACTACTGGATCGAACTCGCCGCGCCCAAGGATCTCGACTGGCGCGCCCAGCTCGGCGGTTACGCCGGCGTGGACGAGGCGTCGATCGACTGCAATTGATCCCGCCGTTGCCTCTCGCCAGTCGGCGGCTTGCTAGAATGCACCCTGCGCCGGCATAGCTCAGTTGGTAGAGCAACTGATTTGTAATCAGTAGGTCGCGGGTTCGATTCCTGCTGCCGGCACCACGTGCAAGGCAAGTCCGAACGTCCGGCCGGAATGGTCCTGCGAAGCCGATGATGCGTCGGCCCGGGCTCTCGAACCGCGCAAAGCAAACGCCCCGCTTGCGCGGGGCGTTTGCTTTTCAAGCCGGCTGAATCGACTCACACCGCAGGCGGAATCCGCAGCGTCTGGCCCGGATAGATCTTGTCCGGATGCTGCAGCAGCGGGCGGTTGGCTTCGAAGATGCGGTTGTACTTCTGCGCCGAGCCGTAGAACTGCTTGCTGATCTTGGACAGGGTGTCGCCCTTGACCACGGTGTAGAACTGCGCCGGTGCTTCGGTGGCGGCAGCCGCTGCCGCTTCCAGCGCGCGCACTGCGGCCGGTGCCGGTGCCGCGGCCCCCGGGTTGCGTGACGGCGGTTGCGCCGCGGGGCCTTGGTCGCTGGGGTCGATGATGATGATGTCGTCCTCGACCCGCGCCACGCCATTCACGTTGCCCACCGCGAGGATCATCTTCTCCTTGTCGGCCTGGCTCGACGCGGTGCCGCTGATCTTCACGGTGTCGCCCGACTGTTCCACCTTCACGTCGCCCTTGCCGAGTTTGTGCTTGCGCACCTGTTCGACAAGGATTTCCGCGGCCTTCATGCCCGGGCTCAGATCGAGCAATTTCTCGCCTGCGCTTTTTACGAAATCGAATACACCCATGGGATTGTCCTTGTGGTGGGGAAGGGAGGTCAGCGGCGACCGAGGAGGCCGCCGAGCAACTGGCCGTTGCGCATCAGGTCCGACAGGTCGACGTCGCCGTCACCGTCGCGATCCAGCACCGCGCCCAACAGGCCACCGGCGCCGGATTGGCTTTGCATCTGTTGCGCCTGGCCGCCGAGCAGGCCGCCCAGTGCACCGGCATCGCCGCCGCCGCGGCTTTGCATCATGCGCGACAGCGCTGCCATGACCAGCGGCGCGAGCATCGCGAGCAACTGGCTCGATTGTTGTCCGTCCATGCCGCCCACCTGGCCCACGCTGCTGGCTACGCGCGACTGGCGCTGACCGAAGATGTGGCCGAGGATCGCCATGCCGTCACCGAGCGCATCGCCGCTGCGTGCCGGTGCCGCCTGCCCGCCACCGAGGACGGCGCCGAGCACGTCTCCCAGTCCACCACCGCCCTGGCGCGATCCGCCACCACCCAGCACCGCGCCGAGCAGGCCGCCCAGGTCGACGTTCGCATGGTCGCGTTCCAGCGCGCGATGCAGGGCCTGCGCGCCCTGTGGCTGCGCGCTGTTTCGCGCCATCTGCCCGATCAGCAGCGGCAGCGCCGCCTGGATCGCATTCTCGGTCTGCTGCGGCGAGACGCCGATCCGACGCGCCATCGCGTCCACCTGATCCTGCCCCAGCGCCGACAACACCGATTGCATCAGATCCGTCATTTGCCTGTTCTCCCTTCGGCCGATCCGGCCACGGACCGCGACCATACACCCGCCCCTTTGCCTGTGGTTACATGCAGGCTCGGGACATGGAAGCGAGGTCGGGTGCGGCGATGGAAGGCTTCGAGGAGTTGTTGCGGATGTATCGGCAATCCTTGCCGGAAAAACGCGCGCTGCTGGAACAAGAATGGCGCGCGGTGCGGGAGGCGAACGAGGCGGCCGAGGCTCCGGCGCAGGCCTTGCGCCGGCAGTTGCACAACCTCAGTGGCTCGGGCGGCGCCTACGGCTTCGAAGCGATGGGCGAGATGGCGCGAACCCTCGAGAAGCGCTGGGTGCAGTGGCTGGCCTTGCCCTTGCCACGCCCGGTGCCGCGTCGCCTGGCGGATGAACTCGCGCCCCTGCTGCGCGCCTTGCTCGATGCGCTGGAGGCGGCCGCGCTTCCGCTCGACGAGGGCGGCAAGCATGGCCACTGAGCGGCACGTGCAGCCGGGCGTTTATCCTTGTTGCCCTCGTCCCTGCGCCGCCTGAGCCGGATCCTGTCCCCATGAAACGAAACCTGCCCATCAGCCTGATCGGCGCGCCCACCGACATCGGCGCCGGCCATCGCGGTGCCTCGATGGGCCCGGAAGCCCTGCGCGTGGCGCGCCTGGGCGAAGCCTTGCGCGCGCGCGGCCTGGAAGTGCTGGATCGCGGCAACCTGGCCGGCCCGGCCAATCCCTGGTTGCCGCCGGTTGATGGCTATCGCCACCTTGATGAAGCGGTGCAGTGGAATCGCGCAGTCATGGACGCGATGTACGCCGAGCTGCAACAGCATCGCCTGCCGATCCTGCTCGGTGGCGATCATTGCCTGGGCATCGGTTCGATCACGGCGGTGGCGCGCTGGTGTCGCGAGCAGGGCCGCAAGCTGCGCGTGCTCTGGCTCGACGCACACGCCGACTTCAACACCAGCCAGATCACGCCCTCGGGCAATGTCCACGGCATGCCGGTGGCCTGCCTCTGCGGCAACGGCCCGCGCCCGCTCACCCACCTGGGCGGTGATGCGCCGGCCTTGCGGCCCGACCAGCTCCGCCAGATCGGGATCCGCTCGGTCGACGAAGGCGAGCGCCGCCTGGTGCACGAGATCGGGCTCGACATCTACGACATGCGCTATATCGACGAGATCGGGATCAAGCGCGCCATGGAAGAGGCGCTGGATGGTTGTGACGCCGACACTCACCTGCACGTGAGCTTCGACGTCGATTTCCTCGACCCGGGTATCGCGCCGGGCGTCGGCACCACGGTCAAGGGCGGTCCGAACTATCGCGAGGCACAGCTGGTGATGGAGATGATCGCCGATACCGGCCTGATGCGGTCGCTCGACATCGTCGAGCTCAATCCTGCCTTCGACATGCACAACCAGACCGCCGAACTGGCAGTCGATCTGGTCGAAAGCCTGTTCGGAAAGTCGACCCTGATGCGGGTCTGAGCGGGGTGCGGGCGGGCCGCGCCCAAACGCCGGCCGGCGCGCTACACTGCCGGCTGCTGTCCCACATCGAAGGAGGTGATCCGATGAAGCGCAATCTTGCGATCCTGCTGCTGGCTCTGCTGTCGGCAACCGTGCTGGGTGGTTGCAACACCATCGAAGGTGCCGGCAAGGACATCCAGAAGGCAGGCGAGAAAGTCGAAGGTGCGGCGAAGGGCTGACCCCCTCCGATTCGCGCCGCGCACGCAGCATCACGGAAACGGGCCGGCAATGCCGGCCCGTTTTCTTGTGCGCGGAGGAGCTCAGCGCCAGCGCGGCGCCGGATCCGGCACGAAGCCGATCGGGAACGGGTCGGGCGTGTAGTGCGGACGCGGTGGCCGGGCGATCACGCCCATTGCCACCAGATTGCGATGGCTGTCGTAGCGCAGCGCCAGTACCTCGACCGGATGGCGGCTGTCACGCTGGAATGCGACCTGGCGCGCGACGCTCCATTCGCGTGCGCCATGCCCGGTGCCGAGTTTCTCGCCGGGTGCCGCATCCGCCGATGGCGCCGGGGCGCGTGCGGCGCCAGCCAGGGCGCCCGCGGCGGCACCGGATTCAGCCTGGGCAGCCGGCAGCGGTGCACGCGCATCGCGGCGCGAGAGTTCCTGCTCGTGGTGGCGATACACCGGCGCGCGCTCGCGGAACACGGCGACGCCGATCACGCCCACGTTGTGCGGGCGGCCGGTGCGCGCGGCGTAGCTGTCGCCGAGCGCGGTGAATTCGAACTGCGCGATGTCATTCAGGCTCTTGCGCCAGCCCGCGACCTCGGTCTCCTGCCAGGGGCCCAGCACGTAGCCGGCCTGCTGCGCCGACGCGGTTTCGCCGCTCACCGCGTTCACGCCGTCCACGGATAGCACCGCCAGCACGCGCTCGCCGCTGTTGTTGCGCAGGCGCACGGCGTAGCGATGGCCGGGCGTGCCCGCGATCCAGGTCTGGCCATCGTGCACGTAGGTGGTGGACACGCGACCGCTGTCGCGGTCGATCACGTCCACGTTGACTAGGTGTCCGGCCTGGGCGACGGACGCGGCGGACAGGGCGGCGAAGGCAAGGCCGAAGGCCTGGACGGCATGAAGCAGGCGGCGCATGGGGTTCTCCTTTGAGCGGGTGCCGGTGGGTGCGAACCTGTGTACGCGTCGGCCGGGGAATCGGGGTTAGGCCCCGCGCTGCGCCTTGGCTACACTGGCCGCCCTTTCGGCATCGCATTCAGCAATGAGCAAGACGCGCGTCCTCACCGGCATCACCACCACCGGCACGCCGCACCTGGGCAACTACGTTGGTGCGATCCGCCCCGCGGTTGCCGCCAGCCGCGATCCGGGCGTCGATGCCTTCTACTTCCTGGCCGACTACCACGCCCTGATCAAGTGCGACGACCCGGGCCGGATCGAGCGTTCGCGCCTGGAGATCGCCGCCACCTGGCTTGCCGCCGGGCTCGATCCGGAGCGCGTCACCTTCTATCGCCAGAGCGATGTCCCCGAGATTCCCGAACTGACCTGGCTGCTGACCTGCGTTACCGCCAAGGGGTTGATGAACCGTTCGCACGCCTACAAGGCCGCGACCGACGCCAACGCGGCGGAAGGCGAGGACGCGGATGCCGGCGTCACCATGGGCCTGTTCTCGTACCCCATCCTGATGGCAGCCGACATCCTGATGTTCAACGCGCATCGCGTGCCCGTGGGACGCGACCAGATCCAGCACATCGAGATGGCGCGCGATATCGCGGCACGCTTCAACCACCTGTTCGGCGGCGGCAAGGAGTTCTTCGTGCTGCCGGAAGCGGCGATCGAGGAAAGCGTTGCGACCTTGCCCGGCCTTGACGGGCGCAAGATGAGCAAGAGCTACGACAACACCATCCCGCTGTTCGAGGGTGGTGCGAAGGGGCTCAAGGAGAGTATCGCGCGCATCGTCACCGACTCGAAGCTGCCGGGCGAGCCGAAGGATCCGGATTCTTCCTCGTTGCTCACGCTTTACTCGGCCTTCGCATCACCCGCGGAGAGCGCCGCGTTCCGTTCCGCGCTGCTTGATGGCCTGGGCTGGGGCGAGGCCAAGCAACGTCTGTTCGAACGCATCGAGCGCGACCTCGCGCCGCTGCGGGATCGCTACGAGGCGCTGATCGCGAAGCCGGCCGATATCGAGGCGCTGTTGCAGCTCGGGGCAGGCAAGGCGCGTGCGCTCGCGGGACCGTTGCTCATGCAGTTGCGCGAGGCCGTGGGGCTGCGTCGTTTCATCGCCGTTGCCGCGCCGCGCGAGGCAGCGCAGGCGGCGCGAACGGCGGACCGGGCCGTGCCGCAGTTCAAGCAGTATCGCGAGGCCGATGGCCGCTTCCATTTCAAACTGGTGGATGGCAACGGGCGCGTGCTGCTGCAGAGCGCCGGATTCGATTCGCCCCGGGACGCGGGACAGCGCATTGCGGCGCTGCGGCGCGACGGGTTCGCCGGGGCGGACGCGATGACGAGTCTGGGTGACGCCTGCACGGTGCAAGAGGTGCAAGCGGCGCTCGCGGCGATGGCTGCTGCCGAGGCCGAGAAGGCACGGGCGGGCGCATGAACCCGATCGTCGAGTTCAACCTGACCCTGATCCTGTTCCTGCCCTGGTTCCTGATCCTGGGCGTGCTCTTCTGGTGCTATCCGCGCCAGCCGCGCCATGCGGCGCGGCGAGGCTACGATCTCGTGGTGCTGGTGCTATCGGCCCTCGCAAGCTGGGTGGCGATGCGCTGGGGCATGCTCAATGCCGATCCGAACGCAGGCGCGATCTGGAAGCAGGTCCTGGCCTGCCTCACCGCCTACGGTGCCTTCCTCGCGGTGCTGACGCTGGCCTGGTTCGCGCGCCGTTCGTGGTTGCGTGGCTGAACGTCCGTCGACTCCGGCCGCGCCGCGACAGGACGCCGTCCGTCATTCGATCACGCAAGCCTCAATGACCGGCGGGCAGCGCGGCCACCTGCGCTGCCAGGGTCTCGCGCTTCTGCAGGTCCCGGGTGTCCGCGGGTGCCTGCGCCGCCAGCAGGGCGTCGAGTGCCGCCAGGCGCGCCTGCGCGACAACCGCACCACCTGATTGAACCGCCACCTCGAGCCGCTGCACGGCGACGCCGACGCGGCGCGGATAGTCGGCGCCGAAGGCCGCGCGCCATACCGCATCGGCGGCATCGAGCGCGGCCGCTGCTGCGTCGCTGCGGTGCAGGGCGAGCAGGTTGATCGATTCGTTGTAGTGCACCGTGGCCAGCATGTCGCGGTCGGCCTCGGGCTGGGTGTCGAACACGGCGCGCGCCTTCTCGTACCAGGGCTGGGCTTCCTCGAATCGCCCCTGCAGGCGCAGGATCCCGGCCAGGGTGTTGGCGATGTAGGACTGCAGCGGATGCGTGGCCGGCAAGGCCTGCGCCGCGAGCTCGGCATTGTCGCGTTCGATTCGCTCCGCCTCGGCGTAGCGCTCCACCCGACGCAAGGCCAGTGCGAGGTTGTGGCGCACGGTGATGCTGGAGGCATGGCGCGGGCCGTGCTCGCGTTCGTTGTCGCGCAGCAGGCGCTCGAAGCGCGGGATGGCCTCGGCCGGGCGGCCGCTCTCGCTCAGGGCCAGGGCCAGGTCGTTCTGCGCGGCGCGGATGCGGGTGGGATGTTCGTTCGGCCGGGCATCGCGCGCGTCGGCCACGCGCTGGCGCAGGTCCAGCGCCTGAGCGCGTTCGCCGCCCTGGTCGAGCAGGCGGGCACGCGTCAGATCGAGATCCTCGGCGCGCGACTCCAGGGTCTGTTCGGCATCGCCGAAATAGTTCGGTGCCAGTTGCGTGTTCGGATCGAACCAGCGCCAGGGCGAGGATTCCGCCTCGCGCAGGCGCGCGACGATGCCCAACGCCTCGTCCGCGTAGCGCATCCCGGCATCGGTGTTCCCCTGGTGCGAGTTCAGGTCGACCAGATCCACCAGCACGTCGAGGCGCGGGCGCAAGGTGTCGCCGCCGGGTGGCAGCTTGGCCAGCGCCAGCTCCAGCTGTTCCTGCGCCTGGCGCCAGTCGCCCAGATGCGCATAGGCATTGCCGATGGCATTGAGCAACTGGCCCGAGATGCGTGGCTGGTCGGCCATCTCGCTCACCAGGCGTTGCGCGCCCTGGTCCAGCAGTTGCTGCGCGCTGGGATGTTCGCCACCGCTGTCACCGGGTCGCGCCTGCTGGAACAGCGACATCAAGAATTGCTTCACCGCTTCCGCGCGCTGTGCCTCCTGGCGCGCCTTGTGCGCCTGGTACAGGCTGGCGAAGGTGGCGATCACGAGCACCGCGAGCACGGCCGAGGCGATGCCCAGCGCCAGGCGGTGGCGTTGCGCGAACTTGCGCAGGCGATAGACCGCGCCGGCGCGCGTGGCAGCCACCGGTCGCCCGTCGAGCCAGCGCTGCAGGTCGTCCACCAGGGCTGCCATCGAGGGATAGCGTTCGCCCGGCGATTTCTCCAGTGCATGGCGCACGATGGCGTCGAGGTCGCCGCGCAGCGCGCGTGGCCATTGCGCCGCGCTCAGCTCGCGCTCGGCCGCGAGGCGCTGGCGTTCGGCCTCGGCCACCGGCAGGCGCTGGGTCAGGCCCGGCGTGGGTTGCTCGATCACCGCACGCTGCGCCGCAAACGGTGAGGTACGTGCATCGTCGAAGGGACGCGCGCCGCACAGCAACTCGAACAACACCACGCCGAGCGAATACACGTCGGTGGCGGCGCTGACCGGCTCGCCCTGGATCTGCTCGGGCGCGGCATAGCCCGGGGTGAGCGGTGCCACGCCCTGCGTGGTGCGGTCATCCTCCCCGGTGCGCTCGTCCAGCGGTGCGGCGATCCCGAAATCCAGCACGTGCGGCGCGCCCTGCGCGTCCACCAGGATGTTGGAAGGCTTGAGGTCGCGATGGATCACCAGTTGCTGGTGCGCGTACTGCACCGCCTGGCCGATGGCCACCACGAGCCGCACGCGCTCGCGCAGCGAGAGGCGCTGCCGGGCGCTCCAGGCATTCAGGCTCTCGCCTTCGATGCGTTCCATCGCGAACCACGGCGTTCCGTCCTCGTCCACGCCGCCGTCGTACAGGCGCGCGATGGTGGGATGCTCCAGGCGTGACAGCACGCGCCGCTCGCGCTCGAAGCGCCGCCGCACCACGTCGTTGTCGATCCCGCTGCGGATCAGCTTGAGTGCCACCTCGCGCTCGAACTCGCCGTCTTCGCGCGTCGCCAGATACACCGCGCCCATGCCGCCGTGGCCGAGCAGTTGCTGCAGGCGATACGGCCCGACCCGGCGCCCGATGCGCGCTTCGTTCTCGGCGCGCGGGCCGGGGCCGACACCGGTCCGGGGTTCGTCCGCCGCCGCGGCGCGCGACGAGGCCGCGCGCGCAGAACCTGCGGTCGACAGCGGCGCCGTGGGATCGTCGGGTGTCGTCTGCATCATGCGCGCAGGATAAGGCAAGCGTTCGACGCCGGCGCAGGGCGCGTCCGCGTGGCCACCGGCGCGACGCGGCGCGGCTCAATCCCAGCGGTTGAGCCGCGGCCCCTTGCTCGCGTCGCGCAGCCGCACCACGCAGAAACGCTGCCCGGTCGGGGCCTGCATCACTACCCAGCGTGCGTTGTGCGGACGCGAGACTTCCTTCGCGCCCAGGGCGAGCAGGCGCGCAACCTCGGCCTCGATGTCGTCGGTCTCGATATCCAGGTGCACGCGCGACTCATGCGCCACGCGCTGCACTTCGATGTGCAGGTCGGCCGGCGTGTTGCCCAGCACCGCGTACTTGCCTTCGCCGCCTTCGTTCGGGTCGCTGATGGTGAGGCCCAGCGCCTCACTCCAGAAGCGCGCCGACATTTCCACCGACGCGTCCTGGCAATCGATGATGAAACCCGCGAGCCGGCTCTTGTGCGCCATGCGCTGACTCCTGTTCAGTGGCTGCGTTGCAGGTCGTCGATCAGCGCCTTGAGGAAGCGCGCGGCCTCGCCGCCGGTGGCGGCACGGTGATCGAAGGTGAGCGAGAGCGGCAGGATGCGGTGGGTCTCCAACCCACCCAGCACCGGCACCACGGCGTGGTGCAGGCGCCCGGCACCGACGATGCACACGCAGGGAGGCACCACCACCGGCGTGGCGTACTTGCCGGCGAACACGCCGAAGTTGGACAGCATCAAGGTGTAGTCGCGCAGTTCCTCGGGCGCCAGCGAGCGCGCCTTGACGCCATCGCGCAGGCGATTGAGTTCGGCGCGCAGTTGCCGTGCGTCGCGTGCCTGCGCATCGCGCAGCGACGGCACGAACAGCCCCTCGGCGGAATCCACCGCAATGCCCACGTGCACGTGTGAATGCCGCCGCAGCGTGCCTTCCCTGGCATTGAGCCAGGAGTTGAGCGCCGGTTCGGCCTGCGCACCTGCCACCAGGGCGCGGATCAGGCGCGCCATGGTGTCTTCGCCGGCGGCCCATGCATGCAGGTCGGCGTCGTCCATCAAGGTGGTGGGCACGACTTCCGCATGTGCCGCGCTCATCGAGCGCAGCATGTTGCGACGCACGCCGCGGATGGGTTCGTCCTGGTCGAACGTGGTTGCGCCTTGGCTCCTTCCGTCGCTTGCGGAGGAAGACGGGGGCGAGTGCAGGGCGCGTGCTTCGGACCGGCCCCCACCCCATCCCTCCCCCGTTGGCGCAGGGGAGGGAGTTGAACGCGCGCCTCCGAGGTCGCCGGCACCGCCTGAGGCAGGTGCCACAGCGGAGCGCGCGTCGCCGCGCGCAGCCGCCTGCTTCACGTCGGCCAGGGTCACCACACCGTCCGCCCCGCTGGGTCGGATGCGTGCGAGATCGACGCCGAGCTTCTTCGCCAGCGCGCGTACCGCCGGCATGGCCTTCACTCCGCTGATGCTCGTGGCTTGTTCCACATGCACCCGGTCACTGCTCTGCATGGCGCCGACCACGGTGCCGGCGTCGGCGCGCTCGGCCGGTGGCGCGGCCTCGACCACAGGCGCAACCTGCGCCGCCGTCGCAGGTGGAGCGGCATGGCCGTGGCCATGCCCCGTGTCCTGTGCTTCTGCGCGTTGCGGCAGGTTCGGGTCGAGCTCGAACTCGGCCAGCATGGTGCCGGTGGCGACGATGTCGCCGGCACCGCCGGCAAGCCTGAGCACCTTGCCGGAACACGGCGCCGGCACTTCGACCACGGCCTTGGCCGTTTCCATCGACACCAGGGCTTCGTCCAGCCGGATCGTGTCGCCAATCTTGACGTGCCACTCCACGATTTCGGCATCGGGCAGGCCTTCGCCCAGGTCCGGAAGCAGGAAGATCTTCTTGTCGCTCATGATTTCATCCGGGTTGGATTTCCAGATCGCGCGCCGGCAGCCAGCCCTGCTCGCCTTGCTCGTTCTCGCACCACCACCAGCCGCCGGCTTCCTCCAGCAGGCGCACCACGGCCTGCGCCTGGGCATCGAGTTCCCGCGCGCTGTAGTCGCGCACGGCACGCGCGCGGCCGTGTTCGGCATCGAGATAGCGCTGGTGCACCCAGCCGCTGCGCCCGGCCGCATCGGTCGCCCAGAGGAACTCGGGCCATTCGCTGTCACGTCGCCCGACCTCGATCAACTCGCCGCGCAGGAAACGCACGGGCTCCGGATACTGGCTGTGGTAGTCGCGCCGCAGGCGAGCCGAGCGCATCGAGGTCAGCTCGCCGCCAGAGTGCGCCTTGCCGCGGCGACGATCTTCTCGACGCTGGGCAGATATTTCATTTCGAGCCGGAACAGCGGGATCGGCGTGTCGTAGCCGGTGACACGCTCCACCGGTGCCACCAGATCGTACATGGCGTGTTCGGCCAGGCGTGCGGCAATCTCGGCACCGAAGCCGGCGGTGCGCGGTGCCTCGTGCACGATCACGCAGCGGCCGGTCTTTCGCACCGACTCGTGGATGGTGTCGAAGTCCAGCGGCTTGAGCGTGGCCACGTCGATCACCTCGGCCGAGATGCCTTGCGTGGCCAGGGCGTCCGCGGCTTCGAGCGTTTCCTTCACCTGCGCGCCCCAGGTCACCAGGGTCACGTCGCTGCCGTCGCGCAGCACGAAGCAGACATCGAGCGGCAGCGCTTCGCCATCGTCCGGCACCTCTTCCTTGTATTGCCGGTAGAGGCGCTTGGGTTCCATGTAGATGACGGGATCGGGATCGCGGATCGCGGCCAGCAACAGCCCGTGGGCGCGCGCCGGCGAGGACGGCATCACCACGCGCAGGCCGGGCACGTTGGTGAACATCGATTCGTTCGCTTCGGAGTGATGCTCGGGCGCGCGGATGCCGCCGCCCCAGGGCACGCGCAGCACCATCGGGCAGGTGAGGCGGCCACGGGTGCGGGTGCGGAAGCGTGCGGCGTGGCAGATGAGGTGGTCGAGCATCGGGTACACGAACCCGTCGAACTGCACTTCGGCCACAGGCTTCATGCCTTGCGCCGCCAAGCCCACGCTGAGGCCGGCGATCGTGGTTTCGTCCAGCGGCGTGTCGAGCACACGCTCGGCGCCGAAGCGTTGCTGCAGGCCGGCCGTGGCGCGGAACACGCCGCCGTTCACGCCGACGTCCTCACCCAGGATCAGCACGCTCTCGTCGTGCGTGAGTTCCCAGGCCAGCGCCTGGGTGATGGCTTCGATCAGGGCGAGCGCGGCCATCAGTGCGAGCCTTCCTTGCGTGCTTCCCAGGCCAGCGCCTCGGCCCGTTGCGCCGCCAGGTCGGCCGGCATGTCGGCGTAGAGATGGTCGAACATCGACTCCAGCGGCTGCAGGCGCGTGGCGAGGTAGGCGTCGACCTCGATGTCGACGAGCCGGCCGCATTCTTCCTTCCATTCGGCCTCGTCGCTCTCGCTCCAGACCCCTTCCGCCGCCAGCCAGGTGCGCAGCCGGGTCATCGGTTCGCGCTGCCACGCAGCCTTCACTTCCTCGTCGCCGCGATAGCGGCGTGCATCGTCGGCGGTGGTGTGATCGCCGAGGCGATAGGTGACCAGTTCGACCACGCTGCCGCCGTGGCCGTGGCGCGCGCGCTTGAGTGCCAGGTCCATCGCGGCGCGCACCGCGAGGATGTCGTTGCCATCGACCTGCACGCAGTCGAGGCCACCAGCAATGCCCTTTTGCGCGAGCGTCTTGGCGCCGGTCTGGGCCGCGCGCGGCACCGAGATCGCCCACTGGTTGTTGATGATGCATTGCACGAAGGGCAGGGCATAGGCGCCGGCCGAATTGATCGCGGCGTAGGTGTCGCTCTTGGACGAACCGCCGTCGCCGACGCAGGCCACCGCCACGCGCGGTTCCTTGCGCAGCTTGAACGCCAGCGCGGCGCCGGCCGCGTGCAGGCATTGGGTGCCGATCGGCACGCACCAGGAGAAATCATGCGGCGGGCCGGAGAAATCATTGCCGCGCTCGTCGCCGCCCCAGTACATCAGCAGTTCGCGCGGCTTCACTCCGCGCACGAACTGCGCGCCGTACTCGCGATAGCTCGGTGCCAGCACGTCGTCGTACTGCATCGCGCTACCGATGCCCACGTGCGCCGCCTCATGCCCGAGGCAGCTGGCGTAAGTGCCGAGCTTGCCGGTGCGTTGCAGCGCCACCGCCTTGGTGTCGAAGCTGCGCACCAGCAGCATCTGCCGGTACAGCTCGACCACGCTGCCCATGTCCTGCGCGAACTCGGGCAGATCGTCGCGCACCAGGCGCCCGTCCGGTCCGAGGAACTGCAGGTACTCGATCTCGAAGGTGGCGACGGTACTCATCGCGCGCCTCATGCCGGGAAGGGTGCCCTTGATAGCAGCGCGGCATGACCGGGGGCAAGGCGCAGTGCGGCGAAGCGCACTACAATCGCGCCCTCGCCCCCAAAGCTCGCGCCCGATGCGCGGCGCAGTTGCGCGGACACCGTACCGCAGCGCATGGCAGGGGCCGCGTCGCCAGGGAATCGCATGACCACGCAAGACAACCAGCGCGCGCTCGAACAGGGCATCACCACCGACCTGCGCGATCGCCTCACCTATGGCGGCTACCTGCAACTCGACACCTTGCTCGCGGCGCAGATGCCGCTGAGCCAGCCGCCGCACCACGACGAGCTGCTGTTCATCATCCAGCACCAGACCTCCGAACTGTGGATGAAACTCACCATCCACGAGCTGCGCGGCGCACTCGCGCACCTGCGTGCGGACCGGGTCGATCCCTGCCTCAAGATGCTGGCGCGGGTGAAGACGATCCAGCGCCAGCTGACCGAACAATGGTCGGTGCTGGAAACCCTGACGCCGAGCGAGTACCTGGAATTCCGCCACGTGCTCGGCCCGGCCTCGGGCTTCCAGTCGTTGCAGTACCGCCTGATCGAATTCCTGCTCGGCAACAAGAACGCCGACATGCTGCGCGTGTTCGCGCACGACGCCGCCGCACACACTGAACTGGCGCGGGTGCTGAACTCGCCCAGCCTGTACGACGAGTTCCTGCGCTATCTCGCCCGCCACGGCCATGCGGTGCCGTCCGCGTTGCTGGAGCGCGACTGGTCGCAGCCGCACCGCCGCAGCGAGGCGCTGATCCCGGTGTTCAAGCGCATCTACGAACACACCCGCGAGCACTGGGAGGCCTACCACCTGTGCGAGCAGCTGGTGGACGTGGAAACCAACTTCCAGCTCTGGCGCTTCCGCCACATGAAGACGGTGGAACGCATCATCGGCTACCGCCGCGGCACCGGCGGCAGCTCCGGCGTGGCCTTCCTCAAGCAGGCGCTCGAACTGACCTTCTTCCCGGAATTGTTCGAAGTGCGCACCGCGCTGGACGAGCCGGCGCGCTGAGCGGCAGGCAACCTGGCGTGGCGCAGCGCGGCCGGAGCCGGGCGAATTTGCGCGCCGCAGCACGCGACGCCGTTTGACGGCGGGCCGTCCAGCGGGTACATGTTGCGCGCCGTGTGACCGCCCGCTTTGCCTTCCGGGCTCGATGGGGTCGCGACTGCAAAACCTTTCCACCACACGACCCGACCGAGGAGATGCCGCATGAGCGGTGCCGCCGTCACGCCCGAACGGGACTCCGTTCCCGAGTTCACCCAGCTCATGGGGCATCCGCGTCCACTCTGGATGCTGTTCATGTCGGAATTCTGGGAGCGCTTCGCGTTCTACGGCATCCGCTGGGCCATGGTGTTGTACATCGTGGCCCAGTTCCACGGCGGCGACGCCTCCGGCGAGAAGCCGGCCAGCGAGTTGTACGGCGCCTACCTGGCCCTGGTCTACGCCGGCGCGATCTTCGGCGGCTACGTCGCCGACAAGCTGATCGGCTTCCAGCGCTCGATCCTGCTCGGAGCCATCATCATGGCGACCGGCTTGTTCCTGCTGGCATCGCCGAGCGAGTCGCTGTTCAAGCTTGGCCTGGCCACGATCATCGTCGGCAACGGCCTGTTCAAGCCGATCATCTCGACCCTGGTCGGCAAGCTGTACGCCACCGGCGACGGGCGGCGCGACTCGGGCTTCACCATCTTCTACATGGGCATCAACATCGGCGCGCTGCTGGCGCCGCTGGCCACGCAGTACCTCGCCAAGAAGGTGTTCGGCATCGACGACATGCCGGCCTACAAGGTCGTGTTCATCGCCGCCGGCATCGGCATGTTGCTGAGCCTGGTGTGGTTCTGGCTGGGGCGCAGCCAGCTCAAGGGCATCGGCCTGCCGGCGCCGCACCAGGCCGGCATGCGCAATGTGTCGCTGGTGCTGGTGGCCGGCGTGCTCGTCGGCATTCCGCTGTTCTATGCCTTGCTCACCATCGATGCGAAGTTGCTGCAGTACATCCTGATGGCCTTGTTCGTGATACCGGCGGTGATGCTGTTCCGCGAAGGCATGGTCGAGGGCCGGGTATCGCGCGACAAGGTGATGGCGATGCTGACCATCTTCGTGTTCAACGTGTTGTTCTGGATGTTCTTCGAGCAGGCCGGAAGTTCGTTCAACTTCCTCGCCGACAAGATCGTGAATCGCGACATCGGCATGACCGCGCTGTTCCAGGCCACCGCCGGCACCAATGACTTCCCCGTATCGTGGTTCCAGTCGGTGAACTCGCTGGCCATCATCTTTCTCGCGCCGCCCCTGGCCTGGCTGTGGGTGAGGATGGGCAAGAACAATCCGACCATTCCACGCAAGTTCGGGCTCGGCCTGATCTTCAATGGCCTGGCGTTCCTGCTGTTGATGGTGGCGTTGAAGAGCATGGTCGACGACGCCGGGAAGATCCCGTTCTGGACGCTGTTCATGGTCTACGTGATCCAGTCGGTGGGCGAGCTGTGCCTGTCGCCGATCGGCCTGTCGATGACCACCAAACTCGCGCCCGCGCGCCTCGCCGGCCTGGCCATGGGCTGCTGGTTCCTGTCGGTGGCGATCGGCAACAACCTGGCCGGCATCTTCGCCGGCGTGGTCAGTGGCGAAGGCGGCATGACGGTGGCCTCGGCCCATTCGGGCTACACCTTCGGCTTCTATGCCCTGGTTGGTTCGGGCGTGCTGCTGTTCCTGATCGCGCCGCTGATCCAAAGGTGGATGCACGGGGTCAAGTGAGGTCAGGATGACCTCATCCCGTGCAGGCCATGGATGGCCGATGACACGCGATCGCTCTTTGCGCGCAACAATCACGCGGCCCGGGTTCCCCGGGCCGCGTCGTTTCACCGAAAGGAACTCCACATGGCCGCCCCCGTCTCTTCCCACAGCACCTTCGTTCCACCGCCGCCGGGCGACAAGTTCGGCCATCCGCAGGCGCTGTGGCAGCTGGTGCATTCCGAATTCTGGGAGCGCTTCGCCTACTACGGCATGCGCGCACTGCTGGCGGTGCACGTCGCGGCGACATTCTTCGCGCTGCTGCCCGAAGGCGAGGCACGGGCGCAGGCGGCGCTCACCTACGGCGCCTACACCGCGCTGATCTACGCCACCGGCATCTTCGGCGGCTTCATCGCGGATCGCTACATCGGTTACCGCAAGTCGATCATGATCGGCGGCCTGTTCATGGCCGCGGGCCTGTTCCTGCTGCTGGTGCACGAGTTGCACTGGTTCCTCGTGGGCCTGTCCCTGATCGTGGTCGGCAACGGGCTGTTCAAGCCCAACATCTCGACCATGGTCGGGCGCCTGTACGCGCCCGAGGACGTGCGGCGCGATTCCGGCTTCACCTGGTTCTACATGGGGATCAACGCCGGCGGGGCGCTCGCGCCGCTGGTCTGCGGCACCCTGATCGGGGCGAGCTACGGCTACGAGTGGGGTTTCTTCAGCGCCGGCATCGGCATGCTGCTCGGGCTCATGGTGTTCCAGTGGCGCATCGCCAAGCTCGGCGAGATCGGCAAGGCGCCGGTGGGCGGCGACGGTGTCGGTCGGGTGCTGGTGGTGGTGCTGGGTTGCGTGGTCGCGGTGCCGCTGGTCTATTACCTGCTGAACCAGAAGACCTTGGTCGGCTGGTTGCTGGGCGGGCTGTTCCTCGCGCTGACGATCTACTTCGTCGCGGCCGGCATCCGCAGTGGCGACAAGGTACAGCTGCACCGCTACATCGCGATGCTGTTGCTGTTCCTGGCCAAGATCCTGTTCTGGGGCATGTTCGAGCAGGCTGGTTCGTCGCTGAATTTCTTCGCGAAGGATCACGTCGACGCGCCGTTCGACTTCACCGTGTTCCAGTCGGCCAATCCGGTCTTCATCATCCTGCTCGCGCCGGTGTTCGCCTGGCTCTGGCCGCGACTCGATGCGCGCGGGTTGAATCCCTCGACCCCGCGCAAGTTCGGCATCGCGGTGCTGCTGGTGGCGATCGGCTTCACCACCCTCGTGCTCGCCATCGGAAACACCGCGGTCGATGGCCGCATCCCGTGGGAGTTCCTCGCGCTGGCCTACCTGATCAACACCATGGGCGAGCTGTGCCTGTCGCCGATTGGCCTGTCGATGGTGAGCAAGCTGGCCGCAGCGCGCGATACCGGCCTCGCGATGGGGGCCTGGTTCCTGTGCACCGCGATCGGCAACTACGTGGCCGGCGCGGTGGCGGCGGTGGCCTCGGGCGGTGGCGCCAGCGGTGGCGGGCTGGAGCAGTACGCCGCGATCTACTGGCAGATCGCGATCGCCGGTTTCGCCTTCGGCGCGGCGTTCCTGCTGTTCGCGCCGCTGGTCAACAAGCTGATGCACGGCGTGCGTTGACGCTGCATTCCACCGACTCGCAGGAACAACCCGATGAACGCTGTCGCCGCGCTGCCACGCCCCACGCCCGCCTATCGCTGGATCGCGCTGGTGCTGGCCAGCCTCGCGATGTTCGGCAACTACTACGCCTACGATGCGCTCAACCCGGTGGTGGACCTGCTGCGCGCGCAGGAGGGTCTGGACTACGGCCAGGTCGGGCGGCTCTCGACCGCGTACAACATCGCCGCGCTGCTGGTGCTGCTCGCCGGCGGCTACGTGATCGATCGCTTCGGCGCGCGCCGCGCCATCGTCGCGTTCGCGCTCGTGTGCGTGCTGGCCGCCGCGGTCACGGCCTCGGCGCAGGACTATTCCTCGCTGCTGGCCGGCCGTTTCCTGCTCGGGCTCGGCGCCGAACCGTTGATCGTCGCGGTCACCGCCGGTGCTGGCGAAGTGGTTCAAGGGCAAGGAGCTGAGTTTCGCCTTCGGTTTGAATCTGTCGATCTCGCGTCTGGGCTCGGCCTCGACCGACTGGTCGACCTCGTTCGCGAGTCCGTTGTACTCGAACTGGCACGATCCGCTGTGGCTGGCGACCGGCGTGATGTGCGCGGGCTTCGGCGCCGCGGTGCTGTACTTCCTGATGGAGAAACGCGCCGATGGGCGATTCGATCTCGGTCAGGCCGATGCGACGGACAAGCTCGACCTCAAGCGGCTCTACCGCTTCAGTCCTTCGTACTGGTACATCGTGGCCTTGTGCGTGGTGTTCTATTCCACCGTGTTTCCGTTTCGCGCCTTCGCGATCGATTATTTCCAGCAGGCACACGGGCTGTCGCGTGAAGCAGCCGGCATCCTGAGCAGCTTGCTGCCCTTCGCCGCGATCGTCGCCACGCCGCTGTTCGGGCTGTGGGTCGATCGCGTCGGGCGGCGCTCGTGGTTCATGGCGGTGGGTTCGCTGGTGATGCTGCCGCTGTTCCTGGTGGTGACCTATCTGCCGCCCGGGACCGGCGATACCGGTGCCGTTGACCGGCATCGAACTGCCGCTGACCCTGCTGCTCTCGATCCTGCTGTTCGGCGCGGTGTTCTCCTTGATCCCGGCGGTGATGTGGCCGTCGGTGGCCTACCTCGTCGAGCCGCAACGGCTGGGGTCGGCCTATGCGCTGATGACCTTCTGCCAGCAGATCGGCTGGGCCGTGGTGCCGCTGGCGATCGGCTGGCTCAACGACCGTTACCTCGCCGGCCCGCAGAACACCGCAGGCTACGCGCCAGGCATGTGGTTCTACACCGCGATGTCGTCGCTCGGCCTGTTCTTTGCGTGGAAACTGTGGCGCGCCGAGACCGGGCCTGGCGCGCACGGGCTGGAGACGATCACGGCGCGCACGCTGCGCTGACCCGGGCGGCGCCTGGCGACGGGCTCACAGCACGCTCTCGGCCTGCTTCGCGTTGGCGCCTAGCTTGTCGAGCAGCGCGATCAGGGTCTGGCGTTCCTGCGGCTCCAGCGCGTCGAGCAGGGCGCGCTCGTAGGTGAGGGCGAGCGGCACCACGGCGTCGAAGATGGCGTAACCGGCCTCGGACAGTTCCAGCACCGAGCGACGCCGGTCGCTGTCGTGCAGGCTGCGCTGCAGACGCTTGGATTCCAGCAGGCCGGCCACGGCGCGGCTGACCGCCACCTTGTCCATCGCGGTGCGTTCGGCCACCTCGTTCGCGGACAGGCCCGGGAAGCGGCCCAGCACCGCGATCACCCGCCATTCGGTCACCGAGAGCTGGAAGCGCGTTTCGTAGCAGCGCGCAATGGCATGCTGAGCCGATTGGAGAGCACCGACAGCCGGTAAGGCAGGAAGCGATCGAGTTCCAGGACCTGATGTTCCGACATGTTGCATTGCACCTTGAGTTTGGTTGCAAATGAAACTATAAAGGCATATTCCGCCAGCACGGTCACGCCGACCCGGAGTATTGCCATGAGCGCGCCGCAGAACCTGGGCATGCAGGTCACGACCTTCGAGAACCCGATGGGCATCGACGGCTTCGAGTTCGTCGAGTATGCCGCGCCCGTGGGCGAGGGCGGCCATCTGCACGATTACTTCCGCAAACTGGGTTTCACCCAGGTGGCCCGGCACCGGACCCGTGCGATCAGCACCTATCGCCAGGGCGACTGCACCTTCCTCATCAACGAGGACCCGGATTCGTTCGCGGCGCGCTTCGCCGCGCAGCACGGGCCCAGCGCCTGCGGCTTCGCGATCCGCTTCAACAAGCTGGCCGAGTGGGCGCGGGTGCAGGCATTGAAGAACGGCGCGGAGTCGTTCGAGGCGCGCGACGAGCTGAGCAAGGCCGTGGCCGCACCGGTCATCAAGGGCATCGGCGGCTGCATGCTTTATCTGGTCGACCGCTATGACAGCCAGGGCACGATTCACGACCCGGACTACGAATGGCTGCCGGGCGTCGAGAAGATGCCCAAGGGTTTCGGACTGACCTTCATCGACCACCTCACCCACAACCTCTACCAGGGAAACATGGCGAAGTGGTCGGACTACTACGAGCGCCTGTTCAACTTCCGCGAGATCCGCTACTTCGACATCAAGGGTGCCAAGACCGGCCTGCTGTCCAAGGCCATGACCGCGCCCGATGGCATGGTGCGCATCCCGCTCAACGAGTCGAGCGACCCGAAGTCGCAGATCAACGAGTACCTTGACACTTACCACGGCGAAGGCATCCAGCACATCGCCTGTTTCACCGACGACATCTACACCACGGTCGAAGCGATGCGTGCCCAGGGCGTGGCCTTCCTCGACACGCCCGATACCTATTTCGACGTGGTCGACCTGCGCATCCCAAATCACGGCGAGGACGTGCCGCGCCTGCGTGCCAACAAGATCCTGATCGACGCCGATCCGGAAACCAAGCAGCGCAAGCTGCTGCAGATCTTCACCCAGAATGCGCTCGGCCCGATCTTCTTCGAGATCATCCAGCGCAAGGGCAACGAGGGCTTCGGCGAGGGCAATTTCCAGGCGCTGTTCGAGAGCATCGAACGCGACCAGATGCGGCGCGGCGTGCTGTGACCGGAGCCATCGCATGAAGGCCAACGGCTACCAATCCGGTTTCGGCAACGAATTCGCCAGCGAAGCGATCGACGGCGCCCTGCCGGTGGGCCGCAACTCGCCGCAGCGCGCGCCGCTGGGCCTGTACGCCGAGCAGATCAGTGGCACCGCGTTCACCGCGCCACGCCATGCGAACCGGCGCAGCTGGCTGTACCGGATCCGACCCGCCGCCATGCACGGACCGTTCGCGCCGTTCGCGCAGCCACGCTTCCACAACGACTTCGGCAGCGCCCCGGTCACGCCCGACCAGTTGCGCTGGAGCCCCTTGAGCTTGCCTGCGGCGCCGACCGACTTCATCGACGGCCTGTTCACCATGGCGGGCAATGGTTCGCCCGCGGCCCAGGCCGGCATCGGCGTGCACCTCTACGCGGCCAACCGCGACATGCGCGGGCGTTACTTCTACAGCGCCGACAGCGAGTGGTTGATCGTGCCGCAGCAGGGGCGCCTGCGCCTGTGTACCGAGCTGGGCGTGCTGGATGTGGAGCCGCAGGAGATCGCCGTGATTCCGCGTGGCCATCGCTTCCGGGTCGAGCTGCCCGATGGCAGTGCGCGCGGTTACGTCTGCGAAAACTTCGGCGCACACCTGCGCTTGCCGGATCTCGGGCCGATCGGCAGCAACGGCCTCGCCAATCCGCGCGACTTCCTCACGCCGAACGCGGCGTTCGAGCAGGACGAGGGCGAGTTCGAACTGATCGCCAAGTTCCAGGGACACCTGTGGCGCGCCGACATCGGGCATTCGCCGCTCGACGTGGTGGCCTGGCATGGCAACCACGCGCCGTACAAGTACGACCTGCGCCGCTTCAACACCATCGGCTCGATCAGCTACGACCACCCCGACCCGAGCATCTTCCTGGTGCTGACCTCGCCCAGCGACACGCCGGGCGTGGGCAACCTCGATTTCGTGATCTTCCCGCCGCGCTGGCTGGTGGCGCAGGACACCTTCCGTCCGCCCTGGTTCCACCGCAACATCGCCAGCGAGTTCATGGGCCTCATCCACGGCGTCTACGATGCCAAGGCGGAGGGCTTTGCCCCCGGTGGCTGCTCCCTGCACAACTGCATGACCGGGCACGGGCCGGACGCGGCCACGTTCGACAAGGCCTCGAACGCCGACCTCTCGCACGCCGACGTGATCCGGGACACCATGGCCTTCATGTTCGAAACCCGTCAGGTGATCCGGCCCACGGCCCAGGCCCTGGCGGCAACGCACCGCCAGCACGATTACCAGCAGTGCTGGTCCGGGCTGAAGAAGCATTTCCGCGCGGCATGAGTGGCGCGCACGATTCGAATCGGGGGAGACGATGAAGCTTGGCAGCTTGAAGGAAGGCGGACGCGACGGCAGCCTGATCGTGGTGTCGCGCGACCTGTCGAAGGCGGTGAAGGCGAGCGGCATCGCGGCCACCCTGCAGCGTGCGCTGGAGGAGTGGCAGGCCACGGCGCCGCGTCTGAATGCGCTGTATGAAGTGCTGAATGCCAGCACGGCGGAAACAATCAATGGCGAGCCGGTGTTCGCCCTGGACTTCACCACGCTGGCGGCGCCGCTGCCGCGTGCCTACGAGTTCGTCGACGGCAGTGCCTACCTCCCGCATGTGGAGCGCGTGCGCCGCGCGCGCGGCGCCGAGGTGCCGGAGAGTTTCTACGTCGACCCCCTGATGTACCAGGCGGTGAGCGCCGGCTTCTACGGCCCGCGCGATCCAGTGCAGGTGCGCGACGAGGCCTATGGCATCGACCTCGAGGCCGAAGTGGTGGTGGTCACCGACGACGTGCCGCACGGCGTGACGCCGGAACAGGCCGCGTCACACATCCAGCTGGTGGGATTGGTGAACGACGTCAGCCTGCGCCACCTGATTCCGAACGAGCTGGCCAAGGGTTTCGGCTTCCTGCAGTCGAAGCCGCGTTCGGCGCTTTCGCCGGTGTTCGTGACGCCCGACGAGCTTGGCGCGGCCTGGCAGGACAGCAAGGCGCACCTGCCCTTGCTTACCCACATCAATGGGCGCTGGTTCGGCGCCCCCGAGGCCGGCATCGACATGCAGTTCAGCTTCGCCCAGCTGGTGGCCCATGCGGCCAAGACCCGGCCGCTCTCGGCCGGCACGATCGTGGGCTCGGGCACGGTGGCGAACGAGGACACCTCCCTCGGCGCGTCCTGCTTTGCCGAGCAGCGCACCGTGGAAACCCTGCGCGACGGCAAGCCGAGCACCCCGTTCATGAGCTTCGGCGACACGGTGCGGATCGAAATGCTCGACCGCGAGGGTCGCAGCGTGTTCGGTGCGATCGAACAGCGCATCGAGCGCTATCCGGGCTGAAGCTCGAGCGGGCCGGGCATCGGTCACGGCACGGAGCCGTTGCCAACCGGCCCCAGCTTCCCGTTGCCGCGGCCGCGCGCTAGGCTGGTCGCCGGGGATCGCATCCGGACCATCCGGGGGAGTGGTGGGGTGAACGGCACGCTCAAGCTGTACAGCTACTGGCGCTCCAGCGCCGCTTACCGGGTGCGCATCGCACTCAATCTGAAGGGGCTGGAGCACGAGATCCTGCCGGTGCACCTGGCCCAGGGAGAACAGCACGCCGCCGGGTTCGCGGCCATCAACCCGCAGGCCCTGATCCCGGTGCTGCACCACGGCCAACGCCTGATCCGCCAGTCCATGGCCATCATCGAATACCTCGATGAAACCTGGCCCGGCAAGCCGCTCTTGCCCGCCACGGCACGCGACCGCGCCCGAGTGCGGGCGCTGGCCCAGGTGGTGGCCTGCGACATCCACCCGCTCGGCAACCTGCGGGTGCAGCAGTACCTGGAGCGTGAACTGAAGGTGTCGGCGGAAGATCGCGACGCGTGGACCCGTCACTGGATCGGCCTGGGCCTGCTGACGCTCGAAGCCTTGCTGGCCGACCACCCGTCGTCCGGCGAGTTCTGCGAGGGTGACCAGCCCGGTCTTGCCGACTGCTGCCTGGTGCCGCAGGTGTACAACGCGCGCCGTTTCGGCGTCGACCTCGCCCCATTCCCGGCCGTGGTCCGGATCGACAGCGCCTGCCGCGAGCTGCCCGAATTCCAGCAGGCCGCGCCGGAGAATCAGGCCGACGCGCCGCCGGCGTAGCGTTTCGATCCGGCGGGTTCGCCGCAGCGCCGTGAACGTGGTCCAACGAAAAGGGGCGGCCTCTGCAGGCCGCCCCTCTTGGTCTACGCCGACCCGGACCGATCCCGGTGCCTGATGGCACCGGGATCGCAGGTTCAGTTGCCTTCGAAGCCGTTGCCGAAGACCCGCAGCGGCTGCACCGTGATGGTGATGACGGCGGTATCGGTCAGGCCGCCCGCGTCGGTCACGGTGATGTTGAGGGTCAGGGCGGTGTTCTCCGTCAGGCCGGTCGCGTTCGCGACGCTGATCTCGCCCGCGGCGCTGACGTTGAACAGGCCCTGCCCGGTGCCGCCCATGACACTGAACGTGCGCGTGTCACCAGCGTCCGGGTCGCTTGCGACGATGCTTCCCACCACCGTGCCGTTGGCGCTGCCGACCGTCACCGAGTAGGCCTGATCGCTGACCACGGGGGCCTGGTTCTGGGGCGTGTCGGTCACGGTCCATTCGAAGGCCTGCGTGGCGCTGGCATTCGACGCATCCGTCGCGGTGACGACGACGTTGAACGGGCTGCTTGCATTGGCGGTGAAGGCCAGCGTGCCGCTGATTTCTCCCGAGGCCGCGTTGATCGACAGGCCGGTCGGCAAGCCGGTGGCCGAGTAGGTCAACGTGTCGCTATCGGCGTCGCTGAAGCTTGCCGCGGTGGCCTGCGTGACCACGGCACCTTCGGCATCGCTGCGGTTGCTGATCGTGCCGACGGCAGCGGGAGCCCGGTTGGTGTTGGTCACGGTCCATTCGAAGGCCTGCGTGGCGCTGGCGTTCGACGGATCGGTGGCGGTGACGACGACGTTGAACGGGCTGCTTGCATTGGCGGTGAAGGCCAGCGTGCCGCTGATTTCTCCCGAGGCCGCGTTGATCGACAGGCCGGTCGGCAAGCCGGTGGCCGAGTAGGTCAACGTGTCGCTATCGGCGTCGCTGAAGCTTGCCGCGGTGGCCTGTGTGACCACGGCACCTTCGGCATCGCTGCGGTTGCTGATCGTGCCGACGGCAGCGGGAGCCCGGTTGGTGTTGGTCACGGTCCATTCGAAGGCCTGCGTGGCGCTGGCGTTCGACGGATCGGTGGCGGTGACGACGACGTTGAACGGACTGCCGGCATTGGCGGTGAAGGCCAGCGTGCCCGAGATCAGGCCGGTGGACGGCGCGATCGACAGGCCGGGCGGCAGGCCGGTGGCCGAGTAGCTCAGCGTGTCGCCGTCCGCATCGTTGAAGTTCGCCGCGGTGGCTTGCGTGACGGCGGCGCCTTCGGCATCGGTGCGGTTGGCGATGCTGCCGGTCGCGATCGGGGAATCATTGACGCCGCTGATCGAGATCGTCACCGTCGCGGCGTTCGACTGCACGCCGCCGCTGTCGCGCACGCGGTAGGTGAAGCTGTCGCTGGTCGATTGGCCGCCATCGTGGATATACGAGAACGTGCCGTCGGCATTGAGCGTGAGCGCACCGTTGACGGGAGTCGTACCGACCGAGACGTTGCCTGTCGGCGTGCCGTCTTCCGCGTCCGTGTCGTTGCTGCGCACCGACGAGGCGCCACCGACCAGGGTGGTGGCGGTGCCGCCTTCCGCCACGGCCATGGCATCGGCCACGGCCACGGGCGCCTGGTTGCCCGAACTGGTGACGGTGATCGTGACCGTCGTGCTGTCGAGCCCGCTGACGCCATCGCTGACCGTCACGCTGAGCGAGAACGGGCCATTGGCGGGAGTGACGGCGCTCGCATCGGCCACCGTGATCGCGCCGCTGCCAGCATTGATGGCGAAGGCCCCGCCGGTGTTGCCACCCGCGATCGCATAGCTGAGGGTCTGGCCGGAATCCGCATCGGTCGCGACGACGCTGCCCACGGGACTGCCGTTGCTGGCACCGGCATTGACCGAGTACGCATAGGGTTCGCCCTGGAACACCGGTGCTGAATTGGCGCCGCCGCCGCTCACGCTCGGGATCACGCACCAGGCCAGGAAGGTGCCGGTGTCCAGGCCTGCGCGGTCTCGCACATTGAGGGTCCAGCTGCCGTTGACCGAGGTGCCGTCGAACACCGTCAGCACGTTCGTGGGCCGGAAGGTTCCGACCGGCGGGCAGGCGATTGCGCCCGCGGCTTCGTCATCCAGCGTGACGTCGAGCGAGTCCGTGTCGCAACCCGAGCCGCCGGGGCGATCAACGATCAACCGATTGGTCTGTGCTCCGTGAGTCAAGCGCGCGTCGAGGTCGCCGATCCAGGTGTGCGAGGCCATCACCGCGATGTCGACATCGGTCATGTTGCCGGTGATCGGCACCGTGATGGTGCTGCTGACGCCGGTGGTGTTGTTGTCCGGAATGGCGAGGCCGGGCGAGGCGCAGAACGACTGCGCGGTCCGGAAGCTGGCGATCGCGGGCGAGGCCGTGCCGCAGCCGTTCTGCGGCACCACGCGCCAGTAGTACTGGGTGTCGCCGCTCAGCATCGTGCTGACCGTGTGACTGGTGCCGGAGACGCTGGCGGTGTGGACGATGTTGGAGAACGCGGCATCGGTCGCCACCTGGACCAGATACTGGGTGGCCTCGGCGGCCGCCTGCCAGGTCAGGATCGGCAGGGTGGAAACGCCACCGGCCCCGTTTGCGGGCGTCTGCAGCACGGTCGCCGCCGGCATCGCGTGGGTGATGGTGAGGTCGGCCGAGGCCGTGCCGATGTTGTTCGGGTTGGCGTTGTCGACGACGCTGAAATCGATCCGGTGGGTGCCGGCCGCCGCCGAGGTGAGGCCGGTCAGAGTGTAGATCGACGTGTTGGCCGGATGGACGATCGGATTGAGGCTGAAGCTGCCGCTCGCGCCGCTCGGCGCGCCGCTCGCCGAGGCGGTCGAGGTGCCGGTGAACTGTGCATCGAGGGTCAAGGCGAACGTGGTGCTGGCCGCATTGAGGGTGCAGACGTCTCGCACCGTCGGCGTGGCGGAAAGCGCGATCGGGCAGCTCGAGCCGAAGCGCTCGTTGCCCAAGGCCAGGGCATCGGCAAGCTGCACCAGGCCCCATCCGGTGACGCGGTCATAGCCGGCGCCGTAGACGATCGGCGCGTCGCCCGACACGCCCGGATCGGCCGGCTGGGTGCCGGTCAGGTCCTTGGCCGAGTCGCGCAGCAACTGGCGAACCTGTTTGTTGGTGACCGACGCGGGCCCGCCGCACGCATTCCAGGCAAAGGCCATGGCGCCCGAAACCCCCGGTGTCGCCATCGACGTGCCGTTGTAGAAGTCGTAGCCCCCTTCGCAGCCCGCGCAGGGCGAGCCGTCATCGATCAGCAGGTTGACGGTCTGGCCGGCGCCAGCCGCGAGCAAGGCCTGGCCCCGCGCCTGGCTGAGCGAGAGGGAAGGAATCGAGGGCTGGTCGCAGTCGGGCCCGCAGGTTGCGCCCAGGTCGCCCGGGATGTTGTTGTAGATGATTGCCGCCGCGCCACCTTGGGCGCGCACCCGGTTGATCTTCTCCGAGAACGCGACGTCGCCGCGCTCGCAGATCACGATCGCGCCGGTCCAGACCTGGGCCGGATCGGAGTTTCGGCAGCGGCCGCCATTGACCAGGGGCGCGCTCACGTTGCCTTCGGGCGTGATCTCGGGCGCGTCGGCCGCAACGCGGCTGCCGTAGTAGTCCACCCCGCCGAAGCTGGCGCGATAGACCGGCACCTCGCCATCGGGGGTGGGAACGGTCGAGAGCACCTGCACGCCGCCGCCGGAGAATTCCACCATGTCCCAGTGCCCGTTGGCCGGAACGTTGGCCGGGTCATACGCAGTGGGAGGCGTCTGGCTGAATTCGGCGGCGCCCTCCTGCTCGTTGATCGCGGCCACCATCACCACGGATTCGTACATTGCCGGGGCGCTGGGCACGTCGTTGCCGTCGTTGCCGGCCGCGGCCACGTTGAGGATGCCGAAGTTGTCGTACAGGTTCTGGAACATCGCCTCTTCGGTGACGCTGGCGCCGCCGCCCAGGCTCATGCTGATGACATCGGCGCCGCCGAGTCGGCACTTGTCTGCCGCCGCGGCGAGACTGCCGCCGCCCCAGTTGCCGGTATCGTTGAAGACCTTGACGATGTACAGCTCGGCCGCACCCGGCAGCACGCCCACCACGCCGCGATCGTTGTTGACCGCGTTGATCGTGCCGGCCACATGGGTGCCATGGCCGTTGCCGTCGGTGAACCAGGTGCCGACGCTGCCTTCCGTGGTGCCGTTCACCGTGATCCCGGCGAAGTCGCTGTGACCCTGGTGGAAGCCGGTGTCGATCACGCAGATCGTGATGCCCGAACCATCGGGCGCGCCGACGTCGACGCTGCCATCGCGGTTCTTGTCCCATATATCGCGTGCCTGGAACTGGTCCACGTTCCACGGCACCACCTGTGCCGCCAGCTTGTGCTCCGGCACGCGCTCCACCAGTACGGCGTTCTTGCCGCTTGCCAGCGATGGCGCGACCTGCTCGGGCAGGTCCACCACATAGGTGTCGACGGCATCAAGGTAGTAGCTGATCTGGCCGCCTTGCGCGAGCAATTCGGCTTGCATCGCATGCTGTTGTCCGGCCTTGTGGCGGACGTAGTGCGGAACCAGGCCGTTGGCCTTGGCCGCACTCGGTTTGGCGTCCTGCGCCGCCCGGGCGTGGCCGAGGGAATGGGCGTCGGTCGGTGCGCCGATGCCGGCAAGGGCGGTCAGCAACGCGACGGAAAGCGTATGGCGAATGATCATTCGAAAGTCCGGTTTGCGTGATGGATCGAACAGGTGGCAGCCCCCCGCGCCCCTGTCCTCGGATTGGCCGGTTGCTCGCCGCTTGGCAAGCCGAAGGCACGCGGCCGGCTGCCGCGCAACGAAAAACACCGAGATCACCTTGATCGACAGCGTCGGAGCGATTGAACGCGCCCCATTCCCGGGGATTACCCCGCCCCGGGAGCGGGGGAATCTAGCAAAGTCGGGGCCGCGATTCGAGTGACCGGCCCCGCCAGGGTCTGGGGTGGCATCGAAGGAGGCGCTTCCTGAGGCAGCGCGGTGCAGGCCATCGACACGGCGCCATGCGCGCCGCGCCTGCAGCCGGGGATCGGTCGTCGCTACGCCGCTACCTCACAGCGTCTTTAGCCAAAGCTGCCGCCGCCCGACGACTGCGAGCCAAACGCATCCGCATACGGGTCGTGTTCGCCGCTGGCGCCTTCGGAGAGGCGGATCTTGAGCGCGAGGCCGTCGCGCGAGTCGGCTTTGCGCAGGGCTTCTTCCAGCTCGATCTTGCCTTCCTTGTACATGCGGAACAGGGCCTGGTCGAAGGTCTGCATGCCGTCCTGCAGCGACTTGTCCATCGCTTCCTTGATCTCGTGCACCTGGCCGCGCCGGATCATGTCGCGGATCAGCGGGGTGTTGATCAGCACCTCCACGGCCGGCAGGCGCTTGCCATCCTTGCCGATCACGAGGCGCTGCGAGATCACCGCCTTCAGGTTCAGCGACAGGTTCATCAGGATGTTCTTGTGCGCCGACTCATGGAAGAAGTTGAGGATGCGCTCCAGGGTCTGGTCGGCGTTGTTGGAGTGCAGGGTGGCCAGGCACAGGTGTCCGGTTTCGGCGAAGGCGATCGCCGCTTCCATCGTCACCTGGTCGAGGATTTCGCCGATCAGGATCACGTCTGGCGCCTCGCGCATCGCATTCTTGAGCGCGTTGTGGAAGCCATGCGTGTCGAGCCCGACTTCGCGCTGGTTGACGATGGATTTCTTGTGGCGATGCAGGAATTCGATCGGGTCCTCGATGGTGAGGATATGGCCCGAGGCGCTGGAGTTGCGGTGGTCGATCATCGCGGCCAGCGAGGTCGACTTGCCCGAGCCGGTGGAACCCACCACGAGCACCAGCCCGCGCGGTTCCATGATGATGTCCTTGAGGATGTTGGGCAGCTTGAGCTGCTCGATCGTGGGGATCTCGGACTTGATCGCGCGGATCACCATGCCGATCTCGCCGCGCTGCTTGAACACGTTGATGCGGAAGCGCCCAGCGTCCTTCACCGCGATCGCCATGTTCAGCTCGAGGTCGCGTTCGAACATGGGCACCTGGCCCTCGTCCATCAGCGAGTACGCGATCTTCTTCACCATGCCGGCCGGAAGCCCGGTGTTGCCGAGGGGATAAAGCTTGCCCTCGACCTTGATGTTCACCGGCGCCCCGGTGGTCAGGAACATGTCCGATGCGTTCTTTTCCGTCATCAGCTTGAGGAAATAGCCGATATCCATCTGCCTCGCTCCCCGCATTGGTGGAGGCCGCGGCCCGCTTCGCCACGCGCCCGTTGCAACACCGCGACAGCCTTCCCACAATAGCTTCGAGACGAAGCCACCTGCGCCGTCACACTTGGTCACCATGATATGACACGAACCCGTCGAGAAATCCACGCCGCCGTGATGGCCTTCGCACTGGCCCTGGCCGGGTGCGCCAGCACCCCGCCGCCGACCGGGTTGCTGGATGCGGCCGAACGCGCCATCGCCGATGCGCGCGAGGCCCGGGCGGACGATTTCGCGCCGGTGGAGTTGGGTTTCGCCGAGGAAAAGCTGGCCGCGGCGCGCCTCTCGATGGGCGAACGCGAGTACGAGCTGGCCCGCGCCCAGGCCGGCGAAGCAGAACTGGACGCGACGCTTGCGCGAGCGCGCAGCCGCGCGGCGGCGGCACGTGCCGCGGTGCGCCAGCAGTCCGACGAGAACACACGCCTGCGGCGAGAGCTGCTGGGTGGCGGGGGTGGCGCATGAATCGCGCACGCACTGCCGTACTGGCCCTGTGTCTTGTCCTGCCGGCGATGGTCGTCGCACGCGACCCGGATCCAGCGGAAGTCCGCTTGCAGGCCGAACTGGCTGCGCTCGAGCGTGACCCGAGCCTCGGCGAATTGGCCGCGGCGGAGCGGATCCGCGCCCGCCAGGCCCTCGATGTGCTGGCACAGGCGCGCGGCAAGGAACGCCGGGCGGCGGCCGTGTGGGCGGCCGAGCGGCGCGTCGAGATTGCCCGAGCAGTGGCCGAGTCCGAGCATCTGGAGCGTCAGCTCGCCCAACTCGAACGCGAACGCGATCGAATCCTGCTGGACGCAAGCCGCCGTGATGCGGAACTCGCGCGACAGGAAGCGGAAAAGCTGCGCCTGCAGAACCTGGCGCGCGCCGAAGAGGCACAGCGCGCACAGGAGACCGCGGCCACCGCGATTGCCCTGTCGGAGCAGTCCTCGGCCGAAGCCGAGCAGGCCCGGCGCCTGGCGCAGGCACAGAAGGAGGAGGCCGCCCTGGCGCGGCAGGAAGCCGAGCTGGCCAGCGCCGCCGCCGACAACCTGCGCGTGCAGTTGCAGAACTTGAGTGCGCGTCCTGATGCACGCGGCCAGGTGATGACGCTCGCCGGTGATGCATTCGCGAGCGGCGGTGCCGCGCTGTTGCCGGAGGCGCGCGCCAACCTGCAACGCGTGGTGGAGTTCGTGCAGCGCTTTCCCGGCAAGCCGGTGTTGATCGAAGGCCACACCGATAGCCAGGGTAGTGCCAATGCCAACCAGGTGTTGTCACAGAAGCGCGCCGATGCGGTGCGCGCGGCGCTGGTGGAAGACGGAATCGAGGTGGCGAGGTTGTCGGTGTCGGGCGTGGGCGAAGACCGGCCCGTGGCGGACAACGCGAGCGCCAACGGCAGGGCCCGGAACCGCCGGGTCGAGATCATCGTCCAGGGCGCGGAAAATTAACCCCGCCGAATCAATCACCTGGCCTAGAAGCAGCCGCAGGCGTATGGCCTAACCAATTGAATATGAAAGAATCTCTAGGTTTCGCGAGAGTCTTCTTCGCGGTGTCCGTTGCGGCTTGAGACGCTTCCGAATCAAGGGTTTGGCGTTCCACTTGCGCCCCCGAAATTGCGGGAGTAGCGTCGGTTTCCCGAGCGGACCCGAAGCCGCCGGGGCTCCAACGCAGAGGCCCATGACCGCACCCCACGCCACCTCGGAGACCGACGCCGCAAGCCAGTCGGCGCGCGCGTGGCCGATGGGTGCCCGCCGCGCCTCGCAACCGACGAACCCCGAACCTGGACGCCGTGCCGGAGTTTTCGTGCGCGGCGTTCGTTTCTGCGGAAGAGGAGGTCAGTGATGTTCGAAGCACACCCGCAATCCGAAGTCGAAGCCCTGTGCAAGAGTGACAACGAGTTCCGGCAGCTCTACCAGCGCCACAAGGAACTCGACAAGCAGGTGCTCGACGCCGAACTCGGCGTACTGCCGCTGGACGACGCCACCTTGGCGCGGATGAAGAAGGAAAAACTGTTCGCCAAGGACCGACTTACCCGGATGTTCGACCAGATGCACGGATTGCACTGAACCACGCAATCGCGCTTGCCAAAATCTGATTCGCCCGCGGAGGCCAATGGCTTCCGCACGATTTCACCGTCGGGCCGGTGGCAGTCACCTCGTCAGCTGCCATCGGCCCGAATTTATTTGCGCACCCCGGCACCGAAGTGTGCTTGACTCCGCCCCGCTGTCGCGCTGCGGCCGCGGGAGCAGCCATAGACGCTCGGGTCGGGAAGGCCGCAGCCGGCTTCCGCTATCATTCCAGCCCCTGCCGCAAGCCGCGTTCGCCCACCGCATGAGCGTCCACCAAAGCGTCCTAGAACTCATCGGCCGCACCCCGATCGTGCGCGCGCAGCGCCTCGATGCCGGTGTCTGCGAGCTCTACCTCAAGCTCGAAAGCCACAATCCCGGCGGCTCGATCAAGGATCGCATCGGCCTGTCGATGATCGAATCGGCCGAGAAGGCCGGGAAGATCAAGCCCGGCGACACGCTGGTGGAAGGCACGGCCGGCAACACCGGCATCGGCCTGGCGCTGGTGGCGCAGCAGAAGGGCTACAAGCTTCTGCTGGTGGTGCCGGACAAGATGAGCCGCGAGAAGATCTTCAACCTCAAGGCGATGGGCGCCGAAGTGGTGCTGACGCGCTCGGACGTGGCCAAGGGCCATCCGCAGTACTACCAGGACATGGCCGAACGCATCGCGCGCGAGACCCCGGGCGCCTACTTCATCAACCAGTTCGGCAATCCCGACAACCCGCGCGCGCACGAGGAAGGCACCGGGCCCGAAGTCCTCGCGCAGATGGACGGCAAGCTCGACGCCATCGTGTTCGGCTGCGGCAGCTCAGGCACCATGACCGGCCTTTCGCGCTGCTTCGCGGCGCACTCGCCACACACCGAACTGGTGTTGGCCGATCCGGTTGGCTCGATCCTGGAGGAATACATCAACCGTGGCGCGCTCAGCGACAAATCCGCCAGCTGGATGGTGGAAGGCATCGGCGAGGATTTCCTGCCGCCGATCTCCGATTTCAGCCGGGTGAAGAAGGCCTACGCGATCAGCGACAAGGAGAGCTTCCTCACCGCGCGCGAGTTGCTGGAAAAGGAGGGCATCCTCGGCGGTTCCTCCACCGGCACCTTGCTGGCCGCGGCACTGAAGTATTGCCGCGAGCAGGCCACGCCCAAGCGCGTGCTCGTATTCGTCTGCGACACCGGCAACAAGTACCTGTCGAAGATGTACAACGACTACTGGATGCTGGACAACGGCTTCGTCGAGCGCCAGAAGCACGGCGATCTGCGCGACCTGATCCTGCGTCCGTACGCGCAACGCGACACCGTCGTGATCGGGCCAAACGATCTGCTCGTCACTGCGTATCAGCGCATGAAACTGTACGACGTGAGCCAGCTGCCGGTGATGGACGGCGACGCCATCGTCGGCATCCTCGACGAATCCGACGTGCTGCTGCATGTCTACGGCGACGAACAACGCTTCCGTGATCCGGTTTCCACTGCGATGGTCACCAAGCTGGAAAAACTCGACGTCAAATCGCCGATCGAAGCCCTGTTGCCGGTGTTCGAACACGGCCACGTCGCAATCATCATGGATGGCGGGCGCTTCCTCGGGCTCATTACCCGGATCGATTTGCTGAACTACCTTCGTCGCCGCGTGCAGTAAGAACCCCAAGGCAAGAACACTCCATGAGCACATCGAAATTGCACGGCCTCGGCACCCGCGCCATCCACGCCGGCCAATCCCCCGATCCCACCACCGGCGCCGTGATGACGCCGATCTACGCCACCAGCACCTACGTGCAGCAGTCGCCGGGCGTGCACCAGGGCTTCGAGTATTCACGCAGCCACAACCCGACGCGCTTCGCCTATGAGCGTTGCGTCGCGGCGCTGGAAGGCGGCACGCGTGGCTATGCCTTCGCCTCGGGCCTGGCGGCCACGTCCACCGTGCTCGACGTGCTCGACAGCGGCAGCCACGTCATCTGCATGGACGACGTCTACGGCGGCACCTTCCGCCTGTTCGAGCGGGTGCGTCGCCGCAGCGCCGGGCTCGACTTCAGTTTCGTCGACCTCAACGACATGGCTGCACTCGAAGCCGCAGTGAAGCCGAACACGCGCCTGATCTGGTGCGAAACCCCCACCAACCCGATGCTCAAGATCGTCGACATCGCGCGACTGGCCGAGTTCGCGCGCAAGCGCGGCATCCGTCTTGGCGTTGACAACACCTTCTCCTCGCCCATCCTGCAGCGCCCGCTTGAGCTGGGTGCGCATCTGGTCATGCACTCCGCCACGAAATACCTCAACGGCCACAGCGACATGGTGGGCGGCATGCTGGTCGTGGGGGACGACACCGAGCTGGCCGAGCAGATGACCTTCCTGCAGAACGCGGTGGGAGGCGTGCAAGGCCCGTTCGATTCCTTCCTCGCGCTGCGTGGGCTCAAGACCCTGCATCTGCGCATGAAGGCCCATTGCGAGAACGCGCTGGAGCTGGCGAACTGGCTCGACGCGCACCCGGCAATCGAGAAGGTCATCTATCCCGGCCTGAAATCCCACGCGCAGCACGATCTCGCCAAACGCCAGATGCAGGGCTTCGGCGGCATGATCAGTATCTACGTCAAGGGAGGCCTGGCCGCGGCGCGCCGCATGATGGAACGTTGCGAGCTGTTCGCCTGCGCCGAATCTCTCGGTGGCGTGGAAAGCCTGATCAACCACCCCGCGATCATGACCCACGCCTCGGTGCCGCCCGAGAATCGTGCACGGCTGGGGATTGCCGACAGCCTCGTGCGCTTGAGTGTCGGCGTGGAGGATGTGGCCGACCTGCGCGCCGAGCTGGATGACGCGTTGCGCTGAGTTGCGGCGTGTCGTCGACTCAATCCATACCGGCGCAATCGACCGGCGATGCGGGCTCGACCGGGAGGCCGCTGGTCTCGGTCATCATGGCGACCTACAACCGCAGCAATATCATCGGTTACTCGATCAGGTCGTTGCTGGCATCGACGCAGCAGGACTGGGAGCTGATCGTCGTTGGCGATGCGTGCACCGACGACACCGAAGCGGTGGTGGCCGCGTTCTCCGATCCCCGCATCCGCTTCGTCAACCTGGAGCGCAATTGCGGCGAGCAGAGCGGGCCGAACAATGCCGGCGTCGCCCTGGCGCGCGGGCGTTACCTTGCCTTTCTCAATCACGATGACCTCTGGTTGCCGGGACACCTGACGGCCCTGCTTGACGCGATCCAGGCCGATCGGGCCGACCTCGCATTCTCGATCGGCATGCTGGTGGCAGACGATGGCCCGGTGGATAGTCTGGTCGGTGCGGTCACCAGCACGGGCCGCTATCACACCGCCTTGGGCGTGCCGGCATCGCTGTGGCTGATGCGGCGCGATCTGCCCGTGCGCGTCGGCCCTTGGCACTCGGCCTTTGGCCTGCGCGTCGCGTCCTCGCAAGATTGGCTGTATCGCGCCTATCGCGCCGCGGCAGGGATCGTCGCCGTGCCGAAAGTCACGGCCGTGCTGATTCCGTCCGGTGGTGTGCGCGACTCCTACCGAGCGCGACTGGCCGACGCGCATGCGCGCTATTTCGACTCCTGTCGCGAACCGGATTTCGTATCCCGCACCCTGCTGCAACTGCAGCTGCGCTGGGAGGACAAGCGCTGGTATGCGGGCGGCGGGGGCCTGGTGCTGGAGGGAATCAAGGCGATCGGGCGACAATGCCTGCGCCGACTCGGCGTATTCCCCAGCACACCGCGCCACTTCCTGATCTTGCCGCGCAAAGGTGGCTTGATTCGGCGCCTGCGTCGCACCCGCGGTCTGGATCCCATCTGAAGAGTTCTCACATGAGCAGCGGCGACGACAGCCAAGGGTGGCGACTACCGGGGGCAAGCAAGGACGCGCAACGCATCGCCCCGGATTGGACGCATTTGCCGCAGCCGCGCATCGCCGGCGTGCTGCTGCGGGAAGCGCGCCCCGTCATGACCGGTTACGGCCGCTTGACGGAGCTGTTTCGGCGCGACTGGTTGGATGAAGCGGGGGTGGTGGACCAGATTTTTGCCTCCGTGTTGTCGGCGGGAGCGATCAGTGCATGGCACGCGCATGAATTCGCCACCGATCGCATCAGCGTGGTGCAAGGCGAGCTGCGCCTCGCGCTGTACGACGCGCGGCCGGCGTCGCCGACGCGCGGCATGATCAACGTCTTCCACGTGTCGGAATGGCGACCGGGCTTGATCGTGATTCCGCCCCAGGTCTGGCACGGAGTCCAGAATGCCGGCACGAGCCCGGCGATCCTGGTCAATGCGGTGGATCGTGCCTACGACTATGCCGCACCGGATCATTGGCGCGTGCCACCGGACAGCGAGACTGTGCCGTACCGATTCCCGCAACGATGAGCGCGCGGCGCCTGCTGCGGCAGGCGGGCTGGCACGCGCTGGAGCAGGGGGCCGCGATCGCGACGCAGTTGGCGCTCACGGCCTGGATGATTCGATGTCTGTCGCTCGACAGTTTCGGGCTGTGGATCCTGGCGCTGGCGGTGCTCAATCTGGGCTCACTGGTCAGCTTCGGCCTGGGGGCGGCCTTGATGCGGCACCTGGCGCAGGATGAGGCGAAAGACGCCGTGCTTGCGTGGGTGGCCACCGCCGCCCGGCTGTTCGTCGGTCGTGTCTTGATCGCGACCGGGCTGGTCGCCGCCTGCCTCACTGCGCAGACCGCATTTTTCCCGATGGATGGCAGCGCGACCCTGGACGCACTGCGCGATTTGACGGTGCAAACACTCCCGGCCCTGCCGTGCGCGATCTTGCTGCAGGAGTCTGGTGGACTGCTCGCCTCCGCGTTGCGGGCGCGACAACGCTACGCCACGCTCGGCCAGATCGAGTTGCTGCATCAAATGCTGTGGGCGTCGGTTCTCGGTCTGTCGGCGTGGATCACGCGAGACGTGGCTGCGGTCCTGACGGTAATGCCCTGGCTCGTGTTGTTGCGACTGCTGCTGCTGGCACGCGTGCTGTGGTTCGAAGCGGGTGCGCGCTGGACCCCGCTGCGACCGGATGAAACCCGTGCGCACCGCCTGTCGGTGTTCTCGCGCTGGCAAGGACTGCGCACCCTCGGCGTGTTGATGCTGTCTTCGCTCGATCGTCTGCTGGTAGGTGCATTGCTCGGTACGTCGGCACTGGCGGTGTACGCGGTGTGCAACCAGTTGGCCGCGGTCATCGCCCGAGGCGCGGCCATCGCACTGCAACCCTTGTTTGTCTGGAGTAGTCGGCAAAAGGATCTGGGCGTTGCCTTGCGCAGACACCTGGCCTCATTGCGCTGGATGCAAGCAGGCATCATCGTCGCAGCCGCGCTCTACCTCCCCGTTGCGTGGAAGTTGCTGCCCCTGTGGCTGGGAACCCGCAGCGAAGGCCAATACCTTGCCCTGTCCGTGGCCGTCCTGGCGTCGGCGCTCACCGCCTTGCACGTTGCACCGGCACAACTCCTCGTGGGTTCAGGCGAAAACCGGGCGGTTGCTTTCTACAGTCTTTTCGGTGGCGCCGTGTCCTTGCTCGCCATGGTGTTCCTGTCCGAAGCGGGTTTGATCGGCGTGATGGCCGCGCGCTGCCTGCAGGCTGTGGTGTTGTTGCGATGCTGGACGCTCTTGCGTCAGCGGATCACGGCGCGCTGAGTTCCGTGCATCGCACGGAACTGGTTTCGATTGCGCGCCAGGTTCTCGCCGATTCCCATGCGCTGCCAAGCGCAACGTGCGACGTGATGTGCAGCGATGACTGCGGGGTCCTGGTGCAGTGAAGTCGCCTGGGTGGGCGTGTCGCGCGCCCGCACGCCGATCGCGTTGCTGCTTCATCTAATGACAGATCCCGCGCCTGCCCGCTTCTCGCGTCGCGTGGCGACCGCGGCCTCGAATACCGCCAGCGTCTGGCGCGCAGCGCGATCCCACGAGAAGCGAGATGCCTGCGCTTTTGCGTGCGCGCCGAGGCGAGCCCGCAGCGCGTGATCGCCTAGGATCCGCACCAGCCCGTCAGCGATGGAGTCGACACGGGTCGGATCTACCAGCACACCCGCATCGCCGGCCACCTCGGGCATCGATGAGGTGTTGGACGTGAGCACCGGGGTACCCAGGGCGAGAGCTTCCAGCAGCGGCAGGCCGAAGCCCTCGTACAACGAAGGCATTGCCAGGCAGGCCGCATGTCGATACAGCGTGGACAGTTGTTGGTCGTCGACCCGACCGAGCCATCGCACGCGATCAGCAAGGCCAAGTCGGGAGGCTTCGAGCCGGAGGTCGTCGCGACCCCAGCCAGGCGGTCCTGCGATGGCGAGCGAAGCGGTGCCAGGAAGTTGCGGCAATGCGAGAGCAAAGGCCTGCAACAGGCGATGCAGATTCTTGCGCGGCTCCAACGTGCCGACAAACAGCACGTAACCCGGTGCAAGACCCGATTGCGACAGCGCGTCGATCGGGCCTGGCGCGGGCGCTTGCGCTGCGGCTTCGTGAATCACCACGACGCGATCCCGATGCGCCGGAAATGCCGAGCACAGTTCGTCTCGAGTCGCAGCGGAGACCGCGATGATGCGATCCGCCGTGGCGATGGCGCGCGGCATGAGCGTCGCGTCGAGCCAGCGCGACAGCCTGCGCATCGTGCGTGGCACCCTCAGCCAGCACAGGTCATGGATGGTCACGACCCGCGCGGTTGATGCGGGGACCCACACCGGCGCACGATGGGCCGGTCCCCAGTACACGTCAGCTTGATCGCGCGCCAGCCACAGTGGTTGCGTCGTCGCCAGTGACAAGACTCGGCCCAGATGGCGCGGCAGGTGGTCGGCGCGAGACGTCACATTCGCGGCGGTGGCGTGGTGCAAGTCGCCGCTGCGTCCGTAGCACTTCCATTGCCAATCGCGTGTCGCAGGGTCGAAGATCAGGCGCGGCAGCAGTTCCGCCAGATAGCGACCGATGCCATCGCGCGCGCCGGATGCGGAAACGTCAACGGCTACGCGCATCGGGGCGCACATCGCAGGGCGCGGGTCATCGCGAGCAGCGCGGTCGCCTGCGCCGCACAGCACGCCAGCGCTGCGCCGCGCGCGCCGTACCGCCAGGCGAGTGCGACCAGAAGCACGGCGCCGAGCGCGACGGATCCGGCCAGCGCCAGCGCGAGCCCGCGTTCGGATCCGCGCGCGACCAAGGCTTGAACCAGCATCAGGTTCGGCAGTGCGAGCGGAAGTGCGGCCGCGACCCAGGGGAGCAGGTGGCCAGCGCTTTCGAACTGGACGCCGAAGAGCAGGGACATGAGCGGCGATCCCAGTGGAATGGTGACGAGGGCCACGATCGCGCCGGCCGCCGACACGGCCAATGACAGTCGACGCAATTCGCGTGCGAAGGCGTCGCGCTCCGAGTGCAGTTCGCGCAGGCGACGAAACCCGACATTGCAAAGCGGCGCGGCCATCAGCAACACCAATTCACCGACGCGCGCACAGGCGGCGTAGTGGGACAAGGCCGTTCCATCCATGCCGGTGGCCGAGACCAGCGCAACGTCACCTTTGAACAGCATGGCGCAAGTCACTTCGACTGCCGCCAGCGGCAGCGCGATGCGATAGGTGGACGCCAGGCCGTCCCAGCGTGGCCAGGTGAGCCAGGGAATCGCACCGATCGCCGCGACCAACAGCAAGCCCATGCACCACGCCACGAAAACGAGCGCGACATCGGGGCCGAGCACGGCAATGGTGGCGACCACCGCAACCGCCGACCCGATCCGACCGCACACCTGCCATGCAGACTCGAGTGCAAAGCGGCCTTCGCCTCGCATGCGGGCCGACACGAAGTTGCCCAAGGCGACCAGACCCATGCAGGCAAGCGCGCAGGGCAAGGCCGGTGAGTCGATCACGCCCAGGCGCCAGCCCAACCAGGCCGCAACAACCAGTGTCACGGTGACGGCCAGCGCGTGTCCGAGCGCAAAGTGCATGCGGATCCCGGATTTCGCGCCGTTGCGAGCGTCATCTACACTGCTTCGATACAGTTGCTGCGACCAACCGCACTCGATCACGGGCAAGGCGACGACCGCGAAACTCAGCGTTGCCAGAAATGCGCCGAATGATGCGACGCCCAGCGCACGGGCCAGATAGAGCATCAATGCGAACGAAACCGCTGCGCAAAGCATCGCGCCGGTCATCTGCGCCGCGACGGCTCGAATCATGGCCCGATTGCTGTCCCGACTGCGCCGCCATCCACGGCGGCGATCAGGGGAACTATGCAACAATTGCGCCCGGAACCGCTCTTCTGGAAACCCATGACCGCCCCCGGCGTACTGCACAACGAGGCTGCCGGCGACGTCGATTTGCGACGTCTGGCAGGGAGCGTATGGAAGCGTCGCATGCTCGTGTGTGGCTGCATCGTCGTGGGCGTCGTCGCCGGGGCGTGGCTCAGTGTAATGGGCGCGCACTGGGTGTCCCAAGGCTTGCTGCTCACGCCGCAGGTGACCATCGAGGACTACAAGCGTTATTCCGGCGTGCTTTCGAACGAGTTCGCCTTGGCCGAGTTCCTGGAGCACAGCGGAAAGAATGACTCACCGTCCGCTGCGCTGTTGCGCGAGATCGTCAAGGATCCGGCCGAGTTTGCCGCGTCCGTCAGCCCGGAGTTTTCCTTCACCGACCGCGATGCGCGGATTTTCGGGGTGAGCAGCAAGCAAGGTGCGACCCTGACCGGCATTCGATTGCAATTGGTGCAGAAGGCGCGAGCGCAGGAGCCGCCGGTCCTGCTGCTTGGGGAGTACGTCCGCGATGTCGCGATCAAGGAAGATCTCGAGTCGGCCATCTTGCGCGCCTGCCTTGAAAACGAGCGGCGTGAGTTGGAGTTGCGCAACGACGAACTGGAAGGCCAGTTCCAGGTCGACCAGATCGAACGCAAGATCGAGCGCTTGGGATCCATCATTCGCGATGTTCCCGGGGCGACGGCATTGGAGGGTCGACAGGTGATTTCGCTGGAGAAAGACGCCGAGCGATTCCTCTCTCCGACGGCGCAGTTGGTGGGGGCCAAGGTCGAGTTGGCCGAACTGGAGGAAGCCAGTCGCGTGCGAGAGCGTCGACGCGTCGCGGCGCGCATCCATCGCAATTACTACTGTGCCGCGAGGGATGCGATTTCCGGGCAGATGAGTGGCCGCGCGTTTCTCGAGTCGCTGAAGGGCATCCGCGAGCAGGCGCTCAAAGGCCAGGACCTGAGTCTTGGTGCGGTCGAGTTGGTCGCCAATTCGATTGATCTGCAACGGGAAGGCTGGGTCAGCAAGTACCTGTCCCAGATGCGCTTCGTCGCGGCACCGGAAGGCACGCAACGACCGGTACGCCGTATGGGCTTGCTCACGGGCGTAATCCTGGGTGCCGCCGTCGGCGCGCTGCTGGGTGTTCTGCTGGCCGGGCTGGCGGGATGGTGGCGCCAGAATCGCGCCGTGATTGTTGCGGTGGAAGACTGATCGTCCGGAATGCTTCACCTAACCGAATTTGGTCTGATCTACCTGCCCGTTGCGTTGCTGATCCTGATCGGATTCCGAAACGCCCTGCCCGGGCTGCTGGTGGTGAGCACGGTGCTGCACGCCCCGGCGGTCGTGGTGGTCGGAACCGAGCACGCGCCGTTTGGAATCAGTCCTTTTCTCGCAACCTGCGGCCTGCTTGCCTTGGATCAGGTGCAGCGCGTGGCAGCGCAACGCTGCTTGCTTCCTGCGCCGGCCGAGGCGCGCCTGCCCATCACGCTGTGGCTGGCATTTCTCGCCTGGACGATCTTGAGCGCGTTGGCGTTGCCGCACCTGTTCGAGGGATTGCCGGTACGCTTGCTGTCCGCGAAGGAGCCCGTGCTAGAGGCTGCCCGGCCGCTGCTCTGGGGCACTGCGCACCTTGCGCAGGCGGGCAGCGCGTTCGCCTTGGCCATCGTGCTTGCCTGCTTCGTCGCAACGCCTCCCGCGAGGCTGTGGCGCAGCCTCGCGGGAGGCTTCGCCTGCGCGATCATCCTTGCCGCCGCGATTGGTGCCTACCAGCGGCTGGCAATGCTGGGGTGGGTGGCATGGTACCCGGAGTTTTGGGGATCCAATCCGTCCTACAACCAGAATTTCCTGGTGCCGACGTATGGCCCGAACATGGGCAGGGTGGGCCTGCCGTTTTCCGAGCCACTGTATGCCGGCGTCTGGTTTGCGGTGGCCGCCGCGGCAACGTACTGTGGTTTCGTCTACGGGCGAGCACGATCCGAACGCGCGCTGACCGGTCTGCTCTTTGCGCTGGCCCTGTTCGGGTTGGCCAATTCCCTCGGAACCACGGGCATCCTCGCCTTTGCGGCGTTTCTCACCGTGATGCTGGCCGCTCATCTCGGGTGGGGGCGCCATCACACCAGCCTCACGACCGATCTTGTCATTGTGCTGCCGGTCGGGATCGCCTTGCTCGCCGGCGTGGCGATGGTGGGCTTGATCATTGCCGACGCAGCGCCCGCATTGGCGGATTGGAGCGAGAGTGGTTATCGCTGGGTCAACGAGAAATACCATGAGGCGTTTCACGGGTATCGACACGATTCCGACCGGGATGCGGTGCGCGTATGGTTGAGCACATGGGGCATCGGGGCCGGGGCTGGCAGCCTGCGTGCGTCCAGCTATTTCACCTCCTTGCTCGGTAACGTCGGACTGCCTGGCCTCGTGCTCTGGTTTGCAGCCCTGGGCAGCACCGTGCACCTGGTCTGGCGCCATCGTGCCGTCGTGGCGCGAGACGCCTGCATGTGGTTTGGTGCGCTGCTGGCACTGGTGGCCGGAATCGGGGGCGGGATTTCCGATCAAGCGTGGTCCCTGGCGTGGATCGTGCTGTTCGCGGGCATTGTCCTGGCACGACGAGGCGCGGACACGAAGGAGTGATGTGTGACAAGGGAATGGATCGTCCGACTCGGCCGCCTGCTGGTGTTTTCGCTGGCGTTGCTGCTGGTGCCACCGGCGTTCGCGCAAGGCGCAGGCGACGCGGACCTGGCCGAGCTGACCGCACCTCGCGCCTACACGAGCAGCGGACAAGTCAGGTTCGAGTGGACTGCGATTCCCGGGGCGCAGGCGTACTACCTCTGGGTTGGAACCCAGCCCGACGGGCGTGATCTCGTCGACACCGGCGAGATCCAGCGCACCTCCCATACCTGGGCCGGGGCGCAGGCCGGGCAACATCTTTTCGTGGCCCTGCACACCTTGAACGGCGGTGTCTGGCGCGCGCGGCACTACGAGATCGAAGTGCACGAACTGGCGCAGATATCGACGCCAGCGCGAGATGGATCGATGCTGATGCCGGCAACGGCCCTCGCTTGGGACGATGTCCCCACGGCGCAAGCCTATTACCTGTACGTGGGAACCACTCCGGGCGCGAAGGATCTGCTGAACTCGGGTGAAACGCAGGCCACCTCCGCGCGCATCACCGCATTGCCACGTGGCGTGCCCTTGCATGCGCGCCTGTTCACTCTGTCGGCGGGCGTGTGGCGCTATACCGAGCGCCACTTCGTCATTGCCCCCGCCGCCTTGCTTACCGCCCCGGCGGCGGATCACGCGCTGCTGGAGCCCTTGTCGAGGATCCAGTGGGACACGGTGAGCGACGCGGACGCCTACTTCCTGACGGTGGGCACATCGCCCGGTGCGCGTGACCTGATCAATTCGGGCGAGATCCAGGCCACCAGCTACTCGACCCAGGCGTTGCCGCGTGGCATCGATTTGCATGCGCGCCTGTACACCTTGAGCGCCGGTGTCTGGCGTTACGTCGATCGCGTGTTCCAGGTGGCGCCGAAGGCAACGTTCCTGGGCCTGACGGACGGGCAGGAGTGGGACATCCACACGCCCCTGAGCTGGACACCCATCGCCGGCGCGCAGGCCTACTACCTGTGGTTGGGAACCTCACCGCGCAGCTCCGACTTGCTCAACAGTGGTGAAACCCAGGCCACCAGCCGTGCCATCGCTCAATTGCCGGTCGGCGCGATCGTCCATGCCACGTTGCACACCAAAGTTGGCGGGGTCTGGCGTTCCGTGCAGCTGTCGTTCGTGACCCGGCCGGTTGCCTATCTGTCGCCGAGCCTGGTTCAAGCGGGGTTCGTTTCGAACGGCGATTCGCTGCAGTGGAACGCAGTGCCGGGCGCGACGCGCTACACGGTGTGGCTCGGATCCGCGCCCGGCCTGCGTGACGTGTATCGTTCCAGAGAGATCTCCGGAACGCAGCAACTGCTGCGCGCCCCTGGCATCGCTGCGCTGGACGAGGATCGCGTGCTGTACGTGCGACTGCATACGCTCGCAGGCGGTGTGTGGCGCAGTGTCGACTACGTGCTGCAGTGGCGAGCGCGCGATCTTCCGGTCCTGCCCGTCTCGTGGTCGGAAGTCGATGTTTCGCGCGTGTCCTTTTCGTGGGGCGGTGCCAGCAGTGCCGACGCATGGCACTTCGTGCTCGGCACAACCCCCGGGTCGGACGACGTGCTGGACTCGGGGATCCTCGCCGAGCCACGCTTCGAGGCCATGACCCTGCCCGCCGGCGCGACGCTGTACGCGCGCTTGTGGACGCGGGTCGGTGAAGACTGGCGCGGTTACGACTTCCCCCTGCACACGCGCGCCGTCGCACCACTGCTGCATCCACTGCATGGCGAAACGGGCGTGGCGGAGAATCTGCTGGTGTCGTGGGGCGTCGTGCCCGGCGCGCAGGCGTATCGACTGAAGATCGGAACGACGCATGGCGGCGCCGACGTGTTCGACGGGAGCGCGCAGGCCGCGACCGAGGCAGAAGTCATCGGCTTGCCGCCCGACACTGATCTATTCGTGCGCGTGTGGGCGCTCGTCGCGGACGAGTGGCGTGCGTCCGACTCCATTGTTTCCACGCGTCAAGCGGCCGTGCCCGCGTCGATGGCGTGGGACACCGATCCGCTGTTGTTCGATGCTGCATCAGGGCTGCGCTGGAATACGTCGGCATTGGCGCAGCACTATCGCTTGACGCTGGGTACGGCCCCCGGCTCGTCCGACCTGCTCGACACGGGCCTGATCCTTACAGCGCGTCGACTGCTTGCCGACCTGCCGGTGGGTACCGTGCTGCATGGACGCCTGGAGACTGGCTTCATCGATGGCAGCAGCGGCGCGGAGGACTTCGTGCTGACCGTCGCCGATGCAAACGTGGACACCGCCGATCGCATGGCCTTGGTACGCGAGTTGACGGCGTTCGTGCGCAGCCAGGCCGGCGCCGCAGACAGCCTGCCGATACGCGAGTCCTTGCTCTATCCACTGGTGCGCGATCGTTCCAAGGATCTCGCCAACTGCGTCGACTACGCGCAAGCGCTGCTGCAAGCCATCGCGCAGTCCGCGATCGGACTCGATGCCCGCGAGCTCAACGTCTGCCTCAATCCGAATGACTACGACTGCCATACCCTGGTGGAAGTTCGGCAGCCTGGGCTAGATGAGTGGGCCCTGTTCGACCCGACCTTCGGCATCACCGTCTTGCGTGCGGACACCCAGGAGCAAGCCACCGCGGAAGACATGTTCGTGGCACTCCACGCCGGCGCCTTTGGTGACGTCGACTATGTGCCCCTTGACTCACGGGCCAATGACATCCTGCAGAACTACTATCTCGACTATCCGCTCCTTTACGCGAACGTCTATCTTCCGAGTCGTGAAGCGGGATTCTCCCTGCAGGCCCCCGACATACTCGGATTCTATGAGTCGCTGGGCACAGCGCCCGTCGCCGCCGCCGGGCTGTACGCGGTTCGTTGCGCGCAAGGCGGTAGTTTCGTGGCTGACATCCACGGCGGAGGCTGGCCGGACGCAGGCAATGGGAACGTGTTGGTCACCTGTGAACCCGGGCAGGACGGCTTGTCACGCATTTTCCCGGCCCAAAGCCTGGCACCCGCGCCGGATGGCCCATCGTTCGAGGTCTTTCGGGCGCGACGCTACGTGTTTGATTGAAATCCAAGGTGCCGCGGGGCGATTTGCCTGCACTGCGCCGCGCCGTTAGCATGTGCCGTCGTTTTTCCGGCGTGCCCCCCGGTGGGCAGCCGCCTCTCAGGTCCCAAGTCGGGCCCGCTTCCGTGACCTGCAACCGCGCCGTATCGACTGGCTCGGTGGGTCGCGCCGGACATGAATGATGAGTCGACGAGTTCTTTCGATTTTCGGGACCCGCCCCGAAGCGATCAAGATGGCCCCGCTGTGCCGCACGTTGGCGGGCGAGGCGAGCCTTGAAAGTGAGGTGTGCGTCACTGCACAGCACCGGCAGATGCTCGACCAGGTGCTGGACACGTTCGGGGTGCGGCCACGCTTCGATCTTGACCTGATGCGGCCCAACCAGACACTGGCCCAACTGACGTCGAACATACTGACCAGCGTCACGAGCGTGTTGCAGGATTTCTCCCCGGATCTCGTCCTGGTGCACGGAGACACGACCACGACGTTTGCAGCCACGATGGCAGCGTTCTACCAGCGCATTCCGGTCGCGCACGTCGAGGCGGGCTTGCGCACCGGCAACATGCTGTCGCCATGGCCGGAGGAAGCCAACCGCCGCCTCACCGCCGCCTTGGCCGAACTGCATTTCGCGCCGACGCAGACGGCCTGCGACAACCTGATCAGGGAAGGCGTGGCAGCCAACCGGATACATGTCACCGGCAACACGGTCATTGATGCCTTGTTGCTCGCGCGCGCGCAGCTCGATGCGTCGCCGGAACTGCGTGAGCGCATCGCGCAGCGATTCGACTTTCTCGATCCGAACCGGCGGCTCGTTCTCGTCACCGGTCATCGGCGCGAGAATTTCGGAGAGGGATTCCGGCAGATCTGTCAGGGCCTGGCGCGCCTTGCGAGCCGCGACGATGTGCAGATCGTCTATCCGGTGCATCTGAATCCCAACGTGCTCGAGCCGGTGCGCGCGGCGCTTGGCTCGGCCGGAAACGTTTTCCTCATCGAGCCGCAGGATTACTTGCCATTCGTCTACCTGATGGATCGCGCCAGCTTGATCCTCACCGATTCCGGCGGCATCCAGGAGGAAGCGCCTTCGCTCGGCAAGCCGGTCATCGTCATGCGCGATACGACCGAACGGCCAGAAGCAATCCAGGCCGGAACCGTTCGACTGGCGGGCACCAACGCCCATGCCATTGCCGACGGCGCCATGCAGCTGCTCGACGATCCCGACGAGTACCGGCGCATGTCGATGGCCCACAACCCGTATGGCGACGGGCGCGCGTGTGAGCGCATCGTCGCCGCAATCAAGGATTACCTGACATGACCTGCGGACCGTTTGAACGCGTGGCGATGATCGGCCTGGGCTACATCGGCCTGCCCACCGCGGCACTCATGGCCAGTCGCGGCTTGCGCGTACTGGGCGTGGATATTTCGCCGTCGGTGGTGGAGACCATCAACAGCGGGGGGATACACATCGTCGAACCCGGCCTGGAGCGGCTGGTCGCCGACGTAGTCGCGGCCGGAACCTTGCGCGCGTCATGCGCGCCGGAAGCCAGCGATGCCTTCCTGATCGCGGTGCCGACCCCGTTCAAGGACGATCACGCGCCGGACTTGTCGTATGTCGAGGCCGCCGCGCGGGCGATCGCTCCGGTGCTCAAGCGCGGTGACCTGGTCGTGCTTGAATCGACTTCGCCGGTGGGCAGCACCGAACGCTTGTCAGGCTGGCTGGCCGAAGCCCGGCCTGACCTGCGCTTCCCCGGCACGCAAGCGGCTGCCGACGCGGATGTGAACATCGCCTACTGCCCCGAGCGCGTTTTGCCCGGGCGCGTGATCGAAGAGTTGGTCAGCAACGATCGCGTGGTGGGCGGGCTGACGCCCGCCTGCGCGCGGCGAGCAGCCGAGCTCTACGCGGCGTTCGTGCAAGGTGCCTGCCACCAGACGCATGCGCGAACCGCCGAGATGTGCAAGCTCACCGAGAATGCGTTCCGCGACGTCAACATCGCCTTCGCCAATGAGCTTTCGCTGATCTGCGATGAGTTGTCGATCAATGTCTGGGAGCTCATTCGACTTGCCAACCGACACCCGCGCGTCGACATCCTGCAGCCGGGCCCCGGCGTAGGCGGCCACTGCATTGCGGTCGATCCGTGGTTCATCGTGGATTCGAGTCCGGATCGCACCAAGCTGATCCGTCAGGCGCGTGAGGTGAACGACGGCAAGCCCGGTTGGGTGGTGGGACGGGTGCGATCCGAGATCGCGCGGCGCGGCGCGCGCCGCGTCGCTTGCCTCGGACTGTCGTTCAAGCCGGACATCGACGACCTGCGCGAGAGTCCGGCGCTCGAGATCGTGCATGCACTGGCACAGGCCGAGAAGGGAATCGAGTTCCTCGTCGCCGAGCCGCACATCGAGTGCTTGCCGCCGCGCCTCGCCGGCCTCGGCAACGTGAGCCTGCGCCCCTCGGTCGAGGCGGTAGACGCCTGCGACGTGGTCGTGATGCTGGTCAACCACCGGGCCTTTGCCAGCATCACTAAGGAAGACCTGGCTGGCCGGGCGGTCATCGACACGCGAGGGCAGTGGCAATGAAGCAGGTGCTGATCCGCTCCGGTCAGGCGGTCGTGGCGGAGGTGCCCGCGCCGCAGCGCAGTGCCGGGAACCTGCTTGTGCGGGTCGAGTACTCCTGTATTTCTGCCGGCACCGAGATGGCCGGGGTGAAGATGTCGGGGCTGCCGTTGTACCAGCGCGCCTTGAAACAACCGGAAAACGTGCGTCGCGTGCTGACCATGATGCGTGAGCAAGGCGTCAGGCGCGTGGTCGAACGGGTGCGCGGCAAGCTCGCGGCCGGGACGGCGACGGGGTATTCCGCGGCCGGCACGATCGTTGCGGTCGGCAATGATGTCGAAGGCTTCAGCATCGGCGATCGAGTCGCCTGCGCCGGCGCCGGCATTGCCAATCACGCCGAGTTCATCGATGTTCCGGTGAACCTCGCGGTCAGGATTCCAGCCGGACTCGATGTTGGACTTGCCAGCACCGTGACCCTCGGTGCGATCGCCATGCAGGGTATCCGTCGCTGCGCTCCGACCTTGGGCGAAACCATCGTGGTCGTCGGCTTGGGCATCCTGGGTCAACTCACCGCACAGATGCTCGCGGCCAACGGTTGCCGCGTGATCGGCGTCGATCTCGACCCGGCGCGCATTGCCCACGCCGTGCAGAACGGATTGCACCTGGGCATCGATCCCGGGGTCGAGGACTACGTCGAACGGGTCGGCAAATACACCCACGGACTGGGTGCCGACGCCGTCATCATCACCGCGGCGTCCGACAGTGACGAGATCATGAGCTTGGCGATGCAGGCCACGCGCAAAAAGGGACGCGTGGTGCTCGTAGGCGACGTCGGGCTGGATTTGAAGCGGGCCGATTTCTACCAGAAGGAGCTGGATTTCCTGATATCGACCTCGTACGGGCCGGGACGCTACGACCCGGTCTACGAGGAAGGTGGCCAGGACTATCCCTTGCCCTACGTGCGATGGACCGAAAACCGCAACATGCAGGCTTACCTGGCCCTGCTGGCGTCGCGGCAGCTGCGACTCGACAACCTCGTGGCAGAACCATTTTCGATCGACCGTGCCACCGACGCCTACGCATCGCTTGCCACGGTCGGTGAAAAGCCGCTGATCGTGCTGTTGCAGTATCCGGGCGAAGCGCGCGTGCCGGAAAGCCGTGTGGCCTTGCGCAACGATGCGGCGACCGGGGCCATTCGGGTCGCGCTGGTGGGCGCGTCGAGTTTCGCGCAGGGCATGCACTTGCCGAACATGCAAGGGATGCCGGAGTTCGCCTTGCACGCGGTGATGAGCCGCACCGGCGCGAACGCGAAGGCCGTTGCCGACCAGTTCGGTGCGACTTACTGCACGACGTCGTTGGATGACGTGCTCGCAGATGACCAGGTCGACCTGGTCATGATCACTTCGCGACATGACTTGCACGGGCAGTCGGTGCTGCGCGCGCTGGAATCCGGCAAGCATGTATTCGTGGAAAAGCCGCTGACGCTTGAGCGGGGCGACATCGAGCGGATCCGGGCGTTTTATCGTGGCGGCGGTCGGCGCCCCCTGCTCATGGTGGGCTACAACCGGCGGTTTTCTCCCGGCGTGCAGCGCTGCCGCGCGGTGCTGGCGGGGCGCACCACGCCGATGATCGTCAACTATCGGATGAATGCAGGCTATTTGCCGCCGTTGCACTGGACGCAGGGACCGGAAGGCGGTGGGCGCAACCTCGGAGAGGCCTGCCACATCTACGACCTGTTCAATGCGCTGGTGGATGGTGCCGGCGTGGCGTCCGTGCATGCGGTCGGCATCCGTCCCGGCGGGCCGGAGTGGCGCAGCAACGACAACTTCGTCGCAACGGTCGCGTACTCCGATGGCTCAGTGTGCACCTTGACCTACGTTGCGCTGGGTGAGAAGTCGCATCCCAAGGAGCGCATGGAAATATTCGCGGACGGCAAGGTGATCTCGCTCGATGACTATCGCAACGTCACGATTGCCGGCGGACGACATCGGGGCTGGAGCGACAGCACCGCACGCAAGGGGCAGAAGGAAGAGCTCGAGGTGCTGGCGCAGGCGATCAGGAGTGGTGCCTGGCCGATCGCCCTCGAGGAGCTGCTCCGGGCGTCCGAAATCGCGTTCGAGGTGGAAGCGGCACTCGACCGCAGCGCGCAGGGAGCGGCCTGACATGTGCGGCATCGCAGGCATTTATGCGCATGCGCGAACGCGCCGGGTCGAGCCGTCCTTGCTGGAGCGCATGCGCGACACGATGCACCACCGTGGACCCGACGGCGGCGGCGCGTGGTACTCGGCGGACGCGCACGTGGGACTCGCCCACCGCCGACTTTCCATCATCGACCTGAGTGCCAGTGCGGATCAGCCGATGTCGAACGCGGACGGGTCGATCTGGGTCACGTACAACGGCGAGATCTACAACCACGTCGAACTGCGTCGCGAGTTGCAGGGTCTGGGGCACGAGTTCCGCACCGATCACTCGGATACCGAAGTCCTGGTGCATGGCTATGCGGCGTGGGGCATCGATGGCCTCGTGCAGCGCATCGAAGGCGACTACGCGTTCGCGGTGTGGGACGAGCGTTCGCAGAGCCTGCATCTGGTGCGCGATCGCATCGGCGTGAAACCGCTGTATTTCGCGCTGCCGGAAGGCCAGCTGCTGTTCGCATCCGAGATCAAGGCGCTGCTCGAGCACCCGAGCGTCACGCGCGACATCGATCCGGTGGCGATGAACCACTATCTCAGTTTCATGACCACGCCGGCCCCGCTCACCATGTTCCGGGGCATCTTCAAGCTGCCTGCCGGGCACTACGCATCGATTGCCGCCGACGGCAAATTGCGCGCGACACGCTACTGGGATGCCTTGCCGGGGCGCAGCGACTTGGGCGCGGAGCTGGCCGGGCTCAGCGAGCAGGCTCAGGACGAATTGCTGATCACCGGCGTGCGCGACCGACTGAGGAGCGCGGTCGACAAGCGCATGATGTCGGACGTGCCTTTTGGCGTGTTCCTTTCCGGCGGGATCGATTCGTCCACCAATGTCGCGCTGATGGCGCGCTCGATGGATCGTCCGGTCGACACCTTCTCGGTCGGGTTCAAGGACCACACCCACCTCAATGAACTTGACTATGCGCAGAAGGTGGCGCGCGAGTTCCGCACCCGGCATCACGAGGTCCTGATCGACGAAGCCAGCATGCGGGGCTATCTCGAAGACCTGATCCACCATCAGGACGAACCCATCGCGGACTGGGTGTGCGTGCCGCTCTACTTCGTCAGCAAGCTGGCCAAGGACAACGGCTGCACCGTGGTGCAGGTTGGCGAAGGTTCGGACGAGCAGTTCTGTGGCTACGCCAGCTACATGGGTTACCTCGACCTCTACCAACGCTATTGGACTCCGTATCGACGCGTGACTCCGCTGCCACTGCGCAAGGCCGCCGCCGCCGTGGCGCGCGGCGTCGGTCGGGTAGTGCCGCGTGCCGAGGTCTACGCCGACATCCTCGATCGCGCCGCGCGCGACCGGGAGCATTTCTGGTCTGGCGCCATGGTGTTCTGGGACACGCTCAAGCGGCAACTCGTGGTCGATGGTTCGATCCAGGCCACGGGCGACTACGCCGCGGTGGTTGAGAGCGGATTGTTGCCAGCTTCGTACCTGGCCGCGGACTCCTTCGCGGTGATCGAGTCCTTCGTCGACCGCATCAAGCAGGGCGTTCCCTCACACGACATCCTTGCGCGCATGTCGTACAGCGAATTCAAGCTGCGCCTGCCGGAACTGCTGCTGATGCGGGTCGACAAGATTGGCATGTCGGTCTCGCTGGAAGCACGCGTTCCCTTTCTTGATCATCATCTGGTCGAGTACACCATGGATATTCCCATGGAGCAGAAGGTCAGGGGCAGGACCGCAAAATACCTGCTCAAGAAGGCGGTCGAAGGCATCATTCCGAACGAGATCATCTATCGCAAGAAGATGGGATTCGGTGCGCCGATGAGCCAGTGGCTGAAGGGCGACTTCGGGCACTACGTGCGTGATCGGTTGTTGTCTTCGGGCCTGCTGGCGCGTGGTTACTTCCGTCGCGAGTATCTGTTGCGATTGTCGGACGAACACTTTTCCGGGCGACGCGACAACAGCGTGTACCTGTGGACCTTGTTCAACCTCGTGGCGTGGTACGACTACTGGATCGATCGTCGGACGGAGGCATGATCTCCGACTTTCTGGGCAAGGTGCGGCGCGCCGCCGGAAAGCGCCCGAGCTACGTGCTGCGCCGGATCGGACTCGAGTTGCTGGCGAGTGCCGAACGTTGGCGCGGCCCGCTGCGCTGTCGCCGACTCTCGCTGCAAACCCTGGTCAAGAACGCGGGTCACGCGAGCGTCGCCGCCTGGTGGCAGGCCTTGGCGGCCCTGCCGTATCCGGGCAAGGATTTTGACGCGACGCTGTTCGACGAGATCGCACCAGGAGCGCGCACGCTGATCATCCTTCGTGCCGAGGATGCCCTGCGCCATCGCGTGGACCTGCTCGGCTCCGGCCCGATGGGTCTGGGCGCGCAAATCGACTGGCACACCGACTTCAAGTCGGGTGTCAGCTGGGCGCCGCGGTTTCATCGCGACATTTCCTACATCCAGCTCGACCAACGCAGCGATGTGAAGGTTCCGTGGGAGCTGTCGCGGATGCAATGGGCCTTGCCGTTGGCGCAGGCGTGGCGCCTGACCGGGGACGAGCGCTACGCCGAGGCGGCGCGGGAGTTGTTTCGGCAGTGGATCGATGCGAATCCGTATGGCGCGTCGGTCAATTGGGCCTGCACCATGGAGCCGGCGCTGCGCATCCTGAGCTGGACGTGGATGTTTCATGCGTTCCATGCCGCGCCTTCGTGGCAAGACGATGGCTTCCGTGGTTCGTTCCTGCGTTCGCTCTGGCTGCACGCCGATTTCGTGGCGCGCAACCTTGAAGAGGCCGACATCAATGGCAATCACTACTCCGCGGACGCAGCCGGGCTGGTCTACGCCGGCTTGTTCTTCCGTGGGGCGCCGGATGCGCGGCGCTGGCTGGATCGCGGGTGGCAAATCCTGCGCGCGGAGTTGCCGCGCCAGGTAAGTGACGATGGCGTCGACTTCGAAGCGTCGGTGCCATATCACCGCCTGGTGACCGAACTGTTCCTTTACCCGGCGGTGTATCGCCTCGCGCACGGCTTCGAGGTGCCGGACGAATACCGCACGCGGCTCCTGACGATGGGCGACTACATCGCGGCCTACTCTCGCGTGGATGGATCGACGCCGTGGTGGGGTGACGCCGACGATGGCCGCGCACTCGCGTTCGGCGTGCAGCCATTGCAAGAGCATCGTTACCTGCTCGGCGTGCTCGCCAGTGTCTTTGACCATGGCGGCGCGCGCGCGGCATTCGCCGGCCCGCGCGACGAGGTGGCATGGTTGCTCGGCAGCGCGCCGGCGTCGCGCTTGCCGGTACGGACGGGGGGACCACCGACCGGGTCACGGTCGTTTTCGCAGGGCGGATTCCACGTGCTTCGGCACGCGAATCACCATGTGTTCATTGACTGCGGACCGATCGGTCTCGCGGGGCGCGGCGGGCACGGCCACAACGATCTCCTGTCGTTCGAGGCGGTGCTGGATGGAGTAAAGCTCGTCACCGACTGCGGCGCGTATCTGTACACCGCATCAGCCGAAGAACGCAACCTGTTTCGCAGCACGGCCTGCCACAACACGCCGCGGGTCGATGCGCAGGAGATCAATCGCTTCGTTCGCCCGGACTACTTGTGGACGCTGCACGACGACGCGCGGCATCAGGTGCTGCGCTTCGAGTGCGACGCCACCCGCAGCGTGTTCGAAGGTTGCCACACGGGTTATGCGCGACTTGCCGCAGCGCTGATCGTGCGTCGGCGCATCGTGCTCGACCACGTCGCAGGCGTGCTGGAAGTTCACGACGGATTCGATGGAGACGGTACCCACTGCATCGAAACACCGCTGCACCTGGCCCCCGGCGTGGTCGCTACGCGTGCGACCGAGCGCGGCTGGCAGTTGTCCGCGGAGGGGCGCGAGTTCCTGCTGACGTGGGCAGGCGAGGGCTGGACCTCGCAGCTTGATGCGGGCCGCGCCTCGCCGTCGTATGGGGTGGTGGACCATATCGCGGTTCTGCGCTTCTGCCTGAGTGGCACGCCGGCGGAACTGCACCTTCGCCTGGAGCGATGCGCGTGAGCCTGCGGCACTTTCGCACCGTAATGGGCGGCGACGTGGTCTCGAAGGCCTTGACCGCGGTGTTCGTGCTGAGCTTGGTGCGCTTCCTGCCACCCGAGGGGCTGGCCTCGTTCGTGTACTTGAGCTCGCTGGTCATCCTGTCGAGCTTGTTGCTCGGCGGGTTCTTCAATCGGCTCTACATCCTGCAAGGCGACGAACAAGTTTCCGCGCGCGGATTCCGTCGGTTGCAGGTCGGAACGGCGGCGCTCATCTACGCTGCCGTGGTTGTCGTGGTTCGACCGCAGGCGACATATTTCGAGCTGGCAGCCGGTTTGGCCTGCACGTCGGCAGCGGCGGCTTTCGATTTTTCGCGCACATGGATGCAAAGTCGCGCAGAGTTTACCCGGTACGTGGCGGCGGACATGTGGCGCGCCATGGTATTGCTGCTCTTGGTTGCACCAGTGCTGTTCGGGCTGCGCTCCGATCAGGCCGGAGCGGTCCTCGCGGCTCAGGCGCTTGCGTTCGTGCTGGGCACACTGTTCTCACCGACGTTGCCGCGCGACCCGGAGGGCGTGGACCTGCCGGTACTCGTAGCAGCCCGGCGCGTGTTCGGAAACCGCGGCGCCCCTGCGCTCATCGGATACTTTGCGCTGGTAGCCTTGTTCGGGCAGCTTCCCGTGATCTTGCTGGAGCGGCTCGCCGATGCGCAGGCGCTCGCGTCCTTCGGCAGTGCCTATCGGTACTATGGCTTGCTGCTCGGGATTTCCGCTGCCGCGAATGTTGTCATCTTGCAGCGCGTGGCAGGCTCGCGTGATGCCGACGCGGCGGCGGCGCTGCGCAGCGCCCTGCACATCATGGCTGCGGCGTTGGCACTGGCCTTGCTGGCAGGTGTCGTGGGGTACTTCGCGATTCCGCTCATCGATGCCGGCAAGTATCCGCGGGCCCCGCTGCTGTTCGCCGTCGCCAGCCTCGGCCTGGTCCCGGGACTGTTGTCGGGAGTGCTGGTCGCGGTGTGCTTGCGCGCCGGGCGATTTTCCCGTCTATTCGTTGCACAGCTGCTCTCGGTCGCCACGGTGATCGCCACGATCCAGTTCTGGCGCGCTGATCCGGCGCTTGCAGCTGCCGCTAGCCTGCCTGCCGGCGTGTTGGTACAACTGGGGTGGCTCGGTGCAAGTTGGCGATGGGATGCCGCGGAGACATCACGATGAAACGCTTGGCGTATGCCGCCTTGGCTCCAGTGTTTCACCTGTTCCGGCGGCTTGAATGGCGCGTGCGAGACGCTGCATTGCGGACACGATTTGGACGTGTCGGGAGTGACTTCGTCTTCGACCCGGTGTCGTCTCGATTCGTCACGCCGAACAGCCTGAGCGTTGGCGACGATTGCTTCATCAACGCCGGTGCGCACATCTCGGGTGACGTGGAGCTTGGGAATCGCGTGCTCCTAGGCCCGGACGTGAAGTTGCTCTCTGGGCAACATCTGTTCAGCCTTCCTGGCCACCATCCGCGCTTCCTTCGAGCAAGTCACGAGAGCCCCGAGCACATCGCGCGGCTGGTGGTCGAGGACGACGTCTGGATCGGGGCGGCGGTGGTCGTCGTTGGAGGGGTGACCGTGGGCAGCGGCAGCGTCGTGGGCGCCGGTGCGGTCGTCAGCCGCGACATTCCCCCATACGTCGTCGCCGTTGGCGTTCCTGCGAAGCCGGTGCGACGGATTTTCGACGATTCGACATTGCGCAAGCATTTGGCGAGTGTCGGTCTGGATGCGGCATCTGCCGAAGCACTGCTGCTGCGACGGAGCCAGGCCGACGTGGCGAGTCTCCCGCTGGCGACACCGTCGCATCCGCCGCGAGTGCTGTATCGCGGACAGTGGAGTGAAACATGAATCAAGCTTCACAAAGTCGGGGGGGCCAGAAGCGGCTCAACGTGGAGCAGGTTCGCGAGTTCCATCACGACCACTTCGTGAGGGATCAGGTCGCGGACTTCCTTGCGATTGCCGCAACGCTGGCCGCCCGCGGGCCGGTGGTCGACATGGACGGCGGGTGCGGGTTCTTTGCATCGGCGCTGCAAGCGTCGGCTGGGCTGTCGACGAGTGTGGTCGATATGGACGCGGCCTCGATAGAAGCGTGCCACGACAAAGGCGTGGAAGGCAGATTGGGGGACGCCCTGGATCCCCCCATCGACGGAGACGAGGCCGTGGTCTGCTTCAACCTGATCCTGCATCACCTCGTCGGAAGCACCGATGCTACGACGCGTGCCTTGCAGTCACGCGCGCTGGCGGTGTGGCGGGGGAGGGCGGCCGGGCTGTTCGTCAACGAGTACATCTACGAAGCATGGCTTGCGCCGCGCGTGTCGGCGTGGTTGATCTGGCAAGTGACCAGCAGCCGCCTGTTTTCGACCATCGGCAAAGTCGTCGCGCGAGTCGTTCCATCGCTGAGTGCCAACACCTTTGGCGTGGGTGTCAGGTTTCGAGCGTCTTCCGATTGGGAGCGCTTGTTCGAGGAATGCGGTTTTCAAGTCGTGCGGACATGCCGTGGGGCAGACGAGCCGGTGTCGCTGGCCCGGCGCCTGCTCCTAATTCGCAGCTGCCGACGTGACAGCTACCTTCTGAAGGCAAGTGATCGGCGGGAACCGGCGTGATGGCCATCGAGTCTCAAGAAAGGGCGGTGCAGCGGTGGCGCCGCATGCCGTGGCAGGTGACTCGCGGCGCTGGCGCAGTGTCGCCTGCGCGGGCGATATCCGCGCGTCGTGCCCGGGGGTGGGCTCACGCATGATCATTCTCTCTGCGTACCCGCTATCGACAAGAAACCTTGACGCGGTGTCGCCGCCGGACGGAACCCGATTGCTCACGCTCAACGCATTGCGGATGGAGTCGCCGGCGCGCTTGTGGCGTGCGTTGCGCGCGGCGCGCAGCGGTCGTCTGCAGATCATGTTGCAAGAGCCGACCGAGCGCGCCTTGCTGCCGCTGATGCTGACGCTGGCTGCGTTCGTTCCCACGGCGTGCATCGAAGTGCGTGACCTTGGTTCGGGGCAGGTCGAGGCATACGGCCGCTTGCGCGCCGCACTCGGCGTGTTGGGGATCGTGCGTGCGACGCTGTCGGGATGGACCTCCGTTTGGCGCTTGAAGGCGACCTGCCGCCGCTTGAGCAAGAAGGAAGCCCTTGGCTTCGGGCCATTGAGTGGCGTTCGTGCGCTCTACGTGAAGACCAACCTGATGCTCGGTGCCAAGGCCGGCGGCTCCATCGGGCATATTGCCGGCGTGGTCGACGAGCTGCACGCACGCGACGCGAAGATGTTGTTGCTGGCGCCCGAGTTTCCACCGATGGTGCAGGCCGGTGTTCGCTTCCGCCCGGTGCCTGCGCTGCAAACCTACGGAATGCCGCCGGAGGTCAACCATTTTCGCTTCAACCGGCCGTGCGTGGCTGCCGGCCATGCCGCGTTGCAGGAAGAGTCGTTCGACTTCATCTATCAACGCCTCACCCTGGGAAACCTTGCCGGGGTGCTGCTGGCGCGTCGACATCGCATTCCGCTGGTGATCGAGTACAACGGCTCGGAGGTCTGGGTCGCGCGCCACTGGGGCTACAAGTTGAAGTTCGAGTCGTTGGCCGCCGCGATCGAGGATGTCTGCCTTCGCCACGCGCATCGCGTGGTGGCGGTGTCGCGCGTGCTGGCCGACGAACTGGTGGCGCGCGGGGTCCCGGCGGATCGCGTCGTGTGGTACCCGAACTGCATCGATCCAAAGCGATTCGATCCCGCGCTGTACCAAGATGCGCGCTTGCGCTTGCGAAGCTCGTTGGGGATCGGCCCGGAAGACGTGGTATGCCTGTTCATCGGGACCTTCGGCGCATGGCATGGCGCGGAGGTGCTCGCGCAGGCGGCGCGAACCTGCCTGGAGCAACGCCGCGAGGGATCGCGCTTGCGCTTCGTTTTCGTGGGCGACGGCCTGCGCCTGCCGGCCGTGCGCGCGCTGTTGCAAGCGGAAAGCGAGTCCGGTGACGTGGTGTTTTCCGGCCTGGTTCCGCAGGACGAGGCGCCACAGTGGCTCGCGATGGCAGATGTCTTCTGTTCGCCCCACGTGCAGCCCGCGGATGGATCAGAGTTCTTCGGCAGCCCCACCAAGCTGTTCGAGTACATGGCCATGGGAGGCGCGATCATCGCGTCCGATGTGGCGCAAGTCGGTGAAGTTCTGTCGCCTGCCTTGCCCGAGCGCACCCTGGATTCCGCCGACGATGCGCGTGGAGGCGAGATTGCGGTGCTGGTGCCGCCAGGCGATCCGGCGGCGCTGGCGCGCGCCATCGTGCAACTGGCGGGACGCGCGGCGCTGCGACTCCGACTCGGCCAGGCGGCGCGCGAGCGTGCCCTGCAACGCTACACCTGGCGGCGTCACGTGGATGTCATCGTCGATTCCTTGCGCTGACCATGGGCAGCATTGATCGACTCGCGTGGATGCTCGTGCTCCTCCTGCCGGCATTGGCGGGACTCCTGGCGTGCCGCAGGCGGCTGCCGTTGGGGCCGCGAGTCGCGCTGGAGTACTGCATGGGGCTGTACGTGCTCACCTATTTCCTGGGCGCGACGCGGCTGTACCTGTGGCAAGAGGCGGTGGTCGATGACTACTACGCCGGCCATGGGCCACTGCCCATCGACTTGTCGTGGGATGACGTCCTGCTTGTCGCCGCGCTGCCCTTGTTGATCGTGCCGTGGTTCGTGCTCTTGCTGCAGGAGACAACGGGAACGCTGTGGCGAAGTTTCCCGCAGGGCGGTCGTATCGGAGGTGTCGCGCTGGGCATGGGTGCCGGGCTCGGCTTCGGAGCGGGTATCGCACTGGTCGCGCCCCAGATACCGGACCTGCTGAACAGTGCATGGAACGAATTGCTCGCGACCGAGGGCCTGAAGGATCTGTACGCGCGGCGTCGCGAAGTATTTTCCGGCATGCGTGCCATGCACGCCGGACTGATCTACGGCACCTTGCCGGCCTGCGCGGCACTGCTGATGTTCGAGCGCGGCCGCGAGCGTTTCGCTCTGCGTACGGCGGGACTGTGCATGGCCGCCATCGCGGTGGTCCTGATGCTCGGCACCTTCCAGATCGGGCCGGTCATGTCCTTCGTCCTGATGCTGGCCTTTTGCTTCCACGCATTCACTGCCAGAAGGCTTCGATGGCTGCCCGTGCTGCTCATCGTGGTTTCCGGGCTTGGCGTGCTGAAGCTGTATTCAAGCCTCAAAGAGGACGGGAAGACTCGGCAGGACTCGCTGCTGACCTTCGTGATGCGCATGCCGATCGCGTTGCCGTTTGCGCTGGAGATGAAGCAAGAAGCGCCGCAGTTGGTGGAGTCCACCGATTCGATGCCGCATGAGCTGGCCGAGTTCATGGACGCAGAGTTCCGCCGTGGCGAGCGTTTCGCGTCGATGGCGCTTCCGGGATTCGTGATTGGCTGGATGACCGATGGCGCGGCGGGTGCGATCTTCAGCCTGGCCTTGATCGCGTTGCTGGTTTTCGCTGGTGGCAACGCGTTGGAGTGCGCCGGAATATCGACTCGTCCCGGGCGAGGGGTTGCGCTGCTTTCCGTGATGTTGGGGCCGGCGCTCTACTATGCGTTTCAGATCGACCTGGCGAGTGTTTTCGTATCAAGCTATGGCGTGCTTTACCTGGCGATCCCGGTGCTGCTCACCATCGCCTGCCATGTGACCTTGGCCACGATCGCGCCGCCGACACCGAACGCCCTTGAGGAAGCGACATGAAGCAGGTGCTGCAGAGTTTGCGCGACGGTTCCGTGGAAGTGGCGGACGTGCCCGCGCCTGGTGCGCGGCGAGGCGAGTTGCGGATCGCCACGCGTTGCACGCTTATTTCCAGCGGCACCGAGCGCATGATGATCGAGTTCGGACGCGGAACCTGGTTCCAGAAGGCGGCACAGCAACCGGACAAGGTGAGGATGGTGCTCGCCAAGGTTCGAACCGACGGATTGGCGGCGACCTGGGACGCAGTGCGCAGCAAGCTCGATCAGCCGCTGCCGCTCGGCTACTGCAACGTTGGTCGCGTACTGGAATGCGGCGACGGAGTGCAGGGCTTCGCGGCCGACGATCGAGTCGTCTCCAATGGCAAGCACGCGGAAGTGGTCGGCGTGCCGGCGAACCTCTGCGTCGCCATCCCGGCCTGCGTGCCCGACGAACACGCGGCGTTCACCGTGGTCGCGGCGATCGGCTTGCAGGGAATCCGACTCGTGCAACCGACGCTCGGCGAGGTCGTCGTGGTGACCGGTCTTGGCCTCATCGGGTTGCTGACGGTGCAGATGCTGCGCGCCCATGGATGTCGCGTGCTCGGGCTGGACTTCGATCCCGCGAAGCTGGCGATGGCGCAGCGCTTCGGCGCGGAGGTGGTGGATCTTTCCACCGGGGCCGATCCGGTATTCGCGGCGGAACGGATGACGCGAGGGCGTGGCGTGGATGCGGTGATCATCACCGCCGCCACGCGCAGCAACGAGCCGGTGCATCAGGCGGCCCTGATGTGCCGCAAGCGCGGTCGCATCGTGCTCGTCGGCGTGACCGGCCTCGAGTTGTCGCGCGCGGACTTCTACGAGAAGGAACTGACCTTCCAAGTGTCGTGCTCCTACGGGCCCGGACGCTACGACCCGGCCTACGAGGAGAAGGGCTGCGACTACCCGATCGGATTCGTTCGGTGGACCGAGCAGCGCAACTTCGAGGCCGTGCTCGACATGCTCGCCGATGGGCGGCTCGACGTCGCGCCGCTGATTTCGCACGAGTTCGAGGTCGACGCGGCGGCGCGCGCCTACGATGTCGTGGCCGGCGCGGAACCTTCGCTTGGCATCTTGCTGAAGTTTGCTGCGGGCGAGTCGCCACGCAGCCTTGCCGGGACCGTGCAAGTCTCGGCATCGCACGCGGCCGGGCGCGGGAGTGTCAGCGTCATCGGCGCGGGCAGCTATGCCTCGGCGGTGCTGATGCCGGCCTTCAAGTCGGCCAACGCGCGCCTTCGTTGCATCGCGTCGGCGGGCGGGGCGACCGCGCTGCACCTGGCGCGCAAGTTCGGCTTTGAGTCGGCGTCGACCGACGTGCAAGCCCTGGTTGCCGACAAGGACACCGATGCCGTCGTCATTGCGACCCGGCATGACACGCACGCCACTCTGGTGGAGTTGGCCTTGCGCGCCGGCAAGCACGTGTTCGTCGAAAAACCCCTCGCGCTGACCCGGGAACAGGTCGATCGCATCGAGGCGGTGAGTGAGGGGCGAGTGCTGATGGTTGGATTCAACCGCAGGTTCTCGCCGCTGGTACTCAAGGCGAAGCGCTTGCTGGAAGCGGTTCCTGGCCCGAAGGCGATGCTGATGACGGTGAACGCGGGCGCGATCCCCGCCGCGCACTGGACGCAGGATCCTGTCGTCGGCGGCGGTCGACTCCTCGGCGAGGGATGCCACTTCATCGACCTGCTGCGTCATCTGGCCGGCGCACCGATCGTGTCCCATCACGTGGCGCGGATGGACTCCGAGTCGCGCGACAGCGCCACCGTCGTGCTGCACTTCGCCGACGGATCAATCGGCACGCTGCACTATCTTGCCAATGGCAACAAGGCCGTCGCCAAGGAACGACTGGAGGTATTTGCGTCCGGGCGCATCCTCCAGATCGACAACTTCCTTCGCCTGCAGGCCTTTGGCTGGCCGCGCAGCCAGGGCATGAGGCTGTGGCGGCAGGACAAGGGCCAGCGCGAGTGCGTGCGTCGCTTCGTGCAGGCGATCACCGAAGGCCGCCCGTCCCCGATACCGCATGACGAATTGTTCGAAGTGAGCCGCGTGTCGATCGACGTGCAGCGCGCGCTGTCCGGTTGAACGGGGCGCGCTTGCAGATCGGGCGTTTCTTCCGGACGGTGCGGCATCTGCGCATCAGGCAAGTTGTCGGCAGGCTCTGGCAACACTGGCCGCGTCGCGTGCCGGTGCTGCGTCGCGCCCCGGCGCGCCGGGCGTGGGGCGGACCTTGGGCGAGCCCGGCGCGGCGTGAGCCGAGCTATGAGGACGGAGTGTTTCACTTCCTCGGCGAGTCGCGCTGCTTGAGCGCGTCCGGCTGGGACGATCCGGCCGCGTCGAAGCTGTGGCGCTACAACCAGCACTACTTCGACGACCTCAACGCTCGCGATGCCGCGTCGCGGCGAGCATCGCACCAGGCCCTCGTCAGCGCGTGGATCGAGGCGAACCCCGCGGCCGCAGGCACCGGCTGGGAGCCGTATCCGACGTCGTTGCGGATCGTCAATTGGGTCAAGGCTGCGCAGGACGGCCTGGAACTCGATGCAGCGGCGCGCGAAAGCCTCGTGCTGCAAGTGCTCTGGCTCGAGCGCAGGATCGAACATCACCTGCTCGGCAACCACCTGTTCGCCAACGCCAAGGCGCTGGTGCATGCCGGTCTGTTCTTCGAGGGGCCGCTTGCCGATCGATGGCTCACGCGCGGGCTGCGCATCCTCCACGATGAACTGGACGAACAGCTGCTGGCGGATGGCGGGCATTTCGAGCGTTCGCCGATGTATCACGCCCTCGCGCTCGAGGATCTGCTCGACCTGATCAACGCGGTGCGTGGCGCGAACGGGCCAGGTCGCGCGCTCGAGTTCGCGGCCGTAGCGGCGCTTCGCGTCGCACCGATGCTGGCCTGGCTGCGTGCCATGACCCATCCGAATGGGGAGCTTGCGCATTTCAACGACACCGCCAATGGCATTGCCCCGACCCTGCAGGAGATCGAGGCATACGCGGCGCGCCTGTCACTCGCGTGTGCCGAGCCGGCTGCGCGTGGTTCGGTGTGGCTCGCCGACAGTGGCTATGCGCGGGTCGAGGCTGGCGCCGCCACCGCGCTGCTGGATCTGGCGCCGCTGGGGCCGGACTATCTGCCCGGGCACGCGCATGCGGACACGCTGTCATTCGAGGTGTCGCTGGGTGCGCGCCGGCTCATCGTCAACGCGGGCACCTCGTGCTACGGGATCAGCGAACGCCGATCGCGCGAGCGCGGGACGGCGGCACACAGCACGGTGCAGGTGCGGGGTCTGGATTCTTCGGAAGTGTGGGCCGGGTTCCGCGTGGGGCGACGAGCGCGCGTGCACGATCGACGGCTGGACCTCAATGACGACGAAACCCACGTGAGTGGCTGGCATGATGGATATCGCCATCTGGCGGGAGCGCCAAAAACCTGGCGCGAGTGGCGGTTCTCCGACACCGGCGTTCGGGTTCGCGACCAGGTCACGCCCGCCTGTCCGGGCGTGGCGAGATTCCTGCTTGCCCCGGGCTTGAGGCTGCAACAAGCGTCCGACGGACGATGGCAGGTGGCTACGGAGCGCGGAGTCATCGCGACGGCAATCGTGCACCAGGGCGAGGCGATGATCGAAACGGCATGCTACGCGGCGCGGTTCGGGGAGCCCGAGCCTGTGCAGTGCCTGGCGGTGGCGCTCGACCTCGGAGTGGCCGACACGCAGTGGAACTGGTCGGACGATGCACATACTTTTTCTGACTGACAATTTCCCGCCGGAAGTGAATGCGCCGGCGAGTCGCACGTTCGAGCACTGCCGCGAGTGGGTGGCCGCCGGGCGGCGCGTGACCGTGGTCACCTGCGCGCCGAACTTCCCCGCCGGGAAGCTCATAGGAAACTACAAGAATCGCCTTTGGCAGCGCGAGGAGGTCGACGGCATCGATGTCATTCGCGTCTGGACGTACATCACCGCCAACGAAGGGTTTGCGCGACGCATCCTGGACTACCTGAGTTTCATGCTGGCCGGCGCCGTCGCCGCGCTGTTCGTGCGCCGCGTTGATGTCATCGTGGGAACGTCACCGCAGTTCTTCACCGCTTGCGCCGCCTGGATGGCGTCTTTTGCCAAGCGCAAGCCGTACATCTTCGAGTTGCGTGACCTGTGGCCCGAGTCGATCAAGGCCGTGGGCGCGATGCGGCCCGGACTGGCGCTGAAGTGGCTGGAGCGGGTCGAGCTGAAGCTCTATCGCGATGCCGCGCGCGTCGTCGCCGTCACGCATTCGTTCCGGGAAAACCTCGCCGCGCGCGGCATCGACCCCGCGCGTGTTTGCGTCATTTCCAACGGCGTCGACACCTCGCATTTCCATCCTCGTCCGAGAGACGTCGCCTTGGCCGAATCCCTGGGGCTGGGCGGGCGCTTCGTGTTCGGATACGTCGGAACGCACGGCTTGGCACACGGGCTGGAGACCTTGCTCGAATCTGCGCAGTTGCTGTCCGATCTCCCGGTGTCGCTGGTGATGCTCGGTGACGGGGCGCGCAAGGCGGCGCTGCGGCAGTTCGCACGCGAACGCGGCCTCGACAACGTCGTGTTCCTGGATTCCGTGGAAAAAAAGGACGTGCCGCGCTTCTGGTCACTGCTCGACGTGGCGGTCATCCACTTGCGTGCCGATCCTTTGTTCGATGCCGTGATCCCCTCGAAGCTGTTCGAGTGCATGGGCATGGGCTTGCCGATCCTGCACGGCGTTGGTGGCGAGTCGGCGCGCATCGTCGAACACGAGGATGTCGGCCTGTGTTTTCCGTCCGGGGATGCGAGGGCGCTGGCGCAGGGGGTTCGTCGTCTCGCTGCCGATGCAGATTTGCGCGCCCGGTTTTCACGCAACGCCGTCTTGGCGGCGACGCGGCATGATCGTCGCGCCCTCGCGGCGCGCATGCTCGCGGTGCTGGACGACGTGGTCGCGCAGGCTCAAAAGAGCCGGTAGGTACGGAAGAACGCCACCACGCGCCCAGGTTTCGCCGAAAACGCGAAATAGCCGATCGTGATCGCGACGAAGAGCAGAACCAGCGCCGTTTCGGCGTGGGGCAGCAAGTCGTAGCGCAAGGTGAGGGCGGCGCCGAGGCCGAGCATGCAGGAGACGGCCGACAGGCCCAGGGCGATCCCGGTAGGCGTATAGCCCGCGTCGAGCAGCAGGTGGTGCAGATGATCACGCCCGGCCGCGAACGGCGAACGCCGTTGGTGCAGACGGCGCATCGTGACCACGAGGCAATCGATGATGGGTGGCGCAATGAGCCAGGGCGCGAGCACCGGTGTCACCGGGTGGTTCGGCTCCTGGGTGAGGCGGAAGCACACCCATGCGATCAGGTAGCCCAGGAACGCGCTTCCCGCGTTGCCCATGAAGACGCGCGCACGCTGACGCCACGGGTGGCGCAGGTTGAATGCGAGAAACACGCCGACTGCGGCGATGACGGGCGCGAGGCGATCGACCATGAAGGTATTGCCCGAATAAACCGCCGCCGCGCAATACATCCCGAGTGCCGTCACCGCCAGCGCACCGGCCAGTCCGTCCACGCCATCGCACATGTTGAATGCATTGATGATGCCCACGGTGGCGAAGACGGTGAAGGGCACCGACCAGATGCCAAGATCGAACGAGCGCGTGCCGAGGAGTTCGCCCAGGTATTCGACCCTGACCCCGCCCACGTAGATCATGACCAGGGCCGCTCCGGCCTGCGCCAGCAGTCGCCACCACCAGCGCACGTCGCGCACGTCGTCGATCAGGCCGACGACGATCAGCATCGCCGCGCCCAGCATGAAACCCAGGTAGGCCCGCGGGTACTCGCCCAGCCACACGACCGGCACCATGATGCCGATGGCCATGGCCAAGCCGCCGACGATAGGGGTGGGGTGGGCGTGATCCTTGCGCCCGCCCGGGCGATCCAGCAACCCAAGGCGATGTGCAAGGGGTTCGAGGATCCACAACATCGCCGCAACGATCAGCGCGGTGATGAGCGGGTCGATCCACCAATTCTCGGTCACGCCTTCAACTCTTGCGACATCAGCTTGTCCTTGGAGGCCGCTCCGACTGCGCACAAATCGAGCGCCGGCCCCCAGACGGCGCTGGCTGCAGCGATGCGCGCCGCAGCAATTGTGACGAATTGTACATGGGGAAGGCCCTGAAGCCCTCCGCGCTGGCAGCGCCGAGGCCGGCCGGCCGAAAGGGTCCGCCCGAAAGTACAACGCCTGTGCTGCGGCGCACCAGTTAGAATGCCTCGGGTCTCAATCTGGAGTCTGGTGCGATGAGCGCAGCTGGGGTGGCAGTCGCGGCTTCGCCGCGAAAATCCAAGCGGTTTCCGTCTGCGACAAGCGCGTTGACAGGCCTTGTTGCCGATAATCAAACCCTCGCCGTCGGCGGCTTCGGGCTCTGCGGTATCCCCGAAGCCCTGATTGCGGCGCTGCGCGATTCGGGCGTGAAGGGCCTGACCGCGATTTCCAACAACGCCGGCGTCGATGGCTTTGGCCTCGGCCAGCTGCTCAGCACGCGCCAGATCAGGAAGATGATTTCGTCCTACGTGGGCGAGAACAAGGAGTTCGAGCGCCAGTTCCTGTCGGGCGAACTCGAACTCGAGTTCAACCCGCAGGGCACGCTGGCCGAGCGCCTGCGCGCAGGCGGGGCCGGGATTCCGGCGTTCTTCACCCGCACCGGTTATGGCACGGTGGTGGCGGAGGGCAAGGAGACGCGCCAGTTCCCGGACGGTCACTGGTACGTGCTGGAAACCGCGCTCAAGGCCGACGTGTCGCTGGTGAAGGCATGGAAGGCCGATACCGCCGGCAACCTGGTGTTCCGCAAGACCTCGCGCAACTTCAATCCGGCCTGCGCGATGGCGGGCAAGGTTTGCGTGGTGGAGGTGGAGGAGCTGGTCGAGGTCGGCGAAATCGATCCGGATCACGTGCATCTGCCCGGCATCTACGTCGACCGCATCGTGGTGAACGCGACGCCGGAAAAACGCATCGAGCAGCGCACGGTGCGGGCGGGCTGAGGTCGCGATGCCGTGATGGGCGAACTGGAACTGCTGGGCCTCGTGAGTGACCGGCTGCGCGAGGTGGGCGTCGCCTTCATGCTGACCGGATCATTCGCGCTGGCCTACTACGCGATACCGCGCATGACGCGCAACATCGACTTGGTGGTGGCGCTCGACGGCATCGATCCAGTCCGGTTGGCGCGCGCCTTCGAGCGCGATTTCTACGTCGATGCCGATGCGGTGCGCGACGCCATCGCCTCGCGGCGTATGCTCAACCTCATGCATCTGGAGAGCGGCATCAAGGTAGACCTGATCGTGCGCAGGGACGATGCTTACCGGCGGACCGAATTCGCGCGCCGGCAGGCGGTGCGGATCGGAGGTATCGAAACGTACATCGTCAGCCGCGAGGACCTGATCCTGTCCAAGCTGGCTTGGGCGCGCGACAGCGCTTCGGAGTTGCAACGGCGCGACGTGCGCGACTTGATCGACGCCCCAGTAGATCGCGACTATCTGCGGCGCTGGGCGCCAGGGCTGGGCGCCAGGGCTGGGCGTCGAGGCGGCCCTGGAGGAAGTACTGGCATGAACGACACCGCGCCCGAAATCGCGGCCCGCGTCGCGGCGCGCTGCCGCGACATGACCCCGGAGCAGCGCATGCGCGCCGCCGCTTCGCTGTATGACACGGCTTGCGCCATCGTGGATGCGTCGTTGCCGCAAGACATGGCGCCCGCGGCGCGGCGGCTGGCGCGCGCGCGGCGGATGTATGGCGACGAACTTACTGCGGCGGCGCTGCAAGCCCACGCCGACTGGACAATGGCACCCCACTGAGGAAACCGACATGCCCTGGACCCGCGACGAAATGGCGCAGCGCGCCGCAGGAGAACTCACCGATGGTGCCTATGTGAACCTGGGCATCGGCCTGCCGACCCTGGTGGCCAACTTCATCCCGGAAGGCATGGATGTGTGGCTGCAGTCGGAGAACGGGTTGCTCGGCATCGGACCGTTTCCGACCGAAGCCGAAGTCGATGCCGATCTGATCAATGCCGGCAAGCAGACCGTCACCGCGCGCGTGGGGGCGAGCTATTTCGGCAGCCATGATTCCTTTGCGATGATCCGCGGCGGCCATATCGATCTGGCCATCCTGGGCGCGATGCAGGTGACGCATCGCGGCGATCTCGCCAACTGGATGGTGCCCGGCAAGATGGTGAAAGGCATGGGCGGCGCGATGGACCTGGTGGCCGGGGTCAAGCGCGTCGTGGTGCTGATGGAGCACACCGCCAAGAATGGCGAGCACAAGATCCTGCCCGAATGCACCTTGCCACTCACTGGCGTGGGCGTGGTCAATCGCATCATCACCGAACTGGCGGTGATGGACGTGACGCCGGACGGGCTGGTGTTGGTGGAATCCGCCCCCGGCGTGAGCGACGACGAGCTGCGCGAAAAGACCGGCGCGCCGTTCAAGCGCGCGGCCTGAGGCGGCACCGGCGCACGCGCGGGTCGGTCCGCATGCGACCTGCATGACGGCGTCCACCCGCCCGGAAGATCGTGACCGCCTCGATGGGCTGCAGGTGTTGCGCGCGGTCGCGGCCTTGTCGGTGGTCGTGTTCCATGCCGGCCGTTACGTGGCGGATCGCGTGCCGGAGGCAGCCTGGCGCTGGGGCGAATTCGGCGTCGACGTTTTCTTCGTGCTGAGTGGCTGCGTGATGGCCTGGGCGACGCGGCCGGGGACGCCGGCGCTTGCGTTCTTCGCGCGTCGCTTCGCCCGCATCGCACCGATGTACTGGCTCGCGACCCTGGTCGTTGCGGTGGCGCTCTGGCAGTGGCCGTCGCTGTTTCATGCGGCGGTGCTGGATCCGATGCACCTGGCGCAGAGCCTCGCCTTCCTCCCGCACTACAGCCCCGGCGCACCGGACCAGATATGGCCGCTGTTCGTGCCGGGCTGGACGCTCAACTACGAGATGTATTTCTACCTGGTGTTCGCGGCGACGCTGCCGTGGATCACCTCGGCCGGCTGGCGCGTGGTCGTGGTCACGGCGCTGCTCGCGATGGGGGTGGCGGTGGCGCGTCCATTCTCGGGCCCCGCGGCGCCGGCCTGGGCCGTATTCCTCGGCCAGCCGCTGGTGTTCGAGTTCGTATTCGGAATGGGCGTGGCGCTCGCGCTGCGGTCCGGTGCTCGACTATCGGCGTGGCTTGCCGGGGTCATCGCGCTGGTGGCCGCACTGACGATGTTCTGGATGGCCACGACCGAAACCCGCTTGGCAAGCGCCGGGCTCCCGGCGGCCGCGCTGGTGCTCGCTATGGCTTCGTTCGGACGGTTGCGATCCAGGCTGGGGCGCGCCATGACCTGGCTGGGTGATGCGTCCTACAGCCTGTACCTGATCCACCCTTACTTGGTCGGCGCGGTCTGGCTGGTGTGGCAACGGCACGTGCCGGATGCCGGTCCGGTCGGCGCGTGGGGATTCATCACGGCGTGCGTGGTCGCCTGCGCCGCCGCAGCGCTGCCGATCCATCGCCGGATCGAACAGCCGCTGGTGCGCTGGACCCTGCGCCGGCTCGTGCCGACGCCACCCAGCCCGGTGGCCGGAGTCACCTGACGCGCCGTGGCGGTTGGTTGCCCGGACTCAACTGACGACCGGGGCGGTACCGGATCGCGGCGTGGGGTGGCGTGGCGGCCGGTTCGGGCGCAGGTAGCGGTCCATGCTCCTGACCTGCAGTTCGCGCAGGCGTGCCAGCCAGCGCTTGCCCAGCAGTCCGACCACGAGCATCACGATGACCTCGGGCGTCATCCAGCGTTGCCGCAAGGCGGCGCACGCCAGGGCGCAGCCCTTGCCGCGCTCGCCCGCCAGCAAATAGTGCAGCGCAGTGCGACGCAACTGGCGCCAATGGAGGATGGGGGCCAGGCGCTGCATCTCGGCCCCATGCGCGGTGAGGACGCGTTGCGCCTCCTGCGCCTGGTCGGCGGCGGCACGGAGCAGTTGCGCCCGCTCGATCGTGCGCGACAGCGAGGTGGGCGCGTCGTAATGTAGCGCCGCCACCACGTCATGGGCCACGACGACCTCGAAATGGCGATGCAAATCGAGGAAATAGCCCAGCTCGAACGCGCGGCTGTCCGGATAGCGCAAATCGGAGAACGCGCTTCCACGCACGCAAAGCAAGGTGTCCTGCTGGTGCATGGAACACGATGCCTGCCAGCGCAGCAGCCCCGCATAGTCGAGATGGCCGGCCGGCGGCAGGGTGTGCGGCGAGATGCCGCCATCGTCGAGGGCGAACAAGAAGCGCAAGGCCGAGATGGAGGCCGCCTGACGCACGGCGCAAGCGTCGATCCGGTCGATCGCGCCCGGCAGTAGCTCGTCGTCGCTGTCGAGGAACACCACCCATTCGCCTTGCGCGGCGGCGGCGCCCGAATTGCGCGCCGGACAGACGCCGCGATTGGTCGCGTGCACGATCAGGCGCAGGCGCGGATCGAGCAGCTGCGCCACGGCCTCGCGCGTGCCATCGGTGGAGCCATCGTCAACGACCAGCACTTCGATGCCCGGGCCTGTCTGGCCGAGGCAACTGCGGATCGCGCGCAGCACGTAGTCGCGCCGGTTGTGGGTGGGGATCACGACGCTGTAGCGCGGGCGCCCGTCGGAGGACAACGCGACATCCGCGAGTTCGACCGATCCCTCGCGCCCGCGGCACGACGGGTTCGCGGCCCCCGGCCCGGCATCCTGCTTTGCTGGCTTGTCCACTTCGCCCCCCGACGAAACGGTTCAGTCTGGATCGAGCTTGCCTGGTCCGGCGGTGGTGAGGCGCGACGGCTCAGGCAGCGCCGTCACGCCCGCGCCCTCAGAGCGCCGCCTCGATCTCCGGAATCAGCGTGAACAAGTCGCCGACGAGGCCGATGTCCGCGATCTCGAAGATCGGTGCCTCACTGTCCTTGTTGATCGCGACAATGGTACCGGCGTCCTTGATGCCCGTGAGGTGCTGGATCGCGCCGGAGATGCCGATGGCCACGTACAGTTCGGGTGCGATGATCTTGCCGGTCTGGCCGACCTGCATTTCGTTCGGCACGTAGCCGGCGTCGACCGCGGCGCGCGAGGCGCCGACGCCGGCGCCGAGCTTGTCGGCCAGCTTGTAGATCACGGCGAAGTTCTCGGCCGAACCCACGCCGCGTCCACCCGAGACCACGCGACTTGCGCTTTGCAGGTCAGGACGATCCGACTTGCCGGCGGCCAGGCCCTTGTGGCGCGTGTGCGAAGGCAGGGCCACGTCGACAGCGGCCGCTTCCACCGGCGCGCTGTTGCCGCCGGCGGCCGCCGCCCACGAGGCCACGCGCACCGTGGCGACCACGGTCTGGCCGGCCGGTGCCTGCACCGTGACGATGGCGTTGCCGGCATAGATCGGACGCTTGAAGGTGTGCGTTCCTTCCACTGCCATCACGTCGCTGACCTGGGCCACGCCGAGCAGGGCCGCGATGCAGGGCATCAGGTCCTTGCCAAAGGTGGTGCTGGGGCCGAAGACGTGGGTGTAGCCGGTAGCGAGCCTGGCCACTTGCGGCGCCTGCACCTGCGCGATGGCGTTCGCGTTGGCCGGGTTCGCAACCGCCAGCACGCGCGACACGCCGGCGATCTGCGCGGCCTGCGCGGCGACGCCGGCCGGATCGGCGGCGAGCACGATCACATCGAGGCTGGCCGGGTTCATTGCCTTGGCCGCGGTGACGCACTTGGCGGTGGCGGCGTTGAGTTTGCCGTCGAGGTGTTCGGCGACGATGAGGACGTTCGACATGGCGATTCTCCGGTTCGTTTTCCTCCTCGTGCGCCGGGGAGGGATTGGGTGGGGGCGAGTGCCAGGCGGTTCGCTACGATGGCCCCCATCCCGACCTTCCCCCGCACGCGGGGGAAGGAGTCATGTGTTACAGCAAGCCCTTGGCCTTGAGTGCCGCGACCAGTTCGGCCGCGCTCTTCACCATCACGCCCTTGCTGCGCTTGGGCGGAGGCGCGTAGCCCAGGGTGTTGAGCGTGTCGCCGGACGCGACGCCGAGGTCGGCGAGCGGCAGGGTTTCCAGCGGCTTGCTCTTGGCCTTCATGATGTCGGGCAGCTTGATGAAGCGCGGTTCGTTCAGGCGCAGGTCGGTGGTGACCACCGCGGGCAAATCGACTTCCAGGGTCTCCAGTCCGGCGTCCACCTCGCGCACTACCGTGGCCTTGTCGCCGACGACATCGAGCTTGCCGGCGAAGGTGGCCTGCGGCCGGCCCCAGAGCGTGGCCAGCATCTGCCCGGTCTGGTTGGCGTCGTCGTCGATTGCCTGCTTGCCGAGGATCACCAGCTGCGGCTGCTCTTTCTCGATCAGCTTGAGCAGCACGCGCGCCGCGGTGAGCGGCTGGATGGCATCGGTCGTGACCACGTGGATGGCGCGGTTCGCGCCCATCGCGAGGCCATTGCGCAGGTGTGCCTGCGCATCGGCCGGGCCGATGGTGGCCACCACGACTTCGGTCGCGATGCCCTTGTCGCGCAGTCGCAGCGCTTCTTCCAGCGCGATTTCATCGAAGGGATTGGCGGAAAGCTTCACGCCGTCGGTCACGACGCCCGAGCCATCGGGCTTGACCTGGATGCGCACGTTGAAATCGACGACGCGCTTGTAGCCGACAAGAATCTTCATCGGTCTGGAGTTCCTGAATCTGCGGGGGAAGCGTCCGGCCGGGCAGGACGGGCGCGTATTGTAACCGGTCGTCGGGTCGGGGCGAGAAGCAAGGCCAAGATCGAGTCAAGACGAGGATCAAGATCAAGAGACGCTTTCGCAAAGGACGCAAAGGAAAGGCAAGGGCAAGGTCGCGAAGGAAAGGCAGGAGTGGGCTGAGGCGGGGCGCCACGCCTCGCGAGGAGCCAATCTCAACGCAGTTCTTTGCGAGCTTTCTGCTTTTCCTTTGCGTCCTTTGCGAAAACGCCTTTTTGATCTTCCCTTCATCCCCCGAGCAGGCGTTTCACCACCCGTTCCGCCGCCCGGTCGGCGGCTTCGGTCGCCCCTTCGAGGCGCAGTTCCGGCGCCAGCGGCGCCTCGTAGGGCGCGCTGATGCCCGTGAAATTCGGAATTTCGCCGGCCCGCGCGCGGCGGTACAGGCCCTTCACGTCGCGCGCCTCGCACACGCTCAAGGGCGTATCGACGAAGACTTCGATGAACTCGCCGGCGCCGAAGCGCTCGCGCGCGAACTGGCGTTCGCTGCGGTAGGGCGAGATAAAACTCACCAGCACGATCAGGCCGGCGTCCACCATCAGCCGTGCCACCTCCGCCACGCGCCGGATGTTCTCGACCCGATCTTCCTCGGTGAAGCCAAGGTCGCGGTTGAGGCCGTGGCGCACATTGTCGCCGTCGAGCAGGTAGGTGTGATGGCCGAGCGCGTGCAGGCGCTTTTCCACCAGGTTCGCAATGGTCGACTTGCCCGAGCCCGAAAGCCCGGTGAACCAGAGGCAGGACGCGGTCTGGTGCTTGAGCGCGGCGCGCGCCGCGCGGTCGACATCCAGATGCTGCCAGTGCAGGTTGCCGGCGCGGCGCAGGGCGAAATCGAGCGTGCCGGCGGCCACCGTGGCGTTCGACTGGCGGTCGATCAGGATGAAGCTGCCCAGTTCGCGTTCCTGCGCGTGCGACGCGAACGCAATCGGTTGGTCGCAGCTCAGGTTGCAGCAGGCGACTTCGTTCAGCTCCAGGCGCTTGGCCGCGAGGTGCTCCTGCGTGTCGACGTCGATTCGGTGCTTGATCTCGGTGATCTGGGCGGTGACCGTGCGCGTGCCGAGCTTGAGCAGGTAGGGCCGGCCCGGGACGAGGGCGTGGTCGCCCATCCAGAGCAGGTGCGCGGCAAACTGGTCCGCCACCTGTGGCGGGTCGCCGGCTGCGGCCAGCACGTCGCCCCGGCTCACGTCGAGTTCGTCGCTCAGGGTCAGCGTGATCGCCTGCCCGGGCTCGGCGCGAACGAGATCGCCGTCCGGGCCGAGCACACGCTCGACGCGCGAGCGCCGGCCCGAGGGCAGCGCCACCACATCGTCGCCCACCGTCACGGCGCCACCGATCAGGCTGCCGGCATAGCCGCGAAAATCGGCGTGCGGGCGGTTCACCCACTGCACCGGCAGGCGAAAGCCGCGCGCCGGCGGCGACGCGATCCGCACCGCTTCGAGGTGCTCCAGCAAGGCCGGGCCGGCGTACCACGGCGTGGCCCCGGAACGCGTGGTGAGGTTGTCGCCGTTCAGTGCCGAGAGCGGGATTGCCTGCACCTTCGGAATGCCGAGGCGTTCGGCCAATGCGTGGTACTCGGCCACGATGGCGTCGAACACGCCCTGGTCGTAGTCGACCAGATCCATCTTGTTCACCGCCAGCACCACGTGGCTCAGGCCCAGCAACGAGACGATGTAGCTGTGGCGGCGGGTCTGGGTGAGCACGCCGCGGCGCGCATCGACCAGCACGATGGCGAGGTCGGCGGTGGACGCGCCGGTGGCCATGTTGCGGGTGTACTGCGCGTGGCCGGGGCAGTCGGCGACGATGAAGCTGCGCTTGTCGGTGGAGAAGTAGCGATACGCGACATCGATGGTGATGCCCTGCTCGCGCTCGGCCTCCAGGCCATCGAGCAACAGGGCGTAGTCGATGTTCTCGCCCTGGGTGCCAAAGCGCGCGCTGTCGGCGTTGAGCGCGGCGAGTTGGTCGTCGTAGAGGCGCTTGCTGTCGAACAGCAGGCGGCCGATCAAGGTGCTCTTGCCGTCATCCACGCTGCCGCAGGTGATGAAGCGCAGCAGGCCTTTGGTTTCGTGTTGCCTGAGGTACTCGGCGATCATGGGGCGACCCCCATCCCAGCCTTCCCCCGCGCGCGGGGGAAGGAGTTGTGCGCTCTTCGGACTTGCCTTGTCCCTCGTGCGCGGAGCACGGAGTTGAGTGCTCTTTCGGTTAGCCCCGTCCCCCGCGTGCAGAGCAAGGACAAGCGCGCAGCTTCGTTCTGCCCCTTCCCCCGCGCGCGGGGGAAGGTCGGGATGGGGGCGTGTGGCATCAGAAATACCCCTCCTGCTTTTTTTTCTCCATCGAGGCGCCTGCATCGCGGTCGATCACGCGGCCCTGGCGTTCGGAACTGCGCGCCACCAGCATTTCGGCGATGACTTTTTCCAGCGTGTCGGCGTCGGAATCGATTGCGCCGGTGAGCGGATAACAGCCGAGAGTGCGGAAGCGCACTCGTCGTTGCTGCGGGACTTCGCCGGATTGGAGCGGAAGGCGTTCGTCATCCACCAGAATCAATGCGCCGTCGCGCTCCACCACCGGCCGCGTCGCGGCGAAATACAGCGGCACCACCGGGATCTGCTCGCGCCAGATGTAAAGCCATACATCCAACTCGGTCCAGTTCGAGAGCGGAAACACGCGCAGCGATTCGCCGGGCCCCAGGCGCGTGTTGTACAGGTTCCACAGCTCCGGGCGCTGCGCCTTCGGGTCCCAGCGCTGCTGCGCGCTGCGGAACGAGAACACGCGCTCCTTGGCGCGCGATTTCTCCTCGTCACGGCGCGCGCCGCCGATGGCGGCGTCGAAACCGAACTTCGCCAGCGCCTGCTTCAGGCCTTGCGTTTTCATCACGTCGGTATGCACGGCCGAACCATGCGAGAACGGTCCGATGCCTTCGCGCACGCCGTCGGGATTGATGTGCACGCGCAACTCGACCCCGGATTCGGCCGCGCGCCGGTCACGGAACGCGATCATCTCGCGGAACTTCCAGGTCGTATCGACGTGCAGCAGCGGAATCGGCGGCTTGGCCGGCGCAAAGGCCTTGAGCAACAGGTGCAGCAGCACCGAGCTGTCCTTGCCGATCGAATACAGCAGCACCGGATTCCGGCATTCGGCCGCTACTTCGCGCAGGATGTGGATGCTCTCGGCTTCGAGACGGTCGAGATGATTGAGGGGAGGGAAGGCACTCATTGGTCGCACAGTGTCGGCGAGCCACGCGGACGACGCAAACCACTGCGGGGCATAAGCAAACAACGCCACGCCACGCGTAGAGCCGCGCTTGCTCGGCTGCTGTTGCTCGCAGGCTTTGAGATCAGGGCAGCGCAGCAAACTCCGCTCTACGCGAGCCGCTGCGCGAGCGCACGGGCGAAGCGCGCCGCCGCGCCCGGCGCCGTCGCGAAAAACAGCGAGGGTTCGGTCAGTTCGAGTTCGAGCAATTGCGGGCCCTGTTCGGACGGCAACAGGTCGACCCGTGCATAGGCCAGCGGCGCGAAAGGCAGCGCGGCCAGCACCTGCTTCGCGGCCAGGCGCTCGGCATCGGAGGGTTTGCGTGCGCTGATGCGTTCTGGCGCAAACAGCGCGCGGGTTGCGTCTTCACCCCGGCGCAGCAGCGGCGCCTTGCGGATCGCATGCGAGAAACGGCCGTCGAAGTAAACCAGCGCGGTCTCGCCGTCTTCGTCCACCGCGCGCAGATACGGCTGCACCAGCACGCTGCGGTCTTGCGACAGCAGGTCGCGCGCGTGTTCGATCGCTGCGTGGCGTTCGGCGTGGACGAAACGTCGCGCACCGCGTGAGCCGGCGCCCACGCAAGGCTTCACCACGAACTCGTCGAATTCGGGAAATCGATCCGGCTTCTCGCCCGGCTCGATGTAATGCGACTCGATCACCGGCACGCGCTGCCGCGCCAGTTCGCCAAGGTAATGCTTGTCGGTGTTCCAGCGCACCACATCGAGCGGATTGAGCAGCCTCGTGCGCGTCGATACGCGCTCGCACCAGCGCAGGAACTCGGCAAGGCGCTCGGTGTAATCCCAGGGCGAACGCAGCAGCACCGCATCGAATCGCGACCACGACACGCTGGCATCGTCCCAGGCCACGATATCGGCACGCAGCCCGGCCTCCTCGCATGCCGCCTGCAAGGGATGCAGGTCGTCGTCGGTGGCGGCGGCGCAGATTGCGGTGGCGAGGGCGAGGGTGGGCATGTGTCTACAGGCGGCCGTCGACCTGATCCTTGTCGAACAGGCCCTTCACGTCATACAGCACCGAGGTCTCATCGCGCAACATGGACCGGATGCGAGCGACGCCCGCATCACGGAACTGCTGGTGTGCCACGCAAACCAGCACCGCGTCGTAGTCGGCGCTGTCGGGCAGCTGCCCCAGCAGCTCCACGCCATACTCGCGCCGGGCTTCGTCGCGATCCACCCACGGGTCAAAGATCTCGACCTGGGTGGCGAAGTCGCGGAACTCGGCGATCAGATCGACGACGCGCGTGTTGCGCAGATCCGGGCAGTTTTCCTTGAAGGCGAATCCGAGCAGCAGCACGCGTGCGCCCGCGACAGTCTGGCCCTTGCACACCATGATCTTGACGACCTCGGCGGCGACGTGGCGACCCATGGCCTCGTTGATGCGGCGGCAGGCGAGCAGGATGTCCGGGTAGTAACCCACTTCCTGCGCCTTCTGGATCAGGTAGTAGGGATCTACGCCGATGCAGTGTCCGCCGACGAGGCCGGGCTTGAACGGCAGGAAGTTCCACTTGGTGCCGGCGGCCGCAAGCACGTCGTGCGTGTCGATGCCGAGTCGATGGAAGATCAACGCGAACTCGTTGATCAGCGCGATGTTGGCGTCGCGTTGCGTGTTCTCGATCACCTTGGCCGCTTCCGCCACGCGCAGGCTGGGAGCCTTGTGCGTGCCGGCGCTGATGATGCGGCGATACAGCGCGTCGACGAAGTCGGCAGTGTCCGGTGTCGAGCCGGAGGTGACCTTGGGAATCGTGGTGAGCCGATGCTGTGTGTCACCCGGGTTGATCCGCTCCGGGCTGTAGCCCACGGTGAAGTCGCGGTTGAACGCCAGCCCCGAGGCCTGTTCCAGCCGCGGCACGCACAACTCCTCCGTGGCGCCGGGATACACGGTGGACTCGTACACCACCAGATCGCCGGGCTTGAGCACCGAGCCCACGGCCTCGCTGGCGCGCAGTAACGGGGTGAAATCGGGACGCTTGTCGCGATCGACCGGCGTGGGCACCGCGACGATGAAGATGGTGCAATCGCGCAGCTCGTCGAGCGTGTCGCTATAGCGCAGCTGCGGACTGGCAGCGAGTTCTTGCGCCGTCAGTTCGCGCGTGTCGTCGCGCCCGCCGCGCAGCGCCGCGACGCGCACGCGGTCGATGTCGTACCCCATGGTCGGAAAGTGCTTGCCGAATTCCACGGCCAGCGGCAGGCCGACGTAGCCGAGGCCGATGACGGCGATGCGGTAGGGCTGTGTGGCGTCGAAGGAATTCATGGTTCGCGCGCCTGGACGGGAGCGCCAGGCGAAATGGCAGTCTTCTGTCGCAAGCGAGCTACCACTTCCCGGAGCGGCCGACATCTTCCGGCGCGAACGTGCTGCTCTCCGAGTTCGATCAAATCGAGCAGAGCTTGTGTCTCTGGCTCCAGGCTCACGATAGAGCCACGAATTTCGATACCTTGGTCTTCCACGTCATTTCCCTCGGAACTGGTCGAAGAAGGCCTGATCGATCTCGAAGGCCTGTTTTTGCTTGACGCCAAGCGAAGCTGATTGGAAAAGCTCGACCAGCCGTTCGCCGTCGATCAGCTCGATCGGAAACGCGCCGGTCTTGGACGCCTCTGCTTCCGCGTCACGGGTGAAGCGGCCGGTGGTGATCAGCACGGCCTTGTCGATCTGGGTGGACAAAGCGCCGCGGAAATTCCGGATTTCCGGGCTGGAAACGGCGTTGGCGTACTTCTTGGCCTGGAACGCTACCTTGACGCCTACGAACGGGCTAAGGCGTAACACCCCGAGCCCGTCGATACCACCGTCTCGCGACTGCTGCGTCACCCGTACGTCCTCGAACCCGTGTTCGTGCAACAAGCGGACGCAGAGGCGTTCGAAGCCGTAGGGCGGCAACGCTTTCAGGACGTCGAGGAGCTCCTGTTCATCGGCATCGTCGGGTGGTGCTCCTTCCTGTGCGGCGGGAGGAGTGGACTCGAAAATGTCGCTCTTGGCATCCTTGCGGAATCGCTGGCTGATCGCCACTCGGTCGAGAAATACCGCGCGAGCGGCCTTGTCATCGAGGTGCGTTTTCCAGCCCAGTGGCGTCAAGGACCAGACTCCGCGCTTGGCGTCGTCGATCAAGCCTTCCCAGACGAGGTACTGGCGTGCCCACTGCACTTGGTTGTGAAATCGATTTGCACCAGACTTCAGGCTGGCCTCGGTGAGGGTGTCCGGGAGCTTGAGCTCTTGCCTAATCCATGCCGAAACTTCTCGCGGCTTGGCAGAACCACCGGCTGCGCGCAGGCACTCAAGCAGAGGTCCCATCCATCGAACGAACTCGACTTGCCCGTTTTCCTTCTTGGCCACGCGTTTCTCCAACGACACAAGGGCTGGATTCCCGCCTTCGCGGGAGTGACGATGAAGGCTACAGATTCTGATAGTTCGGTCCAGCCCCACCCTCAGGCGTTACCCAGTTGATGATCTGGTAAGGATCCTTGATGTCGCAGGTCTTGCAGTGCACGCAGTTGGCGGCGTTGATCTGCAGGCGCTTGCCGGCGGCTTCATTCGCATCGACGACGATCTCGTAGACGCCGGCCGGGCAGAAGCGGGTGCAGGGGTTGCCGTACTCGGTGGCGCAGGTCGTGACGCAGACGTTGGTGTCGGCCACCTTGAGATGCACCGGTTGGTCTTCATCATGTTCGGTGGCGGCGAAGTAGACGCCGGCGAGGCGGTCGCGTGGCGGCAAGGTTCGATCCGCGTAGTCGCGTCTGGGCGACTCGTAACCCGGCAGCTTGTGCAGCGAGGACCAGTCGGGCTTGTTCTTCAGGGTCCAGGGCGAGCGGCCGCCCACCAGGGTTTCCCAGGCCGCGTTCGCCATGCCGAACCACAAGCCGCGCTTGAAGCCGGGCTTGACGTTGCGCACTTTCCTCAGCTCGTCCATCGCGGGCGAGGCGCGCAGCCTGGCGTCGAAGCCTTCGGGCTTTCCGCTGGTGGCGAGGTGTTCGGCGGCCAGCATGCCGCTGCGGATGGCCTGGTGCGTGCCCTTGATCTTGGGCACGTTGAGCAGGCCGGCGGTATCGCCGATCAACAGCGCGCCGGGCATTTCAACCTTGGGCAGCGATTGCCAGCCGCCGGTGACGATGGCGCGCGCGCCGGCCGAGAGGATGCTGCCGCCGTCGAGCAGCGATTTCACGCTGGGATGATTCTTCCATTGCTGGAAGGCTTCGTAGGGCTGGTAGTTCGGATCCTGGTAGTCGAGGCCCGAGACGTAGCCCAGCGCGATGCGATCACCATCAAGGTGGTAGAGGAAACTGCCGCCGTAGGTTTTCGAGTCGGCCGGCCAGCCGAAGCTGTGCACGATCTTGCCGGGTTTCACGCGTCCGGCCGGCACCTGCCACAGTTCCTTGATGCCGATCGAATAGCCTTGCGGATCGCTGTTCGCGTCCAATGCGAACTTGCTGACCAGTTGCTTGGTGAGATGGCCGCGCGCGCCTTCGGCCAGCACCGTGACCGGCGCCAGGATGTCGATGCCCGGGGTGTAGCCCGCCTTCTGCGAACCATCCTTGGCCACGCCCATGTCGCCGATGCGCACGCCGCCGACGCTGCCATCAGGTTGGTAGAACGGTTCCGAGGCGGCGAAGCCGGGATAGATTTCCACGCCCAAGGCTTCGGCTTGCGGAGCCAGCCAGGCGCACATCGCGCCGAGCGAGACGATCACGTTGCCGTGGTTGTTCATGCCCGGCGGCACCGGCAGCTTGCGTCCGCCGTTCTTGCTCAGCAGCCAGAACTCGTCCTCGGTGGCGGGCACGCAGATCGGTGGCGGCGACTTGCGCCACTCGGGCAGCAGCGCATCGAGCGGACCGGTTTCGATCACCGCGCCGGAGAGGATGTGCGCGCCGACGGTCGAGGCCTTCTCGATCACGCACACCGACAGCTCGGGCTTTAGCTGTTTGAGGCGGATCGCGCAGGACAGACCGGCCGGGCCGGCTCCGACGATCACCACGTCGTACTGCATGCTCTCGCGTTCGCTCATCGGTCCGACTCCGGCAGGAATGCGTGAATTCTCCGGGTTTGGCGCAGGGGCGGCAATCGCACGGGGCTGGCGCGCTACCCGGGCACCTGAGCGTCGAGCGCGGGAGTTTGGCACCTGCGGCGCTTAGACTTGGCGCCAATGCTTGCACCTTGCGCCCCATGACCGACGCCTCCTACGCCGCCCGCATCGATTTCGTGGTGCAGCTCGCCTCGCGCCTGCACGCCTACGGCACCACCGCCGAACGCCTGGAGGGTGCCATCACGGCGGTGGCACCGCGCATCGGCTTGCGCTGCGCGCCGTGGTCCAATCCCACCGGCCTGATCCTGTCCTTCGGCGATGCCTTGCGTGATGGCAGCATCGACGACACCACGCGCGTGATCCGACTGCAGCCGGGTGAGGTCGATTTGCGCAAGTTGTGCCAGGCCGACGCCATCGCCGAGCGCCTGCTGGCCCGGGAAATCGACGTGCCCACCGCCACGGCGGCCCTGCATGCACTGGACCGTCCGCCCGGGTCGCGCTCGAAGTGGCTCACAGCGCTCAGCTTCGGCCTCACTTCGGCCTCGGTGGCGGGCCTGTTGCGCAGCGGCTGGGCCGACATCCTCACCGCGGGCGGCATCGGCACCTTGATCGGCGTGCTGAGCATGCTGGGCGGCAATCGCCCGCGCCTGGCGAATGCGCTGGACGCGGTGGCGGCCCTGATGGCGATGTTGCTGGCGGCGGCCGTGGCAACCTGGATCACGCCGCTGTCGCTCAAGACCGTGGTGATTGCTTCGGTGATCGTGCTGCTGCCCGGCATGATGCTCACCAACGCGGTGGCCGAACTCACCAGCCAGCACCTCGTGTCCGGGACGGCTCGCTTCGCCGGTGCGCTGGCCGTGCTGCTCAAGCTCACCTTCGGCACGGTCGCGGCCTCGCATATCGCCACCCAGCTAGGCTGGGTGCCACGGGAAGCCCTGGCCGCAGTGAGTACGCCGGCCTGGGTGGAATGGGTGGCGCTGGCGCTGGGCGGTTATGCGTTCGCGGTGCTGTTCAAGGCGGATCGGCGCGACTACCCGCTGGTCATGGCCGCCGCCGCGATCGGATACAGCGTCACCAAGTTCGGCGGACAGTGGTTCGGCAGCGAAGCCGGCGTGTTCCTCGCCAGCCTCGTCATCACCGCGCTCAGCAACGCCTACGCGCGCTGGGCCAATCGCCCGGGTGCCTTGATCCGGGTGCCGGGCATCATCCTGCTGGTACCGGGCAGCGTCGGATTCCGCAGTCTGACGTTCGTGCTGGAGCGCGACGTGGCGCTGGGCCTCGACACCGGCTTCCTGCTGGTCAACCTGCTGGTGGCGTTGGTGGCCGGGCTGCTGTTCGGCAACCTGCTGATCCCTGCACGACGCAACCTCTGAACGAAAACGCCGGCATGTGCCGGCGTCCGCGAGCCACCGGCATCGATGGGCCTCAGATCAGGAAGTCCTCGGCCTTCTTGCCGCCCGCAATCAGGGCCACCATCCAGCGCGGGTGCTTGCCGCGTCCGCTCCAGGTTTCGGCGGCGTTGACGGGATTGCGGTACTTGGGGGCCACCTTGCTGCCCTTGGCCGGATGCCGCGTGGCAGCGCGCCGGATGCCGCGGGGGGCCTTCGTGGCAGCGACCTTCGCACCGGGCTTGATCCCGAACAGTTCGGCGAGGGTATAGCCCTCGGCGGCCGCCAGGCGCGTCAGCCGGGCGCGGACCTTGTCGATCGGCGCGCGCTTCTGTTGGCGCAGTTTTTCGCGCTTGGCGTCGCCGATCAGCTTCTGCAACTGCTTGGGGCTGAGCGAGGTCAGGTCGATGGCCACGGGTCCTCCGGGTTATCGGAAATAATCCGCAGATAATACTGCGGCGATAATCGGATTATGCCCGGCGGGACGCGGCTTGCAAGCGCGGCCGGACTTGCCTGTATGCGGCAACCCGTTTACCGTGGCGGAAACGTAACGGATTGTGTCGTATGGGCCTGCTGGACGAACTGGAACAGGAAGCCGAACGCCGCCGCAGCGAGGAGGCCCGGACGGCCGCCGACAGCGAAGCGCGCGATGCGCTGTGGCGCGACAAGCTCGACCCGGCGATGCAAACGCTGGCCGAGTACCTCAAGAAGCTGACCGGGCAACTGGCCTTCCTGAAGCGCCGCACCCGTGTCACCTATGCCCTGGCCGGTTATGGCGAAATCGTCGCCTATGTCGAACCGAGCTACGAGCTGCGTCACACGCCCGGCAAGACCCAGCACGAGATCCAGCTCGATTTCGGCGCGCAGATCGCGCCCGACGAGTGCCCGAACCTGGACGTCGAGGGCGCCAGCCGGGTGCGGGCCGTCAGCGGCCTGTTCCAGCAGCACCGCATCGCCAACCAGGGCGAGACCCGCAAGAGCGCGACCGGCGAAGCCACCGGCGCGCGCTTCCAGGCGCGCGGACGCATCCCGCTGCGGCTCACCGTCAATGCCGACCGCGATGGTGGCGTGGCGCGCCTGGCCTTCCTCAATTTCGAAGGGCTCGGCAGCAGCACGCGCAGCTTCGCGCCGGACCTGCTCACCGACACCCTGTTTGATGCGCTGGGCCGCTTCATCGCGCGCGACGAGTCGAGTTTCGCGCAGGAAAGCGTCGGCGACGACTTGCGCCGCCAGCTCCAGACCAAGATCCAGCGCGACCAGCTCAAGCGCGACTGGGAAGGCAAGCTGTCCCGCCAGATCGGCGACGATGAAGCCAGAGTGCTGAGCTACATGGGCAGCGCCGGCCGTCCCGGATCGGTGCTGGGCCGCATTACCCTGGCGGCGCGGAAATTGGTGGGGCGCTGAGCCCTCCGGACTCCCGCGAGGGGGCGCGCTTCCTCATCGTCGCGCGTCGGGGATAGCGCCCGGGCGGTCAGGCGTTCGCCTGCCGCAGATGCTGCAACGGGCACGGCCTGCTTGCCATCGACCTCGCTCGGCATCGAGAGTGCCGGAACATCAGGGCGTGTCCGGCAGGTGAGCCGTATTTCGCGCGGATTCCGAGTTGAGGGCAGAGGACGCGGTCTCGCGCCGTGACTCGAAGCGGCACGTGACGAGATCCGAATTGCAGGTGATCCCACCGCAGGTCAGCGGGTTTCCGGTCGTCTGGATGCCGGCCTTCGGCGGAGCCGCGGGGTGCAACCCATCCCGCGTGCCGACGCTGCAGCATCTCGTACGCAAGCCAGAGTCTGCTCGCAGTCACTATCTGGAGGTACAACCGATGCGTTTCGCGATCACGGTTCTGTTGCTCTGGGCTATGTCGTTCTCCGCCTCGGCGGGTGATCTTGACTACACCCATGTGGGCGTCGGTTGGCATGGGGTCCGGAGTGACAATTTCAGCAACGAGCGAGGCTACGGCCTTCAAGGAAGCTATCGATGGGCTGACCATTGGTTCGCCACGGGCGACTATCGATTCAATGATGGGCGTGCGACCGATGTCAGCGCCTGGTTGCTCGGACTGGGGTATCGCACATCACTGGGCGACCGCACCGACGGAATCGTGCGGATCGGTGCGGCGAGGTACGAATTGGAAGGCTTGCTGGACCGCACCAAGAGCTCTCCCTTTGTCGAGTTGGCGGCCCGGTTCGACGTCAGCCCGGGATTCGACCTGGGACTTGGAATTCGGTACGCCGAGGTGGCGTGGTTGTCCGATGTCCAGCTTCTGGCCAACGCGAATTGGCGCTTCGGTCGCTGGAGCCTGGTGGCGGAGCTGGGGGTATCCGGTGACGGAGAGACTTTGTTCCTTGGGCCACGCTATACCTTCCAATGACCAAGGCGCGTCGCGCCGGGCAGGGTCGAAGCGGCGATCAGCAATGGATCTCTGGCGATCGGAATGCTGGTCGCCGCATGGCACGCGGCGGCGTGAGCTGTTTTTTGCGCGGATTGCGAGTTGAGATTCGAGGCCGCGTTTTCGCGGTTCGACCCCCTTGGTGCTCGATGCGCCGTGGATCGAACCGGGCGTGTTTACCTCGAACTCAGACCTATCACGGAGCATCTCGCAATGCGCAAATCAATCGCACTCAGCGTGGCCTTGTCGCTCTCGGCGTTCGCCGCCGGCGCCAACGCCCAGGAAATGACCACAGCCTCGCTCGAAGAGAGCTTGGTGCTTGAGGAAGGCTACACCGAGATCAGCGAAGGCTTCTATGCCAAGGTCACCGAGCTTGGCGAATCCTACGTGGCGAAGGGCGAGCAGGGCGTCGCGACGCTCCGCCAGGTGCTGATCGACCTGCGGGATGAGGCCAACGCTCGCCATGCAAAAGCCAACGGCAAGCCGTCGCCGGCGCCGGCCAGCTACGATCGAATGATCGAAGATCTCGGCGTGTCCGAAGCGTCGGATTCCGGCAAGGCCAACATCTTCCAGCGAGGCGATTGCAGCGGGCCGAACACCCATCACCAAACCATGCTGGTTCGCGCGGGGACTTGGCAAGGTTCTGCGGCTGGGGGCACGGTGACGAACAGCGACCCCACCATCAACACCAGCAACTACTCCCATGTATTCACAGAGAATGTGCGCGGAGAGATCGCCGACCAGGTGGTGAACACCTACGGAACGACGCCCGTTCAGACCTTTGTACAGAACACCCAAGGAGTCCCCTGTCAGGCGGTGGCGTACTCCAGTATCACGTGTCCGGGGCGTAGCACGCCCAGCCTCGCTGCTCTGGACAGGACGCTTGCCCGTCCAGGTTGTCTCTGATCAATCGGTCGCACGCATGGCGCACCAGCAACGGTGCTCCATGCGGCGGCGTCTTCGGTGGGCCGCATTCGTTTCGCACGCGCTTCTTGTGAAGTCGAAACGACAATCTGGCCCATACTCGCGGCTGTACCCACGCCGCGAGGCATTGCAACGTTTCCTGGCAACAGGCCTGACCCAATGGAGATGACGATGCGATTGTCCACTTGCCGCCGGTTGTTGCCGGTTCTGCTCGCCCTGCCCGGTGTGGTTCAGGCCAATGACTTCTGCGACGAGAATCCGAGGAACCCCGCCAGTCCGGAGATTCCTCGTGACGATCGCTGCTTCGCCGACATCGATCTGCGGCGTCCGGACGGGATTCCGCTCTCTCCGGTGCGAGACCTCGCGCTGGGCGCGCAGGATGGCGCGGCCTCGTTCCGGCTCGACGTCCACCGCATCACCCTGCAAACGGCCACTTCGGTGGACTTCGAAGAAATCACTCTGGCCGAACTGGCGTATGCGGCTGCGAACAGCCAAGGCAAGGGGCGCGTGGTGGCTTTGTCCTTGATCCGTACCGGCCAGACCGTGCGCCTGCAGGCCGATCTCCTCGCAACCAGCTCGCCGAACTGGTCGTACGCCGGCCCCGGCCTTGGCCCGCAAGCGAGCGCCACGTTGCTCGACACGCGGCAATTGGTTCTGGGGCCGATCAGCGAGCCCTTGCCTTCGATCGATGTCTCGCTCAGTCCGGGTCGCCTCACCATTACCGGCCCGCACGCGAGTGCCGAACTCGCCCTGGGTGGCGTGGGCGTCACCTGGGTTCCGCATCGCCTGCGCGCCGGCATCCTGTTTGCCTCGCACCCGGCACCGGGAACCGGCATGAGTCTGGAGTGGAGCGGAGACTTCCCGTGGTGGGGGCGAGAAGACTGACGCAGGGACCGCTATTGGGTGGGGGCGCGCAGGCAGGCTTCGAGCCGCTTCCGCCGCGGATGCGAGTCCGGGTACTCATGGCGCACGTGCTCGAGGATCTGTGCCTGTCCGCTTGCGGATAGACCGGATGTCAGACACGCCAATTCGCCTTCGGCCAGGGCTAGGTGCCCGGGTTGGCCGGGCTCCTGTTCAAGTTGCTTGCGCGCTGCCGTCAGCAGTGTCCGGGCCTCGTCGTCGCGCCCCAGGTCACGGAGCGCCGCGCCGAGGCCGAGGCGATAGATGGCCAGCTTGACGCCACCCGCGTTCTCGGTACCCGCAGCATTTTCAACCGCCGCGCGCAGGTAGGGCTCCGCTGCCTGAGCGTCCTGCTGGTAGTAGTGGATCAGCAGGCCGAGATTGAAGGCGGACAAGGCCGTGTTGCCGTGATCGGGACCGAGCACGGCCTGCTTGACCTGAAGGGCCTGCTCGAAGTGCGTGCGAGCCGCGGGATAGTCACCCCGGGTTTGTGCGATCGTGCCGAGCAGGGTATGGCTGCCCGCAGTTCGCGAGTGACGGGTTCCGAAGGCGGCAAGATTGATTCGAAGCACGTCTTTCGCCAGGGCCCAGGCTTCGTCGGCGCGACCGTGGTCGCGTCGGTACACGGCGAGATGATGAGCCACCTCCGCGTCGGCCGGGTCGCGGCTCTGCCCAAGGTTGTCGACAATGCGCAAGTTCGCTTCGAGCAGGGCTTCCGCGTCCGCGTCCTTCCCCGCCGAGAGCAGGGCCAGGGCCAGGCGCAAGCGAATCTCGCGCGTGCGCGGATCCTCGGCACCGAAGCGGCGCAAGTGTTCCTGACCGAGCGCCTGCCAAAGGGCGAGGGACTCGGCCCGACGTCCCAGCGCCTGCCAGCTTTGTGCCCGCAACTGCAGCATCGGCAAGCGATCGACCTCGTTTTCCGGCGTCACGGAGGTCTGTGTCAGGGCGCGCACCAAGTCGGCATCGGCCGATGCGTAGTTTCCGCGGGCGAAGGCGACTCGCGCGCGCTGGAAATAACTCCGGCTCAGCGCCATGGGAGGCGCGTCGGGAAGGTGTTCAAGCCAGCCCAGGACTTCACCCACCTGGACCTCTGCCTGCTTGAGGTCATCGCGCGCGAGGTGGACGTCGGCAATGGCGGTGGCCAGGGCGGCGCGGGTCGACGTGTCGAGTTCAAGGCGCTGCAAGCGAGCGGCTCCCTCGACCAGAAGCTCCTGCGCGGTTCGATCCCGCCCCTGGGCCACGTTGGGATCGGCAGCGCGAAACAGGTCGATGAGGAAAGCAGTCACCTGTTCGGCTTGCTCGCGGCGTGCTTCCGCATGGTCGCGGGCGCGCGCGACCTCCAGCGACTGCAGCACCATGCCGACGACGAAGGCGATGGCGAACAGCGCGGCCAAGGCGCCGAGCAGCAGCTTGGCCGTATTTCGACGTGCGAACTTGCCCAGCCGATACGCGACCTCGCCGCGCCGCGCGGCAATCGGGCGCGACTCGAGTACGGCGCGCAGATCGGCGGCGAAGCGCTCGACATTGCCGTAGCGGTGCTCAGGTTCCTTACGCAGGGCTCGCGCCAGTATCAGGTCCAGATCGCCACTGAGCTGACGACGCAAGGCCCCGGGCTCGCCAAGGCGCCGTGCGTCGGCAACTTCCCTTGCCAGATCGGGCTGTTTGGTCGCCATCGCCGCGACCGACCGGCTCGCGAGCGGCGGTATCGTCTCGACGATGGCTCGCACAATCTCGGTCGGGGCGTGACTGCGCATGTCCAGCGGCGGGCAACCGGCAAGCATTTCGTACAGGAGCACGCCCAGCGCGTAGATGTCGGTGGCAACCGTGGTGGCGATCCCTTGAACCTGTTCCGGGGCGGCGCTGGCGGGCGAGAAGAACCGACTGCCCTCCGCGGTCGCTTCGATGGGCGGGCGGGTGTCGGTGGGCAGCAGTTTCGCAATGCCGAAGTCGAGCAGCTTCGGCCTCCCGGACCCATCGACGAGAATGTTCCCTGCCTTGATGTCGCGGTGCAGGACCAGTCGCCGGTGCGCGTGTTCCACCGCGGCCATGACGTCCAGCATCAGTCGCAGGCGCTCGCGCAAGGAAAGGCGACTTGCATCGCAGTACCGCGTGATCGGATCGCCGTCGACGAACTCCATCGCGAAGTAGGGCCGGCCGTCGGGCAGTTCTCCCGCATCGATCAGGTGCGCGATGTTCGGGTGCTCAAGCGCGGCAAGCACCTGGCGTTCGTGCCGGAGCTGTTGCTGGACGGCGGGGGCGAGGTGGCGGCGAGATGCGACCTTGAGCGCCACGACTTGAGTCGCGTGATCGATCTCGCGCCGTGCAAGGTAGACGGCACCCATGCCGCCCGTCCCGAGTTCCCACATGATCGTGAACGGGCCCGCCTGTGTCCCCGGCCCGAGGGGTTCATCCAGCCACTCGGTCAGCGCCTCATCGCATCCCGGCAACGGAGGGAGGTCGGCGTCGGGATCGAGCCGATCATGTGCCGCCAGCAAGCCGAGCACCGCCCGGTTCAGTTCCGGCGCATCACGGCACTCCGCATCGAGCAAGGCCGAACGCGCGAGCGGATCAAGATCCACGGCACGTGCGAAGAGTTCCGAGGCGCGAGACCAGAGCGTTGTCCGCATCAGGCTGGCTCGCGAGTGTTCACCGGGTGGACGGCGGGCCGGACAACTGTTCGTGCAGCCAGGCCCGCGCGAACTGCCAGTCGCGTTTGGCCGTGGGCAGCGAGATTCCGATGACCTCCGCGGTTTCTTCCAGCGTCAGGCCGCCGAAGTAGCGCAACTCGACCAGGCGGCTGGCGCGCCGGTTGATCCGATCCAGGCGTTGCAGAAGCCGATCCAAGTCAAGGGCATCGGACGAATCCGACCCCGCGGCAGCGACATCGTCTGCCGCCTGCAAGGTCACCTGCATCAGGCCTCCGCCGCGTTTTTGGGCGGCGCGCTCGCGCAGGTGGTCGATCAGCAGGCGCCGGATCACGTGCGCGGCAATGGCATAGAAGTGCGCACGATTGGTGAATGTCCCCTCGCGCTGTTCGGCCAGCTTGAGGTAGGCGTCGCCGGCCAGCTCGGTGGCAACCAGGGTCACGCTCCCGCTTTGCGCAAGCCGTTGCTGGGCCAGTCGGCGCAGCACCGGATACACCCGCTCGACCAGCGTTGCCTCGGCCTGGCTGTCCCCGTTCCGCCAGCGCGCCAAGAGCAGAGTGATGTCTTCCGGGGTGCTGGCCATGCGCTCAGCTTGCCGTGACCCTGTCCTGCAACCGCGCCCGGAGTCCGGCGCGATCCAGGTTTTCGCTTTCGGCGGCGTCGCGCGCGCGGTATTCGAAGGTGCCGGCGGCCAGGCCGCGTTCGGACACCACCACGCGATGCGGGATGCCGATCAGTTCGATATCGGCAAACATCGAGCCGGGGCGCAGGCCGCGATCATCGAGGCAGGCCTCGATGCCGGCGTCGAGCAGTTCGCGATACAGCACCTCGGCCGCGGCGAGCACGGCTGGATCCTTCTTCGGGTTGATCACGCACACGGCAACCTTCCAGGGTGCCATGGCGGCCGGCCAGCGGATGCCGTTGTCGTCGAAATTCTGCTCGATCGCGGCCGCCACGATGCGGCTGACGCCAATGCCGTAGCAGCCCATCGCGGGAGGCACGGCCTTGCCGTTGGCATCCAGCACGCTGCATTTCATCGCTTCGGAATACTTGCGACCGAGCGCAAACACATGCCCGACTTCGATCCCGCGCGCGATGCCGAGCGTACCCTTGCCATCGGGCGAGGCATCGCCAGCCACCACGCTGCGGATGTCGGCCGTCTCGGGCTCGGCCAGGTCGCGGCCCCAATTCACGCCCGCGATGTGGAATCCGGGCCTGTTCGCGCCGATCACGAAATCCGCCATCGCCGCGACGCTGCGATCGGCGATGACGCGGATGGCCTTGCGCGGCCCGAGCGGGCCGAGGAAGCCGGGCTCGCTGCCGAGGTGTTCGGCGATCTCGGCTTCGGTGGCGAGGCGATAGTCCGCCAGCCCCGGCACCTTGGCCAGCTTGATCTCGTTCACCACGTGATCGCCGCGCACCAGCGCCAGGACGAACTGCGCGCCACCTTCCGCATCAAGGCCCGTGACGGCCACGGACTTCACCGTACGCTGCAGGGCGATGCCCATCAAGGCCGCCACCTCCTCGCAGGTCTTCTGGGTTGGCGTGGCGATGTCGCGCCGCGCTTCCGAGGCCGGGGCGCGTGCGCCGGGAGCCATGGCTTCGGCCAGTTCGACGTTCGCGGCGTAATCCGAGTTGTCGCAGAACGCGATCGCGTCCTCGCCCGAGTCGGCCAGCACGTGGAACTCGTGCGAGGCGCTGCCGCCGATCGCTCCCGTGTCCGCGGCCACGGCGCGGAACTTCAGCCCGAGGCGGGTGAAGATGCGGCCGTAGGTGTCGTACATGTTGCGGTACTCGGCCTGCAGCGATTCCTCGTCGATGTGGAAGGAATAGGCATCCTTCATGATGAATTCGCGCGCCCGCATCACCCCGAAGCGCGGCCGGATCTCGTCGCGGAACTTGGTCGTGATCTGGTAGAAGTTCACCGGCAGCTGCTTGTAGCTGGCCAGTTCGTTGCGCGCGAAGTCGGTGACGGCTTCTTCCGCGGTCGGGGTGAAGCAGTAGTCCTGCTCCTTGCGGTCGCGGATCTTGAGCAGTTGCGGCCCGAACTTCTGCCAGCGCCCGGTTTCTTCCCACAGCTCCTTCGGCTGCACCGAAGGCATGCTCATCTCGATCGCGCCGGCGCGGTTCATCTCCTCGCGCACGATGCCTTCCACCTTGCGCAGCACGCGCAGGCCCAGCGGCGACCAGGTGTAGAGCCCGGCGGCGAGCTTGCGGATCATGCCGGCCTTGAGCATCAGCTTGTGGCTGATGATCTCGGCTTCGGCCGGGGTTTCCTTTTCGGTACGGAGATGGAACTGCGACAGACGCATCGGGAACGGAACCGGGTAACGGGGAGCGCGCGATTGTAGCGGCCCGGCCTCGACCGTGCCCTTCGGGCGCAAGGGGCGGGCGGCGGCGCGCGCGCCGCCCCGCTCAATGCCCGCTGGTGGTCGGCAAGGTCGTCGGGACCACGTTCTGGTCGTGGCGCAGCCGGAGCGTTTCGTAAGGGCGGTCGCGTGGCGGTGCATCGGTCAGCTGCACCACGCCCTGGTCATCCTTCCAGCGATAGACCGCCGGCGCGTAGTCGCGTGAACGTGGGTTCTCGCGCCGCCATTCGGCCGGAAGGCGTTCGGGTTCGAGATACCACAGGTACGCGGCGGCGGCCGCGATCAGCAGCGCCGCCACGGCCAGCCCGGCGAGGAAGCCACGCATGGACTCACTCGACGCAGTTCTGCCGGATCAGTTCCCTGGAGCGGGCGATCGCATCCTCGCGCCCGGCGGCGTCGAGCGTTTCCTGCTTGCCGTCGCCATCACGATCGGAGGTTACCACCTGGTATTTCTCGAGCGTGGCGAGATTGTCGCGGGCATGCTGGCAGTTGATCTTCATCGCCGCCAGGCGTTGCTGCGCCGGATTGGGCTCTTCTTCGGTGCCGGCGACGTCTGGCAGGTTTTCCTCCGTCGGCGCCGACTGGGTGCTGGCACCCCTCACGTCCAGTCGTTCGAACTTGCGTCCTTCCGGCGGGGCGTCGGTGTACTGGACCACGCCCTTGTCGTCGGTCCACTTGTAGACCGCGGACGCCTGCGACGACGAGGCCGCGAGCAGGAGCATGGTCGCGACGGGCAGCACGATGTGCAAAACGGACATGGCGGAACTCCTATCGGCAGGCAGGCAAGTCGCTTTCGTAGCACTCCGGATCGGCAGTGGCAAGCGCGGGCGCAGACGTTACACTCCCGACGTTCAGCCGGGAATCGTATGTCGGACCCACTCCAGCCCGCCCCGCGCCCCTCGCGCGGCATCTATCTCTTGCCCAACCTGTTCACCACGGGAGGGCTGTTCGCGGGCTTTTACGCGATCATCGCGGCCTCCGCCGATGACTACGTCAACGCCTGCATCGCGGTCTTCGTGGCCGGTTTGCTGGATGGCCTGGATGGGCGCATCGCGCGGCTCACCGGCACCCAGAGCGAGTTCGGGGTGCAGTACGACTCGCTCGCCGACCTGGTCAGTTTCGGCATGGCGCCGGCCCTGGTGATGTACCACTGGTCGCTGTCGACCTTGAAGTTCCTTGGCCCGGCCTGGGGCAAGGTGGGCTGGGCCGCGGCCTTCCTCTATGCGGCCTGCGCGGCGCTGCGTCTCGCCCGCTTCAACACCCAGGTGGGGGTGATCGACAAGCGCTGGTTCATCGGTCTGGCCAGTCCGGCGGCGGCAGCGATGATGATGTCCACGGTCTGGGTGGTGACCGACCACGGCTACGGCGGCGCTGATGTGCGCTTCGTCGCGCTGGGTGTGACCGTGATCTCGGCCCTGCTGATGGTGAGCCGGGTGCGCTACACCAGCTTCAAGTCGCTGCCGCTGGCCGAGCGGGTTCCTTTCATCACCGTGCTGCTGGCGCTGGGCATCTTCGTGGCGCTGGCGATCGACCCGCCGCACGTGCTGTTGGCCATCGCAGGCCTGTACCTGTTCTCGGGCCCGCTGGCGTGGGCCTGGGGCCGCCTGCGTCGACGGCCACGCGTGCCACCGCCGGGCACCGTGTGAACCGGCCGGCCGCGCCGCCCGACCGCGAGGCGCGCGGTGCCTTGCCGCCGGATTTCCTGCCGATCCTGGCCGAGGTCAGCCAGCAGCTTGCAGTATCGGTGGATCTGGGTCGCACCCTGCGCGAGTCGGTGGCCTACATCACCTCCTATCTGCAGGCCGAGGCCGCGGCCGTGTTCATGCTCGATCCCGCGGGCGCCGAACTCGAGTGCCGCGCCTGCGTCGGGCCGGTCGACATCCATGGCCTGCGCATCCCGGCGGGGCAGGGCATCGTCGGGCGCACCGTGGCGCAGAATGCGTGCCAGATGGTGCGCGATGCCCAGGTCGACCCCGACTTCAGCGGCAAGGTCGACTCGAGCACCGGCTTCATCACCCGCAGCGTGCTGTGCGCGCCGCTGACCACGGCGCAAGGCGTGATCGGCGCGATCGAGGTGATCAACAAGCAGGGCGGTGGCCTGTTCGGCGAGGCCGATCGCGACGCGCTGCGCCTGCTCGCCGCGCCCACCGCGCTGGCGCTCAATATCGCGCGCATGGCCGGCGATCTGGTGGAGCAGAACCGGATCAAGCGCGAGCTGGGCATGGCACGCCGGCTGCAGCGTTCGCTGCTGCCCAAGCGCCGCCGCGGCAGCTACCCCTTGCGCGCAATCAACTTGCCGGCGCGGGAGATATCCGGGGATTTCTACGATTTCTTCGACCTGCCCGATGGCCGCATCGCGTTCGCGCTCGGCGACGTCGCCGGCAAGGGCCTGGACGCGGCCTTCCTGATGGTGCGTTGCGCCAGCCTGATGCGCTGGGCCGGCAAGGAGGGGCTGCGCCCTTCGGACTGGGTCGCGCGCGTGAACGATGAACTGGGCGAGGCGATCGCGCCGGGGATGTTCGTGTGCCTGGTGGCCGGGCACTACGACCCCGCCAGCAAGCGTGCGGTCTGGGCCAATGCGGGCTTTCCGCCGCTGCTGCGGGTGGATGCCGAGGGCGAGACCGAGCAATTCCCGGCCGAAGGCCCGCCCGTGGGCATCTTGCGCCGCATGGATTTCCCTGAGCAGGAAACCTCGCTCGAACACGCCTCGCTCTACCTGTTCTCCGACGGCGTGACCGACGTGCGCGACAGCGCCGGGAAGACACTTGGCGTGGATGGGGTCGAGGCCGCGGTCCGCGGGCTGGGCATCCTGCCGCCGGAGCCGCGCCTGCGTGCGCTGGTGCGCGAACTGCGCCAGCTCACTGTCACCGACGACACGACCTTGATGCTGATCGAGGGTGATTCCCCCCGCGCCGCGCAGGAAACGAACTGGCTGGACCTGGATTTTCCCGCGCAACCGCAGGAGTTGGGCGCCATGCGGCACAAACTGGCGGCGGTGCTGGCCCGCGCCGGGGTGGAGTCGGGCTTGCGCCAGGCCCTGGTGCTGGCGGTGGACGAGGCCTGCGCCAACATCATCCGGCACGCCTATGGCGGTGCCTGCGATGCACGCATCCGCCTGCGCCTCAGCCAGCATGACAACGAACTGCAGTTCGAACTGCGTGATTTCGCGCCCTGCGTCGATCCGGCTACAGTGCAGCCGCGTGATCTGGAAGACGCGCGGCCGGGCGGTCTGGGGATCAATTTCATCGACGCGCTGATGGACAGCTGGTCGCTGCAGCCGCAGGCGGGCGGCGGCAACCTGCTCAGCATGCGCAAGCGCCTGGCGGAGCCGGCGGAAGACGAAGCGGCGTAGGATCGAGGCACGGGGCGAGACGTCATGAAGCAGTGCAATACCGAGCAGCAGGGCGAGTGGACGGTGGTGAAGCTGGGCGGCGAGGTCGACCTGTCCTGGTCGCAGCAGGCGCGGCGCGCGGTACTCGACGCGCTGGCCAAGTCGCAAAAGGTGGCGGTGCACCTCGCGGCGGTGAGCTATATCGATTCGTCCGGCATCGCGGCCCTGGTGGAAGGTTTCCAGAGCGCGCGCGGCAAGGGCCAGACCTTCGTGCTGGTGGAAGTGAGCGAGGCGGTGCTGGCGGTGCTCAGGTTGGCGCGGCTGGACAAGGTGTTCGCGATCCGCTCGGCGCTCGGCGAAGGCTGATCCGGGGTGGAAGCGATCCTGCGCCCGATCGAGCGTCTTGGCCGCCGCACCGTGGCCGCGGTGGGCAGCGTCGGCTATGCCGGGATGCTGCTGATCGAGAGCGTGTATTTCACCTGCTGGGGCTGGCGTCGCGGCCAGCCGGTGCGCTGGCGCATGGTGTTCGAGCAGATGCGCCAGGTCGGCGTCGATGCGATCCCGATTGTTTGCCTGCTGTCGATGACCATCGGCGTCATGCTCGGCATCCAGTTCATCGCGGCACTGTCGGAGTTCGGGGCACAAAGCCAGGTGGTGATTGCCTCGGCCAAGTCGATCACGCGCGAATTCGGGGCGCTGATCACCGGCATCGTGGTCGCCGGCCGTTCGGGTTCGGCCTTCGCGGCGCGCCTGGGTTCGATGGTGGTTTCGCAGGAGGTGGACGCGCTGGCCGTGATCGGGATCGAGCCGGTGCGTTACCTGGTGGCGCCGGCGCTGATCGCGATGGTGGTGATGATGCCGGTGTTGACCGTGCTGGCCGACCTCGTCGCCATCGTGGGGGCCGGCCTGTATTCGATGGCGCCGCTCGACATGAGCCTCACCGCCTACCTGATCCAGACCCTCGACCTGCTCGAACCGCGTGACCTGTGGGAAGGCCTCTCCAAGAGCGTGGTATTCGCCGTGCTCATCACCCTGATCGGCCTCTCCACGGGCTTCAGCGTCAGCGGCGGTGCCGAAGGCGTGGGTCGCGCCACGACGCGCGCGGTGGTGGCCTCGATCACTGCGCTGGTGATTGCCGACATGCTGTTCTCGTTCTTCCTCAATCGATGAGCACGAGCGCCGACAGTACGCCCGAACCCGTGATCGACGTGGTTGGCCTCGAGGCCTACTACGGCAAGCGCCGCATCCTGCATGGCGTGGATTTTCGCGTCATGCCGGGCGAGATCCGCGTGATCATGGGCGGCTCTGGTTCCGGCAAGAGCACCTTGCTCCGGCACCTGCTGGGCTTGCAGAAGCCGGTGCGCGGCACGGTGCGGTTGTTCGGCACCGACATCGGGCGCGTCGGCCCGCGCGAACGGCTCGCGTTGCGCCGCCAGCTCGGGGTGAGCTTCCAGAGTGGCGCGTTGTTCACCTCGATGACCGTGGGCGACAACGTCGCGCTGCCGCTGCGCGAGCACACCGAGTTGGACGAGAACACGATCCGCATCATGAGCCGGCTCAAGCTCGAGGTGGTGAACCTCGGCGGCTTCCAGGACCTGATGCCGAGCCAGTTGTCGGGCGGCATGATCAAGCGCGCCGCGCTGGCGCGCGCCATCGTGATGGATCCGAAGCTGCTGTTCTTCGACGAGCCCTCGGCCGGGCTCGACCCGGTGGTGTCGGCGGAACTCGACGAACTCATCCTGCAACTGCGCGACGCCATGCGGATGAGCATCGTGGTGGTGACGCACGAGCTGGAGTCGGCGTTCAAGATCGCGGACACCATCACCGTGCTCGACCAGGGCAAAGTGCTGCTTACCGGCAGCGTGGCCGAAGTGAAGGCCTCGGGCAATGAACGCATCCAGGACCTGCTCAATCGCCGCCCGCGCGAGGTGGAGGTGAATGTGGATGAGTATTTGCGCAGGTTGACGGAGGAGGAGGCGTGAACTCCTTCGTCGTTGTTTCTGCACAGTCCTCTCATTCCGTCATTCCGGCGAAAGTCCTACGATCTTGTCATTCCCGCGAGAGCGGGGATCCAGCTCCTGACTTTACCCGCAAGAAGCGAATTTGTCGCGAGGTTTCGTCCGCCTCGGCGGCGGCCGAGTTCCTTTCTCTTGCGTGCCCAAGAGAAAGGAACCAAAGAGAAGGGCACCCGACTCTGGCGCCGGACTTCGTCCGGTGCCCTGCGCTGCTCGCCGGGCTCGGGCCGGCGCGAACTCGGCCATCCATGGCCTCGGACAGGCGCGCCTTTCCCCCGAGCCCGGCTGCGCTGCTCGGCGCCAAAGACGGGAGCGGAATGCCAAGAGCAAACGCTCGCGAGCGTCTGGCTCTTGCGTCCCGTAGATCGCGGCGGCGGGCCGGAGGATCAGCCGCGACAGCGGGCGCGCGCAGGAAGCGCGCGAGTTTCTCGCCGGTACATGGACGTGCCGTCGAGAAACCCCGCAGGACCGACGGGAACCCGGCGCAGCCGGGCGCGATCTCCGGGTCGCCTTCTCTTTGGCTACTTTCTCTTGGCGACGCAAGAGAAAGTAGCTCGGGCGCCGCCGAGGCGGACGAAACCTCGCGAAGAATTCACTTCAGGCGAGTAAAGCCAAGAACTGGATTCCCGCTTCCGCGGGAATGACGAGCCATTGGAATGACGAAATCGAAATGACCCGCCACACTACCCCCAAGCGGAGCTTGGACGACCGATGAAACGCGACAGCATCAATTACGTTCTGGTCGGCGTCGCCGTGTTGGTGGCGTTCGGCCTGTTGCTGGCGACGCTGATGGCGATCACTGGTCGCGGCGGGTCGTCGAGCCAGTACCACGTCTACTACGACAACGTCACCGGACTGGGCTACGGCGCGCCGGTGTTCTACGAAGGCTTCCGCATCGGGCAGGTGGCGGGGATCGAGCCCGAGCGCGGCGAGAAGACGCGCTACAAGGTGGAACTGGCCCTGCGCAGCGACTGGGCAATCCCGGCCGACAGCGTGGCCCGGTTGCAGTCTTCCGGCTTGCTCGCCGACACCTCGGTCGGGATCCGCGAAGGCCAGAGCAGGGTCATGCTCGAGCCCGGGGCCGAGATCGCAGGTACGGCCGGTGGCGACGTGTTCGCCGCGATGAACGATCTGGCCGGCGAACTCACCATCCTCGCGCGCGACCGGGTGCGGCCGCTGGTGGACAAGCTCGCGACGCGCCTCGATTCGATCAGCGGCACCATCGACAGCAACCTGCCGGCGCTGGTGAACGATACGCGCGAGCTGATGCAACGCCTGAACCAGGCCGCGGACGGGGTCAACGGCCTGCTCGACAAGCCCAACCAGGAGGCGATTGCCGCGAGCCTGCAGGATGTGCGCAAGGTGGCGGCCGAGTTGCACACCACCCAGCAGCGCGCCGATGCCTTGCTCGCCTCGCTCAATGCCACGGTCGAGGAGAACCGGCCGGAGCTGCGCCAGACCGTGCTCGACCTGGAGCAGACCGTGGGCGCGGTGGCGCAGCGCATCGATGCGATCACGCATCACCTGGAATCCTCCAGCCGCAACCTCGACGAGTTCGCGCGCGAGATCCGGCGCAATCCCAATCGCCTGTTGTTCACGCCCAGCGCCGACGAGGTGGAACCCGAATGAATGCCTTGCGCATCGCCCTGCTCGCCGTGCTGCTGGTGCTCGTCGGCTGCGCCGCGGGCCCCGGCATCCCGGACACGGTCTACTACCGCTTGCCGACGCGCGCCGCGCCGGCGGCAGCGGTCCGCAACGAGCCCCTGCTGCTGCGGCCGGTGATCGTGGAGACCCTGCTGGCCGACGGACTGCATTCGGATCAGGCCATCATCTACAGCCTCGATCCGGATGGGGCGCGGCTCAAGGCCTATCACTACCAGTTGTGGGTCGATCCACCGGTGCGGATGCTGCAGCGCCGCCTGATCGGGGCGCTGCGTGACGCGAAGCTGTCCGACGTGGTCACCGACCGTATCCCCAACGAAGTGGATGCGCTGCGCATCGAAGGCCGGCTGGAGCGTTTCGAGCGCATCCGTGTCGCCGAGAACGAGTGGAAGGTTGTCGCGATGCTTTCCCTGCGCGCCGATTTGCGCGACGGCAAGCCGCCGCTGCTCTTGCGTGAGTACACGCAGGATGGTCCCGCCGCGGGGCCGTCCGTACGCGATTCGGTGAACGCGCTGGGCGAGGCCATGGATCGCATCTATGCCGAGTTCCTGCGCGATCTGGAAGTCGAAATCGAGCGTCCATGACGACGCGCGCGCCCGGCCTGGCCGCACTGAGCCGCAGCCAGCACGAGCTTCTTGAAGCGCTCGGCATCGTGCCCTTGCGCCTGCGCATGGCCGAAGCTTCGCTGCATCCCGCCGCGCAGGGCGGGGGAGCCGCGCCCGGTAGCCTGCGATTGCGCTTGCGCCTGAACCTTGCTGACGACCACGCGCCGGATCTCTCGCATCCACTACTGGGCGCCGTGCTGCGGGTGCTCGATCTGCGCGCGGAGCAGGTCACGACGCGCGCCGATCTCGACTTGCCCGGCCTGCACCTGACCTCGCCCGAGGCCTTGCGCGGCGCCCGCGCCAAGCGCGAGCTTTGGCCCACGTTGCGCCGACTGCGGCGCACCTTGCGGGAAGCAGGCAAGGACGCGTGAATGCGCAACCGCTGCTGCCGGTGCCGACGCTGCGCGCGATGCGTGAGACCGACCTGGATCGGGTGCTGGAGATCGAGCTGCGCGCCTACCCCTTCCCTTGGACGCACGGCATCTTTCGCGATTGCCTGCGCGCCGGTTACGGCTGCTGGGTACTGGAACAATCCGACCGCATCATCGGCTACGGCATCCTGAGCGTGGCGGCCGACGAGGCGCATGTGCTCAACGTTTGCGTGGCACCGAATGCGCAAGGGCGCGGGCATGGACGCCGGCTGGTATTGCGTCTGCTGGACTTGGCGCGCTGGCACCGGGCCGAGCGGGTCTTCCTCGAAGTGCGTCCGAGCAATCCACGCGCGATTGCGCTCTACCACGACCTGGGCTTCAACGAGATCGGCCGCCGACCCGGCTACTACCCGGCCGCGAACGGGCGCGAGGACGCGCTGGTCATGGCAATCGAACTGCTGCCGGACGAGATGTCCGGCCCGTAAGGGATCAGCGCTGCGCCCAAGGCTCGGGCCGCGGCCCGAACACGCCGCTGGCACGCGCGGCCGGACGCCGGCGCAGGCGTTCGCGATACTCCATCAGCACCGGGTACTCGTCCAGTGCGTGCACCAGGTAGAGCAGCTGCAGCGCGTGCCCGATCAGGATGTCGGGCAGGGTGAACTGGTCCCCGAGCAGGAAGTTGTTGCGATGTGCGTGGTGCGAAAGCTGGACGAGCAAGGGAGCCAGGTCGACCAGCGCATCGCGCTGGCGCACGGGATCGGGCTTGAGCGCGGCGTAGTTGAACGCCTGGAACGCGGCCGCATCGAACGTCGAGGCGGAAAAGAACAGCCAGGACAGGTAGGTGGCATAGTCGGCCGAGTCGCGCGAGACCATCAGCTCGGACTCGGGGAAGGCATCCACCAGCAACTGGCAGATGGCGCCTGACTCCCAGTGCGGCGCGCCGTCGATGATGGCGCAAGGCACCTTGCCGAACGGATGCAGGGCCAGGTAGGCCGCGCTTTTCTGTTCGCCGCTGGCGTAGTCGAGGCGATGCTCGTCGATGCCGATGCCCAGTTCATGCGCCAGCCAGCGCACCCGGCAGCTGCGATCGAACGGCACGAACGAATACAGCTTGATCCGCGAATTCACGTCGGCCTCCCCCCAAGCCATGTCGATTCTGCTCCCCTTGGCGACATCTCGCCAAGAGCAGAAACCCTGGGCCGTGCAGGTCGCGTCAATTCGCGGTCGCGGCGTGGCTCAGCCGGCGCCGAGCCGCGTGTGCTGTTCGCGCAGCGCATCCACCTGCCGGGTCCAGTCGGCCAGGCGCTGGCGCTCCTGCTCGACCACGGCCGCTGGCACCTTGTCGGTGAACTTGCCGAGCTTGTCCTCGCTCTTGGCTTTCTCGCTTTCGACCCGTGCGATCTCCTTGCCCAGGCGCGTGCGTTCGGCGTCGAGGTCGATCAGTCCGGCGAGCGGGATCAGCAGGCGCAACTCGCCCAGCACCGCGGCGGCGGCAGCCGGTGCGTCGCCTTGCAGCCACGTCACCGACTCCAGGCGCGCGAGGAACTTCAGTGGCGCTTCAAAGCGGGTGGCCAGCGCGCGATCGGTTTCGTCGCCACCGGCCAGCAGCAACGGAACGAGCTTGCTGGGCGCGATGTTCATTTCGCTGCGGATGCGGCGCAGTGCGGAGGTCGACTCCTTGAGCCACTCGATGTCGGCTTCGGCCTGCGGGAACATCATGCCAGATTTCCTCGGTGACGAAGGGAACGAGCGGGTGGAGCGCGCGCAGCAGCGCTTCCAGCACGTACAGCAACGTGTGGCGGGTGTTGAAGTCGCTGCTTCCGGATCGTCGCCCTGCAGGGCGGGCTTGGCCAGCTCAAGGAACCAGTCGCAGAACTCGTTCCAGGCGAACTCGTACATCGCCTGCGAAGCGAGGTCGAACCGGTACGCGGCGAACTCGTCGGCTATATGTGCGAGCGTGTGTTGCAGGCGCTGCAGGATCCAGCGCTCGGCATCGGTGCGTGGCTCCGGCTTGCCCGAGGCAGTGAAGCCTTCGCAGTTCATCAGGCGAAGCGCGCCGCGTTCCACAGCTTGTTGCAGAAATTCTTGTAGCCCTCGCAGCGGTTCAGGTCGAACTTGATGTCGCGGCCATGCGTGGCCAGCGCGGCAAAGGTGAAGCGCAGCGCGTCGGCGCCGAAGGCGGGGATGCCGTCCGGGAATTCCTTGCGCGTGGCCTTCTCGATCTTCGGCGCATCGGTGGGCTTCATCAGCCCGGCGGTGCGCTTGGCGACCAGTTCGTCGATCGCGATGCCGTCGATCAGGTCGATCGGATCGAGCACGTTGCCCTTGGACTTGGACATCTTCTGGCCGTCGCATCGCGCACCAGGCCGGTGATGTAGACGTGCTTGAACGGCACCTTGCCGGTGAAGTGGTCGGTCATCATGATCATCCGCGCCACCCAGAAGAAGATGATGTCGAAGCCGGTGACCAGCACCGAGGACGGCAGGTAACGATCGAAGCCGCGCTCGGCCATCGCCTGCGCATCGGCCAGCCCAGGGTGCTGTGGGACCACAGCGCCGAGGAGAACCAGGTTTCCAGCACGTCCTCGTCGCCTGCTTGCTCCGCTGCCGGCAACTGAGCGACGACGAATCCCGCGCGGCAAGGCTCGCCTTATGGCGGGCTTCTTCCTCGCTGCGCGCCACGTACACATTGCCGGCATCGTCGTACCAGGCGGGAATGCGATGCCCCCACCAGAGCTGGCGCTGATGCACCAGTCCTGGATGTTCTCCATCCAGTGCCGATAGGTGTTGATCCAGTTCGGCGGCACGAACTTGCACCGCACCGCTCTCGACCAGTTCCAGCCCGCGCGCGGCCAGCTTCGTCCATCTTCACGAACCACTGGTCGGTGAGATAGGGCTCGATCACCTGGCCGGTGCGATCGCCGCGCGGCACCTGCAGCTTGTGCTTCTTCTCCTCGACCAGCAGGCCCGCGGCTTCCAGATCCGCAAGATGACCTTTCTAGCCTTGCGATCCAATCCCCGGCGTTTGCGATCAAGCGATGTCCAGTGCCCAAAGTACCTTGATATCGTTTAGAGCTCCGGCGATTTCAGTTCCATCGTTGAGTGCCAATGATCTTCGCCTCGGGCGTGAAGATGTTGATCAGCGGCAGGCCGTGGCGCTGGCCGACGGCGTAGTCGTTGAAGTCATGCGCCGGCGTCACCTTCACCACGCCGGTGCCGAATTCGCGTTCGACGTAGCTGTCGGCGATCACCGGGATCTCGCGCCGCACAGCGGCAGCCGCACGACTTGCCGATCAGGTGCGCGTAGCGCTCGTCTTCCGGATGCACCATCACCGCGGACGTCGCCGAGCATGGTCTCCGGGCGCGTGGTGGCCACCACGTAGTCGCGGGTTTCGCGCGCTGCCGTCGCATCAAGGTTCGTATAGCGCAATCGCCAGCGGATAGCGGATCGACCACTTGCCGTCCTCTTCCTCGCTCACCACTTCCAGATCGGAGATCGCGGTCTTCAGCACCGGATCCCAGTTGACCAAACGCTGGCCGCGATAGATCAGGCCTTCTTCGTACAGGCGCACGAAGGTTTCGAGCACCGCGGCCGAGGCCATGTCGTCCATGGTGAAGGTGCTGCGCGACCAGTCGCCGGACGCGCCCAGGCGCCGCATCTGGCGTTCGATGGTGTCGCCCGATACCTGCTTCCACTCCCACACTTTCTCGATGAAGGCCTCGCGCCCAGCGAATCGCGGGTCTCGCCCTTGCCTTCCAGCGCGAGGTTGCGCGACACCACCATTTCGGTGGCGATGCCGGCGTGGTCGGTGCCGACCTGCCACAGCGTGTCGAAGCCGCGCATGCGGTGGTAGCGGATCAGCGTGTCCATCAGGGTGTGCTGGAACGCGTGGCCCATGTGCAGGGTGCCGGTGACGTTCGGCGGCGGCAGCATGATGGTGTAGGGCGTGCCCTGGCCCGAGGGCTTGAAGCAGCCGCTCGCCTCCCAGTGCGCGGCGGGTTTCGAAGGTCGAGGGTTCGTAGCTCTTGTCCATGCGCGGCCGGGCCGCGCGCGGCGGCCCCAGATCGAAGAAAAGGGCCGCGATTGTAGGGGCCGGGGCCGGCCCACCCGGCGGCCCCGGCTCGCGAAATCAGTCTCCGGTCTTCGAAGTTGTCGAACACCGCGCTGGTGCCGGCCAGCTTTTCGCCGATCACGAAGACGCCGCGGCCAGCGCCGTCACCTCGCCGTCCTTGACCTTCAGGATCATCAGCACCGCGTCGCCGCGCGCCATGAAGGCGTAGAAATTGCGGTGATCCTGATGGCGGCAGCCGAGGCCAGCCGCGCCCGCGCCGATGCCGGCGTACAGGAACAGGTCCGACTCGATCGTCACATCGCCGCTGCCGGCCTGCTGCGGGGCCGGAATGAAGCCGAAGACCTGGTCTTGCACCGGGGTGAGCTGGTACTGCCCGCTGTCGGTGTAGACCGCAAAGCCGAGGTCGGTATCGCGGGTGGCGGCCTGATCGGGCCAGCCGCTGGTCGTGTTGGAAAAGTCGTCGCGCATCACCGTGGCGGCGCTGGCGGCGTGGCCGGCGAACAGGACCAGGGCAGAGAGGAACAGGGTGCGGGTCATGGACAGGCTCCGGCACGGCAGGAGGCCGTGTCTGGAGCGCAGTACGCGGACGGGCCCGGTTTCCTTCGCGGAGGATGCACCCCGAAGTTGCGTAGTGACTGGTGCCATTGGCCTCGACGGCCGGGCGCGTGGGTCGAGGGAGTCCGTGCGCATCGACCGCCGTGAGCGTGGCTGGCGCAATGGGTTCTGGCCAGGCCGCAGGTCCCGTGTGGCTCGCCTCCCTTATCCTAGGCACATGGATCGAAAGGCCGATGACATCACGGGCTGGATCAGGGACTGGCAGGACGGCGACGCCGCGGCGCGCGATCGTGTGTTCGCGCGCCTCTATGGCGAGCTCAAGCGCCTGGCCGCGGCGGTGCTGCGCAGCGAGTCGGGGCACGAGACGATGCAGCCCACCGCGCTACTCAACGACGCGCTGATGAAGCTGCTCCAGGCCAAGGCCCCGCAGGCCGAGGATCGCGGTCATTTCGCCCGCATCGTGGCGCGCGCGATGCGCCAGATCCTGATCGACCGCGCCCGGCGCAAGCTGGCGGAAAAGCGCGGCGCGGGCGAGAAGCCGCTGGCGCTGGAGGATCATGACGCCGCGAGCAGCGCCTCGCCGGCCGATCTGGTGGCGCTGGACGACGCGCTTTCGACCCTGGCGCGCTTCGATGCGCGCGCCGCCGCGGTGGTGGAGCTGCGCGTGTTCGCCGGCCTCACCATCGACGAGACCGCGCAGGCGCTGGAAATCCATCCCTCGGCCGTGAATCGCGAGTGGGCGCATGCCTGCGCCTGGCTCAAGAGCAACGTGTTCGCGCCGCACTGACCCATCGACGGAAATCTGCATGAGCGGCAACGACACCGACGACTACGCGCGGCTCAAGGATGCGTTTCTCGAGCTGCTGGAACTCGACTCCGAAGCGCGCGCTGCGCGCCTGGCCGAGTTCGAGCGTGAGTCACCGGCGCTTTCCGCGGCCTTGCGCCGCCAGCTGGATGCGGCAGGGCAGCCCTTGCCCTTGCTCGATCGCGCCGCCGAGGCAGCCGCGATGCCGCAACTGGCGCAGTACCACATCCAGCGCGAGCTGGGTCGCGGCGGCATGGGCGTGGTGTGGCTGGCCGAGCGCGAACTGGGCGACGCGCGCCAGCTCGTGGCCTTGAAGCAGATCGCGCATGCGCGCTGGAGCGCGGACGACCTGCGCCGTTTCCAGCGCGAACGTCGCATCCTGGCGACGCTCGACCATCCCAGCATCGCGGCGCTGGTGGATGGCGGCACCGATGCGCGCGGGGAGGCTTTCCTCGCCACGCAGTACGTGGATGGCGCGCGCCTCGACGCCTGGTGCGACTCGCAGGCGCTGGCGTTGCGGCCCCGCATCGTGCTGATGCGCCAGATCGTGGCGGCCGTGGCGCACGCGCATGCCAGGTTGGTGGTGCATCGTGACCTGAAGCCGGCCAACATCCTAGTGACGCGCGAGGGCACGCCCAAGCTGCTCGACTTCGGCATCGCGCGCGCGCTGCACGAAGACGCGGTCACCACCGAGGGGCCGAGCCAGATGACGCTGCGCTATGCCGCGCCGGAACAGGTGGCCAGCGATGGGGCCGAGGGTGGCGTGAGCGTCGACATCTACGCGCTCGGCGTGCTGCTGTACGAACAGATCGCGTGTCGCTCGCCCTATGGCGAGGCGAGCGGGGCGGTCGCGTTGATCCACGCCATCCTGCACGAGGAGCCGCCGCCACCATCGCGTGCGCCGCATGCGATCGCGGGCGCGGATGCCGATCTCGATGCGATCTGCCGCAAGGCCTTGCGCAAGCGCGTCGACGAGCGTTACGCCGGCGCCAACGAATTGCTCGCCGATCTGGATCGCTGGCTCGCGCGCGAACCGGTGGAAGCCCGGCGCGGGGAACGCGGCTATCGATTGCGCAGCTTCCTGCGCCGGCGTTGGCCCTGGTTGGCCGGCGGCGCAGCCTTGTTCCTGCTGCTGGTCGGTGTTGCGGCCTGGGAGGTGCACCGCACCCGCGAGGAACTGGTGGCGGTGGCCGCGGAGCGCGACAAGGCGCGTTCCATCGCGCATTTCTTCGAGGCGCTGTTCGCGGCGGCGACGCCGGCCGAAGTGCGCGAGGGCATCAGTGCGCGCGAACTGCTGCGCCGTAGTGCCGACACGCTCGAACAGGGGACGACCGCGACCTTGACCGACGATGCGCGAGCGGCCCTGTTCAGTACCTCGGCCAGCGTGATGAGCAAGCAGGACCTGCTTCCCGAATCGGCCCGGATGTACGAACGGGCCATCGACCTGTGGCGCGCGTTGCCGCAGGTGCCGACCAACGACCTGGTCACCGCCCTGCACGAGCGCGCGCGCATCGCCTATCTCCAGGGCCAGCCCGAGGCGGCGCTCGACTGGCAGCAGGAGGCGATCGACCTGATGCGCGCCGACCCCGCCAGCGATCCTGCGATGCGGGCAGCCCTGCTCAATTCCCTGTCCGTGATCCAGTGGAGCACGGGCCAGGGCGAGGCGTCGCGCCGATCGCTGGAGGAGGCCAAGCAGGTGCTGGCGGCGCTGCTGCCCGAAGGGCGCACCTACTACGCCAACACCTTGCGCAATCTCGCGACCCAGCAACTCTACGCGGGCGAAGGCGAGCCGGCGCTCGCCAACGCGCTCGAGGCGGTGCGGCAGCACGACCTGCAACAGCCGGTACGCGAACGCGAGCGACTTGGCGCGCTGGTGACCGTGGGATCCAGCCTGCGCGAATTGGGCCGCTACGAAGAAGCCGAGGCGACCCTGCGCGAGACCCTGGCCGACCTGGATCGTCGTGGGGAAGCCGGCATGTACCGGACCGAGGCGCTGACGGCCTACTCCAAGTTGCTCCTGCTGCAACAACGTTGGGACGAGGCCGAGGCGCAGCTGCGCGAGATCGAGGCGATCCAGGTGGCCGCCGGCGGACAGAACCACGTGCGCGCCTTGACCGTGCGTGCCGAACTCGCCCTGGTTGCGATCGGGCGCGAGCGCTGGAGCGAGGCAGAGCGGATCCTGTCCGACGTGCTGCGCCTGCGTGCCGACGCGGGACCGATCGAGGCGTCCATCACCGCGAACGAGCGCACGGCCCATGCCTACGCTGCCTGCCGCGCAAGCGCGCAACCGGACACATCGCAACTGGAGGCGCTGCGCACGGCGTTCGAGGCGATGCAGCGCCGGCCGCCGCTGCCGCGACGGCGCCTCGATCAAGCCAGGGAATGGCTGGAATCCTGTGCCGCAGCGATCGAGGCCGCCCGCGCCGACTGAAGCGCGAGCGGGTGCGAGCCTACAGGCGGTGCGCGTTCGTCTCGAAGCCGCGCGCCTTGTACTCGCTCCAGCGCGCGCGTTGCGGTTCGCGCGCGGCCGGGTCGGCCGGCACCACCTCCAGCACGCGCTCGCAAGTGCCGCGGAAGGCCGCATCGCGCAAGTTGAGCACCAGCGCGCGATCCGGCGTCGCGGTGTCGGGCGTGGCGATCAGGATTGGCGTGAGGTCGTCGTCCTCGTCCGATCCCGCGATCTGGTGCGGCAAGTAGGCGTCCTCGTCGAAGGCCCACAGCAGGTCGTCGAGTTCCTCGGCCTGGGCCGCGTCGCGCACCAGGATCAGCAGCGCGCGATCCAGCAGCCACTGCACCAGCAGCCCGACCGGGCGGCCGGTGGCGAGGCCCTTGCGGCCTTCGTCCCAGGCGGTGCCGGCGATGTCCAGGTGCGCCCAGCGCTGGCCCTTCGGTGAAGCGCGCGAGGAAGCAGCCGGCGGTGATCGCGCCGGCGTACTTGCCGCCGATGTTGGCGACATCGGCGAAACCGGAATCGAGCTGGCTGGTAGTCGTCCCACAGCGGCAGCGCCAGGCGCGGTCGTGCGTGGCTTCGCCGGCGGCGATCAGCTCGCGCGGCGAGGTCGTCGTGCTTGGTCATCAGGCCGTGGCGTGCTTGCCCAGCGCCACCACGCAGGCGCCGGTGAGCGTGGCCACGTCGATCACCGTGTCGGGCTCGAAGCGCTGCGCATAGGTCAGCGCATCGCACAGGATCAGGCGGCCTTCGGCATCGGTGTTGAGCACTTCGATGGTCTTGCCGGACATCTGGTGAGGACGTCGCTGGGACGATAGGCATTGCCGTCCGGCATGTTCTCCACGGCCGCGCCACGACCGCCACCAGGTTGAGCGGCAGCGACAGTTTCACCGCGGCGACGAAGGTGCCGAGCACGCTGGCGCGCCGCACATGTCGAACTTCATCTCCTCCATGCCGGCACCGGGTCTTGAGCGTTGATGCCGCCGGTGTCGAAGGTGATGCCCTTGCCGACCAACGTACCGGCTTGGCGGTGGCCGCCACCGTTCCACTTCAGCACGATCAGGCGCGGGCGCGTTGGCGCTGCCGCGGGCGACGCCCAGCAGCGAGCCCATGCCGAGCTGCTCCATCGCGTCGCGTTCCAGCACTTCGCACTCGACCCCGGCGTGCTCGCTGGCGATCTTGCGCGCCTGTTCGGCGAGGTAGGCCGGGTTGCAGATGTTGGGCGGCAGGTTGCCCAGCTCGCGCGCCACGTCGCGGCCGTTCACCACGAGCTCCGGCAACGCCGACCAGGCACGCTTCACCGGCGTGCCCTTGAGCGCGCGCATCGCGTCGAGGCAGAGCTTGGCGTAGCGCCCGGTGTCGAGCTTGGCGATCTCGCCCACGCCGACCAGCAACACGCGCGCGGCGCGCACGTTCGCAAGGCCGTGGGTGAGCAGGCAACGGCCGGGCTTGCCGCTGGCGTCGTTCGAGGCGACGAGCGCGCTGATGCGCCCACCACTGCGTTCGTCCAGCGCGCGCGCCGCCTCGGACAGGCTGCCGTCTTCGTGGATCGCGACGATCACCGCATCGGCGTCGATCTCGGCGGGATGGGCGCGCAGCAGGCTGAGGTTCAGGCTCATGGGTTTCCTGGGATGAGGCGGTCGGGCGATACTGCGGCGCTCCCGCGCGCGCTGGCGCTGCGGAATCGCCGTGTGGCGATGAATGGTGACCCGATCTAGGTGCTTGCGATTCTAGTGCAGAACTCTCCCCGATTCCTGTCGCGTATCGATCGCTACGTGCTGCGCGAACTGCTTGGCGGGTTTGCCGCGAGCGCGGTGGTGCTGCTGCTGGTGAGCCTGTCCGGCATCCTCGGCGACCTGCTCAACAAGATCGTGCGCGGCAAGGTGCCAGCCAGCCTGCTGCTGTCGCAGATCGGCCTGCGCGGACTCGATGCGATGCCCTTGTTGCTGCCGTTGGCCTTGTTCCTCGGCGTGTTGCTCGCCTATGGGCGGCTCTATCGCGACAGCGAGATGGCGGTGCTGGCGTCGGCCGGACTCGGCGTGCGGCGCCTGGCGCGGCCGTTGCTCTGGCTGGCGCTGCCGGTTGCCCTGCTCGTCGGCCTGACCTCGCTCTGGCTCGCGCCGGCGGCATTGCAAAGGTCCAAGGCCATGATCGACGCGGCCAACCGTTCGCTCCTCGTGGCCGGGCTGGAGCCGGGTCGCTTCGTCGAGATCCCGGGCCGCCACAGCGTGGTCTACCTGGCCGAGATGGCGCCCGACGGCAGCCGCTTCAAACGCCTGTTCGTGCATTCCGAGCGTGACGGGCGGGTCGACGTGGTCACGGCCAGCGAGGGCGAGCTGTATCAGGAAAGCCAGGGCGAGGAACGCTATCTCAGCCTCACCGATGGCTTCAGGGTCGAGGGCGAACTGGGCAAGGATGCCTTCCGCATGATGCGCTTCAAGCGCAACGACATCCGCGTGCCCGACAGCGAGCAGAGCGACAACGGTCGCAGCGAGGAGCGCAGCAGCACGCTGGCGCTGCTGGAGAGCGACGCCGCGCCGGAGCGTGCCGAGTTGCACTGGCGCATCGGCGCGCCACTCGCCACGGTGGTGCTGGCGCTGCTGGCGTTGCCGCTGGCGCGCACGCCGCCGCGCTCGGCACGCTATGGCCGGCTGCTGCTGGCGCTGCTCAGTTACATCGTCTATCTCAACCTGCTGGCCCTGGGTCGGGCCTGGATTGCCGATGGCGCGCTGCCGCCTTCGCTCGGCCTGTGGTGGGTGCACCTGCCGGCCCTGGGCATCGCCTTGTGGCTGCTGTGGAGCGATGAGCGCTTGCCACGGCCGCGCCCGGATGCACGGGGCAGCGCGGCATGACGCTCAAGCTCAGTGATCGTCTGGTCGGTTGGCGCGTGCTGGCCACGTTGTTGATGGTGTGGGCGGTACTGCTCGGATTCGACCTGATCCAGACTTTCGTCAACGAGATCGACGAGATCGGGCAGGGCAACTACACCGCCGGCAGCGCCATCCTCTACACGCTTTACACCTTGCCGCGACGTGCCTACGAGTTGTTTCCCACCGCCGCCTTGATCGGATCCCTGCTCGGGTTGGGCGGCCTGGCCGCGACCTCGGAACTCACCGCGCTGCGCGCCGCGGGCCTGTCGCGCCTGCGCATCAGCCTCAGCGCCTTGTGGGTGATCGGCGCGCTGACGCTGGCCATGGTGGTCGTGGCGGAAACCGTCGGGCCGGCCGGTGAGCAACGCGCGCAGGCGCTGGCAGTGGCAGCCAAATCGAAAGACGTGAGCGTGGCGCAATGGTCGGGCCTGTGGGCACGCGAAGGCGACACCTTCCTCAATGCCCAGCACGGCCGGGTGAAGGGAGCGGGCGTACAGGCCGTGGTCGAACTCGACGGAGTGCGCCTGTACGAATTCGGCAAGGACGGACGCCTTGCGTCAATCGCGCTGGCCAAGCGCGCCGAACATCGCAATGGCGAGTGGACCTTGTTCGAACTGCGTCGCTCGCGCTTCGTCGAACGCGGGGTGAAGAGCGAAACCGTGGCGCAGGAGCGCTGGGATTCGGCACTGAACCCGGAACTGCTTAGCCTCGGCGTCACCCGCCCGCGCTATCTGGCCACGCGCGATCTCGCCACCAGCCTCGACTATCTCGAACGCAACGGCCTCGACAAGGGCGAGTTCGAGAACACCTACTGGCGGCGCTGGTTCTATCCGGTCAATGCCCTGGTGCTGTGCCTGGCGGCGATGCCCTTCGCGTTCGGCGCGCTTCGCTCGGGCGGCTTCGGCAAACGCTTGTTCCTCGGCGTGGTGTTCGGGCTCGGGTACTTCCTGTTGCAGCGCCTGGCCGTGGACACGGCCGAGGTCTACCGTTTCGACCTGCGCCTGGGCAACGCGCTGCCGCCGCTGGCGGTGGCGCTGGCCTCATGGCTCTACTTCCGCCGCGTGGCGATGCGGTAGGGCAGCATCCGCACCGGTACCGCCGGGCGACTTGATGCAGGTCAAGGACGCGCCCGGAGCGGCGCGCTCCAATTGCGCATGGATCGCATTTGCAGTTTCAACGAAGCGGGTCCGTCGCCTGCGGATGACGAGGTCGGGCAGCCCGAGCCGATGCTGCTCGCGGCCCTGCCCATCGGGCGCGCGGCGGTGATTGCATCCCTGCTGCCGACTCCTGGCACCCGCGAGGTGGCGCAGCGCCTGGAGCGGCTCGGATTCCGGGTCGGACGGCTGATCCGGGTGATCGCGACCGGCCCCTTGGGAAGATCGCCGCACGCGGTCGAGGTCGGCGGGCGAATCTTTGCGCTGCGGGCACACGAGGCCGATCTGGTCCGGGTCCACGCCTGAAGCCATGGACGCGGCCCTGCCCACCCTGGCCCTGGTGGGAACGCCCAACAGCGGCAAGAGCTCGCTTTTCAATCGCCTGACCGGCGCCCGCCAGCGCGTTGCCAACTATGCCGGCGTCACCGTCGACAGCCGCGAAGGAACCTGCACCCTGACACATGGCCGCTGGCGCGTGCTGGATCTGCCGGGCATCTACAGCCTGCGCGCCGGTTCCGCCGAGGAGCAACTGAGCCAGCGCGTCATCAACGGCTGGACCGCCACTCGGCTCGACGCCGTGGCTTGCGTCGTCGATGCCACCAACCCGGAGCTGGGACTGCTCCTGGCCCTGGAAGTGCTGGACAAGGGCCTGCCCATGGTGCTGGTCCTGACTGCCTCCGACCTGGTCGAGCCGGCGGCGCTGGAACGGGCGCGGGCCGGGCTGGAGGCCGCGCTGGGCATCCGGGTGACGACCAACTCGTCCACCGTGCGCGGCGGCAGCGATCGGGTTCGGCTTGAACTGGAGCGCCTCGCGCCGACGCAGGCCGGCGTCACTTCACCGCGTTCGACGACGGAGCGGGTGCGGCTGGCGCAGGCACTGGCGCAGGAATGGTTTACCGCCCCCGAGCGCAGTGCCACGATGCGTCGCCTCGATGCACTCACCCTGCACCCGATCCTCGGGCCCATGGTTCTGGCGGGGGTGCTGTTCCTGGTGTTCCAGGCGGTGTTCGCCTGGTCGGCCTACCCGAGCGATGCGATCGAGTCCCTCGTCGCGCAGGCGCAAGGCGCGCTAGGCACGGCGATGGCACCGGGGCCGCTGCGCGACCTGCTCACCGAGGCCGTGCTCGGCGGCGCCGGTGGCGTGCTCGTGTTCCTGCCGCCGATCCTGTTGCTATTCGCCTTCCTGGTGGTGCTGGAGGAGTCCGGCTACCTGCCGCGCGCGGCCTTCGTGCTGGATGCGCCGATGGCCAGGATCGGCCTGAGCGGTCGATCCGTCATCCCGTTGCTGTCCAGCTTCGCTTGCGCGGTTCCCGGCATCCTCGCCACCCGCACCATCGCCGACGCGCGCACGCGCCGGATGACCCAGTTGCTCGCGCCCCTCATGACCTGCTCGGCGCGCTTGCCGGTGTACGCCCTGCTGATCGGCGCCTTCGTGCCGGCGCATCGCTTGGCACCTGGCGTGAACCTGCAGGGTCTGGTGCTGTTCGGGCTCTACGGATTCGGGATCGCGGCCGCGGTTCTCCTGGCCTGGGTGGTGCATCGGCGGCGCCACGCCGCGCCCGGCGAACTGATGATGGAACTGCCGGCATGGCGACGCCCCACCGTGCGCGCCATCGTCCTGGCATTGCGGGAACGGGCCGTGGTTTTCCTGCATCGCGTGGGCGGCGTGTTGCTGGCCCTGGCGGTGCTCATGTGGGCCCTGACCCGCTTCCCCGCTGCCCCCGCCGGCGCCGACCAGCCCGACATCTACTACAGCGCGGCCGGCATGATCGGGCGCACGCTGCAGCCGCTGCTGGCGCCCCTGGGCTTCGATTGGCAGATCAGCATCGCGCTGGTTCCGGGCCTGGCGGCGCGCGAAGTCGTGGTGGCGGCCCTGGGCACGATGTACGCCGCCCAGAACGACAGCGCACTGCCGGGCGTGCTGGCGGGAACCTGGTCGCTGGCCACCGCATTGTCGTTGCTGGCGTGGTTCGTGTTCGCGCCGCAATGCCTGTCCACCGTGGTGGTGCTGCGGCGCGAAACCGGCGGCTGGCGACTGCCCTGGATCGTGGTGCTCGGCTATTTCGGCCTGGCCTGGGTGGCGGCCTGCGCGACCTACCAGCTGACCGCGTTCATCACCGGCGTGCCGTGATGCAGGAAATTCTCGTAATACTCGTCTTGCTGGTGGCGTTCGCGCACCTTGCCGGGCAGATCGTGTCGGCCTTGCGCGCTCCGCGCCAGGACACTGCCGCCGGCGATTGCGGCTCGTGTCCGGCCTCCGATGCCTGCCACCGGCGCAGCGATTCCCCGTCGCGTGCGATCGAACCGGGTCAGGGCTGACGGCGCCGGAGCACCGCGGCCCGGATCATCCGGCACACGCTCACTTCGGACGGCGCAACAACACGGTGCGTGAACCCAGGTCATGCCAGGTGCGTCGCGTCGGATCGAACAGCGACCAGACAAAGCCGAGGCCGAGCGCAGCGAACGACAGCGTGGCCAGCGCGTAGCGCATCCACAGCGCACGCTGCGAGGGCGGAACGCCGTCGGGCGCAACGACCTGCAGCCGCCAGGGGCGCATCCCGAGCGTTTGCCCGCCGCGAAGCCATGAGCGCACGAAGTAGGCTCCGCTGGTCAGCCAACACAGCAGGAACAAGGCCCATTGTCCCGGACTGAGCGGCGCCAGCGGCTGGTTGCCGTGCAGGGCGAGCACGATGGCGCTGATCGCGAGCCACAGCGCCAGCACCGGGAACGCGTCGTAGACCATAGCGAGCAGGCGCCAGCCCAGCGCTGCCGGTCGTGATTCGATGGGTGGGCTCTGCCTCATGCGGCGCGCAGGATAGCAGCGGCTATCCTGCGCGCATGCCCAAGCTCTTGCATGGATCTGCCGATGCCGTCACCGCACGTCGCCTCGCCGCGCGCGCTGCCAATCCGGCGCCGGCGGCGGAACAAGGCGTGATCGCGGAGTTCCTGGAACGTGCCTGGGCCGAGCAAGGCCTGTCGCGCCAGACCCAGGACAGCTATCGGCGCGATCTGGAGGGCTGGGCGCGCTGGCTCGCGGCCTCGGGATTGGTCTTGCTGGGCGCGGATCGCAGCGCCCTGCACCACTACCTGGCCTGGCGTGCCGAGCAGGGCTACCACGCGCGCAGCACCGCCCGCTTGCTGTCGGCGCTGCGGCGTTTCTACGCGCAGATGCAGCGCCTGGGTCGGATCGAGGTCGATCCCACCGCCTTGCTTGCCAGTCCCCGGCTCGGCCGCGCCTTGCCCAAGGCCTTGTCGGAAAGCGAGGTGGAGGCCTTGCTGCAGGCGCCTGACATCGAACAGCCGGCGGGATTGCGTGATCGCGCCATGCTGGAACTGATGTACGGCGCCGGGCTGCGCGTGAGCGAACTGGTCGGGCTGGAAGCGGTGCAGCTCAACCTGCGCCAGGGTGCCTTGCGCGTCACCGGCAAGGGCGGAAAGGAACGCCTGCTGCCGCTGGGCGAGGAAGCCTTGCACTGGTTGCAGCGCTATCTCGACGTGGCCAGGCCACTGCTCGCGGGACGTCGTCCACTCGCCCCGCTGTTCCTCAGTCGGCGCGGCGCGGAACTCAGCCGCCAGGTGTTCTGGAAGTCGGTCAAGCAGATCGCGCTGCGGGCCGGCGTCGATCCGCGCAAGGTCAGCCCGCACGGCTTGCGGCACAGTTTCGCCACGCACCTGCTCAATCACGGGGCCGACCTGCGCGCGCTGCAACTGCTGCTGGGCCACAGCAGCCTGTCCACCACCCAGATCTATACCCTGGTGGCGAAGGAAGGCCTGAAGCGGATGCATGCCAGGCACCATCCGCGGGGGTGAGGACGAGCGCCTGCGTGCTGACCTAACGTCAGCACGCGCTCGACCGAACGCCCTCGACAGGAAGTCGAGGGCCGGACCGACTTGGCGAGCGCAGGATGCGCGAGCCTGGTCGGACTGGCGGGGTTGGCGACGCCACTTCCTCGCCTGCCATCCGCTATCCTGCGCCTCCAGCTGAACTTCCCGCCTCGGGCGCGGTCGCAGCCGGCGTTCCCCACCGATCAACCCACCCAGGACTTCCCATGATCCGCTTGCTGGTCGCTGCCGTGCTCGGCGTTCTCTCGTATTCCGCGGTTGCCGCCGATGCCGCCGACGCCAAGGCGCGTGCCGCGATCCAGACCCTGGTGCCGGGGGCGAGCATCGATTCGATCTCGGACGCGGTCCTGCCCGGGTTCTACGAGGTCGTGCTGCAGGGCCAGATCGTCTACATCAGCCAAGATGGCAAGTACCTGCTGCAAGGTTCGATCTACGACATCGCCGGCAAGTCCGACCTGACCGAAGCCGCGCGCAGCAAGCTGCGCCGTGCGGCGCTCACCGGCGTCGGTGCCGACAAGCGCATCCGCTTCGCCCCGGACGAGGTCAAGCACACCGTCACCGTGTTCACCGACATCGACTGCGGCTACTGCCGCAAGCTGCATCAGGAGATGGCCGAATACAACAAGCGCGGCATCGCGATCGACTACCTGTTCTTCCCGCGCGCCGGCGTGGGTTCGGAATCGTTCGACAAGGCGGTATCGGTGTGGTGCGCGGCGGACCGCAAGAAGGCGATGACCGATGCCAAGGCCGGCAGCGAGTTGGACAAGAAGGAATGCGCCAACCCGATCGAAGAGGAGTACGCGCTGGGCAACAAGATCGGGGTGAGTGGCACGCCGGCCGTGATCGCGGCCGATGGCACCCAGCTCGGCGGCTACCTGCCGCCCGAGCAGTTGCTGCAGCGCCTGGACGCACTGGCGGCCAAGGCCCCGCAGTAAACCGCTTCCTCGGCCGGACCCCACGGGCCCGTCGGTCACGCCGGCGGGCCCGTTCCGTTAAAATGCCCCGTCTGTCTCTCCCGGAACCGTCCCGGACATGATCGTGCTCGTGGGCCGGCCGGCCCTGTCGCCGTACCAGCGCGACCGCCTCGAACATCGCTTGCGCCAGATCCATGCGCCGCTGCGCGTGGCAGGGTCGCACTGGATGTACTTCATCGACGCGCAGCCGGGCACCAAGCCGGAGCGCGAGATGCTGGGTCGCGTGTTGCAGGCCGACGTCGCGCCAGCACAAGACCTGGCCGGAAGCCTGCTGGTGGTGCCGCGGCTGGGCACGATTTCGCCATGGGCCAGCAAGGCAACCGAAATCCTCCGGGGGGCCGGACAGCCCGTGCATAGGGTCGAGCGCGGATCCCGGTTGCTGCTGGAGGGCTTGCCCGCGCGCGATGCCGCGAACTGGGCCGCGCTGGCGCGTGCGTTGCACGACCCGATGACACAGTCCCTGCTGCCGGATCTCGCGGCCGCGGCCGAACTGTTCCATGCGCGTCCGGCCGGGGCGCTCGAGCGCATTGCGCTGGACACGCTGCGCGAGGCCAACCTGCGCCTGGGCCTGGCCTTGTCGGACGACGAGATCGAGTACCTGGAGCAGCGCTACGGCGCGCTCGGTCGGGCGCCGACCGATGCCGAGCTGATGATGTTCGCGCAGGCCAACTCCGAGCATTGCCGGCACAAGATCTTCAATGCCGACTGGCGCATTGACGGCGAGACCCAGCCGTTGTCGCTGTTCCGCATGATCAAGCACACCCAGGCGCAGGCGCCGCAGCTCACGCTCAGCGCCTACAAGGACAATGCCGCGGTGGTGGAAGGGCATCCGGGCCAGCGTTTTCGCCCCGATCCGGACACGCAGGAATATCGCCACGAAGCTGCGCTGCCGAGCGCCTTCGCGATCAAAGTCGAAACCCACAACCATCCGACCGCGATCGCGCCTTTCCCCGGCGCCAGCACCGGGGCGGGCGGCGAGATCCGCGACGAAGGGGCCACCGGTCGTGGCGGCAAGCCCAAGGCCGGGCTTACCGGTTTCTCAGTCTCGCATCTGCGCATCCCGACCCTGCCGCAGCCGTGGGAGGCCGCGCGCGAGCTCAATCCGCGCATGGCCTCCGCATTCGAGATCATGCGCGACGGGCCGCTTGGTGGTGCCGCCTTCAACAACGAGTTCGGCCGCCCCAACCTGTGCGGCTATTTCCGCAGCTTCGAACTGCGCGAAACCGACACCCTGGTGCGCGCCTACGACAAGCCGATCATGCTGGCCGGCGGTCTCGGCGCGATCGACCGCGAGCAGGTGAAGAAGCTCGAGCTGCGCCCCGGCGATGCCGTGGTCGTGCTGGGTGGCCCCGCGATGCTGATCGGGCTCGGCGGCGGCGCGGCCTCGTCGCTGGCCTCGGGCCAGAGCTCCGAAGACCTCGACTTCGCCTCGGTGCAGCGCGACAACCCGGAGATGGAGCGGCGCTGCCAGGAGGTGCTGGATCGCTGCGTGGCGCTGGGGCCGGCCAACCCGATCCGCAGCGCGCACGACGTCGGTGCCGGCGGCCTGTCGAACGCGATCCCCGAACTGCTGCACGATTCCGGTGTCGGCGGCATGATCGACCTGGCACGGATTCCCAGCGACGATCCCTCGCTGTCGCCGATGCAGTTGTGGTGCAACGAGTCGCAGGAACGCTACGCGCTTGGCATCGCGGCAGACCGGCTGGCCGAGTTCGAGGCGATCTGCACGCGCGAACGCTGTCCCTATGCCGTGGTCGGCATCGCCACGCAGGACGAGCGCCTGGTGCTGCGGGACGCGGCGCAGGCCGAAGCGGCCATCGACATCCCGATGGACCTGCTGTTCGGCAAGGCTCCGAAGATGTTGCGCGATACCCAGCGCCCGATGGCGGCGCGCTGGCCGCGACTGGAGACGGCGCAGATCGACCTGCGCGAAGCGGCCTTGCGCGTGCTCTCGCACCCCAGCGTCGCGGCCAAGAACTTTCTCGTCACGATCGGCGACCGCAGCGTGGGCGGCCTGGTGGCGCGCGACCAGATGGTCGGGCCGTGGCAGCTGCCGCTGGCCGATTGCGCCATCACCCTCACCGACTTCGCCGGTGTCAGTGGCGAGGCCATGGCGCTGGGCGAGCGCACGCCGCTGGCCCTGATCGATGCCGCCGCCGCTGCGCGCATGGCGGTGGGTGAGGCGATCACCAACCTCGCCGCGGCCCCGGTAGCCGAACTGGAGGAAGTGAAGCTGTCCGCCAACTGGATGGCGGCGGCCTCGCATCCGGGCGAGGACGCCTTGCTGTTCGATGCGGTGCGCGCGGTGGGCATGGAGCTGTGCCCGGCGCTCGGCATCGGCATTCCCGTGGGCAAGGACTCGCTCTCGATGCAGTCCCGCTTCCAGGCGGCCGATGGCCGGGTCCAGGCCGCGGTGTCGCCGGTCTCGCTGATCGTCACCGCGTTCGCGCGGGTCGAGGATGTACGCGGCCAGCTCACGCCGATGCTGAATCGCGAGGTCGAATCCGAGTTGTGGTTGATCGGCCTCGGTGCCGGGCAACGACGCATGGGTGGCTCGATCCTCGGCCAGTGCTACGACGGATTCGGCGGCGCCGTGCCCGACCTCGACGAGCCCGCCACCCTGCGGTCCTTCTTCGACCTCATCCAGGAAGCGCGCGCCGACGACCTGCTGCTCGCCTACCACGATCGCAGCGACGGCGGCGCCTTCGCTGCCTTGTGCGAGATGGCGTTCGCATCGCACCTCGGTCTGGAGCTCAATCTGGATGGCTGGGGCGAGGATGCCTTCCGCACCCTGTTCAACGAGGAACTCGGTGCCATCGTGCAGGTGGCGGCGGAAGACCGCGCCGCCTTCGCCGACCTGATCGACCGACACGAACTCACCCACTGTGCGCAGCGCATCGGCAAGCCGGTGCCCGCGGCGCGGGTTCGTGTCAGCGAAGCGCGCGAGACCCTGGCCGAGTGGAGCTGGACCGAACTGTTCGATGCCTGGTGGAGCGTGACCCACGCCATGCAGGCGCTGCGCGACGAACCCGGCTGCGCCGACGAGGAGCGCGCCGCGAAGCGTGCGTTCGACGCGCCGCCGCTGGGCGTGAAACTGGGCTTCGATGCGACCGAGGACGTGGCCGCGCCCTTCATCGGCAGCGGTGCGCGCCCGCGGGTGGCAATCCTGCGCGAGCAGGGCGTGAACGGACAGACCGACATGGCGGCGGCCTTCGACCGCGCCGGCTTCGCCGCGATCGACGTGCACATGTCCGATCTCATCGCCGGACGCCAGTCGCTGCGCGATTTCACCGGGCTCGCGGCCTGCGGCGGATTCAGCTACGGCGACGTGCTGGGCGCAGGGCGCGGCTGGGCCACGTCCATCCTCGAACGCCCCGCGCTGCGCGACCAGTTCGCCGAGTTCTTCGCGCGTGGCGACAGCTTCAGCCTCGGGGTGTGCAACGGTTGCCAGATGCTGAGCCAGCTCAAGGCCCTGATCCCCGGTGCCGAACACTGGCCGCGTTTCCTGCGCAATCGCAGCGAGCAGTTCGAGGCGCGCCTGGCCCTGCTCGAAGTGCTGGAGTCGCCTTCGCTGTTCCTGCACGGCATGGCCGGCTCGCGCCTGCCCGTGGCGGTGGCACACGGCGAGGGGCGGGCCGAGTTCGACTCGCCCGCGCAGCGCGCCGCGGCCCGGGTGGCCTTGCGCTATGTCGAAGGCGACGGCAGCGTCGCGACGCGCTATCCGGCCAATCCGAATGGCTCGCCCGAGGGCATCACCGGACTCACCAGTGCCGATGGCCGCAGCACCTTGCTGATGCCGCATCCCGAGCGCGTGTTCCGCAGCGTGCAGTTGAGCTGGCGTCCGGTCGAGTGGGGCGAGGCCTCGCCCTGGCTGCGGATGTTCCGCAATGCCCGGCAGTGGGTGGGCTGAGATGTCACCGCTGCGACGCTTCATCCTCACCGCCACGTTCTGGCTGCCGGCGATGTTCTTCCTCTGGTACCTCCTGAGCAGCGCGGTGGTGTATCCGGTGATCCGGCTCACCGCGGTCGTGTTCTCGCTCTGGATGCCCGATCTGCTGCTGGAGATGGGGCAGGACTACCACCAGGCCCTGTATGCCTACGCCGCCAATGTGAGCGGCGTGCCGGGCTTGCCGGCCGCGAAACTCGCGGTGGAGGAGCAGCGCACCAACGTGCTGATCTACTGCTACGGCGTGCCCCTGCTGTTCGGACTGGTGGTGGCCACGCCCCTGAACTGGCGCCGCACCTGGCTGCAGTTGGGCATCGGCTTTGCCGTACTCACCGCCATGGAAACCTTCGGCCTGGTGGGCGAAGTGCTCAAGACCATGGCCTTCGGCGTGCGCGCGGCGATCGAGGCCGCTCTGGGCGCGATGCAGTACGCTCACGTCGCGGCACCGGCCGGGGCGGCGGCGGAACAGAACATGCACCTGGCCCTGGCGCAACACGGATTGAGCATCGATGGCATCGGCCTGATGTACCAGTTCGGCTACCTGGTGCTGCCGGCGGTGGTGCCGGTGGCCTTGTGGATCGTGATGAACCGGTCCTTCCTGGAGAGCCTCGTGGGCTGGAGCGGGGAACCCGGGGGCGAGGCCGCCGGTCCGAGGGGTGGATCGGCGGATACGGCGAGTGGAGGGAAGAGCACGTGAATGCACACATCGCCGATGCGACCGTGCCGGAAGCAACCCGGGTGGAAGCGCTGGAAGACCGCATCAGCCAGCAACTCCTGACCCGCGGCCGGCTCAAGGAAGCCGACTTCGGCCGCGCCCGTCGCCTGCATGAGGAATCGGGTGGCAGCCTGGTTGCCTTGATGACCCGCATCGGCCTCGTGTCCGAGCGCGATGTGGCCGAAGCCAGTGCCGAGGTGCTGAGCCTGCCGCTGGTGCTGGCCAAGGATTTTCCCGAAGCGCCGCCGGCCAATGCGACGCTGTCGTCGCGTTTCATGAAGCAGCACACGGTGTGCCCGGTGGCCGAGACCGAGCAGTCGGTCGAGCTGCTGGTGGCCGACCCGCAGGATCCATACCCGGTGCAGGCCGTGGCGATGGCCCTGGGTCGCCCGGTCACGGTGAAGGTCGGGATCCGCTCCGAGATCGACGATCTGATCGAGCGTTTCTTCGGCGCCGGTCGCTCCGCGATGGGCAGCATCGTCGAGGATCTCTCCGAAGGCGACACCCGCAGCGAGGACGACGTCGAGCACCTGCGCGACCTGGCCTCGGAAGCGCCGGTGATCCGGCTGGTGAACCTCGTGATCCAGCGCGCGGTGGAAGCGCGCGCCTCCGACATCCACATCGAGCCGTTCGAGAGCCGGCTCAAGGTGCGCTATCGCATCGACGGCGTGCTGCAGGAAGTGGAATCGCCGCCTTCCAGCTCCACCGCCGCGGTGATCTCGCGCATCAAGATCATGGCCAAGCTCAACATCGCCGAGCGCCGCCTGCCGCAGGATGGCCGCATCATGCTGCGGGTGCAGGGCAAGGAGCTGGACCTGCGCGTTTCCACCGTGCCGACCTCGCACGGCGAGTCGGTGGTGATGCGTATCCTGGATCGCGAGAACATCGTCTTCGACTTCAAGTCACTCGGTTTCACCGACCAGTTCCTCGCCAGTTTCCTCAAGGTGCTGGAACTGCCGCACGGCATCATGCTGGTCACCGGCCCCACCGGCTCGGGCAAGACCACCACGCTCTACACCGCGCTCGCGCAGCTCAATACGCCCGACGTCAAGATCATCACGGTCGAGGATCCGGTCGAATACCAGCTCGAAGGCGTCAACCAGATCCAGGCCAAGCCCGCGATCGGGCTCGATTTCTCGCACGCGCTGCGTTCGATCGTGCGCCAGGACCCGGACATCATCATGATCGGCGAAATGCGCGACCTGGAAACCGCGAAGATCGCGATCCAGTCCGCGCTCACCGGGCATCTGGTTCTCAGTACCTTGCACACCAACAATTCGGCCGGCGGCATTACCCGCCTGCTCGACATGGGCGTGGAGGACTACCTGCTCACCTCCACCGTGAACGGCATCCTGGCGCAGCGCCTCGTGCGCCGGATCGAACCCACCCACGCGGAGAAATACGAAGCCTTGCCGGAAGTGATCGAGGAGTTCGGGCTGCGTCGCTTCCAGCCCGATGGCCCGATCCACCTCTACCGCCCGAAGCCGTCGGCACTCACCCCGACCGGGTATCTGGGCCGCACCACGATCATGGAATTCCTGGTGATGAGCGATTCGCTGCGCCGCCTGGTGATGCAGCACGCGGGCATGAGCGAGCTGGAGGAGCAGGCGCGCAAGGAAGGCATGCGCACCATGTACGAGGACGGACTGGTCAAGGCGATGCGGGGCGTCACCACGATCGAGGAAGTCCTGCGCGTGACGCAGGAAGGGTAACCGATGCGAAAGATCGGGCTTCCAGCCGCAACTTTCGCGCGAACGGCCCGGGCCAAGCCCGGCCACGTTCGCCGCAGCGCGGCTTCGCCGCTCGCGCCGGCACATCCGTGTGCCGGAGATCGCTCCGTGTCGGAGCCGAGTCGCGCGTCGAGCATCGGTCGGAGCTGACGTGGCGCTTTTCCGCTACAAGGCCCTGAGCCCGGCCGGCGAAGCCCTCGATGGCCAGATGGAAGCCGCCTCGGCCGCCGAGGTGATTTCCAAGCTGCAGGACGCGGGCAACATCCCGGTCGAGGCCAAGCCAGCGGACGAGGCGGGCAGCGGCGGGCTTGCCGGCCTGTTCAAGCGCAGCGAGATGAGCGGCGCGCAGGTGCTGCAGTTCACCCAGCAACTGTCCACCCTGCTCGGGGCCGGACAGCCGCTGGATCGCGCCCTGCAGATCCTGCTCGACCTGCCCGAGTCGAAGGAAGCGCGACGCCTGATCGAACGCATCCGCGAAACCGTGCGCGGGGGTGCGCCGCTGTCGCAGGCGCTCGAACAGCAGCATGGCGTGTTCTCGCGCCTGTACGTGAACATGGTGCGCGCCGGGGAAGTTGGCGGTTCGCTGCATGACACGCTCAAACGCCTTGCCGACTATCTCGAGCGCAGCAAGGCGCTGCGCGAGAGCGTGATCAATGCCCTCATCTATCCTTCGATCCTGATTGCGATGGTGTTCGGTGCGCTGTTGCTGCTGCTCGGCTACGTCGTGCCGCAATTCCTGCCGCTGTTCGAGGACATGGAGGTGGAGCTGCCGCTGCTGACCTCGATCGTGCTTGCGGTCGGAAATTTCGTCAGCGGGTACTGGTGGCTCCTGCTCGTGCTGCTCGTCGGAGGCGTGTACCTGTTCCGACGGCGATTGAATGATCCCGAGCAGCGCCTCGGCTTCGACGCCTGGGTGCTGCGCCGCGGCCTCGTCGGCGGCCTGGTCGCGCGACTGGAAACCGCGCGCCTGGCGCGCACCCTGGGAACTTTGGTGCACAACGGCGTTCCATTGCTCACCGCGCTGTCGATCGCGAAGAACGTGATGGGCAATACCGCGCTGTCGCAGGCGGTGGACGAGGCCGCGAAGGACGTGAAGACCGGCGGCGGCCTCGCGCCTTCGCTGGCGAAGAGCAAGTTGTTTCCGCGCCTGGCGCTGCAGATGGTGGCAGTGGGCGAGGAGTCGGGCGAGCTGGATGGCATGCTCACCAAGGTCGCCGACACCTTCGATGTGGAAGTGAAAAACACCGTGGATCGTCTGCTGGCCGCGCTGGTGCCGGCCGTGACCATCTTCATGGCCATCGTCGTGGCCCTGATCATGATGGCGATCCTGATCCCGATCTTCAGTCTGACCAATGCCGTGGGATGAAACCATGAACACGATGTCGCGCCGCACGCTCCGCACCGCCCCTCGCTCCGGGCAGGGCGGCTTCTCCCTGATCGAGATACTGATCGTCGTGGCGCTGATCGCGCTCATCGCCGGCATGGTGGCGAATCAGGTCTTCGGCGGAAAGGCCCGCGCCAACGTCAAGCTCGCCACCAGCGGCGTGGCCGACTTGTCCGGCAAGATCGAGCAGTACGAGATGGATACCGGTTCCCTGCCGCAAAGCCTGAGCGATCTGGTCAAGGAGTCCGGCAACGTGAAGGGATGGCTCGGCCCGTACGCGAAGGAAGGCTCGCTCCGCGATCCGTGGAACACGCCGTACGAGTACCGCGTGCCGGGCGATGGCGCACCGTTCACCGTGATCAGCTACGGCAACGACAAGAAGCCGGGTGGCAGCGGCGTCGACGCCGACATCAACAGCAACGATTGACCGAGCGAGTGGGAAAATCCCCGGCAGCAACCGTTGCCGTAGCGCCGAGCTTGCTCGGCTGCGCTTGGTCTGGGGTCGGCGGATCGGGGCAGCGGAGCAAGCTCCGCTCTACGGGAGAGGCGGAGCGCGGCTTCACCCTGGTCGAGATCCTCGCCGTGGTTGCGTTGATCGCGGTCGCGATCACCGTGGTCTCGGTTTCGGTCGGCGCAGGACTGGGCGGCGCGCGGGTCAAGGCTGCGAGCCGCGATCTCGTCGCGGCGCTGCGTTATACCCGCGGCCAGGCCATCGTGCATCGTGAAGCCCAGGCGTTGCGCGTCGATGTGGAGCAACGCCGCTATCGCGCGCCCGGCAAGAAGTGGGTCGAGTTGCCACGCGACATGACGATGAAACTGTTCACTGCGCGCTCCGAGCTGGAAGAGGAAGGCGTGGGTCGCATCCGTTTCTTCCCCGACGGTTCCTCCACCGGCGGCCATATCGACCTGCTGCACGACGACGTGTTGTGGCGGGTCGAGATCATGTGGCTGACCGGCGAGGTCTCGGTGCGCGAAGGCGCGGACGCGCCGTGAACTTGCCGGCCATCACGGTGGTCCGACAGCGCATGTCGCCGCTTGCCGCCAACCCGATCCCTGCTGTTGCGTACGGCGCGCGTCCGCGTCCCGTCGTGGCGACGGGTGGCCGCCGCTGGAGTTCCAGCCCGGCCGGCGGTGGCAGGCGCGGGTTCACCCTGATCGAGATCGTGGTGGCCTTCAGCGTGCTGGCGCTCGGGCTGGGCATCGCGATGCAGATCGCCACCGGTGCGATGCGCAATGCGCGTCACGCCGCGCAACGCACCGAAGCCGCGTTGCACGCCCAGTCGCTGCTCGACATCGTCGGCGTGGGTGAACGCCTGGAAGAGGGTGAAAGTTCAGGCGAGTTCGACGACGAGTTCCGCTGGGAACTGTCGGTGTCCAAGTTCGAGATTGAAGACGGGGTAGCTGCGCCACTGGAGATGGCGCAGGCGCCGGTCGCGCTGTACCGACTCGACCTGCTCGTGACCTGGGGTACGCGCGAGCGACCGCAGGAGGCGCGCTTCGTCACCTTGCGCGCACTCACGCCGGATCCGAACGGATGAGGATGGAACGGTTGAGCATGGATCGCGCCCGGCGTGGCGGTTCGGATCGCGCCCGCCGTCGGTGTGCAGCGGGTCCGGCCGATTTCCGCAAACATGGCTTCACCCTGCTCGAGGTGCTGATCGCGGTCAGCCTGCTGGCGCTGCTGGTATTGCTGGCAATGGGCACCTTGCGCACCGCGGTACGCGCCACGCATAGCGGCGAGGCCCTGATCCAGCGCACCGACCGCCTGCGTACCGCGCAGGAATTCCTGCGCCGTCAGCTTTCGCACGCCTTGCCGCTGCCGTTCGAGAAATTCGAGGATGTCGGCGAGAACCGCCTGTTCGTGGCCGAGCGCGACGCGCTGCGTTTCGTGGCGCCGATGCCGGGCTTCCTGGCGCGCGGCGGTCCGCACGTGCAATGGCTGGTGTTCACCCGCGGGCGCGAAGGCGGGTTGCAGCTGGAGTTCGACCACGCCCAGCTCAACGGCTACGACCCGGACAATCCCAAGGGCGACAGCGAGCGCGAGCCGGTGGTGCTGATCGATGGCATCCGCGAAGGTCGGTTCGAGTTCCGCTCGCTTGACGAGAACGGCGAGCTGGGCGAGTGGGATTCGAGCTGGGACGACCCGCAACGCATGCCGCTGATGGTGCGCCTGAAGCTCGAATTCGACCCGGAATCGCGCCGGCGCTGGCCGGCGCTGGAGATCCCGCTGCGCACCGCTGGATTCAGCGCCATGACGCCGGGCGCGGGTGCGCTGCGGCAACTCGGGCCGGATGGCCGGCCAAGTTTCGGCCCCACGCCGGTGGATCCACCACCGCCGCCACCGGGAGGCGGGCCGTGAGCGCGTCCTGCGCAGGCGGGCGCTCGCGCGTCCCCGCGCAACGAGGGGTGGCGTTCATCCTGGTACTTTGGTTGCTGGCCTTGCTCACCATCCTGCTGGGCAGCTTCGCGATGTTCGCGCGCACCGAAGCGCTGCAGGCGCGGTATCTGTTCGATGGGACCGAAGCGCGCTACGCCGCCGAAGCGGGCATCAACCGCGCGGTGTACCAGGTCTCGCTGGTCGATCCGCTGCAGCGCTGGGTGCCGGACGGGCGCGCCTACGAGGTGGAGTTCGAGCGCGCGAAACTGAGCATCGCGATCACCGACGAATCCGGGCTGATCGACCTCAACGCCGCCGATACCCTCACGTTGTCGAATTTCTTCGTCCTGTACGGGCTGCCGCAGGACGAGGCGGATGCCCTCGGCGACGCCATCCTGGACTGGCGCGACACCGACGATCTGGTGTCGGCGAACGGGGCCGAGGATGCCGACTACGAGGCCGCCGGCCTTGACTACGGCGCCAAGGATGCGCCCTTCGACACCGTGTCGGAGGTGCAGCAGGTGATGGGCATGACGCACGAGTTGTACGCACGGCTGGCACCAGCGCTGACCATCTACTCGGGTCAGACCACCCCGAACCCCTCGTTCGCACCGTACGAGGTGCTGCGCCTGTTCACCAATGCCGACGACGCCCTCGCGCAGCAGCTCATCGAGGCCCGCCATGCCTGGGATCCGGCCAGTGGTGCGCCGCCGCCGGTACTGCCGGACGGCACCCCGCTAATGGCACAGGGCGGCAGCGGCACGTATAGTATGGTCGCCCGCGCCACCTTGCCCAACGGCGCGTGGACCGGGCTTGAAGTCACGGTCCGGCTAGGCGGGGCCGGCGTTTCCGGACTCGCCTACACCGTTCTGCGCTGGCAGGACGGGGAGACTCTCTGACCACCCCCATGCCTGCCGTCGACCTCCTCTCACCTTTGCTGAGTCGCTTTCGGGCGCTCTATGCCCAGACTTCGCTGCCACGCTTCCTGGCGTGGTGGGGTGGCGAGTTGCGTGCCTGCCTGCCGCAGCGCTGGCGCAAGCTGCTGGCGAGCGAGGACGCGCGCATCCTGATCCAGCGTGAGGCCGATGTGCTGCGCGTGAGCCAACTGCGCGCGGGGCAGCTGCAGGATGTGGCGCAGCTGCCGCTGGCGGAGGCCGACGCCTTGCCCGCCGCCCTCGACCAGGCCCTGGGCGAAGAACGCCGCGAATTGCCGCGCGTGCTGCTGTTGCCTGCGGCCATGGTGCTGCGCCGGGTGCTGACCCTGCCGAGCGCCGCCCTCGACAATCTACGCACCGTGCTCGGGTTCGAACTCGACCGGCAAACGCCGTTCAAGCCCGATCAGGTGACCTACGACAGTCGCGTGCTGGCGCACGAGGCCGGTGCGCGCCAGGTGCCGGTGGAACTGGCGTTGGTGCCGCGCGAACGCCTGCGGCAGGTGCTCGACGAGATCGGCCCCGTGGCTTCCGGCCTGAGCGGCGTGGATGCGGGCGGGGCCGACGGAGTGCCGCTCGGCTACAACTTCCTGCCGGCCGAGCAGCGCCGCAGCGGCAGCCAAGCGCGCCTGTGGCTGCACCTGGGCCTGATCGCCTTCAGCGCGTTCTGCCTGCTGCTGGCGATGCACCGCCTGACCGACAATCGCGCCGAGGCGGTTGCTGCGCTCGGAAGCGAGAGCGAAAAACAGCACGACGGCGCGCGCGTCGCGGCGCGTCTTCGTTCGACCCTGGAAGAAGCCGCCACCGCGGCGAATTTCCTCGCAGTCGAGAAGGCGCGCCAGCCTTCGATGGTGCTGCTGCTCAATGAGCTCAGCGTGCTGCTCCCGGACGACACCTGGCTGGAGCGGATGAATTTCAGCCGCGGGGAAGTCAGTCTCGCCGGCCAGAGCGGGCAGGCGGCCAAGCTGGTGGAAATCCTCCAAGGGTCGACATTGTTGCGAAATCCGGCCCTGAGCGGCCCGATCCAGCCCGACGCACGCAGCGGCAAGGATCGTTTCAACATCACCGCGGGTTATGGCCCGAGCGCAGACGAGGCGGAGGACAGCGATGCAACTGTTGCCCGACGCTAGGAGCGGCCGCCTGCTCGCCGTGTCGCTGCTGCTGATCGCGATTGGCCTCGGCTACCTGCTGTTCGTGCATTGGTGGTTCGTGGCGCCGTTGCTCGATTCGCGCGACCAGCTGATCGAGTTGCGCGACGAGGAAGCGCGCTACCGCGCCACCGCGCAGCAGAAGAAGGCGGTGGAGGAGCGGCTCGCGGAAGTGCGTGCCTTCGAGGCCGGCAACCCCGGGTTCCTGACCGAAGCCAACTTCGACCTCGCGGCGTCGGCCCTGATCCAGCGCTTGCAGGACCAGGTGAACCAGCTCAATGCCGGCGAACGCTGCCTCGTGGTGAGCCGTACCCCGTTCCGCGACCGCGAGGAATCGCCGTTCGAGAAGGTCACGATCAAGGTGCGGATGCGCTGCGAGGTCGAGCATTTCATTTCGGTGCTGCATGGCCTGGAAAGCGGCAGCCCGCAGCTGTTCGTGAGCGAGCTCGGCATCACCTCGCGCCGCGGCATCGCGCCGGCCGGGCAGCCGAACGCCAACCCCGGCTACCTCGACATCGCCTTCGACCTCTACGGTTATCTACGCAAGAAGGGAGGCGGGTCATGACGGCGGCCAGCCAGCGTCTTCCGACCTTGCTGCTAGGCGCGTTTGCGCTGTGGAGCCTGCTGGTGACGGTGTGCGTCTACGCCGGTCTGGGCGGGCGTTACAGCCTGCATCCGGACGATCCTTCGCGGGTGCCGCCCCTGCCGCAGCTGGACCTGTCGCGCGCCCAGACCCCGATTGCGGCCCTGGCCGACTATGCCGTGGTTGGCGAGCGGCCACTCTTCAACGCCGACCGCCGCCCACTTCCGGTGCCGGCGGCGCCGGGCGCTGCCGATGCCGCAGCGCCGGCGTCGCCGCTCGATGTGGTCCTGACCAGCGTGATCCTGAGCGGCGACGCCAAGATCGCGATCGTATTGGACAAGAAGACCAACAAGTCGCAGTCGGTCAAGCTGGGAGGCTCGCTGGCGGGCGATCAGGCCGCCTGGAAATTGGTCGAACTTGAGGCGCGCAAAGCGGTCTTTGAAGGCCCGAGTGGGCGGACCGAGGCCGGCTTGCGGGTGTTTGACGGGCAAGGGGGCGAGGCGCCGACCGCCGCTGCCCTGCCGCCGCCCGATGCCAATGCCGCTGTTCCGGCACAGCCGGGGCAGGCCCAACCCCAGGACGGGCAGGTTTCGGCTGGCGTGATGAATCCGAACCAGCCACAAACCCCCGAGTCTCGCGCCGAGTTGATCCGGCGCCGAATCGAGGAACGCCGCCGCCAGATGCGCGAGGAGGCCGAGCGTGCCAACCAGCAGAATGGGCAGAAGCAGTAGTGACGCAGGAGTGACCGAGTGAGCCCACGACCGAATTTCAAACTCGCGCTGACCCTGGCCGCCTGGGTCGCGTTGAGTGGCTGCGCAACGACGGGTGGCCCGCGGCCTTACGACGCCCGGTACGACGCCGTGCCCGATGAGGTGCCGATGGCGCCGGCCGAGGCGATCGCAGCGCCTTCCGAACTCGACGGAGCCGGTGCCGAAGCCGCGGCATCGCCCGAGTCCGACCCGTCGCGCCAGGTGCAGCCGGGAACCGGCACCTTCCTCAACGAGGACATCGCCAAGCGCCCCGCGCCCGGCGCGGGCGCCACCGGCGAGGTCACCTTCAATTTCGAAGGGGAGTCGTTGCATGCGGTGGTCAAGGCCATCCTCGGCGATTTCCTGTCGCAGAACTACGTGATCGCCCCCGGCGTACAGGGCACGGTGACATTCTCGACCGCCAAGCCCTTGCGCGGCGACCAGGCCCTGTCGATCCTGGAGATGCTGTTGCGCTGGAACAACGCCACCCTGGTGTGGCAGGACGGCCGCTACACCATCTTGCCCGTGGCGCAGGCGCTGCAGGGCAATCTCACCCCGCGCATCGGCCCGGCCCAGAACGCGCGCGGTTACGAAGTGCGTGCCATGCCATTGCAGTACATCTCGGCGCTGGAGATGGAAAAGCTGCTGAAGCCCTATGCCAAGCCCGAGGGCGTGATCAACGTCGATCCGGCGCGCAACATGATCGTGCTGGCCGGCACCCGGGCCGAGCTGGAGAACTACCAGCGCACCATCGCCACCTTCGATGTGGACTGGCTGGCCGGCATGTCGGTCGGCGTGTTCCCCTTGCAGCAGGCAGAGGCCGCCAAGACCGTCACCGAGATGGAAAAGGTCTTCGGCGACGGCAGCAACACGCCGCTGGCTGGCATGTTCCGCTTCATGGCGCTGGAAGGCATCAATGCGGTGATGGTGATCACGCCGCAGCCCAAGTATCTGGCCAAGGTCGAGGAGTGGCTGGAGCGCCTGGACCTGGGCGGCGGAGAGGCCGGGCAGCGCCTGTACGTGTACGACGTCAAGAACGTGAAGGCGGTGGATCTCGCCACCACGCTCAGCGACATCTTCGGTGGCGGCGGTGGCAGCAGTGGTGCCCGCGCCGCGCCACCCTCGGGCGACCGCCTCATGCCGGGCCTGGAGCCGGTGGAAATCCGCACCGTCGGCACTGGAGGCAACGTGTCGCCATCACCCGGCAGCCGGGAGCCGAAGAGTGACGGTAGCGCCGGACCTTCCGGGGCTTCCGGCAACTATGCCAAGGGAGGCGGGGACGCGCGGCCCGACGGCGGCCCGGTCGTCGACGGTTCCGGCGGCATCGCGCTCGGTGCCAGCGACGAAGTGCGCATTTCCGCGTCCGAAGAGAACAACGCGCTGCTGGTGATGGCCAGCTCCTCGCAGTGGGAGTCGATCCGCCGCGTGATCGAGCGCCTCGACACCATACCCTTGCAGGTGCACATCGAGGCCAAGATCGTACGCGTCACGCTCAACGACTCGCTTGAGTACGGCGTGCAGTGGTTCTTCGAGAATGGCGTCCCCGAAGCATTGCGGACGCGCGCGCAGTCACGTGCCAACGGTCTTTGGGGCGATCACGCCGGCACGCTGTCCAACACTGGCTTGAACTGGACCTTCATCGGCCCGGGCGCGTCCGCGATCATCAGCGCGCTGGACAGCGTCTCCGACGCCACCGTGCTTTCGGCGCCCTCGCTCGTGGTGCTCAACAACAAGGCCGCCAACATCAATGTCGGCACCCAGATTCCGGTGGCGAGCAGTTTCTACGGTGGCATTGGTACGGGCGGCACCGATCCGAACAATCCTTCGACCGGCCTGAACCAGACCAGCTACGTGCAATTCCGCCAGACCGGCATCACCCTCAACGTGACCCCGCGGGTGAATCCGGGTGGCCTGGTCTTCATGGAAGTCGACCAGACCGAAAGCGCCCCCACGGCCGGCGCAACGATTGGCGGCAACCCGCCCGTGGACAACCGCTCGATCAAGACGGAAGTCGCGGTCCAGAGCGGGCAGACCCTGGTGTTGGGTGGCCTGATCAAGACCACCGACACCAACTCCAAGGGAGGCGTGCCGGGACTGAGCCGCATCCCGCTGCTGGGGGGACTGTTCGGCAGAAACTCGAACGAGGGATCGCGCGAGGAACTGCTGGTTCTGATCACCCCGCACGTCATCCGCGACGAACACGAAGCCCGTCGTATCACCGATGAATACAGCCGCCAGTTCCGTGGCATGCAGCCGCTGAGTGTCGACCCGAACGCCACCGAACCCAGGAGATGATCCCGATGAAAGCCCTTTTCCTGCCGCTGTTGCTGGCGCTCGCTGCATGTGCATCCGCTCCGGGCCAGAAGACCGCCGCCCCTGACGCGGGAGCCGGCGAGGCCGCCGAGGTGCGCGCGATCAAGCGTTGGAATCATTTGCTGGCAGCGGAATTTTCGCAGGCCTATGACTATTTCTCGCCCGGCTTCCGTCAGACCAAGCCGCGCCAGACCTACGTGGCGGAGTTCGAGGGCAAGCCCGTGCGCTGGGTGTCGGCCGAGCTGGGCGGCGTGGTCTGCCCGGAAGGGACTGAGTATTGCGACGTGACCGTCAACGTCGGCTACGAGATCAAGTCGTCCCAGTCTGCGGTAGGGACGATCCGCGCCACCACTCCCTTGGTCGAGCGCTGGATCGGGCTGGACGGGGTCTGGTACTTTGTTCCCAAGGATATTGCCCGCCGTTGATGGGGCTTGCGGCGGAATGTTTCATGACGTAAGCTTGGAGCGCTGTTGTCTGGCTTCAGCCTGAAAACACCGGGAATCCAACGGTGCGGCCAGCCGGTCTCAAGCAAAATAAGCCCTGTGGTCGATTAGGAGTGTTGTGATGAAAAAGAGCTCTTTGACGACGGCTGTCGTCGCCGGTTTGGCCGGTGTCGCTGGCCTCGCGAACGTTTCGAATGCCGTGAATCTGAACCCGGATGGTCTCGGTCAGGTTCTGATCTACCCCTACTACGGCGTGGAAGGCGGCAACGCCACGCTGATCTCGGTGGTCAACACCACCGATAGCGTCAAGGCCGTCAAGGTCCGCTTCCTGGAAGCCCTGAACAGCCGCGAAGTCCTCGACTTCAACCTGTACCTGTCGCCGTTCGACGTGTGGACGGGTGCGGTCAGCGCCGGCGCCACGGGCCCGGGCCGCCTGACCACCTCGGACAAGTCCTGCACCGTTCCGACGATCCCGGCGGCCGGCGTGGACTTCCGTAACTTTGCCTACACCGGCAGCTTCGACGATGACGGTCCGAACGCTCTCGAGCGTACCCGCGAAGGTCACCTCGAGATGATCGAGATGGGCACGGTGCTCGACACCAACGCCTCGTTCAACGTCGCGACCTCGTTCTACGACGCCGCGATCCACATCGATGGCACCCCGCTGGGCTGCGCCCGCCTGAACTCCTCGTGGAGCGTCGGTGGCCAGTGGTTCAACAACGGCACCTTCGGCGCCAACTGCTCGACCGCCAACTGCGGCGTCGACAACAGTGTTCAGGGTGGCCTGTTCGGCGGCGGCGATATCGCCGACGTGGCGAACGGCACCTCGATCTCGTACAACGCCGACGCGGTTGAGGGCTTCTACACCCTCGCCACCACCACCCTGCACACCAACCCGGGCTTCACCTTCCCGAGCCTGTCGAACGCGCAGACCTCGGCGCTGGGTGAGGCGGATTCGGTGATCTTCTCGCCGACCTCGCCGCTGGGCGTGGTCACGCTCGACTTCGCCACGGGTCGTCCGAACGCGGTGTCGTCGGTGTTCATGCACGACGCGATCTACAACGAGTACAACACCACCGACGGCCTGCTTGCCGCGTCGGAGTGGGTGATCACCTTCCCGACCAAGCGCCTGCACATCGAGCAGACCACGTTTGATCGCCGTCGTCCGTTCACCGACAACGTGGACGACTCCGATGGCGCGGGCCAGGTCACCCCGGCCGGTGCCGACTCGGTCGACACGCTGGTGTTCGACCCCTCGGGTTCGTGCGAGCCGATCAGCCTGGTCTTCTTCGATCGTGAAGAAGGTCCGGAAGCCGCCATCCCGGTGGTCGACTTCTCGCCGCAGCCGGAAGGCGAAGACGTCGGTTTCGCGCTGTGCTACGAAACCAACGTGCTGACCTTCAACCAGGAAGCAGCCGTCACGGCCGGTGCCTCGGAAGTGCTGGGTGCGAAGACGATTGCCAACAACGTCAACTTGGCGAACGCTTCGGGTACCGAAGTGACGACCGGTTGGGTTGGCATCGGCCTGGCGAACGACGTCGACGGCGATCTCGCCATCGATCAGTTCATGCTCGACAACAATGGTTCGGCGGTCACCAACCGCAACATCCAGTTCGGTCTGCCGGTCACCGGCTTCTGGGCTGCGAACTACGTCAACACGGCTGCTCAGCCGGGCCTGCTGGCGAACTTCGCCGGCACCCACAAGCACCGTGGCAGCCGCTTCGCTCGCACCGCTACGGTGACGAACGAAGGTTCGGCGACGGGCGAGACGATCGTGGTCACCGGTTTCGCTGCTTCCTAAGCGACTCGGGCTTTGCTTGAGGAACGAGGCCCCGGAAGGGGCCTCGTTTTTTTGTGCCCGCAAAAGCCTGCCATGACTGATTCTTGCGCCTTTGGCGAAATACGCACCGGCAAAGACCTGCGCCCAATGCCGGAAAGGGCAGTGCGCCCGGCGCAAGGTGCGACCAGATTGCGCTGGTCCAAAATCAATCAGCGTAACTGTCGCTGACAGCCCAGCTGCGTCGGGCGCACATGGCGCTGCACGCGGACTCAACCTGACACCAAGTCCCCGCAGCGGCGCGCAAGTCACTGCGCAGGGCGAGAACTGCGGGTTCAGTTTATCGGCGGTTTAGCCCACGAATTGACCCTGTGCAACACAACCGCCAGAATCGCCGAGCGACCGCGACTCGGAATATGCATCCATTCGACGCGGCAATTCGACAACCACGGACGTCTGCGAGCGAGGATCCGAATCCCCATGTCCCTGAGAATGAACCAACTTTCCATCGCCTTGGGCTGCGCGTTCGGGCTTCTGGCGCTACCGGTCTCGGCACAGTCGATCATCGTCGAAAATGGACCCGCAACGAATAAAACCATCCCTCTGGAGGCCAACTCGAAAGTCTCGGTGGATCCAGGAACGGGAAACCTGCTGGTCAAGTGTGCCCTGACCAACGCAGTGTGTGCACCCTTGGCGGGTGGCGGTGGCGCCGGAGCACCCACGTCCAGTTTCACCCGCACCGATACCGACACCGACGTGCGTAGCGGTGAGTTCGTCAGCTTCAGCTGGACGTCAAGCAATGCCAAGGCCTGTGCGGCTGGCGCCACGGGTCCTTCCGGTTTCACCGGGTTCAATGGCGTGCGCAATCTGGATGGCACCGAGAACGTCACCTTGAGTGCGGTGGGTGACTACAGTTTCAACTTCCAGTGCTTCAACGCGTCCGGCGGCAGCGTACAGCAGACCGTCGCCGTAACCGTGACCCAGTCCGACACCCCGCCACCGCAGAATTGCAGCGCGGCACCCGACCCGCAACTGCAGCCGGCCGGCTGGAATCGCGTCAACAAGACCTGGGTGGCCAACTGGTCGGCCAAGAACAACTCCGCGGTGGCAATCTATCCCGAGAGCGCGTCGTCGGTCGTGGCATTCGGTGCAGAAAAGGGAGCGTATAGCGTCGTGGGTCCGTTCACGACGAACCCCAACCAGACGATCCGGATCTACTGGGAAACGGCCCAGGCCAACAATGGCTACGGCTACAATAACCCGCGTCCGGCTGAGAGCATGTGGATCGGAATCAGTCCGTGCCCCGGCGACTTCCGCACTACGGACAATCTGTCGGCGGATCCCTTCCGGCGTGGTGGATGTCGCAAGCATGCGAATTCCGACACGCTCATCTTCTCCAGCACGGCATTCGAAACCAACGAAACTTCTTGCCATGTGGAGCCCGGCCAGCAGTACTACATGAACGTGATCGCTGCCGATCCGGAAAATGGCCTGACGGCGGGTGAGCACACCTGCACGTCGGTGCCCAATAGCACCAATGGCTGCGACGTGCAGGGCAACCACCGCGTGGTCCAGTAGCGACGCTGAACTTTCGCGGCATGACTCAGTCGAAGCCCTCCCCGTGAGGGCTTCGACTTTTTTAATTCAAGGGAAATCCCGATGAAGATTGCAACCTGGTGTCTGGCGTTCTGCGCGACTGTTGCCACCGCAGCGAGCGCGCTTGAGCCCGAGACGACGCCATTGCCGGCCGGCGTGGTGGTGCGCCAGTCCGGGCTCGACCTGACCATGGACGACATCGACGCCCGCATCGCACGGGTGCCGGCTGAACACCGCGCCGGGTTCTTCAACGACCCGGAGCGCATCGAGCAGACCCTGCGCACGATGCTGATCGGTCGGATCCTGGCAGAGCAGGCCACGGATCTTGGCCTTGCTGCCGATCCGCTGGTCCAGGCCGAGATCGAAGCGGCCCGCACCGAAGTGCTGGCACGACACCGCTTGGCGCGCTTTGCCAAGTCCCTGCCCGAGATCGACCAGAGCCAGCTGGCGCGCGAGAACTACCTCGCCAATCCGGACCAGTACTCCACGCCGGATCAGTACGACGTCCGCCACCTCTTGATCATGTTCCGCAACCATGGTGTCGACGAGGCCAAGCGGCTGGCTGGCGAGTTGCGCGAGCAGTTCATCCGGGAGGGCGGCGAGTTCGAGGCCTTCGTGCGGGCGCATTCCGAGGAAACGACAGCCAAGGAAGACGGTGGCTTGTTGCCTAACGTCACGAAGGGAGACACCGAGATCGACTTTCAGGACGCGTTCCTCGCGCTCAAGCCCGGCGAAGTGAGCCAGCCGGTCAAGACGAAGTGGGGCATGCACCTGATCCAACTTGTCGCCGTGCACCCTGGCGCGAAGCAGCCCTACGAGGAAGTGAAGGCCACGATCGAATCAAAACTGGCCGCCGAGTACAGAAAGCGCCAACAGGGCGATTACATGGCGCGCGTGCGCAGCGGCAGTCTGGAAGCCAACGAGGAACTCGTGGCGAGCCTGCGCACGCGCTACCTCCCAGAGGGCGAGGGGCAGAAGGCCCTGGAACGAGTGGAGCAACCGAAGCCGGGCGAGTACGAGCGCTACTCGGTCGGCACCGGCACCATGGATGGCAAGGACTGATCGCGACGATCGGGGCGGTTTCGCCACGACCAGCGGCCGGCCACCGTTGCCAGCGATGACAGTCATGCGTGCCACGTTGCGGTCGCTGGCCGTACACCTGCGGATCGAGCTGGGTCGGCGCTTCACGGGAAGCGCGCTCGGTCTGGTCTGGGTAGTGCTGGCGCCACTTCTGCAGTTGGCGATGTTCGCGTTGGTCTTCGTCTACATCTTCAAGGCGCGCGACGCGGGCGTCCCTGGCGTCAGCTACCTCGCCTTCCTCGCGCTGGGGATGTGGCCGTGGTTTGCCCTGGCCGAGTCGATCGGACGTGGTGGTGGCGCCTTGGTCGACGACGCGGCACTGATCGCCAAGGTCAGGATCGCCCCCTGGCAGCTGATCGCCGCACGCGTGCTGGTAGCGTTTGGCCTGCATTTCGTCGGGTTCCTGCTCGTCGCCGCCGTGCTGGTCGCCCAGGGCACGCAGCTGCACCTGTCGGCCGTGGCGGGCGTGCTTGCCGGCTGGGCGCTGCTGCTCGTCCTCGGTGGTTCGCTTGCAACCATGGCAGCTCTCACCCAGCTCTTCGTGCGCGACCTGCAGCAACTGTTGCCGCAGGTGTTGACCGCAGTCCTGTTCCTCTCGCCGATCCTGTACTCCGCATCGATGGCGCCGCAGGCGCTACGCGCCTGGCTTGCCTTCAACCCGATCGGTACGGCCATCGACCTGATCCGCACCGGGCTGCTGACCGGTAGCGTCGAACCCGTTGCAATCCTGGCCTGCGCCGCCATCACCGGCCTGATCGCGTTGCTGGCTGCGGCAATGTACTGGCGCTTGCGAGCACAGCTGGAGGATTGGCTGTGAGCTTGCCACTGCTGCGCGCCCATGAACTCGGCAAGTCCTATCCGGCGCGCAGCGATCCCGCGGCACGCGTCGCGGCGCTCTGGCGATTGCTGGGCGGATTCGACGTGGCGCGCATGCCGGTCTTGTCGGACGTGTCATTTATGGTCGAGCGCGGCGAATCGCTCGGCATCGTGGGCGAAAACGGTGCCGGCAAGTCGACCCTGCTCAAGCTCTTGTGCGGCGTGCTCACGCCCTCGCGCGGCTCGGTGGTGCGCCACGGTTCGATCGGCGCATTGCTGGAACTCGGCGCGGGCTTCGACCCCGAGCAGACCGGGCGCCAGAACATCCGCCTTTCCGCCAGCCTGATGGGTTGGGATGCCGCCCGCATCGCGGCACAGGGCGAGGAGATCATCGCGTTTGCCGACCTTGGCCGCTACATCGACGAACCGGTGAAGCACTACTCCTCCGGCATGGTGGTCCGCCTGGGGTTCGCCATCGTGGCCGCGGTCAAGCCCGACTTGCTGATCACCGACGAAGTGCTGGCGGTGGGGGACGAATCCTTCCAGAAGAAATGCATTCGCTGGATGGAGGGCTATCTCGACGGCGGCGGCACCTTGTTGCTGGTTTCGCACTCGATGTACCACGTGCAGAAACTCTGTCGACACGCGATCTGGCTCAAGGAGGGTCGGGTCCAGGCGCACGGCGACGTGTTCGATGTCACCCAGGACTACCTTGCCTACCACGAGCGCAAGTCGCTGCGCGAGGTCGGGCCGGATATCGACCCGGCCTATTCCGGCCAGGAATGCCGTGTGGTCCGGGTGCGCCTTAACAACTCCGAGGAGCTCGCGCCTCGCGTGCTGGAACAGGGTGATCCGATCGATTTGGAAGTCGACTTGTTCTCGCCCGATCCGCGCCGCCCGCAGCTAGGCATCGGCGTGCTGCGCGCGGATGGCACGCCGGTCTACGGAACCACGACCGAGATCGCCCAGGCGACGGGCCTCGCGCTCGATGACCGGCATTGGCGCTATCGCATCCGGTTCGACGCGCCGCCGCTCCTGCCGGGCGGATACACCCTGAAATTGCATGCGCTCGATCCCGAAGGGATACGGCTGTTCGATACGGTGGACCGCGGCATCGTGGTGCGTGGCGGCTCACGCGAATTCGGTCTGGTCCGTCTGCCGCATCGTTGGGGCGAGGGCTGAGGAATGGGCGTGCGCGTGATCGTGCCGGCCTACGGGGCCGCGGTCGAGCTCGAAGCTTGCCTGGAGAGCCTGGCAGGCACTCTGCCCGCAGGCGTGCGCGTTCTGCTTGCCGATGACGCCTCGCCTGGCGATGCCGTGGCCGAGCTGGCGCAGCGTTGGGCAGGCAGCGGGCGCATCGCGCTCGACCATGTGCGGCGCCCGCGCAATCTCGGTTTCGTCGGCAACGTCAACGAGGCCTTGCGCGAGATCGGCCGGCACGACGCCGTATTGCTGAACTCGGACACGATCGTCACGCGAGGCTGGCTGGAGTGCATGCTCGCGTGCGCCGCCAACGATGCGCGTATCGCGAGCATCACGCCTTGGTCGAACAACGCCGAGATCTGTTCCTTCCCCGAGTTCTGTCGCAGCAATGCGTTGCCCACGCATCTGGACCGATTGTCCGAGGCGGCGATGTCGGCCGGCGTGCCGGAGTATCCGGAGCTTCCGACTGGCGTCGGTTTCTGCCTCTTCCTGCGTCGCGCAGCACTCGACGCCATCGGCGATTTCGACCAGGCGACGTTCGGACGTGGTTACGGCGAAGAAAACGATTGGTGCCTGCGTGCCACCGGCCATGGCTGGCGTCATGTGCTGTGCGACAACGCCTACGTGGCGCATCGCGGCGGGGCTTCGTTCGGGCCTGAAGGCCTGGCGCCCGGGGGTGAGAACCTCGCACGGCTCAACGCCCGCTACCCCGGCTACAATGCAGCGATCGCCGAATTCATCATGCGCGATCCGCTGCGGACCTTGCGCGAGCGGCTGGCACGGCGGCTGGAAGACCTCGAGGCCGCGAGTTCGCAACGCGACCTGTTCGATTGAGCCGATGACCGACCCCGCCCTCGAATTCACCGGCGAACGCTTCACGCCCGAATGCGTGCGCGAGATCTGGTACGAGCACTGGCATCGCTATGCGTTTGCCCTGGCGCTGGCACCCGGACGACGCGTGCTGGATGCAGCATGCGGGGAGGGCTATGGCAGTGCCTTGCTTGCCACCCGGGCCGCCAGCGTGCTGGGTGCCGACATCAGCGAACAAGCCATCGCACATGCGCGCGAGCGCTATGGTGCGGCAGCCAACCTCGACTTCGCCGTCGCCGATTGCACCGCGCTCGAAGGCCTGCCTGCACGCAGCTTCGACCTCATCGTCAGCTTCGAGACGCTGGAGCATGTTGCCGCGCAGGAACGCATGCTGGACCGTTTCGCCGAACTGCTGGCGCCCGAAGGCGTGCTGCTGATCTCGACTCCGGACAAGCGCACCTATAGCGACCTCGCGGGGTTCCAGAACGAACACCACGTGCGCGAGCTGTATCGGCCCGAGTTCGAGGCCATGCTGGATGCGCGTTTCGCCGCCAAGCGCCTGTATGCGCAGAAGCTGTTGTTCCAGTCCGTGCTCTGGGAGCTGGGCGGGAGCCAATCGAGCCATGGCCTGGCCACCGTGCGCGCCGATGGAAGGGTCGAGACGGGGCTGGGCTACGAGCCGCTGTACTACGTCGCCGCCTGTGCGCAGGATGGCGAGGCATTGCAGGCCTTGGACAGCCTGTCGCTGTTCGGCGATGCCGCCGAGAGCGTTTATCACCACTACAACGACGAGATCCGTCGTCACATCGCGGCCGGCCTGCGCCTGGCGGAACTGGAACGCGAGCTTGAGCTCGAGCGCGCGCGCTGCCGCGAACTGCAGGCGCGCCTCGATCCTTCCCCGAATTCACCCTGACAAGATCCATGGACATCAACATCAACTACGGCGCCATTCCTCTCGGGCGCAAGCCGGCCAACCCGGCCGATGAACCGCACTACGCCTGCGTCGATGGTCGTGTCAGCGCGCTCGCCAACGACGAGTTGATGTTCTTCGAGCTGAGCGCGGAGCGTATCCATGTCATGACCGGTCAGGTGCTCTCGGCCATGGATGCCTGCCGACCCTTTCGTACCTTGCCCGAGCACGTGCAGGCGATCCAGCAAGTCTTGCCCGCATTGAAGGGGCAGGGCGAGGCAGTCAAGCGCGTGCTTGACGGCCTGGTGACGCGCGGCCTGCTGATCTCCGATGCGGACTACTTGCAGCGTGTCACCGCACACGTCGCCACGACCGCGGAAGAGCCCGGGTTCGCCGGCGTGTTCATCCGTGCCTGCGACCGGCCGGCGCAGGTCAAGCGCCTGTTGGCCAGCCTGCTGGAGCACGAGCAGCGCTTCGGTGCGAGGCGTCGCTACGTGTTGATCGACGATTCGCGCGATGCCGTTCACGCCAGGGAGCATCAACGCCTGCTGACCGAATTCGGCGAGAACGCCGCCGTGCCGACGATCTATGTCGGAGACGAGGCCTGGAACCAGGTGGCGCAGGATCTGCAGCAGCGTAGCGGCAGGAAGGACGCAGTCGCGTGGCTGCTGCAGCGTCAGCCCAAGGCTCGCACGCATGGCGGCGGGCTGGCCTGGAACCTCATCGCGGCGCTGGCGGCCGGGCAGCGATACGCGCTGCTGGACGACGACTTCGTGCTGCCCCTGCGGCTTGCGCCGGAGTTCGATGCGCGGGTCGAACTCGCCGCACAAGGCCCGATGCCAGCGCGCTTCTATTCCAGCCTGGACGAGGCCTTGGCGGCCGGTCGCGACTGCGACGGAGACCTGATCCAGGCGCACCTCCAGGCCTGTGGCGCCAGTGTCGGCAAGACCCTGGCCAGTCACCCCTTGTTCCGCCTCACGCGGACCGACTTGCGCGGGCTATCGCCCAGTCTCCTGCCACATCTGGCGCAGGCGAATCGCATCATTGCGACGGTCAATGGCCATCGTGGTCACTCCGGCTCGGCCGGCAGCGCCTGGCTGTTCAATCTCGATCCGGCATCGCGCGCCAGCCTGTGGCGCGACCGCGAGCAATATCTCGGGCACATCGACTCGCCCAAGCTCTGGTATGGGCCGATGCGTTCGCGTTTGCAGGCGCAGGGCAACTTCACGCCGTTCACGATCGATGCGTCCGACCTCGTGCCCTACACCGGGCCGGCGGGACGCAGCGAAGACCTGCTGTTCGCCGGCTTCACCCGCATGCTCGCTCCGGGGAGTCTCACCGCGCACCTGCCGACGGCGGTGGGGCATCGGCAGGAAGCCGAGCGCAGTCGCGTCGCCTCGCTCAAGGGCGCGTTCACGCCCAACCTCAACATCTATCTCGCTGACCTCGCGATGAGCGCTGCGCAGGAGCTGCAGGCCGAGGGTCGCAGCCTGCGCATGCGCGGATTCGCCGCGCGCTTGCGCGACCTGGCCGGAGCCAGCGATGCGTCGGTGCTGGGTGGTCTGCGCGAGCATCTCGCCTATGTGCGATCCGAACTGATCCAGCAGATGCAGGCCAAGCTGCACGAGGCCGCGGATGCACCGCTGTATTGGCAGGCAGATCTGCGGCAGCTGGTGGAGGCGCACGGCAAGGCACTGGTGAGCAATGACGTGCCGCGCCTTGCGGATTGGGACGCGGGCATGGACGGTCCGGCCTGTGCGCGACAGTTCCGCGCGAGCCTGGATCAGCATGCGCAGGCGCTGGACGCCTGGCCGGACATCTGGGCGGCGGCGCTCGACGGACGAGGTCGCCTGGTGAAGGGACTGGACTGAGGACGGCCGCATGTCGCCGGGCCTGCGGCTCTCGGTCATCGTGGTCAGCCACGACAGTGGTACGTGGCTGCAGCGCTGCGTTGCGGCGCTGCTGGAGCAGGGCGAGGCGGATGAAGTCGTAGTGGTGGACAACGCTTCGCGCGACGGCTCGCTCGAAACCTTGCCCACGGATCCACGGCTGCTTGTGCTGCGCAACGCGGACAACCGCGGATTCGCGGTTGCCTGCAACCAGGGCGCGGCGCGATCGCGTGGTGCGCAGCTGCTTTTCCTCAATCCCGATTGCGAGCCCGTGCCGGGTGCGCTCGGACGGCTGCTGGAGATAGCGGCCGCTACGTCCGGGCTCGGGTTGCTCGGGGCACAGTTGCTCAACGAGGATGGATCGGTGCAAGCGGCATCGCGTCGCCGCACGCCGACGCCGTGGCTCGCCTTGTCCGCGCTCACGCGTTCGCGCAATGCGCTGGAAGTGCCGCCGCCGCAGGCAGGCAAGTCGTCCGGGGTCGAGGACGTCGAAGCGATCTCGGGGGCCTTGATGCTGGTGCCACGCATGCTGTTCGAACGCCTGGGAGGCTTCGACGAGGCCTATGTGCTGCATTGCGAAGACCTCGACCTGTGCCGGCGCGTGCTCGCCTCCGGCCATCGTGTCGCGCTCGCGCCTTCCGTTCGGATCGTGCACCACAAGGGCACGTCCAGCCGGCGTCGCCCGGTGTGGGTCGAGTGGCAGAAGCACCGCGGCATGCTGCGCTACTTCCGCAAGTTCGACGCGATTGCGTCGCCGTGGTGGTTGCGGCTTGCGGTGCCGGTCGGCGTGTGGCTGCGCTTTCCGTTTGCCGCACTGCGCGCCTGGGGTCGCGCAGTGCGGCCATAGTGCGGGTCAGCGATAGCGATTGATCTCGTCGCGCTGCACCCGGGCCGCACGACGTGCGGCGGCGGCAAAATCCGTGTCGTGGCCGGCGTAGAGGATGGCGCGTGACGAGCTGATCACGAGGCCGGTGCCGTCGCGCGTGGCACCGTGGCGCAGCACTGCTTCCACATCGCCGCCCTGTGCGCCGACGCCGGGCACGAGGAACGGAAGATCGCCGGTGAGGGCGCGGACTTCGGCCAGTTCCTTCGGCCAGGTGGCACCGACCACCAGCAGGCAGTTGCCGTTCGCATTCCACTCGTTCGCGACGCGCTGCGCGACGTGCTGGTACAGCGGGCGCGTCGCGCCGTCCGCGCCTGCCAGGGGCAAGTCCTGGAACTCGCCCGAACCCGGGTTCGAGGTGCGGCACAACACCACCACGCCCTTGTCGGCGCGATCGAGGAAGGGCTGGGCCGAATCGCGTCCCAGGTACGGATTCACCGTGACCGCGTCGGAGCCGTAGCGGTCGAAGGCTTCGCTCGCGTAGTTCCGGGCGGTGCTGCCGATGTCGCCGCGCTTGGAATCCAGGATCACCGGCACGCCCGGATGCGCGGCGTGGATGTACGCGACCAGTCGCCGCAAGGCCTCTTCCTCGCCCAGCGCCGCGAAGTGCGCAATCTGCGGCTTGAAGGCGCAGACGAGGTCCGCGGTGGCATCGACGATGGCACGGCAGAACGTGAACACCGCGTCCGGGTCGGAACGCAGGTGTGCGGGAAACTTCGCCAGCTCCGGGTCGAGGCCAACGCAGAGCAGCGAGTTGGCCTCGGTCCAGCGTTGGCGCAGCAGCTCGGAAAAACTCATGCGCCCGATCCTTCGACACGCACATCCATGTGCTGCTCAGGATGAGCGCATCCTGCGCTCACTTCAGCGCCTTGTAGCGGATCCGGTGCGGCGCTGCGCCTTCGTCGCCGAGACGACGCTTCTTGTCCTCTTCGTACTCGCGGTAGTTGCCCTGGAAGAACTCGACGTGCGAGTCGCCTTCGAAGGCGAGGATGTGGGTTGCGATGCGATCCAGGAACCAGCGGTCGTGCGAGATCACGAACACGTTGCCGGGGAACTCCAGCAGCGCGTCTTCGAGCGCGCGCAGGGTTTCGATGTCGAGGTCGTTGGAGGGTTCGTCCAGCAGCAGCACGTTGCCGCCCTGCAGCAGCGTCTTTGCCAGATGCAGGCGACCGCGTTCGCCGCCGGAGAGCGTGCCGACCAGCTTCTGCTGGTCCTGGCCCTTGAAGTTGAAGCGGCCGATGTAGGCGCGCGACTGGATCTCGATGCCGTTGATGTTGAGGATGTCGGCGCCGCCGGAGACTTCCTGGAAGACGTTGTGGTCGCCTTCGAGTTTCTCGCGCGACTGATCGACATAGGCCAGCTTCACCGTCGGCCCGACGCTGATCGAACCCGCGTCCGGCTTCTCCTTGCCGATGAGCATCTTGAACAAGGTCGACTTGCCGGCGCCGTTGGGGCCGATGATGCCGACAATGGCGCCGGGCGGCACCATGAAGCTCAAGTCATCGATCAGCAAGCGATCACCGAAGCTCTTGCTGACGCCCTTGAACTCGATCACGTTGTTGCCCAGGCGCTCGCCCGGCGGAATGAAGATCTCGTTGGTCTCGTTGCGCTTCTGGTAGTCGACCGCTTGCAGTTCCTCGATCTTGGCCAGGCGCGCCTTGCCCTTGCTGCGTCCGCCCTTGGCGTTCTGGCGGGCCCATTCGAGCTCCTTCTGAATGGCCTTCTGGCGCGCCTTTTCGCCGCTCTCTTCCTGCTTGAGGCGCTCGTCTTTCTGCATCAGCCAGTCGGTGTAGTTGCCCTTCCACGGAATGCCGCGGCCGCGATCGAGTTCGAGGATCCACTCGGCAGCGTTGTCGAGGAAGTAGCGATCGTGCGTCACCGCCACCACGGTGCCGGGGAAGCGCGCGAGGAATTGCTCCAGCCATTCCACCGATTCGGCATCGAGATGGTTGGTGGGCTCGTCGAGCAAGAGCATGTCGGGCTTGCTCAGCAGCAGGCGGCAGAGCGCGACGCGGCGCTTCTCACCACCGGAGAGGTGCTTGATCGTCGCGTCCCACGGCGGCAGGCGCAGTGCGTCGGCCGCCACTTCCAGTTGCTGCTCCAGCATGTGCGCATCGCCCGAAGCGAGGATGGCTTCGAGCCGCTCCTGTTCCTTGGCGAGCTTGTCGAAATCGGCGTTCTCGTCCGAATAGGCCGCGTAGACCTTGTCGAGTTCGGCCTGAGCGCTCATCACTTCGCCCACGCCTTCTTCCACCGCCTGGCGCACGGTCTGTTCCGGGTCGAGGCGTGGCTCCTGTTCCAGATAACCGACCTTGATGCCCGGCTGCGGACGCGCTTCGCCGGTGTAGTCGCTGTCGACGCCGGCCATGATGCGCAGCACCGTCGACTTGCCCGCGCCGTTCAGGCCGAGCAGGCCGATTTTGGCGCCGGGGAAGAACGACAGGGAAATGTCCTTGATGATCTGGCGCTTGGGCGGCACGGTCTTGCTGACGCCGATCATGGTGTAGATGTATTGCATGGAGGCTCCGCAGGAAGTCGGCCGCGCTCCGCAGGGCGGGCGACGGTCGTGGGTATCGGAAAGGCGGCCCTGGTCGGGCTTGCCGACCGGGAGGCCGCGAATTATCGCCGATGCCGACCCATGCCGCCACGTTGCGGGCCGCGGATCGCCATAAGTGCGACCCGCCCGGTTCATTCGTGCAGGGTGAACTGGCCCGGACGCAATCCGCGTCGATGGCCGGACCGGCGCATGAAACCTGGATGGAAACTCGTGATGATCGGCGTGCTGCTGCTGGTGCTGGGCGTGCCGGTGATGATGCTGCAAGGCCTGAACTGGGAGCGCCAGCAGCGCGGGCGCGAGGTGGCGGCGGACATCGCCAATTCCAGCAGCCGTGCCCAGACCATGATCGGGCCGCTGCTGCGGATCGAGGTCGAACGCAGCCTGCGCAAGCGTCGCATGGTGGGCGAGGGTGCGCTGGTGCGCAGCGAGGAGGAGATCGTGCGCGAGCGCGAGTCGCGCCTGCTCACCCCGACGCAGCTGGAAATCGACGGTTCCATGGGCACGCAGACGCGGCGACGCGGCTTGTTCGAGGCGCGTGTCTACGACGTCGACATGCAGATCGGCGCGCGATTCGCGATGCCCGCCTTGCCTGCCGCGAGCGACGACGTGATCGAGCAGCGCATCGTCGGCGCGGCGCTGGTGCTGGGCCTGGGCGATGCGCGCGGCGTGCGCGCGGTGCAAGCCCGGCTCGGCGGCGTCGCACTCACGCCGGAACCCGGCAGCGGTCTGGCCTGGAACGCCGCCGGGCTGCATCTGCCGCTCACCGCGGCGATGTGGCAGTCGCCGCTCGACCTGAAGCTCGACCTCGACCTGATCGGCACCGAATCCTTGCAGTGGTTGCCGGTGGGTGATGACACCCGGGTGAGCCTGCGCGGCGACTGGCCGCATCCCAGCTTCGAGGGCCAGTTCCTGCCGGTGCAGCGGCAAGTGGAGGGCGAGGCCGCCGCCAACGCTGTGCAGGGATTCAACGCCGAGTGGCGTGTCTCGCGCCTCGCCGCGCAGGCGCCGCAGGCGGTGCGGGATTGCGGCGTGGCAGCGGCTTCCTGTGCCGCGACCAGTGACACGGGCTTCGGCTTGCGTCTGCTCGATCCGGTGGATCGCTATCTCAAGACCGAGCGCGCGATCAAGTACGCGTGGCTGTTCATCGTGCTGGTGTTCGGCGCGCTGTTCTTCCTCGAACTGTTGCGTCCGGTGCGGGTACACGCTTTGCAGTACGGCCTCACCGGCCTCGCACTCGCGATGTTCTTCCTGCTGCTGCTGTCGCTTGGCGAGCACGTCGGATTCGACTTGGCCTACGTGGTTGCCGCAGCGGCCTGCGTTGGCCTGGTGGCGACCTACATGGCCGCGCCGCTCGGCAGCACGGGTCGAGCGGCCGGGTTCGGCGCGCTGCTGGCCGCGCTGTACGCCCTGCTCTACGGGCTGTTGCAGTCGGAAGACTACGCGCTGCTGATGGGCGCGCTCGCCCTGTTCGCGCTGCTCGCGACCGCGATGCTGCTGACGCGCCGCCTCGACTGGTACCGACTCGGTGAAACGCGAAGCAGCTGAGGCGATGCGGTCGCCACGCCCGCGCGTGGCGTGCCGCGCTCAGGTCTGGGCCAGCAGCGCCTGCATCCCCAGGCTGCTGGCTGCCACCGCCAGCCACACGCCCAACCCCAGAAGGATCGGGCGGATACCGGTGGCGGCCATGCGCTTGAGATCGGCGGACAGTCCCACGGCCGACAGCGCCATCACCATCAGGAAGCCGGCGATGGCCTGCAGCGATGGCAGCAACGCGGTCGGGATCAGGCCGCCGCTGCGCAGCGCCGAGGCCGCGAGGAACCAGAGCACGAACCACGGCATCACGCGCGACAGCGCCGGGCGATCGCCGCCGTCGCGGCGCGATTGCCACGCCGTCAGCACGGCCAGTACCACGCAGACCGGGACAATCAGGGTGGCGCGCGTGAGTTTCACCACGGTGGCCACGTCGCCGGCCTCGCGGCTGTAGGCGTAACCGGCAGCAACCACGGATGAAGTGTCGTTGATCGCGGTGCCGGCCCAGGTGCCGAAGCCGACGTCGCTCAACTGCAGGGCGTGGCCGAGCAGCGGGAACAGCAGCACCGCGACCAGGTTGAACAGGAAGATGGTGCTCAGTGCGTAGGCGGTTTCGTGCTCGTCCGCACGCAGGATCGGTGAAGTGGCGGCAATGGCCGAGGCCCCGCAGATCGCCGTGCCCACGCCGACCAGGGTGCCGAGCCGGGCCGGAATGCGCAGCACGCGCCCCAGCCACCATGCTGTGGCGAAGGCGACTCCCAGCGTTGCGAGCGTGACCGGCAGCGAGGCCAGCCCGGTGCGTGCGATGACCGCGAGGTCCAGCCCGAAGCCGAGCAGCACGATGCTCACCTGCAGCCCGCTGCGCGAGGCGAAGGCGATGCCAGGCCGGTAGCGTGGCGATGGCGTCCAGTGCATGCGCACCAGCACGCCGAGCAGGATTCCGCAGACCGCGCCGCCGAGCAGGGGCAGGGCCTCCCCGACCGTACGCGCGATGATCGCCAGAGCCAGCACCAGGGCCAGGCCGGGCCAGCGCGAAGGCGTGCCGGGGAGCGCCAGCGGGTGCGGTGCCGCGCCTGCCGAAGGTGCCGAGACCGTGTACATGCGACGCAGTCTGCGGCGCGCGCCGAATAAATAAAACTTCCGATTATTTATAGATGAGATAAAGTAATTTGATGTTGAGCGTCAGCCCGCGCCAGCTCGAGGTATTCGTGCAGGCCGCTGCCAGCGGCAGCCTCAGTGCGGCCGCGGCGCGCCTGCACCTGACCCAGCCCGCGGCCAGCATGGCGCTGGCCGAGATGGAGCGCATGCTCGGCACCGCCGTGTTCGATCGCGCGCGCGCTGGCCTGCGGCTCACGGCGCGCGGACGCGAACTGCTGCCCCTGGCGCAGGAACTGCTGGAGCGGCACGCCGAGTTCACCCGCGCCGCCAGCGACCGGGGCGCGACCCTCGCAGGCGAGTTGCGCATCGGCACCAGCAACACCGTCGGCAACTACCTCGTGGGTGACCTGCTCGGTGGCTTCGTCCGCGCCCAGCCGCAGGTATCGGTGCGACTGCAGGTGGCCAACACCGAAACCATCGCGCAGGGTGTGCTCGATCACCAGCTCGACCTCGGTTGCGTCGAGGGTCCGGTGATCCATCCGGACCTGCAGGTGCAGCCGTGGCGCGACGACGTCCTCGTGGTATGCGCGCCACCGGGGCACGCACTGGCACGGCGTCGCCGCCTGCGGCCCGAAGACTTCCGCGAGACGAATTGGGTGCTGCGCGAACCCGGTTCCGCCACGCGCGCCCTGAGCGAGCAGGTTCTGGCGCAATTGCCCCCGCCACGCAGCCGGTTGGAGCTGAGCCAGACCGAAGCGATCAAGCAGGCGGTGACGGCGGGGCTCGGTATCGCCCTGTTGCCTGAGCTGGCCGTGGCCGAGGCGATCGCCGCGCGCCGCCTGGTGGCCTTGCACGCGCCCTTCCTCCAGCCTTACCTGCGTCGCAAGCTCTCGTTGCTGCTGCATCGACGCAAGTACCGGGGCGCGGTGCTGGAGGCGTTCCTGCGCTCGCTGTAGCCCCGCGCAATCACGCCGCAGCAACGGAGTTCCAGGCGCGAGTGCGATCAGTCCACGCGAATCGCGAAGACGTTGCGAACAGGCAGCCCAGCGGCGACGGCAAGCGATTGAGTTGCGCCGATCATGCGCTCGACGCCGAAGTCTGGGCGCCTGAAAGAGAAGATCACTTCGTTGCTTCCATCGTGTCGAAGTTCGCATCCGGCCCATTTCGGCTGTCCATCGAGAGGATCCACGATCCCGTCCATGCAGCGCAGCGTCGCGCCGGCGACCGGGTCGCGAAAACTCATGACATGTGGCAGGCGCTGGATGCCGCAGGCGAATGGCAACGGAGGTGACGAGGACAGGTCAGTGAAGCGATAGCGCGACACTTCCCGTGATGCCTCGGTCTTGTCGATGAAGACCCAGTCGCCGCGAAAGTCTGGCCAGCACTGGATGCCGTCCGTACCGCGGACCGCGCCGCGGCCGTAGTCTATTCGCTGCATCGTCACCATGCGATCGCGATACTCGCCTACGCGCGGCGTATCGAGCGTGATGTCAGCGAACAACACGTTGTAGTTCTGCTCGGCGGATTCAAGATTCGAGTACAGACCAACCACCCCGACGCGCTCGTGCCGCAATCCTGCGCCATCCAGATTGTAGGCCTCGTCGCCGAGCATGCGCCCGCCTGACGTTCGGTAAAGCACGCCGAACAGTCCCTGGCTCACGCGGCCGGAGGCGACGACGTGCTCCGGGCGACCTTGTTCGTCGTAGGCGAAGATGGCGAAAGTCCAGACATCACCCTGCGACTCGAACAGGTAGCCGTTGCCGACCTGGGTTTGGTCCTGATAGATGCCAGATTCCGGCGCGACTGGTGGCGTGGAAATCTGCGCCGCCGCGTTGCCGCACACCACAAGGAGCGCCAGAAGCATCGTCATCGCACGAATTCGCTTCCATGGTGTCGATTGACGGACTTGCACAGTCCCTGAAGTTACATCTAGAGTGCCGCGCGCCGTCGCGCCCCGCGACGGCGCGCGGCGTACGCCGACGTGGCCTCGCGCGCGGCCATGCCTACCAAAAATCTCCAAAGGACTCTGCATGAAACACCGCTGGACTTCAGGATGGATGCGCTTTTCTCTCTCTCTCTCTCTCGTGTCAAGTCTTTTGCGCTTTGGCGCAATCGAATCTGCCTGAACTTGCACGTCATGTGGCGCCTGTCGAGCCGACGCCACACGCGATAACCCAAATTCCCGGCCTGGCCCATGCGCACGCTCGGCGCAGTGCCGAGATCGTCCTGAATCTCCAGCCCTTGCAAGCGCCAACGAGCAGACTCGGTTCGAGAGGCGAGCGCCGTTTCTTGGTGGGTGGATCGGGTCGCTTGCAGCTGTTTCCCGGCGAGAGCATCGAGGTCGAGGGGCTGCGCGTCGAGGAAGGCAGCGGCGGCGCCTCCACTTGGGTCGGCGACGTGGTTTGGCCGGAGCCGGGCGTGATTGCGTTCACCCAGTCAGGAAGCACGATCGTCGGCAGCATCGACGTTGGTCTGAAGCGCTACTCAATTCGATCAGGTCGGGATGGGCGCAGCTATATCAGCGAGCTGGAGCCCGATGGCTACGGCATCTGCGCGAACGACGATCACATCGAGGCACCTACATCGAAGAGCCTTGCCCCGTGGCCCAAGCTCCCTGCATCCACTGGTGCGGTCAAGGCGTCAAGTTCGCGCACAGTCGATCTGATGATTCTCTACTCGCCAGCTGTAGCCAGCGCCTACGGTGGCGAACCCACGGTCCTCGCCAGCAACTTCGTGGCAGGACTTAATCAGTCCTTCGTCGACAGCGGGATCGATGCAGCGGTTCGCATCGTGCACTTTGCCCCGGCCAGCATGACGGGGGAACCATCGAGCAAGGACGACTTCACAAACACCGCTGGTGCAATGAGGCTCGGAAGTGCGACCGCGCCGTATGTTGGCGGTGGACAAGGCAGCTTCATCACACTTCCAGCGTTGCGGGATCAGAAGGCAGCGGATCTAGTTGCTCTACTGGTTCAACCGCCCCCAGGCGCGGTTGGGCAGCCAAGCAGTGAGGTATGTGGTGTTGCGCCCGGACTTACGGCAGGCGTGAGCGATCCGCAGACGCAGCGATTTGCATTCGCAGTGATTGCCGCCAACTGCGGCATTGGCGATCTGACGTTTACGCATGAGATCGGTCACCTCTTGGGCGGCAAGCACGACCAGCAGTCGTTCCGCGAAACGTCGCCACCGTCTGTTGTGCCGAGTTCTGTCTATCCCTTCAGCTACGGCTACGTGAACACCGCCGCGCCGTTCCGTACCTTGATGGGATCGAGCAAGTTGTCGGCGTCGCAGCCCTGCACCGTCTCAGGCGGCTGTCCGCGCATCAACCGCTGGTCGGACACCGACGCCACCTACTTCGTCAACGGCGCTGCCTACGCGCTGGGCTCGCTGGATCCCAACCATTTCAGCAACATGAAGCTCACCATCAACGGCGGCACAGCGACCGGCATCTCAGGCTACTACCCAGGCACGATTCACGCGGTGACCAGTCATCGGGTTCCGTCTGGAGCCGCTCCCGGCATGCCCGGTGCCATCAGCCCCTACGACTGCAAGGCGGGTCTGCACTACCCGATGAGCTGGGGTGTGGCATCGGGCAATGTCGGCTGGTACGAAGTCGAAGAGTCGAGTTACTCCAGCTTCGCCGCAAGCATCGAGAGGTATCGTGGATCGCAGAGCTCCGTGACCGTTCAGGTCAAGCTCGGGTCGACCCGGTACTACCGTGTCCGCGCCTGCAATGGCGTCGGCTGCAGCAACTTCACTTCTGCCGGGCCGTTCCAGCACATTTCCTGTCCGAAGTAGCCGTTGCGGCAGGTGCGGAAGCGAGGGCGCTACCCCTTCGGCACGACACGCTTCTGTCCTGATTCGGCGGCGGGCGCGATGCAGCGCCCGCCGTTACAATGCCGGGCTCCGCTTCCCATCCGAGGCCCGCATGTTCCCCGCCACCCAAACCATCGCCGCATTCGACCCCGAACTGGCCCAGTCCATCGCCGACGAACGCCGGCGCCAGGAAGACCACGTCGAGTTGATTGCCTCCGAGAATTACGCCAGTCCGCGCGTGCTGGAAGCGCAGGGTTCGGTGCTCACCAACAAGTACGCGGAAGGCTATCCGGGCAAGCGCTACTACGGCGGCTGCGAGTACGTGGATGTGGCGGAGCGGCTGGCGATCGAGCGCTGCAAGCAGTTGTTCGGTGCCGACTACGCCAACGTGCAGCCGCATTCGGGCTCGCAGGCCAACCAGGCCGTGTACCTGGCCCTGCTGCAACCGGGCGACACCATCCTCGGCATGTCGCTGGCGCATGGTGGGCATCTCACCCACGGGGCCAGCGTCAATGCCAGCGGCAAGCTGTTCAAGGCGGTGCAGTACGGCGTCAACGATCAGGGCCTGATCGACTACGACGAGGTGGAGCGCCTCGCACTGGAACACAAGCCGAAGATGGTGGTGGCCGGCTTCAGCGCCTACTCGCAGGTCATCGACTGGGCCCGGTTCCGCGCCATTGCCGACAAGATCGGTGCCTACCTGTTCGTGGACATGGCGCACGTCGCCGGCCTCGTCGCCGCGGGTGTGTATCCGAACCCGGTGCCGCATGCGCACGTGGTCACCTCCACCACGCACAAGACCCTGCGCGGCCCGCGCGGCGGCATCATCGTGTGCAAGGCCAACGAAGAGATCGAAAAGAAGCTGCAGTCCATCGTCTTCCCCGGCATCCAGGGCGGGCCGCTGATGCACGTCATCGCGGCCAAGGCGGTGGCGTTCAAGGAAGCGCTGGAGCCGGCCTTCACCCAGTACCAGCAGCAGGTGGTGAAGAACGCGCAGGCGATGGCCAGGACCCTGATCGCACGTGGCTACAAGATCGTCTCGGGCGGCACGCAAAACCATCTGATGCTGGTCGACATGATCGGAAAGCCGATCACCGGCAAAGATGCGGAAGCCGCGCTGGGCAAGGCCCACATCACGGTCAACAAGAACGCCGTGCCGAACGACCCGCAGAAGCCGTTTGTCACCTCCGGTCTGCGCATCGGCACGCCGGCAGTCACCACGCGCGGCTACGGCGAGAAGGAATGCATCGACCTGGCGAACTGGATCGCCGACGTATTGGACGCGCCCAAGGACGAAGCCGTGCTGGCGAACGTGCGCGCCGCGGTCACGGCGCAGTGCCAGGCCTTCCCGGTCTACGGCTGACGCAACCAGCTGACGCCTGCGTGCATTGCCCGTTCTGCCAGCACGATGACACCCGCGTGATCGATTCGCGCGTGAGTGAGGACGGCGCCACGATCCGGCGCCGGCGCGAGTGCGCGCAGTGCCTTGAGCGCTTCAGCACGCTGGAGACGGCCGAGATCAAGCTGCCGGTGGTGGTGAAGAGTGATGGCCGGCGCGAACCGTTCGACGAACACAAGCTGCGCGCCAGCCTGCACAAGGCGCTGCAGAAGCGCCGGTGTCGGAAGAGCAGATCGATGCTGCGGTGCGCGCCATCATCCATGCGGTGCGGATCGGGGCCGAGCGCGAGCTGCCGAGCCGGCGCGTGGGCGAGTTCGTGATGGACGAGCTGCGCAAGCTCGACCAGGTGGCCTATGTGCGCTTCGCTTCGGTCTATCGCAGCTTCGAGGACGTGCAGGCCTTCCGTGAGGAAATCGAGAGGCTCGAGCGCGACTTGCCGGGCCTCGACGGTCTGCAGCTGCCGCTGCTCGACGAGGCCGCCGTGCCCACTGGCCGCAAACGCTGACGCGCGTCCTCGCTTCATGACCTCGAGCACCTTCTCCGCCGTCGACCACGCCCACATGGCGCGTGCCCTGCGCCTGGCCGAGCGCGGCGCCTACACCACGCGACCGAACCCGATGGTCGGTTGCGTGCTGGCGCTGGGCGAAGAGGTCGTCGGCGAAGGATTCCATGTGCGCCAGGGCGAGGTGCATGCCGAGGTACATGCCCTGGCTGCGGCCGGCGCGCGTGCGCGCGGTTCCACCGCCTATGTCTCGCTCGAACCCTGCGCGCATCACGGCAGCACGCCGCCGTGCGCTGATGCGCTGATCGCGGCCGGCGTGACGCGCGTGGTGGCGGCGTGTCGCGATCCGTTCCCGCAGGTCGATGGACGCGGCCTCGATGCCTTGCGCGCGGCCGGCATCGTGGCCGAGGTTGGATTGATGGAAGCGGCGGCGCGCGAGCTCAACCGCGGCTTCTTCTCCCGCATCGAGCGCGACCGCCCGTGGTTGCGGGTGAAGCTGGCGATGAGTCTCGACGGTCGCACGGCGCTGCCGGACGGAGAATCCAAGTGGATCACGTCCGAGGCGGCGCGCCTCGACGCGCACCGCTGGCGTGCCCGTGCCGGCGCCCTGCTCACGGCCAGCGGCACGGTGCTGGCCGACGACCCGCTGCTCACCGTGCGGCTGGGTGACGAGACGCCGGTGGCCGTGCCGCTGCGGGTGGTGCTCGATGTCGGCCTCGCCACGCCCGTGAGGGCGCGCGTGCTGGATGACAGCGCCCGACGCTGTTCTTCCATGCGCCCGATGTGAAGCTCTCGCCTGCGTTTCGCCAGCGTGATCGGGTGGCGGTGGCCGAACGCGAGGGCCGCCTCGATCTTGCGGCCGTGCTGCGCGAACTGGCCCGGCGCGGCATCAACGAAGTACAGCTGGAGGCCGGTGCCACCCTGGCCGGGGCCTTGATGCAGGCGGGCCTGGTGGATGAACTGTTGCTCTATGTGGCGCCCGTGCTGCTGGGCGAGCGGGGCCGCCCGCTGCTTGCCGGCATTGCGCCGCAGAACATGGCGCAACGCCTGGGCCTGCGCGTGGTCGACACGCGTCAGGTGGGGCCGGACCTGCGTTTGCTGCTGCGTCCCCAGGCAGGGCCCTGATGTTCACCGGCATCGTCGAAGGGGTTGGCCGCATCGCAGGGCGTGGAGGTGGGCATGGCGATCTGCGCCTGCGCATCGACACCGGTTCGCTGCCGTTCGCCCACGTCGTGCTGGGGGAAAGCATCGCGGTGTCCGGGGTCTGCCTCACCGTGGTCGAATTCGATGCCGCGCAATTCACAGCCGATGTATCCAACGAGACGCTGGCGCGCACCACGCTGGGCGAATTGGCGGTTGGCGCGAGGGTGAACCTGGAGCGCGCGATGCTGCCGACCACACGCTTTGGCGGCCACATCGTGGCCGGCCATGTCGATGGCGTCGGCGTGGTCGCCAGCATCGGCTGCGACGCACGTTCGCAGCGCTGGCGTTTCGAAGTGCCGCAGGCCTTGCTGCGCTACATCGCCGGGAAGGGCAGCATCTGCGTCGATGGCGTCTCGCTCACCGTGAATGACGTCGATGCGCACGGATTCGGCGTGAACCTGGTGCCGCATACCGTGGCGAACACGGCATTCGCCTCGCTCACCACCGGCACGCGCGTGAATCTGGAAGTCGACCTGATGGCGCGCTACATCGAACGGCTGGTGTCGACCGATCGCCCTTGACCTCACCGGTCAAGAAGCGGCCGCTCCGGGCCGCACCCTTCAACCAGGCGTGTTCCCATGGGTTTTGCTCCGATTCCCGAATTGCTGGACGAGATCCGCGCCGGCCGCATGGTCGTGATCGTGGACGACGAGGATCGCGAGAACGAAGGCGATCTGATCATGGCGGCGTCTCTGGCGCGGCCGGAAGACATCAATTTTATGGCACGCCACGCGCGCGGCCTGATCTGTCTCTCGCTCACGCGCGAACGCTGCGAGCAGTTGCGGCTGCCGCCGATGGTGAGCGACAACGCCTCGCCGTATCGCACCAATTTCACCGTGTCGATCGAGGCGGCCGAAGGCGTCACCACCGGCATCTCGGCCTACGACCGCGCCCATACCATCCGCACCGCGGTACGGCCGGATGCGAAGGCCTCGGACCTGATCCAGCCCGGCCACATTTTCCCCTTGCAGGCTCAGCCTGGCGGCGTGTTGACCCGCGCCGGCCATACCGAAGCCGCGAGCGACCTCGCCTTGCTCGCCGGCATGGAGCCGGCCGGCGTACTGGTGGAGATCCTCAACGAGGACGGCAGCATGGCGCGCCGGCCGCAGCTGGAGGTGTTCGCGCGCGAGCACGGGCTCAAGCTCGGCAGCATCGCCGACCTGATCCACTATCGATTGCAGACCGAGCACACGATCGAGCGCGTCGACGAGCGCGCGGTCGATACCGATCACGGTCCGTTCCGCCTCGTCACCTATCGCGACCGCATCGCGCGCGAACTGCACTATGCGCTCGTGCACGGCAGCATCGATCCGCGGCACGCACTGCTGGTGCGCGTGCATGTGCAGAACCAGCTCTCCGACCTCCTGCACCTGAACCGGGCCGACCTCGGCTTGTCGCTGTCCGCGGCGCTGGCGGAGATTGCGCGTGCCGAGGCGGGTGCGCTCGTGGTGCTGGCAGCGCGCAACGATCCCGAAGCAGTGCTGGCACGACTGCGGCAAGAACCGCTTGCCCGCTGCCGGCGTGGCCGAGTGGCGCCGCAACGGGGCGGGCGCGCAGATCCTGGCGGACCTCGGCGCGCGCCGCCTGCGCGTGCTTGGCACGCCGCGCAAGCAGGTGGCCCTGAGCGGGTTCGGGCTGGAAGTGGTGGAGTACGCCGAGCCGGTGCCGGCGGAGTAACATGCTCTAGACTAATTGCCCCGATTTCCGATCCGCACGCATGACGCATTACGAAGGCGAACTGCGCCCGGCTCCGGCCGCGCGCTACGCCATCATCGCCAGCCGCTGGAACCCGCGCATCGTCGACGCGCTGGTGGACGGCGCGCGCCGCACCTTCGTGGCGCATGGCGTCTCGGCCGATTGCATCGACGTGGTGCGGGTGCCGGGCGCGTGGGAGATTCCGCTTGCGGCGGCGCGCGTGGCCGCCAACGCCACCCACGCCGGCATCGTGGCCCTGGGCTGCGTGGTACGCGGTGATACCCGCCATTACGAACAGGTCGCCGATGGCTGCGCCGAGGGCCTGATGCGCGTCGCGCTCGATGGCCGCCTGCCGGTGGCAACGGCGTGCTTGGCGGTGGAACGCCACGAGGATGCGCAGGCGCGCGCCGACGGTGCGCATGGCAACAAGGGCGAAGAGGCCGCGCTCGCCGTGATCGAGATGGCCGACCTGATGATTCGGTTGAACAAGGAACGAGTGAGCGCATGAAGTCTTCCCGACCCGATGGCGTCGATCCCGCCGCGCGTTCGCGTGCGCGCCGGCGCGCCTTGCAGGCGATCTACGCCTGGCAGCTTTCGGGCCAGCCGAATCGCGCAGGTGATCGACCAGTTCCGCGACGAGCAGGACATGGAGATCGCCGACCTCGAGTACTTCGAGGATCTGGTTCTCGGCACCGAGCGCCACCGCGAGGCGCTCGATGCCGAGCTGCGCAAGTTCATCGACCGCGAGATCGCGCAGGTCGATCCGATCGAGCGCGGGGTGTTGCGCATCGCCGCCTATGAACTGCTGCACCGACCGGACGTGCCGTATCGCGTGGTGATCAACGAGGCGATCGAGACCACCAAGCGATTCGGCGCGGACCACGGCCACACCTACGTCAACGGCGTGCTCGACCGCGCCGCGGCGGCTTGGCGCGGCGCGGAAGTCGCGGAGGGGCGGCGGCGCTGAGTCACGCTGCCGGCGCAGCGCAGGTGGAATTCGAACTGATCGAGCGTATCCGGCGCCGCGTCGCGATGCGCGCGGACGTGGCGCTGGGCATCGGTGACGATGCCGCCCTGTTGCGCGTGCCCCCGGCACGAGCTGGTGGTGAGCACCGATACGCTCAATGCCGGCGTGCATTTCCCGCCTGAAACGGCGCCTGCCGACATCGGCTGGAAGGCGCTGGCGGTGAATCTCAGCGATCTGGCCGCCATGGGAGCGACGCCGGCGTGGTTCAGCCTGTCGTTGTCACTGCCCGCGCCCGACTCCCCCTGGCTCGATGCCTTTCTCGATGGACTTGTTCGAGCTTGCCGACAGGCATCTCTTGGCCTGATCGGCGGCGACACCACGCGTGGTCCGCTCTCGATATCGATCACGGCGCTCGGACTGGTGCCCTGCGGCACGGCGCTGCGCCGCGACGGCGCGCGCGACGGTGACGAGGTGTGGATCACCGGCACGCCGGGCGAGGCGGCGGCGGCCCTGGCGCAATGGCGAGTCGGGGCGGGTGTCGATCACACACTGCGCGCGCGTCTGGACCGGCCTTCGCCGCGTCTTGCCGCCGGGCTCGCCCTGCGTGGCCTCGCGCATGCCTGCATCGACGTTTCCGACGGCCTGCTTGCCGATCTTGGCCACATCCTGCGCGCCAGTGGCGTTGGCGCAAGCATCGAGGCTGCGAGCTTGCCGACCTCGCCGGCGCTGGTGGAGGCCTTTCCCGACGCGATGCGGCGCGCGGAATTGCAACTGACGGGCGGCGACGACTACGAGCTGTGTTTCACGGCATCTCCGGAGCAGGGTGCCGCGATCCTCGCCGCGCTGGCGGCCTGCAACACGACGGCGACGCGGATCGGACGGATCGAAACCGTACCGGGCCTGCGCGTCGTCACGCCGCAGGGCGCGGCGTGGAGCGGCACGCCGGCCGGTTGGGATCATTTCGCGCGAGCCACGCCATGAGTGCCGCGCGCAGCACCGCGTCCACCTTGCTGCGCCATCCGGCCGGTTGGATCGCCTCCGGCTTCGGCGTCGGTTTCGCGCCGGTGGCAGCCGGCACCTTCGGAACGCTGGCGGCCCTGGTGCCGTGGTGGTGGCTGCGCGAGTTGCCCTTGCCGCATTACGCGCTGGTGCTGATCGCGGCGTTTGCGCTCGGCATCTGGGCGGCGCAGTGGGTGATCCGCACCACGCACATTGAAGACCCGTCAGTCGTAGTCTGGGACGAGTTCGTCGGCGTGTGGATCGCGCTCGCGGCCGCGCCGCGCGGCTGGATCTGGCTGCTCGCCGGTTTCGCGTTGTTTCGCCTGTTCGACATCTGGAAGCCCTGGCCGGTGCGCTGGGCCGACCGCGAGCTGCACGGTGGCCTCGGGGCGATGTTGGACGATGCGCTCGCCGGCCTGCTCGCGCTGCTCGTGCTGCAGCTCACGGCGTGGCTGCTTGCGGCGTAGCAGCTTGCGGCGTAGCAGCCGCGTCATCCGCGTCAGCGTCGCAGTACGTCGGCCACGGCGGTGCGCAGCACCGGAATCAGCTCCTGCTCGAACCACGGGTTGGACTTGAGCCACAGCTGGTTGCGCGGACTGGGGTGCGGCAGGGGAATCGCGCCGGGCAGGTGTTCGCGGAAATTGCGCACCGTATCGGTGAGCGTCTTGCCTCGCTTCGCCTCGAGGAAATATTGCTGGGCGTAGTGCCCGATCAGCAATTTCAGGTGGATGTTTCCGAGCATCGGCAGCAGTTGCGGGTGCCAGGTGGCGCGGCATTCCGGTCGCGGCGGCAGGTCGCCCGACTCGCCCCGGCCCGGATAGCAGAAACCCATCGGCACGATCGCGACGCGCGCTTCGTCGTAGAACGTCTCGCGCTCGATGCCCAGCCAATGACGCAGGCGGATGCCGCTGGCATCGTTCCAGGGGATGCCGGATTCGTGCACCTTCAGGCCAGGCGCCTGGCCGACGATCAGCAGCCTCGCCTCGGCGCGGGCGCGCAGCACCGGATTCGGGCCAAGCGGGAGCTGCGCCTCGCACAGGCGGCAGGCGCGGATGCGATGCAGCAGCGAATCCAGCGACTCGCTCATCGAGGGGGCGTTCCCTCCGGCAGCAACTTGCCGGGATTGAGCAGGCCGAGCGGATCGAACTGCGCCTTGATCTCACGCATCAGGGCCAGGGTGGTGGCGTCGAGCGCGCGCGGCATCCAGTCGCGCTTGGCCAGGCCAATGCCGTGCTCGCCCGAAAGCGTTCCATCCAGGCGCAGCACCAGGTCGAACACGGCGTCGAGGCAGCGCGGTGCCGCGGCGTGCTGCGCCGCGTCGGCCGGGTCGTAGAGGAGGTTCACGTGGATGTTGCCGTTGCCGGCATGGCCGAAGCAGACGATGGCGATGCCATGCGTGTGCGAAAGGGATTGCACGCCGGAGATCAGTTCCGGCAGGCGCGACACCGGTACCACCACGTCTTCGTTGATCTTCGCCGGCGCGATCGAGCGCAAGGCTGGCGACAGCGCCTTGCGTGCGGCCCAGAGCGCGGTGGTCTCCTCGGCGCTGTGCGCTTCGCGCAGTTCCACGAGGCCCTCGCCGCGCGCCGCCGCGATCACGGCGGCGCAGGCGTCGTCCAGCGCGGTGGCGCGGGCATCGACGTCGACCAGGAGCAAGGCTCCGGCAGTGGCTGGCAGGTCGGAGCCGCTGTTTCGGGCAGCATGGCGACGCACCAGTTGCAGCGCGGCACCATCCATGAATTCCAGGGCGCAGGGCGTCACCGCTTGCGCCATGATCCGCGCCACGGCCGCGGCGGCGGTGCCGACATCGGCATACGCGGCGCGCAGGCTGCGCTGCGCGTCGGGCAGGGGCGTCAACTTGAGCGTGGCCTCGGTGATCAGGGCGAGGGTGCCTTCCGATCCCACCAGCAAGCGGGTCAGGTCGTAGCCCACCGCGCCCTTGGTGGTAGCGCTGCCGCAGCGGAATTCACGCCCGGCGCCATCGACGGCACGCAGCGCCAGCACGTTGTCGCGGCTGGCGCCGTACTTCACCGTGCGCGGGCCGCCAGCGTTGCAGGCGAGGTTTCCGGCGACGGTGGAGTAGGGCGCGCTGGTCGGGTCGGGGGCCCAGAAGAAGCCGTGCTTCGCGGCCTCGCGTTGCAGTTCGCCGTTGAGTACGCCGGGTTCGACCACAGCCAGCCGGTTGGCCGCGTCGATGCGCAGGATGCGATCCATGCGTTCGAACGACAGCACCAGCGATCCGGGCGTGGGAATGCTCGCGCCCGTGGTGTTGGTGCCGCGCCCGCGTGCCACCACCGGCACGCGCTGCGCGTGGCAGGTTTGCATCAGGGCGAGCACCTGCTCGTGGTTGCGCGGCAGTGCCACCGCCGCGGCCTCGCCCTCGCGCCGGGAGTTGTCGTAGCCGTAGGCGAGGCGCTCGGCTGGCGCGGTGAGCAAGCCCTCGTTGCTCAGGATGCGGCGCAGGGTGTCCACCGCCGCGCGCGGAAGCTCGCTCGCCATGCCGGGGTCAGTCGACGTATTCGAAGACCTTGATCACGCGCCGCACGCCACGCATGCGCCGCACCTTCTGCACCACCGCGTCGGCCTCGGTGCGCTTGACCAGGCCCATGAGGAATACTTCTCCGCGCACCGTGGTCACGTTGACGCGCGAGGCGTCGAAGCCGGGCAGGTCGAGACGCAGCAATCCGGCCTTGATCCGCGCGGTGAGCGCGCCGTCGGCGCTGATGCGCGGCAGGCCCGCAGGCCGGGTAACGCTGATCTCGTTCACCACGCGACGCGAACCTTGCACTTCGAAGGCGCGCTCGCCGGCGCGTGCCTTGAGGGCTTCGTCGAATACTTCACCCGCGAGCAGTACCACGCCGTTGTGCGCCACGGCGGTAATGCGGGTGCCGTCGAAGCGGTCACGCTCCTGGTAGATGCGGTCGATCACCGCAACCTCGAGAGTCTGGTCATCGATCACGGTGCCGACGCTGCGGCGATCGTGCACCGCGCCTGCGGTGGCGGCACCGCCCACCACGACGGCCGCGCAACCGGACAGGGACAGGAGAAAGACCAGGGCAAGGGCAAGGCGGGAGATCATGCGGAGGCAACCTCGTCGAGAGTGAAGGCATTGCGGATCCAGTCGAAGCGCGGCGCGGCGGCATCGCCCGTCACCGCCACCACGTCGAAACGGCAGGCGCGGCGCGCCAGCGCCGGATGGGCCGCGAGAAAGCTGCCGGCGGCGCGCGCGAGGCGGATGCGCTTGCGTGCATCGACCGAGGCCACGCCACCACCGAAGGTCGCGCCACGGCGATAGCGCACTTCCACGAACACCAGGACCTCGTCCTCGTCCATCACGAGGTCGAGTTCGCCGCAGGCATAGCGCACGTTCGCGGCGCGCAGGCGCAACCCGGCGCGTTCCAGCTCGCGCTGCGCGGCACGCTCCCACTGCGCGCCGGCCGCGCCCGGAGCAGTGTTCCTAGCGGAACTCGATGCCATCGCCGATCAGGCCGCCATCGGCAGCCGGCTGCACGTGGCCATTGCTGTAACGCGCCCAGCCGGGAGCGCGCTGCACTTGTCCGAAGCCATCGAGCCATAGCAGGCCGGTGGCGCCGTCGAGGCGCTGGTTCGGGTCCGCGCCGAGGGCGTCGAGCCGGCCGAGCAGGCGGAAGGCATCCATGCCGAACGCGAACAGGCGCGCGCCCGCGCCGCGCGCGCTGTCGAGCGCTTCGGCCAAGGGCGCCCTTGCCGGCAGGCCGGGCAGGTCGGACATCAGCCACGGAATTTCGGTGAATTGCACGCCGTCGAGGTCGCGATCCTGACGCACATTGGCGCCGCCCGCTGCGATCTGCGAGGTCGCCACGATCGGCAGGTCGTAGACACCGGCCACGCGCAGTTGCGGTGCGAACAGGCGAGCCTGGGCGGCACGTGCGCTGAGGAAGATCGCATCCGCCGCCACGCGCACGCTGGGTGCTGCGCTCTCGTCCACGATGCCTTCGACCGGTGCGGCGGCCTGGGTGCCGGCCGTTGCCAGCGCGCTGCGGATCAGGGGCCCGTAGTCCGGGGCGGATTCCGGCAGCGCGACGGACGCCACCACCGATCCGCCACGCTGTTGCAGGCGCTCGCTGAAGGCCGCGAGGCTGCGTTGCGCCGACTCGTCTTCACCGGCGACCGCGATTACCCGCAGCCAGCCTTGTCGCCACATGCGCTCGGCCGCGGCGATGCCTTCGTCCTCGGGCGCGAGCGCGAAGCTGGCGCTGCCCGGCGGCGGCGGAGCGCCGGCGGCGCGGTTGAGCGCGAGCAGGGGCGCGCCCAGTTGCGCCTGTTCGAACAGGGCCGTGACGCCTTCGCGACTGATCGGGCCGACCACGAACTCGGCGCCCTCGGCCACGGCCTTCTCGTAGGCCGCGATCGCGCCGGCGGCATCGCCGTGGCTGTCGTAGAGTTTCACCACGGGGCGTTGGCGCGACTCGGCGTAGTAGGCGGCGAAGAAGCCATCGCGCACCGCGCGCCCGGCCAGCGCCAGCGGCCCCTCCAGCGGCAGCAGCAACGCGACCTGACGATACGGGCGATAGCCGTCGCTGTCGGCCGGCGGCCGTGGCGTGTTCCCCGCGCCGATGCTGGCGCCACGCTCGTAGGGTCGCGGCAGTTTCAGCCCGCGTGCCGACAGGGTGCGACCCGCGTACACGTACAGCGGATGGCCCACCGGCAGTTCCGCGCTGCGCTGGTACAGGGCGTCATCGCCCACTTCCACCAGCAGGTGCTGGATGCGGCGTTGGTTCTCGCCACGCTCGCCGGCATCGAGCAGGGGATCGAGCAAGGCGCGCTCGGACGCCGCGGCGAAGCGATCCTTGGTGGCCTCGAAGGATCGCGCGCGCAAGTCGTGGAAGCGCGCACGATAGGGTGACGGCACGGTGCCGGGCGACAGGGCGAGGCGCGACAACGCGTCGCCGGCCTTGCCGGCCTTCAAGGCGAGTTCGGCCTGCAACAAGGTCAGGCGCAGGCGTTCGTCCGCATCAAGCTTCTTGGGTGTGACGGAAGCCAGGACTTGCGCCGCGCGCGCCAGGTCGCCCTGCTCGCGCCAGGCTTCCGCCGCGCGCAGGTGGTAGGTGTCGCGCAGTGAACGACGTTCTCCTGCCGCATCGACGAAACGCTGGGCCGCGGCTTCGAACTCGCCGTCTGCGTACAGGCGTTCGGCCTCCGCCGCCGCGGGTGGCGGCGCGTCGCGCGAGGGCATCCCGGTGCACGCCAGCAGGGAGGCCGCCAGCAGCAGGCAGGGGACGGAGCGCAGCGCAGATCGCAGCATGGGAGCAGGTGCCGGAAGTTCGGGGACTCGACTGCGATCATACTAGGCCATCGCCCCCTCTCGAGCCGGCAACGCACGCCATGACTGCCCGAACCGCCGGCCGCCTGCATGTGGTGGCCACGCCCATCGGCAACCTCGACGATCTCTCGCCGCGCGCCCTGCGTACCTTGCGCGAAGTCGCCGTCATTGCCGCAGAAGATACGCGCCACACGCAGCAACTGCTGGCGGCGAACGGCGCGCGCGGCCATCTGGTTGCACTGCACGAGCACAACGAAGCGCACCAGATCGATGCGCTGCTGGCGCGTTTGCGCGCGGGCGAAGACGTGGCCCTGGTCTCGGATGCCGGCACGCCCCTGATCAGCGACCCGGGATTTCGCCTGGTGCGGGCGGCGCGGTCCGCGGGCATCGAAGTGAGCCCGGTGCCAGGGCCATGCGCGGCGATCGCGGCCCTGAGCGTGGCCGGATTGCCCAGCGATCGGTTCGTGTTCGAAGGATTTCTTCCCGCGAAAGCCGGCGCGCGCCGTGATCGGCTGCAGGCGCTTGCGAGCGAGTCGCGCAGCCTGGTGTTCTACGAGTCCGCGCATCGCATCGAGGAATCGCTGGCCGACATGAGCGTGGGTTTCGGTGCCGAGCGCCGCGCAGTGCTGGCACGCGAGTTGACCAAGCGCTTTGAGACCGTGCTGGATGGGACGCTGGCCGAACTCGTGCAGCGCGTGGCGAACGATCCGGATCAGCGTCGCGGCGAATTCGTCGTGATCGTCGACGGTGCGGGCGAGCATGTCGATGCGGCCTTGCGAGAGGGTCGACGCGTCTACGCGAAGCTTGCCGAACACCTGCCGCCCTCGACGGCCGCACGCGTCGCCGCCGAGCTCACGGGCGCCCCGCGCAAGGCCTTGTACGGCGCGTCGGCGAAGGAGTTCGAGCCGCCACTCACCTGACTCGGTGGATGTTCTCGCCACCGATGCGAGTGCCGACGTGGCCGCAGTCGGCGATCAATGTTTGAAATCGAGACGTTGGGGCATTCGACGACGAAGTCGTAGAATGCACCCGCGGAGTCGGCCAGACAGTCGCGTCATGCTTCGGCATGCCGAGGAAAGTCCGGGCTCCACAGGGCACGGTGCCAGGTAACGCCTGGGCGGCGCGAGCCGACGGAAAGTGCAACAGAAAGATACCGCCGATGGCTCGCAAGGGCACAGGCAAGGGTGAAATGGTGCGGTAAGAGCGCACCGCGAGTCGGGCAACCGACCGGCACGGCAAACCCCACCGGGAGCAAGACCAAATAGGGAGACGATGCCGCGGCCCGCGGTGTCTCCGGGTAGGTTGCTTGAGCGCCGCGGCGACGCGGCGCCTAGAGGAATGACTGTCGCGGCGCGTACGCGTGTCGAACAGAACCCGGCTTATCGGCCGACTCCGCGCTCTTTCCGCGCGTGGCGCGGAAAGAGCGCTGCGTCATTTCGCGCATGGCGCGAAATCCCCGAACGCGACGCGTTCGGGGCCCCAATGACGTGATTTCATCCGCTTCCCCCGCCGCTGTCGCGGCCGGCCCCCTTCGACGCGAAGGGGGCCTCCTCCGCTCGAGCCGACTGAGCGCAGACTCGGGCGGATCGCCGTCAAGACGGCGCAGCCCGCGCGATCTGGCGTGCTCAGAGCGGCGCTCGGGTTCTGCGTACTTCGTCACGGGTCGCCGATGCCGGAAGGCCGGCTGTCGTGAAAATTCCACGAAATCATGGGTTCCCAAACGACTCTTAAACGAGAGTCTCAAGATTGGCGCAAACCATTGATCGCTCAGGTGATTTCGCCGGCAAATTTTGTTGACAGTCGCATACCCTGAGACTAAGGTGGATTCCTGAGGTGTTTTTTGGTTTTTTGTGGAATTTGGTGGGTAGGCGGCGGGGATGTTCCAGGGCGAAACCGCAATCACGATCGACGACAAGGGGCGCTTGGCCATTCCGGTGGCCTATCGCGAGCCGGTCGCGCGCGCCTGCGCCAATCGCCTGGTCGTGACCTACAACCCCTACGAGTCCGGCTGCCTCTGGCTGTACCCGCACGTCGCCTGGGAAAAGGTGCGGGACGAGGTCAACAAGCTGCCCAGCGCCAAGTTCGCGCACCGCAACCTGCAGTTGAAGCTGGTGGGCGCGGCGACCTTCGTGGAGGCCGATGGCAATGGCCGCGTGCTGTTGCCGGCCAGCCATCGCAACGCGGTCGGGATCGAGAAGAAAGCGGTGCTGCTCGGCATGGGCGGCAAGTTCGAATTGTGGAGCGAGCAGGCTCACCTGGCCCAGATCCGCCGCACCATCGGCGAGGACGAGGTCAGCGAGGCCATGCTCGGTTTGACGCTGTAGCGGGCATGGCGGGGGAGCGTTCTGCGCCCAACCCCGAGCATGTCCCGGTGCTGTACGCGCAGGTTCTGGAAGGCCTGCGGGTGGTGCGGGATGGCCGGTATCTGGATGGCACCTTCGGGCGCGGCGGGCATGCGCGTGGCGTGCTGCAGCAGTTGGGGCCGGAAGGCCGCCTGCTGCTGATGGACAAGGATCCGGAAGCGATCGCGCTGGCCGAAGCAGAGTTCGGCGGCGATCCGCGGGTGGCGATCCGGCGCGGCAGTTTTGCCGCGCTGGCGGACTGGGCCGAAACGGAAGCCGGCCTGGATGGCGTGTTGTTCGATCTGGGCGTGTCATCGCCGCAGCTCGATGTCGCGCGTCGGGGGTTCAGCTTCCAGAACGATGGACCGCTGGACATGCGGATGGATCCGGAATCGGGAACCAGCGCGGCCGAGTTTCTCGCCCGCGCCGAAGAAAGGGAGATCGCCGACGTGCTGTGGGCCTACGGCGAGGAGCGGATGAGCCGACGCATCGCGCGCGCCATCGTGGCGCGGCGCGCGTCCGCGCCGCTTGCCGGCACCGCCGAACTCGCCGATCTGGTGGCCGCCACGATCGGGCGACGTGAGCCCGGCAAGCACCCGGCCACGCGCAGCTTCCAGGCGCTGCGGATCCATGTGAACCGCGAACTGGATGACCTCGACACAGGGCTCGCGGCCGCCCACGCCCGGCTTCGGCCGGGCGGGCGGCTGGCGACCATCAGCTTCCATTCGCTTGAAGACCGCGCGGTGAAGCGTTTCATCGGCGCGCACGCCAGGCCCCCGGCCGGCAATCGGCGCTTGCCGCTGGCTCAGCCCTTCACGCCCACTTTGCGCGCGATCGGTGACGCGATCCTTCCGGATGCGAGCGAGTGTGAGCGCAACCCGCGCGCCCGCAGCGCGGTGCTGCGCGTGGCGGAGAAACTGTGAGCCTGCGCGCCTTCAGCCTCGCCTTGCTCGTGCTGGGCGCGGTCGCCAGCGCCATCGGCGTGGTGTACGCCCGGCATCGGCATCGGCTGGCCTTCATCCAGCTCAGCGGTCTGGAGCGCGCCCGCGACGAACTGAACATCGAGTTCGGTCGGCTGCAACTGGAACAGGCCACCTGGGCCGAAGCCAATCGCATCGACCAGATCGCGCGCAGCCAGCTCGGCATGAAGTTTCCGGAAGGCGCGGAAATCGTGGTGATCAAGCCATGAAGTCGCGCGCGCAGCCGGTGAATACGCGCCTGCGGCTCTATGCCGTGCTGGGCGTGCTCGGGCTCGGCGCGACTTCGTTGATCGTGCGCGCGGTCGACCTGCAGTTGCTCGACAACGAGTTCTACCAGCAACAGGGCGATGCGCGCTTCCTGCGCGAGATCCCGATCCCGACCTCGCGCGGCATGATCACCGACCGCAATGGCGAGCCACTGGCGGTGTCGTCGCCGGTGGAGTCGATCTGGGCCAATCCGCAGGAGTTGCTGCAGTCGCCCGAGCAGCTGCCGGTGCTGGCGAAGGCGCTGGGCATCGCGCTTGAACCGCTGACCCAACGCCTGGCGCAGCGCGCCGACAAGGAATTCGTCTACCTGCGCCGCCACATGAATCCGGACGAGGCCCAGGCCATCGTGGCGCTGGAAATTCCCGGCGTCTACTCGCAGCGCGAGTTCCGCCGCTTCTATCCGGTAGGCGAGATCACCGCGCACGTGCTCGGCTTCACCAACATCGACGACCGGGGCCAGGAAGGACTGGAGCTGGCCTTCGACGAGTGGCTGACCGGCAAGCCCGGTGCCAAGCGCGTGATCCGCGATCGTCGCGGTCGCATCGTCGAGAACGTCGATCTGATCCGCGCTGCCGAGCCGGGGCGCGACCTGGCCCTGTCGCTGGACCGGCGCATCCAGTACCTGGCCTATCGCGAACTCAAGACCGCCTTGCTGGAAAACCAGGCGGGCTCGGGTTCGGTGGTGGTGCTGGACGTGGCCTCGGGCGAAATCCTCGCCATGGTGAACCAGCCCTCCTACAACCCGAACGCGAGGGAAGCCTCCACGCCGGGCACGCATCGCAATCGCGCCGTCACCGACGTGTTCGAGCCGGGTTCGGTGATGAAGACGCTGACCGTGGCGGCGGCGATGGAGGCCGGAAAGTTCACGCCCGAGAGCAAGATCGACACGAGCCCGGGCTCGATGCTGCTGGCCGGCGGTTACACCATCCGCGACTTCCGCAACTACGGCGTGCTGGATGTCGCCGGCATCCTGACCAAGAGTTCCAACGTCGGCGCGACCAAGGTGGCCATGACCTTGTCGAACGAGGTGCAGTTCGACCTGTATCGCCGCTTCGGCCTCGGGCAGGCCAGCGGCAGCGGCTTCCCGGGCGAATCAGCCGGCGTGCTGAGTGCGCCCAACCACTGGGGCCCGGCCGAGAAGGCGACGATTTCCTACGGCTACGGCCTCTCCACCACCGTTCTGCAACTGGCGCGCGCCTACGCCGCGATCGGCAACGAAGGCCGCATCATCGAGCCCACCTTCGTCAAGGGCGCGAACAATCCGAGCCAGCAGGTGATCGACCCGGCGATGGCGCAGCAGTTGCTCGCCATGCTCGAAACCGTCACCGGTCCGGGCGGCACCGCCACCCGCGCCAACGTGCTGGGCTATCGCGTCGGCGGGAAAACCGGCACCTCGAAGAAGGCCAGCGGCGGCAGTTACGCGGCCAATCGCTACTCCTCGGTGTTCGTCGGCCTGGTGCCGGTCTCGCAGCCGAAGTTCGCGATGGCAGTGGTGATCAACGATCCGCAATCGCATGACGCCGCAGGCAACCTGGTCTACGGCGGTGGCGCGGTGGCGGCGCCGGTGTTCCATCGCGTCATGGATGGCGCGCTGCGCCTGATGGACGTTCCGCCCGACAACGTGCAGCAGTGGTACGCCGCCGCTCCGGTCGCGCCCGGCCAGTCACCGCTCGATGTCCCGATGGAAGCGGATTACGTGCCCGACGCCTCTTCGCCACCGGCCGCGCCGCGATGATGCTCGAACGCCTGCTGGATGGATTCGTCGACGCAAGCGAACTCGGCACGCTCGAGATCTCGGGCCTGACCCAGGACAGCCGGGAAGCCGTGCCGGGCGCCGCCTTCGTTGCGCTGGCCGGTGCCAGCACGCATGGCCTCCGCCATGCCGATCAGGCCAATGCGCGCGGTGCCAGCGTGGTGCTGTTCGAGACCCCAGCGCCGGCCGACATCGTCCTGCCCGCGAATGCCATCGCCGTGCCCGAACTGCGCGGCAAGCTGGGTGCCATGGCCGACCGCTTCTTCGGGTCGCCGTCGCGGCAGCTCGAACTGATCGGCGTCACCGGCACCAACGGCAAGACCTCCACCGTGCAACTGACTGCGCAGGCGCTGGATCGCGCCGGCTGCGTGGCCGGCAGCATCGGCACGCTCGGGGCGGGCCTGCACGGCAGGATCGAAGCTGGCGAGCGCACCACGCCCGACGTGATCCGCGTGCACGCGCGCCTCGCCGAGATGCGTGCCGCCGGCGCCACGCACGTGGCGATGGAAGTGTCCTCGCACGCGCTGCATCAGGGCCGGGTGGATGCGGTTGCCTTCGACGTGGCGGTGTTCACCAATCTCACCCGCGATCACCTCGACTACCACGGTGACATGGACGCGTACTTCGCGGCCAAGACCCGCCTGTTCCACTGGCCGACGCTGCGTGCGGCGGTGTTGAACCTCGACGATGCGCACGGACGCGCGCTGCATTCGCGCTTGACGGCGGCGGTGCGCGCCATCGGGCTGAGCTCGCGCGGCGCCGATGCGGCGCAGTTGCGCGCCGAGGCGATCGTGCTGTCCGCAGCCGGCATCGAGTTCGAACTGGTCGAGGGCGAGACATGCATCGCGCTGCATAGCCCGCTGCTGGGTCGCTTCAATGTCGACAACCTGCTGGCCGTGGCCGGCGTGTTGCGCGCGCTGGACTGGCCGCTGGAGAAGGTTGCGCACGCCCTGGCCGGATTGGAGCCGGTGCCGGGCCGCATGAGCCGGCTCGGTGGGGAGGCCGGCATGCCGCTGGTGGTGGTGGACTACGCGCACACGCCCGACGCGCTGGAGCAGGCCTTGTCCAGCCTGCGCGGCCACACCCGCGGCAAGCTGATCTGCGTATTCGGTTGTGGTGGCGAACGCGACCGCGGCAAGCGGCCGCAGATGGCTGCGATCGCCGAGCGCGGCGCCGATCGCGTGATCGTCACCGACGACAACCCGCGCAGCGAAGACGGCGATGCGATCGTGCGCGACATTCTCGCCGGGTTCGCCGACGTCGCGCGTGTGGCGGTGCAGCGCGACCGCGCCGCGGCCATCGCCCTGGCGCTCGACCACGCGCAACCGGGTGACACGGTGCTGATTGCCGGCAAGGGCCACGAGCCGTATCAGGAAGTTGCGGGCATCAAGCTGCCGTTCGACGACCTGGCGGTGGCACGCGCGCGCCTGGAGGCCCGGCGATGAGGCCGTTTGCGCTGACCGAAGCGGCAGCCTGGTGTGGCGCGGCACTGCGCGGCGCGGATCAGTCCGTGCGCACGGTGGCCACCGATACGCGCCAGCCGATGCCGGGGGCCTTGTTCGTGGCGCTGCGCGGAGAGACGTTCGATGCGCACGACTTCGTCGCCAGGGCGGCGGAGCAGGGTGCGGTCGCGCTGCTGGTGTCGCGTCCCGTGACGAGCACGCTGCCGCAGCTGGTCTGTGTCGATACCCAGATCGCGCTTGGCGCGCTCGCGCGCGGACTCGCGGCAACACGCAGCACGCGCCTGATCGGCCTGACCGGTAGCAACGGCAAGACCACGGTCAAGACGCTGACGCAATCCATCCTGTCGCGGGTTGGCGTGAGCTATGCCAATCCCGGCAATCGCAACAACGAAGTCGGGCTGCCGCTGGCCGTGATCGACCAGCCCGAAGGGGCGCAATTCGGCATCTACGAGATGGGTGCGGGCCAGCCGGGCGACATCGCGTATCTGGCCGACATCGCACGGCCGGACATCGCACTGGTGAACAACGTCGCCTCGGCGCACCTGGAACGCATGGGCTCGCTGCTGGGCGTGGCCGAAACCAAGGGTGCGATCTACCAGGCGCTGCCGGACGACGGCATCGCGGTGATCAATGCCGACGAGGCCTTCGCGCCGTTGTTCGCGCAGTACGCCGGAGCGCGCCGGTTGCTGCGCTTCGGGCTGGAAGGCAGCGCCGACGTGCGCGCATTGAAGATCGAGCTCGGCGCCGAGCGCACCCGCTTCGTGCTGAGCGCGCCGCTTGGCGAGATCGCGGTCGAACTCGCGCTCGGCGGTCGCCACAACCTGATGAACGCGCTGGCGGCGGCCTCGCTGGCGTTGGCGGCAGATGCACCGCTGCAGGCCATCGCCGACGGACTGGCTGCCGCCGAGCGCGTCCCGGGCCGACAGACGCCGCATCGCCTGCGCAACGGCGCGCTGCTGATCGACGACAGCTACAACGCCAATCCCGGTTCGGTGCGCGCCGCGCTCGCCACCTTGACCCTGGGCGGCGGCGAAGCCTGGCTGGTGCTGGGCGACATGCGCGAACTCGGTGTCGGTGAGCGCCACCTGCACGCGGAAATCGGCGACGCGGCGCGCGACGCCGGCATCCGCCGGTTCTTTACCGTCGGTGAGCTGAGCGAATCCGCGAGCCGGGCGTTTGGCCTGGGCGCACGCCATTACGCCAGTCAGGCGGAGCTGATCGAGGCCTTGCGGCACGAACTCGTGGGCCTGCCACAAGCGGCGGAAGTGCGCTGCCTGGTGAAGGGCTCGCGCGGCAGCCGCATGGATCGCGTCGTCGCTGCACTGCTGGCCGACTCGCGGGAGGCCTCGCATGCTGCTTGAGCTGGCGCGCTGGCTGCAGGGTTTCGCGCGCTTCTTTGCGCTGTTCGACTACATCACGATGCGCGCCATCCTCGGCGCGCTGACTGCGCTCGCGCTCTCGCTCTGGCTCGGGCCCGGCGTGATCGCGCGCCTGGCCCGGCTCAAGGGCGGGCAGCCGATCCGCAAGGATGGCCCGCAGTCGCATTTCTCCAAGGCCGGCACGCCGACCATGGGCGGCGCGCTGATCCTGCTTTCGATCCTGCTTTCGACGCTGCTGTGGGCCGACCTGCGCAACCGCTACGTATGGGTGTTGCTGGCCGTGCTGGTGGCCTTCGGCGCGATCGGCTGGCTCGACGACTGGATCAAGATCGTGCGGCGCGACCCGAACGGGCTCAAGTCGCGCCACAAGTACGCGTTGCAATCACTGTTCGGCTTCGGCGCCGCCGTGTTCCTCTACCTCAGTGCCGACGTGCCGGCCGCGACCACCCTGTATCTGCCGTTGCTCAAGAACGTCGCGCTGCCGCTGGGCCTGGGCTTCATCGTGCTGGCCTACTTCTGGATCGTCGGCTTCTCCAACGCGGTGAACCTCACCGATGGCCTCGATGGGCTGGCGATCATGCCGACCGTGCTGGTGGCGAGCGCGCTCGGCATCTTCGCCTACGCTTCGGGCAATGCGGTGTTCTCGCAGTACCTGCAGATCCCGGCGATTCCCGGCGCGGGCGAGATAACCATCTTCTGCGCAGCAATCGCCGGCGCCGGGCTGGGCTTCCTCTGGTTCAACACCTATCCGGCGATGGTGTTCATGGGTGACATCGGTGCGCTTGCGCTCGGTGCCGCGCTCGGCACGATTGCCGTGATCGTGCGCCAGGAAGCGGTGCTGCTGGTGATGGGTGGCATCTTCGTGATCGAGACGCTCTCGGTGATGATCCAGGTCGCCAGCTTCAAGCTCACCGGCAAGCGCGTGTTCCGCATGGCGCCGATCCACCACCACTTCGAACTCAAGGGCTGGCCGGAGCCGCGCGTCATCGTGCGCTTCTGGATCATCTCGGTGATGCTGGTGCTCGTTGGCCTCGCCACGTTGAAGGTGAGGTAGCCGATGTTCGTCGAACGCTTCCGCCAGGCCTTCCGCCTCGACCAGATCGAGGGGCGCTACGACCGCGTCGTGTTCGGAGCCGCCGCAGCGCTGGCTGCACTGGGCGTGGTGATGGTGGCCTCCAGTTCCATCGCGATTGCCGAGGGCCTCGACGTCGGGCCCTTCCACTTCCTGATCCGCCATCTGGTGTTCCTTGCAGGCGGGGTGATGCTGGCATTGGTGCTGGCGCGCACCGAGCTCAAGTACCTGTCCAAGAGCAGCCAGTTGCTGTTGCTGGTGTGCTTCGTGTTGTTGCTGGCGGTGTTCCTGCCCGGCATCGGCAAGACGGTGAACGGGGCGCGGCGCTGGCTCAACTTCGGCGTGTCGAGTTTCCAGGCGGTCGAGGCCGTCAAGCTGCTGCTGATCGTGTGGCTGGCGAGTTACCTGGTGCGCTTCCGCGACGAGGTGCAGCAAGAATGGCTGGGCATGATCAAGCCGCTCGGCGTGGCCGGCGTGCTGGTGGGCATCCTGCTGGCGCAACCGGACTTCGGCTCGGCGGTGCTGATCTGCGCCATCGTCGGCGGCATGATCTGGCTGGGCGGGGTGCGGGTGCGGAACCTGGTGGCACCGGTGCTGCTCGTGGTGCCGGTGCTGGGCTGGGCCGCGATGAGCGAGTCGTATCGCGTACGCCGCCTGACCTCGTTCATGGATCCGTGGAAGGATCCGTTCAACGACGGCTTCCAGCTCACCCAGGCCTTGATCGCCATCGGTCGTGGCGAGTGGTTCGGCGTCGGCCTCGGTGCCAGCGTGCAGAAATTGTTCTACCTGCCCGAAGCGCATACCGATTTCATTTTCTCGGTGATCGCGGAGGAGCTCGGCTTCGTCGGCGTGCTGGGCGTGCTCGCCCTGTTCGCGCTGCTGGTCGGGCGTGCCTTCCAGCTCGGGCTGCGTGCGGTGGAACTCAACCGCCACTTCGCGGGCTACTGCGCGTTCGGCGTGGCGCTCTGGATCGGCCTGCAGGCGCTGGTGTCGATCGGGGTGAACCTCGGCGTGCTGCCGACCAAGGGGCTGACCTTGCCGCTGATCTCGTCGGGCGGATCGAGCGTGCTGATGACCTGCGCAGCGGTGGGCCTGTTGCTGCGCGTGAGCTACGAACTGGATCGCGCCCAGCGCCAGGTGGCGCGGGTGCGCAATGGAGTCAATGCCGCGACGCTCGAGCGCGAGCAGGACGCGCCGCCCGAACCCGCTAGCGCCCGAGGCGCGGCGCGATGCCTTGCGCCGGCGCATCGAACCCACCCTGGGGCGTGCCGCATGAGCGCCGAGGCGGCGGTGATGATTCTCGCGGGCGGCACCGGCGGGCACATTTTCCCGGGCCTTGCGGTGGCAGCCGAGTTGCGTGCGCGCGGCGTGCCGGTGGTGTGGCTGGGTTCGCGCCACGGGCTGGAGAATCGCCTGGTGCCCGCCGCCGGCATCCACCTCGACACCATCGAGGTGCGCGGCCTGCGCGGCAAGGGCGCGCTGGCCCTGCTCACCGCGCCACTGAAGCTGCTGCGATCACTGTGGCAGGCCGCGCGCATCCTGCGCCGGCAGCGACCGCGCTGCGTGCTGAGTCTGGGTGGCTTCGCCGCCGGGCCCGGCGGGCTGATGGCGTGGCTGTTGCGCCGACCGCTGGTGGTGCACGAACAGAATCGCGTGCCGGGCCTCACCAACCGCGTGCTGGCACGATTCGCCCGTCGCGTGCTCTGCGGCTTCCCCGATACCTTTGCGCACGCCTTCGATGCGCAGACCGTCGGCAATCCGGTGCGGCGCGAGATCGAGGACTTGCCAGCGCCGGACGAGCGCTTCGCGGCGCGCGGCGATGCACGCGGCTGCTGGTGCTGGGTGGAAGCCAGGGCGCGCGGGCCTTGAACCTGGCGCTGCCGCAGGCGATCACGGCGCTGCGCGGCGAGTTTGCGATCGAGGTGCGGCACCAGTGCGGCGAGCGGCATCGCGCCGAAGCCGAGCAGGCCTACGCCACCGGCGGGCATCGAGGCCACCGTCGAGAGCTTCATCGCGGACATGGCCAGCGCCTACGCCTGGGCCGATCTCGTGGTCTGCCGCAGCGGCGCGCTGACCCTGGCCGAACTCGCGGCGGCAGGCGTCGGCGCGGTACTCGTGCCGTATCCGCATGCGGTGGACGATCACCAGACCCGCAATGCCGAATTCCTGGTTGCCGCCGGGGCCGCACGCCTGGCGCGTGAAGACGAGGCCCTGCCGCAGCAGCTTGGTGCGGCCTTGCGCGAGTTGCTGCCATCGCGCGGACGCCTGCTGGCGCTGGCGAACGCGGCGCGCGCCCAGGCGCGCGGCGATGCCGCTGGCCGCGTGGCCGAGGCCTGCATCGAGCTGGCCAGTCCTGTCCGGAACGACGCGAGGTCACGCGCATGAAGCGTCTGCAGGCCGGCGGCGACATCGCAAGCGCTTTCCGCCGCGTGCACTTCGTCGGTATCGGCGGCGTGGGCATGAGCGGCATCGCCGAAGTGCTGTGCACCCTGGGCTACACCGTCTCGGGTTCGGACCAGGGCGAATCGGCCACCACGCGGCGGCTCGCCACGCTGGGCGCGCGCGTACACCGGGGCCATGCCGCCGAACACATCGACGGCGCCGACGTGGTGGTGGTGTCCAGCGCGATCAAGCCCGACAACCCGGAACTGCTCGCCGCGCGCGCGCAACGCGTGCCGATCGTGCCGCGTGCCGAGATGCTGGCCGAGCTGATGCGTTTCCGCCGCGGCATCGCCGTGGCCGGTACCCATGGGAAGACCACCACCACCAGCCTCGTCGCCAGCGTGCTGTCCGAGGCGGGATGGATCCGACCTTCGTCATCGGCGGGCAGTTGTTGTCGGCCGGGGCGAATGCACGCCTGGGCGGCGGCGAATGGCTGGTGGCCGAGGCGGACGAGAGCGACGGCAGCTTCCTGCGGCTCACCCCGCTGATTGCCGTGGTCACCAACATCGACGCCGATCACCTGGAGAACTACGGCGGCGACTTCGCCAATGTGCAGGCGGCGTTCTCCGAGTTCCTGCACCGGCTTCCGTTCTACGGGCTCGCGGTGCTGTGCATCGACGACCCGGAAGTGCGCGTCCTGGCGCAGGAAATGCCGCGCCATGTCATCGGCTATGGCTTCGATGCAGCGGCGGACGTGCGCGCCAGCGAGGTGACGCAGTCCGGTCGCCAGACCCGCTTCACCCTGCACCTGCCGGATGCGCCGCCGACCTCGGTGACGCTCAACCTGCCGGGCCGGCACAACGTGCAGAACGCCCTGGCCGCGGCCGCGATCGGCTGGCAGCTCGGGGTGGAGCCACTGGCCATCGCGCGCGCGCTGGAGAAATTCCAGGGCATCGGGCGACGCTTCAACCTGCACGGCGAGAAGGACTTCGGCACGGGCAAGGCCCTGCTGGTGGACGACTACGGCCACCATCCGGCCGAACTCGCGGCCGTGTTCCAGGCCGCGCGCGCGGGCTGGCCGGCGCGTCGCCTCGTGGTGGCGTTCCAGCCGCATCGCTACACCCGCACCCGCGACCTGCTTGACGAATTCGCAGCGGTGCTGAGCGAAGTCGACGCCGTGGTCCTGACCGAAGTCTATGCCGCCGGCGAAGCGCCGATCGTCGGTGCCGATGCGAAAGCGCTGGCACGCGCGATCCGGGCCCGTGGTCGCATCGATCCGGTGCTGGTGCCGAATGCGAAGGCGCTGCCCGGCGTGTTGCCGGACATGCTGCACGATGGCGACCTGGTGATCCTGATGGGCGCGGGCGACATCGGCGCGGTGGCACAGGAACTGGCGGCGAAGGGATTCGACGGAGCAAATCGCGCATGACCCGGACCACGCAAGCCACCGATTTCGGTCGGGTCGCGGTGCTGATGGGCGGCACGTCCTCGGAACGCGAGGTGTCGCTGGACTCGGGCCGCAACGTGCTGGAGGCCTTGCGCGCGCGCGGCGTCGATGCGCGACCCGTCGACGGCATCCCGGCACTGGTGGAAGCGCTGGTGACGAAGCGCTTCGATCGTGTCTTCAACGTATTGCACGGCAACAAGGGCGGTGGCGAGGACGGCGTGCTGCAAGGCCTGCTCGAAGCCTTGCGCGTGCCTTACACCGGCTCCGACGTGCTGGGTTCGGCCTTGAGCATGGACAAGGTCCGCACCAAGCAGGTGTGGCTGGCCTTGGGCCTGCCCACGCCGCGCTACGTGCGCCTGCGGCACGGCGCGAGCGGTGCCGAAGTGCACGCCGCAGCGCGCGAACTCGGCCTGCCGGTGATCGTGAAGCCGGCTTGCGAAGGATCGAGCGTGGGCGTGAGCCGCGTGTTTGCGGACATCGATCTCGATGCCGCGGCGGAACTGGCGGCGCAATATCCGGGCGAGCTGCTGATGGAGCAACTCATCCACGGCCACGAGAACGGCGGTGGCGAGTACACCGTCGGCATCCTTGATGGCGAGGCACTGCCCAGCATCCGCATCGTTCCGGCCGGCGCCTACTACGACTACCACGCCAAGTACGTGGCGGAAGACACGCAGTACCTCTGTCCCGGCCTCGAAGGCGAAGCCGAAGCCCGCATGCGCGCACTGGCCCTGCTGGCGTTCCATGCCGCGGGTTGTCGCGGCTGGGGCCGGGTGGACCTGATGCGCGACGGGCAGGGCCGCAACTTCCTGCTGGAGGTGAACACCGCGCCGGGCATGACCAGCCACTCGCTGGTGCCGAAGGCGGCGCGCGCCGTCGGCATCGACTTCGAAGCGCTGTGCTGGCGCATCCTGGAGACCACGCTCGACAGCGGCGCGGCCCCGCATCCGCGCGAGGGATCGGCATGAACGGCGCGATCCGCTTCCTTTCCTGGATGCTGGCACTGGCGATGGTGACGCTGCCACTGGTGGCCGTGCTCAACGGCTGGATCGCGTCCGAACGCTGGCCGATCCAGCGCCTGCGCCTCACCGCCGATTACGAGCGCGTCTCGGCCGAGCAGGTGCGCGGCGCGGTGGCTGCGCAACTCGGGCGTGGCTTCTTCGCGGTCGATCTGGGCGAAGTGCGGCGCGCAGTGGCGGCCTTGCCCTGGGTGGAGCAGGTCGAGGTGCGTAAACGCTGGCCCGACCTGATCGAGGTCTCGCTGCGTGAGCACCACGCCTACGCGCGCTGGGGCGCGGACCGACTGCTGTCCGACCACGGCGTGCTGTTCACCGCCGAAGGGCTGGAACAGCTGCAGGGGCTGCCCTGGCTCGAAGGCCCGGATGCGCAGGTGGCCGGCGTGGTGGCATTCCACAACGCGGCGCTGCGCGCCTTCTCCGGCACCGGCCTGGGCGTGGCGGGCGTGCGCCTGTCGGCGCGCGGCAGCTGGAGCGTGACTCTCGGCAACGGCGCGCGCGTGGTGATCGGACGCGACGATCCGCAGGCACGCCTGCAGCGCCTGGTGCGGGTGTTGCCGCAACTGCTGGCCGGCGAGGCGCGCGGCTTCGAACGCATCGACGTGCGCTACACCAACGGCTTCGCCGTGCATTGGCTGGAACCGGTCGAACCCTTCACCGAACCTGCGGCACCCGTGCCGCGATCCACTCCCGCGCCGGCGCGACCCGCGCCGTTGCAATCCGTTCCACCGCAGGCAGGCGCATGAATCGCAAGGGCGACAAATCGCTGATCGTCGGACTCGACATCGGCACATCCAAGGTCGTCGCGCTGGTCGGCGAGTACACCCCGGGCGAGCCGATCGAGGTCATCGGCATCGGCTCGCATGCCTCGCACGGGCTCAAGCGCGGCGTGGTGGTGGACATCGAATCGACCGTGCACTCGATCCAGCGCGCGATCGAGGAGGCCGAACTGATGGCCGGCTGCGAGATCCGCAGCGTCTACGCCTCGATCTCCGGCTCGCATACGCAGTGCCGGAACTCGCCCGGCATCGTGCCGATCCGCGACGGCGAGGTCACCTACGCCGACATGGAGCGCGTGCTGGAGGCGGCCAAGGCGGTCGCGATTCCTTCCGACCAGCGCATCCTGCATGCGATCCCGCAGGAGTACATCGTCGACAACTCGCAGGAAGGCATCCGCAATCCGGTCGGCATGTCCGGCGTGCGCCTGGAAGTGCGCGCGCACCTGGTCGTCTGCGCGCTGTCGGCGGCGCAGAACATCGGCAAGTGCGTGCAACCGCTGCCATCTGCAGGTCGACGACCTGATCCTCGGCTCGCTGGCTTCCAGCGCCGCGGTGCTGACCGCGGACGAGCGGAGCTCGGCGTGGCGCTGGTCGACATCGGCGCCGGCACCACCGACATCGCGGTGTTCGCGCAGGGCGCGATCCGCCACAGCGCGTCCTTGCCGATCGCCGGCGACCAGGTCACCAACGACATCGCGCACATGCTGCGCACGCCGACGCCGCATGCCGAGAGATCAAGGTGCGCTACGCCTGCGCGCTGGCGCAGCTCGCCACCGCCGCGGAAATCGATCCAGGTGCCGAGCGTGGGCGATCGCCCGCCGCGCCGTCCGCGCGTCAGGCGCTGGCGAAGCGGTGCAGAACCGCTACGAGGAAATCTTCGAGATGGTGCAGGCCGAACTGCGCCGCTCCGGCTTCGAGGAACTGGTGCGTGCCGGCATGGTGCTGACCGGCGGTGCCGCGAAGATGGAAGGCGTGGTGGAACTGGCCGAGGAAATGCTGCACATGCCGGTGCGCATCGGCATTCCGCAGCACGTCACCGGCCTGGGCGAAGTGGTGGGCAATCCGGTGCATGCCACCGGCGTCGGCCTGCTGCTGTGGGGCAGCCAGATCGAGCACCCGCGCCGGCCGGCCTCGGCGCCGGGCCGGGTCGGCACGTTCTGGTCGAAGGTTTCGAAGTGGTATCGCGGCGAGTTTTGACGCCGCGATTCGGGGATCCGTTTTGCATGCGGTTTGGGCGATTCACAACAGGGCAGTGGTTTCACGGAGGAAGTAGACATGTTTGAACTGGTCGAGAAAATGGCACCGAATGCGGTCATCAAGGTGATCGGCGTGGGCGGCGGCGGCGGCAATGCCGTGGCGCACATGGTCAACAGCAACGTTGAAGGCGTGGAGTTCATCTGCGCCAACACCGACGCGCAGGCGATCAAGAACTGCGGCGCGAAAGCGCAGCTGCAACTGGGTGGCAACGTCACCAAGGGCCTGGGCGCGGGCGCGAATCCGGAAGTCGGCCGCCAGGCCGCGCTGGAAGATCGCGAGCGCATCATCGAGCGCTGGAAGGCGCCGACATGGTGTTCATCACCGCCGGCATGGGCGGCGGCACCGGCACCGGCGCGGCGCCGGTGGTGGCGCAACTGGCCAAGGAGATGGGCATCCTGACCGTGGCCGTGGTCACCAAGCCGTTCCCGTTCGAAGGCCGCCGTCGCATGCAGGTCGCGCTCAAGGGCATCGAGGAGCTGTCGCACCACTGCGATTCGCTGATCACCATCCCGAACGAGAAGCTGATCACCGTGCTCGGCCGCAACGCCACCATGATCCAGGCCTTCCGCGCCGCCAACGACGTGCTGCTCGGCGCGGTGCAGGGCATCGCCGACCTGATCGTGCGTCCGGGCCTGATCAACGTCGACTTCGCCGACGTGCGCACCGTGATGAGCGAGATGGGCATGGCGATGATGGGCACCGGCGTGGCGCGCGGCGACGACCGTGCCAGGCGGCGGCCGAAGCCGCGATCAGCAACCCGCTGCTGGACGACGTCAACCTTTCGGGCGCCAACGGCATCCTGGTCAACATCACCGCCGGCCCCGACTTCACCATGGCCGAGTTCGACGAAGTCGGCCGCACCGATCGAAGAATTTCGCTTCGGAAGACGCGACCGTCGTCATCGGCACCGTGCTCGACCCGGACATGCAGGACGAGGTGCGGGTCACGGTGGTGGCCACCGGCCTCAACCGCAATGCGGCGCGCCAGCCGGTGCGGCAGCCAGAGCGCGAAGTGGCGCAGCGGCCGGTCAAGCTGGTGCGCAACGCCACTACCGGCCTGGCCGACTATGGGGCAATGCCGAACGCTGCGGCCCCGGTGGCCAGCAGCCCGGCACGAGCCAAGGCCGAAGCCGGGGTGGGCGGGGACTCGATGGACTACCTCGACATTCCTGCCTTCCTGCGCCGCCAGGCCGACTGATCGCCCTGCGACCCTCGGGCGCGCCGACTCGACCCGGCGCGCCCGAGACCTGTCGAAACCCTGCCTGTCGTCGCGCTGTTGCCTCGACTGCCAAGCCCGCGGCACCCCGGCGCAACTGAACAGCGTCCAACGAGAATGTTGCAAAAACGCTACAACTCGTCGCTTTTGCGTGGTTTTCGGTTTTCCGCCCCAAAAGTCGCGTGATATTCTCCGCCGACTTTGGCTGTGCTCCTGCTCGGAGACCTGACGCCCCATGATCAAACAACGCACGCTCAAGAATGTGATCCGCGCCACTGGCGTCGGTCTGCATTCGGGCGACAAGGTCTACATGACCCTGCGCCCCGCCGCGGTCGATACCGGCATCGTGTTCCGGCGCGTGGATTTCGCCGAACCCGTCGAGGTCAAGGCCACCGCGCACAACGTTGGCGACACCCTGCTTTCCACCACCCTGGTACAGGGTGACGTGCGCGTGTCGACGGTGGAGCACCTGCTCTCGGCGCTCGCGGGGTTGGGCATCGACAACTGCTACATCGACCTGTCGGCGGCGGAAGTGCCGATCATGGATGGTTCGGCCGGTCCTTTCGTGTTCCTGCTGCAGTCGGCCGGGATCGAAGAGCAGGGCGCGGCCAAGCGCTTCGTCCGGATCAAGAAGACGGTCACGCTGAAAGACGGCGACCGCTGGGCCCGATTCGAGCCCTTCGACGGCTTCAAGGTCGGCTTTTCCATCGATTTCAACCATCCGGCCTTCACCAAGGCCGGGTCGCGCGCCGAGATCGACTTCTCCACCACCTCGTTCGTGAAGGAAGTCAGCCGCGCCCGTACCTTCGGGTTCATGAAGGACATCGAGATGCTGCGCGAGCGCAACCTGGCGCTGGGCGGCTCGATGGACAATGCCATCGTGCTGGACGACTACCGCGTCCTGAACGAGGACGGCCTGCGTTACGAGGACGAGTTCGTCAAGCACAAGATCCTCGACGCGATCGGCGACCTGTACCTGCTCGGGCACAGCCTGATCGGTGCCTACTACGGCTACAAGTCGGGGCATCAGCTTAACAATCAGGTGCTTAGAGCGTTGATGGCGGATACCTCCGCGTGGGAGGAAGTCACCTTCCAGGACCCTGCCAGCGCGCCGATCTCCTACTCGCACCCGGCCCAGGCCGCGGTCTGAGGGCGCGAAACCTGCGGATCCCGGGACAGGCCGCGCGCGGGCTGCCCCGGCAAACCCCGAATCCGGTAACAAATTCCCAGCCAGGCACTTGACCGCCAGGGCCGTGGTCCGTGAGGATTCGTCCCCCTCGCAGGGAAAACACTAGGCCACGGAGGCCATACGCAAAAGCTGATCCCGCAGGTCCGGATCAGACACGGTGGAGGCCGCGGCGCGCAGGGTTGCGCGCGCCGAGGCGGACAGGGGGGTGTGCGATGCCGGGGCGGGGGGAACCGCGTGCATCGTCGCCACTTTCATGGTCATCCCGCTAACCGAAAGGCCAGCGGCCGTGGCGGCGTCACGCAAGACGTCGGCATGCAGCCGCAGCTTGGCCTTCCAGACCGGCGAGCTGACCAGGAAGACAAGCCGGCCGTCGCGCACGTTGCCCAGGCGTATCTGGGCGGCCAGTGCCGGGGGCAGGGACTGGCGCAGTTGCCGGTCGAGCGCGTCGAGCATTCGGGCGCGATCGATCACGCTGCCGAGGTCGCCGGACACCGCGGTTGCAAGCGCCGCGTGGAAGGTGGATTTCGAAGCGGGCTGCATGGGCGAACGACCGACGTGGGACGGATTCGATGAACGTCATCATCGTAGCGAAATTTCTCAAGGCGCCGAAGAAGATCATGTTGCGCGATCCGCGCACCATCGGCGCCTGCAGCGCAGCCCTGCTGCTGCTGTTGGGCCTCGGTGCATTCGGCGGGTTCCTGATCAGCGGTGCCGACACCCGGGCCCTGCAGGAGATCCAGGTGCTGCGCACCCAGATCACCGAACAGCAGGATGACCTCGATGCCGCACGTGGCGAGGCGCAGCGCGAGTTGAATGCCATGTCGGTCAAATTGGCCGAGTTGCAGGCGCAGTCGAACCGGCTCAACGCGCTTGGGGTGCGACTCACCCGCATCGGCCGCCTCGAAGACGGCGAGTTCAACTTCGACGAAGTGCCGGCCGTCGGTGGCCCGGCGGCGCGCTCGGCCGAGTCGGGCATGGTGCGGGCCGACCTCCAGAACGAACTCGATGCGCTCGGCTCGCGCCTCAGCTCACAGGCGCAGCAGCTCGAGTTGCTGGAAAGCCTGCTGCTCGACCGCGACATCGATGCCAGCTTGACTCCCACCGGCCTGCCCGTCCGCACCGGCTACGCTTCGTCCGGGTTCGGGCATCGTGCCGACCCCTTCGGCGGCTACGACGCCTATCACGCCGGCGTGGATTTCAACGGCCCGCGCGGCTCGGACATCCTCAGCGTCGCGGACGGCGTAGTGTCGTTCGCCGGGCGTCGATCCGGCTACGGCAACGTCGTCGACGTCGACCACGGCAACGGCTACATGACCCGCTACGCGCACAATTCGCAGAATCTGGCGCAACCCGGCCAGCGGGTGCGGGTGGGACAGGTCATTGCCAAGATGGGTGCCACCGGCCGCGCCACCGGCAACCACGTCCACTTCGAGGTCTGGTTGAACGACCGGCCGGTCAATCCCAAGCAGTATCTGCTCGGGGCCCGCGGCTGAGTCCACCCCGTCCCGGGGCGCTTGATTCGCCCCACCGCCGCCCCAAGGTTAAAATGCCGCACTTGGCCGCCGCTGGCGGCCTTTTCGCTTGTGTCGCGCCGAACGCGCCCGCTGTATTTCCGGAATCCGCATGTTCAACAAGGTCCTCACCCGCATCTTCGGCAGCCGCAACGAGCGCCTGCTGGGACAGCTGCAGAAGAACGTCGCCCGCATCAATGCGCTCGAACCAGAATTCCAGAAGCTCGACGACGCGGCGCTGCAAGGCAAGACCGCCGAGTTCCGCGAGCGCATCGCCAAGGGTGAAGCCCTCGACAAGCTGCTGCCGGAAGCCTTCGCCACCATGCGCGAAGCAGCGCGGCGCGTGCTCGGCATGCGCCACTACGACGTCCAGTTGATCGGCGGCATGGTGCTGCACCTGGGCAAGATCGCCGAGATGCGCACCGGCGAAGGCAAGACCCTGGTGGCAACACTGCCGGTCTACCTCAACGCGCTCGAAGGCAAGGGCGTGCACGTGGTGACGGTGAACGACTACCTCGCCAAGCGCGATGCGGCGTGGATGGGCAAGGTCTACAACTGGCTGGGGCTGTCCGTGGGCGTGGTGTACCCGGGCATGCCGCACGCCGACAAGAAGGGAGCCTACGGTGCCGACATCACCTACGGCACCAACAACGAATACGGCTTCGACTACCTGCGCGACAACATGGCGCTGGCGAAGGACGACCGCTTCCAGCGTGGCCTCAACTTCGCCATCGTGGACGAGGTCGACTCGATCCTGATCGACGAGGCGCGCACCCCGCTGATCATCTCCGGCCCCGCGGACGAATCGCCCGAGCTGTACATCAAGGTCAACAAGATCGTGCCCAGGCTGGAGCGCCAGGGCAGCGAGGAAGCCGAAGGCGACTTCTGGGCCGACGAGAAATCCAAGCAGGTGCACCTCTCGGAAACCGGCATGGAGAATGCCGAGCGCCTGTTGCTGGAGGCCGGCATCATCAGGGAAGGCGAGGGCCTGTACTCGGCCCACAACCTGGCCGTGGTGCATCACCTCAATGCCGCGCTGCGCGCGCACGTGCTGTACCAGCGCGATGTGGAATACATCGTGCGCGACGGCGAGGTCATCATCGTCGACGAGTTCACCGGCCGCACCCTGCCGGGCCGGCGCTGGTCCGATGGCCTGCACCAGGCGGTGGAAGCGAAGGAAGGCGTGCCGATCCAGCGCGAGAACCAGACCCTCGCCAGCATCACCTTCCAGAACTATTTCCGCATGTATTCCAAGCTGGCCGGCATGACCGGCACGGCCGACACCGAAGCCTACGAGTTCCAGTCGATCTACGGGCTGGAAGTCACGGTGATCCCCACGCACCGCGCGATGGTGCGCAAGGACGCGCCCGACCTCGTCTTCCTCAAGAAGCCGGCGAAGTGGAACGCGATCATCGAGGACATCAAGGAATGCCACGGCCGCGGCCAGCCGGTGCTGGTCGGCACCACCTCGATCGAAACCTCGGAACTGCTGGCCGATCTGCTCAAGAAGGCCAAGGTGCCGCACGAAGTGCTGAACGCCAAGCAGCACGAGCGCGAGGCGATCATCGTGGCGCAGGCCGGTCGCCCGGGTGCGGTCACCATCGCCACCAACATGGCCGGCCGCGGCACCGACATCGTGCTGGGCGGCTCGCTCGAGGCCGAATTGCAGGCGCTGGGCGAAGACGCCAGCGACACCGACCGCGCGCGGGTTCGCAGCGAGTGGAGCAAGCGCCACGACGAGGTGCTGGCCGCCGGCGGCCTGCACATCATCGGCACCGAGCGGCACGAGAGCCGCCGCATCGACAACCAGCTGCGTGGTCGTTCCGGGCGCCAGGGCGATCCGGGTTCCTCGCGTTTCTTCCTGTCGCTGGAAGACAACCTGATGCGCATCTTCGCGTCGGATTGGGTGCAGCGCGCGATGAAGATGCTGGGCATGAAGGACGACGACACATCGAGGATCGCCTGGTCAGCAAGCAGATCGAGAAGGCGCAGCGCAAGGTCGAAGGCCACAACTTCGATATCCGCAAGCAATTGCTCGAGTACGACGACGTCGCCAACGACCAGCGCAAGGTGGTGTACCAGCAGCGCAACGAGCTGATCGACGCCGATTCGTTCCAGGACACCGTGGCCGGCGTGCGCGAGGACGTGTTCCGCAGCCTCACCCACGAGCACGTGCCGCCCAATTCGGTGGATACGCAGTGGAACCTGCCGTCGCTGGAGAAGACGCTGGATGGCGAGTACGGCATCCGCGTCGACCTGCAGAAGCTGCTGCGCGAGAAGGAGGAAATCCCGGCCGAGGAGATCGAGGCCGCGGTGCGGAGGCCGTGGACCGCTTCTTCCGCGAGAAGGAAGCCCTGCTCGGCAGCGAGATGATGCGCGCGCTGGAGAAGCACGTGATGCTCAACGTGGTCGACAGCAACTGGAAGGAGCATCTGGCGCGCATGGACTACCTGCGTCAGGGCATCCACCTGCGCGGCTATGCGCAGAAACAGCCCAAGCAGGAGTACAAGCGCGAAGCGTTCGAGCTGTTCTCCGACATGCTCGACAAGATCAAGCGCGACATGGTGTCGCTGCTGGCGCGCGTGCGCATCCGCACCGAGGACGAAGCCGCGCAGCTCGAAGCGGCCGAGCGCCAGCGCCAGGAAGCGATGGCGCGGCGCATGCAGTTCCAGCACGCCGAGAGCGGTGGACTGGGCGCGGACGAGGAAGCCGCCGAGTTCGCCGGTGCCGGCCACGCCGGCGCGCAACCGATGGTGAACGATGGCCCGAAGGTCGGGCGCAACGATCCCTGTCCTTGCGGCAGCGGCAAGAAGTTCAAGCACTGCCACGGGCAGCTTGCGTAGCAAGCTGTCCGTCGTGCAGCCCGACCACGGGTCGGGTTGCGCCCCCACGTCCGTGCGACGAACGTGGGTTCCCGCGGATGGCGCGCCCGATCAGCCGAACAGGCAGCGCGCGGCGATGAAGCAGATACACGTGGTGGCTGCCGTCCTCAGCGATGCACGCGGCCGCATCCTGCTGACGCAGCGCGGCGACGGCCGCGACCTGGCGGGCTTGTGGGAGTTCCCCGGCGGCAAGCTCGAAGTGGGCGAAACGGCGGCGCAGGCGCTGCAGCGTGAACTGCACGAGGAACTCGGCATCGAGATCGATGCAGACGCGTCGGTGCTGACGCCGGTGATCGCGGTGCCGCATGCATACGCGGCACCGGGAGGAACGAGTGAGGCAGCAGCCGGAAGCGCAGCAGCGATGCCGCACAAGCGCATCCTCCTCGACGTGCATCGCGTGGCGCGCTTCCGCGGCCGTGCGCACGGCCGCGAAGGCCAGTCCCTGGCCTGGGTATCGCCCGAGAAGCTTGCGGACTACGCCATGCCCGCGGCCGACCGGCCTGTCGTGGCGGCCCTGCGCCAGCCCGATCGCTACCTGGTCACGCCCGAGCCCGCTTCGGACGACGTGGGGTTTCTTGCGAACCTGGCGCGCGCCTTTGATGCCGGCCTGAAGCGGGTGCAGCTGCGTGCCAGGGAGGCATCGTGTGCGCGTCTGCACGCGCTGGCGCAGGCGGCGGCTGAACTCGCGCAGCGCGCCGAGGCGCAGTTGCTGCTCAACAGCGCCCATCCCGAGGCGGCCGCAATCGCGCGTGACCTTGGCCTTGGGCTGCACCTCACCGCATCACACCTGCGCAGCGCCGTGTCGCGTCCCGCAGGCCTGCTTGCCGCGTCCTGCCACGACGCCGGGGAGCTGCGCCTGGCACAGGCGCTGGGCTGCGATTTCGTCGTGCTCGGTCCAGTGGCGGCCACGCCCACGCATCCCGACGCTGCGCCGCTGGGATGGGATGGCTTCGCCACGCTTCGCGAGCAGGTCGCGCTGCCGATCTACGCCTTGGGCGGCATGCGCCCCGACCATATCGCGGCAGCGCGTGCGCACGGTGCGCAAGGCATCGCGGCGATCCGCGGGTTTTGGCCGGGCTGATCGCGCCTCGGTCCGCCCTGGATTTCAGAAGCTGCGGGTGAATCCGAGCGCGTAGGCATTCTTGATGTCGGCACCGAAGTCCACGTCCAGGCTGCGACCGAAGCTGGCGTGCAGCGTATGCCGATCGTTGAGGCGGTAGCTCATCCCTGTTGGCTCGCATAGCGCGGTGAGATCGCCTTGAGCGCATCGTGAACCGCCAACTGCACCACGGCGTGGTGCCGAATCGTGATCGGCGGCGGCCCGAGCAGGGTCTGGCCTGCGATCTCGTTCCATTCGGTCACGGTGTCTGCGCGGACCGACCCTGCGGCCAGTACGGCGGTGAACACGGCGCTGGTGCGGCAAGCACGACGCCGGGCCGGGAAGGGAGGTGCATGGTGGGCTCCGGGAGGTCGCGGTGGCGACGGGCAGTCGGAACTACGCGAAAGCCACCAGGCGATTACAGCCGCGTGGCGGGCACGCCGGGAGTCTCATCGAAGCCGGCACGGCAGGATGTGAAGCGCAGGCGCCGCGCCGCGAAACCTCGGGAGCGACGTGCGACGCGAATCGGCGGTTCAGGCCGCCACTGGCAGATCCGGCCGCACTCCAGCCATCAGCGCATCGAAGTACTCGCGCGTCAATTGCAACTGCGCGGCAGCGCCTTGCGCGCGATTGACCACGGCGCGAAAGGCGGCGTTCTCCGGGCGGTCCTTCGCATACCAGCCCAGGTGCTTGCGCGCGATGCGCACGCCGGATTCCTCGCCATAGAACGCGTGAAGGTGCTCCAGATGCGAGAGCAGGAGGTCGCGCACCTCGAGCAGCGACGCTTCCGGCAGGTGTTCGCCGGTGGCGAGGAAGTGTGCGATCTCGCGGAAGATCCAGGGCCGGCCCTGCGCGGCCCGGCCCACCAGCAGCGCGTCGCAGCCGGTATGGCGCAGCACCGCGCGCGCCTTTTCCGGTGAGTCGACGTCGCCGTTGGCGCACACCGGAATGCGCAGCGCCGCTTTCACTGCGGCGATGGTGTCGTACTCCGCCATGCCGGTGTATTGCTGGTCGCGGGTGCGGCCATGGATCGCGAGCGCGGCAATGCCGCTGTCTTCGGCGATGCGTGCGATCTGCAGTGCGTTCCGGTTCGCCATGTCCCAGCCGGTGCGTATCTTGAGCGTCACCGGCACCGGCACCGCCTTCACCAGCGCGGCAAGGATGCGCCCCACCAGGTCCGGTTCACGCATCAGGGCCGAGCCGGCCCAGGCATTGCATACCTTCTTCCTGGCACACAGGTTAGTAGTCACGCCATGGACATAGCTGCAGGCCGCATGGGATTGAGCTTCCGGGCGCCTACAGCGATGTCCATGCCTTCGGTCTGCTTGGGGGGGGCGAACCAGTCCAGCATGTCCATACCCAGCTCCGAAGGTTCACCATCAGGAAGTTGATGCTACGGTCAGAGACAGGCTCACGCGTTTCTGGAGGCTTGGGATCCCATCTCGTTCTGTCGGCTGCCGGGAGGCGCCGGAACGATCTCAATCAACGTTCGTGAAAAGGTTATATTGTTAGATTGTTAGAAAGGGGATAGAGTGGAATGAGTGGGGATCTGCCTGGATCCTCTGGAGGCGTTTCATGCCCACTACCACCGTACTAACCATCGAAGGTCGTGACTTTGACGATCCCACGCGTGCGGTCCGCGCAATTGTCCAAGAGGTGACTGCCGCGGCCACGCTGGAGGAGTTTCGCCAGCAATTCGACTTGATCTCGCTGCGGGTCGCCGACGCTTTCGCGCCCAGCGCTCTGGCCGAAGTGGAGGCTTGGCGAGCGGCACTGCTCGCCCGGACCTTGGAGCCTCTGACCGCCGCGTACCACGCGCGCTTCGTCTGCGCAGCGTTCTCTGCCAGCGACACTTCGCACGTCGACTGGGAGGATGCTGGGTCCGAGTTGGTGCGTCTCATGGCCCGCGAATCGATCGCAGTACTTTGGATCGATTCAGCCAAGCGCTGGGCCCCGTTGGGCACAACCTGTGCGCGCGATCTAGAGGAACTGTCGATCCTAGCGGCCGAACTCACGCGGGACGCTGAGTCCGGACAATCGTCGACCGCAGGAACGAAGGACGAGACCACACTCTTGCAGCACGCCTACGCCATAAGTGCGCCAGACGACCTTCCGCTAGTGTCGGGGCGAGCGCCCGTAGCGGGTACATCCCTACACCCTGCGCAGGTTCACCGCGACGCGTTGCTTCAGCAGTTCCACTTTCTAACCAGCGAGGAAGTGGCTAGGCGCGTGCCAAGTGCTCTGCTCGCCAGCAACCCGAGCCAGTTCGCAAGTCGCATGCGACGGGAGGGTCGGCTACTGGGCGCCAAGCGCGGCGTGCAGTACTGGCACCCAGCGTTTCAGTTCGCCGCCGATGGGCACGTACTTGATGCCATGCGCGCTCTGTTCCCACTGCTGCCGACTGAGGAACGTGACGGCGGCTGGGCGCGCGTGTTTTGGTGCTTCCAACCGCACCCTGCGCTCGACAACAATCGCCCGGCTGACGTTTTTCAGCACAGTCCCGAGCGCGTGATTGAGGCTGCTCGCGACGAGGCCGCCGGGACAAGCGATGCCGACTGGTAATCGCCGCTGGCACATCGATCCTGAAGCCTTCACCGGCGACCTCCACCGAGTCTTCAAGACGCCGCTCGATAGCGGGCTGGATGTCGCGCCGCGAGACTTCAATCCCTACAGCGCTGGCCGCTGTGCGCTCGCTGGCGCCAAATCGAAGGCCGCCGCTTCTTGCTACGCCGGCACCACCTCTGCGTGTGCGCTATGGGAGACGTTGCCGTTCCGCAGCATCGTGGGAACCGGCCAGCCTGGAGTCTACTTGCCCACGCGCAGCTTTGAACGTCTCTATCTCACCACGCTTACCCCGATCACACCGCTCTGGCTGGTCGATTGCTCGCCACTCGGTCTTCGCAGACTGCTTCTGAGCGAGAGTGCGGTTGAGACTGCGATCACATTCATGGCTCACAAGAACAAGATCGCGTCGCAGCGTTTCGCGGATCAACTTGTGCGACAAGCCGCCCGCGACGGCATTCAGGTCGACGGCCTTCGGTGGCGTTCTCGGCAGTGCGATGGAGACGTGGTACTGCTTTACCAGCCACCCGTGGCGGAGGCGGCTTTGCGCGTACTTGCAGCGCCGATTTCCCTGCAGACGCACCCGCACGCAGACGCATTGATTGATGCGGCCTTGGCGGAAGGCAAGCGCTTCCGCATCAAGCCCGCCGGGCTCGATCCCGGCGAAGACGACGACCCGTGAAGCTCGAAGAGTACCTATACCCCGAAACCGAAGAGGCCTTCGAGGATCTCGTCGTGGAATTGGTTCGCGCGGAATTCCGTCCTCCGCTACCACCTACACGATTTGGGCGCAAAGGACAGCGTCAGAAAGGGATCGACCTAAACTGGCGGCTAGAGAGCGGAAGTCATCAGGCCGCACAGTGCAAGGACTACCTGAAGACCAAACTGACCAGAGCGCACATTGATCATGACCTCGCCCTCGCGCACACACTGACACCGCCCCTTGAGGCGCTGATCTTCGTAACATCCGGTGATCGCGACTCGTCCTTGTCGGAGTACGTAGCAAACCGCACGCTCCACAATCGCCCCACAGTTGCAATCTGGTTTTGGCAAGACGTCGTTGCAATGCTGGAGCGCCACCAACTGCTCGGCCTGCTGAGCGACGACTGGATCGCGCGTCGGCTCCCGAACTACCTAGCAAGAAATGGCCTCTCGCTTCAGCCCCTCGCCGGCGCGGCGGCAATGGGTCCGGCACCCGATCCAAATGCGTCAGCGCTCCAGAGGGAGATGGAATCGGCACTGAGAGCAGGGCACGCGACGATGGTTGTTGCCCGACTCGGCGAGGCTGGCGTTGAACGCGATGAGGCGCTACGTCAGTTGCTCGCTCGCGCCTATTTTCAACTGCACAATGGCGACCAAGTGTTGGCCTTGGCAGGTGAAGCCGCGCCACCTCGTCTACGTGCCCTTGCCGGGGTCGTGCTGGCACAGCGAGGCAATGCCGCCGAATCCAGGCGCGCCGCAATCGAGGCACGCACGGGCGCGTCCCCGGGGGACCTGCCGTACGTAGTGGCGCTTGAGTTGCTCGCTGCGCTCCAACTGGACGGAGCGACGTACGAAGAGATCGAAACACTCGTTCCGGACGCCTTTCGCGACCACCCCGCCTTACGTGGCGTGCTCGGCGATGCCGCGCTGCGATCGGGCGACCACGACCTGGCCGTAGAGCACTATCAGCATGCCGAGGCCAACGATCCCCAACCGAGCGTTCTGCGTCGGCTCAACCTTTGTGCGGCTGAGCTGGGTGCAGCGCTACGTCGGCGGCCTTTCGGCGATCACGTACTGAAGCCCGGCCCCCTCCGAGACGAGATCGCCGAAATCGCTCGCGCGCTCCAGCGGGAGGACAGCGCATCTCTCGACCCCACTGCTCGGCGAGTGTTGCAACACAACCTGGGCGTTGCCGCGATGCTCTCGGGGCAGCAAGACGTCGCCCTTGCCGCGGCGCACTGTGCGCTGTCGTTGTCGCCCGACGACGTAAACCTTTGGTTGCGGTACCTGTACGTCCTGACCGTCTATGATGCCGAGATTGATTCGGCACTTGCGGAACAGGCTCCACCAGACCCTCACGTCGCCTTGGCGCTGAGTGAAGCTTGGGCTCGCGCCGGCGACCTGACTCGTGCAAGGGGATTCTTGACCGATGCTCTTGCGCAGGCGGACGTCTCCGACGAGCTTCGGTGCCATCTTCAGACTCAGGCTGCCTATCTGCAGGGGCCGCCCGGTCCGCTCGATCTGTCCAGGGCCGGAACTCTCCTCACGCTCGCACAGACGCTTCCTTGGCCCGCGCCGGCGCTTCGGCGGCTAGTGTTCGACCTCGACAATCCTGCGTTGGAACCGATTGCAAGCGCACTGAAAGACTGGCTCCCGAGCGCCAACTTAACAAACATTGACGACGAAGACGCCGTGACCCTCGCGGCGTTGCTCGTTCACCGAGACAAACCCATCGACGCTGCGCGCTGGCTACCTGCGCTCCGCGCCCGTGCCGCTCTACCCGACCAGTCCCCCGACCCCACTGTCGTCCCAGTGCTCGTCGATGTACTTCTCGCCACGCGACGCCTGGAGGAGGCGCTTAGTCGCACTGCGGCCTGGTGCGCGGTCTCGCCCTCATCGACCGGCGCGCGTTATCGTCGAACCCGTGCCCTCTATGAGTGCGGGGACCTCCATCAGGCGCTCGATGAGTTGCTGGCGGCCCACGAAGCGACCCGCGCAGCTCCGGTGTTGTGGGCTATGGCCGTTAGCTTGGCCCGCCTTTGCGGCCGCGTGCGCGAGGTGAGACGCGTGCTGCGCACGTGGCCGGTACCGGAGGTGCGTTCGCCATCCGAGTTCACATCACTCTATTTCGCTTTGGCAGCTACGCATGATCGGCGCTTGCGCGCTCTCGCCCTAGAGTCGCTGAATCGCCCAGGTGACTTGCAGGCGATCGCACCGCGCGTCATCGGACTGACCGCCCGACACGCGCGGACAACGGAGCCAGATCAGGTGGCCGCTGACTGCGTCGTTGACTTGCGCCACCCAGGCGGTCGCGTGTGGAGCTACTGGATGGGCGCGGCGCCTCCGCCGCTTCCTGGTCTAGCTGAAGGAACCTGGCTTGCACCCGTGATGGGCGGACGCATCGGTGACGACGTCACTCTGTTGGATGGTCCATTTGCCGGTCTTACGTTGACTATCATTGGGATAAAGCAGCCACTGCGACTTCTAGCTGAGCACGCTCAACAGGTGGCTGCCGCGAGTGGCGAAATCGAGCTCGTCGACGAAGACATGGATGCCATTGTGGCTCGCATGCGCGACATGCTGCTCGCCCAGCAAGCCATGACCGCCCAACGGCTCGCCATTGGGCAGAACGGCGGATTTCCCGCTGTCGTTATGGCGCAGATTTTTCAGTGCTCACCGCGACAGTTCGGGCACGCCTCCCGAGAGTGGCGACCGCGGAGCCACGGGGGACAACGGGAAGTGCGAGAGGCTGAAGCCACCTGCCTGGCCAAGGCACAGTCTGTCGTTCTGGACCCGTTGACGCTATGCCTCATCGTCGAGGCCGAACTTGAAGACATGCTTGGCGTGCTGCCAGGGCCGCTGTGGATCACGGGTGAAACCCGCCGCACGCTGCAAGAGTGGTACTTCACCGAAAGAGAGGCGCTTCGGGGGCTTGGCACTATGCGTTTGGGCCGCGGGCGGAAGATTCAGATGGAGGAGCACCTTCCATCACACCGTCTGATGCTACGTAGATTCTGGGGCCGTGTGCAGCAGTTTGTGGAACGGCGGTGCATCGTCGCGCCGCGTCCTTCGGACGACAGCGTGGCGCAGTTCGCTCTTCTAGAAGAAGCTTTCGACGACAGTACGATCGCGACGTTAGCCACCGCCAAGCACCATGAGGCAGTCTGGCTTTGCGACGAACTCGCATTGCGCGACGCGCTGGCGCAGCCGAACCTCGTATCGGCGGTGAGCCTTCAGTCGCTGTTGCACGAGGCCTTCCGACTTGGTGGAGCTCCCTCCCGCTGGCAAACGGTGCGTGCATTTGCGCGCCTGGCGAGCACGGGACGCCACTTCTTGGCGATTCCGTATGCGGCGCTTCCTTTGGCTTGGAATCTTGCTTCGCACGAACGCGGAACGACGCTAAAGGCTTTGCTCTCGACGGTGAAGGACGCCGAAGCAGTGCCAACGTGGCGTGCAGCTTTGAACTTGCTTGTAGCCAACGAAAAGCTGCGCCAAAAAGACCGTCGCCTGGGCATAGCGCGAAGAAAGCTTGTTCCCATGACGCTTCGCTCGCTGCCCGACTTGCCGAGACAAATGGCCGAAAGTCTCGGGCGCACCCTCGCCAACAATTGGCCCGGAGATCTGCGCCCCTTACGTCGCGCCGTCCAACGGTGGCTACGTAAGTAGAGGGCGCGACCGCAACGCGCAGCCTAAGCTAGACACCAATGGCAATTCTGAACTCTTTCACCGCGTCAGAGTTTGCCTGTCCCTTCTTCGTGTTCAGGAAGCCAGGCACGTTCATCTCCCTTAAGACCTTCGTGTCCTTGATATTGCAGAGCTTGGGGTTCCTGTCGATCGCTGCGCCGATGAGCAGCTGTTCAAGCGACTGGATGTCCGCGTAGCCGTTCCTTCCGGGGGATGCAAAGTAGCCAGATGGCGTCATCTTGGCGAGAAAAATGAGGTACGGAACTCCTTTCGCCTTTCCCATGGCCGAGTCGTACTGAACGATCTTGTGCGGCTGGAAGCACTCCTTCTTGAAGGACTGCTTCTCAGCCATCCCAACGTACCAAGCCTTGTTGCGCACGACCAAGATGTAACAACCGCATGCATCAGGGAGGTCCTCAATCTCCTCGTGAACGGTTGCCCAGAATGCCTTGCGCCTCTTCGCGTCACGCGTTGTCAGCTTGCCCTCTCGTGGAACTTCGAACGGTCCGAAGATCTCGTAATTCATGCGCGCCTCCCGTTGTGCTGGACAAACTCTACGTGCAGTCTAGAGTGAGCTGAAATGCGCTTCTCGCGCCGAATCGTCGCCTTGGAGCGCTGCCAATAGTGCCGGCCGAGCGAGAACCTCGCGCCAGATATCTCGGAGCATCCGCGACCATTCCGCAAGATCCTCGAGCCTCTCATTGTCAGTCGCGGAAGGCAGGCGCCCGTGCACAAGCTTCGAGCGCCTCCGGTACGCAACTTCGAAGCGATCGCTAGCTGCGTCGCGCGAACCTACTGGTGCGACGATCGCGGCAAAGGTCTTTGCATGACGTGACGAGATACCAAACTTCTCGCTGTAGGTCAGCAAAGACTCCACGGCAGAAGAGGCGAGCATCAGCCCGGGGCTCCAGCGGTGAACCCACGTGCTTTCGACGCTGAGCGAGAGGGCCAGCCCGAGGCGCGTAGATGAGCCGATGCTGTTTAGAATTTCCAAGTGGGAGGAAGCGCTGAGAATCTCTGCCACCTCGAACGGTCGATGATCCAGGTCTAATGAGTTGTATCCCGCACGAGAGATCAGTCGTGTGGACCTTGATGTGCTCGGGTCCTCGAACTCGTCAAACCGATGATGGATGGCGGTCCGCGTCGGGCGGACAAGCCACAGCGAGAAAATCCAGGTGTTGGCTAGACTGGCCGCGGACACACCGTCGCTGCGCGGCTCGAGAACGGACAGCCAGTAGACGACTTCCTCCGCGATCGCCTTTCTCTCGTCGAATCCCAGCATTCTGTAGTCGAGTGCCGGCGGATCGCCTCTCCGAGTAAGCTGCACGTCTGGGAGGAGTGATATCTGTTCCGGTTTGCCGGCAATCAGAAAGTTGTGCAGTGGGACATGCACTTTGCGTGGCCGTGGGTCGGCTGCCATGCGCATCATTGGTCTGCGTCCAAGGGGAGGCTCATGTCTGTCGCTCGGATTGCGAGTTCGACTGACCTGGTTCCCGCCACCGAAAAAGTACTCTTTCGCCATGTCCAGCTGCTCGGTCGCCGATGTCGCGCGATTCACGACGCTTCTGAAACCGGCATTGTCAGGCCGATCCTTTGCGTACCAGCCCAAGTGCTTCCTGGCGATCCTGACGCCGGCTTCTTCCCCGTAGAACGCATACAGCCGCTCGAGGTGTCCGCAGAGAACGTGTCCGACTTCCTGCGCCGACGGTTCCGGCAGTAGCTCGCCTGTTGTCAGGTAGTGGTTGATCTCGCGAAAGAGCCACGGTCGGCCCTGAGCGCCGCGTCCAATCATCACTGCGTCGGCCTTGGTCTTCTCCAAGACTTCCTTCGCCTTGAGCGGCGAATCGATGTCGCCGTTGGCAACGACGGGGATGCTCGCCCGCGACTTGATCTCGGCGATCGTGTCGTACTCAGCGTGGCCGGTGTACATCATCTCGCGGGTTCGGCCATGCACCGCCAGCATCGAGACTCCGGCACTCTCCGCGATGGATGCTATGCGCACGCCATTGCGGTTGTCAGCGTTCCAGCCCGTGCGAATCTTCAGCGTAACGGGGACATCGACTGCCTTGACGACGGCATCGATGATTTCGCCGACCAATCTCTCGTCTTGAAGCAAAGCGGAGCCACACCAAGCGTTACACACTTTCTTGGCGGGACATCCCATGTTCACATCAACGATCTGGGCACCGTGATCGACGTTGTAGCGAGCTGCATCGGCCAGAACTGCAGGGTCTGCGCCGGCAATCTGCACACCAATGGGATCAGGCTCGCCCTCATGGTCCATTCGAAGGAGGCTTTTCTTGGTCTTCCACAGCCGCGGGTCCGAGGTCGTCATCTCTGACACGGCATACCCTGCGCCAAGCTCCTTGCATAGCAAACGGAACGGCTTGTCGGTCACGCCCGCCATGGGGGCGAGGATGCACGGTGAACTGAGCTGATAGCTCCCGATCCTCATCGGTTGGACCTGTGATTCCGGAAAAGGCTGAGCATCTCAGCGCTCCTCGCCTAGATCGTCCAAAAATTCTGAGACCGGGTTGACGCCCGTGACCAGAAGCTCTTCGCGCGAGCGGGTACAGGCAACATAGAGCAGATGCCTCTCTGTCGCGTAGACCTCGGCCAGGTCGCCATCGTCCGTGACCTGCTCGATCCGCTGTTGCGATGGAATGACCTCGTCGTCGCAGGCCATCACCGCGACGGCGCGAAACTCCAAACCCTTGGCGAGGTGCATGGTGCAGGCAGTCGCCTTGCCGAAGGTCGAATGCATGCGTTCGTCGAGCGTCACGTACGGAATGGCTGTCTGGCTCAATGCTCGGCCAGCGCGATTCAGCTCTGCTACCGAGCGCACGATGACGCCGATCTCATGGGGCTGCATGCCTGCCACGACGCGCTCCTTCAGCCACTCGGCAACGGCGTCGACTTCGGCATCGGGCGACGCTGCGCCGATGACCACAGGCTTCGGACCGTTGAACACCGATACCGTGCCTTTTCGGACTTCAACCAGGCCATCAACGTCGGACACGGATTCGCCGAGCAGGCGGTCGGCGCAGGCGCGGATCTGGTGCGACGTGCGGTAGTTCACGAGCAAGGTTCGTGAGCGGCCGCGCACATCGACGCCCAACGACTTCCATGAGAAGGGGGTCTGGAAGATGCGTTGGCCAAGATCGCCAGCGAAGAACAGCGCGTTGGGCCGATCACGCCCGACCGCCGCCAGGAATCGCAACTGCGAGATCGAGATATCCTGCGCCTCATCGACGACGATGTGCTCGAACGGTGGATGCGGTCGGTCGGCGAACACGTCGGCCAGGCGAGTGAACACGCCGGCCATTGATGTGAGTCCGTCGGCGATTGCGCCCGCCCGGACCGCATCGAACACCTCCCACAGTGTCTGGCGCTGCGCGTCGGACAAGCGCGTCTTGCGGCCAAGCCGCCTCACGTCCCGATACTGGTCCCACGATGCGATCTGCCAGGCGTCGACCACCTGGTCCCACTCGTTCAGCAGGAAGGGGATGCCGAAGCGAAGGCCGCTCAACTGTGCGGCAGCCTTCGCCATTCGCGCCTTGAGGTCCTCACGCGACAGTAGCCGCACAGGACCGATCTGAGTTTCGTGCAGGTGGATGCCCGCGTCATCCATGGAAATGACGTCGATGCGCTCGGCGAGGCGGGGCTCCGAACTGATCAGACGCCGCAGCTTCGCACGCAGGGCATTGGCGAGGCTGCCCGAGAATGTCGTGAGCAGGACACGCGCCTCGGGATTGCTGCGCGCCAGGTAGGCAGCGCGATGCAGAGCAACAATAGTCTTGCCCGTCCCCGCTGATCCGGAAACGCGAGCTGGGCCCGTGTAGTCGCGCTCGACGAGCTGTCGCTGTTCGGGGTGGAGGAAGATCGTCCATTTGTCCCAGGGCGACGACAGGGCGCGCTCGAGTTCCTCGATGCTGGAGACCGCGCGGAAGCGGCGCTGCGCGTCGGGATGTTCGAATGGGCTGGCATCGGCGGATGCGGATGCCAAAATCTTGGGGGCTCCGCCGGTGGCGAGTTCCAGCAGCGCCTCCGCCGCCTCGGCGGGCAGATGGTCCACCAAGTCCAGCAGCGTGTCTTCCGTCGCCTGCTGTACGTCCCCGATCCACTCCTGCGGCACGCCGTAGCCCAGCAGCAGCTGCTCCGGCGTCGAGGAGAACAGCGCCGGCTTGGCAGACGACACGGGCGCTTCGACGTACACGGGTACGCGAACCTCCTCCACCCGCTCTCGGATCTCGACGAACTGCGCTGCGCCGGTCTTCGGATGCACGTCGAGCTTGCGACGTTCCGCCCAGCGATAAGCGCGGTCGTGGTGGTCGACGTAGCAGAGCAGCAGGCTTCCGTTTGATCGATGCACTATCAGCCGGATGTCCGCGTTTACCCGCACCGACCAAAAGTTGGTGTCCCGCGCGTTGTCGAGCTTGTGGAAGCTCATGCCAGGGTTCGCAGGGTTGAGCTGAAGATCAAACGCAGTGGTCTTGACGGCCTTCTGTTCGTCACCAGTGAGGCGAGTCAGGCTGTCGGTGAAAGTGTCAGCGATTCGGAACTGCATCTTTCGCTCCGAGATTGTCGCCTGCGTTAGCCATAAGCGTGGATCTGATCACTGTTGCGAACCGCTCAAGCTCGGCAGCAGAGCCAACCAGCTTGTCTCTGAGGCCACGGGAAATCTCCAACTGAACACCCTGGCCAGACCTGCCGCGATTGCAGATGTTGGATGTATCCAACCCTTGCAAACCTGCATTGGCGTGGCGGCTAGCGATGTAGCCTTCGGCTTCGAGCTTAGAGATGAGTGCGGTCCCCAACCCGGTCGCCAGCCCGCCAACGTTCACAAACTCGGCATCGCCCGCTTGGCCATGAGTAGTCACCACTATCTGTCCTGATGCGGCTGCGGAAACACCGAGCGGCTCATCGAATCGCGCACTTGTGATGTGCAGATCCTGGTTGTTGCGGGGCTTGCAGCCTTCAAACAAGTAGTAAGTGCAATCCTTCCCGGCGATTGCTCGACAGATCTCGGATGTCCCGCGCTCAATCTTGCCGGCATGCGGAGCAATTAGAACGAACTCCGATGCACGCGAAACGTGCTCGATCCGATAGGACCCAGCCGACTCAGCGGCTTCAAGCTCCTTGAAGTTTCCATATCTGTCGGCCATGGACGGGTTATCCGTTTTGCTCCGCGGACGGTGCGGCGGCAGAATCCCTTGGCGTCGAGCCAAGAGCCGATCTCAGCTCGGCGATTTCTCGCGGGAAGGTGCTGGCGAGCAGATCCAAGAGGGACTCGCGCAACTCGATCCGTTCTGCCGAAAAGTGAAGTCGGCGATGGTCGTTCGCACACAGCGCGACGACATTCCACACGACGTCCGGGCCCTGCTCACCCAGCGGGAGCACATGATGCGTCTCGAGATACACCGCTCCGGAAACCGTCGTGAACCCGATTTCACCGCAAAGCTCACAACGTCCCGCGGCCCGGCACAGCACTGCCCTTCGAACGTCGGCCGAGCGAACGAAGGCCGAGGTCGAGATCTCTCGCCGCTCCGGGCCTTCGATCGAAAACTGGTCGGCAAACTCAGGGGATGGCTCATCCTCGGGTTCTACTGAAGCCGGCATGCCTCCCCGAACAATCGTGAACTCTCCGTTCTCATCGCTGTAGCTTGATACGTGCCACTCAGTTTCATCCAGGCGGCGAAATCGCACCTTGGACGAGTCACGGCCGAGCTCGCTTGCGTCGGCCTGCTCACCCTCCAGCAGTACCAGCCGCACCGGCCGACGCCTTCGAAAAGCCTGCTGTACGAACTCGTCGAATCGGCGTGCGCGACGCGCCTGATCCTTCGCCCGGTGCCTGGCATCCTTCGGTGCGAACCGATCGAACGTGATGGACTCCAGCTTCATCGCCAACGCACGCAGATTGTCTCGATAAACCACGTGCCCATCGATCTCGGAGAGTGACCGGTGCCATACGCACAGAAGAATGGGCTCCCCGTCACCGCCAAATCCCCAGCTACACGCGGGTGACGGACTTCATCCGCAAGTGGCGCCAAGGTGAAGGCCAACAGGCGGCCTGCAAGGCCTTCGTGCCATTGACCTTCGAGCTTGGCGAGGCCTTCCAGTTCGACTGGAGCGAAGACGGCTTGCTGGTGGGCGGGGTGTACTACCGCATGCAGGTCTCGCACATGAAGCTGTGTGCCAGTGGGGCCTTCTGGCTGGTGGCCTACCCCAGCCAAGGCCACGAGATGCTGTTCGATGCGCACACCCGCAGCTTTGCAGCGCTGGGTGGCGTGGCACGCCGTGGCATCTACGACAACATGAAGACGGCGGTCGACAAAGTCAAGAAGGGCAAAGGCCGCGTGGTCAATGCGCGCTTTGCAGCCATGTGCGCGCACTATCTGTTCGACCCTGATTTTTGCAACCGTGCCAGCGGCTGGGAGAAGGGGCGCGTGGAGAAGGATGTGCAAGACAGCCGCCGTCGCATCTGGGTGGAGGCGGGGCAACGGCGCTTTGGCAGCTTTACCGAGCTCAATGCGTGGCTGGGCGAGCGCTGCCGGGCTCTGTGGCGAGAGCTGCGCCACCCGCAGCACAAAGCGTTCAGCATCGCCGAGATGCTGGAGCTGGAGCAAAGCCACCTGATGCCGATGCCGGTGGCCTTTGATGGCTATGTTGAGAACCCGGCCAAGGTGAGCAGCACCTGCCTGGTGACGGTGGCGCGCAACCGCTACTCGGTGCCCTGCGAATGGGCGGGGCAAATGGTCAGCACACACCTGTACCCGGCGCAGATCGTGGTGGTGGCCGGCGATGCTATGGTGGCCACGCACGAGCGCCTGAGCGATCGCAACCAGACCCGCTACGACTGGCAGCATTACGTGCCGCTGATCGAGCGCAAGCCGGGCGCGCTGCGCAACGGCGCGCCCTTTGCAGACCTGCCCGAGCCATTGCAGCGCATGCGCAAAGGCTTGCTGCACCAGGAGGGGGGCGACAGGGTGATGGCGCAGGTACTGGCCGAGGTGCCCAAGCAAGGGCTGGACGCCGTGCTGGTGGCGGTGGAGTTGGCCCTGGAGAGTGCGCCGCCATCGGGGCGGGTGAGCACCGAGCACGTCATCAACGTGCTCGGCCGCCTGCAAGCGCAGCCCCTGCCCGAGACGGTTGCGACCAACCTGCAAGTGAGCCAGACACCCCTGGCCGACACGGCGCGCTATGACAGCCTGCGCGCTGGCAGCGACATGCAGGAGGCCGATCATGCGTGAGCTGGACAAGGAGTTCAAAGAGCTGCGCCTGTACGGCATGGCCGGGGCCTGGGAGGACCTGGTCAAGCAAGGCGGCCACGCCACGCTGGAGAGCTCGCGCTGGCTGCTGGAGCACCTGCTGCAAGCGGAAGTCACGGACAGGGCCATGCGCTCAGTGAGCTACCAGATGCACACGGCGAAGTTCCCCGTGCACCGCGACCTGGCGGGCTTCGACTTCGAATGCTCGCCCGTGGACAAAAAGCTCATCGAGCAGTTGGCCAGCATGGCGTTCACCGAGCAGGCGCACAACGTGGTGCTGGTGGGTGGCCCCGGCACGGGCAAGACGCATCTGGCCACGGCCATCGGCGTGGCGGGCATCACGCGCCATGGCTCACGCGTGCGGTTTTACTCCACGGTGGATCTGGTCAACGCACTGGAGCAGGAGAAGGCCCAAGGCAAGGCAGGCCGCATCGCAGCGAGCTTGCAGCGCATGGACCTGGTCATCCTTGATGAGCTGGGCTACCTGCCCTTCAGCCAGGCAGGCGGCGCCTTGCTGTTCCACCTGCTGAGCAAGCTCTACGAGCAGACCAGCGTGATGATCACCACCAACCTGGACTTCAAGGAATGGTCCAGCGTGTTCGGCGACGCCAAGATGACCACGGCACTGCTGGATCGACTCACGCACCACTGCCACATCGTCGGTGCTGTGGGGCAGCCTTTGTCTGGCGCTTGAGGCGACGCGTGCAGTAGTAGTAGCGGCGCAGCTCATCGAGATGGATGCCGGTGATATGGATGTGGCCGGTGACAGCTCCCTTGGTGTGCACCGGCGGATCCGCACCCGGTCCCACAGCAACTCTGAAAAGGTCTGCGCTCGCGGGATCAGGGACTGCGCGATCGAGAGTTTGGATCCTGAGGTCCGCCAGCGTTCCCAGGCGCATGCCGGTGAAGAATCCCAGCGAAAGCATCAGGAACAACTCTTCGCTGCCGTTGTCCTTCACGAACTCGAGAATCCCTGTGCGATGTGCGGCAGAGACCGGCAGCAGACCATCCTCCAACCGTTCGCCGGGCGCCTTCCGATTCCTGATGGCGAGGTCGGTCGAGTTCACCAAGATCGTTCGATTGAATCCGACCGGATCAATGAGATGGATCCCGACGATCTTCTCGCGCCACATCTGCCCTTCCGGGGAGATGAGCCCCGATGCGTGTAGCCACCGATAGAACTGGACCACGGCTGTCATCGTCTGGGAGGCTGTGCTCGGTGCGATCTCATGCGCCTCGCGCGCTTCGATGAGGTGACCTCGGAATCGCACCAAGCAGCGGTCGGCCTTGCGCGGAGGAAACTCCCACCAACCTGTGCCCGACAACTCGAGCCACTTCGCGAAGCGATGCATTGCCCGCATGTTGGATTCAACAGTGCTGAGGCTTACGTCGATGCTTGTGGCACGTTCAAGCGCCCATAGGTTTGCCTCGCGCCACGGTGCCCCGTCGCTCCATACAATCTGCGTCAGGGGGTACAGAACCCTTCCATTTCCGACAGGCGTCCACTGGACGGTGATGTCGATCACGCCGCACCTATGCGGTGTGTACCGGATCCGCTCCAGGGTGGGCATCCGGGGCAAGGGCTGTAGGCCATTTGCGCGCTCGGCTGCACCGTCTTGCTTGACAGGCTTCTTAGCCAAGATCAGGCTCGACAGGCAGTCTCAGTATGGATGCCACAGCGAAGCCCAGGAGCAGAAAACTCCCGGGCTTTCTGCGTTTTTCCCGTGCTCGGCTTTTGGGGATCGTGGATCAGCTTTGACAAGTCGGAGGCCTCCTTGAGACGCGACGGTCAAAGCGTAGGCAGGTCAGTTCTCTTCGGAAAGCGCGAAATGCAGACCCATGGCCGGATGCAAGTTGTTGAATCTAGGTATCCTGGGTTGCGTTCCGACGGGATCCACCCCCCATACCGAGAAAATCGGGAGATACCGGAAAAATCCGGCAAAACCGAAAAATCGGGCGAAGCCCGGAAAACGCGGCGAACAGGCCCGTGCGCAGTGCGCGCATACCTCATGCCTCTGAACGCTTCTTGAGGCATGACGAGCGTCGGTGGCATAGAGCAAAGGAAAAGGCGCGCGACTGCCGGCGCGTTTGAGGAGCTCGCGCTCTCGCTGCCCGATGGGCAGTGCTCGCTATCGCGAAGGGAGCTCGAGGGTCCGAAGTGGCGTCGTTTTCGAGCTGGCGGTCGGTTGCCGCCGCCGACGAAGTTCCAGTTCCTACTCGCGGAGTTCCCGATTGCCGCGGCGATCTGGTCCTCTCCGACCTGGCAAGCGCTCGATGAGAATCAGACTTCGGCTGCTGTGGTCAGCAAGCTCTACCTGGCCAGTCACACTCGTCCGAAAGAGCGGGCGCTTGAGGATGTGATTCTGCGGGCGGCCGAGGCGCCTTTGAGAGCGCCTCTGACGCTCGATGACATCGCGATCACGATCTACGCGCTGCGTGCGGCCCGCGATCTGAAGCAGGTGCAACTGGCCGGTACCGTCGCTCGAAAGCTGTTCGAGAACCTCTTGATGCTCAGCTGTGATATGCCATCAGCAGCAGCTGCACACGAGCTGTACGAGCTACTGATATTTCGTCTTGGCACTGGGCTTCAGCTTCGGACTCTCGTCTTCAGCTTGGAAGAGTCCGTGATCGACGTTTTGGCCGAGCATGCGCGCACAGTCAGGTTCGACATCTCGCGACAAATCATGGGCCACGCAGTTCGGGCGGCGCCCAGCGGTAGACTCTTGCAGGAACTTCTGCAGCCCTTGGTGAGCGATCTCATGGGCGCGGATCTAGACGTTCGGAATCGGGCGGCGACTTGGCTCGCTCGTCGGGAAACAATGCCGCCTGCGAAAGCGCCGGTTGGCAATCAATCAACGAGGTGATTGGTTGGAGTCAGCGATTGGCGCTCAATCGCCGAGGAAGGAGAGCGAGTTTCGGTAGACTCACCGGGAGGCCGCCGGTCGTCAGGCTGCTTCCACTTTCAGGGGCATAGGGCGGTCAATGGGCGATTGGGATTTCCTGTACGAGATGCGCGAACGCGGATACAGCGCGCAGGACATTGCCGACGCGGCAGGTTGCGGGGTGGCGCCTTGGGAGTGGGAGTATCTGGACAGCGAGTGGCTCGACTCCGAGCTCGACGAGGCGCCAAAGGACAATGACTTCGCTCTCGGCCCTGGCGAGCCATTCCACAGCAGAGACGGATACCCCTTCAGCCTGCTAGAGCAGATGCAGATTTTCGAGGACTTGGTCGACTGCGCCCGTCGTCACTTCGAGAACACAGGCAGGTACCTGCAGATATGGGGCGAGCTCGGTGAGATCTTTGCCGAAATCAAGTTCGGACTTCGACGGCACGGTACCCACATGGCCGGCTCCGACGGCACGATTGCCGGAAAGCTCGTGGAGGTGAAGACCATCTCGCCGGAGAAGATCGGCAACCACGTCGTCGTCAAGAGCCAGGGGGATTTCGAGCAGCTCCTCATCGTCCGTATCGATCGTGACTTCCAGTTCAGCGGAAAGCTATTCGAGCGAAGCGAATTGAAGGGTGGTGCCGGAAGATATCTCAAGGGACGGCTGCAGGATGACGCGGGAAGCGAATGAGCGAGTTCGGCTCAATGCTGCCGTCGGAGAGACGGCCTACAACGGCCGCCGCTTGTCATGCCGGCGGTGCCATGCCGGCTTCCAGAAATCCCCTTGCCATTAGCGCTGGGCGCAGTTCATCCACAGCGTTGGCCGGCACGCCAAGCCATAGGAGATTGCGCGCCCGAGTTACCGCCACGTAACCAATGCGCCCCACTTCGGTATCAATGCCGGTGAGCAGGGCATCCGCGTGTTCCCTGTTTGCAATGTATAGGACCGCATCGAGGCTTTCTCCTTTCGCCTGATGGACGGTGTCTACGCGGATGCGGGGCTGGACATTCTCGGCGACGAGGTCCGCGGCGGCGATCAGCGGAGCGTTGGTCAATCCTCGTCTGGCCAGCTTGTTACCCAGATTGTCGGTGCTCACCAGTCCATGATTTCGCTCTATCGCCGCCAGCAATGCTCTCGTCCTGTCCAACAACTGGACGTGCCAGTGCGTGTCCCCAGGCAACGTGGCCGCCGGCAGGCCAGAATCCGGGTTCCTCGTGAAGGCCCAGACGAGCCGGCGTAGCGAACGGTCGTCGGGATACCGTGCGGGTTGTGTGATCCTGCCGACGAGTCCTTGCGGCGGATCGGCCAGCAGGCCAACGATGCAGGTCGCAACCAGCCGAAACGCGCCGAGGAAATCCCGCTTGTGGTCGCGGAGGATTGCCGCCTGAGCGAGGCCCTTCACGACTCCTTGGCCGGGAGCACCGCGGTTGCCGGCGAGTCGATCAGCCAGTTCGCGTCCCCGGCACAGTACTGCCGATCGCTCTGGTCTTAGATCAGCTGCCGCTATCGCGGCCCGGAACGCGGTAACGAGATTTTCGCGATCGGCGTTCCGATATGGCACGAAGAAGGCGCCATGCGTTGTGCCCGGTGTGGCACGGTCCGCCGTATCCGCCCTCGCAGACAACTGATTTGCCAAGGCGAGTATCGGCGGAACGGAACGGTAGTTTCTTGTCAGGCCCAGGGCCGTCACTCCCCCTCGTTGACCGTACTGAGTAAGGAAGCCGCCGTTGGCACCAGCGAACTCGTAGATGCCTTGGTTCGGATCGCCGATCAACGAAACTTCGCATCCCGCCCCCACAAGTTGCTCGATGATGGCCTGGTGAACCGTCCCGATGTCTTGAGCTTCGTCAATCAGGATGTGCGGGTAGCGGCGCACGAAGGCGCGAAGAATGTCCGACTGCTCCGCCAGTGTGCGGTGGCACCAGTAGCGCCCGAGGTTGTGCGTGTAGGCGCCAGTCCGGCCAAGACGGTTGACGATGCCAGCAGCGTAGGCCGTGTTGAGCCTTCGCGTGTTGTCGTTGTCGGCGTAGTAGAAGTAGAACCGGCCATTTTCGACACCCCACCTGCATCGTCGTGATCTCGCGAGGGTAGGTGTTGGTGTTGAACCTAAAGCCGTTGAGAAACGTCTCTCCTCCCGTGACGAGAAATGCGGCCGTTTGCGCACCCATGGTCCGATAGGCGTGAGGGCGGAGCACGTTGCCGGTGAAAAAGCTGTCGAGCGTCTCGATCTCGACACGGCCGTAGCCGGCGCCGTTCAACGCCTCTTGCGTCAGCTGCTGGTACTCCTGCCGAAACGTGTCCACGGCGATGTTGGAGAAAGACAATAATGCAACGCGGCCGCGGTGGTCGCCGAGTTGTCGGCGCATCTGCGCGAGGCGCCTGACCGCAGTAAATGTCTTGCCGCTGCCGGCGCAGGCAATCACGGACATCGGCGCGAGAGGCGCCCCAATGATTTGCAATTGTTCCGCGGATGCCTCGGTCATTGCTCGTCCGGATTGTCCTGCGCGGGAGCAGCAACAGGAGCGGCAGGAGCGGCAGGAGCGGCAGGAGCGGCTTTTCCGGCCTGACATGCATGGGCGATTGCCTCGCCGATGTAGTCGGGTACTACGCAAGCGGCGCCATCGGCGAATAGCTGCGCGAGCGCCTGTCCGAAGCGACCCTTCTGGACGTTGTTCTGGCGGCGCTCGAACATTCCGCTGAACAACGCGCGAGCCTTAGCAGCATCATCGTGAGCAGCTTCCACCGCTGCATCGACGGTCGCTGCGATTCTCGGGTGCATTTCTCTCAGTGCCGTCAGCATCGCTGTGCGGTTGTCGGCGTGCAGGGCCAGGTCGTATTCGAGCGTCTTGAGTCCGTGGAAGACCCTGACGAAGTCGTCCTCACTTTCTTTCATCTTTGCCGTGTTGGCCGATACCTGCACCGCATCGCCGGCAGCCGGATACAGCGCTTGCGGCTCCTCGCCATCGGCCGCGGCACCGACGGGATCTGCATCGGTGATGATCGACACGGGAATCTTCAATGCGTTGGAGCCGAACAGCGGCAAGAACGAATCGAAGTTCAGTCCCTCGACGCTTATCAAGCTGACACCGTGTTCGCGCAACTTGTGGCCGCCTTTCTCTGCTAGCACGCTTACCAGCATCAGTTCGGCGGCGCCCTCGACGAAGATCACGCGGCGAGCGAAGAACAGCTCGGCGCGAGTAACGTCGAGATAGCGTTCCAGCTTCTCCCGTTTTCCTTTTCCGAAAGTGATCGCGCGGGGGGAAAAATGTCTCAATGCTTGAGCCGGTATCGACGAGGCAAGCGAGGCTGTCGATGTTGGCGATGCTGGCGAAATTCGGCGAGTGGCTGGTGACAAACAGCTGCACCGGCTTCTCGCCGTCCACGGCCTTGATCGTTTCAAGATAGCTGAGCAATACCGCCTGCAGCTGCGGATGCAGGTGCGCTTCCGGCTCCTCAATGATGAGGCCGCGGTAGCTGGCGTCTGAGTTCTTGGCCAGTTCGCTGAGCACGACGGCCATGAAGATGAGGTTGTTGAAGCCTAGGCCGTTCTGCTCTATCTCGAAGGAATCCACAATCAGCGACAGGCGCGACGCCAGACGCTGAATATCGCTACCGCTCAGGCCGAGCTCAAGAGCCTGAGCCAGTTGGGGGCCAAGCATCGCGCCGTGTCGGCCCTTGATCGCTGTATGGGTGCTGACCACCGGTTGATGCTTCTTGAGTGCTTCGTCCAGTTCTTTCAATGCTTCATTGATTCCCTTCTTGCCGGCGTCGTCGGCAAGAAGCTGGAAGAGGCGCGAAAGCTGGCTGGTGCGGCCAGGCCCTCAGTCCCTGGGATGCATCGCGAAGCGGCGGTAGGTAGACGCCGCGCAGGTTCTCCATCATGTCAGTAGTGAGCCCGACATCTTCGTGGTCGCCACACCATCGTTTGGCGCGCAGTCTTCCCGACTTGTCCGCCTCCGAGTAGCGGATGGTGATTCGCGCTTCCAACTTTCCGTCCGCGCCCCGGTTTGAGCGCCGCAAGAAAGTCGGCTTCGTCGTCCTCGCTAAGGTCGCGGAACACGTACTGAAAGACGATGGCGCCATCTTGGCTGCCGTCCTTCGGCCGGTGGAGGTCCTCGGTGTCCAGGCGAGGGTAAGGTTCTTCATGCCCGGCCAGTAGAGATCTCAGCGCATCGACCACTGCGGTCTTGCCCGCATTGTTGGCGCCGACCAACACGTTTAGTCCCTTCTGGAAGTTCAACTGTGCCTGCTTGAGCTTCCTGAAATTGGTGGCGGGGCAGCCCATATTGATGTCGATGATCTGCGCGCCGTGTTCGACGTTGTGGCGCGCGGCCTCGGCCATGATCTGCGGCACGGTGCCGGCGATCTGCACGCTGATCGGCGCCGGCTCGCCGGCGTGATCCATGCGGTGCAGGGACTTGTTCGTCTTCCAGAAGCGCGGGTCGCTGGTGGTCATCTCCGACACGCACAGTCCGGCACCCAGGCGCTTGCAAAGCATCCGGAAGGGTTTGTCGGTGACCCCCGCCATCGGCGCGAGGATCAGGTTCGGCTCGATGCGATAGGGACCGATCTGCATGGCAAGATTGTAGCGGTGATGGCGCGACTGATCGTGCCCAAACGACGAGGGCGACATGAAGCGATGGAACTTTGGCCTGGGCCTGGGCGCACTGTTCGCGACCACGATGGCGATGGCGGGGACGGCGGGCGACAAGGGCTTCCGGGTGCGTCCAGCGCACCTGGAGAGCGAACGCTATGCCGAGCTGGCGCGCGAGTTCGGTGCCGAGGATCCCTTGCGTGCGCTCGCCGACGACCTCAACGGCGCGCTGAAGCTGCCGAAGTCTCTCGGGCTGCGCTACGCCGAATGCGGCGAGGCCAATGCCTTCTATGATCCCGAGACCCGCACCATCTCGCTCTGCTTCGAATTGATCGAACAATTGGCCGAGGATTTCGGTCGGCACCTCGACGACGACGATGAGCTGGCCACGGCCGTGGCCGGCGCTTACATCTTCATCGCCTTGCACGAGGTCGGCCATGCCCTGGTCGACGTGCTGGAGCTGCCGATCACGGGGCGCGAGGAGGATGCCGTGGACCAGCTTTCGGCCTGGCTCCTGATCGGCGAGGCCGATGGCAACGACGCGGTCCTGAACGCCGCGATGGCGTTCTCGATCGCGGGCGAAGGCTATGAGCTGGCGGACGGCGATTTCGCCGACAGCCATTCGCTCGACCAGCAGCGCTACTTCAACATGGTGTGCTGGGTCTACGGCAGCGACCCCGAGGCGCAGCAAGGCCTGGCGGAACAAGCCGGCCTGCCGCCAGGACGCGCGGAAGCCTGCGCGGAGGAATACGCCCGCATCGACACCAGTTGGTCGAAGCTGCTGGCGCCCTACATCAAGGAATGACGGGTCCGGTCAGCGATCGAAGCGTGAACTCACCGCGGCGCGCGTCGGCATCGCCAGCGCCGCGCCCGGGGTTTCCACGCTCAGGCCCGCGACGCGATTGGCGTGTTGCACGGCGTCGCGGAACGGGCGATTTGCGGCGAAGCACAACGCCGCCGCGAGCGAGCCGCTGAAGGCATCGCCGGCGCCGGTGGTGTCGCGCACCTGTACCGCTTCGGCCGGCACCCGATAACACGCGGCGGTGTCGCCGCGCATCTCGTCCGCATCGTGCGAAACGAACACGCCGCGCGCGCCCAGGGTCAGCACCAGGGTCGGCACGCCGAGGCGGCGGCAGAGTGCGTGCAAGACCTCGTCGCCGAGGTCGGCAAGCGCGTCCGCATCCACCCGCGCATCGGTGCAACGCGCCAGCAGGTGCGCGAACTCGGTTTCGTTCGGGGTGAGCAGGTCGACCCGGTCGAGCAGACCGCCGTCCTCGTCGTGCAGCGGCGGTGCCGGATTGTGCAGGGTGAGCGTGCCGGCAGCACGCGCGATCTCCAGCGCGCGCCGGGTCGCGACCGGGTTCACCTCGTGCTGGGTGACGAGCACGCGCGCCGTGCCGATCAGATGGGCCTGTGCCTCGACATGGGCCACCGACAGCCGCAGGTTCGCGCCCGGCCCCACCACGATCAGGTTCTGGCCGCTCGCATCGAGCAGGATCGCGGCCGTGCCGGTGGCGGCATCATGGTGCCGTTCGATGCGCGTCTCGATGCCTTCGCCTTGTGCCAGAGCCACGGCGCCGTCCCCGATGGCATCGGCTCCCAGCGCGGCGATGAAGGCGGTGCGCACCTTCTGGCGCGCCGCTGCCACCGCCTGGTTGAAGCCCTTGCCGCCGGGCCCGGCGAAGAACTCGCCGAGCCGTGTTTCGCCCGGCACCGGGAACCGCGGCGTGCGCCAGACATGGTCGTGGTTGTAGGAGCCGACGACGACGACGTCGGTCATGGCCGCCGCCCTACGGTGTCACGGCGCAGGCCACCGCTGCCGCGGTTTCGCCCGACTGCTGCAGCATGTAGATCACGCCGGCGATGGTGGCGGTCATGAAGGTGGCGATGGAGCCGCCCAGCACCGCGCGCAGGCCGAAGCGGGCGAGGTCGGAGCGACGCTCGGGCGCCAGTCCGCCGATGCCGCCGATCTGGATTGCAATCGAGCTGAAGTTGGCGAAACCGCACAGCGCGTAGGTCGCGATCAACGCGCCCTGGTTGCTCAGCGCCACGCCCGGGGTCTTGCAGTTCACGATGTCGGCCAGTTGCAGGTAGGCCACGAATTCGTTGATGACGACCTTTTGTCCGATCAGGCCGCCCACCGTGCTGGCATCGGTCCAGGGCACGCCGATCACCCAGGCCAGCGGCGCCAGCACCAGGCCGAGGATGCCGGCGATGTCGGTCGAACGACCGAGCGCCTTGGCAATGCCGGTGACTTCGCCCAGCCAGGTGAGTGGCGCATTCAGCATCGCGATCAGGGCGATGAAGGCGAGCAGCATCGCGCCGATGTTGAGCGCCAGCTTCAAGCCATCCGCCGCGCCGGCGGCGGCTGCGTCGATCACGTTGCTGGAGGTTTTTTCCACTTCCATCTTCACCGTGCCACGGGTGAGCGGCTCGCCGCGTTCCGGGATCAGGATCTTCGCCACCACGAGGGTGGCCGGTGCCGCCATGATCGAGGCGGCCAGCAGGTGCTTGGCGTAGAACTCCATCTGCGCCACGTCGCCGCCGCCCAGCATGCCGACATAGGCGGCGAGCACGCCGCCGGCGATGTGCGCCATGCCGCCGATCATCATGGTGATGAGTTCGGACTCGGTCATGCGCGGGATGTAGGGCCGCACCGTGAGCGGTGCCTCGGTCTGGCCGATGAAGACGCTGGCGCAGACGCTGGTGGTTTCCGCGCCCGAGACCCGCATCACCTTGGTGATGGCCCAGGCCATGGCGCGCACTACCGCCTGCATCACGTTGAGGTGGTACAGCACGCCCATCAGCGCGGCGAAGAAGATGATCGTGGGCAGCACCTGGAAGGCGAAGATGAAGCCGAACTTCGAGGTGTCCATCAGCGAGCCGAAGATGAAGTTCGAGCCGGCACCGACGAAGCCCAGGATCGCGACGAAGCCCTTGCTCAGCCAGTCGAACACTTCCTTGCCGCCCGGCACGATCAGCACCAGGGTGGCGAAGGCGATCTGCAATCCGACGCCGGTGACGACCAGGCGCCAATCCACTGCCTTCTTGTTGTTCGAGAACAGCCAGGCGAGGCCGATCAGCGATGCAAGGCCGAACAGGCCGAAAAGAACGTGCGTCATGCGATGTTTCCGCCCCTGGTCCGCAGCCCCTCCCCGGGGCGACGAGGCAGGGTAGGGCGCGCCCGCGGGTCGCGCAAGCGGCGAGCCGCGGGCGCCGTGGCCGGTCAGGCGCGCAGCAGCACCGCCAGCGCGAGTCCCGCGAACAGGATGGCGGCCGCCCAGCGCGCCGCGCGCAGCGGCAGGCGTTGCGCAAACTTCGCGCCGAGCGCAATCACCGGCAGGTTGGCCAGCAGCATGCCGAGCGTGGTGCCGGTCACCACGATCCATAGCGGCGAGTACTTGGCGGCCAGCACCACGGTGGCGATCTGGGTCTTGTCGCCGATCTCGGCCAGGAAGAACGCGATCGTCGTGGCCACGAATGCGCCGTAGCGCGAGGTGGTGCCGCCTTCGTCGTCGAGCTTGTCGGGCTTGAGCGTCCACAGCGCCACCGCGAAGAACGACAGCGCCAGCATCCAGGTCAGGGCGCGCGGCGAAAATTGCTGGGCTACCCACGCCCCCAGCCAGGCCGCGAGCGCGTGGTTGAGCAAGGTGGCGACGAGGATGCCGCCCGCGATCGGCCAGAAGCGGCGATAGCGCGCGGCAAGCAGCAATGAGAGCAACTGGGTCTTGTCGCCGATCTCGGCGATGGCGACGGCAAAGGTGGAGACGAGCAGGGCTTCCATGGAAGGACTCGATGCGGGGCCGGGACGAAGGACGCGATGGCCGACACGACACCGGCCCGGCCGGGCGGCATCGCATCAACCAGCGGTCTTGTCCGATGTTGCCATCCGCTGCGCCACGGCCTGCCGGCCAAGTGTGTTGACGCCGCGCAGACTGCACCGCAGTCCGGACTACTCCCCGATGGAAGTGGCCGCATTCTACACTGGCCACCCTCGTCGTTGGATCGAAGCCGATGCAGTACCGCCGCATGGGAACGTCTGGCCTGCAGTTGTCGGCACTGTCCTTCGGGGCCTGGGTCACGTTCGGTACCCGGCTCGGGCGTTCCGAGGCACGCGCGCTGATCGCCCAGGCCTTCGACGCGGGCGTGAACTTCTTCGATAACGCCGAGACCTATGCCCACGGCGAGGCCGAACGCATCATGGGCGACGTGCTCGCCGACCTGCGCCTGCCGCGCGATGCCTGGTGCGTGTCGAGCAAGGTCTATTTCGGCGCGGTCGACGCGCCGCGTCCGACCCAGCGCGGCCTGTCGCGCAAGCACGTGGTCGAGGCCTGCCACCAGGCGCTCAAGCGCCTGCACGTCGAGTATCTCGATCTGTACTACTGCCACAGGCCGGACGAGGACACGCCGGTGGAGGAAACCGTCGCAGCCATGGACGCGCTGGTGCGGCAGGGCAAGGTGCTCTACTGGGGTACCTCGGAATGGCCGGCGGCGCGCATTCGCGAGGCGGCGAAGTTCGCGCGCCAGCATGGCCTCGCGGCACCCTGCGTCGAACAACCGCAGTACAACCTCCTGCATCGCGAGCGGATGGAGTTCGAGTACGCGCCCTTGTGCAGTGAACTGGGGCTGGGCACGACGACGTGGTCGCCGCTGGCCTCGGGCCTGCTCAGCGGCAAGTACGACGCCGGCGTGCCGGCCGATTCGCGTCTTGCCACGCCTGGCTACGAATGGTTGCATCGCAGCGTGTTCGGTGGAGAGGAAGCAACGCGTCGCGCCAAGGTGCGACGCTATCTGCAGGTCGCCCGCGAGCTGGGTTGCGAGCCGGCACCGCTGGCGATCGCCTGGTGCCTGAAGAATCCGCAGGTGACGAGTGTGATCCTGGGCGCGAGTTCCCCCTCACAGTTGGCCCAGAACCTTGCGGCGCTCGAGTGGGTTCCGAAACTCGATTCCGAAGCCATGGCGCGGATCGAGGCCGCCGTGGCGTAGGGTTGAGGTGCGCCCCGGTCGTGCAATCGGGGCGCAGGCGATCACCCGCTCAGTAGCTCCACACCTGCTCCAGTACGCCACGACCATCGTCTTCCGGCGGCGGCGGAGGAGGTGCTGGCGACGGTGGTGCGGGCGGTGTCGCGATGACTGGCGGACTCGGCGGCACGGGAGCGGCGGCCGGCACAGGCATCGAGGGCGGCGGTGGTGGTGCCGGTGGCGCGGGCGGTGCGGGCGGGATTGGCAGTCGTGGCATCGTGGGGGCCTCCAGTCGCGCCTTCTGTGCCTTGCGCTCGCGCAGGTACTCCAGCTCGATGCGAGTACCCGGTGGCTTGCCGCGCATCAGGCGCATGGCATCGCTTGGCGTTGCCACGGCTTCACCATCGATGCGCAGGATCACGTCGCCCGGTTCGAGCCCGGCCAACTCGTCGCCCGGCGAGGTGAGCACCAGCACGCCGCGATCGACGCCGAAGTAGCGTCCCAGTTTCGGTTCGAGCGCGGCCAGTCGCAGCCCGCGCCAGCGCAAGGCTTCGGCAAACTCTCCGAAGTCGCAGTTCCCGCCCTCGGCGCAGAAGCCGGTGATGGGTGCGATCTGACCCAGCTCCCATTTGAACTCCCTGGCCAGCATCGGCTCGATCTGCAGCTGCAGCGCTTCCGGGGTTTCGCCCTCGCCGCGCCACCAGACCATGCCTGGCATGGATTCGGCCTTGAGCGTCACCTCGCGCGTCTGGCCCGCGCGTTCGTAGGCGAGCCGCACTTCCTCACCGTCCTCCAACTCGCCGATCAACTCCCGCGCCCGGTCGATCCGGAACAACGAGTCCGCGCCTTGCAGTGTCTTGCCGTTGATGCGCAGCAGGCGATCGCCGCTGCGCAGACCGGCCCGGGCAGCAGGACTTTTCGGGGTCACCGCCGCCAGGCGCACGCCCTCGCCCTCATCCGCGCTCATCACGATGCCGATCACCGGGCGTTCGAACGCCGGCCGATGCAGCGCCCGTTCGATGTCCTCGCGATACCGATCCTGGGTCAGCTCCGCGTAGCGTCGCGATGCCCGTTCCAGTTCCTGTTGCGCTGCGCGCAACTCGCGCTGGGCGGCTTCGGTGCGTGGAATCGGCCTCACGGCAGGCACCGCTGGCACCGCCGGCACGGCTTGCACCGCCGGCGCTGCGGACGCTGGTGGTGCTGCGGGGGTTGGGCTTTGTGCCGCGAGAATCGTCGGTGCCAGCAGCGCAGCGACGAGGCCGGGAATGAAGGTGCATTTCATGGGTTCTCCTCGGGGAATCGATCGGTCAGAAGGTCAGGACCGGAGCGCCCTGGTCGGCGTCGCCGTTCGCCGCCAACCAGTGCCGGGTGCTGTCGAAGCCGGCCAGTTGGCGCAGGCGCAACACACGCTCCTGCCACAGCGACAGGAGCGCCTCGGGCTTCAGGTCGGCACGCGCCAGCGAGGCATCGATCTGTCCGATGCGATGCTGCATCGCCACGCCCAGACTGGCCGCGGCGGCGGATTCGACCGCATCGCCCTGTTGCCAGGCGATCAGGGTTTCCAACTGCGCCGACTCGGCCATCAACGCTTGCAGGTCGCCGGTGGTGGAGGCAGCTGCTGCGATGTTGCGCACCGGCGGGAGCAACGCCGGGGTGGGCGAGGCGAGCCAGCGCGGCAGGCCGAGCGCCAAGGCGAGGACCGCCGCGGCGGCCAGCCACCACGAGCGGCGCAAGCCGGTCGCGCTCGGTCGCGGCGCGGACAGTTGCGTCTGCAGCGCGGCCCAGGCGCTGTGTGGTGGAGTCAGCGGCGGCAGGGCACGCAAGGCCTCGCCCAGTTCGCACGGCGGCAGCGAACCGATTCGCGAAGGGATGTTGTGGTCAGGCATGGGCGGTGGCCTCCTCGTCCACCTTCAGCAGCTCGCGCAGGCGGCGCGTGCCGCGCAAGAGTTGAGTCTTGGAAAAACTGATGCTGCGTCCCATCTGGGCGGCGATCTCCTCGTGGGTGTAGCCCTCGGCGTGGTACAGCCACAGCACGCTGCGCGTGGTGACCGAGAGTTGTTCAAGCGCGCGATTCAAGGCGCCGGCCTCGGCCGCCGCCGGTGGCAGCAAGGCACTGGGCTCGTGCGCCTCTGGCTCGGGCAGTTCATCGACGTAGTCGAGCCGACGCTTGCGCAGCCGCATCAAGGCCTCGTTCACCGCCACCTGGCGCAGCCAGCCCCAGAACGGGGCTTCGCCGCGGAACTCGGCCAGGCGCTGGAAGACCTTGAGCATGGCATCGTGCAGCACTTCCATGGCCTCGTCCGCATCGCCCAGCATGCGCGCGGCCAGGGTGTAGACCGGGCGCTCGAAGCGGCGGTAGATCTGCTCGAAGGCGGCGTGATCGCCACGGCGGGCACGCTCGATCAGGCTGGCGGGCAGGTCGATGGCGAAGGAGGACGGACCGTTCACGCCCTCTAGGATGCGCCTTGCCGCGTTCGGGTCGCAGCCGGGCAATGCGAAGATGCGGCGCATGGACCTGCCTGCCCATCCCGACCCGCGCGCGACGCTCGCCGGCCTTGCCGCGATCGTCCTGTGGGCCTCGCTGGCGCTGATGACCACGCTCACCGCGGGCTTGCCGCCGTTCCAGGTGCTGGCCTCGAGCTTCGGCTTCGCCGCGATCCTTGGCCTCGGCCATGCATTGGTTCGCGGGCAGCGCGGTTGGCGGGCCCTGCGCCAGCCGCTGCCGGCGCTGGCCCTCTCCACGACGGCACTGTTCGGCTACCACGCCCTGTACTTCGTCGCGCTCAAGCGCGCGCCGGCGCTCGAAGCCAACCTGCTCAATTACCTGTGGCCGCTGCTGATCGTGCTGTTCGCCGGTCTGCTGCCGGGGATTCGAGTGCGGGCCGGACAGTGGATCGGCACCGGCCTTGGCCTGGTGGCGGCGGTGGTGCTCGTGACACGAGGTGGTGGCGTCGAACTGCGCACAGAGTACCTGCCAGGCTACATCGCGGCACTGAGTGCAGCCATCGTCTGGGCCGCCTATTCGGTGTTGAATCGTCGCCATGCCGACACGCCCAGTGCCGCCATTGCCGTGGCGTGCGCGTTGGTGGCCGTGCTGGGCGCGGCGACGCACGCCTGCTTCGAAACCTACATCGAGCCCGACGCGCGGCAATGGCTGGTTCTGGCGGGCATGGGACTCGGCCCGACCGGAGCTGCCTTCCTGCTCTGGGATCACGGCACCAAGCGTGGCGACCTTGCCCTGCTCGGCAGTCTGTCGTACCTCGCGCCCTTGCTGTCGACGCTGCTGCTGGTGGGTGCCGGCCAGGCCGCGCCGCACCTTTCGCAAGCGGTGGCCGTCGCGCTACTGCTGATCGGGGCCTGGCTCAGCCTGCGCAAGCCGCGCTGAAATCCTCCCGCTCGAACCGTGCCGACGGGGCTGGGAGGGCTGGACACGGATGCTATGATCCCGGCCAGACAGGGAATCTCCTCCAGCATGGCCTCGCCGGTTTTCCACATTCCGGGCTTTGAGTACGTTCGCGAATTGGGCGTGGGCGGCATGGCCACGGTCTATCTCGCGATCCAGCGCTCGCTCGACCGCAAGGTCGCGATCAAGGTCATGCGGCGCGCCGGTGCCGACGAGAACTTCGAGGCGAGGTTCCTGCTCGAAGGCCGCACCATGGCGAAGTTGCAGCATCGCAACATCGTCGGCGTGTACGACATCGTCCAGAACGACGAGATCAACTACATCGCGATGGAGTTCCTGGGCGGCGGCACGCTCAGCGACCGCATGCGCCAGGGCCTGTCCCTGGGCGAAGCCATCGCGGTGGTGGTGCAGACCGCGGCGGCCTTGCAGTTCGCGCATGACCATGAAGTGGTGCATCGCGACCTCAAGCCCGCCAACATCATGTTCCGCGACGACCGCACGCCGGTGCTCACCGACTTCGGCATCGCGCGCGCCAAGACCGACACCCGCCTGACCCAGACCGGGATGATGGTCGGCACGCCCACCTACATGAGCCCGGAACAGGCCATGGGCAACGACGTGGACGGGCGCTCCGACCAGTACAGCCTGGGCGTGCTGTTCTACGAGATGCTGACCGGCGCGCCGCCCTTCGGTGGTGAAACCCCGCTCAACGTGGTGCTGGCGCACATCAATCAGGCGCCGCCGCCGCTGCCGGCACCGTTCGCCCAGTTCCAGCCGATCCTCGACAAGATGCTGGCCAAGGATCGCGAGCAGCGCTTCGCGGATCTGCAGGTCTTCGTGCGTGAACTGAAGGCGATGCTCACCGGCAGCGAGACGCTGCTGTCCAAGCTGACGCTCGATCCGAACGAGTCCTCGTCCGAGCAGTTGCGCGCGCTCGGGTTCTCCGACAGCCAGATCAGCACCGGCACGCGCCGTGCCGCCAACCGCACTTCTGGCCAGCGCTCCGTTCAGCGCAACAACACCACCGGCAGTGGTCGCGGCGTGCTGCTGCCGCCCGATCCGCCCAGTCGGCCGCGCTGGCTGGTACCCGCCGCCATTGCCGCGGTGGTGCTGGGCGCGGCCATCGGCCTGTGGGCCGCGTTCGGTGGCAAGAGCGAACTCGATCCGGCGCTGACGGCTGCGGCCAACGCCTTGGTGAAGCAGGCGGACGGGCTGATTGAGCAGAACAAGCTGGTGGCGCCCTCAGGCGACAATGCGTTCGAGACCCTGCAGCAGGTCTTGCAGATCGCGCCGGAATTCCCTGCGGCGCAGGAGCGCCTGACAAGAATCGCCGCGACGCTCAAGCAGCAGGCCGAACAGGCGCTCGACAGCAAGAACTTCGATGCGGCCGAGGCGCGCATTGCCGGGGCACTGGTGGTGGCGCCGGAAGATGCCGACATCGTTGCCCTGCAGAAGCGCATCGCCACCACCAAGCTCGCGGCCGCCACCGATGGCAAGGTGGCGGAACTGGTGCAGCAGAGCCAGGCGGCGCAGAAGGCCGGCAAGCTTTATGGCGAGGGCCGCGACAACGCGCTCGCCTACGCGCGCCAGGCGGTGGAACTCAATCCGCAGAGCGTGGCGGCCAAGGCCCAGGTCAATGCCATCACCGAGCAGGCCCTCACCAGCGCGCGGGTCGCGCTCAAGGCCGGCAAGCTGGATGACGCGGCACAGTTGCTGGATGCGTCGGCCTCCTACTTCGCGTCGGCCCAGGCCTGGAAGCAGATCGAATCGGAACTGGTGAAGGCGCGTGGCCTGGCGCAGCAGCAATCGCGCATCGACGACCTGCTCGAGCTGGCCAATGCCCATGCCGCGGCCGGACGCTATTCCGAGCCCGCGGGCAACAACGCGCTGGAAACGCTGGCGCGCGTAGCCGAGCTCGATCCCAGCAACAGCGCGGCGGCCGCATTGCGGCGCGAGATCGGCGTGGCATCGGTCAAGGCCGCGCAGGCGGCGGAGAAGGCGGGCGACAGCCTGGCCGCGCTGGAACGCTACGCCGATGCGCTGCGCGCGCAGCCCGACAACACCGAGTACCTCGCCGCCAAGGTGGCGCTGGAGAAGAGTCTGGGCGAACGCCAGATGCAACTCGCATCGGCGCTGGGCAAGGCGCGTGAAGCCATCGATGCGCGACGCTACTTGGCGCCGACCGGAAACAATGCACGCGAAGCGATTGAGGCGGCATTGAAGGTGGACCCGGGCAATGCCGATGCCCGCCGCCTGCGCGATGACCTGCCGAACCTGGTCAGTGACGCGGCCGTGGCGCTGGGCGAGGAAGCGCGCTACGACGAGGCCCTGGCGCTGCTCTCCGACGCGATCCGGCAGTACCCCGGCGACACGCGCTTTGCGGCATTGAGCCGCAGCCTCGAAGGCCAGCGCGACAGCATCAAGCGCGCCGCGGATCGCCAGCAATTGCTGGGCAGCCTGCAGTCGCTGCTAGCCAGCGGCCAACTCAAGGTCGAGAGTACGCGCGAGGTGGCGGCGGCGGTGCGCAGCCTGCTCGCAGCCGATCCCGCCGATACCGAAGCACTGCGCTACCGGCAACGCTTCCTCGGGCAGCTTTCCAGTGCCGTCGCCGCGGCCGAACGCCCGGAGCAGCTCGAAGCGCTGCGCCCGGTGCTGGCAGAAGCACAGAAAGGCTTCGGTGCGAGCGTCCCCGAAGTGGCGTCACTGCAGACCACGTTCGCCAGTGCCAGCACCGCGATGCAGGAAAAGGAACGCGCGCGCCTGGATGCCATCAGCGGCACCCTGGTGCTGAATGCGTACCCGTGGGCGAACGTCGATTCCGTGATCGAACAGGCCAGCAACAAGCCCGTCACGCTGCCGAGCGAGCGCTCCACGCCGCTGCGCCTGAAGCTGCCGGCCGGAACCTACCGCGTCACGTTCAAGCATCCGGCGGCGGGCAAGTCCGTGGCGGTGCTGGCAAGCGTGCAGGCGCAGAAATCGCAGAGCGCGAACGGCTCGTTCCCGACCCTTACCGCGCGCGACTACCTCAAGCGGGCGGGCTATGCGCAGTAAGCTCGGACGCGCCATTGCCCTGGGTCTGGGCCTCGCACTGCTGGTGCCATCGGCGCAGGCAGACTGGAAGACCGATTACGACAAGGGCCTGAAGGCCAAGGATGCAGGACAGTGGGTCGAGGCCCAGCGCCTATTCGCCAGTGCCGCGCGCGAGGAGCCGGAACCGGCCGAGCGCAAGCGGTTCCAGGGCGTGGTGCAGAAGCTCTATGTGCCGCACTACTACGCCGGTCTGGCGGCCTACCGGCAGAACGATTGCAAGACCGCGCTCGAGTACTGGAATCACACGGCGACCAATGCGGTCATCGCCGGCAAGCCGGAGAAGGGCGTGCAGGCGAGCGGCATCGCCGACTGCAACCAGAAGCTCGCGGCCGTCAGCAAGCCGACCACCACCACACCGACGACGACCACGCCCACGCCGGGTCCTGCCACGACCGCGCCGGTAACCACCACCACGCCGAACAAGCCGGTCGCGGTGGTGCCGCCACCGACGCCAACCCCGATCAAGCCGACACCCCCGCCGGTCGCCATGCCGAGCAGTACGCCAGCACCGGCGGCCCTGGTCTCGGCGGTGGAGGCCTGGGTCGGCGGGCGTTACGACGCCGTGGCGCAGCTCAATCCCGCGGCGCTGGCGGATGGGCGCTCCAAGGCGCAGGCCTTCCTGCTGCGCGCCGCAGCGCGCCACACCCAGGCCGAGATCGCCGATGACGAGCGCGTGCGCGAGAGCGCGCGCCAGGACATCCGTGCCGCGCGCCAGGCAAATGCAGCGCTGAGTCCGGACGAGATCCTGTTCTCGCCCAGGTTCCGCGCGTTCTGGCGCGCAACGCGTTAGCTGCCGGGTCGAATCGCGTCCTCGACACGACTTCGCGCGCGAAATCGCCGGCGGCAAAAGACGAAGGGCGCCTCGCGGCGCCCTTCGTCCTTTCAGGCAGGAGTAGCGTGGCTCAGAAGCGCCACACGCCGGACACCGAATAGATGTCGCCGCGATCGGACTGATCGGTGGCGGCATCGATCTGGAACTTCTCGAACACCCAGCCGAAGCCCAGCGCGAAGTGGATTTCGTTCTCGCCGGTGGAGAACAGCACCGCGTTCGCGTTGGTGCTGCCGTCCGACAGCAGGGTGTCGCCCTCGTGATGCACCGTGTGGCGCTTCTCCTGCCAGGCACCGGCACGCAGGTAGAGCGGGCGGTCGGCAAGGGCGTACTCGAAGCCAAGGCGAGGCTCGAACTGGTCCTCGATCTTCAGCGCCTGGGCGGCTTCCACGCTGGTCGGCCCGGCGGCGAGATCGTTGATCGCCGTACCGGCCGGAACCGGGCCTTCCGGGGTGTTGATCGGGATCTGCGTGACCACGGTCAGGCCGTTGCCCGGATCGTTGAGGAAGGCGGTCTGCATCGCCTCGGTCAGGTTCGAATAGTTGATGTGATTGAGGTCGAAGCTGACCGAAAGCTGGTCGGTGGCGCGCCAGTTGAAGCCGATGCCGAAGGTGTCCGGCACCTTGAAGCGCGCCCGCTTGTCAGCCAGCGTCTGGCCGGTGAACACGCCGTCGGTGCCGAACAGGTCGGCGAAGGCGGCGTTGCCGGCAATGTTGGTGGCGCGGTAATCGAACTCCGGCGCGCTGCGATACGACACGCCGATGCTGAAGTTGTCCGAGCCACGGAAGATCGCGCCCAAGGTGTAACCGATGTCGTGATCGTCGCCGCGTTGACTCTGCCGGTTGGCGAGCGCGTCGCTGCTGCCGACCGTGCCGAAGCGCGTGTCGTAGCGCGCCACCGAGGTGTCGATGCCGAAGTCGTACCAGGACAGACCCGCGCCAAGCGACAGCGTATCGTTGACCTTGTAACCGAAGCTGGCCCCGTAGTTGATGATCTCCAGGTCGGTGCGCGGCGCATACGGGAACACGAAGGCTCCGCCGGTGCCGATCGCAATCGGGTCCGTCACGTAGCTGTTGTTGTAATTGACCAGTTCCTGCCGGTACAGGGCGATGGCCCAGTTGTCGCGCGGCAGCACCCAGGAAAGGTAGGACAGGTTGTTCACCGTGCTGTTGGCGCGCTTGTAACCGACGCCGTTCAGATCGGTGGCATCGGCCGAGGCCGAACCGCCGCTGGCGTATTCGTCGCTGTAGGCGTTGTGACGTACTTCCATGCTGAGCTGCTGCTCGATGCCGAGGCCGGTAAGGCCGGCCGGATTGGCGTAGGCCGCGGTGGCGTCATCCGCCAGCGCGAGGAAGGCACCGCCCATGCCGAGGCTGCGTGCGCCCGGATTGGGAAAGCCGAAAGGAATCGAGGCGTTGTTCTCGACGTCGGTGATGGCCGAGGCGCTGCCGGCGAGGCCGAGCAGGGCGAAGGCGACGGCGCAGGAAAGAGTGCGGTGCTTCATGTGGGTTCCCCAATGGTTTGCGCAAGCAGGCGCGGGCAGTGCCGGACTAGATTAGCCCAAAGTGTGCGGAATCGCGCAGCTCGACGCTGCCGACGGGCTTGACTCGTGCAGTGAACGCGAAGCGGGGGCGCAGGCGGACAGCTTCCAGTGGGTCAAGCCCCCGTGGACAGTACCCTGACCCGTCACGTTGCGCCTTGCCGTTAGTCAAGGCAGCATTCCACGCTTGCCGCGCGCGCCGGCGGCATCCATCCAAGGGGAAACCACCATGAGTTACTTCGTTCTGATCCTGCTCGCGCTCGCCGTCATCACCATCTTCAAGGGGGTGCGTTCGGTGCCGCAGGGCTACGAGTACACGGTCGAGCGCTTCGGCCGCTACACCCATACGCTGAGCCCGGGGCTGGGCTTCATCATCCCGTGGATCGACGGCATCGGGCGCAAGATGAACATGATGGAACAGGTGCTCGACGTGCCCTCGCAGGAGGTCATCACCAAGGACAACGCGGTGGTGAAGGTGGACGGCGTGGTGTTCTTCCAGGTGCTGGATGCGGCCAAGGCCGCGTATGAAGTGGCGCAACTGGAAATCGCCATCCTCAACCTGGTGATGACCAATATCCGCACCGTGCTGGGCTCGATGGACCTGGATGAGTCACTGTCCAAGCGTGACGAGATCAACGCGCGCCTGCTCGCGGTGGTGGACCAGGCCACCCATCCCTGGGGCTTGAAGGCCAACCGCATCGAGATCAAGGACATCCAGCCGCCGCGCGACCTGATCGATTCCATGGCGCGACAGATGAAGGCCGAGCGCGAGAAGCGCGCCAACATCCTCGAAGCCGAAGGCACCCGCGCTTCGGAAATCCTGCGCGCCGAAGGCGACAAGCAGTCCAAGATCCTGCAGGCCGAAGGCCAGCGCGAAGCCGCGTTCCGCGAGGCCGAAGCGCGCGAGCGTCTGGCCGAAGCCGAAGCCAAGGCCACGATGATGGTGTCGCAGGCGATCGCCAAGGGCGACCTGCAGGCGATCAACTATTTCGTGGCACAAAAATACGTCGAAGCCCTGAAGGAGTTCGCCAGGTCGCCGAACCAGAAGATCCTGATGATGCCGATGGAAACGACTGGCGTGATCGGCTCGCTCGCCGGTATCGCGGAAATGACCAAGGGTTTTGGCGGCGGCGAGAAGGGCGCGGCCCCGGCCAAGCCGACCCCGCCGCGCCTGCCACAGGGCTGACGACGGTTCCGGGACCGGTCGCGCGCGGGCGCCGCGACCGGGTCACATCGCGGGTGATGCCGCGTCTTCGGCGACACAGGTGAGGTGGACGGGTGGACTGGATGGACTCGAACTGGTTCTGGTGGGCGGTGGCGGCGGCCTTGTTCGCGCTGGAGGCGCTGGTGCCCGGCACGTTCATGCTCTGGCTCGGCTTCGCGGCGGTGGCGACCGCCTTGCTACACCTGCTCCTGCCGGGCCTGGATCCGACCTGGCAATGGTTCCTGTTCTCGCTGCTGTGCCTGATCTCGGTGGCGGCCGGTTGGCAGTGGCGTCGCACCCATCCGCCGCGCGCTTCGGACCAGCCGCTGCTCAACCGTCGCGGCGAACAGTTGGTCGGCCGCGTGTATCCGCTCGACACCGCGATCGTGGATGGTCGCGGACGCCTGAAGATCGGCGATGCCTTCTGGGCGGTGGAAGGCGTGGACCTCGCAGCCGGCGCCCGGGTGCGCGTGATTGCGGTCGATGGAATGACCTTGCGCGTGGTGGCGGCGGACTGAAGTCGTGTTGGCCGGGCCGGCCCGGCATTGCCGCATCAAATGCGAATCACTATCATCTTTCGATGAGCGACGCCGCCGGCGTCGCCGCTGGCGGGTCGCGCACGCGGCTCCGACGCTGCTTCCCCCACGATCGAGGTCGCGATGCGCAATCAGGTTTGGACGATGCTGCTGCTGGCAGCGACCGCGCTCTCGCCGGCGCGGGCGGCGGATGAGTTGCTGGTCTATTCCGAGCGCAAGGAACCGTTGATCCAGCCGATCTTCGAGACCTACACGCGCGAAACCGGGGTCAAGGTCACGTGGCTGACCGACGCGGCGCCGGTGTTGATCGAACGGCTCGCGGCCGAAGGCGAAGCGACACGCGCGGACCTGTTCATGGCGGTCGATGCCGGCAATCTCTGGCAGGCGGCGGAGCGCGGCCTGCTGGCGAAGACCGAGTCGCCGGCGCTCGATGCCGCGATACCCGCCAATCTGCGCGATCCCGACGGGCGCTGGTTCGCGCTCTCGCAACGCGCGCGCACCATCGTCTATTCGACCGAGCGGGTGAAGCCCGAACAGTTGTCCACATATGAGGCACTGGCCGACCCGCAATGGAAGGGTCGGCTCTGCCTGCGTTCGTCCAAGAAGGTTTACAACCAGTCCCTCACCGCGACGCTGATCGCGCGCAGCGGTGCCGAGCAGACCGAGGCCGTGGTGCAGGGCTGGGTGGCGAACCTCGCGGCTGTGCCCTTCGCCGACGACACCTTGCTGGTGCAGGCCATCGCCGCGGGCCAGTGCGATGTCGGCATCGTGAACACCTATTACTTCGGTCGCCTGCAGAAGGACGACCCGGCGATTCCGGTGGCGGTGTTCTGGCCGAACCAGCAGGACGCCGGCGTGCACGTGAATATTTCCGGTGCCGGCATCGTCGCGCACTCCCGGCACAAGGAGGCGGCGCGGAAACTGCTCGAGTGGCTGGCTTCGGACGAGGCGCAGGACGAATTCGCGCGCCTGAACTTCGAGTATCCGGCCAAGGCCGGCATTGCGCTCGATCCCGTGGTCGCGGCCTGGGGTGAGTTCAAGCGCGACCCGGTCAATGTGGTCGAAGCCGGGCGGCGGCAGGCCGAAGCGGTGCGACTGATGGATCGTGCCGGGTGGAAATGATTCTCGCCGGCGAAGCGCGGAGTACGTCCCGCTGCCCATGCCTGCGTCGGTAGCGCGGAGCCTGCACCGCGCCTTGCCACGCACGACGGCGTGGCTGATCGCGCTGCCCTGTTCGTCCCCTTGCTGTGGCTTGGCGCGAGCTGGGCCACGCCGCAGCCCGACGTGTGGGCACATCTGCGCGACTACGTGCTCGGCGACGTGCTGCGCAATACGCTGGGCCTGGCGTTGTTGCTGGCGTTGGGGGTCAGCGCGCTGGGCTTGCCGCTGGCCTGGTTGTCGGCGCGCTGCGACTACCCGGGGCGGCGCTGGCTGGATTGGGCGTTGGTGTTGCCACTGGCCTTGCCCGGTTACGTCGCGGCCTTCGCGTGGGTGGGACTGCTCGATTACGCCGGCCCGCTGCAGAGTGCGTGGCGAGCGCTGAGCGGGTCGCGCGCCGCGCTGCATGACGGGCGCGGTGTGATCGGTGCGGCACTCATCCTGACCCTCGTCCTGTATCCGTATCTCTATCTGCTGGCACGCGCTGCTTTCTTGCGCCAGGGTGCGGCCGCCTTCGATGCCGCGCGCAGCCTCGGGCGCACGCCTTGGTCGGCCTTCGTCCGCGTGGCGCTGCCGCTGGCGCGCCCGGCCTGGGTCGCCGGCCTGAGCCTGGCCTTGCTCGAGGCCCTGGCCGATTTCGGTGCGGTTTCGATCCTCGGCGTCGATACCTTCACCACGGCCATCTACAAGACCTGGTTTGGCCTCTACTCCCTGCCGGCGGCGGCGCAGCTGTCCTGCGTGCTTCTGCTGGCGGTTGCCGCGGTGTTGCTGGTGGAACAGGCGTTGCGCTCGCGCGGGCGGGTGAGCGAGCGCAGCCTGCGTCCGATGCCGCGACTGGTCCTGCGTGGATGGCGCGCAGTGGCGGCCTGCGCCTTCGCGCTCGGCGTATTCGCGTTCGGATTCGTGATCCCGGTGGCGCGGTTGCTGCATTGGGCGCTGCGCGCGCCGGTTGCGTGGCAGCCGCTGATCGAGGTGGCGTTCAACACCTTGATGCTGGGCGTGGCCGTGGCGATCGCGGTGCTGGCGATCGCCTTCGTGCTGGCGGCCATGGAGCGCCGTGCGCCGCGCGACGCCTGGCTGCGCGCACCGATCTTTCTGGCCAATCTCGGCTATGCGATTCCCGGCACGGTGTTGGCGGTGGCCCTGATGCTGGCCCTGCTCGGCACCGAAGCCTGGTTGCGGGCGCGCTGGCAGGCGAGTCCCGTTCTGGCTTCCGGCGTGCTCGCGATGGGCCTGGCCTTGACCTTGCGCTTCCTGCGCGTGGGCTACGGAAGTGTCGAAAGCGGTTGGCGCGCGCTGCGACCCGAGCTGATCGAGGCCGCGCGCAGTCTCGGTGCATCGCGTGGGCAGCGCCTGTGGCAGATCGAGTTGCCGCTGCTGCGTCCCAGCCTGCTTGCCGCGCTGCTGCTGGTGGGCGTGGAAGTGATGAAAGAGATGCCCGCCACCTTGATGTTGCGTCCGCCCGGCTGGGATACGCTGGCGGTGAAGATCTACGGTTACACCAGCGAAGGCCTCTGGCACGAAGCGGCCTGGCCGGCCCTTGATCCTGATCGTCATCGGCCTGCTGCCGGTGCGTTGGCTGGTGCGCGCGCAGCGCTAGGCTCGGGAGCCACGCCGTTACCATGCGCCGGCGCACAGGTTTCCTGCGCCGGCCACGCTGCGATAATGCGCGTCTTTCCCGCCCGGATCGCGCCATGACCCAGAAGACCATCCTCAACGCCACCCATCGTGCGCTCGGCGCCAAAATGGTGGACTTCGGCGGCTGGGACATGCCGATCAGCTATGGCTCGCAGCTCGACGAACACCACCAGGTGCGACGCCACGCCGGCATGTTCGATGTTTCGCACATGACGGTGGTCGACCTCACCGGCCCGCACACGCGCGAGTTCCTGCGTCGGCTGCTGGCCAACAGCGTCGACAAGTTGAAGACGCCGGGCAAGGCGCTGTACTCGTGCATGCTCAACGACGAGGGCGGGGTGATCGACGACCTCATCGTCTATTTCCTGGCCGAAGAATTCTTCCGCGTGGTGGTGAATGCCTCCACCCGCGACAAGGACCTGGCCTGGATCCAGGCCCAGGCGAAGGCCTTCGGGGTGAGCGTCACCGAACGGCCGGAGCTGGCGATGATCGCGGTGCAGGGACCGCAGGCGCGCGCCGCGGTGATCGGTCTGTTGGCGCCCGAGTCGCGCGCCGCCATCGAGAAGCTGGGCAAGTTCGCCGCGCGCGAAGCCGGCGGTGCCGCCGGCGAGACCCTGTTCGTGGCGCGTACCGGCTACACCGGCGAGGACGGCTTCGAGATCGTGCTGCCGGAAGCGCAGGCGGTGGCATTCTGGAACCGCCTGCTCGACGCCGGGGTGAAGCCCGCTGGCCTCGGAGCACGCGACACCTTGCGCCTGGAAGCCGGCATGAACCTCTACGGACAGGACATGGACGAAACCATCTCTCCCTACGAGGCCGGTCTGGCCTGGACCGTGTCGCTGGACGAAGGCCGCGACTTCATCGGGCGCCGCGTGCTCGAGGCGCAGGCGCATGGCGGCGCACCGCGCCAGATGATCGGGCTGGTGATGGACGAGAAGGGCGTGTTGCGCCATGGCCAGACGGTGTTCTGCGCGGCCGGCCAGGGCGAGATTCTTTCGGGCACCTTTTCACCGACGCTGGCCAAGGGCATCGCCTTCGCGCGCGTGCCGGCCGGCGAGCTGGGCACGGTCAGGGTCGACATCCGCGGGCGTGAAGTGCCGGTGCGTGTGGTGAAGTACCCGTTCGTGCGCGACGGCAAGCCCTGCGAAGGCGTGTAAACTTTTTCCCGGTTCGACCCTTACTCCTGGAGTCCTGCAATGAACGAAATCCCCGGCGATCTGAAGTTCCTGCGTTCGCATGAGTGGGCGCGCCTCGACGACAGCGGCAAGGTGACAGTCGGCATCTCGGACCATGCCCAGAGCCAGCTGGGCGATCTGGTGTACGTGGAGCTGCCCAACGTCGGCGAGCACGTGGACCAGGGCGCGGCGGTGGCCGTGGTCGAGTCGGTCAAGGCGGCGTCCGACATCTACGCGCCGGTGGGCGGCAAGGTCGTGGCGGTGAATTCCGCCCTTTCCGACAAGCCCGAGACGATCAACGAAGATGCTTTCGGCGAAGGCTGGATCTACGTGCTGGAGCCGGACGACCTGAGCCAGATGGACGAACTGCTCGGCCCGAACGACTACGCCTCGGTGCTGGAGGAAGACGAGCACTGAGCACGTCTTCGCCCAGCTGCGCAGCTTCCGGACCGGCCGCCTCGTGCGGCCGGTGTCGTTTCCGTCCCCCGCCAATGGCGGCGGCCGACCGTGATCCGCCGCCGTCGCACATCGGGGTGCGGCTTCCGTCGCCCACGACGGAAGCGCCGCACGTCGCACCGAACACCTGTCCGACCTGGTGATAACCGCTCTGCGACCGACCGCGACCACGCGTCGCGACCGTCCGAGTTCGCGCAGTTTGCGCATTTTCGATGTTGCGACGCAGGAAATCGGCGCCGCCTCGACCAACTTCCGCGCGCCGCGCCGACGGCGCTTCCGCAGGCGTCGATGCGCGCCTGATCACGGCGCGGCGAGTGCGTTGCTTGCACGTGGATGTGCTCGGGATTCCGGTCGACGTGCAAGCGGCAACGCGAAAAACAAACGTGCTATTGGCGCATTCCGAAATTTTCTTGCGCGTCGACGACGCTCTGCGGCAAGCGCGCGACGCCACCTCCGATGCCGCCTGCAGGCGCGCCTGCGTGCTCGCTGTCGGCGCGTCCGATGTGTCATTCGAATGAACCCGCGGAAAAATTTTTGCGTCGATGTGTTGACAGTGGGAAAACTCGTGTTTAGTTTTCGCCCAACGCAACGGTTGTGCGAGTACGAAGATAGAGATCGGGATCAAAAGTCGGAACACACGCGGCGATGCCGCGACGACATCCACCTCGGTGGTTAAAGGCCCCGTCTCCCTCCGAATCCGCGGCGCCAAGCAGGCGCATCCAACCCCATCCGAATACGACGCCCGCGCCATTTCCGACGCGGGCGTTTTCGTATGCGGCGCATCCTGCGCCGCGAATCCCGGGCGATAAGCCCACTGGGCAAAGCTGTAAAGCCAACTGACGAGGAGCTTAAAAGCTATGGCTACGAAGAAAGCTGCGAAGAAACCGGCCGCGAAGAAAGCGGCCAAGAAGAAGCCGGCGGCCAAGAAGGCTGTCGCCAAGAAGAAGCCGGCAGCCAAGAAGGCTGCTGCCAAGAAGAAGCCGGCCAAGAAGGCGGCTGCGAAGAAGAAGCCGGCAGCCAAGAAAAAGGCTGCTGCGAAGAAGCCGGCCAAGAAGGCGGCTGCGAAGAAGAAGCCGGCGGCCAAGAAGAAGGCGGCTGCGAAGAAGAAGCCGGCTGCCAAGAAGGCGGCTGCGAAGAAGAAGCCGGCTGCCAAGAAGGCGGCCAAGAAGAAGGCTGCGAAGAAGCCGGCGGCCATGCCCGCCGCGCCAGTCGCGCCGGTGATGTAAGGACGCAACACGCGATCCACGCTCTCTCCCTGTTGCCCAGGCAGGGAGAGAGTTTTTTCTCGGTCGGCGGTGTGCTTGCCCGTTGGCCTTCGGATGCCGAGACGCTGCTCCCGCCGGCAATCCTGCACTCCCTTCGACACACCCGGTTCCCGATTCCGATTCGCCGTCGTCCGCGTGCGCGGCGTGGGGGCGGCGTTCAACCTGCGCGTGGCGAGTCGGTGCCAGACCGGGAGGCGACCCCGTTGCGGATTCGGAAGGTCCTGTCAGGCGTGATCCTGACGGACACCACGTCCTGACGTGCGACGAGTGTGGCGCGCGACGCGAAGGGCTCAGCGTCGCCGCCGCGCCGTGGTGCGCGGGGCGAAGCGATGCAGTTCCAGCCAGTCGCGCGCCGGCAGGCCGAGGTAGCGATCAAGCGCCGTCGGCAGCAGGCCGAACGGCACGCCGCTCTCGCAATTCCACACCATCACGATGCCGAAGCCATGTTCGGGCAGCAGCGCCAAGGCCGCGCGATAGCCCTGCACTGCGCCGGCATGGAACACCATGCGGCGACCGCCGTAGTCGTAGATGCGCCAGCCCAGACCGTAGTGCGCGTCATTGAGGCGTTCGCGTCGCCAGGGGGAGCCCAGCATCTCGCCGGGGGTGTCGACCAGTTCCGCCTGGACGCTGGCCAGCACCTCGGGTGCAATCACGTCGGCACGCCGGCCGAGCTGCGCCTGCATCCACAAGGCGAGGTCGTGGATGCTGGCGTTGACGCCGGCGGCCGGCGGGATGCGGTAGTAGTTCTCCTTCGGCCGCACCGCCACCCAGCGTCCGGCGCGCCGCACATGCGGGCGCGCCCAGCTGGCGCTGGCTTCGAGCGCGTCGCGGCCATAGGTGGCGTTGTACATGCCGAGCGGGTGGAAGAGACGCTTCTCCACCTGGTGCGAATAGAAATCGCCGGTGGCAGCAAACACCAGGTCGCCGACCAGGCTGAAGGCGATGTTCTGGTAGCTGTAGCACTGCCCCGCTTCACAGATCGGAGCGACACCGTCGAGCTTGGCCACCAGCAGCGGATAGGGTTCGTCGGCTTCGAGCTGGCGATCGTAGGTGTTGTGCGGCAGCCCGGCGCGATGGCTGAGGATGTCCTTCACCGTGAGCGTCTGCGCCGCCTGCACGTTGCGCAGTTTGAATGCCGGCAGGTGGTCGGACACGCGCGTGTCCCAGCGCAGCGCGCCGTCCTGCACCAGCATGGCGCTGAGGGTGCCGGCGAACGCCTTGGAGAGTGACGCGAGGCGGAACACGGTGTCGACCGTGACCGCTTCCTTGCTGCCGCTGTCCACCAGGCCGAAGCCGCGTTCCAGCAGGATGGCGTCGTCCTGCACCATGGCCACCGCCAGGCCCGACACCTTGGCCTCGCTCACCACGCGCTGGGCGAGCACTTCGATCTGTTTGGCCAGCACGCCCTGGTCGCGAGGCGCAAGCAAGGGCTGGCTGGTGGCAGCCAGCGGCGCGGGAAGGCTGGGTGCGTCGGCACCGGCGAGCGGCGACATCGCCAGCAGGGCCGCGATGGTCACACCCGGCAGCCCGGATCGTCTGTCTTTCGTGTGCGGCACGGCCTGCGTATGCTTGCTTTCGCGTTGTTTGTCCAACGCGGCATTCTAGCGCGAAGCAGGCGCGCTGCCGCGAACCCAGTCACCGTTCCGGGGAGGAGTGCTCATGTCGATTTTTCTGGCCTTCGTGGTCGTGGTTGTCGGTTTGGTCGTGGTGTTCGGTGGTTGGGGCGTAGGCGTCTACAACGGCCTGATCACGGCGCGCAATGCGTTCAAGAACGCCTTTGCCCAGATCGACGTGCAGCTCACCCGGCGCTACGACCTGATTCCGAATCTGGTGGAGATCGCCAAGGGCTACATGGCGCACGAGCGCGACACGCTCGAAGCCGTGATCAAGGCGCGTGCCGCGGCGGTTTCCGGCCTCGGCGCGGCCAAGGCCAATCCGGGTGATCCGGCCGCCATGCAGCAGCTCGCCAGCGCCGACCAGGGCTTGTCCGGCATGTTGGGGCGCCTGATGGTGCTCACCGAGAACTATCCGGACCTCAAGGCCAACCAGAACATGATGCAGCTCACCGAAGAGCTGACCTCGACCGAGAACAAGGTCGCGTTCGCACGCCAGGCCTACAACGACCAGGTCATGGGCTACAACAACAAGCGCGAAGTGTTCCCGAGCAACCTCATTGCCGGCGTCTTCAATTTCCAGGCCGCGGCGCTGCTGGAAATCACCGAAGCCGACGCGCACAAGCGCGAAGCGCCGAAGGTTTCGTTCGGTTCGTGATCCGCAGGCGCGCCGGGGGTTCCGGCGCGCCTTGCCCTATCTCGCGTCGCAGGGTCGGACGATGAACTTCTTCGAACGCCAGGAAGCCGCGCGCAAGACCTCGCGTCGCCTTTTGGTCCTGTTCGCGCTGGCGGTGATCGCGATCGTCGCCACCGTCTGCGCCGCGGTGCTGCTGGCGCTGGGCGTGGCGGCACCGAGCGATACCCTGCAGGCACAGGGCTTCGTGGCCTTCGCGCAGGAGCGCAGCGGCGCGCTCGGCTTGGCCGGATTCGCCACGCTTGCAACCGTCGCGATTGCCTCGCTGACCCGAATCTCCTCGCTGCGAGCCGGTGGCGACGCGGTGGCGCGCCAGCTGGGCGGCACGCCGGTGCCGGAGGAAACGCGAGACCCGCAGCTGCGCCGCCTGCGCAACGTGGTGGAGGAGATCGCGATCGCGTCCTGCGTGCCGGTGCCCGACATCTACGTGCTGGAACAGGAAGCCTCAATCAACGCCTTCGCCGCCGGCTATTCGCCCAGCGATGCTGCGGTGGCGGTGACGCGCGGAGCGCTGGAGCGGCTAAACCGCGACGAACTCCAGGGCGTGATCGCGCACGAATTCAGCCACGTGCTGAACGGCGACATGCGACTCAACATCCGCCTCATGGGCGTGCTTTTCGGCATCCTCGTGCTCGGCATCATCGGGCGCAAGGTGCTGGAGCACTCTCGCGGCGGGCGCAGTTCCAAGGGTGCAGGCGCGATCCTGCTGATGGCGTTGGCGGTGATGATCGTGGGCTACGTCGGCCTGTTCTTCGGACGCATGATCAAGGCCGGGGTGTCGCGCCAGCGCGAATACCTGGCCGATGCCTCGGCGGTGCAATTCACGCGCCAGACCGAGGGCATCGCCGGTGCGCTGAAAAAGATCGCCGGGCTGCCGGCGGGTTCGAAGCTCGCCGCGGCAGAAGCCGAAGAAGTGAGCCACATGTTGTTCGGTGACGGCGTCGGGTACTCCTCGTTGTTTGCCACGCATCCGCCGCTGCTGGATCGCATCCAGGCGCTGGACAAGCATTTCAAGCCGGCGCAGCTGGGCGAACTGGCCAGGAAGTGGGCGAAGCAGATGCCGCGCGGGCTGGAAGAAGACCTAGCACTCGGACTCACCGAAGGCAGCCGCGGTGCGGGCGCCTCCCTGCCGCCACAGCGGGCCGAGCTCGCGGTGGATGCGCAGTCGGTGTCGGCCCAGGTGGGCGCACCCGCCGCCGACGATTTCCGTCGCGCGGGAGCGATCGGCATGGCGTTGCCCGAAGCCTTGCGCGAGGCCGCACAGCGTCCGTCCGACGCGATGGCGCTGGTGCTGGCCTTGCTGCTCGATGCCGCGGATGCGGTGCGTGGGCAGCAGCTGGAAACGATCGGGTCGCAGTTCGATCCGGCGCTGGCCGAGGCGACCCTGGTCCAGTTCCAGGCCCAGGTCGGGCTGCACCCGATGCTGCGCCTGCCCTTGGCGGCGCTTGCGTTCCCGCTGTTGCGCCGTCGTCCGCGGCCGGAGCTCGAGCAGTTCCTGCAGACCTGCGAAGACCTGATCCATCAAGACGGCCAGATCGGACTGTTCGAATACTGCCTGGCGCGCCTGTTGCGCCGGCAGGTGATGGAAGCGCTCGATCCCTCGCGCTATCGCGCAGCCGGCCGACGCAAGCTTGCGCAGTGCCAAGGCGAACTCGCGGACTTGTTCGCAGTGCTCGCGCAGCACGGCCACGACAGCGAGGCGGCCGCGCGGCGCGCCTTCGGCACCGGTTTGGCACAGGTGCTGCCTGGCGCAACGATGGCCTACGCCCCGCCGCGAGACTGGGTGTCTGCGCTGGATCGCGCCCTGCCGCCACTCGATGGGATCGATCCGATCGGCAAGCAGTTGCTGGTCGAGGGCCTGGTTGCGGCGATCAGCCAGGACGGACGCGTGGCCGTGGCCGAAGCCGAGCTGCTGCGCGTCGTCTGCTCGGCCCTGCATTGTCCGCTGCCGCCGATGCTGGAACACGCAGCCGCCACGCGTTGACTGGCCGGGCGTGACCGAGGCCTCGACAGGCACCGGTGCACGCACGCGGATACCCGGTCCGCTAGACTGCCACTCCCTTGCATCGGAGCGCAGGCCATGACTCGCCAGTCCATCCATTCCGAGCGCGCGCCGGCGGCCATCGGTCCGTACTCGCAAGCGGTGCGCTGCGGTAATACCGTCTACCTGTCGGGCCAGACGCCGCTCGACCCGAGCACCATGCAGCTGGTCGACGGTGATATTGCGGCACAGACGCGGCGCGTGTTCGACAACCTCAGTGCCGTGTGCGAGGCCGCGGGCGCATCGTTTGCGCAGGTCGTGCGCGTGGGCATCTATCTCACCGATCTCGGTCACTTCGCCCAGGTCAATGCGGTGATGCAGGAATATTTTCAGGCACCGTACCCGGCACGCTCCACCATCGGCGTGGCCTCGCTGCCGCGCGGCGCGCAGGTCGAGATCGATGCCGTGCTGGTGCTGGACGGGGCCTGAGCACCAAGCGGTCGCGCCTGCACGGTTTCCGCCTTGAGTCACGCGCACGACGATCCCGGCCAGATCGCGGTGACGCGCTTGCCCGGCGTGGGCCCGGGCATCGCGGCCAGGCTCGAAGCCTTCGGCATCACCCGGCTGCAGGACCTGTGGTTCCACCTGCCGCGCGCGTATGAAGATCGCACTCGGGTGACGCCCATTGCGTGCTTGCAGGCCGGCGTTTCGGCACAGGTCGAAGCACGGGTGGAGGCAGTGGAACGCGGGTTCCGCTACCGCCCGCAGTTGCGCGTAGCCCTGATCGACGAGTCGAAGCGCAACCTCACCCTGCGCTTCTTCCACTTCCGCGCAGCCCAGGCCCAGCAGTTCGTCCCCGGCACCTGGCTGCGCTGTTACGGCGAAGCACGCGACAGCGGCAACGGCTTCGAGATGGTGCACCCGTCCTACCAGCGCATTGAGGAAGCGGCACGAGGCCGGCTCGAAGGCAGCTTCACCCCGGTTTATCCGGCCACCGAAGGACTGGGCCAGTCGACCCTGCTCAAGTGCGTGGCGCGCGCGCTGGAACGCCTGCCGGACGATGCGGATCTGGAACTGTTGCCGGAGTCCATTCGACGCCGGCACGACCTGCCACCGCTGCGCGAAGCCCTGCTGATTGCACATCGGCCACCGCCGCACGCGGATACGGCGGCATTGCTGGCCGGCACGCATCCGGCGCAGCGGCGTCTCGCCTTCGAGGAATTGCTGGCCCATCAGCTCAGCCTGCGCCTGCAACGCCTCTCGGTGCGGCGCCATGGCGCACCGGCCTTGCGTCCACCTGGGCGACTCGCGGCCAGGCTGCTGGCACGCTTGCCTTTCGCATTGACCGCGGCACAACAGCGCGTGCTGGCCGCGATTCGCGCCGACCTCGCCGCTGACGAACCGATGTTGCGCCTGGTGCAGGGCGACGTGGGTTCCGGCAAGACCGTGGTGGCGGCATTGGCCGCCCTGCACGCGATCGAGTGCGGAACGCAGGCAGCGCTGATGGCACCGACCGAACTGCTGGCCGAACAGCATTACCAGGCCTTCCAGGCCTGGATGGAGCCACTCGGCATCGACGTGGTGTGGTTGGCCGGCAAGGTCAAGGGCAAGGCGCGCGCGTCGGCGATGGCGCGCATCGAGGCCGGTGCCGGCATGGTGATCGGCACCCATGCCTTGCTGCAGCAGGGTGTGGGTTTTCAGCAACTGGGCCTGGTGGTAGTGGACGAACAGCATCGCTTCGGCGTGCACCAGCGCCTGGCCCTGCGCGACAAGGGCAGGGCCGCGCAACTAGTCGGCGGTGATGCCTCGTCGCTGCAGGCGCCGCATCAGCTGGTGATGACCGCCACCCCGATTCCGCGCACCCTCGCGATGGCGGCCTACGCTGACCTCGACGTCTCGGCAATCGACGAATTGCCCCCCGGTCGCACGCCGATCCAGACCGTTGCGGTCAGCGTCGAGCGCCGCTCCGAGTTGATCGAGCGCATCCGTGCCGCCTGTGCCGAGGGTCGCCAGGCCTACTGGGTCTGCACCCTGATCGACGAACTCGATCCGGCGGCCATCGGCACATCGAAGCTCGAAGTGCAGGCGGCACAGAAGACCTTCGGGCTGCTGCAGCAGCAACTGCCCGAGCTGCGCATCGGCCTCATCCACGGCCGGCTCAAGCCCGGCGAGAAGCAGGCGGTGATGCAGGCGTTCAAGCGTGGCGAGTTGCAGCTGCTGGTGGCCACCACCGTGATCGAAGTCGGCGTCGATGTGCCGAACGCCAGCCTGATGCTGATCGAGAACGCCGAGCGCCTTGGGCTTGCGCAGTTGCACCAGTTGCGTGGGCGGGTCGGACGCGGTGCGCAGGCATCGAGCTGCGTGCTGCTCTACCAGCCGCCGCTGTCGGCGCTGGCGCGCGAGCGTCTCGCGGTGCTGCGCGAAACCGGCGATGGCTTCGTCATTGCGGAGAAGGACCTCGAACTGCGCGGGCCGGGCGAGTTGCTGGGCACGCGCCAGACCGGGCTGGCCGCCTTCCGGGTTGCCGATCTGGTGCGTGACGCATCACTCTTGCCGGCGGTGCAGCAGGCGGCCGACGACTTGCTCGCCGCCGATCCGGTGCAGGCCGAGCGGGTGGTGCTGCGTTGGATCGGCGCTGCAGCGCGCTTTGCCGAGGCATGAACCTTGCCGAGCGCGCGCGCGCCGCCTGGCGTCGCCTGCAATGGCGCGAGCTTCGGGCGTGCCTCGGTCCCTGCCCCTACTGCGGTCCGACGCTGCTGCTGCGCCTCGACCGCGACGAAACCGGCGTGCGATGTATCCGCTGCGGTGCCAGCGCCGTGCATCTCTCCGCGGGATGGGCCTTGGCACCGTGGATCCGGCATCTGCCTGCCTGGCACGCGTACGAACTGTCCTCGCGCGGCCCGCTGGTCGACGCCCTGCGGCGACGCTGTCGCCATCTGACGCTGTCCGAGTTCTTCGAGGATGTGGCGCCGGGCACGCTACGAGCCGGGGTGCGCTGCGAGGATGTGCAGCGGCTGAGCTTTCCGGACGCCTGTTTCGACCTGGTCACCCACACCGAGGTGTTCGAACATGTCCCCGACGATGCCGCCGGATGGCGCGAACTGTGGCGGGTGCTGCGCCCTGGAGGCGTGATGCTGTTCACCGTGCCGATCAGTGACGCGGCGCAGACCGTGGAGCGCGCCGTCTTGCGGGATGGCGGAATCGAGCACCTGCTGCCGCCGGCCTGGCACTCCGACCGATTGCGTGGCACCAGTCGCGTGCTTTGTTTCCGCGACTATGGACGCGATATCGTGGAGCGGGTCGCGGCCGCCGGTTTCACCGACGTCGCCTTGTCCATCCCCGATCCGCGCGTGCCCTGGAAGGCCGGGCGCCGCGTGGTCACAGCCAGGAAAAGCGCATGAAGCGGCAGCCGCTGTTGATCGACACCGACCCGGGCGTGGACGACGCGCTCGCGATCCTGATGGCCTTGCGCCATCCCGCGGCCGAGGTCCTTGCCCTTACCATCGCTGCCGGCAACGTCGGCCTCACGCATACCGTGGCAAACGCGCTCAAGCTCGTCGAGGTGGCGGGAGTGGATGTTCCGGTGTACCCGGGCTGCGCCACGCCGCTGGTACACGCAGCGGAAGACGCGGCCTACGTGCACGGCCGCGACGGATTCGGCGACACCGGCTACACCCCGGCGCGGCGCCGCGCCCGGCACGAACATGCGGCGCTCGCCATGCTGCGGCTGAGCCGCGAACGCGCCGGCGAGTTGACCTTCGTGATGCTGGGCCCGCTGACCAACCTGGCGCTGGCACTGCGCCTCGATCCGACCCTGCCCGAACGCGTTCCGCGCCTCGTGCTGATGGGCGGCGCTGTGACCGGCCACGGCAACACACGGGTGCCGGTGGAGTTCAATTTCGGCTTCGATCCGGAAGCCGCGCACGTGGTCTGTTCGGCCTGGCCGCGGTTCGACGTGGCGGACTGGGAAGCCACGCTGCGGCACGGCATCGCGCATGCCATTTTCGACGCATGGTTGGCCGGCGGCGACAGCACCGGTCGCTTCTACGATGCGATCTCGCGTCAGACCCGGGCATGGTCGGAGGGCAAGCGCGGCAGCGACTGGCACTCGGCCGATGGCCTGGCGATGGCCGTCGTGCTCGAACCCGAGGGCGTGCTGGAATGGCAGGAGCGACCGCTGGCGATCGAAAGCGGCGGCGCGCTCAGCCGCGGCGCCAGCGTGGTGGACTGGGCTCGGCGCAGCGGCGCGCCCGACAACGCCCGCATTGCATTGCGATACGAGCGCGAACGCTTCCACCGCATGATCCGGGTTGCACTCGGCGCCGGGTAGATCTCAGCGTTTCGGTGCCGGAGCGGGCCGCGTGCCCGCTTCGAGGGCGTCGAGGTGGGGCGGTGCGTTGCGCACCCAGAGATCCATCTGCGGGAAGGCGATCTCGACGCCGCGCTCGCGGAACACCTCGATGATGTTCTCCAGCAGCGCGTTGCGCACCCGATTGCGATCGAGGATCTCGCCCACGAAGACTCGTAGTTCGAAATCGAGGGTGCTCGCGCCCAGGCTGAGCAACCAGCACGTAGGCGGCGGATCGCGCAGCACCCGCGCATCGGCGCGGGCCAGGTCCAGCAACAGTTGGCGCACGCTGTCCGCATCGCTGGAGTAGGCCACGCCGATCTTGAGCACGACGCGGGTGACGGTGTCCGACAAGGTCCAGTTGACGAAGCGCTCGGTGATGAAGGTCTTGTTCGGAACCACCACTTCCTTGTTGTCCCAGTCCATCACCGTGGTCGCGCGGGTGCGGATGCGGGTGACGGTGCCTTCGACCTCGCCGATGGTGATGATGTCGCCGACGCGATAGGGTCGCTCGAACAGGATGATCAGGCCCGACACGAAGTTGGCGAAGATTTCCTGCAGGCCGAAACCCAGGCCAACCGTGAGCGCGGCGGCCATCCACTGCAACTGGCTCCAACGCATGCCGAGCAGCCCGAGGCCGGCAATCACGCCGCCGATCGCGATCACGTAGCGGCTCAGGCTGGTGATGGCGTAGCGCGTGGGCGCGTCGATGTGGATGCGCGACAACAGGCCCAGTTCGACCAGCCCCGGCAGATTGCGTGCCGCGATGACGGTGAGCAGCAGCACGGCCAGGCCGAGCAGCACGTCGCGCAGGGTGACCGCACTGGAGAGCGGCTTGCCATCCGCGCCAAGGCTGCTGCTGCCCCACATCACGACTTCGTCCAGGCGCGCGAGCGCCGGCAGCACGTCCGACCACACCCACAGCAAGCTCACCGCCACCAGGGCGATCGTGAGTGCCCGCAGCAGGCGGCGGGTCTGCGCATTGATGCTCTCAAGCGTCACCTCTTCCGGTTCGAGGTCGGGCATGGCATCGCCGGTGGCGTTGCCGGACGCGTCGTCGGAGCCCGACTCGTTGCTGCGCTTCTGTTCCAGGCGCTTGAGCGCGAGGCGGCGCTCGCCCAGCAGGAACCAGCGCGCGATCATGCCGTGCAGCAACGCCACCGCGAGCAGGGTGCCGGCGCTCATCCACACGCAGCTGAGCATCACGCCGGCGGTCAGCACGTAGCCTTGCAGGGCGAGGCCGACCAGCAGCATGAGCAGGCCCGGCAGCAACAGGCGCAGGGCCTGTCGCAATCGTGCCGGCTCGATGCGGGCGACGCCGCGCGGCGTCCACACGGCGCCGGGCGCGAGAACTCGCCAGCTCAAGTGCGCGCCAATCACGCAGAACGCGAGCAGCATCAGGCGTGCCGCGGCATCGATGGCCGGTTCCTGGGCTCGTACGAAGGCCAGGGTGATGAGCCATTGCAAGGGCAACAGGCCGAATGCGAGCCATGGCAGGGTGGATCGCAAGGCACCGCGGCGTGCCCGCGTCCAGCGGAAATGCAGGTGGGCCAGGCCGCGTTCGCGGGTCACCCAGTGCAGCACCTGCCACAACAGCACGCCACTGGCGAGCGACATCAGGCTCAGGCCAAGCGAGGCGGTGAATTTGCCCGAGGTACCTGCGTGTCGCAGCAGCCAACCCAGCATGGCTAGGAGCAAGGGCCAGGGCAGGGCGGCGAGCAGGGTCAGCAACAGCGAACGCGCGCTGTAACGATAACGGTCGGTTCGCACCCGCATCAGGGGCTGCGACAACTCGTCGAGGCGCGCCGGGACGCGCAGCCGCAACCACAGGAGTGCCAGGAAGACCAGCATTCCCAAGGCCACCAGGGGCCCGCGTGCGACTACCGACTCGTGCAGCAACCTGGCAGAGGTCTGGTAGCGCGAGAGCTTGAACAGATCGCCCCAGCCTGCCGTCTGGCGCTGCAGCCAGCCCAGCCCGACAGGTTCGTGGCTCGGAACCCAGAGCAGGCGACGATCGAGGATCTGGCGCAACTCGCGCGTGCCTGCGAGCTGCTCCTGCAGGGCGCGTTCAAGCTGAACCAGCGCGTCGGACAGGTCGCGCTGCGCGGCTTCGAGGCGTGGCAGGAGATCGGCGCGGGTCGCGAACAGGCTGGTCAGTTCACTGCGCAAGCGATCCGTTTCCGGGGCCTCGTCGCTGTCGATAGCCCCGAGCGTGTCCGCCACGACGCGGTCGGGGGCGTCGAGCCGGTCGCGCTGTTCGTCAAGTTCGATCAGTCGCAGCTGCAGCTTCGCGTAGCGGCGGCGGGTGGCGTCGAGCTCGCTTGCGAGCTTTTCGGGTTCCGCCAGGCGGAGGCGCTCGCTCAGCAGGATCAGGCCGATTCCATCGTCCTCCGCGCCGAGCGCAAGGCGCGCGCGCGTGTTGCGCAGCGACTCGGCGACGTTGGCGCGGTCACGCTGCGCACGACGCACGCGCTCGCTGGCTTCGCGCAGCGCGAGGGCCGTGCGTTCCAGTTCCTCGCCGAAAGCCAGGTTGGCATCGGCTTCGCGCTGCACCGTGGTCTCGCCTGAGGCCACGGCCGCCTGCTCGGTGCGCAAGCGCTGCATCAGGGCGCTGATCTCGGCGTCGCTGCGCTCGGCAAGCAGCGCTTCCAGCACGTCGATTTCGCGCGCGTTCAATTCGGTCTCGCGCTGCAGTATCCGTTGCCGCAGTTCCAGCAAGCGGCGCTGCTCGGGCAGCTGGGTCTGTTCGGCTTCGAGCTGCAACACGCGTGCCGCGGCCAGTCGTTGGGCCGCGCTCGAGCCCAGCGCCGCAACCCTGTCGATCGTGTCGGTGCCGCCCGGCAGCACCAGCGCGCGCAGCCGGTCCACATCTTGCCGCTGCTTGGCGAGTTCCTCGGTCAAGGCGGCAGGACGCGCCACCACGGCGGCCAACTCGGAAGTCACGGCGCTGCGCTCGATCTCCGATTGCTCCGCCATGCGTCGCGCTTCGGCCAGGCGCCGCGCCAGTTCGTCGTGCGCGACCCGCGCCGGCAGTTGCGCGCGCCAGCGGCGGAACGCCTCGGACGGGTCCTCCGAAAGCGTGCGCTCCAGTCGTGCGAGCTCGGCCAGCCGTGCTGGCTGGGTGTCGCGCAAGGAGCGTGCTTCGGCCAGCAGTCGATCCGCCTCGCGGTCGGCGGCGAGCGCCGTCGAGAGCAGTTTTTCGTTCGCGTCGCGCACGGCGGCGTCAAGCGCGTCCAGCTCCGCCCGGGCCTGCTCGATCCGCGGTGCCAGCGAGGGCGCAGGTCGGTCGACGGCATCCTGTGCCGCCAGGGCGGATTGCGCCGTGGCAGTGATTGCAGCCAGGCACCAGGCAAGGCGAATCAGGTACTTGGGTGAGCAGACTCGGATGGGCGGCACGTAATGACAGACTTGCAGCGGCGAGGATCGAAAGGGTATCATGCCGCTCTTTTCCCGCCGGGTCCGTGTTCCGGCACCAGGACCGACTCATGAAAGCCGACATCCATCCCAAGTATCAGGACGTAGTGTTCCAGGACCTGTCCTCGGACTTTTCGTTCCTCACCCGCTCCACCCTCTCCAGCAAGGAGAAGGTCAAGTGGCAAGACGGCCAGGAATACCCGCTGATCAAGGTGGATATCTCCTCGCACTCGCATCCGTTCTACACCGGCAAGCACAAGATCATGGATACCGGTGGCCGCGTGGACAAGTTCCGCAAGCGCTACGCCAAGTCCTGATCCGCGCGTCGGCCGCAGCGCGGCCTCGCGCTTTGCATCGCATCGAACGCCGCCCGCCTGTCGGGCGGCGTTTTGCTATGCGATAATTCAAACGGTGGTTTGATCCGGACGGAGTCGCGGCCCACGGCAGCGCGCGCTGCCCGCCGCTCCGGCAAGGAGACGCCTGCCACCCCTCGAATTCGAAATCAGGAGAACACGCCGTGTCCGACACCAAGAGCGTAGTGCTGACCGACGCCGCGTCGAACAAGTCCTCGACGCTGCCGCTGCTGTCCGGCTCGCTCGGGCCGCAGGTGGTCGACATCGGCAAGCTCTACAAGGACACCGGCTACTTCACCTTCGACCCGGGTTTCGTTTCCACCGCGAGCTGCCGCAGCGCCATCACCTATATCGATGGCGACGCGGGCGTGCTGATGTACCGCGGCTACCCGATCGAACAACTTGCCAAGCACTCGAACTTCGTCGAAGTGGCCTACCTGCTGATGAACGGCGAACTGCCCAACGCGGCGCAGTTCGAAGCGTTCCAGCACGAGGTCACGCACCACACCATGATGCACGAGGCCTTCAAGGGCTTCCTGTCCGGCTTCCGGCACGACGCGCATCCGATGGCCATGCTGACCGGCATGATCGGTTCGCTCGCGGCCTTCTACCACGATGACCTCGACATGGAGGATCCGGAGCAGCGTCGCCTGGCAGCGATCCGCCTGATCGCCAAGGTACCCACCATTGCGGCCGCCTGCTATCGCTATTCGATCGGCTGGCCGGTGCGGTACCCGCGCAACAACCTTGAATACTGCACGCGCTTCCTGCACATGATGTTCGAGGTGCCGTCGGAGCCGCTGGAACTGCCGCCGGTTGCCGCGAAGGCGCTCGACCTGCTCTTCATCCTGCACGCCGATCACGAGCAGAACGCATCCACCTCGACCGTGCGCCTGGTCGGTTCCACCGGCGCAAATCCCTACGCTTGCGTGGCGGCGGGCATCGCCGCGCTGTGGGGACCGGCGCATGGCGGTGCGAACGAGGCGGTGTTGGAAATGCTGCAGGAGATCGGAACGGCCGACCAGGTGGGCAAGGCGATCGAGCGTGCCAAGGACAAGAACTCCGGCTTCCGCCTGATGGGATTCGGCCACCGCGTCTACAAGAACTTCGATCCGCGCGCCACGATCATCCGCGAGATGACGCACAAGGTGCTGAACGAACTCGGCGTGCACGATCCGTTGCTGGACGTGGCGATGAAGCTGGAAGATGCCGCGCTCAAGGACGACTACTTCATCCAGCGCAAGCTGTATCCGAACGTCGATTTCTATTCGGGCATCATCTACAAGGCGCTCAAGATCCCGACCGAGATGTTCACCGTGATGTTCGCGATCGCGCGCACGGCGGGCTGGGTGGCGCACTGGCTGGAACAGCAGAAGGATCCGGACGCCAAGATCGGGCGGCCGCGCCAGATCTACACTGGCGCCACGCCGCGCGACTACCTACACATCGGCAAGCGCGGCTAGGCCACAGGCCCCGCCAAGCGCCGGGCCTGCTGCTCCGGCGACCACGCGTGCGGGCCGGGAGACTGCTAGCCAAGCTGTTCGAACGCGGCGATTTCCTCGGAGGCCAACAATTCCTGCAACGCGGCGAGCGAGGCGCGGCGCATCGGGCGCTCGCCGCTGCGATCCAGGGGCGCTTGTCGCAGGGCATCGCTCGGCAGCACCGTGAGGTCGAACGGCAGCTCTTCGGCCGCGAACAGGAACACGGGGAACTCGCCGCTGCGCTCGCGATCCAGCCGCAACTGGCGCGTGCGCTCCTCGTAGGGAATGCCGCTCTCGCCCAGGAAGCGTGCCACGGATGGGGCATCATCCGAGTACAGGTGCAGGCAGACCGCGGCGTGCGCGTCGGCGGTGCCATCGAGCACGCTGCCGACCAGGCGCGGCTCGAACGCCGCAAGGAAGTGCATGGCCCGCATGCCGGCTTCGCGCCGCTGCCTGAGCCACTGGGGCTGGGTGTCGCCCTGGAACAGGCGCTGGTGTTCGCGCAGCGCTGCTTCGACTTCGCTGTTGCGCGGCAGACTGGCGTCGTCATGGATGCCCAGGCGCGCAGCGGCCTTGAGCTTGGCCTGGTGAAAATCCCGGATTCCGCTCTCGGCCATCAGCCGCGCGGCTTCGATCGCAACGCTCTGGCGGCGTTCGCGGCTGCGGGTCTTGGCGTGCTGCGCGGCATGGTGCATCGCGGTCCTCCGGGGCGGTCTGTGATGCGACGGCTCCCGGCAGGAGCTGACGCGGCAGGTGCAGCGTGATTTGACCGAGAGCGACGGCTACGCCGCCTCGATCACCAGCCCATGCTAGAAGATGTCGAATGCCTCCTGTTCGGTGGCGTTCTGCCCGGAGGTGGCCATGCGCGATTCAAGACGCGCGATGTCCTCCACCTTGAACAACTCCGGCAGCGCGCCGGGGGTGCCGGGTGGCACCAGCAGTCCACTGGCGGGGTTGATCAGGGCCGTTGCGATACCGTTGGGCATATCGGTCGCGGCGTCTGGCACGCCAGCCAGCGCCACACGCATGAAATCGATCCACATCGGCAAGGCCGCCTTGCCGCCGAATTCACCCGCGCCCAGCGAGGAAAAATCATCCATGCCGACCCAGGCCGTCGTCGCAAGGTGCCCGCCGAATCCCGCGAACCAGGCATCGCGATGGTCGTTGGTCGATCCGGTCTTGCCGCCAAGGTCGCCGCGCTCCAGCACCAGCGCGCCGCGGCCGGTGCCGCGCTTCACCACGTCGCGCAGCAGTGACTGGATCAGGAAGGTGGTGCGCTCATCCACCGTGCGCGGCGCAAGAAAGGTGCTGGGCGGCCCGTCTTCGAGCCCGCTGCTCGTGCGCATCGATGCGCTCCCCGCACTGCTGAGGTCGAAGCCGCCCGCGCTCCCCGCAGCGCCGCCGGAATCGCGCAACAGACGCTCGGGGCAGTCGCGGCAGGCGCGCAGCGGATGCTCCATCGCAACCACGGTGCCGTCGCGGTCGCGAATCTCGCGGATGAAGTAGGGCTCCACCAGGTAGCCGCCGTTGGCAAAGACCGTGTAGCCGCGCGCCATCGCCAGCGGTGGCACGGAACTGGTGCCGAGCGACAACGACAGGTTCTCCGGCAGGCTCTCGGCGCTGAATCCGAAGCCCTGGATGTAGCGCTTGGCGTAGCTCACCCCGATGGCGTCGAGCACGCGTACCGACACCAGGTTGCGCGAAGTCACCATTGCCTCGCGCAGGCGCATCGGGCCGGCAAAACTCTCGTTGTCGTTCTGCGGGCGCCAGGTCTTGCCGCTGCCGCGATCATGGAACACCACGGGCGCGTCCAGCACGATGGACGCGGGCGTGAATCCGCGTTCGAAGGCGGCGGCGTAGACGAAGGGCTTGAAGCTCGACCCGGGCTGCCGAAGCGCCTGCGTGGCGCGGTTGAACTTGTTGAGTCCGAAGCTGAAGCCCCCCGCCAATGCGATCAGGGCACCGTCTTCGGGCGACAGCGATACCAGCGCGCCCTGGGCCTTGGGAATCTGCGCCAGCTCCCACTCGCCTTCCGCACTGCGTGCGAGGCGCACCACATCGCCGCGCTTGAGCACCTCATCCACGCGGCGCGGCGACGCACGGCGGCGGTTCTCGTCGATGTAAGGAGCCGCCCAGCGCATCCTTTCGATGGCGAGGGCGGCGCTCTGTCCGTCACCCAGAAACACGGTGGCGCCGTTGGCATCCACCTCGGTGACCAGTCCCGGCTCCAGTCCGGCGATGGCTCGATATGCGGCCAGCTCTTCCTGCCATTGCTCGGGCGTCGCGTTCTGCGGGAGGTCCACGCTGGCCTCCGCGCCACGCCATCCATGGCGACGGTCATAGGCCAGCAGCGCGTTGCGGATGGCAAGCGTGGCTGCTTCCTGCGCCTTGCTGTCGAGCGTGGTGGTGATGCGATAGCCCTCGTTCATCGCATCCGCACCGTAGCGATCCATCGCCGCCTGCCGCACCATCTCGGCCACGTACGGCGCTTCGAGTTCGATCGGTGGTTCGTGCGGGCTGGCGCGCTCGGGTTCGGACTGGGCGGCCCTCAGTTCGGCGACATCGATGAATCCGACCTCGTGCATGCGCTGCAGCACGTAGTTGCGTCGCTCCATGACACGCGTCGGGTTGACGATGGGATTGCCGCTGGACGGGAACTTTGGGATGGACGCCAGTGTTGCGGCTTCGGCCAGCGAGACCTGATCGAGCGTCTTGCCGTAGTAGAACTCGGCGGCCGCAGCGATTCCGTAGGCGCGGTTGCCGAAGAAGCTCTTGTTCAAGTAAAGCTCGAAGATCTCGTCCTTGCTCAGCTCGCGTTCCATCTTCAACGCCACGAGCATCTCGGTGAACTTGCGCGTGTAGCTGTACTCCGGGCTGAGGAAGAACATCTTCGCGACTTGCTGGGTGATGGTCGATCCTCCCGGGACGCGGCGGTCGTCGGTGGTCGCCAGCAGCCACAGCGCGCGCGTCACACCACGCCAGTCCACTCCGGGGTGCTCGTAGAAGCGAGCATCCTCGATCGCAATGAAAGCTTGCTTGATCCGATCCGGGACTTGCGCGATTTTGACCGGCGTACGGCGCGTTTCGCCGAATATTGCGAGCAATTTGCCGTCAGATGCATGCACGCTGAGGGGGACCTGGAGGCGTACGTCGCGCAGAGTCTGGACCGAGGGCAGGGTGGGGGCCACCAGCCAATACAGCACGCCCAAGGTTCCCAGCCCCAGCACGGACAGGAGCAGGCAAAGCGCGACACACAGCCGCAGGAGGCGACGCAAGCGGGACATTTCGTTGGATATCTCAGGGGTTTGCAGAACGTCTTAAAGAGGAGTATAGAACGTCCCCAAGGCCGTCGACAGGGATAGACGGCGGGGGATTTCAGCACGTCGACTGCGCGGCCACAGACAGGCATCGGGGCACGGAATGTCGTGCGGCCGTCACCCCCTGTTGCCAAGATGTAAAAAATCGTTATCTAATGTAGTGGCGCAGCTATCGCTCGTAAGAGCCCGTGGGAAGGGGAGAAACCGTGGGGCCGTTCGCTACCAAAAACGCACCGGTGATCGGCGTGGACATCAGTTCCACGGCCGTCAAGCTGTTGCAGCTCGTGCAGCAGTCGCCCGGCCGCTATCGCGTGGAGCACTACGCGGTGGAGCCTTTGCCTCCCAATGCCGTGGTGGAAAAGAACATCGTCGAGGTCGAAGCCGTCGGCGAGGCGATCAAGCGCGCCTTGGCGCGCTCGGGATCACGCACCCGCAACGCGGCGGCGGCGGTGGCCGGCTCTGCGGTGATCACCAAGGTGATCCCGATGCAGGCCGCCCTCAGCGACGACGACATGGAGGACCAGATCCAGGTCGAGGCGGCGCAGTACATCCCGTACCCGATCGAGGAAGTCAGCCTCGACTTCGAGGTGCTCGGGCCGGTCAAGGACAACCCGGAGATGATCCAGGTCCTGCTGGCGGCCTCGCGCAACGAGAACGTCGAAGTGCGGCAGTCGGCGCTGGAACTGGGCGGGCTGAATGCGAAGGTCATGGATGTCGAAGCCTTCGCGATGGAAAACGCCTTCCGCCTGATCTCCGACCAGTTGTCCGTGCCGAAGGATGCCTTGGTGGCGCTGGTCGATGTCGGCGCCACCATGACGACGCTCAACGTGCTGCGCAACCAGCGCAGCATCTACACGCGCGAACAGGTTTTCGGCGGCAAGCAGCTGACCGACGAAGTGATGCGCCGCTACGGGCCTCTCCTACGAGGAAGCCGGCCTGGCCAAACGCCAGGGCGGGCTGCCGGAGAGCTACGAAGTCGAGGTGCTTGAGCCGTTCAAGGAAGCCATGGTGCAGCAGGTCAGCCGCCTGCTGCAGTTCTTCTATGCCGGCAGCGAGTTCAATCGGGTCGACCAGATCGTGCTGGCCGGTGGTTGCGCGTCGATTCCCGGCATCGCGGAAATGGTGGAAGAGCAGATCGGGTACTGACGATCGTCGCCAATCCGCTCGCGAACATGTCGCTGTCTTCGCGGGTACAGGCGCAGGCGCTGGCGCAGGACGCCCCGGCCTTGATGATTGCCTGCGGCCTGGCTCTGAGGAGCTTCGACTGATGGCCAAGATCAATCTACTTCCCTGGCGCGCCGAGCGGCGCAAGCAGCGGCAGAAGGAGTTCTACACCATGCTGGCCGGCGCCGCCCTCGTGGCGGTGGTGATCGGCCTCGGCGTGGTGAAGTACTTCGATCACCTGATCGGAGTGCAGAACCAGCGCAACACGCGCCTCACCAGCGAAATCGCCCTGCTTGACGAAGCGATCAGCAAGATCGAAGCACTGGACAAGCGCAAGGCGGAATTGCTGGCGCGCAAGGCGGTCATCGAGCAGCTTCAGTCGAGCCGTTCGCAGATGGTGCACCTGTTCGACCAGTTGGTGCGCACCATTCCGGATGGCGTCCGCCTGAACTCGATCAAGCAGACCGGAGAGAAGCTGACCTTGGATGGCGTCGCCCAGTCCAATGCGCGGGTCTCGTCCTACATGCTGGAGCTGGAAGACTCGGGCTGGATGACGGCACCCGACCTTTCGATCATCGAAGCCAAGGGCACGGACAAGTCCATGCCGTATCAGTTCGCGCTGACGGTGACGCTGAAGAAGCCGAAGAAGGAAGGCGAGGCCGAGGATGAAGTCGCCGATGACGCAGCGGCAGGGGGTGCCCCGTGAGTGGTTTTAGCCTGCGCAACCTCGACACCAGCAATCCTGGCGGCTGGCCCGCTTCGGTCAAGCTGTTCTTCTGCGTGGTGGTCGCTGCGGTAATCCTGTTCTTCACCTGGTACCTGTTCGTCAAGCCGCAGCAGGAACAACTGGACGCCTTGGCGCGCACCGAGGCCGACCTTCGGATCCAGTTCGAGCAGAAGCAGGCCAAGGCGGTGAATCTGGAGCCGCTCACCCTGCAGCTGGCCGAGATGGAGAAGACCCTGATCGAGATGATCCGCGAACTTCCGAGCAAGACCGAGATGCCGGAGCTGATCGTCAATATCTCGCAGACGGCCTTGGCCAGCGGGATCCAGAACGAGCTGTTCAAGCCGGAGATGGAAACCAAGAAAGAGTTCTACGCGGAGAAGCCGATCAGCCTGCGCATGGTGGGCACTTACCACCAGTTCGGCGACTTCGTCAGCGGAGTCGCGGCGCTTCCGCGCGTGGTGATCATGACGATGCATGACATTTCCCTGAAGCCGCGGCCGGGCAGTAACGGAAAGACCGGCGACGCCCTGGTGCTGGAAGGTACCGTCAAGACCTACCGCTATCTGGATCAGGATGAGACCGCCGCCGCTGCAGCGGCGGCCCCGCCTGCGGGAGGGCGGTAAGCCATGCTGTCGAGAACGAGCTACGTCACGAAGTCTCTGGGCCGGGTGCTCCTGCTGGCCGCGCTCGCCGCAGGCGTCGCGGGGTGTTCAGCGGGAGTGGGCGAGCTGGAGACGTATATCTCCGAGGTCAAGTCGCGGCCCGCGCCGCCCTTGGACCCGCCGCCGGTTCTGGAGAAGTTCGAGAGCTTTACCTACGAAGCGCACGGCTTGCGTGATCCGTTCAGTCGACCCAACGACGGGGCCGAATCCAGCGCGGCGTCAGGACCGCGCCCCGATCCGAATCGTCGCAAGGAACCGCTCGAATCCTTCCCGCTGGATGGCTTGGACATGGTGGGCACACTCGGCAGCGGTGACGGACTGGTTGCGCTGGTGCTCGATCCGGAGCGCGTGATCCATCGCGTCGTCGTCGGGAACTACATGGGGCAGAACGATGGGCGCATCGTTGCCATCGCCGAAGACAAGATCACGCTGGCGGAATTGGCACCAGACAGCGCCGGAACGGGCAAGTGGCTCCATCGCGACGCAGAAGTCGCGCTGGACGACGAATAGGCATTGGGGGATAGCAAGATGACCGCGAAGAACACGAATCTCCAGGGAACGGGGCCGGTCCTGCGGAAACGGGCTATCGGCCTGATGGCCTGGCTCGCTTGCGCAATGCCGTTCGCAGCCGGCGCCGCGAACGTACTGCAGGACATCAACTTCGTGCCGGGAGAGGCTGGCCGGGTCGATATCACGTTGCAACTGGCGGAGCCGAGCAGCGATGCTCAAGTCTTCACCACGGACCAGCCGCCGCGCATCGCAATCGACCTGCCCGACACGCGCAACGCCGTCGCGCAACGGCGGATGAGCGTCGGACAGGGTTCGACCAGTGCAATCAGCGCGGTCGAGGCTGCCGGTCGGACCCGCGTCGTCATCGATCTGTTCAGATCGGCGTCGTACGAAACCCGGACCGAGGGCAGCAACCTGATCATCAGTGTGGCGGCGGGTACTGCGGGTAGCAGCGATACCAAGGCATCAACTGCTTCCGCCGGAACGCAGGACCCCTCCAAGCGCATCGCCGGCTCGATGGAGCTTGCGAACGTCGACTTCCGCCGCGCCCCCGATGGTGCCGGCCGCGTCGTCCTCACGTTCAATGGCGACAATGCCGGCGCGGACCTGCGCACGGAAGGTTCGCGCGTGATCATCGACCTTCCCGGAATCCTGGTACCGGCGGCCCAGGTCCAGAAGCTGGACGTGATTGACTTCGCCACGCCGGTTCAAACGGTCGAAGCCAGCGCCATTGCCTCCGGCGGTCGGATTACTCTCACCACCGACGGGGCCTTCGAGTCGATGGCATACCAGACTGGGAACGAGTACGTCGTGGAAATCTCGGCACCCAAGGCCGGGGCAGGCTCCGCGAACGCCGCCTCGATGCTGGCCGATGACGAGGAAACCTTCGTCGGCAAGCCGGTCACGTTCAATTTCCAGGACATCCCGGTTCGCACCGTCCTGCAGTTGATCGCGGAAGAATCCGGACTCAACGTTGTCGCGGCAGATACCGTGACAGGCAATGTCACGCTGCGACTCATCAACGTGCCTTGGGATCAGGCCCTCAACATCGTATTGCGGGCAAAGGGCCTGGACCAGCGCCGTGAAGGCAATGTGGTCTGGGTGGCACCGCAGCCCGAAATCGCATCCTACGAGCAGGCCAAGGCCGACGCTCGGCTTGCCCTTGAGCAACGCGCCGAGCTGGTCACCGAGTACATACCCATCAACTACGGCAGTGCCGAGGAAGTGGCGAGACTGCTCACCGAAGATGCGAAGCAGAGCCAGGGCGCGCAGGGCGCGGGTGGATCAAGTGGTCAGAACCAGCAACAGCGAGGCTTTCTCTCGCCGCGAGGCAGCGTCAGCTTCGACAAGCGCACGAACACCCTGCTTCTGAACGAGACGCACGAGAAGATCGCCGAGTTGCGCGAGCTGATCGCGCTGTTGGACCGCCCGGTTGACCAGGTGCTCATCGAAGCGCGCATCGTCATCGCGAATGAGAACTTCGCCCGTGAGCTGGGTGCGCGCTTCGGCGTCAGCTCGGCTTACGAAGACGGGAACAATCTGGTCACGACTAGTGGTTCCTTGGGAGCCTCGGCCGGCATGGCCAATAGTGCGCTGAACAATCGACGCGACGGTACCAGCAACGGGCTCCCGGTTACGGTGCCGAGTCTGACTGATCGGCTGAACGTCAACTTGCCTGTCATCAGTCCTGCAGGCGCGGTCGGCTTCACGATCCTGAGCGCCGATCACCTGATCGACCTGGAACTCTCAGCGCTTGAGACTGAAGGTCGCGGGGAACTCGTGTCGAGCCCGCGAGTAATCACCGCAAACCAGCGTCCGGCCACCATCACGCAAGGCGACGAAATCGGCTATCAGAAGGTCAACACCACGGTCAGCCCGCCGACCGTAGACGTCGAGTTCAAGGAAGTCCTCATGGAGCTGAAGGCGACCCCAACCATCACGCAGGATGGTCGCATCTTCCTCAACCTCGACGTCAAGAAGGACCAGGTGTCCGGAATCATCACCACGCCGCAAGGCCAAATCCCGCAGATCGCCAAACGCAGCGTGAGCACGGCAGTGCTGGTGGACGACGGCCAGACGGTCGTGATCGGTGGCGTGTACGAATTCACGAGCCAAGAGGACGTGCGCAAGGTTCCCTTCCTCGGCGACGTACCCTTCCTTGGCAACCTGTTCAAGACCAAGGGTCGTAGTTCAGAGAAGGCCGAACTTCTGATTTTCATCACCCCCAAGATCCTGGCGGTACGTGGTGCAGAGAATTCAAGCAACTGATCACGCCACCGCCAGTCGCACGGCTTCGTTGATTGATGACGCAGGAAGCGATCCAGGTTCCCGGAGAGAGACACCATGAAATTTGCAGGCACCATTAAATCCTTGCTGCTGGTTGCCGTTGCGGCCCTGAGCGCCTGCGGCGGGGGCGGCGGTGGGGGCGACACGACCTTCGGACCTCCCGGGGTCACCCTGACCGCATCCACGACAGCACTGTCGGTGAACACGCGCAGCGCAGTCGCGATTACCGTCCGGATGACCCAATCCAATGGCACACCCGTCGCCAATGGAACGGTCATCAACGGTGTCGTCAATTCTGTCGGGCTGGGCAACTTGTCGGCAGTCGGCTCGGGCGCCAACGGATTGACCGCGCAGGCCCCCACGGCCGGCGGCGCAGTCACCTTCCTGTTCCAGAGCGCCGGCGCCGCTGCGGCGGGCAACATCACCTTCTCCGGCCAGGATCCTCTGACGCCTGGCCGTACGCTCAGCGTCATCGTCAACGTCACGGTTTCGGCAGGTGCGGGCAGCGATCCGCGCATTTCCTTCCAGCCCGAAAAGACCCAGATCAACATCAATCCGCGTGATGTGCCGTTCTTCGTCGGCTCGCCCTACATTTCGGAAGTGCTGATCAACGTCCGTTCGGCCAGTGGCCAGCCGCTCAACGACACCAACAGCGGACCGCAGACGGTTCAGCTCTCGATCGATCCAGCTGAATTGGGATCGGTTTCGCCCCTGGATGATCCCGCCACTCCCGATGTGGATGAGCGCTCCACACGTTTTGCCTCGATCTTCTCGGGCCCGACCTCGGGCACGGTGCGGGCCTTTGTCTGGTCGAAGGCGCAGCCGGGCACCGTCAACCTGCGTGCCTCGTTCACCGATCCGGACACCGGGCAGCGCGTGGAGGGCGTCCAGCCGATCCAGATTGTCAGCGCCGTCCCGCCTGGCGCGGCCAGCGTCACGATCTCGCCGCCGCAGAGCCCGGTCTATGTGCGTGATTCGGGCGGAACCAACTTCGGCCAACTGGCCATTTCGGTGCTTGATGGCAACGAAGCGCCGGTGCCGAACCCGGTAGCGGGCAGCGGGGCGTTCAACAACCTGCGCCTCGAGATACTTCAGGCCACCGGTCAGGGCGATGCGCTGCTGTCGGCCACCAACGCCGCCGGGCAGTCGCAGGAAGGTGCAATCGTGTCGACGCGCACCATTGATGGCTTGGCCACGGTCGCGGTCAGAGCCGGCACGCGTACCGGCACCTATACAGTGCGGGCCACCACGGACCGTGCAGACAACAACGTGGACAATGGCATTTCCGATCCCGTCGTGGGCGACCGCGGAGTCGCAATTTCCGACGGCCGCCTGTTCAATGTCGAAATCACCTCGCCGATCGAGAATGCGCTGTCGATCAACCCGGTAAGCCCGGACGCACAACCGGGCGAGACGCCGGCCTCGCCTGATGGCAGCTACAGTCTGACTGTTGCCGCGATCGCAACCGACCGCCTCGGAAACCCGGTCATTCCTGGCACCGTCATCAAGTTCGGTCTGATCGACGACCCGCAGGAGACGGGCGCGGGCGACTTCTTCCTGTCCGGCACCGATGGTGATCCGCAGGAATCGGGCACGCTATTCACCGCGGCGGGCGGCCAGTTCCGTACTGCCGGCGGCGGGGCAGGTCCGGGTGACGCAGTCGCCATCTTCGGCAAGGCAGTCCCGGGCAATCGGGACCTGGAAGGCGCGCGGGTGGTGTCTTCGGTCAACAGCGCCACCAGCCTGACCGTGCAACGCCGCTTCAACCGCAACGACGACACGGGCGCGACAGTCGACTATCGTGGCGCGTTGCCCTATGTCATCGGTCGTGCAGTTTCGGGGAACATCGTGGCGCAAGGCGAGACGAACGTGCTCGGCGTAGCCCGCACCATCATGACTTATCCGGTTTCGCGGCTGGGTCGCCGTGTCGTGGTATGGGCCCAGGGTGAGGGCGATATCGTCAACGGCTCGGCCGAGACGGTGTCAGACGTAGACGTGCTGGCTTTTGCGGGCGTCTCGCCGGTCACCGTGATCGCAAACCCGAGTTCGATCATCGGCAATGCAACCTCGCCGGTGGAAGTGTGCGTGGTGGATGCGCTGGGCAGCCCCTTGCAGGGCGTGACAATCAACTTCTCCTTCACCGGGCTCTCGGGTACCGGCTCCGTCGACGGCACGCCCGGCGCCGGCCAACTGGGGACACCCACTGGCGCCAACGGTTGCACGACTGCCAGCGTGACCACCTCCGGCGTCACCGGCAGCGGTGCCACCGTGGTGTTCTCGGTGGGTGAGGCGAGCGACGATGTCTCGATCGAAGTGGGTACCTTGGTACTTCAGGCACGGCCTTCGGTCATCACCACGGGCAGCCAGTTGGTGACCCTGACCCTGCTCAACGGCAGCGGCACGCCGCAGCAAGGCGTGTTGATCACGGGCACCTGCACCGCCGGCGCCGGCGCGGTCATCGCACTCTCCAATGGTCCGGGAACGACCGATGCAAGCGGTCGGACCACGGTGCAGGTGACGACGACTCTGGACGCGGCCACGATCTGCCAAGGCGGCGGCGGCTCCTGTACCTTCGAAACCGCAGACGGCACCGCCTCGACTGACGTCGACATCGTGTTGACGCCAGAAAGCTTCAGCCCGCAACCCGAGTGTGCGCCGGCAGTGACGTTCGGGGTGACGCTCCGCCTGGTTGATGGGGCCAGCACGACGAATGGATTTGCCGTGTCGAGTCAGCCTGACCTGTTCACGGTGTCGGTCGCCGAGGGCAGCACCCAGACGCAGACCGTCAATGTCGCCGAAGGAACGGATCTGGTCTTCACGACGCTTCCGGCGGGTGCCGGCCCTGCCGTGAACTGGACGGGCTCTTGCGTGCCTGCCGGTGGCACCAACCCTGCCCAGACCGCTCGGATAGCCCTGGTGAACGCGGCTTCGACGTGTACCGCCACCGCGCCCTGATCGAGTCCAACCAGTAGATTGGGAGAAAGGGCCGCTCTTGCGGCCCTTTCTCGTTCGGAGACAACGTCAGGCTGACGATCAGCCGAGGATGGAGGCGACAACGTGAGCACGAAGATCGCGCTCCCATCGAACCAGATCCTGTTCCGCGAAGGCGACGCGCCCAGCTCCGCCTTCCTGATCGAATCCGGCGAAGTCGAAATCAGCACGTGGCGCGACGGCAAGTTCACCAAGCTCGCGCACCTCGGACCAGGTGACCTGCTGGGGGAAATGGCGGTCATCGACGACTCGCCGCGCACGGCCACGGCAACTGCCATTTCCGACTGCGCCCTCATACCCATCGACAAGGCCCAGATCGCGGAGCGGCTTGAACAGGCTGATCCCATCATCCGCGCCCTGCTCGAAGGCCAGCTCAAGCGCTACCGCGGGGCGCTTGCGGCGATGTCCGGACAGGTGCCGGTAGCGGACGAGCCGCCGGACGCGATCGAAGTGATCGGAGTCGGCAAGATCCGGCTGGAAACACAATTGCGCGATGCGCTAGGCACCAGCGGGCTTGACCTTCGGCTGCAGCCGTTGCTCGATGTGACCACGGGCAAAATCGGCGGCTACGAGGCCCTGGTGCGCTGGAATCATCCGGAGCGCGGGCAGATCTCGCCGGCAGAGTTCATCGCGCTGGCGGAGGAGACCTCGCTGATCGTGCCGGTCGGCGAATACGTGCTCGATGCCGCAATCCAGGCGCTCACCGCCATGCGGGAACACGGCGCCGAGCCGATGCCCTTCATTGCAATCAATGTGTCGGCAAAGCAGTTGGCTGAAGCCGGCCTGATCGAGCGTATCCTCGAGCGTACCCGGGCCGCGCGCCTTCCATCCACGTGCGTGCAAGTGGAGATTACCGAGAGCCAGGCACTGGACTACAAGCTGGTGGCTGAGGTCATCCGGCACTGCCACCGAGAAGGAATTCAGGTGGCGCTCGATGATTTCGGCACCGGATTCTCCAATCTCGGCCACTTGCACGAACTCCCCTTCGACAAGGTCAAGGTCGACCAGGCATTTGCCCGCAACATGGTCAGGGATGCTCGATCCATGGTGCTGGTGGAGTCCATCGTGCGCATGATCCACGGACTCGGGGCCAGTGCCGTGGTCGAGGGTATCGAGACCCAGGAGCAACTGGCGGTGCTGCAACGCCTGGGCTGCCGCTACGCACAGGGCTACCTCATCGGCAAGCCCCAACCTCTGGCGGATGTGCTGGTCTAGACGGCCGCGTACCCTGCGCCGCTGAACCTTCGGCCGCCCACCGGGTCGAAGGCAGCCTCGGCCGTTCGGCAACTCACGCCACGGCTCCCTTGGGCGGCGGCCAACCCACGAACTCAGGATTCATGATGGACGGACACCTCGACACCCGCCCGACGGCATCGCTGCAAGCGGCCTTCAGTCACCTGCGCGACGAACTGGCCGGGTGCGTCGTGGGACAACCTGCGCTGGTCGAGCGACTCCTGATCGCCCTGCTTGCCGATGGTCATCTCCTGGTTGAAGGAGCGCCGGGGCTTGCCAAGACCACCGCCATCAAGGAATTGGCGGCGCGCATCGAGGGCGACTTCCACCGCATCCAGTTCACGCCCGACCTGCTGCCGGCCGACCTTACCGGCACCGAGATCTACCGTCCGCAGGAGGCACGCTTCGAGTTCCAGCCGGGCCCGCTGTTCCATAACCTGCTGTTGGCCGACGAAGTGAACCGGGCACCCGCGAAAGTGCAATCGGCCTTGCTTGAAGCCATGGGCGAGCGCCAGATCACGGTGGGCCGGGTCACTTACCCGCTGCCGCGGCTGTTCCTGGTGATGGCAACGCAGAACCCGATCGAGCAGGAAGGCACCTACCCGCTACCCGAAGCCCAGCTTGACCGCTTCCTGATGCACGTACGCATCGGTTACCCGGAAGCCGGCGCCGAGAGCGAAATCCTGCGACTGGCGCGGGCACGGTCGCGTGCCGAAATGGTGGCGCCGTCGGCTCCCGCCAAGATCCTCAACGCCGAGGAGATCTTTGCGGCGCGTGCCGCCATCCTCGACCTCCATCTCGCGCCCAACCTCGAGCGCTACCTGATCGAACTCGTGCTGGCCACGCGCGATGCGTCCGGCTACGGCGACGACCTCAAGCGCTGCATTGCCTTCGGCGCCAGCCCGCGCGGCACCATCGCGCTGGAGCGCTGCGCACGCGCCCATGCCTGGCTGGCCGGACGCGACTACGTCGCGCCACAGGACATCCACGCCGTGGCTACGGAGGTGTTGCGGCATCGCGTGCTGCTTTCATTCGAAGCCGAGGCCGAAGGCACGGACAGCGACGCGATCATTCGCCGCTTGCTCGAACGCGTGCCCTTGCCCTGATGTCGGCGCCCACCTCGTTGCACGGCATCGTCGCCGAACTGCCCGAATTGGTCGCGTTGCGGTTGCGCGCCGCCCAGCTGGGACGGGTCGAGAGGCAGCGCAGCGCTGACCAGCTCAGCGGGCCGCAGGCGTCGCCGTTCCGCGGGCGCGGCATGGAGTATGCCGAGTCGCGTCCCTATGCCGCCGGCGACGATGTGCGCCACATCGACTGGCGGGTCACGGCCCGCACCGGCCGCACCCACACCAAGCTGTTCCAGCCCGAACGCGAGCGCATCACCGCGGTGGTCTACGACGCCGCACCGAGCATGGCCTTCGGAACGCGGACTTGCTTCAAGTCGGTACAGGCCGCGCGCATCGGTGCCTTGATGGCCTGGGCCGCATTGGCCGAAGGAGACCGTCTTGCCGCCTCCGCCTGCGGGCGCGCGTGCGAGGTCGTGGCCCCCATGGGCGCGCGCCGCGGTGTGTTGCGCACGCTGGATGCCCTTGTTCGCTGGCAACGCAGTGCGACGGCGGCGGCGTCTCCGGCCAGCCTGGCTGAAGCCCTCGATGCGCTTCAGCGCCGACTTCGACCCGGTAGCCATGTGCTGCTCCTGCTCGATCCACGCAGCCTCGATATCGCGGCCGAACGCAGCCTCGTTCGCTTGCGCGCGCACCACGACCTCGCGGCCTGCGTCCTGGCCGACCCGATCGAGGTGACACCGCCGAAGCCGGCGCGCTACCGCATTGCTGGCCTCGGCGGCCAGCGCAGCACCTTGCAATTGGACGATGGCGTGGCGCGCGTGGCATGGACCGGGCACTTCCGGCAGCAACATGACGATGTGATCGGGCGCTTGCGCCGCGCCGGCGCGCGCGCGCGCCTGACGCTGACACACGAAGACCCGGTACACGCCCTGCGCGACCTGCTGAATGGCGCGCCGCAACGCAGTGATCCGGCATGACGACTCCCGCCGGCCCGGTCCTGCGTGACATCCATCTGCCGCCAGAACCTTCCTGGTGGCCGCCGGCACCAGGTTGGTGGATCCTGTTCGTGCTGGCGATGGGCGTGCTGCTTTGGCTGGCAGCATGGCTGTGGCGTCGCCAGCGCGTACTGCGCGCGCGACGGGTACTGCAGCGCGAATTCCAGCGTGCGGCCGCCTTGCAAGCCGCGGAGCAAGTCGCGGCCCTGTCCGAACTCCTGCGTCGCGCGGCGCTGCGCCATGCGCCAGCCTCGGCCAGCTTGCGTGGCGAAGACTGGCTCGCCTTTCTTGACGGCGACGATGCGGACCAGCCCTTCCGTCGCGGTGCAGGGCGACTGCTGCTCGACGGCCCGTTTCGCGCACAGGTCGATGCCACCGAAGCCACCGTCCTGGCCGAACTGGTGCGAATGCGCCTGGACCGATTCGTGACCTCCGCGCATGTTTGAATTGCTCTGGCCCCTGGTGTTGCTGAGCCTGCCGTTGCCCTTGCTGGTGCGGCGGCTCTTGCCGCCGGCCGCGGAAGGCAACGGGGCCGCGTTGCGCGTGCCGTTCTTCGGTGAACTCGAAACCCTGGCCGGCGTGGGCGTGGCGCGCGGGTCGAGCCGTTCCGCGTGGGCGTGGCTGGCGTGGGCGCTGCTGTGCCTGGCGGCCGCGCGTCCGCAGTGGGTGGGCGAAGCGCAGTCGCTGCCGATGAGTGGGCGCGACCTCATGCTGGCCGTGGATGTCTCCGGAAGCATGGCGGCCGAGGACATGGAGATCGGCGGGCGCAACGTGGATCGTCTGGCCGCGGTGAAGGTGGTGCTCGGCGATTTCCTCCAGCGTCGCATCGGTGATCGGGTTGGCCTCGTGCTCTTCGGCCAGTTCGCCTACCAGATGACGCCACTGACCTTTGATCGAAACAGCGTGCGCTACCAGCTGGAAACCAGCGCGATCGGGTTGGCCGGGCGCGAAACCGCGATCGGCGATGCCATCGGCCTGGCAGTGAAGCGCCTGCGCCAGCGTCCTTCCGATCAGCGCGTCCTGATCCTGCTCACCGACGGCGTCAACACGGCGGGCCAGTTGCCGCCGCTGAAGGCAGCCGAAATTGCGCAAGCCGAGAAGGTGCGGGTCTACACGGTGGCCATCGGGGGTGAAGGCGGGCAGATGCGGGTGTTCGGCATGCCGATCGCCACACCAGGGGCGGAGATCGACGAAGCCACCCTGGAGCAGATCGCGAAGCTCACCGGAGGTCAGTTCTTCCGTGCCCGGGATACAGCGGAGCTTGCAGGCATCTACGCCGAGCTGGATCGACTCGAACCCGCGGAAGCCGAGGGCGAGAGCCTGCGGCCGCGCAGCGAATTGTTCCCTTATCCCCTGCTCGCGGCACTGCTGCTGGCGGCCTTGCCACTCTTGCGGGGACTTCCGCGCCATTCCCGTGGCTTCGGGGCCGATGCTGCCGGTGAGCGCGCATGACGCAGGCCCTGGCCGAATTTCATTTCCTGCGGCCGTATTGGTTGCTGGTCCTGCTCGCGCTGCCGCTGCTGGCGTGGTTGTGGCAGCGTGGGCGCGACCTTGATCAGCCCTGGCGCAATGTCTGTGACCCGCACCTCCTGGCTCAGCTGCTGCAGCCGGGGGCCGCGGCGCAGCGACGCTGGCCGATGCTGCTCGCGGGATCGGGCCTGGTGCTGGCGGTACTGGCGCTGGCAGGCCCGGCCTTCCAGCGCTTGCCACAGGCCATGTCGCGCGCCGAATCGGCGCTGATCGTGGCCGTTGATCTGTCTGATCGGATGCGCGCCACCGACCTGAAGCCCGATCGCCTGGGCCGCGCCCGCTACAAGATCTCCGACCTGCTGCGGCAGCGAACCGAAGGCCAGACCGCCTTGCTGGCCTATTCCGGCGATGCCTTCGTGGTGGCGCCGCTGACTGACGATGCCGCCTCGCTGTCGGACCTGCTCGCCGCGCTCACACCGGAAACCTTGCCGGTGCCGGGTCAGCGCGCGGACCGCGCCATTGCACGCGGTCGAACGCTGTTGCGTGACGCCGGATTTGCGCAAGGCGACCTGCTGCTGGTCACCGATCACGTCGAGGCACGCGACGCCGATGCGGCGCAAGAGGCGGCCGCGGAAGGCTTGCGCGTATCGGTGCTGGGCGTCGGCACCGAAACCGGTGCGCCCGTGCCCTTGCCGCAAGGTGGTTTTGCCCAGGATTCGAACGGCAACGTGCTGCTGCCCCGGCTTGATGAAGCCCAGCTGCGCGATCTCGCCGCGGCCGGCGGCGGTCGCTATGCACGCCTTGCCAGTGATGCCTCCGATCTTGCGGCCCTGGCGCTGTCCGGCGAGGGCGCGGATGGCGACCACTATCGTGCCGACGAACGCACCCGCGCCGATTATCGGGATGAAGGTCCGTGGCTGCTGCTGCTCCTGCTGCCGCTGGCCGCACTCGCGTTCCGCCGCGGCTGGCTCGCCTGCCTGCCGCTGGCACTCTGCCTGCACGCACCGCACGCGGATGCGTTCGAGTGGTCGTCGCTGTGGCAGCGCGACGACCAGCGCGCCTATTCCGCGTTGCGGGAGCAGGATGCCACGCGCGCCCTGCAGTTGGCGCGTGATCCGGCCTTGCGAGGTAGTGCCGCGTTCCGGGCCGAGGACTACGAGCAAGCCGAGCAGGCCTATGCCCAGGCGAAGGATTCCGATGCGCTCTACAACCGAGGCAATGCGCTGGCCAAGGCGCAACGTTACGAGGATGCGCTCAAGTCCTACGATCAGGCGCTGGCACAGGCACCCGGCATGGAAGACGCGCAGTTCAACCGCAAGGCGGTCGAGGACTGGCTTCGGCAGCAGCAGGAACAGCAGCAGGAACAGCAGCAGCAACAACAACAGCCGCAATCGGGTGAGCAGGACGATCCTCAACAGCCACCTTCGCAGGATCAGCAACAGCCTTCCTCGCAGCCGCAGGATCAATCCGAGTCGCAGCAAGGAGAGTCACGCCAACCAGACTCGTCATCGGGTGAGGACGAGGCGCGGCAGGATCGGGCCGAGCCGGACGCAGCACAGCAGGAACAGGCGCAGCAGCAGTTCTCCGAGCAGATGGAGCAGGCGCTGAAGGAAGGCGAAAAGGACGGCGAGAAGACCGGGGCCGAGTCGATGGATCCGCGCGAAATGGAGAAGCAACAGGCGGTGGAACAGTGGCTGCGACGCGTGCCGGATGATCCGGGCGGCCTGCTGCGGCGCAAGTTCGCACTCGAATACCAGCGCCGCCGACGCGAGGGTGATGCGGAATGAGGACGATGCACAAGCGAAACTCCTTCTGGACCCGCAGCGCCTTCGTGCTGCTGGCGCTTTGCCTGCCCTGGCTGGCGCTGGCCGCACCGCGCGCGTGGCTGGACCGCGACAGCATCCGTCTGGGCGAGACCGTTACGCTCAATGTGGAAACCGACGCGCGCGGTGGCAGCGAACCGGATTTCGCGCCGCTCGATGCCGACTTCGAGCGCGTCGGCACCTCCAGCAGCACGCAGCTGAGTTGGGTCAACGGCAAGCAGAGCGCGCGCACGCTCTGGGCGGTGGCGCTCGATCCGCGCCGCGAAGGGACGATCCCGATTCCGGCGCTGGCGGTGGGAGCAGACCGGACCGCGCCGCTCACGCTCACCGTGCTGCCGATGCCTACCGGTGGCAGTGCCGCCGCCGGCGACGAAGTCTTCCTCGAGGTGGAGGCTGAACCCGTGGCCCCGTACGTGCAGCAGCAGGTGCGCTACGTGGTGCGCCTGAACTATGCCGTGACTCTGCTCGAAGGCCAGCTGGACGAGCCACAGGTGGCCGGCGCGCAGTTCCGCCGGCTCGGGCAGGACGTGCAATACCAGACCACTTTGTCCGGGCAGCGCTACAACGTGGTCGAGCGTCGCTATGCACTGATGCCGGAAGCGAGCGGACCCTTGGTGATTCCGGGGCCGCAGTTTCGTGGTCGCGCCTTGCGCCCGGGCAGCTTCGGCATGCGCGGCAATGCCGTGCTGACGGCGCGCGGCAACGAGATTGCACTCGATGTCCGACCACGCCCCGCCCCCGCGAGCGGGCCTTGGCTGCCGGCGCGGTCACTGCGCCTGCAGGATGAAAGCGCGGCCTTGCCGGCAACGCTCACCGTGGGCGAACCGATCACCCTCACCTTGCGTCTCAGCGCGCAAGGACTGTCCGCCGAACAACTGCCGGAACTCGTCCTGCCCCGGATCGAGGGGGCGGAGGTCTATCCCGATCAGGACAACAGCCAGACCCGCGACGACGGACAGTGGCTGCTGGGCGAACGCGTGCGCAAGTTCGCCATCGTCCCCAGTCGTCCCGGAACCTTGCGCATTCCCGAGGTCGTGATTGACTGGTGGGATATCGGCAACGATCGTCGCGCACGCGCCAGCCTGGCGGCGCGTGAATTGAGCATCACCGCCGGGGCTGGCACGGTCGCGCCCGCCGCGCCCACGTCGGTGAGCGCCGTGGCCGCGCCTGCCGCTTCGCCGGAGCCCGATCCGGGAGATGCCGCCGCCGCACCATCCGGATCGGCCACGGGATGGTGGCCGCTGGCGACCCTGGTGTTCGCGGCGTTGTGGCTGCTCACCTTGTTCTGGCGTCGGCGACGCGGGTCCGCTGTGCTACCCCTTTCCCATCACGCCGGCCCCGAACGGATCGGCGCGAACGCGATGGTGCCGGCACCGGCATTGCGGCGCGCCCTGCAGGGCGAAGACGCCACGGCGATTGCGCAGTCCTTGCTTGCGCTGGCCCGGAACCACGATCCGCACTGCCGCAACCTCGGGGATCTCGCGGCACGTCTGGCGGACGAGAGTCAACGCGAAGCCATCGTCGAGTTGGAGCGCGCGCTGTACCGCGAGGCTCCCGATGCAGCCATGCTCGCGCGCCTGCGTGCCGCGTTCGTCACCGCACCGCGCTGGCGCGGACCGGTCGCGCCGCCGGGTTCCGGGCGGGACGCCTTGCCGCCGCTTTATCGCAGTTCGCGCTGAGCCCCGGCCTTTACGCGGGCTGCACACGACAGGCGTAACATCGCCAGCACCGTTGTCAGCGGAGGCGAGCCATGGGCGCAGGTCGGAGCGCAATTTGCCGTGCCCATGGCTGGATCCGGGGTGCGAGTGGGCTGCTGGCGCTCGCGCTGGCGTCCGTGGCCGGTACGGCATCGGCCCAGGCCGCGCTCGGCGACGAACTCGTCAGTCGCAGCGACGGCGGCACGCGTGGAAATGGTGCCAGCAACGAGCCGGTGATCTCGGGCGATGGCCGCTACGTGGCCTTCACTTCGGGAGCGAGCAATCTGGTGGCGGGCGACAGCAACGGCACCTCGGATGTGTTCGTGTTCGATCGCGTCGCGCACACCTTGCGACGCGCCAGCACCGATGCGAATGGCGTGCAGGCGAACGGCGCCAGCGGCGACCCCGCGATCACGCCGGATGGTCGCTACGTCGCGTTCTCCTCGACCGCCACCAACCTCGTGGCCGGCGACACCGACAGCGCACGCGACATCTTCGTGAAGGATCTGCAAAGCGGTGCAATCCAGCGCGCCAGCGCCACGTTCCACTTCGCCGCGAGCGAGGTCTGCGATGCGCCCGATATCTCGGACGACGGCAGCGTAATCACCTACCGCTGCAGCTATCCGACCGAATCCATCGGCCTGGTGCGGCGGCCGCTGAGCGGCGGCGCCAGCACCACGCTCGTGACCAGCAGCATCTTCAACTTCCTGTCCGCGCCACGCATCAGTGGCGATGGGCGCAGCGTGGCCTTCGCCACCGACCGCAACCTCGTCGTTGCGGGCGACAACAACAACCAGACCGATGTCTTCGTCTATCTGCACGACAACGCCTCGACCCGTCTCGTGAGCAATGTTCCACCGAGCGGGGGACCGCTGGGTGCGGTGTCCGATCCGCCCGCGATTCGCGCCGATGGCTGCGAAGTGGCGTTCGCCTCGAACAGTCCATTCTTCGTGACCGGCGACCTCGCCGGCGAGCAAGATGTGTTCGTGCGCGACCTGTGCGCTCAGCGGGTGGAGCGGGTCAGCGTGGATTCCGACGAGTTCGAGGCACAAGGGCCCAGTGCCCGGCCCGCGATTTCGGCCGATGGGCGCTACGTGGCTTTCGACAGCAACGCATTCAACCTGCAGTCTCCGAGTAACTTGGTGGGCGGCAATTTTCTCGTCGTTCGCGACCGACGCGCGCCGGGAAACACCAGCGATCTCCACACGTTCACGGTCGGCCCGCTGTTCTTCGGCGATTTCGCGATCCAGCCCGCGCTGAGCGATGACGGTCGTCAGGTAGCGGCCCAAGCTGGCGACTCCACCAATGGCGACCAGATCGTCGCGGTGGGCAATGCGCTGGTGTTTGCGCAGCCGGTGACGCCGGTGAACGATCCCAACGGCGGCGAGATCTTCGCGCCGGTACCGTCCAGCGACGGCAGCCTGGTCCTGGTTTCGTCCGATGCCGCCGGTTTCAATCAGGGCTGGAGCGGCAATGACGCCGATGCCGGCGCCGCCGACACCTATGTGTTCCGGCCGCCGGCGCCGGGCAAGCCGGCCTGCATGGAACAGATCAGCATGAGCTCGGGCGACTTCAACAGCCCCTGCTTCAATGGCCCGGTGATTCGTGCCAAGCGCATCAAGGGAAACTCCGGTCCCAGCGTGCCGTGCGGTTCCGCGCCGGCGGATCAGGTGACGGAGATCTGCGCGCCGACCATGGAGCCCACGCTTGCCGCCGGGCGCATGCTGGCCGCCTTCGTGGTGGACGACGCCGCCGTCAATTTCGTGGCGAACCAGACCAAGGCCGAGACCCGGGCGCGCAAGCAGGCCGGCTCGCATGGCGTCTACCTGCGCAACCTGATCAGCGGCGCCCTGTTCCGCGTCGGCAATGCGGTGCCGGGCGGTGCCGGCACGAATCCGCAGCTGGCACCCGACGGGCAGAGCATCGTCTTCGTCACCACCACGCCGCTGACGGGCGACGACGGGAACGCGGGGGCGGACGCGTATCGCATCGGTATCAAACCCGATCCCGCCGACGGCTTTGATCCACCGCGCTGCCTGTCGTGCAAGAACGCGGACGGCAGCTCCAATCCGCCGGGTGCCGGCCAGCCGGTACTCTCGGCCAATGGCAACATCGTGGCGATGACGATACCCACGGCCGCCGGCGGCAGCCAGGTTTTCCTGCGCAATCTCCTCACCGGCGTTGACCAGCGCATCGGCAGTCCGACCGGGCAGGCGCAGACGCCGCGCGTCGATTTCAGCGGCACCCAGCTCGTCTTCGGCAGCAACGAAAATCTCGACGGCAGCGATGCCAACGGCAAGCCCGACATCTATCACTACGAGAGTTGCTGCAACAAGCTCACCCGAGTCACCCGGCCGGCAAGTGGCGATGCGGACGAGGAGAGCATCGAACCCGCGATCTCGGGCGACGGCCGCAGCGTGAGCTTCATCTCGCGCGCCGGCAATCTCGATCCCTCCGATCCGGCGGGCAATGGCCATCAGCACTTGTTCGTGCAGCGCCTCGTCGGCGCGCGCGAGCGCCTGCGCCTGGCGCGCAACAGCCAGGGCCAGTTGGCCGACGACGACAGCTTCCGCCCCGCGTTGGACTACAACGGCACCGCGACGTTTTACGACTCGCTCGCCGCGAACCTCAAGGACGGCGAGGACTTCAATCCGGGCCGCGATGTGTTCCAGCGCCGCAATCCGCTCAATGCGGACGTGGTGTTCGGCACTGGTTTCGAGTAGCGCCGGCGCGGTTCAGTTCGCGCCGGTGCCAGCCAGCTTGCTGCGCCTCATGCCGTAGCCGAAGTAGACCACGAGGCCCAGTCCGAGCCAGACCAGGAAGCGCTCCCACGTGGCCCAGGGCAGGTGGCTGAGCAGCCAGATAGAGAAGCCGATGCCGATCAGCGGTACCACCGGCACCCACGGGGTGCGGAACGCGCGCGGCAATTCTGGCTGGCGGTAACGCAGCACCAGGATCGCGGCGCAGATCACCACGAAGGCTGAGAGCGCGCCGATGTTGACCAGCATCGCGAGATCGCCGATCGGCAACAGCCCGGCGGTGATGCCGGTGATCAGGCCGAGCAGCAGGGTGGGGCGGTGCGGCGTGCCGTGGCGCGGGTGCGGCTTGGCGAACCACGCCGGAAGCAGGCCATCGCGCGATAGCGCGAACCAGATGCGCGAGGCCGCCAGCATGAAGGCGAACACCACGCTGATGATGCTGGTGACCGCGGTGGCCGAGATCGCGATCCGCACCCAGGTCAGGCCCAGTGCGCCGAAGGCATTGGCCACCGGCGCATCGTTGTTGAGAGTGGAATAGTGCGCCACGCCGGTCAGCACCATCGAAATGGTCAGGTACAGCGCCATCGAGATGGCGAGCGAGAGCAGCACCGCGCGCGGCAGGTCGCGCTGCGGATTCTTGGCTTCCTCCGCCGCCGTGGTGAGCGTGTCGTAGCCGAACACCGCGAAGAACACCACGGCCGCCGCCGCCACCACGCCGCCGAAACCGTAGTGCGTGCTGCCGTCGCTGCCCGTGGCTTCCGGCGGGATGAAGGGAAACCAGTTGTCAGGGTTCACGTAGAACGCGCCCACCACGATCACCAGCGCCACGCCGATCACCTTGATCGACACGGCGACGGTATTGAGGCGTGCGCCCCATTCGGTGCGCAAGGTCAGCAGGCCGGCCACCGCGAAGGCCACGCCACAGGCAATCACGTTGAACACGCGGCCTTCGCCCGTGCCCATCGCGCCCTGCGCCCAGACCGGCAAGGCCAGCCCATCGCTTCCAGCAGTTCTGCAGATAGCCCGACCAGCCGCTCGCCACGGCGGCGACGATCAGCGCGTATTCGAGCAACAGGTCCCAGCCGATGATCCAGGCGGCGAACTCGCCCAGCACCGCGTAGCTGTAGGTGTAGGCGCTGCCGCTCACAGGGATCATGCCGGCAAACTCGGCATAGCACAGTGCCGCAGCGGCGCTGGCGATGCCGGCGATGATGAAGGCCAGCGCCACCGCCGGCCCGGCGTTCACCGCCGCCTGTTGCCCCGCCAGCACGAAGATCCCGACCCCGATGATGCCGCCGAGGCCGATGCTGGTGAGCTGCCACAGCCCAAGCACGCGGCGGAAGTCGCGGCGCGCGCCAGCTTCAGCCTGCAATTGCGGAATCGACTTGTGCCGCGTGAGTGTTGCGAGCCATCCCATGGACCCCTCCCCGGGTCGTGCATTGCGGCCATTGTGCCTGCTCCGGGGCGTCGTGCGCGCCGCGGTCGGCTGCTAACATCGCGGCGGCCAACGCGAACGGGGAACGCATGAGCCAGACCGAAACCTTGCGCGGCAAGATGCCGTTGCACACCCGCATGGCGATCGGCTTCGGCGCCGGCCTGTTGCTGGGCATGATGGCCCACCTTGCCGCGGCCGACGCCGAATGGTTGAAGTGGCTCACGAGCTACGTCACCCAGCCGGTCGGGCAGATCTTCCTGCGCCTGATCTTCATGCTGGTGATCCCGCTGCTGTTCTCGGCCCTGGTGATGGGCGTGGCCGAAATGGGCGACCTGCGCTCGCTCGGCAAGGTCGGCTGGCGCACGCTGGCCTATACCCTGGTGGTGTCGGCCATCGCCGTGATCATCGGCCTGGTGCTGGTGAACCTGTTCCAGCCCGGCCAGGGCGTCGATCCGGCGCTGGCGCAGAAGCTTCTGGGCGAAAGCGCGGAGCGCGCCCAGGCCATCGTCAGCACCACGCGCGAGGCACCCACCGGCCTCGCGATGCTGATCAACATCGTGCCCGACAACGTGATCCGCGCGGCGAGCAACAACGACATCCTCGCGGTGATGTTCTTCGCGCTGATGTTCGGCGTCGGCCTGGTGCTGACAAAGACCGAAGGCGCCGAACGGCTCAAGGGCGCGATCGAGGGCCTGTTCGAGGTCTCGATGACGCTGATCAACCTCGTCATCCAGCTGGCGCCGTTCGCGGTGGCTTGCCTCGTGTTCAACCTGGCCGCGCTGTTCGGCTGGGAATTGCTGCTCAAGCTCGCGGCTTACGTGGGCGTGGTGGTACTGGCGCTCGGAATCCATTTCCTCGTGGTGTATTCGGCGGCGGTGCGCTTCTTCGGTGGCATGTCGCCGCTGGCCTTCTTCAAGGGCTCGCAGGAAGCGATCGTGATGGCGTTCTCCACCGCCTCCAGCAACGCGACCCTGCCGACCGCGCTGAAGGTGGCGGAGGAAAAGCTCGGCGTGCCGCGCCGCATCGCGCGCTTCGTGCTCACCGTGGGCGCCACCGCCAACCAGAACGGCACCGCGCTGTTCGAAGGCGTGACCGTGCTGTTCCTGGCGCAGTTCTTCGGCGTCGAACTGAACCTGATGCAGCAGGTCACGGTGATGTTCGTCTGCATCCTCGGCGGCATCGGCACCGCCGGCGTGCCCGCCGGCTCGCTGCCGGTGGTGGCGTTGATCCTCGGCATGGTCGGCGTGCCGCCGGAAGGCATCGGCCTGATCCTGGGCGTGGATCGCTTCCTCGACATGTGCCGCACCACGCTCAACGTCACCGGCGACCTGCGGCGGCGGTGGTGGTGTCGCGTGGCGCTGGCCAATCAGATCTTCGCCAACAGCGCGGTCGATCTTGGGCTCCGCGTGGTGGGCATCGAAGCCACCAGTTACACCGACGCAGGCACCAATGGTGCCGCGCTTGCAGCCATGCGTGACGCGCTGGAAGCCAGTGGCCCGCCCGCCGCCGGGTTGGCCGGTCTGCGCGCGCGCCGCGATGCGCTCGGCGCCGACCTTGTCACCCTGGTTCGTCCGCACGACATCGAGACGCGCGACAGTTGCGGTATCGCCTATCTGTTCGGCAGCGGGGCCGGTCACGGCGTGAACGTGCTCAGCGACGGCACCAGTTCCTGGTCGATCTGCGGTGACGAGGTCTATGCGCATGAAGTGGGGCACAACCTCGGTGCCGAACACCAGGCGGGGGCGAGTTCGGAGGCCGCAGGCTACGGACAGGCGCATGTGGCTCTGGGCCAGTACCACACCGTGATGGGTTCGTTCGGCACCGGACGGCTTCAGCGCGGCTTGCGCCTGTACCGCTTCTCCAACCCGCAGCAGTTGTGCGGCGGCCGTCCCTGTGGTGTACCTGGTGTCTCGGACAACGCGCGACGACTCCGCGCCAGCATGAACGCACTTGCCGCATTTCGCGCGCCACGCAGTTCGGCGGTCGCGGTGGTGGTTCCCGCGCCGCTCGATCCCGACGACGACGGCGATGGCGTACCGGAAAGCCGCGATGCCTTTCCGTACGAACCGGCGCACCACGCCGACGGCGATGGCGACGGCGTGGCCGACGGCCTCGATGCCTTCCCCAACAACCCGTCGGAATCCGCCGATCTGGACGGCGATGGAATCGGTGACAATGCTGACCCTGATCTCGACGGCGATGGCAGCGTGAATGGCCTCGACGCCTTGCCACGCGAACGCAGCGAAGTCTCCGACCTCGACAACGATGGCGTGGGCGACAACGCCGATGCCTTCGATACCGACCCGCGCGAATCGGGCGATCTCGATCGCGATGGGCTGGGCGACAACGCCGATGCCGACACCGATGGCGATGGCGCTGCCGACTACGATCCCGCCGCGCAGGACCTGCTGGTGAGCAGCCTCGGTGCCGATCGCGTGCTGCGCCTCGATGGCGAGTCCGGGGGCTTCGTCGCGATCGAGATTGCCGAAAGCCACGCGCCGCTCGCCTTGGGCCCGAAGTCGGCGCTCGCCTGGAATCCTTACCGGCGTCGCGTCGATGCCCTGATCGCGAGCGAGGTGCGGCGCTACGACCCGGCTTTGCGCCAGCGAGAGTCGCGTGTGTTGCGCGGTTATCGCAGCGAGGCGGCGCCAGGTCTCAAGTCGGGCCTGTCGGTGGCGATGGCCGCAGGTTCGCTTGGAGAGATTTTCATCGCGGATGGTGGCGTGCTGTCCGAACTGTCCCTGCATCGCTACGACCCGGTCAGCGCGCGCGAGACCGAGCGCGGCCTGTTCTCGGATGCGGCCTTCTTCGCGGCCAGCCCGCGCGCGCTCTCCGCCACCACGCACGGCAGCGTCTGGACGCTGGATCGCCTCGGCAATTTGTCGGAAGTGTCTTCCTCCGACGGCGGTTTGATGCGCTCGGTGGTCCTGGGTGCCGGTTTTGATCTCGATGCCACGGCCCTGGCACAAGGCCCGGATGGCGCGCTGTACGTGGCGGATGCCAAGGCACATCGGGTATTGCGCGTTGACCCCGGCACCGGCGCGACGACGAACCACGTGGCCTCCGGCAGCGGTGGGCTGGATCGCCCCGCCGGGCTCGCCTTCGACCGCGCCGGACAGTTGTACGTGAGCAGTGCCGGTACCCATCAGGTGTTGCGCTACCACGCCAACGGCGCATTTCGCGACGTGTTTGCCAAGGCACCTGCCGGGTTGATGTCGAGTCCGCAGGCACTGCTGTTCGTGCCGCGCATCGTCGATCGCTACGCACGCGATGCACAGCGCCGCTTCCGCCCGCGCGTCGGCGCGTGGCGCGACCCGCAACGCAGCGGGCAAGGCCTGGATGTGCAAGCCATCTCCGGTGGCCTCGCGGTGGGTTGGTACACCTACGACGCGCAGGGCCGCGCCACCTGGTACCTGGGTGTTGGTGCGCTGCAAGGCGAACGCTGGTCCGCGCCATTGCAGCGTTACGTGTGGGACGGGACGCGCGCCATCGGCAGTGCGGTGGGCATGATCGAGCTGGAGTTTTCCGCCGAGCATCAGGCACGGTTTCGCTGGACGCTCGACGGCCGTGGCGGCGAGGCCACGGTGGAACAATTCGCCGTCGGGAACAGCCTTGAAGCGCAGTTCCCGACGGCCGACTGGTACGACCCGGCGCGCTCCGGCTGGGGTTATTCGGTGACGCGCCTGGGCGACGTGCTGGCCGTGGCCGCTTTCTTTTTCGATCGCAACGGCCAGCCGACCTGGGCCCTGGGCGCGGGCGAGGCCAGCGCAAGCGAGTTCGCCATCCTGCGCTATGCCGATGCCGACGGTTGCCCGGGCTGCAGCGGGGAGGCGCCAGCGACCTCGCGCGTGATCGGCAGCGTGCGCTTCGAAGTGCTGGACGACACCCGCGCGCGCGGCGGGATCCAGGCCCAGGGCGAAGACATCGACTGGCGCTTCGAGGCGCTCGATCTGCGGCGTTTGAGCGACACGCCGACGCGGCCCAACGGGGACCCGCTGCCCTGAGTGCGGCGGCTGATCCCGAATCGAGTCGTAGCACCGGATCGCGCACGCCGCAACCGCGACAGCGCGCGGATCGGATGGGACACTGCGCCGCTGGATTCCATTCAGCATTGAATCGGAATCCTTCCGGCAATAAAATGGAATCCATGAAAACCACGATCGACATCCCGGACAAGGAGCTCGCCGACGCGATGCGTTTCACCCGGGCGCGCACCAAGCGCGAGGCGGTGGTGATCGCGCTGGAGGATTTCAACCGGCGCAAGCGCATGGCGGAGTTGGTCAAGTACGCCGGGACTTGCACCAACATGATCTCGCCCGAGGAATTGCAGGCATTGCGACGCAAGCGCTGACGTGGTTCTGATCGACACTTCGTCCTGGGTGCATATGCTGCGCGATAGAGGCAACGCTGCGGTGCGCGCGCGCGTCACGACGCTGCTTCAGACGGGAAACGCCGCCTGGTGTCCGGTGGTGAAGCTGGAGTTGTGGAACGGCGGTCGTGGCGGACACGAGAAGAAGGTGCTGCGCGATCTCGATCGCTTGTTGCCCTGCCTGCCCATGACCGAAGCAGTCTGGGATCGAAGCTACGCGCTAGCGTGCGCGGCTCGCGACGCCGGCATCACGGCACCGGCCACCGATCTTCTGATCGCCGCTTGCGCCCATCATCACGGCGTGGAACTCGAACACGCCGATTCCGATTTCGACTTGCTGAAGACCCTGCGCCCATGACCACCCCCAGCCGCCGCGACCTCGCCAACGCCATCCGTTTCCTCTCCGCAGACGCAGTGGAGGCCGCCAAGAGCGGTCATCCCGGCATGCCCATGGGCATGGCCGACATCGCCGAAGTGGTGTGGAACGATTTTTACCGTCACAACCCGGCCAATCCGGCCTGGTCGAACCGCGATCGCTTCGTGCTGAGCAACGGCCACGGTTCGATGCTGCACTATGCCTTGCTGCATCTGGCCGGCTACGACTTGCCGCTGGATGAACTCAAGCGCTTCCGCCAGCTGCATTCCAGGACCGCGGGCCACCCCGAACGGCATGAAACGCCGGGCGTGGAAACCACCACCGGTCCGCTCGGCCAGGGTCTGGCGAATGCCGTGGGTTTCGCCCTTGCCGAAAAGGTGCTGGCGCGCCGCTTCAATCGCCCCGGCTTCGATGTGGTCGATCACACCACCTGGGTGTTCCTCGGTGACGGCTGCCTGATGGAAGGCATCTCGCACGAGGCCTGCTCGCTCGCCGGCACGCTCAAGCTCGGCAAGCTGATCGCGCTGTACGACGACAACAACATCTCGATCGACGGCGAAGTGCACGGCTGGTTCACCGACGACACCGGCCATGCGCTTCGAGGCCTACGGCTGGCAAGTGATCCGCAATGTCGACGGACACGATCCGGACGAGATCGCGCAGGCGATCCGCACCGCGCAGGCGGAAACCGAGAAGCCCACGCTGATCTGCTGCAGGACCGTGATCGGTTTCGGCGCACCGACCAAGGCCGGCAAGGAATCCAGCCATGGCGCGCCGCTGGGCAAGGACGAGTTGGCCGGTGCGCGCGAAAAGCTGGGCTGGAAGCATGGCCCGTTCGAAGTGCCGGACGAGATCCGCGCGCGATGGAGCGCGCTCGATGCCGGCGCGAAGCGCGAGGCGCAGTGGAAGCAGACGTTCGCGGCCTATGCCGGCGCGCATCCCGAGCTCGCCGCCGAGTTCGAACGACGCATGCGCGGCGACCTGCCCGAGAACTGGAGCGAAGCCAGCACCGCTTACGTCCACAAGCTGCAGGCCGACGGCCTCACCATCGCCTCGCGCAAGGCCTCGCAGATGGCGCTGGATGCGTTCGGCCCGCTGTTGCCGGAACTGGTCGGCGGTTCGGCCGACCTCGCGCATTCCAACCTGACGCTGTGGAAGGGATCGAAGGACATCAAGGCCGAAGACCCGAACGCGAACTACATCTACTTCGGCGTGCGCGAGTTCGGCATGAGCGCGATCGCGAACGGCCTCGCCTTGCACGGCGGCTTCTTGCCGTATGACGCCACCTTCCTGGTGTTCTCCGACTACTCGCGCAACGCATTGCGCATGAGCGCGCTGATCCCGGCCAACGTGGTGCACGTGTTCACGCATGACTCCATCGGCCTGGGCGAAGACGGCCCCACGCACCAGCCGATCGAACACCTGGCCTCGTTGCGCTACATCCCCAACAACCACGTCTGGCGTCCCTGCGACGCGGTGGAAAGCGCGGTGGCGTGGAAGCGCGCGATCGAGCGCCGCGACGGGCCGAGCTGCCTGATCTTCAGCCGCCAGAACCTGCAGCACCAGTTGCGTACCGAGCAGCAGGTGGCCGACATCGCGCGCGGCGGCTACGTGCTGCTGGATTCACCCGATGCGAGCTTCGACCTGATCCTGATCGCCACGGGTTCGGAAGTGGAGCTGGCGATGCAGGCGGCGCGCCAGCTGATCGACGCCGGCCGCAAGCCGCGCGTGGTGTCGATGCCGTGTCCGAACGTGTTCGACGCACAACCGCTGGAATGGCGTGAAGGCGTGCTGCCGTCATGGTGCCGCAAGCGCGTGGCGATCGAGGCCGGCGTCAGCGACTACTGGCGCAAGTACGTGGGCCTGGATGGTGCGGTGATCGGCATCGACAGTTTCGGCGCATCGGCTCCGGCGGAAAAGCTGTTCCCGCATTTCGGTTTCACGCTAGAGCGCGCGCTGGCAATCGCCCTCGCACTGTGACGACGGGAGCCACACGCCCGTTCCGGCGTGTGGCTCCGGCAGACGCCCGGCGCCGGACTCAGAATTTCCAGCCCAGGTAGATGCCGTAGACCAGCGGATCGACGTTCACGGTGCCGACCGCGGCGCCGTCGACGCGGACATCGGCATCGATGTCGGCCCAGCGCACGTCGGCAATCACGTTCCAGCGCCGGCCGGTGTCGAACACGAGGCCCGCGTGCAATGCCGGGCCGAACGAGTTGCCGACGCGTGCGCGTGTCCCGGCGAGCGGGCCACGCTCCTCCTCGTCGAAGGTCCAGGTGTAATTGAGTCCGGCGCCGACGAAGGGATTCACCTTCGCCTCGGGCGCGAAGTAGTACTGCAGGGTCAAGGTTGGCGGCAGGTGCTTGAAGTCGAGCGCGTCCGCGCCGTTGAGCGAGGCGGTGTGCTGGAACGGCAGGGACGCCAGCAGTTCGATCGCCCAGTTCGGAGTGAGCTGGCGGCCCAGTACCAGGGTTGGGCGCACGTCGGTATCGATGCTGGCGTCGAGCGTGCCGCCCGCCAGCGAGCCGTTGTCGGATGCGGGATTGACGGCGTGCGCACCGACCCGGAAAAACCAGTCGCCTTCGTCGGCGCTGGCCGCGCAGGAGGCGAGCAGCGCGAGGGGCAGCAAGCGTCGGGCGAGCGCCGTGGAAGCACGGATGTTCATGCGAAGCTCCAATGTTGGGAAGTCTGGTGCCAGTGTCGTTCCGACGCGTCCGGTGCGCCTTGATCGCGGTCAACAAGCGAGATGCACCTGCCCGCGTGCGCTTGACAGCCTGATGTTTACGGGCGTAATCTCAATAAACGATTACAGATGTAAGCAAGGATCGGGCAATGCAGATCAGCGAAGCGGAAAGCGTGGTGATGGAAGTGCTTTGGCGCAGCAGTCCGCTCAGCGCCGAGGACGTGGTGGCCGAACTGGCGCAAACCAGGCAGTGGCAGGAACCCACCATCAAGACCCTGCTCAACCGGCTGCTGAACAAGGGTGCGCTCGGTGCGAGCAAGGATGGACGCCGATACCTCTACACGCCACGGCTGAAGCGCGAGGACTGGCTGCTGCGCGAGAGCAAGGGCTTGCTCGATCGCCTGTTCGGTGGGCGCGTGGCACCGCTGGTAGCGCACTTCTCTGAGCAACGCAAACTGAGCAAGAAAGACATCGCGGAGCTGAAGAAGCTGATCGAGGAGTTGGAAAATGACCGTCGAGCTGGTCGACCTGCTGCTTGAAACCACGCTCGCAATCAGCGTGGCGGCGAGCGCCGTCCTGTTGCTGCGGCGCCCCTTTCGACGCCTCATCGGTGCACGGAGTGCCTATGCGCTATGGCTGTTGCTGCCGGCCGCGGGCGTCGCGGTGCTGCTGCCGGCGCGCCGTGTGGTGCTGGAGCTTCCGCTCGATGTGCCGGTGCCGCAGGCGACGGCAGCCACGCTTGCGCACGCGGCCGTCGAAGCGCCGTTCGACGCCGCGCCTTGGCTGCTCGCGCTCTGGATCGCGGGAGCACTTGCCCTCGCACTCGGGCTGACCTGGCAGCAACGTCGCTTCCGGCGCGCGCTGGGAAAACTGCGCGTGCGCAGCGACGGTAGCCTGCAGGCCGAGAATGCCGACGCCGGCCCGGTTGTGATCGGCTTGTGGCGCAGCCGCATCGTGCTGCCCGCCGACTTCGATTCGCGCTACAGCGAACTGGAACGTGACCTGGTGCTGCGGCACGAACGCGCGCACCTGCTGCGGCGCGATCCGCTCGCCAATCTGGTCGCCGCCGCGCTGCGCTGCGTGTACTGGTTCAACCCGCTGCTGCACTACGCCGTGGGCCGCTTCCGCTTCGACCAGGAACTGGCGGTGGATGCCACGGTGTTGGCGCAGCGTCCCGAGGCACGGCGTTCCTATGCCGACGCCATGCTCAAGACCCAGCTCATGCTCGAACAACCGCTGCTCGGCTGCCATTGGCAGTCGGCGCATCCCTTGAAGGAGAGAATCGCCATGCTCAAACATCCATTGCCCGGCGCGACACGACTGGCCGCCGGATTCGCGCTTGCGTTCGCACTGTCGATGACAACCGCTTACATGGCCTGGGCTAGTCAGCCCGCACAAACCGTGGCGAGCGAAGCCTCCGCCGAACAAGGTGTCGCCGAGGTCCATCTCATCCGCGACGGCAAGCGAGTGAAGAGCGCGCGCTTCAGCGGCGCGATTGGCGCGCAACTGTCGATCGCCGATGGCGACCTGAGCCTGCGCTTCCAGTTCGACGAATTGGCCGCCGACACCGTCCTGATCTCGGGTCAGTTGACCCAGGGAGCGGAAGTCCTTGGCAACCCGATCCTGCGGATCAAGCGTGGCAGCAACGGCGTGATCGGCATCGGCGAGATGCGCGAGGACGGGATGCCGACGCTGGGCGCGGAGTACGTCGTTCCCGCGGTGCCCGCGAGCGGGAATCAAGCGGATCAAGCGTCCGTGGTCGATGCCGCGCAGCCTGCCGAGGAGCTGAGCGACGAACGCCGCATGAAGCCGCCGCGCTATCCGGCGGGTGCGCTCAAGCGCGGCGCACAGGGCAAGGTGGTGCTCAATGTGAAGATCGGCCGTGATGGCAAGGCGCTGGAAGCCGAGCTTGATCCGGAGCAAAGCACGCCAAACATTGACCCCGAACTCGTGGCTGCGGCGCGCGAAGCCGCGATGAACTGGAACTTCACCCCGGGGACGGACGACAAGGGCGAGGCTATCGAGAGTTGGGCCGCCGTACCGGTCACCTTCTCGCTCAGCGAGAAGAAGGAGGCAGGGCAGTCGGTTGAATCATCGTCGCTGCCGCTGCCGCAGCCGCCAGGCCGCCTCGTCGCCGCGGAAGATGCGAGCGGTCCACTGCCCACCTACAACCGCATCGTGCCACCCAAGTATCCCAAGGCCGCGATCGACGAGAAGCGCGAGGGCAAGGTGTTGCTGCGCGTGCTGGTCGGTTCGGATGGCGGGGTGCAGCAGGTGGAAGTGGAAGCCAGTTCCGGTTCGGCCGACCTCGATGCGGCCGCCGTGGCGACCTTGCGCAAGTGGAAGTTCAATGCGGCGCACGATGGCTACAAGCCGGTGGCGGCCTGGGTGGGCGTGCCAATCGACTTCTCCTTGAACGAAGGCGATTCCGCGCCTGCGGCGCAAACCAGCGGCGCGCTGGACGAAATCTACGTGCGGCCGGCCGCGACTCAGGCCTCCAGTCCGGCGGCATGGTCCAGCCCGCCGGTCGGTCGCTGGCTGGATCAACTTTCGTTGCCGACGAACGCGAATTTCACCCTGAAACTGACCGACGTGTCCGAGGGCGGCGACGAGTGCTGAGGGTGGGCTGCGCCGATACATCCGTCGGCGCGGACGATCAGGCCAGCAGCAGCTTCCCCGCCGCGATCAGCAGCACCACGCTGAGCGAATAGCGCAGTCCGCGCAGCGGCAACCACTTGAGGCCGAACTGGGTGCCGAGTGCGGCGCCCAGGGCCGCGGCCACCAGCCACATTGGCAAGGCCGATGGCAGGGTGCCGGTGGCCTTCCACAGGCCGATGAGGCCCGCCACCGAATTGATCCAGACGAAGGCGACGGAGATGCCCGAGGCATCGCGCGTTTTCGCCCAGTGCATGAACAGCAACAGTGGCGTGAGAAAGATGGCGCCGCCGGTGCCGGTAAGTCCGGCGAGTACGCCGATGCCGCCGCCGACGCCGAGTGCGGGCAGCCACGGGATCGGTTTCGACGCCACGCGCGCGTCTTCGGCATCCACGCGCCCGGCGCTGCGGAAGATGCCGACTGCCGCGACCAGCAGGATCAGGCCGAGCAGGAGTTCGTAGGATTCCTTCGGCAGCTTCACCTGCGCGGCGAAGTACGCGGCCGGCACCGAGGCCGCGATGAACGGAAAGACATTGCGCCACTGCACATGGCCACGCCGCCAGAAGCGGAACAGGCCGATGCCTCCCACCAGCAGGTTCAGCGCGAGGGCCGTCGGTCGCATTTGTTCCGGCGCGAAACCGAGCAGGGCCATGGCGGCGATGTAGCCGCTGGCGCCGGCGTGTCCCACCGACGAGTAGAGGGTGGCGACGAGGAAGAACAGGACAGCAAGCAGCAGGTCGGTCTCGATCATGCGCCCAAGGCTAATGCATGCCTCCGCATCACGCCCAATGTCAGGCCTTCGGGGCCAGGCGTCCGGCGAGGAAGGAGCCCAACGCCATGGCGGGCAGGACCACGATCAGTTCCGCGTTCAAGCGCGCGATATTCGCGAGCGCAGGGCCGGGACAATAGCCGGCAAGCCCCCAGCCGGCACCGAAGAGCAGGGCGCCGATCAACAGCGGCGCGTCGATCTCGCGCCGCGTCGGCAACTGCAGCGCATCGCCGCACAGCGCGAGCGGTTGCGCCTGGGCCCAGCGAAACCCGGGCAGGGCCACCGCGAGCGCTGCGCCCATGACGAGCGCGAGGCTCGGATCCCAGTGACCGAAGAGATCGAGGAAGTTGAGTACCTTGTCGGGTTCGGTCATGCCGGAAACGGCAAGCCCGACTCCGAACAACGCGCCCGCGAGGAAGGCGGTGGCGAGGGTTTGCGACCGGACCATGTCAGGGCGACCCATGGCGCATCAGCGCGACGACGAGGAAGCCGGCGCCCATGAAGCACAGCACGGCCAGCAGCGAACGCTTCGACAGGCGTGCGAGGCCACAGATGCCGTGCCCGCTGGTGCAGCCACTGCCAAGGCGCGTGCCGGCACCGACCAGCAGGCCGGCGCTCGCCAGGAGCCAGGGTGAATAGCCGCTGCGCGGGGCCTCCAGGCTGCCGGCGGTGGCGAACCACGCGAACGCGCCCAGCATCAGGCCGATCAGGAAGGCCCATCGCCAGGCTCGCTCGCTCCGCGCGCCCTCGATGGCACCACTGAGAATGCCGCTGATGCCGGCAATGCGACCGTTGGCGCGCAGCAGCAGCACCGCGGCGAGCCCGATCAGCAGGCCACCGGCGAGCGCGGTCCAGGGTGTGAACGTGGTCGGCATCTCAGAACCGATCCAGCGGAAGGCGCAGGTAGTGCGTGCCGTTGCTGTCGGCTGGCGGCAATTCTCCGGCGCGCAGGTTGACTTGCACCGCGGGCAGCAGCAGGGCCGGCATGTCGAGCGTCGCGTCACGCTCGCGCCGCATCCGCACGTACTCGGCTTCCGCCACGCCCAGGCGTACGTGGATGTTCTCGCGCTTCTGCTCGCCGATCGTGGTTTCGCAGCGCAGCTCGCGCCCGGCGGGACCGTAGTCGTGACACACGAACACCCGTGTGTCGTCGGGCAGTGCGTACAGGCGCTGGACCGAGCGATACAGCGTCGCAGCGTCGCCGCCGGGGAAATCGCAGCGCGCCGTGCCGCTGTCGGGCAGGAACAACGAGTCCCCGGTGAACAGGGCGTCGCCGATCAGGTAGCTCATGCTGTCGTCGGTATGTCCGGGCGTTGCGATCGCCTCGCCCACGAGCGCGCCCAGGGAAAATCGCTCGCCGGGCGCAAACAGGTGATCGAACTGCGAGCCGTCGCAGGCAAACTCCGGGCCGAAGCCGAATACCGGCGCAAAGCGCTGCTGCTGGGCGCGGATGCCCTCGCCGATGGCAATTCGCGCCCCATTCAACTGCTGCTTCAGCCAGGGCGCGGCCGAGAGGTGATCGGCATGGGCATGGGTTTCCAGGATCCAGGTGACGCGCAGGTTCGCGGCGCGGATCGCGTCAAGCACGCGGCCCGCGGAAGCGAACGAAGTGCGCCCCGACTTCGGATCGAAATCGCGCACCGGATCGATGACCGCCGCCTCGCCGCCGTCGCGCTCGGACACGAGGTAGGTCCAGGTATTGCTGGGGCCGTGCAGGAAGGCTTGGACGCGTGGGGTCATGGTCGGCTCCGGAGCGGGTGCGGGCATCGTATATTACAAATATCTTAATTAGCAAGGACTGATATCATGGCCGCCTCGAAAATCGGAGGACGCCCTGCCCATGCCGACACCGGACACGCCTGCCACCTCGCTGGATGCGGCCGCCATGCGTCGTCATGCGGGCGAGGCGGCCGCCTTGTTGCGTGCGTTGGCGAATCCGCAACGCCTCCTGATCCTGTGCCATCTGGCCGAAGGCGAATGCAGCGTCGGCGAGTTGCACGCGCAACTCGATCTCTCCCAGTCGGCCCTGTCGCAACACCTGGGGCGACTGCGTCGCGCCAGGCTGGTGCAAACACGGCGTGCGGCCCAGACTATCCACTACGCCATCGCGCCGGGGCCGGTCGCGACCATGATGCAGACCTTGCACGCGATCTACTGCGAGCAGCCGCAGACGTCATCCCGAAGGAGGCGCGGCGCATGAGCAGCACCACCCAGACCATGCCGGTGATGATGACGCCACGTCCCGGACTGTGCAGCAGCGGGCAACCGGCCAGCGGAGCGTGGGGCGCACTCGCGCGCGCCGGCGTGCGTGCCGTGGTCAACCTGCGGCCGGACAACGAAATGGCCGGACGCGACGAGGCCGCAGAGTTGCACGATGCCGGACTGGCCTACGTCCACATTCCCGTGGACGGGCCCGAAGCCCTCACCCGTGGCGCGGCCTATGCATTGCATCAGGTGCTGCTCACCTCGCCGCCGACGGTGCTGGTGCACTGTGCCAGCGGCAATCGCGCCGGTGCGTTGATTGCACTGGCCGATGCCTGGTTCGGCAGTCGCAACGCCGAGAGCGCGCTGGCGCTGGGTCGCGATGCGGGACTCAGCGCGCTGGAACCCACGGTGCGCGCCTTGCTGCACGTGCGGAGCTGACCCACATCACGCGGCGCGCATCATCACGCGCGCCGATCAGTGGGTCGGAGTCAATGCCTGTTCGATCAGTTGCGCCAGGCGCGAGGCGGCCAGTTGCAGTCTCGCCTCGGCCAGCGGACGCTGCCGCTCCAGATAGGCGGGCGGCAATTTTCCCGGTCGGCGCGGGTAGAAGCCTTCGCTGTTGGTCAGGGTGCAGGAGTTCTCGGCCCAACCGGGCGCGTCGTGCACGGGGTCGATGCTGGCGTGCGATGGCGCAGGCATGATCGCCGCAAGTCGTTCGGCGTACGCCGCCTGGTCGAGATCGGCGCTGGCCAGCACGAAATAGTCCCAGACCGAGTGCAGGTTGATGCCCCAGGGATAGGGTTCGCGCCAGCGCAGGCTCACCTGGAAGTCGTTGCCGCCCTTGTCGGAGCGATGTCCGCTGTGCAGCGGCTGGTGCACGTCGCCGACGAAGTGCACCAGGAACTTCAGGGCCAGTGCACGCTCCTCGCGGCTCAGGCGGGTATCGGCAAGCCGCTGCGCGTGCAGCGCGATCGCCGCGACCACGCATTCGCCATTGCGGCAATCGCGAGCGGCCTCGTAGTGGCACGCCTCGTCGCGGATGTTGACGTAGTGCTGCGGCGAGGTCTGGCGCCACTGGGGCTGGTCGCGGATCTCGTCGGCCCAACTCGCGACACCTGCCAGCGTGGGCTCGGCCTCGCCCGCCAATAGTGCGTGCACCTGTGCGCGCGCCTGCGGCGAAAGCCGGCGCTCGGCCAGCTCACCAACGAGGCGATGGCCGAGGTCGCTCCAGGCCAGGGCAAGCGGACACAGCCAAAGCGACAGCAGCAGGGACAGCAGCAGGCGATTCATGCAGGTGGCACGCGCGAAAGGTGCCACAGCCTAACCGAGCCGCCGGGCCCCGCCTACCGCGACGACTCAGGCGCGCAGGAACTGGCGCAGTGCCGGATTCGTGCTCTCCTCGCAGTGCCAGAAGCCGAGTCGGGCCAGGTCGGCCTCGAATGCGGCATCGTGTTCGAAGCCGACTTCGAATCCCGCCAGCACCCGGCCGTAGGCCGCACCGTGGTTGCGATAGTGGAATAGCGAGATGTTCCAGCGCGTGCCGAGTGTTTCGAGGAACTGCAGCAGCGCGCCCGGGCGCTCCGGGAACTCGAAGCGGAACAGGCGTTCGCGTCCCAGCCCCGGTGCGGCGCCACCCACCAGGTGCCGCACGTGCAGGCGAGCCACTTCATCTTCGGTGTAGTCCAGGCAGGCGTAGCCCGATTCGGTCAGCGACTGGCGAATCGCAAACCGTTCCGCGTTGCCGCCCTTGAGCTTCACCGCGAGATACACCTGCGCCGCGGTGCCACCCTGCCAGCGATAGTTGAACTCGGTGATGGCGCGACGCCCGATGCTGCGGCAGAACGCAAGGAAGCTGCCGGGCCGCTCGGGAATGGTCACGCCGAAGATGGCTTCGTTCTGCTCGCCCACGGCAGCGCGCTCCGCGACGTGCGCGAGGCGGTCGAAGTTCATGTTGGCACCACTGAGCACGGCGGCGAGGTGGCGTCCCGCGGCGGAGTTTTCGCCGGCCCAGCGCTTCATTCCGGCCACGGCCAGCGCGCCGGCGGGTTCGACGATGGAGCGCGTGTCCTCGAACACGTCGCGGATCGCGGCGCAGACCGCATCCGCATCCACCGTGATCACCTCGTCCACGTATTCGCGCAGCAGCTCGAACGGGCGCGCGCCGATCTCGCGCACCGCGCAACCATCGACGAACAGGCCGATCTGGTCGAGCCGAACCGGCGCTCCCGCGCGCATTGCCGCGGCGAGGCAGGCGGCATCGTCGGGCTCCACCGCGATCACCCGGATTCCGGGATCGAGCGTCTTGAGGTACACCGCCATGCCCGCGCACAGCCCGCCGCCGCCGACCGGGATGAACACCGCATCGAGCCGGCCGCGGTGCTGCGCCAGCAGTTCCATCGCCACCGTGCCCTGGCCCGCGATCACCGCATCGTCGTCGTAGGGATGGATCAGGCTGCGGCCTTCGCGTTCGCACAACACGCGCCCGTGTGCGGCGGCATCGTCGTAGGAGTCGCCATGCAGCACGATGCGCGCGCCCAGCGCTTCCACCGCCGAGATCTTGATCTGCGGCGTGGTGGCCGGCATCACGATCACTGCATCGATGCCCAGTTCACGCGCGCCCAGCGCGACGCCTTGCGCGTGGTTGCCCGCCGAGACCGCAAGCACGCCGCGCGCGCGTTCCGCCGCGTCGAGTTGCGCGAGGCACGCATAGGCGCCGCGCAGCTTGAACGAGAACACCGGCTGCAGGTCTTCGCGCTTGAGCAGCACGCTTGCGCCGAGTCGGGCGGATAGCCGCGGTGCCGGTTCGAGCGGAGTGCGGCGTGCGATGTCATAGACCGGCGCGGTGAGGATGGCGCGCAGCCAGGCCGCGGAATCCACCCGAGCGCCCGCACGATTTCGGTTGACGTTCGCCCCTGCAGGCAGCGGTCGCGCTGCCATGGACTGTGTCGCGATCGGCGCCAGCAGCGGAGGCGCGGCACGCTTGCGTCGGAGCAGGCTCATGCCGCGCTCCGCGCGCGCTTCGCGTTCCGACTCAGGCGCTGCGCCACCCAGCGCCCTGCGCTGGCCGTGTCCACCGCGCCGCGCTTGACCAGATCCCGGGTCAATACGCCCGCATCGAGTGCCTCCGACACCGCCTGCTCGATGGCGCACGCCTCGTTCTCCAGATGCAGCGAATGCCGCAGCAGCATCGCCGCCGAGAGGATGGTGCCGTAGGGATTGGCGATGCCCTGGCCCGCGATATCGGGTGCCGATCCATGGATCGGCTCGTACAGGCCCTTGCGCCCCTTGCCGAGCGAGGCCGAAGGCAGCACGCCCATCGATCCGGCCAGCACCGCGGCTTCGTCGGTGAGGATGTCGCCGAACAGGTTTTCCGTGAGGATCACGTCGTAGTGCGCGGGGCGGGTGAGCAGGTGCATCGCCATCGCGTCGACCAGCACGTGCTCGACGCTCACGTCGGGGAACTCCTCGCGCATCACCCGCGCCACCGTGGCGCGCCACAGGCGCGAAGTCTCCAGCACATTGGCCTTGTCCACATGGGTGAGCTGGCGGCGTCGCGCGCGCGCCAGTTCGCCCGCACGGCGCGTGGCGCGCTCGATCTCGCCCACGTCGTAGCGGCACTCGTCGAAGGCGACGTCGCCTTCGCGGCGCTTGGCGCCGAAGTAGCTGCCGCCGGTCAGTTCGCGCACGAACAGGATGTCCACATCCTTGAGCACCGCGGTCTTGAGCGGCGAATGCCTGGCGCCGACCGGATGCGGCTTCACCGGGCGCAGGTTGGCGTACACCCCGAGCGTGGCGCGCAGTTTGAGCAGGCCCTGTTCCGGCCGAACGGATGCGTTGGGGTCGGACCACCTGGGCCCGCCGACCGCGCCCAGCAACACCGCATCGGCACGCTCGCACAGTGCGATGGTGGCGGGCGGCAAGGGATCGCCGTGCTTGTCGATGGCGATGCCGCCGATGTCGCCTGGCTCGATCTTGAACTGATGGCCGTGCAGGTCGGCGATGGCTTCGAGTACGCGGACGGCCTCGGCACAGACTTCGGGGCCGATGCCGTCGCCGGGGAGGAGGGCAATGGTTGCTTTCATGGGTGGTCTCTTCTTCTCAATTCATCGTTGCCGCGAATGGCAGAGTCCAGCGGACGGCGTTGCTCGCCTGGTGCGAGGGTGCCGCAGGGCTTCGTCCGCCTCGGCGGCGGCCGAGTCCCTTTTCTTTGCATCGCCAAAGAAAAGGAACCATAAGAAAGGCGACCCGACTCTGGCGCCGGCCTGCGCTGCTCGCCAGTCTCGGGCCGGCGCGAGCTCGGCCATCCATGGCCTCAAACATACGCGCCTTTCCCCCGAGCCCGGCTGCGCTGCTCGGCGCCATAGACGGGATCCAAGAGCCAACAACGACATCCGGCGAGCTCTTGCTCCTTGCTCTTGATCCACCTTCCCGTAGATCGCGGCGGCGGGCCGGAGGATCAGCCGCAACAGCGGGCGCGCGCAGGAAGCGCGCGAGTTTCTCGCCGGTACACGGACGTGCCGTCGAGAAACCCCGCAGGACCGACGCGAACCCGCCAAAGGCGGGCGCGATCTCCGGGTGCCCTTCTCTTTGGTTCCTTTCTCTTGGGCACGCAAGAGAAAGGAACTCGGCCGCCGCTGATGCGGACGAAAACTCGCGATACCACTGTTTCGTGCGAGTAAAGCCCAGATAAAAATGGATTCCGGCTTTCGCCGGAATGACGAGCCCAAGTCCTTCGCTCGGAGGTCGAGTAGAGGATAAACACGAGCTCATGCCGCCCTCGCACCCTCAAACGCCGAAATCGCCTCACCTTCCGACAACAGATACCCCAACTGATCCACGCCGCGCAGCAAGCACTGCCGCGCAAACGGTTCCACTTCGAACCCGATCGACGAACCATCCGGCAACTCGATGCGCTGCGTTGACAGATCCACCGCGATCTCGCGCGCGGCCAGTGGCAGCAATCGCGCGAACTCGTCGACGCTTACCACGACGGGCAGCAAACCGTTCTTGAGCGCGTTGTTGCGGAAGATGTCGGCGATGCGGGTCGAGATCACCACGCGGATGCCGAAGTCGAGCAGGGCCCAGGGTGCGTGTTCGCGCGAGGAGCCGCAGCCGAAGTTGCGCCCTGCGAGCAGGATGCCGGCGTCGCGGAATTCCGGCCGGTGCAGGGCGAAGTCGGCGCGTTCCCCGCCTTCGGCATCGAAGCGCCAATCGGCGAAGCAGTGCCGGCCCAGGCCGCTGCGCTCGGTCGTGGTGAGGAAGCGCGCCGGGATGATCTGGTCGGTGTCGATGTTCTCGGCCGGCAGCACGGCGAGGGTGGAGCGATAGCGGGAGAACGCGTCCATCACGCGGCCTCCTGCGAACGCGGCGCGTAGTCGCGCGGGTCGGCGATGTGGCCGGCCACGGCGCAGGCCGCCGCCGTGGCAGGACTCGCCAGCACGGTGCGCGCGCCCGGTCCCTGGCGACCTTCGAAGTTGCGGTTGGAGGTGCTGACCGACAGCTGCCCCGCGGTGACACGATCGCCGTTCATCGCGATGCACATCGAGCAGCCCGGTTCGCGCCATTCCGCACCGGCGCCGAGGAAGACCGCGTGCAGGCCTTCGGCCTCGGCCGCGCGCTTGACGGCGTCGGACCCGGGGACGACCAGCATCCGCACATGCGGGGCGATGCGACGTCCGCGCAGCACGGTGGCCGCTTCGCGCAGATCGGAAAGTCGACCATTGGTGCAGGAACCGATGAACACCACGTCGACCTTCTCGCCCAGCAGTGGCGCGCCGGCACGGAAGCCCATGTACTGCAGGGCGCGCTCGACCAGAGCGTCGCCGCCTCCCAAGGGAATGGCGCGATCGATCGCCACCACATGGCCCGGATTGGTGCCCCAGGTAATGGTGGGGCGCACCGAGGCGGCGTCGATGCGAAGCTCACGGTCGAAGCGTGCATCGGGATCGCTGGCCAGCAGCTTCCACTGCGCCACGGCGGCATCGAAGGCCGCTCCCTGCGGTGCCTTGGGGCGGCCGCGCAGGTAGGCGAAGGTGATGTCGTCGGGTGCCACCAGGCCGGCGCGTGCACCGGCTTCGATCGACATGTTGCACAAGGTCATGCGCGCTTCCATATCGAGCGCGCGGATCGCCGCGCCGCGATACTCGATCACGTAGCCGGTGCCGCCGTCCATGCCCAGTTCGCCGATGATGTGCAGGATCAGGTCCTTGGCGCCGACGCCATCGGGCAGCTTGCCTTCCACCGTGACCGCGAGCGTCTTCGGCCGCCGCTGCAACAGGCATTGCGTCGCCAGCACGTGGCCGACCTCGGTAGTGCCGATGCCGAAGGCAAGCGCGCCGAAGGCACCATGCGTGGCGGTGTGCGAATCGCCGCAGACGATGGTCATGCCGGGCTGGGTGGCACCCAGTTCCGGCCCGATCACGTGCACGATGCCGCGCGCGCCGGAGTCGAAATCCAGCAGCTCGATATCGAACTCGCTGCAGTTCCTTGCCATTGTGGCCACCTGTTGCTCGGTGGAGGCATCGGCATAGGGCCGCTTGCCGTCCGGGCCGGGCGCCAGGGTCGGGGTGGAATGATCGAGCGTGGCCAGGGTGCGTTCCGGGCGTCGCACGCGCAGGCCGCGCGCCGTGAGTTCGGCGAAGGCCTGGGGCGAGGTCACCTCATGCACCAGGTGCAGGTCGACGTACAGGATGGCTGGGGCGTCAGCGGTTTCCGCGCGTACGCAATGCGCATCCCAGACCTTGTCGATGATGGTGCGGGCGACCGACATCACGCCACCTCCGCCAGTTCGCGCGGGGCGGAGGCGATCGGGGACAGCCAGCCCCAGCGATCCGGGGTGCGGCCATCGAACAGGCCGAAGAAGCGATCCTGCAGGGCCGCCGTGATCGGGCCGCGTGCGCCGTTGCCGATGGGGGCGCGATCCACCGAACGCACCGGCGTGATCTCGGCGGCGGTGCCGGTGAAGAACACTTCGTCGGCCAGGTACAGCATCTCGCGCGGCAGCGATTGTTCCACCACCTTCAGGCCCATGTCGGCAGCCAGCTGGAAGATCGTGTCGCGGGTGATGCCGACCAGGATCGAGGCCGCCGCGGGCGGCGTGTAAAGCACGCCCTTGCGCACGATGAAGAGGTTCTCGCCGCTGCCTTCCGAGAGCGTGCCGTCGGGCGCGAGCGCGATGCCTTCGGCATAGCCGTTGCGCTTGGCTTCCATCGCGATCAGCTGCGAGTTGAGGTAGTTGCCGCCGGCCTTGGCCGCGGTCGGGAACGTGTTGGGTGCGGCCCGATTCCAGCTCGAGACGCAGGCGTCGATGCCTTGCTTCAGGCCTTCCTCGCCGAGGTAGGCGCCGAACTCCATCGCGGCGATCATCACCTCCACCGGTGAATCGGCGGCAGGGCACACGCCGATGCCGCCGACTCCACGCATTACCAGTGGCCGCAGGTAGGCCGAGGCCAGCCCGTTTTCCCGCACCGCGTCGCGGCAGCCCTGGGCGATCTCGCCGGGCGTGAACGGAATCGGGATGCGGTAGATCGCGGCCGAGGCGAACAGGCGTTCGACGTGGTCATCGAGGCGGAAGATTGCCGGCCCCTCGGGCGTGGCGTAGCAGCGGATGCCCTCGAATACCGAGGAGCCGTAGTGCAGCGCATGTGTCATCACGTGCACTTTCGCGTCGGCCCAGGGGGTCAGGTCGCCGTTGAACCAGATCAGTTGCGAGGTTTTCATGGAGGTGCGAGTTCGATGTGGGTTATTGATGGGATTCGAGTTATTGAGACTTGCGTAATCGATTGACAGCCCGCGCCCTTCGACTTCGCGCCTTGGGCGCTACGCTCGGGGTGAGCGGGGTTCGCAAATGCCGCTCATCCTGAGCGTAGGCCGCGAAGAGGCCAAAGTCGAAGGACGCCCGGTCTCTCGTCAACCATTTACGCAAGACTAAATTGCGGCGGAATGCGCTTGCGGATCCGTTTGTGAGCCATTGATGGATAGTTGAACGAACGTGTTGGTCGCAGATCACGCCACGGCCGCTTCCCGCGCCGTCAGCGCGCGACGGCGTTCGATGCGATTGATCACTTCCACCAGCGCCAGCGCGCTGGCCTCGAGGATGTCGGTGCTGACCGCGCGACCCCGGTATTCGCGCTCGTCCGCCAGCACGTCGACGCGAGCCTCGCCTTGCGCATCCTCGCCGGTGGAGAGCGAGCGTACCTGGTACTGGCGCAACGACAGGGCGCAGCCGGTGGCGCGCTCGATCGCTGCGAATATCGCGTGCACCGGACCATCGCCAACGGCCGCCTCCTGCACCACGTGCCCATCCTCATGCGCGAGGCGAACGCTGGCACTGGGGACGGCCTCGCGCCCGATCGCACCCTGGCTCTGCAGGGCGATCAGGCGCCACGGCCCGCTCTCGACCCCGTTCGCACCCAGCGCGATCGCTTCGAGATCGGCGTCGAACACTTCCTTCTTGCGATCGGCAAGCGCCTTGAAATGGGCGAAGGCCTGGTTCAGCTCGGCTTCCTCCAGCACGAAGCCCAGTTCGCGCAGGCGATCGGCCAGCGCGGCGCGCCCACTGTGCTTGCCCAGCACCAGTTGCGACTTCGGAACGCCGACATCCTCGGGCGACATGATTTCGTAGGTCGCACGATTCCTCAGCATCCCATGCTGATGAATCCCCGATTCGTGCGCGAAGGCGTTTTCGCCCACGATGGCCTTGTTGCGCGCCACCTGGCTGCCGGTCAGCGCCACCAGTTGGCGCGACACCGGGTGCAGGCGCGGCGTCCTGATCCGCGTGCTCAGGCCATAGTGCGCGGCGCGGGTCCGCAGGGCCATGACGATTTCTTCCAGCGCCGCGTTGCCGGCGCGCTCGCCGATACCGTTGATGGTGCATTCGACCTGGCGTGCGCCGTTCTCGATCGCGGCCAGCGAGTTCGCCACGGCGAGGCCGAGATCGTCGTGGCAGTGCGAACTCAGCACCGCGCGCTCGATGCCGCGCACGTGCTGGCGCAGGTAGGCGAACAGCGCGCCGTACTCGGAGGGAATCGCGTACCCGACCGTGTCGGGTACGTTGAGCGTGGTGGCGCCGGCCTCGATGGCGGCGCTGAAGACCTCGCTCAGGTAGGCCGGATCGGAGCGTGATGCATCTTCGGCGGAGAACTCCACGTCATCGACATGCCGCTTCGCCAGTTCCACCGCAGCCGCCGCTGCGTCCAGTGCTTCGGCACGACTCATGCGCAGCTTGGCCGCCAGGTGCAGGTCGCTGGTGGCGATGAAGACGTGGATGCGCGGCGCTTCTGCGCCCTCCAGCGCGGCCGCGGCGCGCTCGATGTCGTGCCGTTGCGCGCGTGCCAGCGCTGCCACGCCGCTGCCGCGTACCGTGCGTGCGATTTCCTGCACCGCGGCGTAGTCATCCGGGCTGGCCGCGGCGAAGCCGGCTTCGAGCGTGTCCACGCCCAGTTCGACCAGCGCCCGCGCAAGGCTGAGCTTCTGCGCGCGCGTCATGGAACAGCCCGGCGATTGCTCGCCGTCGCGCAGGGTGGTGTCGAAGATGCGTACGTGGTTGGTCATGGGCTATGTCGGAGAGTGCTGGAGTGTGGCGATGGGAAGATCAAGAGACGTTTTCGCAAAGGACGCAAAGGAAGAGCAGAGAGGTCGCAAAGTCTTGTTTGGTGGTCCGCACTCGACTACGTCATCGCGACGGCCAACTCAAGGCTTTCCTTTGCGTGCCTTGCCCGCCTTTCCTTTGCGTCCTTTGCGAAAGCGTCTCTTGATCTCGTCCAATCGAACCCTTCAATTCGCGGATATCCGCTCGGGGATGCCCAGGAAGCTCATGCCACTGCGCGTAGGCGTCGGCATTGACGGCAGAGAGGGCAGGGCGCTGACCGGCAGCTGGAAGATCGGACGCGGCAGCTCAAAGCTGGCTTCGAGCACGTCGTGCAGGCGCTGGATCTGGCGCAGCAGCACCTCCGGCGAACGGCCGCCCGGCGCGAGGGTGAAGTTGAGCTGCACGCCGCGCTGGCCAGGGCGGGATTCGATCGCACCGAGCCTGAAGCCACGCCGTTCGATCGTGCCCAGCACCCGCACCAGCGCGCCTTCGGTCGTGCTCAGCAGCAGTCGGAACTCATGCATCGTCGTTCTCCCCGCGCGGTGCTGCGTGCTCGGCGGCATGGCGCTGCGGCTGCGGCGGCGAGATCCAGCTGGCGGCAAAGCTCGCTCCCTGCCAGCGCTCCTCGGCAAAGGTCGAAGCGAAGGTGGCGCTGTTCTCACGCGGGTCCTCGGCGGGATGGCGGGTCGTGCTCATGCGTGCTTCTCCATCATGTGGTGGTTGGCGGTATTGGGCGGCACCAGCGGCCAGACGTTGGCGCGCGGGTCGATCTTCACGTGCAGGAAATACGGGCCGTCGGCGTCGAGCAGGCGTTGCAGCGCGGCCTCGACCTGGTCGCGCCGTTCGATGCTCTCGGAGGCGATGCCGAAGGCGCGCGCCACCTCGGAGAAATCCGGGTTGTCGCTCAGGTCGATCTCCGAGTAGCGCTCGGCGAAGAACAGCTCCTGCCACTGCCGCACCATGCCGAGCGAGCTGTTGTCCAGCAGCACGGTCTTCACCGCCACGCCGTAGCGGCGCAGGGTGGCCAGCTCCTGGATGTTCATCATGATCGAGCCGTCGCCGCTGACGCAGATGACGCAGGCATCCGGGCGCCCCAGCTTCACGCCCATCGCCGCCGGCAGGCCGAAGCCCATGGTGCCGAGTCCGCCGCTGGTCAGGTGGCGGTGGATGTCGCGGTGCTCCCAGTGTTGCGCCACCCACATCTGGTGCTGCCCCACGTCGCACACCACGGCGTGATCCTCGGGCGCGCGCCGGCTCAGGTCGCGCAACAGCGCGGGCGCGTAGATCATCTCGCCCGGTGCGTCGTAGCGCGGTTCGGATTCGGTTCGCAGCGTTGCGCAGCGCGCCTGCCAGGCGGTGATTTCCGGGCGGCAGTCGAGCCGGGGCAGGATCGCCTTGAGGTCACCGACGATGTGCACCTGCGCGTAGCGCAGCTTGGACACCTCGGCCGCGTCGGTGTCGAGGTGGATCACCTTCGCGCCCGGGGCGAACTCGGCCAGCTTGCCGGTGGCGCGGTCGTCGAAACGTGCGCCCACGACGATCAGCAGGTCGGATTCCTGTACCGCGATGTTCGCGGCCTTGCTGCCGTGCATGCCGAGCATGCCGAGGAACTGCGCATCGTCGCTGCGCAGGCCGCCCAGCCCCTTGAGCGTCGACACCACCGGGATGCCAGTCTCGCGCGCCAGCTTGCGCATGGCACTCTCGGCACGGGCCAGGCCCACGCCGTAGCCGGTGTAGAACACCGGGCGCTGGCTCGCCGCAATCAGGGTGCGGGCACGCTGGATCGAGGCGCGATCGGCCTCGGGCATCGGCGTTGAACCGGCGCGCTCGAAGTAGGGCGCATCGATCACGGCGGTGGCGATGTCCTTGGGCAAGTCGATCAACACCGGGCCGGGCCGGCCTTCGCGCGCGATGCGGAAGGCTTCCGCCACGGTGGCCGCGATCTGATTGGCGTCGCGCACGATGAAGCTGTGCTTCACGATCGGCAGGGTGATGCCGAAGATGTCGACTTCCTGGAAGGCATCGGTGCCCATCAGGTGCGTGGGCACCTGGCCGGTGATGGCCACCATCGGCACCGAATCCAGGAACGCATCGGCGATGCCGGTGACGAGGTTGGTGGCGCCGGGGCCGCTGGTGGCGAGGCACACGCCCACCTTGCCGGTGTGGCGTGCGTAGCCGTTGGCGGCGAGGGCCGCGCCCTGCTCGTGCCGCACCAGGATGTGGCGGATCTTCGAATCCACCAGGGCGTCGTAGACCGGCATGATCGCGCCGCCCGGGTAGCCGAAGATCAGGTCCACGCCCTGGGCTTCGAGTGCGCGCAACAGGGCATCGGCACCGCGCATCCTGGTGGCAGCCGCATCGAGCGGTGCCGCTGCGGCATGCGGCGCGTGGGCGTTGGAGGGGGGCGGGGACATGGCTCGTTCCTTCGCGATGCGGTGACGTCAGCCTGCGGTGGCCTTGGCTGCGGCGGGGGTGGCCTTGGGCTTCGCGCTCTCCTGCAGCCAGCTCATGCTGGCGCGCAGGCGCTGGCCGACGGTTTCGATCGGATGCTCGATGTCGCGCTTCTTCAGCGACTGGTAGCGGCCGCGGCCGGCCTGGTGCTCGGCCACCCACTCACGCGCGAACTGGCCGTCCTGGATTTCGCGCAGGATGGTGCGCATCTGGCTGCGGGTGTGCTCGTCCACCACGCGCGGGCCGCGGGTCAGGTCGCCGTACTGCGCGGTCTCGGAGATGAACTGGTGCATCTTGGCGAGGCCACCTTCGTGCAGCAGGTCGACGATGAGTTTCAGCTCGTGCAGGCATTCGAAATAGGCCACTTCCGGTTGGTAGCCCGCTTCCACCAGGGTTTCGAAGCCCATCACCACGAGCTCCGTAGCGCCGCCGCACAGCACCGCCTGTTCGCCGAACAGGTCGGTTTCGGTTTCCTCGCCGAACGAGGTTTCGATCACGCCGCCGCGGGTGCCGCCGATGCCGTGCGCATAGGCCAGCGCGTACTCCTTGGCGTGGCCGGTGGCGTCTTGCTGGATCGCCATCAAGCAGGGCACGCCGCGGCCTTCCTCGTACTGGCGGCGCACCAGCGCGCCCGGCCCCTTCGGCGCCACCAGGATCACGTCGAGGTCGGCACGCGCCGCGATCTGGCCGAAGTGCACGTTGAAGCCATGCGCGAACAGCAGCGCTGCGCCCTGGCGCGCGTGCGGCGCGATCACGTCCTTGTAGATCTGGGCCTGGGTCATGTCGGGCGTGAGCAGCGCGATCAAGTCGGCGACCGGGATCGCGCGTTCCGGCGTGTCGACCGCGAGGCCGTCGGCCTTGGCCTGGTCGTAGCTCGCGCCGGGGCGCGCGGCCACCACGACGGTATAGCCCGAGTCATGCAGATTGCGGGCGTGGGCACGGCCCTGGCTGCCGTAGCCGTAGACCACGATGGTCTTGTCCTTGAGGGCGGCGGGGCGGGCGTCGGCGGCGGAATACGTCTTCATGGTGGGGCTCCGGGGTAGGTGGTGGGGGTGGGGAGGTGTGAGGGAAGTGAGTGGGTGATTGTTGAAGGAAGGTGCGCGTGGTGGAGTGTCGAGTCGGGACGGGGATGCGTCAGTCGCATGCGACCGTGCTGATTTGGTGGGAAAGAGCACCCTCACCCGCGCCTGCGGCGCGACCTCTCCCGCTCGCGGGAGAGGCAGGCAAGGCGGGCTTGGCCCCCTCTCCCGCGTGCGGGAGAGGGCTGGGGTGAGGGCGGTTCTGCGCGGAACGCGGTGCAGGAAACGCCGTGCACGCGCCGGTCGAAGCAGAACTCACGGACGCGGCAAACTTCGCCAGCGCGCCGCGGGTTTCCATCGTGCGCGCAGGCCGCCACGCATCGGCACGCTCACCGAGTGCGGCATCGGTCGACAAGGTGCGCGCCTCGACATCGATCACGATGCGATCCCCATCGCGCAGCTGACCGATCGGGCCGCCGAGCGCGGCTTCGGGACAGATGTGGCCGACCATGAAGCCATACGTGGCACCGGAAAAACGTCCGTCGGTGATCAGCGCGATCTCGCCGCCGAGGCCCTGGCCAACCAGGGCCGCGGTCACGGCCAGCATCTCGCGCATGCCGGGGCCACCGACCGGGCCTTCGCCGCGGATCACCACCACATCGCCGGCGCGGATCGCACGCGCCTGCACCGCGGCGAAGCAGCTTTCTTCCGAATCGAACACGCGCGCCGTGCCTTCGAAGCGCAGCGCGTTGTGCCCGGCGAGTTTCACCACGCAGCCTTCCGGCGCGAGGTTGCCGTAGAGGATGCCGAAGCCGCCGCGCGCCTTGAGCGGCGACTGCGCCGACAGGATCACGCGCTGGCCATCGCGCTCCTGCGCGGAAGCGATTTCGTCGAACAAAGAGGCGCCGCTGACGGTGTCGGTATCGACGATCAGCTTGGCCTCGCGCAGCCGCGCGCCGAGCAGGCGCGAACCGCCGGCCAGGTGCATGTCGGGCGCCATGTAGCGACCGCCGGGCTTGAGGTCGGCGATGACCGGCGTATCACGGCTGATCGCGTCGAACTCGTCCAGCGCAAAGGCCACGTCGGCTTCGCGCGCGATCGCGAGCAGATGCAAGATGGCGTTGGTCGATCCGGCCGTCGCCGTGACGGCCACCGCGGCGTTGCGGATCGAGTCGGCGGTGACGAAATCACGCGCACTGCGGTTCTCGCGCACCAGCGTCATCACGCGTTCGCCGCAGGCCCGCGCCGCGGCGCGCTTGGCCGGATCCGGCGCGGGGATGTCGTTCAAACCCATCGGTGCGAGGCCGAGGAAGGTGGTCGCCAGCGCCATGGTGTTGGCGGTGAACTGGCCGCCGCAGGCGCCCGCCCCGGGGCAGGCGGTCTTCTCGATCGCGGCCAGCTCGGCGTCGTCGATGGTGCCGGCGGCATGCGCGCCCACGGCCTCGAACACGTCCTGGATCGTGGTGTTCCTGTCCTTGTGGCAACCGGGCAGGATCGAGCCGCCGTACAGCATCAATCCGGGCAGATCGAGCCGGGCCAGGGCCATCGCCGCGGCCGGGATGGTCTTGTCGCAACCGCACAGCACCACGAGGCCGTCGAGGCAATGGCCACGTACCGCCAGTTCGATCGAATCGGCGATCAACTCGCGCGAGGCGAGCGAAGCGCGCATGCCCGAGGTGCCCATCGCGATGCCATCGGTGACGGCGATGGTGTTGAACTCGATCGCCGTACCGCCCGCGGCCTGGATGCCGGCACGCACATGCTCGGCCAGCTCGCGCAAGTTGAGGTTGCAGGGCGAAACATCGGACCAACTGTGCACCACCGCGATCAGCGGTTTGGCGATGGCGGCGTCGTCCAGCCCGGTGGCGCGCAACATGGCGCGGGCGGGGGCGCGATCGGGTCCGGTTTTGATGGCGTCACTGTGCATTTCGGGGGTTCCATCGCGCGGCAAGGCGACGGCCCGGACTTTTTCGTCCCCCTAAACGCAGAAACCCCGCACTGGTTGCCCGGTGCGGGGTTTCGGAGTCTTGGGGTTCGCTGAAATCCGAGCCTAAGTCGCCGATCCGCACCTGTAGCGGCTAATAAGAAGTACGACGACAAGTACGAGACCCGACGCAAGCGAGATCGCCGGCGCGGTGCCGGTGTCGATCAGGTTTGCGTTGAGGGCGGAGGTCAGCATGGGACGGATGCTGTGGTGCAGCATGGGGGCTTGTCAACTGTTTTTTTCGATACGGTTCCCCCGGTGGACCAGGGAAATGGCAGCCAGCTCGGCATCGGAGGGCTCCCGGCTCCGGCCCGCGAGGGCTCGCGCTGTGCCGCGTGCAACTGGCCCATCCCCACGCCGCTGCTAGAATTGTGCGCTTCCCGGCCCGCCGGGAGTCCGCTTCCCTTCCCCCTGCTGCACCAGTCCTGTCGAGGAGTTTCCGTCATGGCGATCAAGGTCGCGATCAATGGCTACGGCCGCATCGGCCGCAACATCCTGCGCGCGTTGTACGAGTCCAAGCGCACCCACGAGATCCAGGTGGTTGCGATCAACGACCTGGGCGACGCCGAGACCAACGCGCACCTGACCCAGTACGACACCGCGCACGGCAAGTTCCCCGGCGTGGTGTCGGTGGATGGCGGCGACCTGATCGTCAACGGCGATCGCATCAAGGTGTGCGCCGAACGCGATCCGGCCAAGCTGCCCTGGGGCTCGCTCAACGTCGACGTGGTGCTGGAATGCACCGGCCTGTTCACCTCCAAGGCCAAGGCCTCGGCGCACCTGAGCGCGGGCGCGAAGAAGGTGATCATTTCGGCGCCGGGCGAGAAGGACGTGGACAACACCGTCGTGTACGGCGTCAACCACGGCCTGCTGAAGGCCTCCGACACGGTGATCTCGAACGCCTCCTGCACCACCAACTGCCTCGCGCCGCTGGCCAAGGTGTTGCACGAGAAGATCGGCATGGTGCACGGCCTCATGACCACCATCCACGCCTACACCAACGATCAGGTCCTGACCGACGTGTTCCACAAGGACCTGCGTCGCGCGCGCTCGGCCACCCAGAGCCAGATCCCGACCAAGACCGGCGCTGCCGCGGCCGTGGGCCTGGTGTTGCCCGAGCTCAACGGCAAGCTCACCGGCTTCTCGATGCGGGTGCCCACCATCAATGTCTCGGTGGTGGACCTTTCCTTCGTCGCCGCGCGCGCCACCAGCAAGGAAGAAATCGACGCGGTGGTGAAAGCCGAAAGCGAAGGCGCGCTCAAGGGCATCCTCGGCTTCAACAGCAAGCCGCTGGTCTCGGTGGACTTCAACCACGACCCGCACAGCTCGGTCTACGACAGCACGCTGACGCAAGTGATGGGCGGCACCCTGGTCAAGGTGTGCTCGTGGTACGACAACGAGTGGGGCTTCTCCAACCGCATGCTCGACACCACGCTGGCCTTGATGGCGGCGAAGTAAGTTCCGGCTAGAGCGCAATTCCTGATCTGCTACGCTCCAGTTGCTCAGTGTCTACCGCCGTTTTGATTCTGTTCCGGCTAGAGCGCAATTCCTGATCTGCTACGCTCCGACTGTCATCCAGATGCGTGCTGACACTGCACCGAAGTTCCGGCTAGAGCGCAATTCCTGATCTGCTACGCTCAAACGAGCGCCACGGCGCTCAGTGATCGCCCAAAGTTCCGGCTAGAGCGCAATTCCTGATCTGCTACGCTCGCCAGCCATCCGGCGAGGCGAATGGGTGACACTCTATGTTCCGGCTAGAGCGCAATTCCTGATCTGCTACGCTCAGAACTGCGAGCGTGACCAATCATGGGGACTTCCATGTTCCGGCTAGAGCGCAATTCCTGATCTGCTACGCTTTTGCGAATTGGCTGGACGTGAGCTTGCCGGGTAGTGTCTCAGTTTGGAATCAGGTGATGCTTGAGCGTTCAGGCATGCCAAGTTAGGCTTGCCGCATGCCTACAAAACCGAAACGCCCCCGCGATACAAATCAGCTCGCCAAGCTCATCACGGCGATTGCCACGGGCGACACCGACGACGTTAAGACCGACGACGGGAAGAACCCCCGCGGCCGTCGCCCTTGGCCGCAAAGGTGGGCTAAAGGGCGGGAAGGCACGGGCACAGTCGCTGACCGCCAAGGAGCGGTCAGCGATTGCGAAGAAGGCGGCGAAGAAGCGTTGGGCGGTTGTCAACGAACAACGCGAAGCCGCGGCTTCTCCGAAGGTGCCAAAGCGTAAAGTTCTCTCAGTCGATCCTGATTGAACAAAATCACTCTGGCGAACTCGTCGTCAGTGAACCCGAGATCGTTCTTGAAGTAGCCCACCAGCATCGGATGCAGCATCGGCTGTTCGCGAGGAATCGGGTTTGGCTCGTTCTTTCGAATCTGGAGCCGAGACATCTGCATGAACAAGCTCTTGGACTGGTCCGGGGTCAATTTCCCCATGGCCTTCGCCTTCATGATCAGCGATGCGATTGACACCCCCCAATAACCCTTGAGCGTGAGGTACGAGTCAAGTCGATCAACCCTCATGCGCGACAGATCGGGCGCAACTTCGGCGCCTGGCACGAGAAATTCAGACGCAAACTCGTCAGCCTCATCCTCCATTTCTGGCTTGGGAATGTCGTGCATCACGAGATGCGCCAGTTCGTGAGCGAGCGTGAATCGCCATCGATCGCCGGGCACGTCTCGATTGATGAATATCATCGGCGGCAGATCATCGACCGCGACGCTCGTCGCATCCATCGGGATGGACCCGAAATCGCACTCAATGATGATTACACCAGCACCCTCAATCAGCTTGGTCAGGTTTTTGATCGGGCCAAGCGGTAAGCGCCAAGCGTCTCTGAGCGCGCCAGCAACGGCCGTCGCTGACGAATAGTCGGCCAACGACAGGCGAGGCAGTGGGCGTGACGCCTCTACCTCAACGTGATCAAGCATTCGCTTGGTATGAATCCTTAGAACGTTTACGAGGCTGCGCAATCTCTTCTTCTCGGCGGCCGTCGTCTGACGGGTGCGCGTGAAGATTGAGCTTGTTCCGTAGCCGAAACGAGCTTCATTCAAGTAGAAAAACTCTCGCGGGAACGCGAGGGCAGCAAAGAGGCTATTCAATTCCTCCTCGCTGAGTTCTGCGCCAATGCCTGCTTCGACGCGCGCAATGCGCGGCTGGGTCAGACCGCTTTTTTCGGCCACTTCTTCTTGCGTGAGACCTTGATACTCACGCGCCAGTATCACCATCTCCGGATTGAGCTTCACGACCCGAGTCCTTCTTCTTCGGCAGCAGCGTTGCACCTTGCGGCTCAGTCGGTTCCCCGAACAGGCTGACCACAACGGGTCGCGCGCCATCATCCCTAAGTTCTGAATCCCACATGTTCGACCAGACGCCCGCAGGGCAGATCAGGTACACCGCATGGAGGTTCCCCATAGCATCCAATTGGTAGCTCAAATCAAGGCAGACCGCCTGAGGCAGACCCTCCAGGCCCCGATGGTTGCGAAAATCTCTCACCTGCCCCGTCTTCCAACCTGACGGTAGTTTGCTATTCCCGACCTTCTTGAACCTGACCATGTACCCCTGAGGGAACGTCAGGATGTAAAGGTTCTTAGAGTTGTGAAGCGAAACACCGGGGGTGGCCTCAGCAAACTCGGCCATGTTGTGGACGATGTGGTCGTGAATCAGTGATGCAACCGACCGTTTGCTATGGATACGCTTGAGTGCGGCGTCGTACTCCGCCCTGTAGGCATCCACTGCGCCCACCACCCGCTCTCGAAGTCTTGGCAGGTAGTCCGCCAAGTCCGATTGAACAACCCCTTGCTGGATCTCCATCCCGAGCCTCGGTTTCGACGGTGTGGGCGTACGATACCCCTCGAAACGAAAGTGTGCAAGAATTTTATGCAAGTTCTATTCACATCAATTGCTTTTGCTATAGCGGTCATGCATAATGTTCAACATGAATCGTCTGACCACTGCGAAGCGCGCCCAAATCCTCGGCCTCCTTGTGGAAGGAATGAGCCTCCGGGCCGCTTCCCGCGTCGCGGACGTGTCGATCAACACGATCACGAAACTGCTGGTTGATGTCGGCACGGCCTGCGCGGAGTTCCAGGATCAAGCCCTGTGCAACCTGCCGTGTCAGCGCGTCCAGTGCGATGAAATCTGGTCGTTCGTCGGCGCGAAGCAAAAGAACGTGGCGAACGGCGCGGCCGGTTACGGCGATGTCTGGACGTGGACGGCGCTCTGCGCGGATACCAAGCTGATCGCTTCGTGGATGGTCGGCAGCCGCGACGGCGACGCCGCCAAGACGTTTATTGCCGACCTGGCTCCGCGCCTGCGCAACCGCGTGCAACTGACCACGGACGGGCACCGGGTCTACGTCGAAGCCGTCGAGCGCGCTTTCGGCGCGGACGTGGACTACGCGATGCTGGTGAAGGTCTACGGGGAAGGCCCGAAGTCGGACCAGCGCCGCTACAGCCCGTCCGAGTTCGTCTGCGCGACCAAGCAGAAGATCAACGGCGATCCGGATATGGCGCACGTCTCCACGTCCTACGTGGAACGCCAGAACCTGACCATGCGCATGTCCTGCCGCCGCTTCACCCGCCTGACCAATGCCTTCTCAAAGAAGGTCGACAACCATGCGCACGCTGTCGCGCTGCACTTCATGCACTACAACTTCGGCCGCATCCACAAGACGCTGCGCGTCACCCCGGCGATGGAAGCCGGCATCACGGATCACGTTTGGTCGCTGGAAGAAATCGCGTCCCTGATCCCAGAGCCGGAGAGCAAGCCGCGCGGACCGTACAAAAAGCGGGCTTGAAACGACCGCGCGGTCGATGGCTCTTAGCTGCCTCGGAGAGTGATACGCGCAGGCTGCTTCACGAGACGCGTTCTGACGGCGCCGTCATCCAGAACCGGAAGCGTCAGGGTCTCGGATAGCTTCTCCATCAGATCAGCCTCCTCCTGCGCGCGCTGGCTCAGGATCAGCTCCACGCTCGTCATTACCTGCCTCCGCATCGCCTGCGGGGTTTTCAGGTGTGGGGTCTTTTGGCTCATTGACGTTCTCCGTTGAAGCAGCGCCACCATCGTCGTCGGAATCAGCACTCTGTAACTCATCTTCGTCGATGGCCGCAAAACATCTCGTTTCCTCGTTGAGAATGCTATCTACGAAGAGTTCTTCGATCTGTGACATGCTTCGAACGCTCTTAAACAGCGTCCGCGATTCAGCCTCGTCTATGACGAAGCCATGCGAAGGATAACCGGAAATGATCTTCGCGATCATTTCGGCTTCGATATTCTGACCGATCTTAGCCAACCGCGTTCCATAGGCCACCCCTATGGTCATCGCCCGTTGTGTTTCGCCCACGTGATGCGGGTCGATCTGGCGGAAGACCGATTCGTAGATGCCTTTGGTCACGTCTGCGGCGACATGGGTTGCCATCTTCGCCGAAATGTTGCCTTGGCTCTTCGCGATCATGCCTAACATGAATCGCTCGAATAGGTTGAATGCCTGTTGGTGGAGGGCCGTCATCGCTGATATGACGGCGGCTCCCGACTCATATCCAATAATCTCATCCTTCTTGAGACGCTGGATGTCGAGAGGCCCAAGCTCTCCCCGCCGCCCGAACGCCAGTTCGTGAGCGCCCAAGGCAACTAAGGTGCCTGCACTCTTGCATGGCTTCGGGACAAGCAGCGTCACTCGCTTGTACCGGCATTGCAGAATGCGCATCGCTCGATATGCTTCATCGGGCAACCCGCCCCGAGTCACCAGCGCGAATCTGACTTCATCGTTTTTAGGCTCCTGCGAAAGACTATCGATCGTGTCCGCGAACGACTCGTCTACCGAACCGGAATATCCGATGAAGTCCCACTTCTTCGTCTTGGGAGTGTCGGGGGATTGATCTCCTCCCGCCTCACACTCATCGCTCTCTTCTGTCATGGCCGTCTCCCCCCAACAAGATCGCAGTTTGCGCGGTTCTGAGGGGCGGCAACAGGTGACAAATTCCTACCCGGCCAGAAGTCAACCCCCGCCCATTTCAAACTGAGACACTACCGCTTGCCGGTTCCGGCTAGAGCGCAATTCCTGATCTGCTACGCTCGGCCGCGCGCGACTACGGCGCGCGCACCGTTCAAGTTCCGGCTAGAGCGCAATTCCTGATCTGCTACGCTCTCGGCTGCTGTCCATTCCGTTGCCGTGTCGATGCGTTCCGGCTAGAGCGCAATTCCTGATCTGCTACGCTCCGTAGCACAAGAAGCCTCTGATTTTCAGGGGCTTTTTGCTGTTTGCGCCGGACAAAACCCGCGCAAAATCCCCTAGAACAGCTCGAATTGCTCAGGATTCTTGAGCGGTTTTCGCCGCTTTCGGTTCTCGAAACGGATGATCCCGGCATACTGTTTGTCGGTGAAGAACAGGACATAGACTTTGCCTCCCCCGGGCAGTGCGTTCTGCACGCGGCGGACATAGGTGTCGGCCTGGTCCCGTCCCTCGACGAAACGCAGATAGACCGAATACTGGCAGCGCTCGAACCCAAGGTCGAGCAAGTCGTTGCGAAAATCGCTGGCGACCTTTCGTTCTTCCGGTGTTCCCACCGGCAGGTCGAACATGACCAGCACCCACATGAGCCGATAGCCGCACAGCGGTTGATGGGCGGAGCGCGCCGACTCACTCGTCGTCGTCCGTGGCCGGTACTTCTTCGGCCTTGCCATCGTCGTCCGTCGCTGTCGCGACTTTCTCCCCCAGCATGGCGCGCACGCCGTCTTGCCGACTATACGGAAAGACGAGCGTGCGCCGGCCGCCTTCGTACACCTGCGCCAAGGACAGGCACAGCCGTTCTACCGCGTTGGCTATGGGGCTGAGGCCGTCAGGTGTCGGAATGGAGCGGCTCATCAGCAAGGCCAAGGTGCGCTTGGTCTGTGCGTCCACTTCATGTCGGCCAAGATCGGTCAGTTGCCGCACCTGAGCATCCACCAGCGGCCGGAACGGCTCCATCACATCATCCACCAGGCGCATCGCATTTGCATCGTTGGAGTGATGCAGTGGCAGGTTCGGATGCAATCCGGTGGCGAGCAGATGCCGCGCGACGGTCGAGCGCAGGATGGTGTAGCCGTAGTTGAGCAGGCTGTTGGTTCCTTCGGTCGATTGATCGCGCCGGAATGCCTTGCCGAGCAACAAGGTCCAATAGCGTCGCGCGCCTACACCTTCCAGATTGCCGGCGTCGCCGGAGCGGACCTTGGGTACGAGGCTGCGCAGCGGCGCTTCGGGCAAGTTGAAGGCGCCAAGGGTTGCCGCCTGCATCGCGAGTTTGGCGCGGACAATGTCGCGCCACAGCCGCTTGCGGGTGGGCAGGCTGGCCGCAAACTGCGCATCCATGCGAGCGCCCTGGCGGTGATGGTTCTCGATGGGCCAGAGGATGCCGACGGGAGCGTGATTCTTTCCGCACACCACCAGCGGGCAACCGCGCTTGGCCAGTGCGATCAGCAGGTTGTTGCTGTAGCTCAAGCCATGTGCATTGGCGATCAGTCCGGCGATGTCGTCGAGCGGAACGCGGCCCAGGACTTCATCGCGCCGCTTGACGATCAGAAAGCCGCGTTCGACGTGCAGATAGCGGCTGTCTCCGGCGATCTCGACGATGCGGCCGATCATGGGTCAAGCACGCCTTGCGCGCGTACGCTACTTCGACCGTGCTCCCGGTGTCGGAGCCTTTGTCTTGGTGGTCGGCTCGGCTTGCCTGACTTGCATGGCGCGAGCTTGCGCCTTGGCGGCGGCGCGACGCAGGGCAGCATCGGCCGCCCGCAGCAGGGGATCGGTCGGAAGACGGACGGACTTGGCGGGAACGGCATTCATGCGGAGACCTCCGGGGACGCGCCTTCATCCAGCAAGACGGGAGCAGCGCCGGAATTGTCGTACAAGGCCCAGCGGTTGACGAGGGGGCAATAGAGGCGATGGAAGTTCTCGATCCCGGCCGCAAAGCGGCGACGAACCACATGCTCGGGTACGTCGTGACCGCCCTCGCGTACCCGTTGTGCCACACGAGCAAGCGCCACATCCGCACTCGGCAGGCTCAGGAACCAGAGGCTGACCTGATAGCCCGCCAGCCGCCAATGCGGGATCTGCCGCGCATAGCCCTTGCCGCTGAGCGTGGTTTCGAAGGCGAAACTCTCGCCTTTGCGGACATGTTCGGCGATACGCGCCAACATCAGTCGCGCAGCTTCGATCGCGGCAGCCTCCGGGTTGAAGGGACTCAGGCCCGCAGCGATCAGGTCGGCGTTGACGAAGGCGGGCGTGGCGGCTTCATTGGGCAGGAATTCGCGCGCGAACGTGGTTTTGCCCGCGCCGTTCGGCCCGGCGATGATGAGGATATGTCGTGCGCTGTCCACGATCGATTGTCCGGCGAGGGGATTGCCGACCTACGGCTTGAAGCCGGGGTCGTTGACGTACCCGAGGACATCAACTCCAACCAGTCTTGCAGACGTGGGCTTCAGCGTAGCCGGCGCCTTGAAGACGTACTTGAGGCCGCTTTCCTTGTCGCGTGTCCTAGCATCGACGTTGGCTTCGTTGTGCTCCGCCAAGGCGATCATGCCCTCGGAGAACTTTGCGACGCGCATGCATCGTGACTGCCCATCGATCTCCATCTTGACTACATCGCCCTTGCGCAACCTCATCACCAACGGCTTGCCATTGCGTCCTGTCTTGGCATCGAGTTTGAAGTCAGGGCGGTTGGCGTCGTAAAGGCTCACGACATCGCCACCCCAGCGCCCGTTGTCCTCGCGGTAGATGTCGTAGCAATAGTTTCCGTCGCCTTTCACGTATCGATAGGGCTGCCTGGTCAAACGGTCTTCGATGGGAATGACCGACAACCGCTCCTCCATCCGTATGCGGCGGATGCCCGTGCGGGTGGCATAGGCGCCCAGTGCCGCCTTCAGTTCCTTGCCGGACACGCCTTCCAGCAAGCGAGTCAGTTCATCGCGCAGGTGGGCATCGGCGATGCTGGCGACATTGTTCGCAGTTACCGCAGTCAGCGGCTTGCGCACCGAAACTAGCATGGCACCACTGGCGTTGGCGTCCGCGCGCTTGCCGTAGTTGGTGTCGTTGTGCAGGCCGGCCTCGCGCCCGTGATCGGGTTTGTGCGAGACGACGATCTTGTCGATGACCGCCTGCAATTCTTCCCGGAAGCCGATCCACGGCACGTCCAGTCCTTTCAACAGCCGGTTCTCACCCAGCCCTTCCGCCCGACTCGCGGCGGTGGCGACGCGCTGGATCAGCGCACGATCGCACACCGCAATCACGGCAGCATCGACGGCGTGATGACGATGGTCATCGCGATTCTTGCCCTTGCGTTCGGGATCGAGGATTTCGTTCAAGCCGTACTTGCTGCGCAGCATCGCGGTCAAGCGACCCGTGGTTACCCACACCTTGTTGGGCGGGCAGACCGCCGTCAGGTACTGCCGCGCCACGCGCGCGAGATAGGCGGTGTCGGTGAGGTGACGATCGAGAAAGTCCTTCTCGCCAAGAAACTCCTGCAGGGCCCCTTCCTTGAAGCGCCTGGCCTTGTTCCTGGGCAAGCGAGACGCTCGGTCCTCGATGGCGGCCCAATCGTAGCCAGTTGGCGAGTGTCCGTACGCCTCGAACGGCGTCGAGTTCTTCTTGTCGCGATTGGCCCGTGTGGCGCAAAGAACCTTGTTGGAGAGGCTATCGTCCAGCGAACGCGAGAACGGCAGGATGTGGTCGATCTCGATCGAACCATCAAACAACTGCGTCTTGCTCAGCCGTTTCCCCGAGTAGACGCAATAGCGGTCATTCGCGTCCTGCTGGCCGAGTTCATCCCATAGCATCAGGCGCTGGATATTCTCGCGATTCTCGCGCTGCCCGAGCGCCCGCAACTGCTCTCTCAATGCATCGTTGCGTTTCTGGTTCGTGGCCTGCTCGCTCTCAAGGTCGCGCCGCTTTTGCCCCGACAGGCCAAATTCGCGCGCTACTTCCACGATGATTTCGCGGGGATGGCCCCAACGTCGGATGATCTCGTTGACCAATTGCCTCAGCTGATTCAGGCCGATGTGCACGGTCGGATTGGCAAGTTTGCCAAAGCGGCGTTCGTACGGATCTTTCGCTTTCGGCGTGGGTGCGGTGTAGCTGCGCAGGAGCTCGCCGTAGTAGGGCAGGCGTTCGAAGATCTCGCCGGTATAGAAATCGGCGTGGTTGTAGCCGGCTCTCTTTGCCGCCTCGTCGTAGGTGATGACCTCGGCATCCAGGATCGGGACGATCTTCTCCAACGCCTTGCGGCTCAGGCTGCCGAACTCTTCCGGGAGTCGCGCCTTGGCCAGTTCGGCGGCGATAGCCGCGTCGAGGTGCCATGGTGCGTCCTGGAGTCGCTTGGACAATTCTTCGGTATCGTCGATCTTGTCGATCAACTCTGCCAAATTGCGTCTGGCTTGAAGCGGCATTGCAAACCATGCATCCCCGAGTGCGCCTTCGGCGCTCAGTTGCGCCGCGACCGTATCGCCTTTCAGGCCCTTGCGCTTTTCCGATTCGAGATTGAAGCGAGTCCCGCGCGGCAGCTTGAGCGCCTTGGCGATGGCTGCGAATGTCATTTCACGCTTGCGATAGAGCGCATCTCGCACGATGTTGCGCTCTTCCAGCGTGAGCGCCCGTTCTTCCAGGCCTTCGATGATGCGCAGGTTGTTCAGTTCCTGCAGGACGCGGAACTGCTGCTGCAAGGGCGACCACAGCGGCTCGCGGAACTCCTCCAGCTCGAAGACGCAACGACCTGGCAACACGGGCAATAGCGGGCGCTGGAACAACAGCGTGTCGCGCAGGAACTGATGCGCGACGTCCGTGCAGATTGTGGGGTGGTACGGTGCCTGCGCGGCCCACAGCGCATCGAACTCGTCCGCCACCATGGCTCGCTGCGTGTACAGCAGGTAGCCCTTGCCATCGGGGGTGGTGCGGGCTCGCACGGTTTCGCGCTTGTCGTGCCGCGTGGCGAGGTACTCACCCATCGTGCGGCAGTTTGCCGACCCAATCTGCTCGCGCGTCCTGGCGATGGCGGAGGCGATCTTGCCTGACTCATTCTCGTCCTCGCCCTTGGACTTGCGACTGCTCTTGAAGCCGCGTCGCTTGGCAAGGTGATACAGCGCGCGCCCCAGTTCGTAGGCAGTCAGCGGCAGGTCCAGACCGCGGCGGCGCAGCACGTACGGGTCAAGTGCCGACAGCGCGAGCCGTTCGCCATCATCTGCGGGCATCAATCCATGTTGGATCAAACCTCGCATGAAGCGCGCTTGACGTTTCAGCACGCGGTCGTGGCGACGGCGCATCTGCCGGGCCGCGCGCCGGTCCGCTGCCAGTGAAGCCAGCGTCTTGGGACTGCGGCCATCCGAAAAAATGCGTGAGCCGGCGCGAATGATGCCGATCGGCTGATCGTTTTCGTCCAGCCGTAGAACGCACCAACCGATGGAGTTGGTGCCGATGTCGAGGCCAAGGCGATAGCGTTGCTTGAACTTCATGCGCCCCCCCATTGACGCGCCGGCTTTCGGGCGATAACGTCTGCCACACAAGTAGATCAGGAATTGCGCTCTTTCCGGCAACAAGCAGAAAGATGCACCAAATCCGAGGGCCGGGCGACCGGCCCTTGTCTATTTTGGCGAGGCGGTTGTCTCATCCGCTGAGACGTCCCGGCATCACGCAGGCGGTCGCCGGCGCTGGAAGCGCGTGGCGAGCAGAGTCAGCCCGGGATCGAACTTGAGCCAGGCCTGCGCGCCGAAATACAGCATCCCGAAGGCGATCACCGATTCGGGATGCTCGATCCAGTGCCCCGAGCCGGTGAGACCCAGTTGCGGCACGACCTCCGTGCTCAGTCCCAGGCGCGGGATGATGGGCAGCACGGTGACGAAGGCACCGATGATGTAGAGCACCACCGACGCCACCCAGGCCAGTTGCTGGCGTTCGCGCTCGCGCTCGCGTGAACGCGGCGAGCCCCAGATCCACGCCAGCCGACTCAGCAGCAGCCAGGCGAAGGCGGCATACGGCCAGTACGCATCGAAGGCGAAGGCGAAAGCCGCGACGAAGCCGAGATAGAACAGGCCCAGGCCCAGCAGCACGAGGCTGCGCGCCATCCGGCTGCCGCGCCCGCCCAGCGCCACGGCGAAGAAGAACCCGCTGGCGTGCACCAGCACGAACTCCATCAGCATCACCAGCATCAGCGCCTTCACCGTGCCCGTTCCGAAGCCGAGTGGATTGCACCAGGTCACGAGATACGCCAGCGCGGTGAGTGCATCGGGCAGGGCCGAGGCCAGATGACCGAAGGACGAGGGTGGCGGGGCCGACCTCGCAGGCACTCGATTCACGACGCAGGCTCCGGTGTGGAAACCGGATCGAGCACGGATCGAGTGTGCGTGGTGTGCATCATGGAGGCGAGCATGACTCGGCGCATCCGCGTTGACAATCGAGTTCCCCGCGCCGATCAGCCCTCGAAGCCGTGTCGGAAGACGCGGGCACTGATGCCGTTGCAGGTGGTGCCGAGGCGGATCGTGTCGGAGGCGCTGCGCACGCTGCCGCCGCTGCTGCGGATCTCGGCGTGGACGGTGGCGGTGGTGCCAGTGTTGCCGTTCAAGGTCCAGATCGCGTTGGCGGCGAAGGCCTGCCATGCCGACCAGGACGCGCCGCCGTCGTTCGAGAAGCGCATGTCGCTGGCGAAGCCCGAGCCGTAGAGGTACACGTCGATGTCGCAGACCGTGGCGAGGTAGGCCTCGCGTGCGATCACTACCGGATAGTGGTTGCCGCGCCGACCGAAGTTTTGGGTCCAGTAGTGCGCAAAGTTGCCGCTGATCGTGGTGTTGGGGGTGCATCCGCCGGTATTGGTGTAGCGCTTGGGTGCGCCATCGCCCGGATCGAAGTAGTAACCCACGCCAAGCTCGTGGTAGTTGCCGGACAGGATGTTGGCGCGGTGGCCGGAGGAATTCATCCACTGCGCCATCACTGCGGCCGCAGTGCTGTTGCCGGCGGCGATGTTCTCGGCGGAGGCCACGGACGAATAGCCGGCGGCGCTCATCCTGCCCGAGTGCGAGGTCAGAGTGTCGGGGTCGCAATGCATGAAGAAATCGCGCTGGCCCATGTTGGTACTGTGCAGCAGGGCGGACGCATCGAGTTGCGCGTGACCCTTGAGCGGCGGCAGGTTGCCGTTGTCCCAGCGCGCCAGGTTGACCTGCTCCAGTACTTGCTCGGACAGGGATTGGCCAAGCACCACACCGGGCGCCAGGGCGGCGGCGAGCACGATCAGGCAGGGGGCGAGGGCATGATTCATTGCGGTCCAGACTAGCAGCCAAATCCTGCGTGGAGCTGTCGTCCAGTTCGCGCCTTCAGGCGCGGTTGCAGGCGAATTCAAATCCGCAGGCCGATCTCGCTTGCCGCGGCAACATCCGCCCCGCCGGCAGTTCGCACCCGGTTGCGGCCCTCGTGTTTGGCGCGGTACAGGGCGCGGTCGGCGGCATCGAGCAGGGCGATGGCGTCGTCGGCCTGGCCGGGAACATGGCTCAAGGTGCCGAGGCTGATGGTGATGCCGTGCCGATCATTGCCGATGGTGCGGGGCGGAAGCGCTTCGACCAGGGCGCGCATGCGCTCGGCGAGGCGCGAAACGAGGTCGGCATCGGCATCGGTGAGCAGGCAAGCGAACTCCTCGCCGCCGAATCGGGCCACGAGATCCTGCTCGCGCGTGGCACTGCTCAGGGCCTGCGCCACGGCGCGCAGCGCCACATCTCCCGCGATATGCCCATGCTCGTCGTTGTAGCGCTTGAAGTGGTCGACGTCGAGCACGATCACGCCCAGCGGCCGGCGCAGGTCGCGCGCGCGCTGGATCTCCGCGTCGAGCGCGGCGGTCAGGCGCCGCCGATTGGCGACGCCAGTGAGCGGGTCGAGGTAGGACAGTTCGCGCAGTTCCTCGTTCGCGGCGTGCAAGGCGGCGGTGCGGGTCGCGACCAGTTTGCGCAAGGCCTGTTGCCGCGCGCGCAGGCGCCGGTTGTAGAGCCAGGCCAGCGCCAGCAGCGTGGCCGCGAGCAGGATCAGTGCCAGCCACTGCACGCTGCCGCGCTGCCACCAGAAGGGGGCGAGTTCGAATGCCACGTCGATCGGCGTGGCGGCGGTCCGCGCGTAGTCGCGCGCTTCCAGGCGCAGGCGGTAGCTGCCCGGCGGCAGGCCGGTGAAGCTGCGGCGACGCTCGCTCGTCCACTCGCCCGGAACCGGGTCGAAGCCCAGCAGCTGGCTGCGATAGGTGGATTCGGATTCATTCAGCCCTGCCAGCAGGGAATAGCGGAACACGATCTCGCGCGTGCCGGCAGGGAATTCGAGTGCTTGGCCGGGGGCGTCGCTGTAGCTGCGCCCGTCGGCGTCGATCCTCGCGAGGGAGAAGGGCTTCGGGCGCGTCGTCGGTGGTGCCACTTCCAGCGCCGGATCGTAGACGCTGAGGCCGCCCAGGGTGCCGGCCCAGTAGCGGCCCGCGGCATCGATCCATTGCGCGTTGGTGTTGCACTCGTCATGCACCAGGCCATCGCGGCGGCGGAAGATTCGATCGCGCCAGCGCCCCTGCGAATCGCGCTGCAATTGCTGCACGCCGTTGTTGGTGCACAGGTAGGTGTGACCGGCGGCATCGCGCAGCGCGCTGTAGACCGTGCCATCGGGTGGTGGCGGCAACTCCGCGCTGGGCAACAGGCGTGGCGAGCGCGGGTCGCTGACGTCGAAGCGCGCCACGCCGAGTCGCACGCTGCTGGCCCACAGCACCGGGCGACCGTCGTCCTGATGCAGGTCGACGTGACGCAGGCGCGCCGCGTCCCACGCTCCGAAGCCGCGCAGCAACTCCCATTGCTGTCCGTCGAAGCGCGCCACGCCCTGGTCGGTGGCGGCCCACAACCAGCCCTGCGCGGTTTTGCCAGGCTGTTGCGCGAACCCGAACACGCCCCAGGGCGAGCTGGCGCCTCGCGCCGTGAACGCCGTCCAGCGCCCGTCGCGCAGTCGCCATACGCCGCTGCGCTGCGTTCCGGCCCACAGTTCACGCGCGCCGTCATGCCGGCGCGACAGCATCGACACCACCGCTTCCTCGTCGACCTTCGGCCACGGCGTGGGCAGTGTTGCGAACCGCAAGGCATCGTCGATGCGATACAACTCGCCGCCGAACATGCCGGCGAGGCGCCAGGGCATGGCGTCGGGGCCGGTCAGGTTCCACAGGCCGCGCACGCCTTCCGCGGCGAAGGCACCGTTGTCGCGATTGAACTGGCGCCACGTCCCACCCTGCAACAGCCCCAGGCCCTGCTTCGCCGTTCCCACCCACAGGCGTTCCGAGCCGTGGGCATCGGGTTCAAGCAACAGGGCGAAGGTGCCGTTGTAGTTCGATCCGAGCAGGGACACGGTTTGCCACGGGCTGGCGTGCAGCGGCGCACGCGCCACACCGCCTTCGGTGGCGATCCAGAGCACATCGGTGCCGTCGACGTCGGGCTGGATCCTGATTCCGCGGATCGCATCCGACGGCAAGCCATGGCGACGGTCGAAGACCCGCATCTCGTCGCCGCGCATCCGGATCAGGCCTGCCCGGCTGGCGAACCACATCTGCGTGTCGCCCTGCGGCGAACGACTGGCAAGCGCGGAGTAGATCGCTTCGGAGGGCAATCCATCGAGGCCCGCACGCCACACGCGCAGTCCGTCGGCATCGAGTCGGAACAGGCCCGAGCCATAGGTGACGATCCAGAGCGCCTCCTTTCCATCCTGGATGCTGCGTTCGAGATCGGTGAACGGGAATCGGCCGAGGCCGGGGATCGATGCCTCCTGCCACGCGCCTGCGGCGTCGCCATTCGCGTCCACGCGGCGATGCAGCAGGCCATGGTGCTCGGTGGCCAGCCACTGGCGCCGTTCGCCCAGGAGGGTGTCGGTGATCTCGGTTGCGAGTACCCGGCCCCAACTGGCGTCCTGGTCGGCGGGAGCAACCTCGAAGGCGCCGTCGCGCCAGCGCGCCACCTGTCCGGAGCTGCCGACCCAGAGCGCGAATCCGCCGCCTTGCAGCGCAGTCTGCGAGAAGCCTTCCAGCAGGCCGGACACATCGTCGCGCGCCTGCCAGGAGGCTCCATCGTAACGCGCCAGACCCTTGCCTTCGATCACGGCCCAGAGCGTGCCGTCCGGGTCCTGCGCCAGATCGCGGACCAGGCCGCGCAGCCGCGGCGTATCGGCGCTCGTCCATTGATAGCCATCGAAGCGTGCCAGGGACGAGGCCGAGCCGGCCCAGACTTGCCCCCGATGATCGAAGCCGACGCTGTTCCAGATTTCTTCCGACAGGCCATCCTTGCCGGTGTAGACCGAAAACACCGGCACGCTGGCATCGGTCAGGTCCAGCGGACGGAGCGTGGCATCGGCCGCCGCATTCGCGCCGCCATGAGCGGTTGCCAGCGGCAGCGTCAACAGCCAGGCCAGTGCCCGCGCCACCCTCGATCGAACCTGTCCCATGGCCTCCCGACCAGACCTTCCCTTTCCGACCTTAGCAGGCGGTTGACGCGTCCTGCATCCGCGCGAACGCCGAAAGCAGGAGCGCAATGCCATCGGGATCGACGCGAGCGACTTCCCGCCAGGCAAGGACACGAACCCGGTCAGTGACGCGCCGCCCGGACCCGATGGCCACGCTGCAGGAATTCGATGATCCGAGGCCCGGCCTGTGCCGACTGTTCCACGTGCGGAAGGTGCCCGGCCTCGTCCACCGCCAGGAACTGCGCCTGCGGGATCGCTGCGCGCACTGCTTCGTGATCGGCGAACGGCACCACCGTGTCCTGCCGGCCCCAGACCAGCAGGGTGGCGCGCGACTGCTTGCCGATCGCGTCGAAATCATCGAGCGAGTCACGCGTCATCACGTGTCGCAGCGTGGAGAGGATGGCGCGGCCGAAGCCTTCGAAACGCATCTGCGGCTCGAATTTCGCGGCCCAGCCTGGATGCCGCTCCGGATGCACGAAGTCTGACATCTGGCTGGCGGCGAGCTTGGGCAGCAGCCACACCCGGTTGAGCCATTCGCCAAGCCAGGGCCACTGCAGCGGAGAGATGTCGCGCGCCCGCGTGAACGGGGCGACGAGCACCAGGGCATCGACCCGATCCGGGTGTTGCGCGGCGTAGCGGCCGGCGATCGCGCCGCCCATCGACAGGCCGACGACATGCGCGCGTTCGATCTGCAATGCATCCAGCACCTCGTCCAGCTGGTGCGCGAACAGGTCGCGGTCGTACACCACGTCGGGACGCGCCGACCAACCGCGCCCATAAAGATCGAATCGCACCACGCGGAACCCGGCCGCGGCCAGTTGCGCATCGAGCGGCTCCCACACGTAGGACGGCACCGAGAAGCCCGGAACCAGCACCACCGGCACGCCGGATTCCGGGCCGTCGAGCTGCACATGCACCGCGCCGTGGGTCAGTTCCAGGAACTGACCGGGTGCCTCGGCGCGTGCCGCCGCATCGAGCGGTCCGCGTTCGCGATTGCGCAGCACCGGCAGCGCCAGGGCCACCACGATCAGGATGGCCAGGCCGAGCAGCAGCCACTGTTTCATGCACGAGCTCCGCGGGATTCGGGCGTGCAGCCTATCGCGATCACGCGTCCGCGCGGCAGGCGGGCGCGCCGGATCAGTCGAAGCCGCTGCGGAAGACGCGGTTCAGTGACACCAGGCCGCAGTCGTTCACCAGCCGGATCGAGTCGCTGGCCTGCCGTACGGTGCCATTGGCATCGCGACTCTCGGCCAGCACGCGGGCCACGCCGCCGCCCTCGCCGTCCAGGGTGCGCAGCGAGCGGGTGGCGTAGGCCTGCCAGACGGACCAGGTGACGCCGCCATCGCTGGAGAATCGCATCTGCGTCGTGCCTTGCGGCGCGTAGAGATACACCTCCACATCGCAGCCTGCGCTTTGCCAGGCCTCACGCGCGATCACCACGGGATAGCTGCCGTAGAGCAGGCCGAAGACCTGGGTCCAGTAGTGGCCGTAGTAGCCGTCGAGGCGACGATCGGCATGACAGCTTCCGCCTTGCGAGGTGCTGCGCTTGGAGCTGAAGTCGTTCGGATCGGCGCGGTAGCCGACGCCGATCTCGCGGTAGTCGGCCAGGAGGTTGAAGCGCTGGCCGGTGTCGTTCATCCAGGCCTGCATCACGGCATCCGCGCTCTCCGGCCCCGCTTCCAGGTTCTCGGTGGCGAGCCCGGGGCGATAGCCGGTGCTGCCGACCCGATGGGCAAAGCCGAGGCGGGTGTCAGGGTCGCAATGCATGATGAAATCGCGCGTCGCCATCGCATCGCTGTGCGCCTGCGCGGCCGCAGCGAGTCGCTCATTGTTCTTGAGCGGCGGCAGCTGGCCATGCTCCCAGCGCGCCTGGTTGACCCGTTCGATTACCTGCTCGGGCAGGCTCTGGGCCGCCAGCGTGCCGGGCAGCAGCAAGGCAAACCACGTGATTCGCCAGACCATGACCTCACCTCACGCGCAGTGCCGCAGCCGGCGGCCGGATCGCGCCGCACCCCGCCATTGCAGCACGATCCGGAACAGGAATGAACCCGCGCTTTGAAAGCACCGTCGGCGGCCCGACAATAGGCGCTTTCCATCCCCAACGCGACCGCTGCTGGCGGTCGGCAGGAGTCTTTGCATGTCCATCCTCCGCCTCACCGACCTCGATCTCGCCGGCAAGCGCGTGCTGATCCGCGAAGACCTCAACGTGCCGGTGAAGGACGGCAAGGTCACGTCCGAACAACGCATCCTCGCGGCCTTGCCCACGCTGCGGCTGGCGCTGGACCGCGGCGCGGCGGTGATGGTGACTTCGCACCTGGGCCGGCCCAAGGAAGGCGTGTGGAGCGCGGAAGACTCGCTGGCACCCGTTGCGCAGCGCCTGGCTGAACACCTTGGACGCGAGGTGCCGCTCCTGCGCGACTGGATCGACGGGGTGAAGGTGGCGCCCGGCGAACTCGTGCTGCTCGAGAACTGCCGCATGAACGTGGGCGAGGGCAAGGACGACGAGGCGCTGTCGAGGAAGTACGCGGCGCTGTGCGACGTCTACGTGATGGATGCGTTCGGCACCGCGCATCGCGCCCAGGCCTCCACCCACGGCGCGATCCGTTTCGCGAAAGTCGCCTGCGGTGGTCCGCTGCTGATGGCCGAACTCGACGCGCTGGCCAAGGCCTTGCAGAACCCGAAGCGACCCTTGCTGGCGATCGTCGCCGGCAGCAAGGTCAGCACCAAGCTGGAACTGCTTTCCAGCCTGGTCGGCAAGGTCGACCAGCTCATTGTCGGCGGCGGCATCGCCAACACTTTCCTCGCCGCAGTCGGCAAGCCGGTGGGCAAGTCGTTGTGCGAGAACGACCTGCTCGACACCGCACGCAGCATTCTGGCCGATGCCCAGGCGCGCGGCGCGGAGATCCCGATTCCGAGCGACGTGGTGGTCGCGCCGGCGTTCGCTGCCGACGCGCCCGCCACGATCAAGCCCGTGGACCAGGTGACGGCCGAGGACATGATCCTCGACATCGGTCCCGACACCGCGGCGCGCTATGCCGGGATGATCGCCAAGGCCGGCAGCGTGATCTGGAACGGCCCGGTGGGCGTGTTCGAGTTCGATGCCTTCGGCAAGGGCACCGAAGTGCTGGCGCGCGCCATCGCCGCGTCCGATGCCTTTTCGATCGCGGGCGGCGGCGACACCCTGGCGGCGGTCGACAAGTACGGCGTGGCGTCGGGCATTTCCTACATCTCCACCGGCGGCGGCGCGTTCCTCGAATTCTGCGAAGGCAAGGAACTGCCTGCGGTGAGCGCGCTGCTGGCACGCGCGCCGAGGTGAGTGCATGAACGGACGCGCGATCGGCATCGGCGCCGCGGTAGGCATCGGCGGGTCAATGCTGCTGGGCGTGCTGTTCCAACTGTTCCCCTTCGACGGCGAAAAGCATCCGTTGTGGGCGATCCTGGCGATCAGTTACGCCAGCGGCGCCTTGGTCGATATCGCGGCCGGCGCGACGGCTGGCTGGCTGGCGGCGCGGCGCGGCGCGCTGCACGGATTGCTGGCCGGGCTGATTTCGGGCCTGGTCTCGCCTCTGCTCGGATTCGCGATGATGTGGGTGCGAGAGCGCGGCGCAGTGCCGATCGAGTTCGTGCCGTATCTGTTTGCGGTCTCCTCGGGTGTCGCGCTCGGCGTGCTGGTGGCCGCGATCTCTGGCGCGATCTCCGGCGCGGTCGCGGCCCGCGTTGTGGCAAAGCAGGCTGGCCAAGGATGAGCACGCTGTTCTTCGATCTCGACGGCACCCTGATCGATTCCGCGGTCGGCATCACCCGCTGCGTCGCCTACGCGCTGCAGCGGCTCGACGTGCCGGTGCCGCCGTATGACGAGTTGCGGCGCTGGATCGGCCCCGCGCTGCGGGTCAGCTTCGCGCCCTTGCTACGCGATGCGGCGCAGGTGGAGCAGGCGGTGGAGCTGTACCGCGAACGATTCGAATCCGATGGCTGGCGCGAGCACGAGGTCTATCCCGGTATCGGCGAGTGCATCGAACACCTGCACGCCGCTGGCCACCGCCTTGCCGTGGTCACCGCCAAGAACGAGCCGCACGCACGCAAGATCGTGTCGCACCTGCCGTTCGGGCATCGCTTCGAGCAGATCATCGGCGCCAGTGCCGATGGCCGGCTGAGCCACAAGCCGGAATTGATCGGCGAGGCCATGGCGCGCCTGGACATCAAGCCCGCCGAGATCACGCACCACGACATCACGCACCGCGACATCTGGATGATCGGCGACCGCCACATGGACATCGACGGCGCGCGCCACCACGGATTGCCCTCGGTGGGCGTGCTGTGGGGCTTCGGCAGCAAAGCCGAACTGCGCGAGGCCGGCGCCACCCGTCTCGCGCTTTCGCCGACTCAACTGCCGCAGTGCCTGCGGGCCTGAAACCCTGAGGGCGCAAGCCCGCGCCATGCGATTCCATACGAATGCAGGGGCGCCGACCGACGCGTGCGGCGTGTTAGCGTAGAACGCCACGGAGGAAACCCTGCATGAGCTCATCGCTGCGCCGCACCAAGATCATCGCAACGCTAGGCCCCGCCACCGACGCGCCCGGCGTGCTGGAAGGCATTCTTGGCGCGGGTGTCAACGTCGTGCGGATGAACTTCTCGCATGGCAGTGCCGAGGATCACGCCCAGCGCGTGGCGGCCGTACGCGCCGCGGCGCAGCGCATCGGTGCCGAGGTGGCGATCCTGGGCGACCTGCAGGGCCCCAAGATCCGCATCGAGAAATTCGCGGCGGGAAAGGTGATGCTCAAGGCCGGCGACCCCTTCGTGCTGGAAGCGCGCCCCGATGCGGCGCCGGGCGATGCCACGCGCGTGGGGGTGAGCTATCTCGGCCTCGTGAACGACCTTTCGGCCGGCGACACCGTGCTGCTCGATGACGGCCTGATGGCGCTCAAGGTGGAACGCATCGCCGGCGCCGAGATCCACACCACGGTGCTCACCGACGGCACGCTGTCGAACCGCAAGGGCCTGAACAAGCTCGGCGGCGGGCTCTCGCTGGGCGCGCTCACCGATGCCGACCGCCGCCACATCACGCTCGCGGCCGAACTCGGTCTGGAGTTCCTCGCGGTGTCGTTCTGCCGCACCCGGCAGGACATGGAGGAAGCGCGTCGCCTGGCGCGCGAGGCCGGCAGCGACGCGCACCTGATCGCCAAGATCGAACGCGCCGAAGCCATCACCAATCTGGGCGAGATCATCGAGGCCAGCGACGCGGTGATGGTGGCGCGCGGCGACCTCGGCGTGGAAATCGGCGATGCAGAATTGCCCGGCCTGCAGAAGAAGATCATTCGCGAATCGCTGGCGCGCAACAAGGTGGTCATCACCGCCACCCAGATGCTGCAATCGATGGTGGAGTCGCCGATCCCCACGCGGGCCGAAGTGCTGGACGTGGCCAACGCCGTGATCGACGGCACCGACGCGGTGATGCTGTCGCAGGAATCCGCCGCCGGCAATTACCCGGTGAAGGCGGTGGAGGCGATGGTACGAATCTGCCTCGGTGCCGAACGCCAGTTCGTGCCCGATACCGATTTCGAGAAGGCCGAGCGCGGCTTGCAGCGCACTGACCAGGCCATTGCCATGGCCTCGATGTTCCTCGCCGAACACATCCAGGTGCGCGCCATCCTCTCGATGACCGAATCCGGCGGCACCGCACGCTACCTCTCGCGCTTCCGCTCCACCGTGCCGATCTACGGCCTCTCGCGCCACGCGCCATCGCGTCGCCGCATGGCGATGATGCGCGATGTATTCCCGGTGGATTTCGATTCGCGCGGACAGTCGCCGCGCAAGGCCGCGCGCGAAGCCATCAAGCACCTGTTCGACCTCGGCCTGCTGGCCGCAGGCGACCGCGTGCTCATCACCAGCGGCGACCACATGGAACACCACGGCGCCACCAACACGCTGCGCCTGCTGGCGGTGGGGCCGGATGGCGTGGCAGAAGGCCTGGGCGAACTCTGACGCTCAAGGGAAAGTGCCGCGGCAAAGCCGGGGCGCTCCAGGGCAGATCAAGGGCGGCGCAGCCTATGCACGCCGCGACATGGCAAGACCACTTCCCAATGCCGAGTCCAGTGGGCCGGCCCGCCCCGGTCAGCCGGGCTATAATCGCCCCCCTTTTCCGCCGTCATCCGTCTCGCGCGGCGTGCGGCGCATTCCACGGAGCAAGCAATGAGCATCGAGCAGCTGGAAGAGATCGCCCAGGCCATGGTGGCCGAGGGCAAGGGCATCATCGCCATCGACGAATCGAACGCCACCTGCAAGAAGCGCTTCGACGGCGTCGGCATCGAGTGCACCGAAGAAACCCGCCGCAACTACCGCGAGATGCTGCTGACCGTACCCAGGCTCAGCGACTACATCTCGGGCGCGATCCTGTTCGACGAAACCCTGCGCCAGTCCACGCGCGCCGGGGTGCCCTTCACCAAAGTCATGATGGACAACGGCATCCTGCCGGGCATCAAGGTGGACAAGGGGCCGGTGGCGCTGGCGGGTTTCCCGGGCGAAGTGGTGACGGAAGGCCTCGACGGGCTGCGGGATCGGCTCAAGGAGTACGCCCGGCTCGGTGCCAAGTTCGCCAAGTGGCGCGCCGTGATCAACATCAGCGAGGACGCGCCCAGCGGCACCTGCATCGAGGCCAACTGCCACGCGCTGGCGCGCTACGCCGCGTTGTGCCAGGAGAACGGCATCGTGCCGATGGTGGAGCCGGAGGTGATCATGGACGGCACGCACGACATCGAAGTCTGCTACGACGTTACCGAGGCCACGCTGCGTTCGCTGTTCGGTGCGCTGTACGAGCAGAACGTCATGCTCGAAGGCACCATCCTCAAGGCCAGCATGGTGATCTCGGGCAAGGATTGCGCCGAGCAGGCCAGCATCGATGAAGTGGCCGAGATGACGTTGCGCTGCCTCAAGGCCACGGTGCCGGCGATCCTGCCGGGCATCGTGTTCCTCTCCGGCGGGCAGAGCGATGAACTCGCCACCGCGCACCTGAACGAGATCAACCAGTACGACACGCCCTGGCCGGTGAGCTTTTCCTACGGCCGCGCCATGCAGCAGGCCGCGCTCAATCTCTGGGCCAAGGACATGAGCGGCAATTTCGCTGCCGCTCAGCAGACCGTGTATGCGCGGGCGCGCGACAACGGGCTGGCGGCGTTGGGGCAGTGGAAGTCTGCGTGATCGAGTGAACCCGGCGGCATCGGAACGAAGGGCGCCGCATGGCGCCCTTCGTCGTTTCGGCGTGGTCGAGTCAATCCGGCATGGAATCGGTGCGCGTTCCGATGGGTGTCGACTGCAGCCAGCGATGTTCCACCACGTGCATCGCGATGTCGGCGATGGTCTTCAGCGGCGCAAACAGCAGCACCGCGCTGCCACCGCCGCCGAGGGCAGCACCGAAGATGATCGCCACGTGCATCGGAAGCACGCGTGCATACGGCAGGAACATGAGGCTGCCGATGTTGCGCTCGGCGCGCGTGTCGGCCACGAGGTTGCGCCGGTGCGAGGCACGGTGGCTGAAGAAGAAACTCAGGCCGAGCAGGGCGCACCAGCCCCAGTCGCCGGCCTCGGGTGCCCGCCCGAACTGGTCGCTGAAGCTCAGGGCAAGCAGGAAAACCAGATAGGCCAGGTGAAAGCCGCCGTAGTGGAACGCAAAAAACTTCGCGGTCATGCGCTTGGTTGCTTCGGTGGCTGCGACCGCGCGGTTGTTGACGGTGAAGCCCTCGGTGGAGAATCGATCCAGTGCCAGGATGCGTTGGCGCGAGTACCAGCCGATCACCAGGCTCTGCAGCCAGTAGGGCCACAACAGCAGGGTCATGGGCCACTGCTGCCACAGCGCGATTCCTAGGGTCACGACGTTGCTGGCGAGGATGCCGAGGATGGACGGGTCGCGCAGCAGCGTCCGCAGGGGCGGCGCCGAGATCGAGGGCGAACCCGTTCGGTTCATGGCGGCGCGCTCAACGGATCAGGGCCAGCGCGGCGCGATAGCCCACCAAGGCCTCGTCCGACCAGGCACAGAAGATCACGCGTTCGGGTTGGGCGTGGATCGACTGGTGACGCCGCACTTCGCGCACCGCGATGGCGCAGGCTTCATCCAGCGGATAGGCGAAGGCACCGGTGCTGATCGCGGGGAACGCGATGCTGCGCAGGCCGCGTTCCTGCGCCAGCCGCAGCGCACTGCGATAGCACGCGGCGAGCTGTGCTTCCTCGCCGGACTTGCCGCCGCGATACACCGGACCTACCGTGTGGATCACGTAACGTGCTGCCAGGGCGAAGCCCGGCGTGATGCGTGCCTCGCCCGTGGGACAGCGCACGCCAGGGCGGACTTGCGGCAGGACCTTGCATTCGGCCAGCAGCGCGGGGCCGGCGGCGGCATGGATTGCGCCATCGACGCCGCTGCCGCCGAGCAGCGATTCGTTCGCGGCGTTGACGATGGCGTCGACATCGAGCGTGGTGATGTCGGACTGGAGGATTTCGAGGCGAGTACCCATGCCGCCACGCTACTGCGTGGCCGCCGCGATGTCCAAGCGAAGCGTCGGATTTTGCGGTGCCGGACCGTCCTTCGAGTTCCGTGCGCGACGATGGTTCAGGCTGCGGCGGCGCGTGCGTCCAGGCTGGCCAGCCACTCGTCGTCGCTGCCTTCGTTGATGCCTTCGAACAGGAAGGTGGAAAGATAGCGTTCGCCGGTGTCCGGCAACACGGCAAGCAGCACCGACCCGGGCGCGGCGGCTTCTGCGATGCGCAGCGCTGCTGCCACGGTGGCGCCGGCGGACAGGCCCACGAACACGCCTTCTTCTGCGGCCAGCCGGCGCGCCGTGTCACGCGCCAGGTTTTCGTCGATCGGCAGCACCTGGTCCGCGACGGTGCGACTCAGCACCTCCGGCAGGAAGTCCGGCGTCCAGCCCTGGATCTTGTGCGGCTTCCATTCGTTGCCCGAGAGCAGCGCCGCGCCGGCGGGTTCGCTCGCGATGATCTTCACTTCGGGGCGAGCCACGCGCAGCACCTCTCCCACTCCGGTGAGCGTGCCGCCGGTGCCCCAGCCGCTGACGAAGTAGTCGAGCCGCTTGCCGGCGAAGTCGCGCAGGATTTCAGGCGCCGTGGTGCTGCGATGCCAGGCGGGGTTCGCGGGATTCTCGAACTGGCGCGCGAGGAACCACCCATGTTTCTCCGCCAGTTCCTTCGCTTTGCGTACCATGCCCGTGCCTCGCTCGGCGGCAGGCGTGAGGATCACCTTCGCGCCATAGGCACGCATCAGCTTGCGCCGCTCGATCGAGAAGGTTTCGGTCATCACCGCCACGAAGGGGTAGCCGCGCGCCGCCGCCACCATGGCGAGTGCGATGCCGGTGTTGCCGGACGTGGCCTCGACGATGGTCTGGCCGGGTTTCAGCAAGCCGTTCTGCTCGGCATCAAGCACGATCGCGAGCGCAAGCCGATCCTTGACCGAGCCGCCGGGATTGAAGGCTTCCACTTTCGCGTACAGCGTCACGTGCGCCGGGGCGATGCGATGCAGCTTGACGATGGGGGTGGAACCGATGGTGTCGAGGATGCTGTCGTGGATGGCCATGTGATGCTCCGTGCGGGGAGGAAGCGGGTTCAGGCGGCGTCGGCCAGCGCGCCGCGTTCGGGCGCGATGCCGGGTTGGGGCGATCCGTGCCCGCAGATATCGGATTCGAAGCTGCAGGGTCCTGTTGGCGCGGAAGTGAGCGGAGGCGACCCGTACCACTGCAGAGTGTTGGCCAGCGCTGCCACCTCACCCAGGATGAGCAGGGCCGGCGATCGCACGCAATGCGCGCGCGCACGCTCGGGCAGATCGACCAGGGTGCCGGTGACGACGCGCTGCTCGCGGCGCGTGCCGTTCTCGACCAGCGCGAACGGCGTGGCCGGATTGCGCCCGTGCGCGATCAGTTCACGCCGCAGTTCGTCGAGTCCGGCCACGCCCATGTAGATGGCCAGCGTCTGGCGGTCCGTCGCCAGCGCTGACCAGTCCGGGGAGTTTTTTTCGTCCTTGCCCGGCTGATGGGAGCCGGTCGCGGTGATGAAGCGCACCGACTGTGCATGTTCGCGGTGCGTGAGCGGTACGCCGGCATAGGCGGCGCAGGCCAGAGCAGCCGTGATGCCGGGTACGACTTCATAGGGGATGCCGGCGGCACGCAGCACTTCCAGTTCTTCGCCACCGCGCCCGAAGATGAAGGGATCGCCGCCCTTGAGCCGCACCACGCTGCGGCCGGCACGGGCGTGTTCCAGCATCAGGGCATGGATTCGGGCCTGCGTGGCGTGATGGTCACCGCCCACCTGCTTGCCGACTTCGATGCGCTCGGCATCGCGCCGGGCGAGACGCAGGACCGCGGGCGACACCAGGCGGTCGTGCAGGATCACATCGGCCTCGTTCAGCAGGCGAAGCGCACGCAAGGTGAGCAGGCCCGCATCGCCGGGGCCGGCACCGACCAAGGCGACGCGACCTCGTGGCCTGGCTTCGGCGGCGACCAGTTCGGTGACGAGGGCGCGGCGTGCGGCGCGCGGGTCGCCGGCTCGCAGTGCGGCTGGTACCGTGCCGGTGAGGATGCGCGAGAAGAAGCCACGCCGCGCCGCGAGATCGGGCAGGCGGCGCTTGATCCGGCCACGCCATGCGGCCAGCAGTTCGGTCAGGGCACCGAGCGACTCGTCCAGTTCGGTTTCCAGCTTCTCGCGCAGGGCGCGCGCCAGCATCGGCGCGGCACCGGCGCTGGAGATTGCAATCTGCAAGGCACCGCGGCGCACCACGGCAGGCAGCTGCGCGCTGCTGAGTTCGGCATCGTCCACCACGTTGGCGAACAGCCTGCGTTCGGCGGCGGCCGCCGCCACCGCGCGATTCACCGCGACGGCATCGGTGGCGGCCACCACGAACCAGGCCGAATCCAGCCAGGCCGGCTCGAACTCGCCCACGACGTGCTCGATGCCACCGGCGGCAGCGAGCTGCGCGAGCTGCGATTCAAGTTGCGGCGCGCCCACGCGCACCACGGCCCCGGACTCGATCAGGGCTTCCACCTTGCGCCGCGCCACGGCGCCACCGCCCACCACCAGGACAGCGCGGCCTTGCAGATCGGCGTAGAGCGGGAACAGCGGCGTCGGGTGCATGGGAGGCAGGCGGCGGAGGGTGAGGCGATGCTCCCGCGCACGCGATCGGGCCGGAAATGGCACGGTCGACCGTGTACATTCCATCTGGTTATCAGGCGGTGCCCGATGCGCGGCGCCAGCGTCATTGCCTTGCCGCACAATTCGACCATGACCCTGACCCAGCTCCGCTACTTCGTCGCCATCGCCGATGCCGGCCTCAACATCACGCTGGCGGCCGAACGCGTGCATGCCACCCAGCCTGGCCTGTCCAAGCAGCTCAAGCAACTCGAGGATGAATTGGGCTTCCTCCTGTTTTCGCGCAAGGGCCGTTCGCTGGAGACGATCACGCCGGGCGGGGTGCAGATCCTCGAGCATGCGCGGCGCATCCTGGCCGAAGCCGGCAACATCCGCAGCTACGCCGCCAACCAGCGCGGCGACGGTGCTGGCCGGCTCGAACTCGTCACCACCCACACCCAGGCGCGGTACGTGTTGCCGAATGCGATCGCCGCCTTGCGCAAGCAGTATCCGGACGTGAGTTTCCACCTCACGCCTGAAGGCGAGGGTGATGTGCTCGACCGACTGGTGCGGGGCGAAGCCGACTTCGCCCTGATCAGCACCACCGGCAGCGTGCCGCAGGCCGGGCTTGCGGTGCCGCTGTATCGCTGGCGGCGCGTGGTGCTGGTGCCGGATGGCCACGCGCTGGCCAGGAGCAAGGCGTCGCCTTCGCTCACCACGCTCGCGGCCTATCCGCTGGTGAGTTACGAGTCGGTGTCGCGTCCGGATTCCTCCCTGCGTCGCGCTTTCGCCAGCGCCGGGCTGGATCCCGAGTTCGTGCTCACCGCACGCGAAGCCGACCTGATCAAGACCTATGTGCGTGCCGGGCTGGGCGTGGGCCTGCTGGCCGAGATGGCCATGGGGACGAACGATGCTGACCTGCGCGCGCTGCCGGCGCCGGATGCGGTGCCCGAATGCGTGGCCTGGGCGGTGCTGCCGCGCGAACGCGTGTTGCGTGACTACGCGCTGGACCTCGTGGTGGCGCTGGCGCCGCAACTGGATCGGCGTGACCTGCGCCGCGCGCTGGAAGGCAACATCGAGCCGCGCTGGCCCGAGCCGCCGCGCTGGAGCGAGCGCGGCTGATCGCCTTTTCCGTTGTTGTGAACCCGGACCTTCGCGTCCGACTCCGATCCGATCGCAGGTCAAGCCATGTTCAATCCGGTTTTCTTCTGGCGCGGCTGGGGTCCGCTGGCGCTCCCATTCGCAGCCTTGCCCCTGCTGTTGCCGCTGGTGGTGCTGATCCTGCGCCCGGACTGGACCGATGCCCATCTCGGGCCGCTCGTTGCCTGCGGTTTCGCGCTGGGCGGAGGCGGCATGTTGTGGCTGGATCGACGCCTGCAGCGCGGCAAGCGCGTGGAGCTCGTCGACATCGATAGCGGCGTGAAGCAGCGGGTGCAGCCGGCGCGCGACAGTCTGTATTTTGTCCCGGTCGCTGGTTGGGGCTGGGTCTTCCTGATTGCCTCGCTGTTCGTCGCCGCGCTGGTGGTCGGATGAACGCGTTGCGTTTCCCGCTGGCTTGCCGCTTCATCCTGCCGCAACAGCGTTGCTGCAACTGCGGGTCGATCGTGGGGCGGCAGATGCTGGAACTGGAAGCGCCCGTGCCGAGCGCCGGATTGCCCGACCGCGCGCGTCGCTACCTGGTGTTGCCGCTGCCGGTCTGTGCCTCAGCGGGTTGCGGGCAGAGCCTGAACCGGTCACCGCCGGCCTGGGCTGCCCTGCTCGGGCTCGGGGCCCTGGCGGGGATATTCGCGTTCCTGTTGTGGATGCGTCTGCATTCCGATCAACCAATCCGCGAGATCGGTGGCATGGGCGCCTTGCTTGGCGCCATCGGCGCGGGCATGGCGCTGGGCGTCGCCTCGCGCTGGCTGCGCCGTCCGCAGGCCCCGCAAAGCAGTGCATTCGCACCGGTGCGGATCCGTCGCCTGCAGGTGGCCAGGGACGAGGTGGCAAGACTGGAGTTCGACTTCACCCAGGCCGACTACGCGCGCGATTTCCAGCTTGCGAACGCGGAAGCGATCGGTGCGGGAAAGCTCGTCGCACGCCATGTCAGCGGGCGCTGAATCTACTCGTGATACGGCCAGGACAAGGCATGCACTGCGTCGATCAGGGCTTTCAGGTGTTCGGGATCGACGTCCGGCGAGATGCCGTGGCCGAGGTTGAAGACATGGCCGCTGCCCTTGCCGAAGCTCTCCAGCGCCGCACCGACTTCGCTGCGGATCGCGTCCGGGTTGGCGTACAGCACGGTGGGGTCGAGATTGCCCTGCAGCGCGACGCGCTCCCCGGTGCGGCGGCGCGCCTCGCCCAGCGACACGGTCCAGTCGATCCCGACGCCTTCCGTGCCGCTGGCAGCGAGTTCTTCCAGATAGGGGGCATTGCCCTTGCCGAACAGGATCAGCGGAGTGCGCTCCTTGCCCTGGCCGCGTTCGAGCTCCTGCGCGATGCGGGTGAGATAGCGCAGCGAGAACTCGCGATACAGGTGCGGCGGTAGCACGCCACCCCAGGTGTCGAACACCTGCAGCGCCTGGGCGCCGGCGGCGCGCTGCGCGGAAAGATAGGCGATCACGGCGCGCGTCACGACCTCGAGCAGGCGATGCAGGGCGGCGGGTTCGTTCCAGGCCATGGCCTTGATGCGCGAGAAGTTCTCGCTACCGCCGCCTTCGATCATGTAGCAGGCCAGCGTCCACGGGCTGCCGGAGAACCCGATCAGCGGCACGCGGCCATTCAGCTCACGCCGGATCAGGCGCACCGCATCCATCACATAGCGCAGTTCGCCTTCCATGTCCGGCACCGAAAGCTGCTCGATTTGCGCCAGGCTGCGGATCGGACGCTCGAACTTCGGGCCTTCGCCGTCAGCGAAGTACAGGCCGAGGCCCATCGCATCGGGCACGGTGAGGATGTCGGAAAACAGGATCGCGGCGTCGAGCTCGAACCGCGCCAGCGGCTGCAGCGTGACCTCGCAGGCCAGTTCCGGGGTCTTGGCCAGGGCGAGGAAGCTGCCCGCCCGGGCGCGCGTGGCGCGGTACTCGGGCAGGTAGCGTCCGGCCTGGCGCATGATCCAGACCGGGGTGCAGTCGACGGGTTCGCGCCGCAAGGCGCGCAGGAAGCGATCGTTGGTCAGGTTCATTCGGTCATGCTGCTCGGAGAGGGCGGATCGCGGGATGCGCCGCGGGCCGCGTGAAAGGGTCTTATCGCGGCGCGTCCGCGCCTTGCGCAAACATGATCTGGAAGCCGCGCTTGATCTGCGAATCGCGCACCTTCTCGAACGCCGCCACGGCTTGCGCCTGTTCCAGGTAGACCTCGCGCTTGAGCTGGGCCTTGCCGCCGATCTGCCCCGATTCGCGCGTCAGGGTCCAGCCACCGAGCAGGTCCTGTTGCAGCAGCAGCTGGAAATAGCGGGGCGCTTCGCCGCTGGCGGGCTTCTGCTGGAGGAAGATGCGCATCGCGCCATTGTAGCGGGATGCGCTTGCGCACCGTCAGGCCGGCGGTACCGCCGCTAGTTCGACAGGATGCGCAGGATGTCGGCGTCGGCCACGCCCGGCACGACCTCGGCATGGCCGATGCCGCGCCACAGGATCAGGCGCAACTTGCCCGAAACCGATTTCTTGTCGAGCCGCATCAGTTCCAGCAGTTCGGCCGGGTCGGTCGCCGTGTTGGGAAACAAGGGCAGGCCGAGGTGGGCCAGCAGGCGCGCGAGGCGTTCGGCGTCCTCGGGCGGGGCCAGGCCAAGCGCGGACGACAGCCGCGCCGCCATTCCCATGCCGATCGCCACCGCTTCCCCATGCAGCAGCGCGCCATAGCCGCACGCGGTTTCCAGGGCATGGCCGAAGGTGTGGCCGAAATTGAGCAGGGCGCGCTCGCCGGTCTCGTGTTCGTCGCGCGCCACGATCGCGGCCTTGTGCCGGCAGCTGCGTTCCACCGCCTCGACCACGACACCCTCGTCGCGCGCCAGCAGCGCCACCGCATGTTGTTCCAGCCAGACGAAGAACCCGGGGTCGCAGATCGCGCCGTACTTCACCACCTCGGCCAGTCCGGCGCGCAGTTCGCGCGGTGGCAGTGTCGCCAGGGTGGCGATGTCGGCGATCACCGCGGTCGGCTGGTGGAAGGCACCTACCAGATTCTTGCCCTGCGGCAGGTCGACCGCGGTCTTGCCGCCGACCGAGGAATCCACCATCGCGAGCAGGGTGGTGGGCAACTGGATGAAGGCCACGCCCCGCATCCAGCAGGCCGCCGCGAAGCCCGACAGGTCGCCGACCACGCCGCCACCCAGCGCCACGACGGTGGCATCGCGGTTGGCGCGCAGTTCCGCCAGCGCCGTGATCGCGTCGCCGAATCGGGCCAGGGTTTTCTCGGCCTCGCCCGGCGGCAGGACCAGGGTCCGGAGGCGCTTGCCGGACAGCGCCGCTTCCACCCGCGCCAGGTACAGCGGCGCGACGTGCGCGTCGGTGACAACCAGTACATCGCGGCCACGCACCTGCGATGCCCAGTCACCCTGATCGAGCAGGTCGGCACCGATCCGGATCGGATAGCGTCGTGCGCCGAGTTCGACCTGGACCTCGCGCACCGTACTCATGCGGCGTGCCCGGCGTCGGTACGCCGCCAGTGCGGCGGCAGCTGTGCCAGCAGCAGGTCGGCCGCCGTGGCGACGCTGGCGTGATCGGACTCGTACACCAGGTCCGCGATTTCCTCGTACAGCGGCGCGCGCTGCGCCGCCAGCGCGAGCAGGCGTTCGCGCCGGTCCGGCGCGCGCAGCAATGGACGGCTACGGTCGCGCTGCAGTCGCTCCAGTTGGCGCTCGATGCCGGTGCGCAGGTAGACGATGAAACCGGATTCGGCCAGCACGCGGCGGTTGGCGGGGTCGAGCACGGCACCGCCGCCGGTCGCGATGACCTGGTCCTGGCCACGGCACAACTCGGCAAGCAACTGGCGCTCCCGCTCGCGGAAACCGGCCTCGCCCTCCATTTCGAAAATGACGTTGACGCTGACGCCGGTGGTGGCTTCGAGCGCCACATCGACATCGACGAAGCGCAAGCCGAGGCGTCCGGCGAGGCGCCGCCCGATGGACGTCTTGCCCGCGCCCATCGGGCCGATCAAGATCAGATTGGCAGCCGGATTCATGCGGCGATGCTAACAGCCCGGTGCGAGGCTGCTAGCATTGGCGTTCCGCGACCTTCGTCGCGTGCGGGTGTCGCAAGGGATGCTGCGTTTTTTCGTCTTGTTCATGCTGCTGCTGCTGGGCTTGTTCAGCCTGCGCATCACCAATGTCGTGCGTGACGCGGTCACCCTGCCGTTCACCGGCGTGCTGGCCGATACCAGTGCCTTCCTCATCACCCTGTTCGACAAGGACGTGGTGACGCACGGGGTGGTGATCCAGAGCCTCAGCAACAATTTCGCGGTGGCGATCGCGCCGGGTTGCGACGGGATCGAGGCGGTCATCATCCTGATCTCGGCGATCGTGGCCTTCCCTTCGCCCTGGAAGCACAAGCTGGCGGGCATAGGCATCGGCTTCTTCGCGATCCAGTCGCTGAACCTGGTGCGGATCATCAGTCTCTTCTACCTCGGCCAGTACAGCCGGGTCTGGTTCGACTGGTTCCACCTCTATCTGTGGCAAGCCCTGATCGTGCTCGATGCGCTGGCGGTCTGGCTGATCTGGCTGCGCTACCTGCCGCGCCCGGCGCGGCGCGAGCCCCCGGCCGAGGCCCCGCTCCCTGCCTGACGACGGGGCGGGATCGGCGGGAAGGCGCGCCGGGGCTGGCTGCGCGGTCGGCCTGTCCGGGCCGGTTTTGCTATATTCGCCCCGACGCGCATTGCGTCACAAAAAATGACAGTGTCCGGGAGAGGGTCATGACCACGACCGTTGCAAAGGTGATCGAGGTATCCAGTTCCTCGACCAAGGGCATCGAGGACGCGGTCCAGGGCGGTCTCAAGAAGGTCGCCAAGTCGGTGAAGAACGTGCGCGGTGCCTGGATCAACGACATCAAGGTGATCACGGCGCCGGACGGCAAGATTACCGAGTGGCGGGTCAACATGCGGGTCAACTTCATTGTTGACTGAGCGATCGAACCGCGCGGACCCGCGGCACAACGCAACGAAAGGAAGGGACGCATGACAGTTCGGCAGAATCTGATCGGCTTGCTTGAAGACGATCCGGACCAGGCTGCGCTGTTCCGTCTTTGGCTCGAATCCCACGGCTATGCCACCCGGCTCTATCCGCAGGCCGGCGAGTTCCGGCGCAAGCTGGGGGCCGAATCGGTCGACCTGCTGCTGCTGGACTGGAACCTGCCGGACGAGAGCGGGATCGAGGTGCTGCGCGCCCTGCGCGCCAGCGGCGTGCGGCTGCCGGTGATCTTCCTGACCGCGCGCAACGAGGAAGAGGACATCGTCGCCGGCCTGCGCGCCGGTGCCGATGATTACCTGACCAAGCCGCCCAAGCAGGGCGAGTTGCTGGCGCGGGTCGGGGCCTTGCTGCGCCGGGTCGGGTTCCAGGGTGAACAGGCTGAGGACGAGGATGCGCAGCCCTATCGCATCGAGGTGCCGAAGCGCCGCGTCAGCCTGAACGGGCGCGAGATCCTGCTGACCGAACGCGAATTCGACCTGGCCCTGTTCCTGTTCCGGCGGCGTGGTCGCGTGGTGAGTCGCGATGCCCTGCTCGAAGGGGTGTGGAACATCCGTGGCGACGTCGCCACGCGCACCGTCGACACCCACGTCAGCCGCCTGCGCAAGAAGCTTGAATTGGGTGGCGAGAACGGCTGGCGCCTGAACGCCGTCTATCAACACGGTTATCGCCTGGAGCAGGCCTGAGTCGTGGCGTCGACGCCGACCGTCGAGGCGGACGCCGTCCCGAGCAAGGTCTGCTTGCTGGGCGCGCCGAACGTGGGCAAGACCAGCCTCGCCCTGCGCCTGGCGCGAGGGTGCTTTCCGCCGGCGGTGCAGACACCCGGGATCACGGTGCTCGACGCGCTGGTCGCGGATGGCTCGCCGGTGTCGATCTGGGACGTGGCCGGCAGCTGCGCCATCGACAGCCTCAACCAGGCCTTCCTCAGCCGGGTCGATGTGTTGCTGGCGGTGGCCTCGCCCGATGTGGCCGATAGCGTCGCCACGGCGCGCGCCCTCGTCGCCCAGGCGCAGCGCCTGCATCCGCATTGCCGGGCGGCGATGGTGCTGAACAAGTCTGATCTGGGCGCCTCCGAGCTGCCCGTGGCAAACGGCGGCTTGCCGGTGTTTGCGGTCTCGGCGCGTGACGGCCGCGGCGTGCGGGAAGCCTTGTCGGCGACGCTGGCGCGGTCGGCGACGTGATGATGGATTACTACGCCGAGGCCCTGGTCGCCTTTCGCGAATTGCTCGACGAGGCCCGCGCCAGCGGCGATCCGGACCCGACCGCGATGACCCTGGCCAGCGTCGACCCCGACGGACGGCCGTCGGCGCGCATCGTGCTGCTCAAGGCGCACGATGAACGCGGCTTCGTGTTCTACACCAACACCCTCAGCCGCAAGGGGCGGGAAGTGCTGGCGCATCCCGCCGCGGCCCTGCTGTTCCACTGGAAGACCCTGCGCAACCAGGTGCAGGTGCGGATCGAAGGGCCGGTCGAACGCGTGAGCGAGACCGATGCCGATGCCTATTTCGCCTCGCGCCCGCGCGGCAGCCAGATCGGTGCCTGGGCCTCGCAGCAGTCCGAGACCCTGAGCGGGCGGGACGAGTTCGAGCGCAGCATCGAGAAATTTGAGCGCCAGTTCGCGCAGGGACCCGTGCCGCGTCCGCCGCACTGGTCAGGTTTCCGCATCGTGCCCGAGCGCATGGAATTCTGGTATGGCGCGGATTTCCGCCTGCACGAGCGTTACTGCTACGAGCGGATCGACGGCGATTGGCGCAAGCGCATGCTCTATCCCTGAGGACGGCGCGGGACTAGCATGGCGGCCTCGGGATCGGGAGGTGCCGGATGAATTCGATGGGACAACGCAGCGGGAGTGACCGCCGCTCGGCAGCCCGACGGGATTTCGAGCGTCGCCTGGCGGATCGCCGGGTGTTCGACGGGCCGCGCAGCGAGGGCGAACGACGCAGCGGCATCGATCGACGCAGTGACGATCGCCGCGGCGCGGCTCGTCGCCACGGCGAGCGGCGCAGCCTGGCACCGGCCTGAACCCTGGCGCGCCGGGAGGCGGGATGCGCGGACCGCGACGCATCGTCTGCCTGACCGAAGAACCGACCGAAACGCTCTACCTGCTGGGCGAGCAGGATCGCATCGTGGGCATTTCCGGCTTCACGGTGCGGCCGCCTCGGGCGCGGCGCGAGAAGCCCAAGGTCAGTGCCTTCCTGAGCGCGAAGATCGACCGCATCCTGGCGCTCGAGCCGGATCTTGCCATCGGCTTTTCCGACATCCAGGCCGACATCGCGGCCGAATTGATCCGGGCTGGCGTCGAGGTCTGGATCAGCAATCACCGCAGCGTCGAGGGCATCCTCGACTACATCGAACGGCTCGGAGCGCTCGTGGGTGCCGCCGACCGGGCGCAGATCCTCGTTGGCGGGTTGCGCCGCGGCCTGGAGGACATCGCCCTGCGGGCGGCACGCCTGGAGCGGCGACCCCGGGTGTATTTCGAGGAATGGGACGAGCCGCGCATCAGCGGCATCCAGTGGGTGGCGGAGCTGGTCCGCATCGCGGGCGGCGACGACATCTTCCCGGAGCTTGCCGCCCAGTCGCTGGCCAGGAACCGCATCCTCGCCAACGATGATCCGATCATCGCGCGCGCGCCGCAGATCGTGTTCGGTTCATGGTGCGGAAAGCGCTTCCGGCCCGAACAGGTGGCGGCGCGCCCGGGATGGAATACGGTGCCCGCCGTGCGCAGCGGCGATCTGCACGAGGTCAAGTCGCCGATCATCCTGCAGCCCGGCCCGGCGGCGCTCACCGATGGCATCGGCGCGCTGGCCGAACACATCCAATCCTGGGCGCGAGGGCGCCCCGGCGACTGACGCCGGCGCGAAATCAGGCGAGCGCCAGGCCCAGGTCGCGTAGCGGAGCCACCACCAATGCGCGCAGCAGGAAGATTGCGAGGGTCGCGAGCAGGGGCGAGAGGTCGATGCCCCCGAGATCCGGCAGCAAGCGGCGAATCGGGCGCAAGACCGGCTCGGTGAGCTGGACGACCAACGGCACCATCGGGTGCCGGCTGTCCTGCCCGACGAAACTCAGGATCACCCGCACCAGGATCAGCCAGAAGTACAGCATCAGCAGGAAGCCGATCAGCTCCGCGAATCCCACCACGAGGGTGGCGGAAACCCCGAGCGTCAGGCCGGCGAGGGCCACCAGCAACCACATCTTCGCGCACAGCAGCAGCCACACGAGCAAGGTTCCGGCCAGGTCGAGGTTGCGCCAGGGCCGCAACAGCTTGCGCATCGGCATCAGCACCGGATTGGTGAAGCGATAGAAGAACTGGCAGACGGGGTTGTAGAAGTTCGCGCGGACCAGCTGCAGCAATACCCGGATCGCGAACAGCGAGGCTGCCAGTCCGAACAGCACCTCCACCAGGATGGTGCCCGCATCGGCGAAGTAGTTCATGCGCTAGCGTTCCAGCTGCCGCGACAGTTCGACGCCACGGCGTTCGGCGGCTGCGAGCGCGCGCGCGACGCTGTCGCGGAAGCCATCGGCGGCGAAACTTTCCAGCGCCGCCTGCGTGGTGCCACCGGGCGACGTGACCCGCTGCCGCAGGCTGGGCGCGTCTTCCTCGCCTTCGTTCAACATGCGCGCGGCACCGAGCAGTGTCTGGCGGGTGAGCGCACGCGCCGCCTCCGCGGGCAAGCCGAGTGCCACGGCAGCGTCCTGCATGGCCTCGGCCAACAGGAAGACATAGGCCGGGCCACTGCCCGACAGGGCCGTGACCGTATCCATGCAGGCCTCGTCCTCGATCCACACGCACAGGCCGACGGCGCCGAGCACGGCTTGCGCAGAAGCGCGCTGCGCCGGCGTCGCCGCCGCATCGGTGTACAGGCCGGTGGCGCCGGTGCCGAGCAGGGCGGGCGTGTTGGGCATGCAGCGCACGATGCAGGCGGCATGGCGCAGCCAGCGCTGCAGCTGGGCGCAGGTGATGCCGGCCGCAATCGAGATCACGATCGCGCCGTCCACGTGGCCAGCCAGTTCTTCGCAGACTCCGCGCATGGCCTGCGGCTTCACCGCCAGCAGCACCAGGTCCGCGCCACGGATCGCATCAAGATTGTCCTGCGCCGCACGGATGCCGAACTCGCGTGCCAGCGCCTCGCGCAGCGCCGCCTGGGGTTCGGACACGCTCAGTCGCCCCGGTTCGGAGCCACGTGCGATCAGGCCGCCGATCAGGCTTCGTGCCATGTTGCCGCCACCGACGAAGGCGACGCGCTGGGAGGCCATGGGAGGCGAGTCGTGATTCGGCATGAAGGACCGTGCAGGAGGTGGCCGGACAGGGAGCCGGCATCTTAGCCGGAACCATTCCCGAGGGCGCCGAGCGGACGCGGCGCGGAATCCGTCGCTGCTCGGTTCAAGGTCGGCTCGTGCGGGAATCGCAGGCTTGATGCAGCACCGCAGCTTGCCGTCGCAAATGTTTGTTTCGGCGCTATACTCGGGCCGGCTCATGCGCCGGGCCGTTCGGCGCGGCGTCCGCGGATATGCAATCGGCTCTGTAGGGGGAGACGCGCATGGATATCGCCGAACTTCTGGCGTTCTCGGTGAAGAACAAGGCCTCGGACCTGCATCTTTCCGCAGGCCTGCCGCCGATGATCCGGGTGGACGGCGACGTGCGCCGCATCAACATCCCCGCGCTCGACCACAAGCAGGTGCACGCGCTGGTCTACGACATCATGTCGGACAAGGCGCGGCGCGACTACGAAGAGTTCCTGGAAGTCGATTTCTCGTTCGAGATCCCGGGCCTGGCCCGGTTCCGCGTCAATGCCTTCAACCAGAACCGTGGCGCCGGCGCGGTGTTCCGCACCATTCCCTCGGAAGTGCTGACGCTCGACGACCTGGCCTGTCCCAAGATATTCCGTGAACTGATCGACCAGCCGCAGGGCCTGATCCTCGTGACCGGCCCGACCGGCTCGGGCAAGTCGACCACGCTCGCGGCGATGATCGACCACATCAACAAGGGCCAGTACGGCCACATCCTCACGGTCGAGGACCCGATCGAGTTCGTGCACACCTCGAACAAGTGCCTGATCAACCAGCGCGAAGTGCACCGCGACACGCACGGGTTCAACGAGGCGCTGCGTTCGGCCCTGCGCGAGGACCCGGACTACATCCTGGTCGGCGAGTTGCGCGATCTGGAAACCATCCGCCTGGCACTCACCGCCGCGGAAACCGGGCATCTCGTGTTCGGTACCCTGCACACGAGCTCGGCGGCCAAGACCATCGACCGCATCATCGACGTGTTCCCCGCCGGCGAGAAGCCGATGGTGCGTTCGATGCTTTCCGAATCGTTGCGCGCAGTGATATCGCAGTCGCTGCTCAAGAAGGTGGGCGGCGGGCGCGTTGCTGCGCACGAGATCATGGTGGCGGTGCCCGCGATCCGCAACCTGATCCGCGAGGACAAGGTGGCGCAGATGTATTCCGCGATCCAGACCGGACAGAATGCCGGCATGCAGACCCTCGACCAGTGCCTGCAGGATCTGGTCAAGCGCGGCCTCATCACGCGCGTCAGCGCGCGCGAGTACGCCAAGGACAAGCGCCTGTTCGAGTGATCGGCCAAGCCCGCCGCCCGAACCGCGACTAGCCAGGAGGATTCCACGTGAGCACGATCGACTTCACCTCGTTCCTCAAGCTGATGGCGCACAAGAAGGCCTCCGACCTGTTCATCACGGCCGGCGTCGCGCCCTCGATGAAGGTGCACGGCAAGATCTCGCCGATCACCCAGAACCCGCTCACGCCGCAGCAGTCGCGCGACCTCGTGCTGAACGTGATGACGCCCTCGCAGCGCGAGGAGTTCGAGAAGACGCACGAATGCAACTTCGCGATCGGCGTCTCGGGCGTGGGTCGCTTCCGCGTCTCGTGCTTCTACCAGCGCAATCAGGTCGGCATGGTGCTGCGCCGGATCGAGACCAAGATCCCGACGGTGGAGGAGCTCAGCCTGCCGCCGGTGATCAAGACGCTGGCCATGACCAAGCGCGGCATCATCATCTTCGTGGGCGCGACCGGCACCGGCAAGTCGACCTCGCTGGCCGCGATGATCGGCTATCGCAACCAGAACTCAACCGGCCACATCATCACGATCGAGGATCCGATCGAGTTCGTGCACAAGCACGAAGGCTGCATCGTGACCCAGCGCGAGGTCGGCATCGACACCGACAGCTGGGAGAACGCGCTCAAGAACACCCTGCGCCAGGCGCCGGACGTGATCATGATCGGCGAGGTGCGCACCCGTGAGGGCATGGACCACGCGATCGCCTTCGCCGAGACCGGCCATCTGGTGCTCTGCACCCTGCATGCGAACAACGCCAACCAGGCGATGGATCGCATCATCAACTTCTTCACCGAGGATCGCCGCAACCAGCTGCTGATGGACCTTTCGCTGAACCTCAAGGGCGTGGTGGCGCAGCAGCTGATCCCGACGCCCGACGGCAAGGCTCGGCGCGTGGCGATGGAAGTACTGCTCGGCACGCCGCTGGTGCAGGACTACATCCGCGACGGTGAAGTGCACAAGCTGAAGGAGGTCATGAAGGAATCGACCAACCTCGGCATGCGCACCTTCGACCAGAGCCTGTTCGAGCTCTACCAGGCCGGCGAAATCAGCTACGAGGACGCGCTGCGCCACGCCGATTCGAGCAACGAGGTGCGGCTGCGCATCAAGCTGGCGCAGGGCGGCGATGCACACACGCTCAGCCAGGGGCTGGACGGCGTGGAACTGCTCGAACAGCGCTGATCTGCAGAGCGGAGCTTGCTCCGCTGTCTTGCTGAGTGTGGTCCAGCGCAGCGCAGCAAGCTTCGCTCTATGTGGCGGCGGTGGATTCCGCCAGCGTCGCCAGCACCGCCATCCGCACCGCGACGCCATTCGCCACCTGCGACAGGATCACCGACTGCGGGCCATCGGCGACGGCGTCGTCGATTTCCACGCCGCGGTTCATCGGGCCCGGGTGCAGCACGATGGCATCGGACTTCGCGCCACGCAGCCGTTCCGGGCTGAGGCCCCACTCGCGGTGATACTCCTCCAGGCTGGGCACCAGGCCTTCCTCCATGCGCTCGCGCTGCAGGCGCAGCATCATCACCACATCGGCGCCGTCGAGCGCTTCGTCCAGGTGCCCGCAGACCTGCGTTCCGGCAAGTTCGCCGGGATCGGGCAGGAGGGATGCAGGTGCCGCGACCCGGATCTCGCCAGCCCCGAGGGTGCGCAGCGCGTGCAAGTCCGAGCGCGCCACGCGCGAATGCCGGATGTCGCCGACGATGGCGACAGCGAGGCGGGAAAAATCCTCGCCCTTGTGCTGGCGCAGGGTCAGCATGTCGAGCAGGCCCTGGGTCGGGTGCGCATTGCGACCGTCCCCGGCATTGATGATGCGGGTGCGGTGCGCGGCATGGACCGCAAGTTCGGCCACCGCCGCGGAATCGGTGTGGCGCACCACGAACAGCCCGGCCCCCATCGCTTCGAGATTGCGCAGGGTATCGACCAGGCTCTCGCCCTTGCGGGTGGATGAGTGCACGGCGTCGAAATTCAGCACGTCCGCGCCCAGTCGCTGTGCTGCAAGCTGGAACGAGCTGCGGGTGCGCGTGGAAGGTTCGAAGAACAGGTTCACCACGGTGCGGTGGCGCAACGCGTCGCGAGCGCCGACGTCGAGTGCCTGCGGGCGCAGCGCGGCGGCGCGCTTGAGCAGGGCGTCGAGCTGGGCGTAGGGCAGGCCCTCGAGGGTCAGGAGATGGCGCAGGCGGCCGTCGCGATCGAGTTGGTCGGGCGTCATGGGGTCGGTTCGGTTCAGGCGAGTCGTTGCAGCCAGCGTTCGACGATGATCTGCGCCGCGACCGCGTCCAGGATCGCGGCATCGCGGCGCCGCGCCGCGCCTTGCTGCCGGCGTTCGGCGAAGCGCTGGTCGGCTTCCTTCGAGCTGTAGCGCTCATCCACCAGATCCACCGGCAGCGCCAGGCGCTGCCGGAGGTCGTGCGCGAAGCGCCGTGCGAACCGCGTGGCTGGCTGGGCCTCGCCTTCGAGCGTGAGCGGCTCGCCCACCAGGAGACGGTCGGGCCGCCACTCGCGCGCCATTGCCTCGACCCGGGCCCAGTCGGGCCCGGCCTGGCCCACCTCGATCACGGTCAACGCCCGCGCTGTCTGCGACAGCGTATTGCCCACCGCCACGCCGATGCGGCGCGCGCCCACATCGAAACCGAGTACGCAGACGGTACTCGCTGTGGCGGGGTTGGTGGCCATCAGGCGTGTCCGGAGTAGTCGGTGAGCAGGGTCAGGTCGACGCCCATCAGGCGTGCGGCGGCCGCCCAGCGCTGCTCCAGCGGCGTCTCGAACACGATGGCGCGATCGGCGCCGACGGTCAGCCAGGCGTTGTCCTGCAATTCCTGCTCGAGCTGGCCTTGTTCCCACCCGGCATAGCCAAGCGCCACCACCGCGCGACGCGGGCCTTCGCCACGCGCCATGGCGGCCAGTACGTCACGCGAGGTGGTGAGGCAGAGCTCGTCCGAGATGCGGAAGGTCGAGTCCCATTCGGCCCCGCCCGGTTCGTGCAGCACGAAGCCGCGTTCGGGTTGCACCGGTCCGCCCAGCAGTACCGGCGTTGCCGCCAGCGCGGCGTTCTCCGTCGGGATCTGCATCTGCTCCAGCACGTCGCCAAGGACATAGTCGGAGTTGCGGTTCAGCACCAGTCCCATCGCGCCGTCCGCATTGTGCTGGCAGAGCAGGGTGACGCTGCGCGAGAAATTCGGATCGCTCAGGGCCGGCAGCGCGATGAGGAAGTGATTGCCGAGAAAACGCAGGGCGTCCATGGCGACATTGTAGCGGCGTGCCGCGCCGCCGCGTGCCGGCGCTACTGGTTGCGCAGGACGTTTCCCGGCAGGAATTGCCAGGTGCGGGTGATGTGCAGCTCGTCGAACTTGTCGGCGGTTTCGGGCAGCGGGCCGAAGGGCTCGGCCAGGCGCACGGTGCGGATGGCGGCTTCGTCCAGGATCGCGTGGCCGCTGGGCTGGACCACGTCGATGCTCGCCACGCTGCCGTCGCGCCGCACTGCGACGGTCAGCACCAGCTGGCCCTGCAGGTTGCGGCGGCGGGCTTCGTCCGGGTAGTTCAGGTTGCCGATGCGTTCCACCCGCGCCACCCAGCCACGCATGTAGCTGGCGAACTCATATTCCTGGGTGCTGGCCGACACGAACTTCTTCTTCGGTCGCTTGGCATAGGCCTGGGTCTGGCGTTCGAGTTCCGCCGCCAGTCGCGCCATCTCCAGGCTGCGTTCGATCAACTGCCGGCTGGTCGGCAGGGGTGTGGGTGGGGTCGGGTTGAGTTCGCGATGGTCGGCGCGCCGCACTGCCGGTTGGGTGCTGGTCAGCACGGCTTGCGCGGCCTCGCGCTCGGGCCGCGGGGCCGAGGCCTCGATCGGCACGGGCGCCAGGCCCGGAGCCGGCTTCGGAACCGGTGCCGGCTGCGGTTCGCGCGGGCGTTCGGGCGTGTCTGCCTCGCCACCGCCCTGCTGGCTCGACTGCGCCAGGAAGTCCGCCTGCTTCGGCGGCTTCTCGCCCGAGGTCTGGGTCAGGATGATGTCGAGCGTCGGCACCAGCGGCGCGGGATCGTCGATGGTGAAGCCCACGCCCAGGGCCAGGACCCCGTGCGCGAGCAGCGAGAAGGCGAGGGTCGCGCCGAGCCGATCGCCCGGCCCGATCCGTGCGCGCTCGCTCACGCGCGACCGGCTCCGCACAAGGCCTCGATGCGATCGAACAGGCCGGCGGCGATGTTCAGCCCGAACTGCGCGTCCAGTTCGCGGATGCAGGTCGGGCTGGTGACGTTGACCTCGGTGAGCCAGTCGCCGATCACATCCAGGCCCACGAACAGCATGCCGCGACGCTTCAGCTCCGGCCCGACCTGGGCGGCGATCCAGCGATCGCGTTCGCTCAGCGGGCGGCCCACGCCCTTGCCCCCGGCAGCAAGGTTGCCGCGGAACTCGTCGCCCTGCGGAATCCGCGCCAGGCAGTAGGGCACCGGCTCGCCGTCGACCAGCAGGATGCGCTTGTCGCCGTCCACGATCTCGGGCAGGTAGCGCTGCGCCAGGGCCTGGTGGTGCCCGCCCTGGGTCAGGGTTTCGAGGATGACGTTGAGGTTGGGTTCGCCGGCGCGGACCCGGAAGATCGAGCGTCCGCCCATGCCGTCGAGCGGCTTCAGCACGCAGTCGCCGTGCTCGGCCACAAAAGTTTTCAACTCGGGCGCGGAGCGGGTCACGAGGGTCGGCGGGCAGCACTGCGGGAACAGCAGCGCGGCGAGTTTTTCGTTCAGATCACGCAGTCCCTGCGGGTCGTTGACCACGAGCAGGCCCTCGCGCTGGGCCATGCTCAACAGTTGGGTGTCGTGCACGTACTCGGGGTCGACCGGCGGATCCTTGCGCATCAGTGCGGCGTCGAACTGGGCCAAAGGCGCCCATTTCGCGTCTCCCAGCGTGTACCAGTCCCTCTGGGCGTCACGCACCGTGACGAGCGCGCTGTGCACGGCTGCGCGTCCGGCACGGAAGGCGAGGTCGCCCGGCCCGGCATAGTGCAGGCGATGGCCGCGGCGCTGGGCTTCCAGCAGCATCGCGAAGGTGGAGTCCTTCTTGGGGTTGATGGACGCGATCGGGTCCATCACGACGACGAGGTCCAACGGCATCTGCGCTCCCTGCAGCTTGGTCGGGCCCGGCCGCACCGGGGCGCCGCGGTGCTGTGCGAGGGCTATACTAGCACTCGCCGCCGCCGCGCTTGACAGATTTTGCCAACGCTGGGATATAGGCGCATAACCGCGGGAATCGCGGCGCGCGGGCGCGGAAGCCTCTGGGGGACGCTGAATGGAAGAGATGGACAGCTCGGGCGGTTTGACCGGCCTGAAGGTGATGGTCATCGATGACTCGAAGACCATCCGGCGCACGGCCGAAACCCTGCTCAAGAAGGAAGGCTGCGACGTGGTCACCGCCACGGACGGTTTCGAGGCGCTTTCCAAGATCGCCGACCACCAGCCGCAGATCATTTTCGTCGACATCATGATGCCGCGCCTGGACGGGTATCAGACTTGCGCGCTGATCAAGAACAACCAGCTGTTCCGCGCCACGCCGGTGATCATGCTGTCGTCCAAGGATGGACTGTTCGACAAGGCCAAGGGCCGCATCGTTGGTTCTGAGCAGTACCTCACGAAGCCGTTCACGCGTGAAGAGCTACTGTCCACCATTCGCAAATTCGTGGATCGCAAGTAGGCGCAGGGGCAGGGGACACCACGATGGCTCGCATACTCATCATCGATGACTCGCCTACCGACACCCAGGTATTCACCCGGATGTTGGAGAAGAACGGGCATCAGGTGTTCTCGGCCGGCTCGGCCGAGGACGGCATCGCGGTGTGCAAGCGCGAACTGCCGGACCTCGTGGTGATGGACGTGATCCTTCCGGGCATGAACGGTTTCCAGGCAACGCGCTCGCTGTCCAAGGACGCCGCGACCAGCCACATCCCGGTCATCATCGTCAGCACCAAGAACATGGAGACCGATCGCGTCTGGGGCCTGCGGCAGGGTGCGAAGGACTATCTGGTCAAGCCGCCGTCCGAGCGTGAACTACTGACCCGCATCAACGCCCTGCTTCCGGCGGGCGGCTGAGGCCCGGCATGGCAAGGACACCCTTCGAGGTTCTGGCCGACTACGAGCAGCGCAGCCTGAGCCACGTGGCCGGCATGCCGGAGCAGATCGAAGCGCCGGGGTTGTGGCGCGGCATCGCCTTCCGCATCGGCACCCGACACCTGGCCGCCGGCTTCGGCGAGGTCGTCGAGATCATCACCTTGCCGCCGCTGACTTCGGTTCCGGGCGGAGACCAGTGGCTGCTGGGGGTGGCGAACATCCGCAGCACCCTGTTGCCGGTGGTCGACCTCAAGCTGTTCCTGGAAGGCGAGCGCACCTTGCTGCATGAGACCACGCGCGCGCTGGTGGTGAAGCAGGGCGGCGGCAATGTCGCGGTGCTGATCGACGAGTTGTACGGGCAACGCAATTTCACCGACGAGAACCGGGCCGAGCTGGGTGGCATGGACGAGGGCCGCTACGGCAGCTTCGTGAAGCAGGCCTACCGGCTCGGCGACATCCACTGGGGCGTGTTCAGCATGGCGCTGCTCACGCGTACTCCGGAATTCCGACAGGCGGCCGCGGCCTGACGCGGTCCACATGATTCACTGGGGCGAGGTAGCAACATGAGCGCATTGGGTGCCGGCAGCGGCAAGGAACGAAGCGGGGCGATCAACCTCTGGATTTTCATTCTGTTGGGCGCGCTGTTTGTACTTGCCGCCAACTTTTATTTCTCCGCGGCGCGCAATGCGGAGGAAAACAAGGCGCGAGCCCGGTTGACCGACGTGCAGGTGTTGTCGCAGAAAATCGCGACCTTCGCCCAGGCCGCCGCGGCCGGTACGCTGGAAGCCTTCGACGAACTGCAGGCCACGCGCGACCGCATCCAACTCGACCTCGATGTGCTCAAGCAAGGCAGCGCCGTCGCCGCGGGCAAGGTGCCCGAGGCGCAGGCCGATGAGTTCGCAGGCATCCCCGCCTATGACGCTGCCACGGGTGTGAGCGAAGAGCTCAAGGCGCTGGGCGATGTCTGGGCGCCGATCTCCGCCAACGCCCAGACCATCATCGACAACAAGGAGCTGGTGCTCGGCCTGAACGACACCGCCGCCGCCTTCTCCGCCACGGTTCCCCAGCTGTCGGCGCAGATGGACGAAGTGGTGCGCGCGATGGGCGAAAGCAACGCCACCAGCACCCAGATCTACACCGCGAACCGTCAGGTCGTGCTCGCCAACAACATGTTGCGCCACGTTACCGAGATCCTGCAGGGCGGGGCCGGCGCGGTCTCGGCCGCCGACCGCTTCTCGCGCGACGCGAGCATGTTCGGACAGGTGCTCACGGGCCTGCAGAACGGCAGCGCCGAGCAGGGCATCGCGCGTGTCGCCAGCGCGCAGGCGCGCAACACGCTGGAGCAGGTCACCGAGCAGTACAACGCGGTGCAGGCCGACGTGGAGCGCATCCTCGACGCATCCACCCAGCTGCTCGAGATCAAGGAAGCGTCGGACGAGATCCTGCGCCAGTCCGCCGACCTGCTGCAGGGCGCTCAGAAACTAAGCGTTGCCTACGACGATCTGCCGACCTCGCGCAAATTCCCGAGCCTCTGGGTCGGCCTCGTGGCCGGTGCCGCGGCCATCTTCGGCATTGCCGGCCTGCTTTTCAGCTTGTACCGCGACCAGTCCAAGCGTTTTGCGGTGACGCAGGAATTGAACCAGCGCAACCAGGAAGCCATTCTGCGACTCCTGGACGAAATGGGATCGCTGGCAGAAGGCGATCTGACGGTCAAGGCGACGGTGACCGAAGACATCACCGGCGCGATCGCGGACTCGATCAACTTCGCGGTCGAGGCGTTGCGATCGCTCGTTACGACCATCAACGAAACCGCCGTGCAGGTGGCTGCCGCCGCCCAGGAGACGCAGTCCACCGCGCTGCATCTGGCCGAAGCCGCCGAGCATCAGGCGCAGCAGATCACCTCGGCCTCGGCCGCGATCAACGAGATTGCGGTGTCGATCGACGAGGTGTCGAAGAACTCGGCCGAATCGGCCGACGTGGCGCAGCGTTCGGTGCAGATGGCCGCCAAGGGCGCGGAAGTGGTGCGCCAGACGATCCAGGGCATGGACTCGATCCGCGACCAGATCCAGGAGACATCGAAGCGCATCAAGCGACTCGGCGAAAGCTCGCAGGAAATCGGCTCGATCGTGGAACTGATCAACGACATCGCCGAGCAGACCAACATCCTTGCGCTTAACGCCGCCATCCAGGCGGCCTCGGCGGGTGAGGCGGGTCGCGGATTCGCGGTCGTGGCCGACGAAGTGCAGCGCCTCGCAGAACGCTCTGCGAACGCCACGAAGCGAATCGAAACCCTGGTGCAGACGATTCAGGCCGATACCAACGAGGCGGTGAGCTCGATGGAGCAGACCACCGCGGAAGTGGTGGCCGGTGCCCGACTCGCCGAGGACGCGGGCCTGGCGCTGGGCGAGATCGAGAAGGTGTCGAACGACCTCGCCGACCTGATTCAGAACATCTCCGAGGCCGCACGCCAGCAGTCGGCGGCGGCCACCAATATTTCGGCCACGATGAACGTGATTCAGGAAATCACCACGCAGACCTCGGTTGGTGCGAGCCAGACCGCGGAGTCGATCGGAAACCTGGCGCAGCTGGCCGCCGACCTGCGTCGTTCGGTCGCGGACTTCAAGCTGCCGGGCTGACCGGTGGCGCAGGGGCAGGGGGCGTAACGCTGCATGGCGATGGCAATGGGCCAGGTGTCGCACACTCCGGCGCATCCGAACATGGATGACGCCGAGTTCGAGCGCTGGGTGCGCTTGCTCGAGGCGCGCACGGGAGTCACCGTGCCGCCCGAGCGCAAGCCGTTCCTGGTGACCGGACTGCGTCGTCGCATGCGCGAAACCGGCCATACCGAGTTCCAGCGCTACTACGACGAACTGCTGGACGGCGCACGTGGCGCGATGGAGTGGGCGGCGCTGGTCGACCACCTTACCGTGCATGAAACGCATTTCTTCCGGCATCCGCCTTCGCTGGCGCTGATCCGCGATCATTGGCTGCCGCAGTGGCTCGCGAATGCGCCGGAAGACCAGACGCTGCACGCGCTGTCGGTGGGTTGTTCCACCGGCGAGGAAGCCTATTCACTCGCGATGGTGCTGGATGCCGCGCTCTCCCAGGTGCTGCCGCAACGTCGTTTCGGCGTCACCGCCACCGACGTGAGCCAGCCGGCACTGGCAGTGGCGCGACAGGCCAGCTTCCCGATGTCGCGGCTGGACGAGATCCCGCCGGCCTATCGGGTCGATGCGATCGAGCCGGGCCCCCGCAATGACCAGTTCCGCATCAGCGAACGGCTGCGCAAGCGCGTCGGCTTTGCCTGCGTCAACCTGCTGCACGCCTCGCGCGCACCCTTGCGCAAGCTCGACCTGATCTTTTGCCAGAACGTGTTGATCTATTTCGCGCGCGAGCGGCGCGGCGAGCTGCTCGACGGCCTCGCCCGCCTTTTGCGCCCCAATGGGTTGCTGGTCCTCGGCCCCGGCGAGGTCACCAACTGGAATCACCCGCAACTCGCACGCACCGGCGGACGCCAGACGCTGGCTTACGTCCGCCAATTGAAAGAGACCGAGGGCAGGCCCTGACATGAGGCTGCAAGACGACATCGACTTCACCACCCTGACCTGGGTCAAGGCCGAGCTCGACGAGACGCTCAAGCAGGCGCGCCACGCGCTGGAGGCTTACGTCGAGGATCCGGCCGATGCCAGCCAGATGCGGTTCTGCGCCACGTACCTGCATCAGGTGCAAGGCACGCTGCGCATGGTGGAGCTGTACGGCGCCGCGATGGTGACCGAGGAGATGGAGCACCTCGCCAGTGCCCTGCTCGACAACGGCATCAAGGATCGCGACGAAGCCTACGCAGTGCTGATGCGCGGCATCGTGCAACTGCCCGACTACCTGGAGCGCCTCCAGACCGGGCACAAGGACATCCCGATCGTCTTGCTGCCCCTGCTCAACGAATTGCGCGGCGCGCGCGGCGAGAAGAGCCTTACCGAGATCGTGCTGTTCACGCCGGACCTGACCCGGCCGCTGCCCGTCACGGCGAAAGGGCCGCTGGCGTCGTTGCCGGAAACCGAACTGCGCCCGATCGCCGAGCAATTGCGCAGCCAGTTCCAGCTGGCCCTGCTCAACTGGTTCCGCAATGCCGATGCCGACGCCAACGTGGCCCGCATCTCGCAGGTCTGCGACAAGCTGGTCGCGATCGTCGCGCAGGAAGACGCGCGACGCCTGTTCTGGGTCGCGGCGGGCGTGATGGAGGCCCTGCGTGCCAAGGCCTTCGAGCCCAGTCCGCAGCTGAAGCAGACCATCGGCAAGGTCGAGCGCGAGATCAAGCGCCTGGCCGACGCCGGCGAAGGCAGTTTCCGCGTCGACCCGCCGCGCGAACTGACCCGAAACCTGCTGTACTTCGTGGCGCATGCGCCCACCGAGCACGGCCGCATCGGCGAGCTGCGCCAGGTGTTCCGTCTCGACACGCTGCTGCCCACCGAGGCCGAGATCGCGCACGCGCGCGGCAGCATGAGCGGCCACAACCGCGCCTTGCTCGACACCGTGTCGGTGGCGATCAAGGACGACCTGATGCGGGTAAAGGACGCGCTCGACCTGCACCTGCGCACCCAGAACGCCTCGCCGGAAAGCCTCGGTGCGCAAGTGGAAGTGCTCGATCGCGTCTCCGACACCCTGGGCATGCTCGGCCTGGGCGTCGCGCGCCGCGTGGTGCAGGACCAGCGCACCGCGGTGCAGCAGGTTTCGAGCGGGACGCGACCCGCCGACGAGGCCACCCTGCTCGACATTGCCGGAGCCTTGCTCTACGTCGAGGCCTCGCTGGACGACCAGGTGCAGCACCTCGGCGGTGCTGCGGCCGAAGCGGATGCCGCGACACGCATCCTGCCCCAGGCCGAGGCACGCAAGGTGCTGGACGTGCTGGTGAAGGAGGCACAGGCCAATTTCGCCCAGGCCAAGCAGTGCTTCGTCGGGTTCGTCGAATCGAACTGGGATCACGCCCAGCTCCAGGACGTGCCGCGTCTGCTGGAAGAGGTGTCGGGTGCAGTGCGCATCCTCGAATTGTCCGAGCCGCCGCAGTACCTGCTGGCAATCCGCCGCTTCACCGAAGCCGAGTTGCTGGCGCGACGCCGTGTCCCGAACGGGCAGCAGATGGACACGCTGGCCGATGCCCTGGCGAGTCTGGAATATTTCCTGGAGGCGGTACGCGAGCACCGTTCGGGGCGGGAGAAGATCCTCGAAGTTACCCGCACCAGCCTGGAAGCCCTGGGCTACTGGCCGGTGCCCGAAGCGGAAGAGTTGGCGATACCGGACGCGCCGCCCGCCGCCACTGTCACGTCTGCGCCTGTCGCATCCGAGGTGGCGGTTGAAGCGCCGCTCCGCGTCGAGCCGGTGCGCGAACCGATGGCAGCCTTCGTGCCCGTGCCGGCCGAGGTCGAGCCCGCACCTGGTCCTCCGGGCGTCGCGCTGCCGTCCATGCCGATTGCTCCGGCCGTGTCGATGGTGGGCGCGGCGGTGGCTGGATTCGAAGGTGGTTCCGACGAGATCGACGAAGAGATCCGCGAGGTCTTCGTCGAAGAGGTGCACGAGGAGATCATCAACCTGGGCGAGCTGCTGCCGGCCTGGACTTCCGACCTGCAGAACCTCGACCAGCTCAAGCCGATCCGGCGCGTCTTCCACACCCTCAAGGGCAGCGGCCGGCTGGTTGGCGCGCTGATGCTGGGAGAGTTCAGCTGGAAGGTCGAGAGCATGCTGAACCGGGTGCTGGACAAGACCATCGCACCCAACGCCGCCGTGCAGTCGCTGGTGGAGCATGCCTACGAGGTGCTGCCCAAGCTGCTTGCCGCCCTGCGGGGCGAATCCGGCATCCATGCCGATATCGAGGGCATCAAGGCCGTGGCCGAGCAGTTGGCTGCAGGCGAGCAGGTGCACTACGTACCGCCGCAGCCCGCCGGCGGCGAGACTCCCGTGGCGGTCGAGGCGCCCGTCGCGGTCGAAGCGCTGCTCGAGGTCGAGGTGCCGGTCGAAGCGGAGCCGGTCGCGGTCGCAGCCGTCGAGGAGGATGCCGACGAGGCTTCCGTACTCAACATCGACCCGGTGTTGTTCGACATCCTCAAGGCCGAAGTGGCCGGTCACCTGGACACGATCTACGCCTGGCTCGATGCCGCCAACGCGCAGCCGCGCCCCGCGACGGACGAATTGCTGCGCGCCGTGCACACCATGAATGGCGCGTTCGCGATGACCGACGTGCCCGTGATCACCGAAGTGGTCGGTCCGCTCGAAGGTTTCATCAAGCGCCTGTTGGCGCATCGCATCCTGCCTGGCGCGAGCGGGCTGGCTGCCATCGCGGACACGGCTGATGCCGTGCGCAGCTTGATGCAGCAACTCGAGTCGCCGCGCCCGCAGTTGCCCGAATTGCAGGCCCTGGTGGCGCGGGTTCAGGCCGAACGTGATGCCTTGCCCGAACCCAGCGGCCCGTCCTTGCCGCTGCACCTGGAACATGAGGACGAGCACGCGCTCAGCGAAGCGGTGGCGATCGCGCCGGTTTCCCTGCCGCTGCCGGACGTGGAGCGCACCGCCGCCACGACCGGGCCGGTAGCCGCGAGCGAGCGTTTCGAGCCCACCACCGAAGCCACCTTCCCGAGCTTCGATCTCGGCGAAGTGGACTTCGATGTCGCCGCGCTGGACGCAGCGCTGCGTACCGAGGCGGCCACGCCCGAGTCGACGACGGTCAGTGCCGATGCGCTGGTCGACTCGTTCAGCACGGCCGCCGCGCCCGAGGAGCCTGTCGAGGAAGCCGAACTTCCCGTTGCCGAGGTAGCCGGGTTCGATACCGTGGCATTCGACGTCGCGCCTGAAGCGGTTGCCGGCGGCCGCGGTACTGATGCCCCGAGTCCGGTGCTGGATTTTGAGGAATTCAGCTTCGAGGAGCCAAGCGTCAGGACTCCCGAGTTGCCCGACGCCGTATTCGAGTTCTCGCGCGAAAGCAGCGAGGTGGCAGCGTTGGAGCCGACCGAACTGGTGGACGCCGCCTTGCCCGATGTGGCATTCGACGAAGCCCATATCGATCAGGTGCGCGGCGACGTATCGCAGTTGCCGAGCCTGCCGGCCGCGGAGGCCGCGCCGACTGTCCAGATCGAGGAGATGTCGTTCGAGGCCGAGTTGCTTGCGCTGGGTGAGGTGGGCCTGGATTCCGATTCGGCGCTGGAACTGGAGATCGTGGAAGCGGACGAGCCGGGCGAAGACCTTGCGGCCGATCTGGCCTTGGCGGATCCGGCGATCGCCGATCCCGCAACCCAGGTCGAGGTCTCCGGTCTCGACGCGATGATTGCCGCCTACGACGCCCCCGCGGTCGACGACACGGCGGCGTTGCAGGAAGCCGCGACGTTGGCGCTCGAGGCCGAACGTGTCGCGCAGGCCGAGGCCGAAGCGGCCCGAATTGCCGCGGAGCAGGCGGAAGACGCTGCGCGTCTGGCCGAGGAAGCTGCAGCTCTGGAGCGCGCGGCCGAGGCGGCGCGAGCGGCGGAAGCCGAGGCTGCGGCGCGCGAGGCCGAGCGTCTGGCGCAGGCAGAAGCCGACCGACTTGCGGCGGAAGCGGCGGAAGCGGCGGAAGCGGCACGCGTCGAGGCCGAGCGCCTTGCGGCCGAAGCGGCGCGTGTCGAGGCCGAGCGCCTTGCCATCGAAGCGGCGGAACGCGAAGCGCGCGAACTGGCTGAACTCGAGGCCGAGCTCGCGGCACTGGAAGCCGCCGAGGCCGAAGCCAAGCGGGCCGCCGAAGCCGCGCTCGCCGCCGCCGAGGAAGCGCCGGTGCTGGAAGCTGCGCCGCTGCTCCCGGTGGAGCCGCTGGCCGACTTTGCCGCGGAAGCTGCCGCCGAGGCGATCGAATTCGCGCCCGTCGGCGGTGCGCCCAATCTGGCCGAGGCCGATCCCGACCCGGAGGGGCCGTTGGCCCTGCCCGACATGGACGAAGATCTGCTCGACATCTTCCTGGAGGAAGGTGGCGACATCCTCGATCATTCGGATGGCCTGATGGCCAAGCTGCGCGAGTCGCCTGCCGATCGCGAAACCGTGACTGCCCTGCAGCGCGACCTGCATACGCTCAAGGGCGGTGCTCGCATGGCGGGCATCACGCCGATCGGCGACCTCGGCCATGCGATGGAATACCTGCTGGAGGCGGTGGCCGAAGGCAAGCGTGAGCTGGGCACGCAAGGCGTGGAGACGCTGGAACGCTGCTTCGACCGCCTGCATGGCATGGTGACGCGCGTCGGCAAGCGCCAGGCGCTTGCCATGCCCGTGACCCTGATCGACCGGGTGGAAGCGCTGGGTCGTGGCGAGACACTGGCGGCATATGCTCCGGTAGCCGCAACACCGGCGGTCACCGACGCTGCGCCCGCCACCGATGCGGCGGTCGCGGACGCAAGGCGCGAAGAGGTCCCGGCGCCCGCCGTACGGGCCCCGATCGCGGCCCTGTCGGCACCCTTGTCCGAGCCGATGGCGGACGAGGACGACATCAGCGTCCGCGCGCCGCAGGAACAGATCCGCATCCGCGCCGACCTGCTCGACCGCCTGGTCAACTACGCCGGCGAAGTGGCGATCTATCGCGCCCGACTCGAACAGCAACTGGGCCTGTTCCGCGCCAGCCTGGGCGAACTGGACCAGACCACCACGCGTCTGCGCGAGCAGTTGCGCCGCCTCGAGATCGAAACCGAGGCGCAGATCGTGGCGCGCTACCAGCGCGAGGCCGAAGTTTCCGAATCCAACTTCGATCCGCTCGAACTCGACCGCTTCTCCACCCAGCAGCAGCTCACCCGCGCGCTGGCTGAGTCCGCCGCCGACATCACCAACCTGCAGGACACGCTCGAAGACCACACGCGCCAGTACGAAACCCTGCTGTTGCAGCAGTCGCGCGTCTCGTCGGAATTGCAGGAAGGTCTCATGCGCACGCGCATGGTGCCGTTCGATTCGCTGGTGCCGCGCCTGCGCCGCATCATCCGGCAGACCGCGGGTGAACTGGGCAAGAAGGCCCAGCTCAAGGTCGAAGGCGCGCAGGGCGAGATGGACCGCAACGTGCTCGACCGCATGACGGCCCCGCTCGAGCACATGCTGCGCAACGCCCTCGCACATGGCCTCGAGATGCCGGCCGAGCGTGTCCGCGCCGGCAAGCCCGAAGAGGGTACGGTCAAGATCGCCGTACGCCGTGAAGGCTCGGAAGTGGTGGTGGTGGTCTCGGACGATGGCAAAGGCCTCGACCGCGACGCGATCCGGCACAAGGCGATCGAACGCGGCCTGATGAAGTCGGACGCGCAGCTGTCGGATCGCGACCTGTACGGCTTTATCCTCGAAACCGGGTTCTCCACGGCGCAGACGGTCAGCAAGATCGCCGGTCGGGGCGTCGGCATGGACGTGGTGCATAGCGAAATCCGCCAGCTCGGCGGCTCGCTCTACATCGATTCCGAGCGCGGCAAGGGCTCGGAATTCGTGGTGCGCCTGCCCTTCACCCTGGCGGTGACGCAAGCGGTATTCGTTCGCCACGGCGAAACTTCGTTCGCAGTGCCGATCGCGTCGGTCCAGGGCGTGGCGCGCATTGATCGTTCCGCGCTGGAGGAGCAACTCGCCAGCGGCGAGCCGACCTTCCGCTACGCGGGCGAGGACTACTCGATCTACGACCTCGGGCTGCTGCTCGGCCAGAGCCACGTGCGCGCCGAGGAGAGCCTGCAGGTGCCCTTGTTGCTGGCACGTTCGGGCGACCTGCGCTCGGCGATCTGCGTCGATCACGTGATCGGCAGCCGCGAGATCGTGGTGAAGCCGGTCGGGCCGCAGGTCAGTTCGATCCCCGGCATCTTCGGCGCCACGATCATGGGCGACGGCCGGGTGATCGTGATCCTGGACGTGGCGCCCCTGGTGCGGCGCTCGGCGGCCCTGCGCAAGCTGGGCGACGCGATGCCGCCGGCACCCGCACCGGTCGAACAACGTCGCATTCCGCTGGTCATGGTGGTGGACGACTCGATCACCATGCGCAAGGTCACGGGCCGCGTACTGGAGCGCCACAATTACGAAGTGCTCACTGCGAAGGACGGCATCGACGCGATCGAGAAGCTGGTCGAGCGCATCCCGGACGTGATGCTGCTCGACATCGAGATGCCGCGCATGGACGGCTACGAGCTCGCCACCCACATGCGCAACGACGTGCGCCTGCGTGGCATTCCAATCATCATGATCACCTCCCGCACCGGCGAGAAGCATCGCCAGCGCGCGTTCGAGATCGGCGTCGACCGCTACCTCGGCAAGCCGTATCAGGAGAACGAACTGATGCGCAACGTGCAGGAAATCCTGAAGGTGGGTCGTGGCGGCGCCGGCTAGGTTGCAGTCTTCGCTCGGCGTCGCCCTGCTCGGTCGCGCCGATGCCGCCCGTGCTTCGCTACGCCGTGCCCTGGAAGACCTCGGCGTGCAGGTCGTGTTCGAGGGCGATCCCTCCGGCTTGCAGCCGGATCAGGTCCTGCAGGCCGGGCCGAGCGTGGTGCTGGTGAACCTGGGGTCGGGAGTCGAGGACGACATCGATCACCTCGACAGCCTGTTCGACAGCCCCGAGGTCAATGTCGTCTTCAACGAGGCCGACGTCAGCAGCCAGCTGGAGGGTTGGGACCTGGCGCGCTGGGCCCGGCATCTTGCGGCCAAGATCACCGGTCGCGACGCCACGATCCCGCCACCGCCACCGGGTGCCGAGCCGCTCACGGTACGCAATTTCATGCCGGTCCCCGGCGCGCCGCCCACGCCTGCCCAGCTCACCGTGGAGCGTCCGATCGAGGAGTTCATGATCGAGGCCGAGGAGCGGGTCGAGGACGTACCGTCCGACCACCTGCCCTATGCCAGCCCGAAGCGCGCGCCGGCGGTCGACGAACCCGAACCCGAGTTCCACATTGATACGCACGAGGTCGAAGGTGCGCTCGCCCAGATCGGCGGGCCGGCGCCGACGGTGGAAGTGCGTGCGGTACCCGAGCCGGAGGTGCCCGAGATCATCGTGCACGAAGACGAGGCCGCCGAATTCGATGCCGGGCTGGACCTGGTGGCGCTCGACGCCGCGCTGGAGTTGGACAACTCGCCGCCGCCAGCGACCGCTGGCAAGAGCGATGCCGCCTTGCTGGATGAGGCCCTCGCCGGCTACGCCATCGACTTCATCGAAGAGGCAGACGCGGACTCCACCCCGGACGCGGCGGATGCATCCGATCGCGCCCCCCCGGCCGATCGAGCGAGTTTCGGCACGCTCACCTTGTCCGACGATGGCCTGGGGCTGGACGTCGACGAAGAGAACCTGCTTGATGACGACGTGGCGGCCTTGGCGGCGCAGCTCGACGCGATGCAGGACACGTCCAGGTCTGCGGTCGAAGACCTGCGCTTCGAGCCCGTGCCGGAAGATATCGCGCTCGAACCGATTGAGGAGCCGGTGGCGCCCGCCCGCGCCGCGGAGGCTGAGGTCACGGTCGAGTTGCCGGTGCCAGCGGCTGTGGCCAAACCCTCGTTCGGCCTGCTCGACCTTGCGCCGCTCGACATGGACTTCACCTCGCCGCCGACGACTGCCGCTGCGGCGCCGAGTGCGATTCCAGAATTCGATTTCGGCAATCTCAACCTGAGTCTGGAACCCACCGAAGAAGAACTGCTTGCCGCTGCGCCCGCCGCCAAGCGCGCAGGTGCCACGTACCTGGACCTGCGTGGTCTGGATTCCGATACCAATGCCGACTTGCGGCCTGCAGCGGCCGTGGATGCCTTGTTGGCCGAGATGGATCTGGGCCCCGCCGCTGCGTCGAATTTGGGATCGCAAGCCATTCCCCGCGTGATCGTGCTCGGTGCCTCGATCGGTGGCCCGGATGCCGTTCGAACCTTCCTCGGCGGCATTCCGGAAGGATTCCCGGCCCTGTTCCTGCTGGTGCAACATCTGGAGAACGGTTTCTTCGAGCGACTTGCACAGCAATTGCAGAAGTCGGCGAAACTGCCGGTGCGGGTCCCGGATCCGGCCACGCCTGCGCGCGCGGGCGAGATCCTGGTGATCCCGGCGCAACAGCGCGTCAGGATCGAAACCGATGGGCAGATCACGCTCGGCGAACACCTTGCGCCGCCCAAGTACACGCCGAGCATCGATGACGTGCTGCGCGATACCGCGGACCGCTTCGGCAGCGCCGCCACCGCGATCATCTTCAGCGGCATGGCAGGCGATGCGATCGAAGGCGCGGTTTACCTCACCAGCCTCGGCGGCGAGGTGTGGGCGCAGGACCCGTCGTCCTGCGTGGTGAGTTCGATGGTGGACGGCGCGCGCGCGCGCGGTGTGGTCGAGTTCCTCGGCTCGCCGCGTGAATTGGCCGAGCGCTGCGTTGAGAAGTACGGCAAATAGGCGAGCAGGCATCCATGAGCAACCAGCCCGACATCCGCGGCGTCATGATCCAGGTGACAGGTGGCCGCGTGTTGCTGCCCAATGCCACCGTCTCGGAGGTGATCACCTTCGCCCTGCCCGAAGCCGTCGCCAACGCGCCGGACTGGCTGCTTGGTCGAATCCGCTGGCGCGGCTGGCGGCTGCCGCTGGTGTCGTTTGCGCGACTGGCCGGTTATGCCGATTCCGAAGGCGAACTCGGCGCCAAGGTGGTGGTGCTGAAGGCCCTCGGTGGCAATCCCAAGCTGCCCTTCTTCGCCATGCTGACCCAGGGCTTCCCGCGCCTGGTGACGGTGCAGGCCGATCAGTTGCTCGACGACGCCGAGGCCGAATCCGAACTCGGCGGCATGCAGCGCCCGGGCGTGCTCAATCCGGTGCTGCTGCGCGATGACCCGGCAGTCGTGCCGGATCTCGCGCAGATCGAAAGCCTGATCGCAGACGCCCTGGCACAGGCGGCCTGAAGCTCAGCGAAAGTCACCGTACAGGGCTTGCAGGGCGGCGATTGCGGCGAGCCCCGCGGTCTCGGTGCGCAGCACGCGCGGCCCCAGGCGCAGCCCGCGGAATCCCGCCGCGCGCAGTGCGCCCAGGTCACGCTCGCCCAGGCCACCTTCCGGGCCGATCACCAGGGTCACCGAGGCGTCGGCGCCGAGCCCAAGTTCAGTCAGCGCGCACTCGGCCTCGGGCTCCAGGTACCACCCGGCTTCGCCCGCGTCCGCCAACCAGTCGCGCAAGGCCAGCGGCGGCGCGAGTTCGGGCAGGCGTGCGCGCCCGCACTGTTCGCAGGCGGCGGCGACTACCCCACGCCAATGCACCGAGCGCTTCTCGCCGCGCTCGGCATCGAGCTTGACCTCGCTGCGCTCGGTGCTGATCGGCACGATCCTGGAAACACCCAGTTCCGTGGCCTTCTGCAGCACCAGGTCCATCTTCTCGCCGCGCGCCAGGCCTTGCGCCAGGGTAATGCGCAGGGCCGACTCGTTGTGCCGCTCGTGCCGGGCCATGACTTCCACTTCCGCGCCACGCTTGCCCAGGCTCACCAGGCGCGCTTCGTAGTCGGCGCCATCGCCGTTGAACACGATGCAGGCGTCGCCCAGGCCGAGTCGCAGCACCCGCACGAGGTGCGCGGTGGCGTTCTCGGGCAGCGTGGTGAATCCGCCAACCGCCAACGGAGCTTCCAGGTAGGTGCGGCTGAGGCCGCTCCCGGTCCGGTCCTTCCGGCCATTCGGACCGTCTGTCCTCAGGCGCATGCGCGCTGCACCGCGTCGATGGCGGAAGCGGTCACCGTGGCCAGGGTCTGCAATTCGGCTTCCTCGATGCAATAGGGCGGCATCCAGTACAGCACGTCACCGAGCGGGCGCAACAGTACGCCGCGTTCCAGTGCGTGCCGATACGCGACGAGGCCGGCGCGCCGCGCCGGATCCAGCGCGGCACGCGTGTGCTTGTCCGCTACCAGTTCGATCGCGAGGATCATCCCAGCCTGGCGCACTTCGCCCACGTGCCCGTGAGCTGCCAGCGGCGCGGCCAGTTCCCGCATGCGAGCCGCGGTGCGCACGTTGCGTGCCAGCACCTCGTCGCTGCGGAAGATGGCAAGCGAGGCCAGCGCCGCGGCGCAGGCCAGCGGGTTGCCGGTGTAGCTGTGCGAATGCAGGAAGGCGCGCTCGCGTGTGTCGTCGAGGAAATCCTCGTACACGGACTGCGTGGCGAGCACGGCCGACAGCGGCATGAAGCCGCCGGTGAGGCCCTTCGACAGGCACAACAGGTCGGGCTGGATGCCCGCCTGTTCGCACGCGAACAGGGTGCCGGTGCGACCGAATCCGACCGCGATCTCGTCCGCGATCAGGTCCACACCGTGCGCGTCGCACAGCGCGCGCGCGCGGCGCAGGTAGGCCGGATGGTGCATGCGCATGCCGCCGGCGCATTGCACCAGCGGCTCAAGGATGAGCGCACAAACGGTGCCGGCGTGCGCTTGCAGCAGGGATTCCAGCGCCGCTGCAGCGCGCAGCGCGCAGGCCTCGGCATCCTCCCCATCGAGCGCGTTCCAGGCATCGGGCGAGGGCGCGAAGATCGGTTCGATCATCAAGGGTGCGTAGACGCGGCGGTAGAGAGGGATGTCGGTGACGCCGAGTGCGCCGAGGGTCTCGCCGTGGTAGCCGTTGGCGAGCGCGATGAAGCGGGAACGCGTCGCTTCGCCGCGATTGCGACGGCGGTGGAAACTCATCTTCAGCGCCACTTCCACCGCGGCCGAACCATTGTCCGCAAAGAACACCTTGGCCAGCGGTGCCCGCCCCGGCTCGCGTGGCGCGAGTCGCAGCAGGTCTTCCGCCAGCCGGATCGCCGGCTCATGTCCGAAGCCGGCCAGGATCACCTGTTCCAGGCGCGAGGCCTGGGCGGCAATCGCGGCCGCGATGCGCGGCTCGGCATGGCCGAACAGGTTGGTCCACCAACTCGACACCGCATCGAGATAGCGCCGGCCGTCGAAACCTTCCAGCCACACCCCGCGCCCGGCGCGGATCGGCACCAGCGGTAACGTTTCCGGGTGCTCGCGCATCTGGGTGCAGGGGTGCCAGAGCACCCGCAGGTCGCGCTCGCGCCACTGGCCGGCTTCGTCCATTAAGATCGCCGCATCGCTTGCAGGGTGTTCGCAATGATCCGCAGTCCCCGTTCCGCTGTCCATGCGCCGATGTGCGCGCCGCGCCGCCCCCTGCGCCGTGCGCGCGCTGCTGTGCCCTCCGTGCCGCGCGGCTTCACCCTGATCGAAGTGCTGGTCGTGGTGGTGATCCTCGGCATTCTCGCGGCCGTCGTGGTGCCTCGTTTCTTCGACAAGCCTGGCGAGGCACGCCAGGCGCGCGCCAAGGTCGATGTGCAGGCACTGGTCACGGCCCTGAACCTGTACCGGCTCGACAACTTCTCCTACCCCAGCACCGAGCAGGGCTTGCAGGCCCTGGTGCAGAAGCCGGGCGGCTCGCCCGAGCCGCGCAGCTGGAAGCAGGGCGGCTACGTCGATCGGCTGCCGCAGGACCCCTGGGGTCGCGACTACGTGTTCCTGAGTCCGGGCCAGCGCGGCGAGATCGACGTGTACTCGCTCGGCCTCGACGGCCAGCCTGGCGGCGAGGGCGAAGACGCGGACGTGGGCAACTGGGGCGAGTGAGGCTTCCGGAATCGTTGCGCTGACTGAACCATCGAGGCCGGGATCCGTGCGCAGCCGCGGTTTCACCCTGATCGAACTCCTGGTCGTCATCGTGATCGCCGCGGTGCTGGTCGCAACCCTGGTGCTGGCCGCGGGCGGCAGCGGTTCGCGCACCCTCGAGAACGCGGCGCGACGCCAGCACGGGCTGGTCGCGCTCGCCTGCGAGCGCGCGCTGCTGGCCGGACGCGACATCGGCTTCGCCGCCACGCGCGAAGGCATGCGCTACGGCTATTTCCTGGGTGATGGTTGGCGCCCGCTGGGCAGCGACGGCAGCGACGAGTTGCGCGCGCGACCCTGGGGCGATGGCGTCGAGGTCACGCTGGAGCGCGATGGCGAAGTCGTGACGCCAGCCGAACAGGTGCCGGCTGAGGCCGATTTCGCGTGCTTCTCGTCCGGCGAACTCACGCCCTTCCGGATCGACTTGCGCCGCTCCGACGTGGCACAGGCCTGGCGCCTGGAAGGTCAGCTCGATGGGAAACTGACCCTGACGATGCTTGACGATGCGCGCTAGGCCTGCCGGCTTCACCCTGCTCGAGGTGCTGGTCGCGATCCTGCTGCTCGCGCTCGCGCTCACCGCGCTGGTGCGGCTCGCGGGGCTGGAGGCACGCGCCACGGCGCAACTGCGCGACAGCACGTTCGCGCAATGGGTGGCGGCGAACGCGCTGGCGGAGGCACGCTTGCGCGGCATTCCCGCCGCCGGTTCACGCGATGAAGGCGAAGCCACGCTGGGACCGCGTCGCTGGCGCTGGCGCCTGCAGGCGCAGGCCACCGAGGAACCCGACATCGTGCGCCTCGAAGTGCAGGTGTTTGCCGCCGATGATGCCGAGGTGCGCGCGCGTGGCGATGCGGCCTTGGCGGTCGCCAGTCTCACCGGCTTCGCCGGAGGCACGCGATGACGCATCGTTGCCGCCGCCGGTCCGCCGCGCGATCGCGGTCCGCAGGCTTCACCCTGGTGGAGATGCTGGTGGCGGTGGCGATCTTCGCGCTGGCCTCGGCCCTGGCCTATGGCGGCCTCGCGGCGCTGCTGCGGGCGCGGACCCAACTCGACGCCGAAAACGAGCGACTTGGCCGCCTCCAGTTCGCCATCGGTCTGGTCGAGCGTGACTTGCGCGGTTTCGTGCCGCGCGCGATCCGCGATGGCTACGGTGCGCCGCTGCCGGCCCTGGGCGGAACTCGTGAGGGCATCGAGTTCAGTCGCCTCGGCCTCGCCAATGCCCTGGCCTTGCCGCGCGCCGAAATCGAGCGCGTCGGGTATCGCCTGCAGCAGGACCGGCTGCAGCGCCTGCGCTATCCGGTGCTGGATCGCAGCCCGGGCAGCGTGCCGCAGGTCGACGAGTTGCTGGATGGGGTCGAGTCGATCGACTTCGATTACGTGGCAGCCGATGGGCGCGAACTGGCGCAATGGCCCGCGCCGCGCGCGAACCCGGATTCACCCCCACGCGCCGTGGCATTCACTTTGACGCTGTCCGACTACGGCCCGATCCGCCGCGTGCTGGAACTGCCCGACGAGGCCGCGCCATGACGGCGCGCGTGCCACCCAGGCGCGAGCGCGGCGTGGCGCTGATCGCTGCCGTGCTCGTGGTGGCGCTCGCCACCGTGCTGGTGGCGGCCATGCTCGATCGCGGCGAGGCCGCGCGCGCCCGCACCCGCAACATCCTGCGCGCCGAGCAGGGCTGGCAACTGATGCGCGGCCTCGAAGGCTGGGCGGCCCTCGCGCTGCGCCGCGACGCGGAACACAATGGCGTCGATGCGAACGACGACGTCTGGGCGCAGCCGCTGCCGCCGCTGGACCTGCCCGAGGCGCGCATCCAGGGCCGATTGCGCGAACTCGGCGGCTGCTTCAACCTCAATTCGATGCAGCAGGGCGGGGTTGAGAACGCCGCCGCGGTGGCACGCTTCGAACGCTTGCTGCGCGCGCTGAAGCTCGATCCGCGCATCGCCGCCCAAGCGCGCGACTGGATCGACGCCGACGTGACTCCGACCACCAATGGCGTGGAAGACATGAGCCTGATGCTGCGCGTGCCGCCGTATCGGGCGGCCAACCGGGCCTATGCCCACGTGTCGGAGTTGCGCCTGCTGCCGGCGGTGGATGCCGAGGTCTACGCCGTGCTGGCGCCGCAGGTGTGCGCCTTGCCGGCGAACACGCCGATGAACCTCAATACCGCCACCGTGCAGGGCTGGATGAGCCTGATGGAGGAGATCGGGCCAAGCCAGGCGCGGCAGCTTGCGCGCGACGGGCGCGCACGCTACACCGAAGCCGGCATGCTGAACACGGAAATGCAACGCCTCGGGCTGCCGCCGCTGGTGCTCGGCAACGAACTGGGCTTCAGCAGCCGCTACTTCCTGCTCGAAGCCGAGATCGTTTCCGACGGCATCCCCTACCTCTACACCAGCCTGCTGCAGCGTTCGCCCGATGGCGCAAGGGTGCTGTCACGCAGGCGCGGGCGCGGCTGAGGCGGCGTCCGCCGCTATGGGCAGGCGGACGAGCCCGGCTCTACAATCCTCGCTTCCGTGTGATCCGAACCGCATGACCTCCACGCACCTCATCCGACTGCATCCCGATGGCGCGGCCGAATGGCTCGCGTTGGGCGGCGATGGACGCGTGCTGTCCGGGCCGCAAGCGGGCTTGCCCGAGGCCCGCGCCGAACAGGTCACGGTGCTGCTGCCGGGCGAAGACGTGCTGCTGCTGCGCGCTCCGCGCGTGGCGCGCCAGCGCCGCCAGCTCAAACAGGCCGTGCCCTACGCCATCGAGGAGCAACTCGCGGCGCCGGTGGAACAGTTGCATGTGGCCTTGGAAGAAGGCGGCGCCGCCGAAGATCTCGCGGTTGCGGTGGTGGCCCAGGCCACGATGGAACGCCATCTCGCGCCGCTGCGCGCTGCCGGCATCGAGCCCGATCGCATCTTGCCCGAAGCCGCGCTGCTGCCCTGGCAGGCGGGCGAAGCCACGGTCTGGGTCGATGGCAAGCGCGCCATGCTCCGCCACGGACCGAGCGCCGCCTTCGCGGGCCTCGTGGGGGAACTGCGCGACTGGTGGCGACTGCTCGCCGCCGGCGAGCAGGCACCGACGCGGGTGCGATGGATCGGCGCCGCGGTCGATGCCGGTATCAACGTGCCAATCGAACGCGAGGAAGCGGGAACTCCCTTGCGCTGGCTCGCCGCGCACCTGGGCGCCGCCGCGGTGCCGAACCTGGCGCAGGGCCGGCATGCGCCGCGACGTGCGCGCGAGGGCGCGAACCGCCTGTGGCGCTGGGCCGCCATCCTCGCCTTCGCCGCCGTGTGCGCGGGATTTGCACAGCTCGCGTTCGAACGCGCACAACTGCAATCCCGCCATGCGACGCTGCGCGGCGAGATGGAGCAGTTGCTGCGCGCGGCACTGCCCGGCGTCACTCGCGTGGTCGATCCCAAGGCCCAGCTCGCGGCCGAATACGCACGCCTCGGACGCGGCGGCGGCGAGGGCGTGCTGCCGCTGCTGGCGCGCATCGCGCCGGTGGTGTCGGGCAGCGGGCGCTACACCCTCGATGGAATGGAATACCGCAATGGCGCGCTGGAACTGGTGATCCGCGGGCCCGATGTCGCGACCCTCGACAACCTGCGCGAAACCCTCGCCGCCATGGCCCTGCAAGTGGAACTCACCTCGGTGAACCCGGGCAGCGGCGGCGTGGAAGGCCGCCTGCGGATCAAGGCGGATCGCGCATGAACACGATCCAACAGCGCTGGGAGGCGCTTGCGTCGCGCGAGCAGCTCACCCTGGGCCTTGGCGCGATGGCACTGCTGCTGATCCTGGGTTACGTCCTGCTCTGGGAGCCGCTGGCGCAATCGCGCGACGACTGGCGCACCCGCGTCGTGTCCAGCGAGTCCGACCTTGCCTGGATGCGGGCCGCAGCGCCGCGGGTGCAGGCCAATCGTGGCACCGATGTCCCGGCGGGTATGCGCGACAACCGCTCGCTGCTGGCGCGGGTCGACGCAAGCGCACGCGAGGCAGGCCTTGGCGGCGTGCTGTTGCGGGTCGAGCCAGTCAGCAGCGGACAGGTCCGGGTGCAGTTCGAGCGTGCCGGCTTCGATGCCCTGGTGCGCTGGCTGGAGGACCTCTCCACTCGCTACGGCACCCGGGTCACCGAACTCTCGGCCACGCGCAGCGAAGGCGTCGGCCTGGTGGACGCGCGCCTGAGCCTCGACGAAGCGGGTCCGCCGTAGTGGCCTGCAACGGACAAGCCGGAAGTAGCTCGCTCGGCCGGGTTGCGCGGAACCTGCGCCTCATTCGGCCCGTAGCTTCGGCGACGGGCCTCGCTCCGGCACGGCGTCCCGCACGCCCATTCCGTCGCGATCCCGCTTCCGCTTCATCCGTTTCAGGCCATCCGGTTATCGAGACTCGCGCGATTGACTGACAGCCTGCGCCCTTCGACTTCGCGCCCTGGGCGCTACGCTAAGGGTGAGCGGGGTTCTCGAATGCCGCTCATCCTGGGCGTAGGCCGCGAAGAGGTCGAAGTCGAAGGACGCCCAGTCTCTCGTCGACTATTTGCGCAACGCTAGGAAGAAACTCAGACATCCGTTTCATCCCTCGCGGGTCGGGAGGTCACGGTGAAGAACTCAACAGTCCCTGCTCCGATCACGAACCTTCGAACACAACGCATGAAACTCCTGTTCAAACTGGTCGCCTTCCTCGTCGTCCTGCTGCTGATCGCGGTCGGCATCCTCGCCTTCCTGCCGGCGCGCATCGCCACCGATTTCGTCGGCAATCGCATCGGACCGGTGCAGCTGGGAGAAGTCGAGGGCACGCTCTGGCGTGGCCAGGCCAATCCGGTGTCGATCAACGACCAGCCGATCGGCGCGATGAGCTGGACCCTGAGTCCGCTCTCGCTGCTGGGCGCGCGCATCGATGCGAATGTGTCGCTGCGCGGCGATACCTACAACGGCGACAGCGCAATCAGCGTGCGGCGGGATCGCAGCGTGCGCGTGCGCGACCTGCGCGTGACCTTGCCGGCGCAGCGCCTGCAGCCTGCGCTGGACATCCCGGCGCTGGTGCTGCGCGGCGAAGTCGAGATCTCGATTGCGCAAGCCGAACTGCACGGCGGCTTTCCCAGCGCCGTGCAAGGCCGTGCGACCTGGAAGAACGCGGCGGTGGCCGGCTCGGCTGAAGCCCAGCTCGGTGAGCTCATCACCGATTTTGCCAGCACGCCCGATGGCGGCATTGCCGGCAGCGTGAAGGATGGCGGCGGGCCACTGCAGGCCGAGGGCAGCTACGACGCCAACCTGCTGGGCTACCGTGCCGACGTCAGCCTGCGTGCGCGCGACGGCAATCCGCAGGTGATCGAGGCCTTGCAGTACATCGGCCAGCCGCAAGCCGATGGCAGTGCCAAGCTCGAGATCCGCGGCAAACTGCTCGGCGGTTTCTGATGGCCAATCCCGCGCTCGAACCGGCCTTCCTCGATGCGGCGCTGGGTGTCGCGCGCAACGCCGCGTCCGCGGCGGCGCAGGTGATCCGGCGTTTCTACCGCGGCCAGTTCGAAACCCGCAGCAAGGATGACGCCAGTCCGGTCACGCAGGCCGACGTGGAGTCGGAGAGCGCGATCCGCGCCGTGCTGCGCGCGGCGTATCCGGACCACGCCATCTACGGCGAGGAGCACGGGCGTGATGGTTCGGGCGATTTCCTCTGGCTGGTCGATCCGATCGACGGCACCAAGAGTTTCGTGCGCGGCTATCCGATGTTTTCCACCCAGATCGCGCTGATGCACCGCGGCGAGCTGGTGCTGGGCGTGTCCTGTGCCTCGGAGTTCGGCGAGACGGCGTGGGCGCGGCGCGGCGGCGGTGCCTGGCTCGACGGCGAACCGCTGCGCATCGCGGATACGACGCGCATCGAGGCGGCATCGCTGTCCACCGGCAACCTCAAGTCGCTGGCGCGCGGCCCACGCTGGAATGCCCTGGGCGAACTGCTTACCCAGGTCAACCGCGGTCGCGGCTACGGCGACTTCTACCACTACCACCTGCTCGCGCGCGGCAGCCTGGACGCGGTGCTCGAGTCGGACGTGAACATCCTCGATATCGCCGCGCTCGCGGTGATCGTGCGCGAAGCCGGCGGCGTGTTCACCGATCTCGATGGTTGTGAGCTGGACCTGGAAACGCGCAGCGTGCTCGCTGCAACGCCGGCCTTGCACAGCAACCTCCTTGCGCGTTTTGCCGGGTGGCATTGATGCCGAAGCTTCCCACCATCCTCGCCACGCACGACCTCGATTTCGGAGGCCGCTTTCATGTCGAGCAGCTTGACCTGGAGTTCTCCAACGGCGAGCGACGCAAGTACGAGCGCATGAAGTCGCGCGGACGCGGCGCGGTGATCGTGGCGCCGATGCTCGATGCCGACACCATCGTCCTGGTGCGCGAGTACGTCTGCGGCCTGCATCGGTATGAACTGGGCCTGGTGAAGGGCCGCATCGATGCCGGGGAAACACCGGAAGAAGCCGCCGAACGCGAACTGAAGGAAGAAGCCGGCTACGGTGCGCGCAAGCTCACCGTGCTGCGTTCGCTCTCGCTCGCGCCCACCTACATGAGCCACCAGACCTGGTTGGTGCTGGCGCAGGAACTGTATCCGGAGCGCCTGCCCGGCGACGAACCCGAGGAACTGGAAGTGGTGCCGTGGAAGCTCGACGCGCTGCATGAACTGATGCTGCGCGACGACTGTTCCGAAGGCCGTTCGCTGGCCGCGCTGTTCATTGCACGCGAATACTTGAAACAGGATCGGCGATGAGCAGCCAGCGCTCCGCACCCGACAGCAGATTGCTTCCACAACCCCGCCCGATTGCTGCGCAAACGGGCCGCGCCTCGACCCAAGGGGCGAGGACGCCGAAATGACGCCGCGTGAACACTGGCGCGAACGCTGCATCACACTCGCGCGCGAGGCGGGCGAGGCCATCATGCGGGTCTACGCGCAGGATTTCCCGGTCGAGCTGAAGGACGACAACTCGCCGCTGACGGCGGCCGATCTGGCCTCGCACCGCATCATCGCCGACGGTTTGGCGGCACTCGCGCCGCAGGTTCCGGTGATTTCCGAAGAGGCCGCCGGTATTCCCTGGGCCACGCGCCAGGCCTGGACGCGGCTGTGGCTGGTCGATCCGCTCGACGGCACGCGCGAGTTCATCAAGAAGAATGGCGAGTTCACGGTCAACATCGCCCTGATCGAAGATGGCGCGCCGGTGCTGGGCGTGGTGTATGCGCCGGCGCTCGATTACCTCGTGCACGCCGAGCGCGGCGTCGGTGCCTTCCTGCGCGAAGCGGGGCGCGACATCGCGATGGGGAGCACGCGCCCGGCCGCCGTGCCGCTGCGGGTGGCGGCCAGTCGCTCGCACCTGGATGCGCGCACCCAGGCCTTGCTGGAGCGCGTCGGCGCGCATGAGCGACTGGGCCTCGGATCCTCACTGAAGTTCTGCCGCATCGCCGAAGGTCGCGTCGATTTCTATCCGCGCTTCGGTCCGACCTCGGAATGGGATACCGCTGCCGGGCAGTGCGTGCTGGAGGCCGCCGGCGGCGCCGTGCTGCGCACCGATGGCCACGCGCTCGACTACAACCGCAAGGAGTCCATCCTCAACCCGGACTTCCTCGCGCTGGGCGACGCCGACCTGCCGTGGCGCGAGTGGCTGGACGCGAAGGCGTGAGCGGCTCCTCGCGCATCGACGAGCTGCTGCGCATCATGGCGCGCCTGCGCGATCCGCAGGGCGGCTGTCCCTGGGATGTGCAGCAGGATTTCGCCAGCATCGCGCCCTACACCATCGAGGAAGCCTACGAAGTCGCCGATGCGATCGACCGTGGCGACCTGGCCGAACTCAAGGACGAGCTGGGTGACCTGCTGCTGCAGGTGGTGTTCCACGCGCAGATGGCGAAGGAGTCAGGTCATTTCGACTTCGATGATGTGGCGGCGTCGATCTGCGACAAGATGATCCGGCGCCACCCGCACGTGTTCCCGGATCCGATCACGGGGGCGCTGGCCAGCGTCGAGGATGCCGACGCGCAGACCGCGGCCTGGGAGGCGCAGAAGAAGCGCGAGCGCGAGGCCCGGGACGATGACCGCAGCGCGCTCGCCGGCATCGCGCGTGGTCTGCCCGAATGGCAGCGCGCCGCCAAGCTGCAGAAGCGTGCCGCCATGCTCGGCTTCGACTGGCCCGGCCCCGACCCCGTGATCGCCAAGCTGCACGAAGAAATCGAGGAAGTCCGCGTCGAGTTTGTTGCACTCGCGGCCGAGGGCGACAGCGGTGCTGTGCGCGATCGGCTCGAAGACGAAATCGGCGACGTGCTGTTCGTCTGCGTCAACCTCGCGCGCCACGCCAAGGTCGATTTCGGCGCGGCCCTGCGCCGCGCCAACCACAAGTTCGAGCGGCGCTTCCGGCGCATGGAGCAACTCGCGGCGGGCGAGGGCGTCGATCTCGCCACCCAGCCCTTGCAGGCACAGGACGCGTACTGGGATCGGGCCAAGGCGGAAGAGAAGTCGGCTTCGAGCTCGCGCTAGGGGACCTGCGTGCCGAGTCGCTTGGTGCCGCCGATTTGACCAGGCCGGGGCACGGTTCCCCGCCGTCCGTCACCTGCGTCGGCCAGCGCAGTCTGTCCCATCAGGCAAGGCACTGGTGCAGGTCAGAGGTCGCCAATGGCGACTTCCGTGGTCCTGACCGTGGCTACCCACCGGATGTTGTCGCCCGAGGCACCGGCATTGCCGGTGATGATGATCGCGTCGGTGGCGTCGCTTGCGCTGACGCTGGCTGACCAGGCCGTGTCGTTCTCCCCTTCGGCACCCACGGCAATGGCCCCGATGAGTGCGGTCGCGCCGGCCACGTTCCGCGCCGCGCCTTCAAAAGTGTAGAACGCCGATTCGCCGTTGACGGTGTTGCGCGCGATGATCTGTACATCGAACGCGATACTGCAAACCGCCAGCCAGTTGACCACCTTCGCCAACGAAACTGACCAGCGTCGCCAACGAAACTGACCAGTGTCGCCACGTCGCTGACCAACTTCGCCAGCAAGCTGCCCACGTCCGGCAACTCGCTGACCAGCATCGGCAGCTTACTGACCACTCCGGCTTCGAACCCGACGCATCGACTCGCCTTTCAAGTCCAGCTTGACGCTGCTGTGGACGAGCCGGTCCAGGATCGCATCGGCAAGCGCCGGATCGTTGATATAGCTGTGCCAGTCTTTGACCGGCATCTGCCCGAGGATGATCGTAGCGCCCGCGCCGACCCGGTCATCCAGCAGTTCGAGCAGGTCCGAACGGCCTCGGTTCGACAAGGCCGTCAGCCCAAAATCGTCGAGGATGAGCAACTGCGCCTTGGCGATCTGGTGGCGCTGGCGTGCGATCGTCCCGTCTTCGTGTCCGATCGCCATCTCTTCCAGCAGCCGCGCAGTGCGGCGGTACGCGACCGTCAGGCCCTTCCGCGCCGCCTGCACGCCCAGCGCACAGGCGATCCAAGTTTTGCCAGTACCCGTCGCGCCCGTGATCAGCACGTTGCGATGCGCACCGATCCAAGAGCAGGTCAGCAGGTCTGCTATGAGCGCCTTGTCCAGGCCACGTCCGGAACGATAATCGAGATCTTCCGGCGTCGCGACCACCTTGAGTTTCGCGTTCTTCAGGATGCGATGGTAGCGCTGCGTGTCGCGCTGCGCGTTCTCGGCATCCACCATCATCTGGACGCGCTGCTCGAACCCTAGGCCGGCAAAGACCGTGTCCGTCAACTGGTGCGAAAAGGCTTCGGCCATGCCGGACAGACGTAGGCCGCGGAGTTGCTCGATCGTGTGATTGTGATTCATGTGGCTCTCCTACTCGTAGTTGGCGGCGCCGCGCACGTTATCGTGCGCTGGCGCGATAGGGTCGTTGGCGGCATCGTCTTGCAGCGGCGTGCCTTCGATGCTTCTGGACAACATCGAGCGGACCGACGTGATCGCGGTGGCTTTCATGCGCAGCGCTCGCGCGCAGGCACGATCCAGCCGCTCGCCGCCGAAATCGCGCGCCAAGTGCTTGAGGCCTCGAAACGCCTGCATCGAGGCTGCGGCCGAGTGCAGTTGCATGTGCTGGCGCATGAAGCCGTCGACGGCGGGACCGACCGTCTCTGCCCAGGCCACCAACTCGGCCATCTGTTCCTCGCCGTAGAGTCGATGTGCGGGTGGCTGGTGTTCTTTCCGGGTGAACACGCCATCCACCTCGTACGAGCGTTCGTGCGATGCCACGCGCTGATCACGGTGATATGCCTCGATCATCGAGGACGTGACGCGCAGATTGACCTTGCGGCCCACGAGGCTGCTCGGTACGGAGTAGTAGTTCCGCTCCCAGACGACGTGGTAGTCCTGCGGCACGGTGACGCCGATCTTCCATTCCGCGTACTCGTATTGCTGCACGGGCATGGGTCGCATCGCGGGGCGGTCGATCTCCTCGAACAGCTCGTTGCGGCTCTTGCCACCGCGCGAGCGCATGGGCTTGTTGTTCAGGCGCTCCAGCAGTTCCGCGACGGCCTGATTCAAGTCGTGGAGCGAGAAGAACGTACGGTTGCGGAGCCGCGCCAGAATCCACCGTTGTGCCAAGCGGACGCCGTTCTCAACGGCGGCCTTGTCCTTTGGCTTGCGCCGGCGCGTAGGCAGCACCATCAAGTCGTAGTGGTCCGCGAACGCCTGGTAGGTGGCATTGATGTAATGCCCGTCCTTGCGCGAGATTCTCACCACGGCCGACTTGAGGTTGTCCGGCACGACGTGCAGCGGCAGTGCGCCGTAGTACGCCAGTGCGCGAACGTGCGCGTCGACCCAGTCCGGCAACTGCTGCGAGGGTGTGCAGGTCACATAGGTCTTGCGGCTGGAGCCGAGCACGCCGACCCACATTTCGACGGGAGTCTTCGTCCCCGTTTTCGGGTCAGTGATCGAGGGTCTGGCGCCTGAGTAGTCAACGAACAGCTCTTCCCCCGGTCGCCGAGCCTGGCGCATTACGACGCCGAGCGAACGCCGGTAGCGGTCGTAGCGGCGACGGAATTCGCGGTCGGACAGGTGGCCGGCATCGAGACCGCCGGCATATTCTTCGTAGAGCAACGAGATTGTCACGCCAGTGCGGTGCAACTGCTCGTGGATGTGTGACCAGTCGGGTTCGACGAACTTCTTCTTGAGGCGCTCGCGGCCGTCGTTGAGGCGCGCATCCAGCGCGGCTTCTGTCAGCACGCTGACCTGCTCCCAGGTCAGCCCTTCTTCCCGCAGGCGATCGCGGTAGCGACCCGCCGTGTTGTGGGACACGTTGCAGCGTTGCCCGACCTCGCGATTGGAGAGATCGGACGTGAGCAGGAGCCGGCACAGGTTCTTCTGGACCATGTGGAGTTCTCATTCGGGGCGCGGATCGAGCGGGCGCAGCCAACCGTCGCGCAGGCCTGGAATCAGGCCGCGTTCTTGACAGAGAGCGAGAGGCGAATGAGAATGCCGGTGTCGGGGGCTACTCGACAAGCAATCTCAAAAGGCTGGCGTCCGCCACGACGCTGGCCTTTTTTGCGCCCGCAGTGCTTGCTGGGGTTAGTGAAGGTCGGTTCCGGGCAACAGACCTCCTTCGTTTCGCACGTGCGCCGGGCTCGCCGTCACCTCGCCCGGAAACCTGTCCGGCCAGAGCTTTGGTGCCGTCGTCAACAGCTTCTCGGCAATCAGATCCTCGATACGGCGTGACCGCCGCTGTCCCAAGCAGACCGACGTCACCGTCGTCGGCTGGACCTCGAGTTCGCGTGCAATCTTGGCCAAGGAACTGCCGGCGATGCGCAGCCGCATCTTGATGCGTTCATGGCGTTCCCTTTCGCGGCGCAAGACGCTAACCTCTTAGGTAATGGTGAGACTCAGTATAGGCAGTAATGAGTAAGGTCGCAAGTGACGAAGACAACGCGGCGTTCGGGCGTCGACTCATGGCCGTGCGCGCCACGACCGGCCTGAGCCAGTTGGCGTTTGCCGAGACTCTGGGGTTGTCGCTGAGGGCGTATGCGAATTACGAACGTGGGGAGCGAGAAGCGCCCGTGGCGCTCTTTCGTGCCCTGTTCGAGCAGTTCGGCATCGATCCCATCTGGATGCTGTCGGGCGCGGACGACACGCCGAAAAAGGCTGCGGCACGCGCCATGGATTTCGCGCTCGTTGAGCGAATCACGCGCCAGATCGATGCCCGGCTGACCGAGTTGCGCAAGAAGATGAAGCCGGAGCAGCGGGCGCGTCTGTTGCGTGCGATCTATACGCTCAGCCTTGCTCGGGGCGCCGTCGAGGATAGTGAGCTGGACCAGGTGATTTCGGCGGCGACTCGATGAGCGACGGTGACACGAACGTCGTCCCGTTCCCGGCTCGCGCCCGGGATCAAGCCATCGGCGATGATCCGCATGACGACCTCGAACGCAAGGTAGTCACCGTCCTCGACGATGCGCTCAGCGACCTGGAAGACGACCTCATCGATGACAGCGATCGCGAGGCGATCGACAGCGAGGAAGCGTTCATCCACCGATTCGGCTTCGACGCGCCGCGACACCGGCGTCGGTGGGTGATCGATCTCAAGCACCGCGCCGATCTGACCGATCGAGAACTGCGTCTGCTGCGCGGCACCGGTAGTCTCATGTTCGACACCCGGACTGCTGCGATCTTCGCGCCCTGGCTTGTTGCAGCGTGGGGCTGGATCATGATCGCGGTGCTGGGGGCGCTGATGCTTGGAGTATTCTTGATCGCCAATCGAGTCGAGACTCCGACGCTCGCGCAGATTTCGGCGCTCGCAGGTTTCGAGACCGCCCTGCTTGCATTGTGTTTTGGCATTCATCGGCTGCATGTGCAGCCGAGGGCAATTCTCCGGCGAGTGCGACGCCGCAACCGCGACGAGCACAGCTCTTGTCGTGTCCGAGGTCAATGCTGATGGGCGCGGCGCCGCACCATCACCGCGCCGATCGCCAGCAACAGCACCACCGACCCCCACGTGCCCATGGCGGGAACGGCAACCGCCGACGCATTTGTGATCGCGCCGGGCGCCACGGTGAACATGATGAACTCGGTGTGCACCTCGGTCTGCGGGGAGAACTGGGAGATTAGGTCGAGCCGGTATTGGCCGGCGGGCAGGCCCGTCACCGTTTGGCGAGCCGTCGTTGCTGGCAGGTTGCACGACATATCCATCACATAATGTCCGAACCGCGCCTCTACGATATTGCCCAGCGTTCGCGTCCCACCATAGGTAAACCCTTCGAACAAGCCGACAAACCACAAGTCGCATACTGTGCCATCAACGGCCACCGTGAACGGCTCGCCGGCCGTGGGGGTTGGCGGCTCAACCCGCAGATTGAAGCCGCTGCTCTGCGCGAGAGCGGGCGCCGCTGCAAAAAGAACGAAAGCAAGTACGCCAAACCACGCCGCAAGAATCAATCGCGTGCCGGCGTTGCTCTTTGTAGTCGAATTCATGGCTGTCCCTCGAATCCACTGCGGAACACATCGTCGAACCCACGCAGGCACGTGAGATTGGGTCCGGCACACGGGTCGGAAACGGGCAGTCCGGCGAAGGGATACTCGATCGCATCGGACAGGGCGACACCGTCGCCATCGGAATCGCTATTCGTTGGCGACGTGCCGATCACGTATTCGAAGCCATCGGGCAAGCTATCAAGGTCGGTATCTACGACGGGGTAGGCGTAGCCCAGCACCGGATCGCCGCCCAGCAGCGCCGCCGTGTAGCCGGACACTTCGAAACTCGTTCGCTCGTGCTCCAGGAACACCGCGCAGTCTTGGATTGCGGTGTTGCACTGGAGATACAACTTCTGGGTTCCGGCCGGCAGACAGGTCGGCTCCGGAGTACAGCGCTGGTAGACGTAGCCTTGCAGCCCGCCATAGGCATAGCCGGCAGCGGCGGCGGCCTCGACTTGCGTGGTCGATGTGAGCAGGATGAAGTCGCCGTAGCAGCGCGGATCGTTGACGGCATCGCAGGGTGTCGCCCCCGTGCGCTTCTTTTCCAGCAGGTACAGGGGCGTGCGTGCCGGCGTCCGCACATAGGTCGGCGCTTCGGTGGTCAGCACCAGTGCGCGAGCCTTAGGCGCACCGGCCGCGGTGTTCGGAAAGGCCGAGTAGCCCGGAATCGCCGCTCCCGAACCTGCATAGGCATTGGTCGAGTACAGCACCAACGCCATGGCGAGTTGCGGTGTGGCCACGGCGGCATAGTCGCGATTGCCAGCGCTGTACAGACCGAACAAGGGCGTGACGCGGTTGCCCACCGGCTCGTTACGAACGGTTCCGAGGATGGCGGCCACAGCCGCATTCGCATCGGGCACGCCAAACCCGAGCTTGACGTCCTCCACGCCGCCACGACTCGCGGTCAGGGCGACCAGATCGCGGATGCCCAGCGGCGAAAGCGGTGTCGCCTTCTCGACCGGATCGCCCGCACGCAGCAGCGGATTGATCGAGCGCAGCAACCCGAACAGGCCTGCGTACTGCGGCGCAGACATCGAGGTGCCCGTGCACATGCCGTTGCCGTCGCTCGGCGCGGAGTCGCTTGCCGGCAGGCCGTCGCCACAGGAACTGTTCCACGTCTTGCCCGGATAGAACGTGGACCGAACGGTAGCCGCGTGAGCGACGCCTTCCTGGCGCATCGTGCCTTGCAAGTCCGGCGCCCACTGCGATCCGCATTCACTGAGGTTTGGCCAGTTCGGACAGAATCGCGTCTCGCCCGCCACCGCGCGATCCCAAAAGGTTCCGTTGTCGTCAATACCTCCGATGGATGCGACCCGCGGATCCCGGGCTGGGAAATCCAACAACCCCATTCGGTCATTGCCCGCCGCGGCCGCCATCACGATGTCCTGCTGCCATGCCAGCGACAGGCCGTCACACTCGCTGGTCAACGGGCCGGACTGGCAGTCTGCAAAGTTGAGGCCCTCGGTGCTGCCATAGCTCATGTTGAACACTTGCGCGCCGTGCTGGGCGAGGAAGGTCATGCCGTCCGTCTTGAGATCGGGTCGAGTCTCAGGAACGACGATGGACGATTTGCACACGAGTCTTGAAATGCGCACCGCCGCGATACCACAGCGGACGCAGTTGCCGCGAAGTCCAGCCCCATCCAATCCATTCGCCGCGATCAGTCCTGATACATGAGTCGCATGTCCAGCGGGAGAGTACGAGAGCAATCCATCTCCGTCGCCGTCGCAGGCCTCTTCTCCAGCCTCGTAGGGGTTCGACTGAGCCTCATCGAGATTGGTCGGCGCACCGCGGCCACCCACATTGCGCGAGAAGTAGGGTAGATAGTTCCCGCCAACTACGAAGTTGCCACCAATCGAATTGGCGCCGGTGAAGGATCGCAGTTCGACATGATTCGGGGCGATGCCATTGTCGAGCACGCCCACCAAACCCCAGCCGCCGGCCTGGTTCCATGCGGCAGGGAGATTGAATGTGTCCAGATGATCTTGCGTGGTAATCGCTGCTTTCGCGGATGCAACGGCTTTGGGCCCTGGTTGTGATCCAGCACCGTTGATAGGCGTGGCTATGACGACATAGGCCGTCTCTACCGCGGGATCGCCTTTGAGCAACCGCAGGGCCGACTCCCGTTCACCACGACTATCGAAATCGGCATAGACGTAACGCTCCAGTCGCGCCTCGGGCGAATTCGGCTCGCGTTGCAATCGAGCCAGGTAGTCGCCGCGGGGAAAGTACGGATGCGGGGGACGCACTCGTCGCGGCGGGACTTGGCGCAAGCTCTGCACCGGGGCCTGTGCCGGTGCGTGTCGGTAGTCGTGCGATACCACCAATTCGGTCGCCGGGGCATCGTTTGGCGCCCGCAACAATATCGCGACGGTATTGGTTTCGTAGGGCTGGAGCGACTGTCCTCCCGAGGGAGCGGTGCTGCCCAGAACGTCTACCCAGCCTACGGAGACCGAGCACACCTGCAGGACACCAGAACTCGATCCGCATTCCGCGTGCAGCGGACCCAGTGGAACTCTCGCCCCCGGCGTTGCGTTCGTCTGGATACGGAACGGGATGACGCATACCACGGTATCAGACGAAGCGAGTGGTGCTGTGCCTGATCCTTGCACGACTGCGGTAACTCGGCCGGAGCCGGTTCGACCGCAACTGCCTGCGCGACCTGCGTTCGGAATCTGCCCGGAGTCGACGGGAAGGCTTAGCTGAACCTCGTCGAAGGTGAGGTCGACCTCTGCCGCGCTGGTCGCGCCGTCACCACGTATCGAGACGGTGATGTTGGCGGCGTCACCCGGGTAGCCTGCCGCTGTGCCAATGGTCCACGTCGCAGCATGGGCCTGTGCTGCAAGTGCCGCGGCCAGTACCAATGCGGCCACCCCCCATCTTCTATGCATCGCCTGTTCCCTTCATGCGCGGAGGGCCAAGCCTAGCGATGGACCATCTCCCAGACAAGACAACGAACGGCAGCTTCCAGACAACGGACCAAGGGATCTGAAGTGGTCAACTGGCTGGCGAGGCTGGTCAGCTTGCTCGCCGAGCTTGGTCATCATGCTGGCAGCAGGTGGTCAGCTTGTTGGCAACTTGCAGCGATACTCTGGTTCGGTGCGACGGACAAGCGCTGCGTGGCCCCGTCAAGGAATAGCTCGCGCGAGCCGGTGCCGGCGTTGCGCATCACATAGGTGCTGGACTGGGCCGAGCCGAAGTCGCCGGAAAATCCTCCCGACGCCGTCGCTACCTGCCCGTGCTTCGTGGTGGTGGCCTGCAGGCCGCCGGGGATGGTCGAAAACGGGCCGCGCGCATCGTTGTTCTGCCCGCCGCCGACACTGCCGTGGCTGCCACTGACATTGTTCTGCCTTCCGCCGGCGATGACGGCGAAACTGGAATCGATCTCGTTGCTGAAGCCGCCGCCGACGGTGGACGAATTCTGGCCAATCACATCCGCGTCATCGGTTCCCACGCGATTTTCCAGGCCACCCGCAATGGTTCCGAAATCGTCAAAGACCCGATTGGCCGAGGTCGGGTTGGACGAACGGCCTCCGCCGCCGATCGTGCCGCCTTGCACCTCGAAACTGATCGAGTTGACCATGGCTCCGAAAACCAGGTTTGGCGTCGGTGGCGACGAGCCGGTGTTGATCGACGGCTCGATCCGCCCGGCTTGCACGTTGTTGACGCGCAGTGCGAGCCCTGCGGCGTCCAGCGTGCCGATGAAGTTGGTACCCGGATTCGTGGCTGCGTTGCCGAGCGTATCCCAGCACACCGACAGCGCTTGCTTGAGGTTGACGTATTGGCGCTCGGGCAAGGCATGGAAGGGTTCCCCGGGTCTTGCCACCTCCACCGCAAGCCAGAATTCACCCGACTGCAGCGCGCGATCGGGGAAGTCCAGGTCGACCGCAAAGCGGCCATCCACGACCTCGACCCGATCCACCCCGAGGCTGGGTGCCAGAGGCTTGCCGCCACTGGCGTCGGCATAGGGCGTGAGGCGCAGGACGTGTACGCCTTCTGAGGCCTTGCCGTAGCTGCTGAGGGTGCCTCGGTAAGTCCATTCGGTGGCGTGGCTGCTGCCCATGGCGAGCGCCAGCAGCAGGATGGGGAACAGCGCGAGCGGACGCGACATGCGGGCGATCTCCCGGGCTCAGGGTGACTCGAAACCGTTGCGGAAAATGGTGTCGGGATTGCAGTCCAGCGCCGCGCCCTTGGGTTGGACGCGGGCCTGCAATTCAAACCCGGACGGGTCGGTGGAACGTGGCAGCACCCGAGCCTCGAGCTGGAACGCAGCGCTGGCGTCCGGTCTTGGGTGAGCCGGCCGTACGGTCGATTGGCTGACTTCGAACTCGGGAGTGGCCACGGGTACTGGAACGCGCTCCGGCGTGGCTGCGGACAGGTCGGTCAGCGACCCCAGTGCCAGAAGCATCAGTGCAGCATGCCGCACCATGTTCCCGTCTCCTTCGCGCCATCACGGCGCGCAGGCATTCTTGCGCTCGAAGGCGACGCTGTCCACTCGCGCCCGGGCGGTCATTTCAGGAACACGAACCACGCCCCCAGCGCGATCAGGGCGAAGCCCACGGCGTGGTTCCAGTGCAAGGCCTCGCCCAGGTACCAGACCGAGAACATCGCAAACACGCTGAGCGTGATGACTTCCTGCAAGGTCTTGAGTTGCGGGGCCGAGTACACCGCATGTCCCCAGCGATTGGCCGGTACTTGCAACAGGTATTCGGGCAGGGCGATCAGCCAGCTGGCCGCGATCACGATCCACAGCGGCGAGGTCTTGAACTTGAGATGTCCGTACCAGGCGAAAGTCATGAACACATTGCTGGCGATCAGCAGCAGGATCGGGACGACATGGCTGGAGACGGTGGCGGCGGGCATGGGCGACGCGGGCAATCGGGGCGAACCGATGCTAGCAGGGCGGGTGCCACGTTCCGTGGCGGTCCCGGGCCGTCTTCACCTTGCCTCCACCCTCGCGCTGGCCCAATCTTCACGTTTGTGAAATCGCGCGGCAGGACCCCATGAAGACGAGCGAAGACAGCGCCGGGCTGGTGCTGCTGATCGAGGACAACCGGGCCATCTCCGAGATGGTGGGCGAATATCTGGAGCGGCGCGGCTTCCGTGTCGACTACGCCAGCGACGGGGCGCAGGGATACCAGCAGGCCGTAGACGAGAGCTACGACGCGATCGTGCTGGACTTGATGCTGCCGCGCCTGGATGGCGTGGAGCTGTGCCGGCGCCTGCGTCAGGAGGCGAAGAAGGCAACCCCGGTGCTGATGCTCACGGCGCGCGACACGCTCGACGACAAGGTGCGCGGCCTGGAAGCCGGTGGCGACGACTATCTGGTGAAGCCTTTCGCGCTGCAGGAACTCGAAGCCCGCCTGCGCGCCCTGATCCGGCGCGATCGGCGCCAGGTCAGCACCGAGGTGCTGCGCGTCGCCGACCTGGTGCTCGATACCGCCACGCTGCGCGTCACGCGCGCGGGACAGGATCTGCAGCTCTCGCCGATCGGCCTGCGCCTGCTCGCCATCCTCATGCGCGAATCGCCGCGCGTGGTGAGCCGGCGCGACATCGAGCGCGAGATCTGGGCTGACGGATTGCCCGATTCCGACACCTTGCGCAGCCACCTCTACAACCTGCGAAAGTGCATCGACAAGCCTTTCCAGAAGCAGTTGCTGCACACCATCCACAGCGCCGGTTATCGCCTCGCGGAACTGGAAACCGAGCCCGCCCAGCGCGTCGGATAGCGCACGGTGCGCACTTCCACCGGCCTGCGCAGCAAGATCTGGGTTGCCTTCATCCTGCAGGTGGCGGCGATAAGTTTCGCCACCGTGCTGGGCGTGTATGGCGCCTCGGCCGTACTCAAGGACGTGCTGATCCAGCGTGCACTGGCGAGCGAGGCCGGGCACTACTGGAAGCGCCTGGAGCGAGACCCGCAGGCTGCCTTGCCCGACACCTACAACATGCGCGGCTATCTCGTGCCGGTCGATGCGACGGAGGCGGCCCTGCCCGCGCACCTGCGCCCGCTGCAGGTCGGTTACCACAGCCTGCCAAAACTCGAAGGCGGGGCGCTGGTGTATGTCTCGGACGGTCCGCCCGGACGCCTGTACCTGGAATTCAACCAGAGTCAGGTCGATGCGCTCGCCATGTTCTTCGGCGCGGTGCCGCTGGTCGTGGTGCTGGTGGTGATCTACGTGATCGCGTGGATCACCTATCGCGTATCGCGGCGCGCGGTGTCGCCAGTGATCTGGCTCTCCAACGTGGTGCAGCACTGGGACCCGAAGCGCCCGGATGTCGCCGCGCTTGCGCCGGAGCGACTACCGGGCGACGTGGAAGGCGAAGTGCGGGTCTTGGCCGCGGCCCTGCACGACTTCGCCACACGGATCGAATCCTTCGTGGAACGCGAGCGCGACTTCACCCGCGACGCCAGCCATGAGCTGCGCACGCCACTCACCGTGATCCGGATGGCGTCGGAACTGCTCGGCACCGATGGCGAGCTGCAACCGCATGCGGTGCGTTCGGTGGCGCGCATCCAGGACGCGACGCGCGACATGGAAGCCCTGATCGAGTCCTTCCTGATCCTCGCGCGCGAAGGTGACACCGGCCTGCCGCAGGAAGATTTTCCGGTGCTGGACGTGGTCGAGGACGAAATCGAGAAAGCCCGGCCACTGCTTGCCGAAAAGCCGGTCGAATTGATTCTGGACGCACCGCAACCGTTCGCCCTGCATGCCTCGCCACGGGTGCTGTCGGTGATGCTGGGAAACCTGTTGCGCAACGCCTGCCACTACACCGAGCGTGGCCGCATCACGCTGCGAGTGGCGGCGGGTCGGATCGAGGTTGAAGACAGCGGCATCGGCATGAGCGCGGAGGAACTGGAGCGCGCCTTCGATCCGTTCTATCGTGCCGGAGCACGCCGCGACGGCGGGCAGGGCGTCGGCCTCACCATCGTGCGGCGGCTTTCCACCCGTTTCGACTGGCCGGTGGAACTGCACAGCGAACCCGGACGCGGCACCCGCGCCTCGATCCGCTTTCCGCATCCGCTGCCGCTCGACTGAAGCACCGCGCTATGCTTTCGGCACGATCCTGCGGAGTGTGGCCATGCGTCGTCTTCTACTTGCGGTTGCCCTGCTGGCCGTGAACGCCACGGCCGCGGCCGGGCGCACCGCGCTCGTCATCCACGGCGGTGCCGGCACCATGGATCGCGCTGCCCTCACCCCGGAAGCCGAAGCCGGCATCCGCGCCGCCTTGAACGCGGCGCTGGACGCGGGCAACGCGGTCTTGCAGCGCGAAGGCAGCGCGCTCGACGCCGTGACCGCGGCGGTGGCGGTGCTGGAGGATTCGCCGCATTTCAACGCCGGCAAGGGCGCGGTGTTCAATGCCGAGGGCGTGAACGAGCTTGATGCCTCGATCATGGAGGGTGCCACGCTGCGCGCCGGCGCCGTGGCGGGCCTGCATCGCACTCGCAACCCGGTGCGCCTGGCGCGCGCGGTGATGGAACAGTCGAAGCATGTCATGCTGATCGGCGAGGGCGCGGAAGCCTTCGGCAAGTCAGTCGGCATCGAGATGGTGGAACCTGCCTACTTCCGCACCGAGCGTCGCTGGCAGGAGCTGCAGGAGGCCAAGGCGGCAGAGCAGTCGAGCGCCGCAACATCATTGCCGCCCCATGCCTACTTCGGCACCGTCGGCGCCGTGGCGCTGGATGCGCAGGGACACCTCGCCGCAGCCACGTCCACCGGCGGCATGGTCAACAAGCGCTGGGGTCGCGTCGGCGATGCGCCCATCATCGGTGCCGGCACCTACGCCAATGCGCAATGCGCGGTTTCCGCCACCGGCTGGGGCGAATACTTCATCCGACTCAACGTGGCGCACGATATATGCGCGCGCGTCGCCTATCGCGGCGATTCGATCCGCAAGGCAGCCGACGAGGTCGTGATGCGGCGCGTGCCCGAGTTGGGCGGCAACGGCGGCGTGATCGCGCTCGATGCACACGGTCGCTTCGCGCTGCCGTTCAACACCAGCGGCATGTATCGCGGCTGGATCGCGCGCGACGGCGAACGCGGGGTTGCGATCTTCCGCGACGGCGAGTGATTGGCGCGTCGCGCGCGCTGGTTCAGGCGGCCCGGACGATGGCGTAAACCTGTTCGGTGCAGAGTTCGCCCTTGTATTCCTCCTGCCGGGTTTCCACCAGGCTCAGGCCGGCGCGCGACAGCACGGCGAGGCAGGCGCCGTTGCGAACATCACTGCATGCCTCCACCCGCGTGACGCCGGTGCGCGTGAACAGCCGCTCGATCAGGCCGCGCACCGCTTCGGTTCCGTACCCGTGACCTTGCGCCGCGGGGGTGATGCTGATGCCCAGTTCGGCGTGCGTGCCTTGCGGCGACAAGAACACACCCATGTCGCCGATCAGCAGGTCGGTATCGCGCATGGCAATCGCGAGCTGCGACCAGGTTCCCGGCTCCGGGCCGGCGTGCCCGGCCTGGGCATCCAGATAACTCGCCGCTGCTTCGCGCGACATCGGTGCCCAGCCCTGGTATCGCGCCACTTGCGGGTCGCTGCGGTAGGCGTGGAAGGGGTCAAGGTCGTTCGGGCGCAGCGCACGCAGCACGAGGCGCGGCAGCTCGCAAGGAAACACCTCGTTCATCGCGGCTCGCCTTGATCGCGCCGCGACATCGGGCCACAGGCTTCGCATCTCGTCGCAACCGCGCTGGTGCGCGCTGTCGATGGCTCGCGCGGGGCCATCAGAGGCTCCAATCGAACGAAGACGCGATCCGCCGTGCGTCGATTTCCAGTACGGCTTCCGCGCGATCCACCGACAGGGTGAATGCAGGTGACCCTGGCTGATCGGGACAGGCGCAGCGAAGCACGAGCTTCTCGCTGGCCGGATCGAAGGCTTCCACCGACAGGCATTCGCGCGGCAGGACGAGCCCTTGCGCGTCACCCGGACCGTGGAATCGGACCGCGGCCACCTGCGCCACCTCGGCCTCGCCGATTTCCAGGTCGATCCAGTAGCCACCGCCGGTGAATGAAAGCGTGCCCGTGGCATGCGCCGGTGCACAGGTTCCGAGGAACATCAGTGCGGCATGCGCGATGGACAGGAACGAGCGATGCTTCGGGAAGGCGTGCATGGTGTGGTGTCGGAGTGAAGTGCGGCGGACTCGCGGGGATGGTATCGCCGCGCTGCCCGACAGTGTTTGCCGGCCCCGGCCGGCTAGCGATTGAGCACCAGCAGGGTCAGCCCAAAGGCCACCGCCAATCCCGCAGCTGCCACCGCGCATACACCCAGCGTAGCCACGATGCGTGACGTGCGCGGCAATGAGCGGCTGGAGAGCCAGAAGCCCAGCGTAGCGGCCAGCCAGAGCACGCCATCCAGGCCGAACGCGATGACGGCTGCGCGCTCTCCCGCGGCCACCGAAGGACCGGCCGTGAATGCCAGGACCAACACCGCGGCGGCCGCGAGCAACCACGCACCGAGAACCCAGCCGACGGCGGTGAGCAAGACCTTCATCCTGCCTTGGCCGCTGGCGATGCCGGTGCTTCCGAACCGCGCCTGATCGCGCGTGGGCGACACGGTCTTGCGCTGCGAAGAGGGCGAGTTGCGTGGATCATTCGATCAGCGCACCCGAAACACGAGTGCGATTCCCAGCAACAACCAGGGTGTGCCTATCGCGCCGATGAACAGGCCCTTTCCGTACAACGGCCCGATTCCGCGGATGCGTGCCTTGGCAGGGTTGCCTGCCTCGAACACCACATCAACGGCGGACCCGGCCGGAACATCCTTCGGCGACGTGCTGCACCATTTCTCCGTGAAGCGGTAGCCGATTCCGGCATGCGCGAACTCGACGATCGGGCAGAACCGTCGGCCCACGCGATGCTGGTTTTCCTGGCGTTCGTAGGCGACGATCGTCCCGCTTCCAGTCAAGCCCGATCCCCTCAATGCGAGCCCGGTTGCGACCTGCTGCGCCGCGTAGCCAACGATGAGCAGGCCGGGCAGGCAGAAGATGACGAAGAAGATGATCCGCAACTTGAGTTTCGAGGCCAAGGCACGCTTCCTTCAGCAAGGTTGATCCGCGCGACGGTTCTGGCTCGCCCTGGGCAGGAACCGGCTTGCAAAGTTGAAACAGGCAAACCCGGATGAATGCGGTTTTGAAGGCATTCCGAGATCCAAGCCCAGCTGCCGCATCAGTCGTTCCACCGTGCAGCGCGCCACCCGATAGCCTTCCCGGATCAGCTGCCGCCACACTTTGCGCGGACCGTAGACCCGCTGGTTCTCATCGAACACGCGCCGAATCTCGACGCACAGCGCGTCGTCCTTCCCCGCCCGGTTCGGTCGCAGGTCCGGATCGGCTTTCCGGGCCGCGTGCGTGTAGTAGGTCGACGGAGCGATCGGCAGCACCTTGCAGTTCGGCTCGACTCCGTAGACGGTGTCGGCTTGATTGAATTCTCACGCGGCAGACTCAAGCTGCCAACCCGGAAACACAAGAACCGCAGGGTGGCAGTGAAGAGCAGAGCCCAACACCTTGGCGCGCTCTACACCCAGATTGGCCCTGCCGCCCAACGCCGCGCTAAGCCCGGAGCGAAGCAGCTTCGGCTTGAACGAATTGTTAGGCGCCGCCCGAAAGGTCCGAACGCACGCCGGAAAGGGCGTAAATGTATGCGTGAACCGTGGGCCCGCCCGCGAGCGGCGTGACACGAACGAGCACACGCTCATAGCCCTCGCCCTCAAACTCATCTAGCCGGCCCCAGTGCGCTGACAGGTCAGCCGAAGTGAAGATAAAACCATGCACTTCATTGCCGTCTTCGGACAGCACGATACCCGGAAAGCCAACCTCCGCGCCCCAACCCTCTTGGATCAGGTTTCCTCGAACCGTAGCCGGCTCCCACGCGCCGGGCACGTCACCGAGTATGTGCTCGTTCGGACGTCCTGGCGCCAAAGTACCGTAGACAAAAAGTCGGTCTACCATGATGTTTCCAAGGGCGCCTAACGCTTGAGTTAAGCCGTAACGAAGCGGTTTCGGCTTGAACGAATTGTTAGGCCTTGCCGCTTGGCCATGCAATCTGAACCTTGCGATGCTTCATAACGCAATCTCGCAGGTACAGGTTGATCAAGCTTTGATAGGGAACTCCCGCTTCATTGGCCATGCCTTTGAAGTAGTCCACAACGTCCTCCGAGAGACGCATAGAGACAGGCTTCTTGAGCTTGGCCGCATACGGATTGCGGCGGGATTTCATTTTTGACAGATCGTATTCGGCTTTCATGGCGGTCACTGGCTGTAGAAGGAGCTTTCTTGCTTCGTGGCTTTGCGCGCTGAAATGATGCGAATGACGCCGCCACTGTCGCGCTCGCAGTGGCAGACCAAGAGAAGATGAGCGCCGCTGCTCATGCCAAGCATGAGAAAGCGTTCCTCGTCTGAGGAGTGGGATTCATCATGGAACTGGACGGCGAGCTCGTCATAGAAGACGGACTGGGCCTCCTCAAAGGAAACGCCATGTTTCCTGAGGTTTGAGGCGGCTTTGGCCGGATCCCAGTCAAACTTGATCATCTGTACATTGTATGGATGATCGATGCTTTTGCAAGGCCTAACGCCGAGTTAAGCCGACTTGCGTAGTGGAGGGGTAGGAAAAACTCTCATGACCGTTCGTCAAGATGCCGGACACGCAAAATGCGCTTCGCTTTCCAAGGGGCGAAGTGGGGCAGCAAGCGTAGCCCACGCCCGATGTAGGCAGGGGCTTGCTTTGCTGAATTAATGCATATACAATAAATAAGCATGAGCCACGATCCCGGCAAGCGCCGAAAGAACCTGCGCAAGCACAAGATTGACTTGCCTGGCTGCATGGAAGCGTTTGATGGCCCGATGCTCACCCGAGAAGATGACCGAGAAAGCTACGGAGAGCAACGGTTGGTCAGCCTGGGCTGGGCGCATGGCCGGGTGGTCGTGCTGGTGTGGACCGACCGAGAGGAAGGCCCGAGATTGATTTCATGCCGAGAGGCCGAACCCTATGAACGAGAAGCGTACTACCGCGCGTACCCGCCACACTGACGTGCCCTATAGCCCCAAGAACAAGAAGGCGACCCTGAAGTACTGGGAAGGAGCAACCGCGCACGAAGGTGTTGCGGGGTTGCGTGCCAAGCGAGGCCGCCCTGCGAAAACGGCCGAAGAGCGCAAAGAACAAATTGCTTTGCGCGTTGATAAGGACGTGCTGGAGTGGTACCGCGCGCAGGGCACTGGATGGCAAACGCGAATGAACGCAGTGCTGAAAGCGTTCCGAGACGCGACTGTCTGACTGCGGGGGCTAACGCCCAGGTTCAGCGGACGGCCCCACCGTAACGAAGCGAAGGCGGGGCCGTCCGCTGGAACCTGTTGTTAGCCCACATTTGCGACCCTACGCTCGGTGGCCAGTATCCGCGCGTAGCCGAGCGCCAAAAGTAACTCGATTGCGACACTTACAAGAATGGCTGGTCCAGCGCGACCAGAAGAGAACTCGTAGAGGCCAAGGAATGCCAACAACGAACATACAAGCACTGTTCCGGTAGAAAGAGCCGTACGCGCAACTGATACAGGTGCGGACTTCGCGAGGAAGAACATGACAGATAGGCCAAGATATACTGCCCCAATTCTCCTACCCATGAGCAGTACACTCTCGGTGGATTCAATTTGCCAACGACCAGCCATTAGCGTGCCAGCAAGCAGCCACCCGGTGCCGAGCACGAGTGCCACGATGGCAGTGATAACGGCGATGGTTCTGAAGCTCATGACAGCTCCTTCACTCTGAAATGTGGGCTAACGCCTAAGTTAAGCCGAGACGCGTAGTGGAGCCAAGCACATGGCAAGCTCTACCTGCCATGTACTTGGTGGAACGAAGCGGCTTCGGCTTGAACGCATTGTTAGGCCGCACCTGCGATAACTGCAAACGAGCTGGCGAGAAGCACAATTGCGACAACTGCAATAACCGTTGCAATGATGCTGACCAAAAAGCCTTTAAGAAGTGTGGTGCCAAGCGTGAATGAATAGACCCCTGACCCGACAACCAAGGCGACGAGTACTACGATCAGCTGATCTGAAGCTACGGATCTGACGATCGCAGATAGAACCATCTGAAGGATGACGGCAATAAGCGCTGCCCCAAAGCCCGTTCTCTCAGCTCCGACCATGCGAGCAGCAAGCATGACTGGAACTACCAGCGCGACTACAAGAACTGCGAACATGAGAACTAACTGCAGCATAAGACTCCCCTGTGCGGCCTAACGCCGTGCTAAGCCGCCGCCAGCGGCAGCGGTGAATGAATGCGACGAACGGTCCGCGGTCGGCTTGAGCACATAGTTAGAGACGTTTGCAGCGAACCACCGAAAGCACCGAAACCGAGGACCGACGGCCCAACGATGCGTCACCGAGCCGAAGGCGTCAACGCCGAGCAACGCGGATGCAGAGCCGAACCCTGGCCCGCCCGCAGCCGCGCGAGCCAGATGCAACACGCGCCTCAAGCGTTGCGTGCGCATCAATGCGGCCTCAGCAAATAGATGCGCGAACAAACGCGCTCTAACGCCTGAATTAAGCCGAGCCGCGAAGCGGCTTCGGCTTGAATGAATTGTTAGAGGTCAGTGAGTTGTTCTAGCTGATCAGAGTAAGCGAACCGACAGAACACATAACTAGCCGCAAGCGCCATTGAAATCGCCGCCAACCCGGAAAGAACACCATTGGACAAGAACGGGACTGCGAGACCGATGCTAATGGCATAGACGAAGAATGGACCGCCGTAGCCGAGATGTCTTAAGAGCGTGAGCAATGGGGCGATAACAACAAGGCCGAACACAAAGATGAAAACCGGCGCAACAACTGCACCAAGAGCAATGTTCTTGACTATCTCGATGCCGGCATATTGAGCTTGATAACGAATCGCAGCGACGGCTGAAATCAAAAGGCCAAGAGGCAAGCCAGCCAGCAGGCTTGCCAAAGCAACGTTGCCAATGATCTTCTCTGGACGCGCCGAGAATGTGTCCATGACCTCTAACGCTGGAAATCAGCCGCCGCCGTAGGCGGTCGGCTGGATTGACTTGTTATGGCGCATTGCAGCTACGGAGCGAATCATGCGATACGGAAAACTAGATGATCTTAGAGGTGTTGGGTACTTCGTCTCTTTCGGGCGCCCAGGCCGACACGTACTACTAGCAGTGCGTAACCGCATGAGGTTTGCGCTCTTGCGCGTAGCGGCGAAGATCGACTATCGCCGGCTATACATTGGCCCGTTTGAAATCGAAGTGGCACGCATGCGCCATAACGCCTGAGTTAACCCGACCTGCGTAGTGGAGCCAACAACATGGCAAGCTCTACCTGCCATGTTGTTGGTGGAGCGAAGCGGGTTCGGGTTGAACGAATTGTTAGGCGCCACCCGACGCCCGCTCCCATGATGCCACGGGCCCAGGCTGCCGGCGAAACAGCGGGTGGCACGCGGGAGTGAGCACGCCGCTCCATTGGGCCAGCACGACTGGACTGCGAGCCGACAGCTTGTTTTGCAAATGCTGCCACTCACACGCGAGTTGGCCAGAACTGACAGGGATTGGCTGCACAGCCCGGACTGGGCCGATCTTGGAGTGGTCGAAAGCGTAGCCTCGATGCGCTGCCTCAGCATGGACAGCGGCCAGATACGAATTTATGGCCGAGCGAGGTTGGGGATGCGCATTGAAACGCTCCAACTGCGGATGGCGGGTGTAACCGCGAGTTTCTCCGCGGAGCACCGCTTTGGCCAGCAGCGCCTCACGCCAAAGCGCAACGAGCCCTTGCGGGTCTAGATATTTTGGGTGCAATGACCAGAGACGCATGCAGTGGCGCCTAACGCCGTGCTAAGCCGCCGCCAGCGGCAGCGGTGAATGAATGCGACGAACGGTCCGCGGTCGGCTTGAGCACATAGTTAGAGACGTTTGCAGCGAACCACCGAAAGCACCGAAACCGAGGACCGACGGCCCAACGATGCGTCACCGAGCCGAAGGCGTCAACGCCGAGCAACGCGGATGCAGAGCCGAACCCTGGCCCGCCCGCATCCGCGCGAGCCAGATGCAACACGCGCCTCAAGCGTTGCGTGCGCATCAATGCGGCCTCAGCAAATAGATGCTCGAACAAACGCGCTCTAACGCCGTGCTAAGCCGCCGCCAGCGGCAGCGGTGAATGAATGCGACGAACGGTCCGCGGTCGGCTTGAGCACATAGTTAGAGACGTTGCAGCGAACCACCGAAAGCACCGAAACCGAGGACCGACGGCCCAACGATGCGTCACCGAGCCGAAGGCGTCAACGCCGAGCAACGCGGATGCAGAGCCGAACCCTGGGCCGCCCCGCAGCCGCGCGAGCCAGATGCAACACGCGCCTCAAGCGCTGCGTGCGCATCAATGCGGCCTCAGCAAATAGATGCGCGAACAAACGCGCTCTAACGTTTGAGCTAACCGGCGTGCAAAAAGCAGAGTGAAGCGCCGCTTTTGCACGTCCGTGTTGAGCGATTTGTTAGCGGAATACATCAGAATTTAATCGAGCGTTTGACTCGCTCAAGTATCGGGCGCCATACAATCGCATCCGACTGCCTGTGCGACAAGGTTATTTCAATAAGACGATTGGAAACAGGAATCTTGTATTGCGTCACTTGCCAAGGAGAAGGCCCATTAACCCCCCGCGCGAATGTAAGGCATTACGAGCACTCGGTAATTATTGAGCCGCTCAATGCGGACAGGCTGCATCTCAATTATCTTTGGGCCGCCAGACGCCTCAAGTTGCCTGAACATTTTTAACATTTCAGTTCCAACCTCTTGGAGGTCTGCGGGGGTAGCTGCTGCAAGATCGGATTGTGTGTAATCAGGGGGGGACGTGACACTTACACGAATCATCGCACCGGTTGGATTAGGCGTAGCATTCATCGCCAGTAAGGATTCTTTTCGACCACTTGATCCTTCGATGCCGGCATTATCAGTCATTGCTTGGCCAGCAGCGCCGAGATTTTTGCGATTTTCCAGAGACAATACCGTCCAATGAGATGGAACATCGAGTGAGATGCCGTAGGCCAACTGAACACTACGAAATGAAGTGTCTTGCGCGAATGCTGAATGTGCAAGCAGCGTTAAGGCAATAAAACGCGGCAAGAAATAGATGTTTGATATTCACTCTCATTGCTCCCCTCCTGCGCTAGGCGGTTGCTTTTTCTCTTGTCTATTAAGAAATGAGAAAAACAGCCAAGCAAATACAAATGCGCCCCCCATATCGAGTGGGTTTTGTGGACTGATCGGCACGCCGACGCTATCGGAAATGGCCTGATACCTGAGCACCTTCAGGACCGATAGCGCGACCACACTCACAATAAACATCAAAATGGTCAACGACCATGCAGCCAGGCGAGACGCCGACTTCTGCTTAAATGCAGTCACGTTCAGTAGCTTTGCCGCACCAAACACGAGCAGTCCGTAAATGAGCCAATCGACGAGCATGGGTAGTTCTCCTATCCGCTAACGCCGTGCTAAGCCGCCGCCAGCGGCAGCGGTGAATGAATGCGACGAACGGTCCGCGGTCGGCTTGAGCACATAGTTAGAGACGTTTGCAGCGAACCACCGAAAGCACCGAAACCGAGGACCGACGGCCCAACGATGCGTCACCGAGCCGAAGGCGTCAACGCCGAGCAACGCGGATGCAGAGCCGAACCCTGGCCCGCCCGCATCCGCGCGAGCCAGATGCAACACGCGCCTCAAGCGTTGCGTGCGCATCAATGCGGCCTCAGCAAATAGATGCTCGAACAAACGCGCTCTAACGCCGTGCTAAGCCGCCGCCAGCGGCAGCGGTGAATGAATGCGACGAACGGTCCGCGGTCGGCTTGAGCACATAGTTAGAGACGTTTGCAGCGAACCACCGAAAGCACCGAAACCGAGGACCGACGGCCCAACGATGCGTCACCGAGCCGAAGGCGTCAACGCCGAGCAACGCGGATGCAGAGCCGAACCCTGGCCCGCCCGCAGCCGCGCGAGCCAGATGCAACACGCGCCTCAAGCGCTGCGTGCGCATCAATGCGGCCTCAGCAAATAGATGCGCGAACAAACGCGCTCTAACGCCTGAATTGAGCCGCCGCCGGCTGGCACCGGTTGTATGCGGCGAGTCTACACCCGGCGGTCGGCTTGAATGAATTGTTAGACCTTTCTCAGTCTGCTGCGTGAGCTAGAAAAGAATCACTTGACCGGCGAGGAAGGCGGTGAAGTGACTTCTCGTGCGGCTGCTTTGTCCTCGACTAGGAGGATGCGGACGGGTGTGGCACCAACATTCTTTACGTAGTGCTTGCCACGAACTCCTGCCCAGTCAGCTGTCCCGGTCTTCTCATCTGCAAGAAATGATGTTCCGTCATCCAAGTGGATCTCGAGCTTGCCGCCGCTTAGCACGTAGGAGACCTTGGGTGGATGCGTATGCCATTGATCCTGTTCACCTGGAAGGAGCACGTACTCCAAGACCCTCACATGCTCGTTCTCTAAGAGCAAGGTGAAGTTCGCGGGAGATGCAGTTAAGGCATCAATGTCAGTGGGTGAAGGATCTGCCGCGAGACATTGACCTGTCAGCGTCAGGGCAGCGCACAGGAGAAGCTTTTGAATCTTTCGGTTCATAGGAATCTCCAGAAAGGTCTAACGCCGTGCTAAGCCGCCGCCAGCGGCAGCGGTGAATGAATGCGACGAACGGTCCGCGGTCGGCTTGAGCACATAGTTAGAGACGTTTGCAGCGAACCACCGAAAGCACCGAAACCGAGGACCGACGGCCCAACGATGCGTCACCGAGCCGAAGGCGTCAACGCCGGGGCAACGCGGATGCAGAGCCGAACCCTGGCCCGCCCGCAGCCGCGCGAGCCAGATGCAACACGCGCCTCAAGCGGTGCGTGCGCATCAATGCGGCCTCAGCAAATAGATGCTCGAACAAACGCGCTCTAACGCCTGAATTAAGCCGCGTTGCGAAGCAACGTCGGCTTGAATGAATTGTTAGGTCTGCATGCGGTGCAGCTCCAGCCGCACCATCTCTGCGTACCTTTCCCTTGTGGCGAAGTCTACGTTCTCCGGAAGACTCTGGTACACCCGAAGGATGTTGTCATTGTCTAGGCGGGGATGTATGTGGATATGCAAATGAGGGACTTCTTGGAAGGCGGCCTGCCCGATAGAGTGCCAAAGGCTAATGCCGTTGTTTGGAAAGGCTCGGCCTACTGCACGCGTAATCTGAGCGACGGACTGCATGAGTGCAGAGCCGGTCTCCTTGTCCAAATCCCGAACGTCGTTGATATGCGCTTTTGGGATGACGAGAACATGCCCAGGATTGGCTTGGCGGAGATCAATGAAGGCAAGGGTTGTTCCGTCCTCAAACACAATGCTGGCCTGAGCCGACCGATTGACGATGCCGCAGAAAATGCAATGGTCAGCCATATTCCCTCAATGCAGACCTAACGCCTGAGTTAAGCCGGCCCGCTGAGCGGGCGCGGCGATGGTTCAATCATAGCGCCAGCGCCGAGACCGCGAAGCGGGCTCGGCTTGAACGAATTGTTAGGCGGACCCGAGGATGTATGGAACAGACCCGTTGTACTGGAGCAGATCCCAGAGGTTGCCGTACAGATCCTTGAACACGGCCACGGTGCCATATGCTTCTTCAGAAGGTGGACGAGCAAACTCGACGCCCGCTGCTACAAAGCGGTTGTAATCACGCCAGAAGTCATCAGTTTGCAGAAACAAAAAGACCCGGCCACCGGTTTGGTTTCCGACAAGGTCGCGTTGCTCTGGGGTGCTGGCACGAGCCAGCAGCAGTGATGTGCCTGGACTGCCTGGCGGGGCGACAACAACCCAACGTTTATTCTGCTCCGGTCGGGGTGAGTCTTCGAGCAGTTCAAAGCCGAGGGTGCCGACATAGAAGGCGATAGCTTCGTCGTACTCACGGACTACAAGAGAGATATGAGCGATTGCTTGTTGCATGCGCGATGATTCTCCGTGGACGCCTAACGCCGTGTTAAGCCGCCGCACGAGCGGCGAGGCTGAAAAGAACGAAACTGCTAACCCCGTGCGGTCGGCTTGAACACATAGTTAGGTTTTCTTACGCGCGATTGTTTCTCTAAACTGCCGACTTAGTTCATGCCCTAAAGAATCTCCACTCTTCTTGCTAGGGCCGAAGTTGGCAGTATCGCCAAAGCGCGCCTGGGTGGAAGCCTTAAAGCCTGGAATGTACTTGGAGAAAACTTCATGGCTATTCTGGAACGAGCCAACTCGCTTTGCCTTTTTCATTTGGTTTAGCCCTTGAAATAACGAGACATCACTCGGGGATTTAGATCGGCCGAAAAGTAGTGTTTCCGCTTGACCCATACGAACCCATCCCCCTTGGTAATCACAGCGACATCGATAGGTCCACCGACAGTTTCACGGGTTGTAGTAACACGCCTACGGAACTTTGTTAGATTTACTAATGCCTCAGCCATCGCGGCAAGCTCGTCCTTTGGAAGCGATGCTACGATCTGCAACACAGGCTGCCAAAACCCTTCTGTCTTTTTATTCCAGTCGCTGACTAGATTGTCCAGCAGGGACTTCTGGGCCGGCACCAATCGCTTCTGAATCTCTGTGCCAAGCGAGGTATCCTTCTGCTTCACAAGCTCAATAAGTGCGGCCATGGCGCCGCTAAAAAGGGAAGTGGTTGAGGAAACGATATGAGACATCAGGTCAGGGTCAGCACCGTTCATGAAGGCGTGAACCATTTCCTGTTGCGCGAAAGGTACAAGAAAACCCGAGTTATCGTCTGAAATTGAACGAACCACCGGTTTGCTAATTCTGGGCTTTCCTAAAACGAACTCCTCGATGTCGTATGAGATCAGCTCTGGAAGGTACTGCGACCTCCCGAAGCCAGCAAAAACTACACCACATGTTAATGGCCCAAAGTAATTGCGACCAAGCATCTCGACAGCTATTGCACTTAGGGCTGTCGCACCCTTCCTTCCAAACGGCATATCACCAAAGACAGACTTTCGGACATCGAGAATTTCTTTGCTATGCTTTTTTCTAATTTCTCGAAGCACTCCTGATCCTTGTCGCTCCAACAGATATTGAGATTTAACGATTTCAAGTCTTTTATTAAAGTGCTCGACACATATGTCGTGGAGCGCTTGATCATCGAGGCCATCTTGCTCAGCGGCAACCTCATCTATTCTTTGTGCCAGTTCATTCCGAATATGCATAAAGAGACTGCCAATCAGCATTTGCACATGCCGTCGCTCTCTGGCTAGAGAAAAAATCTCTGGCTTGGCCGAAATGTAATCTAAAAACTGATCAGCGTACTCTTTTAGCGTTCCGTGCGAGGCAGAGCCAACCTCACTTCGAAATGCTTTAATAACTGTTTCCCAAGGCACGCCAACGATATTGGCATTGCCATATATCATGACGCCAACTGGATCGCTGTTGTGCAGCTGGAAGAGCTTGTCAGCCGAAGTATAAATTTTCGTTGCATCCTGTCCAAGCGTAACTGCGCTATCCGCTGCCAGGGCAACGCCATGGTTATTCAGAATTGCAATTTCTGCGGTCATGCGAAAATCCTTGCGTCCAGAAGCGAGATGGAGCGATCAAAGGCGTTCAGCGGAAAACCTAACGCCGTGCTAAGCCGCCGCCAGCGGCAGCGGTGAATGAATGCGACGAACGGTCCGCGGTCGGCTTGAGCACATAGTTAGAGACGTTTGCAGCGAACCACCGAAAGCACCGAAACCGAGGACCGACGGCCCAACGATGCGTCACCGAGCCGAAGGCGTCAACGCCGAGCAACGCGGATGCAGAGCCGAACCCTGGCCCGCCCGCAGCCGCGCGAGCCAGATGCAACACGCGCCTCAAGCGCTGCGTGCGCATCAATGCGGCCTCAGCAAATAGATGCGCGAACAAACGCGCTCTAACGCCGGAATTAAGCCGTGCCGCGAAGCGGCATCGGCTTGAATGAATTGTTAGGCCTCGCTTTTGTCGGCCATTCTGAAGTAGATCATTCCTGCAACTGCGCCAATCAGAGCCGCTGCCAAATGCCCCGGCTTCGGGTAGCCCGCGTATATGAGATCAAGGGCCAGTGAAGGAACTAGCGAAAGGCAAACGGCGGCTACAAACCATTTCGAAGAGTTAAGTCCATTCTTCATCAGAACAAGCGCAAACGCGGCGATGCCTACCACCGCTTGCGATGCGCCCGTTCCTAAATTCCACGGCGGCGCTACAGAAAGAGTGCTGACGAGCGTGCCGACGGCACCGGAAACAAACCAAAGCCAAAAGAACCCAATATCGCTAACGTACCGCGCCAAGCAAATCCCTAACAGTGCAAGACATGAAACGTTGTACAGCATGTGTAGCTGTTTTGCGTGAATTAGCTGGGATACGAAGAGGCGCCAGAACTCAAGGTTCTTCAAATGAGAAGCTGTGACACCACCGTACGGCTCCAACTGAACTATCTTGACGTTGCCAAAGACATTTCCGGTTAGCGCAAAAGCAACATACATCGAGTACGCAAGAGTCAAACCACTGATCAGTATCGCGGCGTACGGAATGGAGGCGTTTTTCATAGTCTTCTCAAGCCAAAGCCCCCAACACATCATCAGCGCGCCGCTCTTAGAGGCCTAACGCTTGAATTAAGCCGCGTTGCGAAGCAACGTCGGCTTGAATGAATTGTTAGCCGCTGAGCGACTGTGTCAACTCAGAGAGAAAACCAGATGACAGCAGCCACCATGTCCCGGCTATATTGAGGATAACCGTGACCCAGAATACAACCTGGAACGGCTGCTTGATGGTTTTGTGGCGGAACTGTTGTTGAGCGATCAGGGCGCCGGGCCAGCCGCCAAGAAGTCCTGCCAGATGCAGGCTGTTCTCGGGTGTGCGGCGAGCGTCTCTCCCTGCTGCAGCCTTGTCAAAGGCATACATGGCGTAGGACACGACACTGAGGACGAAGTAGACGGCGGTTAAGACAAACGGAACGAGGCCAAGAGCTGTGGCGCCCATCAGGCCAAGCAGTGCTGCAGCGCCTATTGCAGCCCTGGGAAGTCGTGAGGGTTGGTGTTGTGGCTGAATCCTCTGGCCTGCGTGTCGAATCTCGCGTGCTTGAAGCCTGCCCTTTGGGTCTCGGACGGCCCGATACGAGATAAGGTCACCATCAATGGGGCGGCGAGAGCCGCGCTGAAACTCGTTGATGTGCACGAAGGCGCGGTCGCCGCCTCCGTTTGGTGCCACAAAGCCGAATCCGCGGTCATCGTCCCAGTCAGTGACTCGACCAGCAAGTCGCATGGTTCCCTCCATCAGCGGCTAACGCTATGTAGTGCCCGAATCGGGCGATATGGACGGCATGTTCAGGGCACGGGCTTTCTCGGTCAAGGAAAAATCCTACCCGCGATCAGGGCGTTGGCTGATGGGGCGCGGAACTGGGGGCGCGCATCGTGGGGTGGTTATTCCACGAGGTGCAGGTCTATGTCTTATGCCTCCGATCATGCGGGGATATCCGGGCAAGGTTCGTCGGGTCGTCCGCCGCGATTGATGGACGAAGTTCGTCGCTGTTTGCGCCTCAATCACTACAGCCTTCGCACGGAGAAGGTCTATCTGGGGGTGGATCAGGCGATTCATCCTTGCGAACGCAAAGCGCCACCCGCGCGAGCTGGGCGGCGTGGAGGTCGAGCGCTTTCTGTCGCAGCTGGCAGTTCAGGGCCAGGTGTCGGCCAGCACCCAGAATCAGGCCTTGTCGGCCTTGCTGTTCCTGTACCGCAAGGTGTTGGCCGTCGACTTGCCTTGGATGGAAAACGTCACCCGCGCGCGACGCGGGCGGCGCTTGCCGACGGTCCTCTCCACGAGCGAGGTACAGCGCCTGCTGGCAGGCATGGAGGGGCGGGCGTGGTTGATCGCCAGTCTGTTGTACGGCACCGGGATGCGCCTGATGGAGTGCCTGCGCTTGCGGGTGAAGGACGTGGACTTCTCCCGCAACGAGATCGTGGTACGCGATGGCAAGGGCGGCAAGGATCGGCACACGGTGCTGCCGCGCAGTCTGGCCGAACCGTTGCAGCGCGAGGTCGAGCGCGCGCGGTTGCTGCACGAGGCCGACCTGCGCGAGGGTGGCGGCGTGGCCTGGTTGCCGCATGCGCTGGGGCGCAAGTATCCCAATGCCGGGCGCGAGTTCGGTTGGCAGTACGTGTTTCCATCCAGGCAGCGTTCGCGCGATCCGCGCGACGGCGTGCTGCGCCGGCATCATTACGATGACGGCATGCTGGCACGCGCGCTCAAGTCGGCGTGCCGGCGCGCAGGCATCGATAAGCCGGTGTCGGCGCATACCCTGCGGCATTCGTTCGCCACGCATCTGGTCGAGATCGGCTACGACATCCGCACCGTGCAGGAACTGCTCGGCCACTCCGACGTGAGTACCACGCAGATCTATACCCACGTGTTGAATCGTGGTGCGGGGGGCGTGGTGAGTCCGCTGGATCGGTGAGGTGATTTGCCCCCATCCTCCTTCGACCGGCGCAGGACAAGCCAAGCTTCCCCCGCCGGCGGGGGAAGGAGAAGGGCGCGTCGCGTCGGCGGGGTGACAGCGAGAGCGTGGTGAGCCCGTTCGATCGCTGATGGCCTTGGAGCGAACGGTTCACCGCGCGAATCCGTTCGTGGTTCGACAGGCTCACCACAAACGGATCATGCTTCATTCGGCGCGTCAGCAATCACATGCTGTTGTCGCCGTCGAGGATGCGGCCCAGGCCGCCCAGCACCGAGCCTTCGCCCTTGCTGCCGCCGCGTTGCGGTAGGCGGCCGCCAGCATGCGTCCGGCCATGCGCGAGAACGGCAGCGATTGCATCCAGACATGGCCGGGGCCGGTGAGCGTGGCGAGGAACACGCCTTCGCCGCCGAAGATCATGCTCTTGATGCCGCCGACCGGCTTGACGTCGAAGCCGACCGTGTCGGTGAGCGCCACCACGCAGCCGGTGTCGACGTCGAGGCGTTCGCCCGGTGCCAGTTGGCGTTCCAGGATGGTGCCGCCGGCGTGCACGAAGACCTGGCCGTCGCCTTCGAGCTTCTGCATGATGAAACCTTCGCCGCCGAACAGTGCGGTCATCACCTTCTTCTGGAAGAAGATGCCGATGCTCACGCCGCGCGCGGCGCAGAGGAAGGAATCCTTCTGGCAGATGATGCGGCCGTTGTAGTTGGAAAGATGCAGCGGAACGATGGTGCCGGGGTAGGGCGCGGCGAACGCGACCTTGGCCTTGCCGCTGGCTGCCGGCGTGCGAGAACACCGTGGTGAAGAGCGACTCGCCGGTGATGAGGCGCTTGCCGGCGCCGAGCAGCTTGTCCATGAAGCCGCCGCCCTGGCCGGACGAGGACTGCCGTCGCCGAACACGGTTTCCATCTGCACCGTGGCTTCCTTGTACATCATCGATCCGGCTTCGGCCACGGCGCTCTCGCCCGGGTCGAGCTCGATCTCGACGAACTGCATGTCCTCGCCGTAGATCTTGTAGTCGATCTCGTCGGCGCGGCGCGAGGTGGGCGGCGGCGGCGCGTTGAGCGCAGTGCCGCTGCCGGCGCTGAGTTCGGTGCAGGCCGAGAGCGGAATCCATTCGGCGAAACCCTGGCGCCAGACGTGGCCGTTCGGATTCTTCGTGGCCTGCGCCACCGCGGCGGCATGATCGAGCGGGCCCATTTGCTGGCCGTTGTAGCTGATGAACCACTGGTGCATGGACGTGCTCCGTTGCGATGTTGGGAACAGGGAAGGTTCAGGCCGAGGCGGTGCCGATGCCCAGGCGCGCGTCGATCTCGGCGCGCAGCGCGGGCGCCAGTCCGATGCCGAGCGCCAGTGCATCGAGCCAGCGGCGCTCCTCGTCGGTATCGACGCTGATCGCCATCGCGGCGGCGGCATAGGTGTCACCCGCGAGCTCGGGCTTCGCGTTCGCGATCACCTGCTGCAAGGTGGCGGGCTTGGCGATCTCGGCGTCGAGGAAGGAAAGGGTTTGGCTGTCGAGGCCGGCGTCCCTGGCGCGCGCCAGGATGTTGTCGCGTTCGGTGGCGTCGATGTGGCCGTCGGCGTTGGCGCCGGCGATCATCGCCCGGATCAGCAGCACCATGGCTTGCTGGCGGTCATCGAGCAGTGGCATCGGGCGGGTGCTGGGCAGGGCCGCCGACGGCGGCGGTGGCGGTGGCGGCGTGGCGCCAGGCGCCGGGTGGGCGCGGCGGAATGCCTTGCACCGGCGCGCCGGCGGCGGGTGCGGATTTCTGCGAATAGTGTTCCCACGCTGCCATTGCGATGCCGAGCAGGCCGACGCCGAGCTGGGCCTTGGCGCCAGTGCTCAGGCCGCCGCCCCAGGCACCACGGCGCTTCTTGCCGCGCTTGCCGCCGAAGGCATCGCCGAGGCCGCCGCCCAGCATCTGGCCCCAGCAGTCGTTCCGCATCGAACATGGGGTGCTCCTGTGAAGTTTGGTCACGTGGGGCGCGGATTGTCGCGCATCTGCGCCGGAACGGACGCCGCGGCGGGCGGCCTGTGACCTTCCTCGCTTGTTGACAAACCGCGGTGTTGGCATCATACGCGCCCGTTTCATCCTCCCTGCGGCCGGTCGACGATGTTCATGCCCTTCCCCGCGCGTTTGCGCGGCGCCGGCTCGGCCGACACTTTGCGGGACGACCTCGGTGGCCGATAGCGACGGCAGCCTCGCGCCGCGCGGGCCGTCGCGCGTCTGGCAGGCCTTGCGCTGGTCCTTGAGCGGCCTTCGCCAGTGCTGGGTGCTGGAGTCGTCGTTCCGGCTCGAGGTTTACCTGTTCCTGTCATTGGCGCCGCTGGCGCTGTGGCTGGCGCACGACGCGGTGGAGCGGGTGTTGCTGGTAGGTTGCATGGTTCTGGTGCTGGCGGCGGAAGTGATGAACTCCGCGATCGAGGCGGTGGTGGATCGCTGGGGCCCGGAGTGGCATGAGCTGGCCGGGCGCGCCAAGGACATGGGTTCGGCCGCCGTGTTCGTGCTGATGATGAATGTCGTGTTCGTCTGGGGCGTGCTGCTGCTGCCGCGCTGGGCGGGAACCTGAATTTCGTGTTGGAGTGGCGCGTGTTCGACTGGATCTTCAGCACTGAAATCTGGATGGCGTTGGTCACCCTGACCACGCTCGAGATCGTCCTGGGCGTGGACAACCTCGTGTTCATTTCCATCGCGGTGAGCAAGCTGCCGCCGGAGCGCCGCCCTTGGGCGCGCAAGTTCGGGCTCGCCCTGGCCTGCATCACCCGCATCCTGCTGCTGATCTCGCTCGCCTTCCTGGCGCGCATGCAGACCGACCTGTTCAGCCTGTTCGGCAATCCGATCTCGATCCGCGATTTGGTGCTGATCGGCGGCGGCCTGTTCCTGCTGGTCAAGGGCACGATGGAGATCCACGACGCGATGGAAGGTCGCGGCGAGGACGAGTCGATAGATACCAAGCCTTCGGCCGTGTTCGGCTATGTCATCGCGCAGATCGCGATCATCGACATCGTGTTCTCGCTCGATTCGGTGATCACCGCGGTCGGCATGGTGGATCACATCCCGGTGATGGTGGCGGCCATCATCATCGCGGTGGCGGTGATGATCTTCGCCTCCAATCCGCTCGGCAACTTCATCGACAAGCATCCCACCATCAAGATGCTGGCGCTGGCCTTCCTGATCCTGGTCGGCATGGCCTTGATCGCGGACGGGCTCGACTACCACATCCCGCGTGCCTACCTGTATTTCGCGATGGCGTTCTCGGGCGGTGTGGAAACGCTCAACCTGCTGGCGCGACGCCGGCAGACGCGTCGTCGCGGCTGAGGTTGCCGCAGTCGATCACGCGCGCCCGGCGCGCGCCTCGCGCAAGCGAGCATCGAGTTCGGCCGGCGTCCGTGCCGGTGCCAGGCAGCGCACCCCGATGCACACGTAGGCCACGCCGCCCGCCTGGTATGGCTTGTCCTTCAGGTTGGCGCTCGCCGGCGCCAGCAGGTAGACCTGCGCGCCGTCGCGGCGCGCCTGCCCGATGGCGTCCTGCCAGAGCCCGCGTTCTGTCGGGGCCGCGCGCAGCACCACCACCGCGGGCGGATGCAGGAACTCGTGCAAGACCGCGTGCAGGGCGCACGCCCCCTGTGGCGCATCGCGCGAGGCGCCGAGCCCGGCGCGCAGGGTGCGCTCGGCCGCCTCCAGCCACGCGGTTTGCGCAAAGAGGTGACCCGCGTGCAACAGCGCGCGCGCCGCCACGGCATTGCCCGAAGGCGTGGCCTCGTCGAACCACGGTTTGGGTCGCTGCGGCAAGGGTTCATGCGCGTGCGGCGTGAACCAGAAGCCGCCGAGTTCGCGATCCTCGAAGTCGCGCAACAGGATATCGGCCAGCGCGCGCGCCCAGTCGGCATCTTCATCGCGCCATTCGTATTGCAGCTGCGCGAGCAGGGCATCCAGCAGGAAGGCGTGATCGTCGAGAAACCCGGCGATGGCGCGGCCACGATCCGGGGCCAGGGCGCAAAGACGACCCTCGCGCCAGGCGCTGGCACGCAGCGTGGCGATCAGGTCCGCGCTCAGGTGACCCCAGTCGTCGCGTTGCAGGCACACCGCCGCGCGCGCCAACCCGCTTGCCAGCAGTGCGTTGGCGCTGGTGAGTCGTTTGTCGTCGCGCGCTGGCGGGACGCGCCGTGCGCGGTGCTGGCGCAGCGCTTCGCGTTCGTCGGCAAAGGCCTGGCGCGGATCGAATGCGGCGCGACGCTGCAGGTGCCAGGCCCGGCCTTCGAAGTTGGGCGCGGCATTCAGGCCATGGGCAGCGTGCCGAAATCCGCGGGTGCGGAAGCCGTCAGCACCGCCGCGACCTGCTCGCGCGTCCACACGTAGTAGCGGCCTTCCTCGCCTTCGGAGTCGGCATCGAGCGCGCTGGCGTAGCCACCACCGTCCAGGGCCATGTCGCGCTGCAACCACGCCACGATGCCGTCGGCGGCGGCGAGGAACTCGGCTTCGCCGCTGCGCGCGGCCGCCTCGGCGTAGATCGGCAGCAGCGCAGCGTTGTCGTTGAGCATCTTCTCGAAGTGGGGAATGCTCCACTCGGCGTCGACGCAGTAGCGGAAGTAGCCGCCACCGAGGTGATCGTGCAGGCCGCGCTCGGCCATGCGCCGCAAGCCGAGCGTGGCCATCGCGCCGGCTTCGGTATCGCCTTCGCGGGCCAGGGCCTGCAGCAGGGCGAGTTCGGTGGCGGCGGGGAACTTCGGTGCGCCGCGATGCCCGCCGTTGTCGGCATCGAAGTTCGCCGCGATGCGCTCGCGCACGAGATGCCAGCGGCGTCGCGTCCAGTCGATCCAGCGCCACCGCGTCCTTGCCGTAGTCGGCGAGGAACTCGCCCAGCGCGGCGTTCTGCTGCGCGATCTCCTGCGGGCGTTCATCGAACCAGCGCCGCACGCCGCGCAGGACGTCGACGAAGGCCGGCAGGCCATGTCGCGCCTGCGGCGGGAAATAGGTGCCCGCGTAGAACGGGAGCAGATCATCCGGGGTCAGGAACACGGTCAGCGGCCAGCCGCCGCCGCGACGCGCCAGGGCCTGATGCGCGAGCTGGTAGATCTTGTCGAGGTCGGGGCGTTCCTCGCGGTCCAGCTTGATGTTGACGAACAGCGCGTTCATCACCTGCGCCGTCGCCGCGTCCTCGAAACTCTCGTGCGCCATCACGTGGCACCAGTGGCAAGCCGAGTAGCCGATCGAGAGCAGGATCGGCTTGCGCTCGGCCCGCGCCCGTGCCAGCGCTTCTTCGCCCCACGGCCACCAATCGACGGGATTGTCGCGGTGCTGGCGCAGGTAGAGGCTGGATTCTTCCGACAGACGGTTGCTCATGGCGATGTCGATACCAGGCGGACGCGACGCCAGCCTACCGCTAAACTGCGCCTCCTCCTTCGTCGAGCCGTGCCGTGACCCAACCCGACTATCCGGTCCTGATGCTCAAGCGAGGCGAAGATCGGCGCTTGCGTGCCGGCCACCTGTGGGTGTTCAGCAACGAGGTGGATGTGGCGCGCACGCCGCTGGACCGGTTCCAGCCGGGCGATCCCGTGCGCATCGTCGATGCGGGCGGCAAGGTGATCGGCAGCGGCTACGTCAACCCGTCCACCCTGATCGCTGCGCGCCTGGTGGATCGCAGTGCACACGCGCTGGATCGTTCGCTCATCGTGCATCGGCTCAACGTGGCGTTGTCACTGCGCCAGAAGCTGCATGCCGAACCGTACTACCGCCTCGTGTTCGGGGAATCCGACGGTCTGCCGGGACTGGTGCTGGAACGTTTCGACGACGTGATCGTGGGGCAGATCGGCACCGCCGGCATGGAGCGCCTGCGCGAGGAGATCAGCGAAGCCGTGGTCAAGGTGCTGAAGCCCGCGGCGCTGATCTGGAAGAACGATGGCTCGGTGCGCAAGCTCGAAGCGCTGCCCGACTATGCCGACATCGGTTACGGCGCGCATTCGGGGCCGCTGCGGGTGCGCGAGGGAGGCGTGGCCTTCGAAGTCGACGCGATCGGCGGGCAGAAGACCGGCTGGTTCTACGATCAGCACGCCAACCGGGACCGGCTCGCGCCTTACGTGCGCGGGGCGCGCGTGCTCGACCTGTTCAGTTACGTCGGAGCCTGGGGCTTGCGTGCGGCGCAGTTCGGGGCGAGCGAGGTCGCGTGCGTGGATGCCTCGAAATCGGCGATCGAAGCGGTGCGCCACAACGCCGCCCTGAACGCGATGCAGGATCGGGTGTCGGCGATCGAAGCCGATGCCTTCGATTTCCTCAAGGCGGCGCGCGCCGAACGCCGGCACTGGGACGTGGTGATCCTCGACCCGCCCGCCTTCGTCAAGCGCAAGAAGGATTTCAAGGAAGGCGCGCTGGCCTACCGGCGCATCAACGAGATGGCGATGCAGGTGCTGGAGCGCGATGGCATCCTCGTCACCTGTTCGTGCAGCCATCACATGGCGCGCGCGGCCTTGCTCGACGCGGTGCAGGCTGGCGCGCGCCATCTCGACCGGCAGGTGCAGGTATTGGAACAGCTGCAGCAGGCCCCGGACCATCCGGTGCACGCGGCGATTCCCGAAACCGACTACCTCAAGGGCTACATCGCGCGCGTGCTGCCGGCCTAGGCGCTACACTTTTTCCATCCGCAGACCCGGGGGATTGCCATGCGAACGAATTGGATTGCACGCCTCGCGCTGCTGGGCCTGGTGGCCATGCTCGCGGGCTGTGGCTACAACTCGATGCAGCGCCAGGACGAGGGCGTGAAGGCGGCCTGGAGCGAAGTGCTGAACCAGTACCAGCGCCGTGCCGACCTGATCCCGAATCTGGTTGCGACGGTGAAGGGCTATGCGCAGCAGGAACAGGACGTGCTGGTGAAGGTGACCGAAGCGCGCGCCAAGGTCGGGCAGATCCAGGTCAACGCCGAGGATGCGGCCTCGCTCGCGCAGTTCCAGCAGACCCAGGGTGAGCTGTCGAGCGCGCTGTCGCGGCTGATGGTGATCACCGAGAACTACCCGAACCTCAAGTCCGACCAGGGCTTCCGCGACCTGCAGGCGCAGCTCGAAGGCACCGAGAACCGTATCACCGTCGCACGCAATCGCTACATCGAGAGCGTGGCGGGCTACAACACGCTGATCCGCAGCTTTCCGAACAATCTCACCGCGATGATGTTCGGCTACGAGACCAAGCCGAACTTCAGCGTGCAGAACGAGGCGCAGATCTCCACCGCGCCCAAGGTCGAGTTCGCCACGCCTCCGCCGGTAGCGCCGACGAACTGAGTCGGGCGCCGTGAGCCTCCGTTGCCTGCGTGCCGTGCTGCTGGCCCTAGTCTGGCTGGGCGTGGCCATGGGCGCGGCGCTGGCGCAAACCGCGTCGGTGCCGGTGTTGAGCGCGCGGATCACCGATGTCACCGGTACGCTGGATGCCGCGGCCGTGGCGCGCATCGAGGCACCGCTGGCGGCGCTGGAGGCGAGCAAGGGTAGCCAGATCGCGGTGCTGATCGTGGCCAGTACCGCGCCGGAAAGCATCGAGGCCTATGCGGTGCGCGCCTTCGAGCAGTGGAAGCTCGGGCGTGCCGGGGTCGACGATGGGGTGTTGCTGGTGGTGGCCAAGGACGACCGCACCGTGCGGATCGAAGTGGGCTACGGGCTCGAAGGCGCGATTCCCGACGTGGCGGCGTATCGCGTCATCCAGGAATACCTGGTGCCGCGTTTTCGCGAAGGTGATTTCGCCGGCGGCATCGAGGCGGCGGTCGGCGTGCTGGCGAAACTGGTCGAAGGCGAGGCCTTGCCCGCGCCGATGAGTCCGGCGGCGGCAACCGCGGCTCCCGCGGCCGATCGATACCAGAATGTCACCGGCTACGATCATCATGCCGAAGACAAGTGGATTTCGATGTTGCCGATCGTATTGGTTGCGTTCGTGTTCGTGCGCACGGTGCTGGAGGTCATGGTGAAGGCCTGGTGGCGGCGCGGTCTGGTGGGCGGACTCGTGCTGGCGGCAGCGGCCGGCGGCTTTTCGCTGGCAGGCCTGTTTCCCTCCTTGCCCTGGTCGATCGGCCTCGGCTTCGTCGTCGGCTTTGCCTTCGCGGCGGTGAAGACGGGGGCGAGTGGTGGCGGTGGCGGCTACGCCAGCTCCGGGTCCTATCGCAGCAGTTCGGGCAGCAGCTCGAGTGGCAGCAGCTATTCCGGTGGTGGTGGCCGTTCCGGCGGCGGTGGCGCGTCGGGGCGCTGGTGATGCGCTGGCTGCGGCATCTTTTCGCGCGATCGGCGGCCTCGCGCTTCCCGCCTGCATCCTTGCAGCGCATCGCCGCGGCCATTGCCGCCGGCGAGCAGCGTCATACCGGGCAAGTGGTTTTTGCGGTGGAACCCGCGCTGGGCCTGGCCGCGTTGCGGCGCGGCCGGGACGCGAGGCATCGGGCCGAGCAGTTGTTCGCGCGCCTGCGGGTCTGGGATACGCAGCACAACAACGGCGTGCTGATCTACCTGCTGCTTGCCGACCATCGCATCGAGGTGGTGGCCGATCGCGCCGCGTCTGGGCCGGGCTTCGATCTGCGCTGGACGAGCCTGTGCGAGCACCTCGCGCAGCGGCTGCAGGCGGGGGCGTTCGAAGCGGCGGGAATCGAGGCGGTGAACGAAGCGGCTGCGATCCTGGCGGAGTTCTTTCCGCGTGATGTCGACGCGGCGCGCAGCAACGAACTGCCGGACCACCCGATCCTGCTGGACGCGTCGCCGGACTGAACCGGGGCGAGGTGCGGCCCGATCCCTGCGGCATAATGTCGCCGCCTACTTGCCGCGTCGTCGGTGCCACCAGGTTCGCGCATGTTCCACCTGCACACGATCGACCCGATCGCCTTGCAACTCGGGCCGCTCGGGATCCACTGGTACGGCTTGATGTATCTGCTCGGGCTTGCCGCCGGTTGGTGGCTGGGCCTGCGGCGTGTTCGCGCCGGTCGCTTGCCGGTGAGCGAACACGCCTATTCCGACCTGATCTTCTACGCCATGCTCGGTGTGGTGCTGGGTGGGCGCATCGGCTACATCTTCTTCTACGGCTTCCAGCAGGTGCTGGCCGATCCGATCAGTGCCTTGCGCATCTGGGAAGGCGGGATGAGCTTCCACGGTGGCTTGCTGGGCGTGCTGGCGGCGGTATGGTGGTGGTCGCGCAGCCATGGCCTGCATTTTTTTGATACGGTCGATTTCATCGCGCCGCTGGTGCCGCCCGGGCTCGGCTTCGGGCGTCTTGGCAACTACATCGGCGGTGAACTCTGGGGACACCTCAGCGACAAGCCCTGGGCGGTGATCTTCCCGAAATCGCTGCCCGATCCGTACTACTCGATGGATGCCAATGCGTTGCGTGCCGCGCATGAATCCGGCGCGCTGGACGCGTTCGCGCGGCATCCCTCGCAGCTCTACCAGGCGGTGCTGGAAGGACTGCTGATGTTCACCCTGCTGTGGTGGTTCTCCTCGAGGCCGCGGCGACGCTATGCCGTGTCCGGGCTGTTCGCGTTGCTCTACGGCGTGTTCCGTTTCGCGGTGGAATTCGTGCGCGAGCCGGACCAACACCTCGGCTATCTGGCGTTCGACTGGCTGACGATGGGCCAGGTGTTGAGTTTCCCGCTGGTGATGATCGGCCTGTTCCTGCTGTGGAAATCGCGCAGCGCGCCCACGCTCGCTGCAACGCGCCTGCCCGAGCCGGCCGCGGCGAAGGGCTGATCCATGCGCGCCTATCTCGACCTGCTGCAGCACCTGCTCGAACACGGTACGGAAAAGTCCGACCGCACCGGCACCGGCACGCGTTCGGTGTTCGGCTGGCAGCTGCGCTTCGACCTGCGAGCCGGCTTTCCGCTGCTCACGACCAAGAAGCTGCACCTGCGCTCCATCGTGCACGAACTGCTCTGGTTCCTGCGTGGCGAGACCAATATCGCTTACCTCAAGGAAAACAAGGTCTCGATCTGGGATGAATGGGCCGACGCCGACGGTGAGCTCGGGCCGGTGTACGGCAAGCAGTGGCGCGACTGGGAAACCGCGGACGGACGGCATATCGACCAGATGCGCTGGGTGGTGGATGAAATCCGGCGCAATCCGGATTCGCGGCGGCTGATCGTCAGCGCCTGGAACGTGGGTGACCTGCCACGCATGGCGCTGATGCCCTGCCACAGCCTGTTCCAGTTCTATGTCGCGGACGGAAGGCTGAGTTGCCAGCTGTACCAGCGTTCCGCCGATGTGTTCCTCGGTGTGCCGTTCAACATCGCCAGCTACGCCCTGCTCACCCATCTGGTGGCACAGGCCTGCGATCTGGGTGTGGGCGATTTCGTGCACACGCTGGGCGACGCGCATCTGTACTCCAACCATGTCGAGCAGGCGCGCGAGCAGTTGCAGCGCGCGCCACGCGCCTTGCCGCGACTGCGCCTGAACCCCAAGGTGCATGACCTGTTCGCGTTCCGCTACGAGGACATCGCGATCGAGGCCTACGAGCCGCATCCCGCGATCAGGGCGCCGGTGGCGGTGTGAGGCTGGTGCTGATCGCGGCCATGGATCGCCAGCGCGCGATCGGGCGCGACAACGCGCTGCCCTGGTACCTTCCGGCCGACCTCAGGCGTTTCAAGGCGCTCACCACGGGTCATCCGATCCTGATGGGGCGCAAGACCGCCGAGTCGATCGGACGTGCCTTGCCGGGCAGGCGCAATCTGGTGCTGACGCGACGCGATGCCGCGCCGTTCGCGGGCCAGGAAGCCGTGGACTCGCTCGAGGCGGCCTGCCGTGCGGCTGCGCCGGCGCAGACGCTGATGGTGATCGGCGGCGGCGAAGTCTATGCGCTGGCCTTGCCGCAGGCGCAGTGCCTGCACCTGACCTTCGTCGACACCGTGATCGAGCGCGCCGACGCGCACTTCCCCGCCTTCGATCCGCGCCAATGGCGCGAGACGGCGCGCAGCGCGAATCCGAGCGATGCGCAACACGGGTTTGCTTTCGAATTCGTCGACTACGAACGCATCCGCTGACGCGGGCAATCACTCGTCGCCGGGACGGCCTCCTTCCTTGCCCGGCACCTGGATCACGCGCGGCTCGGGCCCGAGCTCCAGCGCGGTGAGCCTGCCGCCCCAGACGCATCCGGTATCGATGCCGTACACGCCCAGTCCCATGAACAGGCCGAGCGTGGACCAGTGCCCGCAGACCAGGTTCATCTCGCGCTCGACCTGGCCCGGAACCGCGAACCAGGGGTACAGCCCCGGTCGCTGCGTGCCGGGCCGGCCCTTCTCGTTGAAGGCGATGGCGCCACGCGGATTGCAATAGCGCAGGCGGGTGAAGATGTTGATGATCGCGCGCTGCCGTTCCGCGCCTTCCAGCTTGGGCGACCAGGCATCCGGCTTGTTGCCGTACATGTTCTTCAGCAGCTTGTCGCTGTTCTTGCCGCGCAGCCGCGATTCGACCTCGTGCGCGCGCCGCTGCGCGATCGCGAGCGTCCACTTCGGCGCCAGCCCGGCGTGCACCATGGCCCAGCCCAGCGCCCGATCCACGTGCAGCAGTGGGCGCTGCCGCAGCCACTCGAGCAGATCCTCGCGATCCGGTGCGAACAGGATGGATTGCAGGTCGGGATTGACCTTGCGCTGCTCGTCTTCCCTGCGTTGCGCGATGGCCAGCAGGGAGAGGTCGTGGTTGCCCAGCACCACGACGCTGTGGAGATCGAGCGACCTGACCAGACGCAGGGTTTCGAGCGATTGGCCACCTCGGTTGACCAGGTCGCCGCAGAACCAGAGGTGGTCCGCCGCCGGATCGAAGCGCAGCTTCTCCAGCAGCCGTTGCAGCGGGTCGTAGCAGCCCTGCAGGTCGCCGATGGCGTAGGTGGCCATCAGTGCAAGGTTCGGGGAATCGACAGCGTGAAGGCCGGGATCGGTGCATCGAACCGGGTGCCGTCGTCCGCCACCCAGGCATAGCTGCCGCGCATGGTGCCGACATTGGTTTCCAGCACCGCGCCCGAGGTGTACTCGAATTGTTCGCCGGGGCGCAGCCAGGGTTGTTCGCCCACCACGCCGTCGCCGCGCACTTCCTGCACCTTGCCATTGGCATCGGTGATGATCCAGTGGCGCGTCATCAGCCGCGCCGGCACTTCGCCGGCATTGCGGATGCGGATGGTGTAGGCGAAGGCGTAGCGGTTCTCGTCCGGCGCCGACTGGTCGTCGAGGAACTGCGTTGCCACGGCAATGTCGATGGAATGCTGGGTCACGCCGGCATTCTAGTGGACTGTAACGTATGAAGCGGAAGTGGGATCGCGACGGGATGGGCGTGCAGGACGCCGCGCCGGAGCGAGGGCCGTAGCCGACGCTACGGGCCGAGTGAGGCGCAAGTGCTGCGCGGCCAGACCGAGCGAGCTACCTTCGATTTGTCCGTTACAGTCCACGAGAACCGATCCGCGCAAGCAGGTTCGCGAGTTCGACGTAGGCGGCGGGCGCGATCTGCTCGGCGCGCGCGGTGGGCGCGATGCCCGCCTGTTCCAGCTGCGCCGCGTCGCACAGTCCATCGAGTGCGTTGCGCAAGGTCTTGCGGCGCTGGCCGAATGCAGCCTTGACCAGGCGTGCAAACAGACGGGCATCGAGGATGCCGATGCGCTCGAGTGGTTTCGGGATCAGGCGCACCACGGCCGAATCCACCTTCGGCGGCGGGCGGAACGCGCCCGGTGGCACCTTGAACAAGGGCGTCACCTCGCAGGCCGCCTGCAGCATCACGCTGAGGCGGCCGTAGACCTTGCTGCCCGGCGCAGCCGCCATGCGGTCGACCACTTCCTTCTGCAGCATGAAGTGCATGTCGCGGATCGCCGAGGCATGGTCCAGCGCGTGGAACAGGATCGGCGAGGAGATATTGTAGGGCAGGTTGCCGACCAGACGGATCGTCGCGCCCTGCGCCAGTTCGGTGAAGTCCACGTCGAGCACGTCGGCGTGCACGATGTCGAGCTGGCCGAGCGCCGCGCCCATGGTGGCCAGCGGCTCGATCAGGTCGCGGTCGAATTCGATCACGGTGAGCGCGCCGTGGCGCTGCAGCAGGGGCTTGGTGATCGCGCCCGCGCCCGGTCCGATCTCCACCAGCCGCTCGCCCGGTTTCGGGTCGATCGCGCGCACGATCTTGTCGATGATGCCGGCCTCGTGCAGGAAGTGCTGGCCGAGTTGTTTCTTGTGGCGGTGGGAATCCATGCACGTAGAGCGGAGATTGCTCCGCGGCTCAAAGGGACGAACTGCAGCGTAGCAGCCGCGCAAGCCCGGCTCTACGGCACACTTCGGACCAGTTCCGGATCACATCGGGTTTGGCCATGGGCCGAAGCCGGCCTTCAGGCTTGCAGATGCTTGTCGGGCACGGCGAAATCCATCGCCGTGCCCGACAAGCGATCAAGGGCAGGCATACCCCGGTGGCACCGCCTGCAATCCTCCTAGCAAGCCGCTGCATCCGGCGCCATTGCAGGCTCGCACTTGCAGCGAGGTGTTGACCGTCACGGTCAGTTCGAAGCTGTGTTCCAGGCCGCTGTAGATGCGCGTCCAGTTCGTGGCGCCGGCGGGCTTCTTGTACAACTCGAAGTATTCGACGCCCGGGCTCTCGCCCCAGGTCGCACGGTTGATGCCGCCACAGATGTATTGGACCGAGAACGGCTGCGGTGCGACCGGCGGCGCCAGCGGCGTCGGAGTCCTGTACTCGGCGACGGTGGGGGCAAATTCCGCAATGGCGCGGGCGTTGTCCGCTGCGTTGGAATTGGGCAGGCCCGTAACCGGATCGTACTCGGGGATGCCTAGCGGATGTATGTAGTACTTGTGCGCGGGATTCGAATCCGACCAGCGCAGCACGCGCAGGCAATTGGCGATGGTGCAGTCCAGGCCGTTCGCCATGATGGTGCGGAAGTACACCCCAGGCGCTCCCGGCGGATTGTCGATGATGTAGCCATAGCTGTAGGGATGCCGAGCCTGCAGTGTCGTGACGGCGTGCTGGTCGCCATGCGCATGACGCGCAGACAGCAGGTGGCCGACCTCGTGCGCCAGCGTGTGCGAGCCGTTCACGCAGTGGTCCGCGACGACCGCCCAGGCGTCGTTCTTCAGTTGCGCGTCGCTGTGGTTGGCGACCGGGTAGGTTGCGGTGCCGCAGGTGCTGTCGTAGTTGTTTCCGGGAACCAGCATGAGCACCAGGTCCGCGCCATAGCCATCATCCACGCTGCGCAAGAGATGGGCCTGATCCAAGCCGTCCAATCCGTTTCTCAGATCGTCAATCGCCTCGCCAAAGGTGAAGTTGGACGGCTCCGTGTAGTCGACCTGCTCGACCGCGAACAGATTCACGGTGACGTCGATGCCGGCGTACTGCATCGCTGCGTTCAGATTCGCCACGCTGTTCTGCGCCAGCAGTGGAGCGTCATAGCGTGCCGCAACGTCTGCGGTGTAGACCACCGCCAGATCGATCACTGCGCTTCCCCCGGACTTGGCGGCTGCCGACGGCAGCGGCGCCAGTTTCAGCGAGACGTCGACGACCTCGTCCAGATCGTCCGGCGGCAGCGCGCGCTGATCGATGTCGAGCGCATATAGCTTGCCGTCGCGTCCGCGTTGCAGGTTATAGATGTGTGGCAGGCGTTCGACTACGCCGGCGACGCCGCCCTTGCGGTCGCGCGTCAGCGTGACCAGGCCGCCGCCTTCGATATCCGCGATCCAGGTGCGCACGCCGTCGAGGCCATCGCGCACTTCACGCCCTTCGGCGATCAGGCGCTCGCCCGCAAAGAGTTCGATCTCGACCCGCTCGCCCACAATCGGCAGGTCGTGGCGCGCGCCACGTGCAGACGCCGCCGGCAACAGCGTGTCGATCTCCGCGATGCGCTTGGCGTGGGCTTCGTTCGGAAGCGCGGCCTGGCGCCGTTGTACTGCGCCGATCGCGCTGTTGCGGGGTGCGATGACGCTGCGTGCCGGCGGCGCGATACGGTTTTCTTGCGCAAAGGCCGTACTTGTTACGCCTTGACAGAGAGAGAGAGAGAGAGAGAAATAGTGACGACCAAATTTTTCATCTGGAGTCCTTGTCCATGGATTGGTTGCGCAATGCGGGCGGAAGTCTACGAGTAGCCGATGGCTTGCAATCAAGCGCCGCACGTGTGTTAGGGGCGTTGGCTGCGACAGCGGTATTGCCGTCGCCGGTCGCACACGCTGGCTTGCCGGAAAGCGGCATCTACACCTTGTCCGACGGCGGACGTGGCGCGGTGATCGAGTACCAGAACGGCAAGGTGGCGGTCTCGGTGTTCGCCTACAACGAGATCACCGGCGCGCCGGAGTGGTATATCGCCAGCGGCACGCTGCGCGATGATGGAGTTGAAGCCGGGCGGCAGGATCCGCCCTTGGTCAGCGGCGGCTACTGGCCGATCCACTGGATGGTGGCCGATCTGCTGCGTCCAAAAGACGGGATGTGCGTCATGTGCGGCACACCGCAGCGTCTGCCGGAGTTCGAGCGCGTCGGAACCCTGGAGTTGTCCATCGACTACCTGGGTGACCCGCATCTGATCATCGACATGCCGGCGCAGACCGACAATCCGGTATCAGGCTATACCTCGAAGCGCCTCAATTTCGGTCACGCGAATCTCGCCCTGAGCGCCTTGCCCGCTGACTTGAAGGGCGAATGGGTGTTCCTGGACAAGGCCGATCCCGCCAAACCGGCCGAGCGCTACCGCTTCGGCGAAGGCGTGGTGGTGGACCGAAGTCGCGAAGCGAGTGTTCCGCAACCACCGCGAAGCGTCTACACCCTGACCTACCAGGACGTGGCGCGCAATGCGACGCTGCATTGCATGCATAAGCTAAAGCTTCTCCCGACAAGCTTGGTGCCTAACCCTACGGGCAATGGGTGCGAACTGCGTATCGATGGAGTGACGCGTTATTCGATGCTCACTTACGACATCGGCCTCAACCGCATCCAGGCCTTCCGCGGCCCGATGCCGCCGGCGGAAGGTCCGATGCTGCGCGGGCCGCTGGATATCGTCGCGATCCGGGTGGAATAGCAAGGGCTATCCATCCCGCAAACCCGGAGTTGGAGACGCATCTGGCCGAACTGGCGCACCGCTTGGTGTCGAACGTGTTTGCCCGGAGATATCGAAGGGCGCGCTTTACAGGGTGGGGCTGGACTTGCGGCGCGCAGCGAGTTCGATGGCAGTGCGCGCCGCAAGGATCAGGCTGGCCGCATCGGCGCGACCGCTGCCGGCGAGTTCCAGTGCGGTGCCGTGATCGACCGCGACCCGCACGTAGGGCAGCCCCAGCGTGATGTTGACCGCGCGTTCGAAGCCGCCGTGCTTGAGCACCGGAAGGCCCTGGTCGTGATACATCGCGAGCACGGCGTCGAACTGCGCCAGCTTGACGGGAAGGAAAGCGGTGTCGGCGGGCAGCGGGCCGTCGAGTTGCATGCCATCGAAGCGCAGTTCGGCCAGCACCGGATCGATCACGTCGATCTCTTCGCGTCCGAGGTAGCCGGCCTCGCCGGCATGCGGATTGAGGCCCAGCACGGCAATGCGCGGCGTGGCGATGCCGAAGTCGCGATGCAGCGCGGCGTGCAGGGTGCGCAGGGTACGCGCCAAGTCGGCGCGGTTGATCGCATCGGGCACGGCGCGCAAGGGCAGGTGGGTGGTGGCCAGTGCAACGCGCAAGCGGTCGCTGGCCAGCATCATCACCACCTCGACGCCGGCGTGTTGCGCCAGCAGTTCGGTGGTGCCGGTATAGGCAATGCCGGCGTCATTCACCACGCCCTTGTGCACCGGGCCGGTGACGAGGCCGTCGAACTCGCCGCGCGTCGCCGCGTCGGCGGCCTCGCACAGCGCCGCGATCACGCTGGCCGCGTTGCGCCGATCCAGTTGCCCCGGTGTTTCCGCAACGGCGAGAGCGCGATGCCGCAGCGCCAGCGTGCCGGGGCGATGCGCCGCGTCGGATTCGTCGCGCAATTGCAGTGGCAATCCGAGACGATCGGCGGCGCGCCGCAGCAGATCGCCATCGGCGATCGCGATCAGTTGCGCGTCAAGCGGGGTTTGCGCCAGTCGGACGCAGAGTTCGGGACCGATGCCGGCTGGCTCGCCCGGAATCAGGGCGAGCCGCGGCGCACGCGCGGGCATCGGGGTTGCCGTCAGTTGCGGATCAGGACGAGCTGAGGCGGTTGTCGATATAGGCTTCGTCGCGCAGCTGGCGCAGGAAGCGGTCGTACTCTTCGTCCGCCTTGCGCCGCCCGATGGATTCGCGCGCGGCGTTGCGGCGCGATTCCTCGGTGACGTCCTGCTCGCGCGAGCCCAGGCGCTGGATGATGTGCCAGCCGGCTTCGCTCTCGAAGGGCTCGGAGATCTGCTCGTCCTGGAGGGCCGTCAGCGCGTTGCCCACCGAGGTGCCCCAGGCCTGGGCCTGGAACCAGCCCATGTCGCCGCCCTGATTGCGGGTCACCACGTCGTCCGAGGCTTCCTTCGCTACCTTGGCGAAGTCTTCGCCCGCGACCAGCCGCGCATGCAGGGCTTGCGCCCTGGCCTTGGCCTCGTCGCTGGACACCACCTCGGTCTTGCTCACCAGGATGCCGCGGGTGTGGTACTCGGTGATGCTCTTCGCGGCCTGGGCATCGCGGGTCTCGATCAGCTTGATCAGGCTATAGCCGCTCGGCCCACGCAGCGGCTGCGAAACCTGCCCGGCGCTCATGCCCTGCACCAGATTGGCGAACAGCGGCGGGATCTCGTCGTAGCGACGCCAGCCGAGGTCGCCGCCCTCGAGCGCAGTCTGGTGATCGGAGTAGCGCACTGCCGCCGTGGCGAATTCCATCTCGCCATTGTCCACCAGCTTGCGGATGCCCTCGATCTTGGTCTGCGCGGTGGCGATCTGCTCCGAGGTCGCGCCGTCGGGCAGGGCCACGAGCAGCAGGCCGAGGTGCACTTCGCCCTGCTTCAGGCTCTCGCTCGCAAGCGCGATGTCCACTTCGGTGTCGCTCACCGCCACCCGGCTCTGGCTGATCGACTGGCGCATCCGCTGCACCGTCAGTTCTTCGCGCAGCTGCTGGCGGAACTCGTCGTAGCTGGTGCCCTCGACCGCAAGCTGCGCGCGCATCTGTTCCATGCTGAGGTTGTTGCGTTCGGCGATGCGGCTGATCGCCGACTCCAGTTCCAGGTCGCCGATGCGGACGCCGGCACCTTCGGCCCGGGCCAGCTGCAGCCGCATCAGGATCAGCCGCTCCAGCACCTGGCGTTCGAGCGAGGCTTGCGGCGGCAACTGCTCCGGCCGGCTCGCGAACTGCTCGCGGATATTGGCGACGGCGCGTTCCAGCTCGCTGCGCAGGATGACGTCGTCGTCCACCACCGCAACGATGCTGTCGACCGAGTCGAGTGCGAGCGACTGCGCCTGCACGTGGCCGGTCGCAAGCAGGGCGAGGAACAGGAAGGAGGCGAGGAGGCGGTTCATGGGCGGGATGTCGTCTGCGAGGAGATGGCGCGGGCGGGCCGGAGCGTGCGCGGACCGCGATGCAAGGGCATCAGCGCGTGTAACCGAGGATAGCACGCTCAAGCAGTTCACCGGACTTGCGGCCGAGGGACGCCAGCCCCTTGAGCTCCAGTTCGATATAGATGCCGTTGTTCATTTCGCCCTCGCGGTTGCGCACGTAGCGGCGGCCGAGCACGCGCCACGCGACGCAGCAGCTTTCCCACTCGAATCCGGCCACGGATTCGAGCGTGGAGGAGTCCAGCAGCGAATAGTTCCAGCGCCCGATCAGGCGCCAACGCTCCGAGATCGGCGCGGCAAAGGAGGCATCGACCTGCTCCAGTGCCACCTGGTCGGCGAGCGCGCCGTTCTGTTCGCGCCGGAAGCGGTAGGCAAGGTTGAGCACGCCGCGCGGATTCCAGCGGTACTGCGCGCGCAGCGCGGAGAGATCGCTCAGCTCCTGGTCCGGGTCCCACTGCTGGCTGATGCCGACGCGCCACTGGTCCGAGAGGGTCAGGTCGAGGTCGGCCACGAGGGCCGATCCGTCGAGGTCGGTGATGGCCTGCCCCGGCAACTGCACCCGTTGCGGCGAGAAATAGCGGATCTGGCCAAGGCTGGCCGAGAGCCGCTCGCGCCCCGAGGCTTCCTCCAGCAGTCGCGTGGTGAGCGCCACCGTGGCCTGGTTCGCGTCGGTCTGGCGGTCGGCACCGGTGAAGCGATTGGGCCGGAACAATTGTTCGAAGCTGAAGGTGAGTTCCTGTGTGTCGAAGATCGGCAGGTCGTCCTGCGCCTCGTAGGGCACGCGCAGGTAGTACAGGCGCGGTTCCAGCGTCTGCAGCATGCGCTTGCCGAAGAGCGAGGCGTTGCGTTCGAAGAACAGGCCGGCATCGAGGCTGGCGATCGGCGTATCGCGACTGGGTGAACGCGTGGCGAAGTTCGCGTCATAGTCGCGGTCGAGCTGGTAGGCCGTGTGGCGGAAACCGAACTCGGGTCGCACATAGCCTGCCGCGCGTTCGAACGGGAACGCGACATAGGGATAGAAGTCGTAGCGTTGGGCGCCGGCACGCTCTTCGTGGTCGAACGCCACGGCCTCGGAACGCACCCCGGCGACCACCGAATCGTGCAACGGGCGCTCGTAGCCGAAGGTGAGCCGGGGCAGGCGGCGAAACGGCTCGAAGCCGTCGGGCAGGAAGGGGTCGGTGATCTCCCAGCTCTGCGCGCTCACGCTGGCGTTCCAGTACTGGCCGCGGCCATGCACGCCCACCGTGCTCTCGAGCAGGCTGGTGCTGGCGGCGGTGAGCGAGTCGCCGAAGTCTTCGAAATAGCGGTCGTCGGAAACGTGGTTGAGGTTGGCCTGCACGTTCCAGTGCGACCCGAGCGCGCCGAAGTGCTGCAGGCCGATCGAGCCACGGTCGTCGCCGGTCTGGTCGTCGTCGGGCAGCCAGGTGCCGGAAAGTTCGCCGCGCTGGGTCGGGCTCAGGTAGCGGAACTCGGCGCCGAGCATGGCACCGCGCCGGCCCATCAGGCGCGGGGTCAGGGTCAGGTCGTAGTTCGGCGCAAGATTGATGTAGTAGGGCGCCGCGATGTCGATGCCACTGTCCTGCGAACTGCCGATGCTGGGAAACAGGAAGCCGGTGCGACGACGCTCATCGATCGGGAAGCTGGCGTAGGGCAGGTACAGGATCGGCACCGATCCCAGGCGCAAGGTGGCGTGGCGCGCCGTGCCGATGCCTTCGGCCTGGTCCAGGTCCACCCGTGCTGCGCGCAACTGCCAGCCGGTGGCCCCGGGGTCGCAAGTGGTGTAGCTGACCTGGCTCAGTTTGCTGGTCTCGCCCTCCACCACGGCCTGCTCGGCATGGCCATTGCCGCGTGCGTCGAGCAACTGGTAGCGCACCTCCTGCAGGGTGCTGCGATCGGATTCGAGTTCACCCCTTGCGCGCTCGGCACCTACCAGCAGGCCGCGATCCTGGTAGTGCACCGCGCCCTCGGCTTCATAGGTCTGGGCCTGGGTGTCGTAGCGAAGCCGCTCGGCACCGATGAACTGGTCGGCACGCCGGATCTGCACATCGCCTTGGAGCGTGTAGCTCGCCTGGTCCAGCACGTCGAAGCGCATCGCGCTCAGTTCGGCCGCGCTGTTCTCGCGGTCGCCTTCGCCGGGCAGGTCGCTGCGATGGAAATCGAACAGGGCATTCGGCTTGCACAGCGCCCACTGGCTCGGGTCATCGCGCTCGCGGTCGGCTGCCACGGCAGTTGCGGACAGTGCCCAGCACAGGGCGGCAGCGAGCGGAGCGATGCGGGGCTGGGGCACGTGGACGTCGATGGCGGGCAAAAACGGCGGCCAGCATGCCGCAAAGCCCGGTTCTGGGGCAACGCGCACCTGCCCGCGATTGGGGCCCGATTCACGCCCGCGCTTGCCGCGGGCTGGATGAAAAAGTACCATTTCGGTACGTTATTGCCAGCCGCGCGCCAGCATGCTTCGCGTCACCAAGCTCACCGATTACGCCACCCTGGTTCTGACCGTGCTGGCCAGCGACCCCAGGGCCGTGCTCAGCGCCGCCGATCTGGCCGAGCGTGCGCGCCTGGAAGCGCCCACCGTGAGCAAGTTGCTCAAGCCGCTGGCCCACGCCGGTCTGGTGTCAGGCTTGCGCGGCGTGAACGGGGGCTATCGCCTCGCGCGTGCCCCGGAGGCCATATCGCTGATCGAGATCGTGGAGGCGATGGAAGGCCCGCTCGGGATGACCGAATGCAGCGTGCACGCGGGCAACTGCGGCATCGAGAACCACTGTGGCGTGCGCGCCAACTGGCGCCGCATCAACGACGTGGTGGTGGACGCGCTGCGCGGCGTCACCCTGGCCCAGATGCTGGCGCCGGTGCCATCGACCGAACCGAACCGTGCGCCGGGTTCGGGCAAGCCACGCCGCATTCCGCTGCACGTGACGGCGCGCTGAATCCGAGGATGCCCATGTCCGTCGAGAACGCCCAGATCCATGAACAGCTCGGTCGCCGCTACGAGGCCGGCTTCGTTACCGAGATCGAAACCGACTCGCTCCCGCCCGGGTTGGGCGAGGACACGATCCGCTTCCTCTCGGCCAAGAAGAACGAGCCCGAGTGGATGACGCAATGGCGGCTTGCGGCCTACCGCCACTGGCTGTCGATGCCGGTGCCGCACTGGGCAAAGCTCGATATCGCGCCGATCGATTTCCAGGCAATCAGCTACTACGCCGCGCCCAAGGCCAAGTACAAGTCCCTGGACGAAGTGCCGCAGGAACTGCTCGACACCTACGACAAGCTCGGCGTGCCGCTGCACGAACGCGCGCGCCTCGCGGGCGTGGCGGTGGACGCGGTGTTCGATTCGGTCTCGGTGGGTACCACGTTCCGCAAGGAACTGGCGGAGAAGGGCGTGATCTTCTGCTCGATGAGCGAGGCGATCCGCGAGTACCCGGAGCTGGTGCGCCAATACCTGGGATCGGTGGTGCCGGTGGGCGACAACTATTTTGCCGCGCTCAACTCGGCGGTGTTCTCGGACGGCAGTTTCGTGTTCATTCCGAAGGGCGTGCGGTGCCCGATGGAGCTGTCGACCTACTTCCGGATCAACGCGCGCGATACCGGCCAATTCGAACGTACCCTCATCATCGCCGAGGAACGCAGCCACGTGAGTTACCTGGAAGGCTGCACGGCGCCGATGCGCGACGAGAACCAGCTGCACGCCGCCGTGGTGGAGCTGGTGGCGCTGGACGACGCGCAGATCAAGTATTCCACCGTGCAGAACTGGTATCCCGGCGACGAGAACGGTGTCGGCGGCATCTACAACTTCGTCACCAAGCGCGGTGAATGCCGCGGCGCACGCAGCAAGATCTCCTGGACCCAGGTGGAAACGGGTTCCGCCATCACCTGGAAGTACCCGAGCTGCGTGTTGCGTGGCGACGACTCGGTGGGCGAGTTCCATTCGGTGGCGCTCACTCATCATCGCCAGCAGGCCGACACCGGTACCAAGATGATCCACCTCGGGCGCAACACGAAGTCCAAGATCGTGTCCAAGGGGATCAGCGCCGGGCGAGGCCAGAACACCTACCGCGGCCTGGTGAAGGTGGAGAAATCTGCCGCGGGTGCGCGCAACCACACCCAGTGCGACTCGCTCCTGATCGGCAAGCAGTGTGGCGCGCACACCTTCCCGTACATCGAGGTCAAGCGCCCCGACGCGACCGTGGAGCATGAAGCGACCACGTCGAAGATTTCAGACGACCAGCTTTTCTACTGCCGCGCCCGAGGCATCGGCCAGGAAGACGCGGTCTCGATGATCGTCGACGGTTTCTGCAAGCAGGTGTTCCGCGAGCTGCCGATGGAGTTCGCGGTGGAAGCGAAGAAGTTGCTGGAAGTGTCGCTGGAAGGATCGGTCGGATGAAGGCTTCGCGCTGGATGGTGCTCTCGTTGTGGGCAATCGCCGGTGGCGTTGCGGCGACTGATTCGGATCGCATCCGGCCGCTGGCCGACATGCCCACGGCACGCGCGGCGCACTCGGCGACGCGCTTGCCCGATGGCCGGGTGTTGCTCGCGGGTGGATGCCGCGCAGATGGTTGCGAGGAAGGCATGGCGGGTGATGCCGTGCTGTTCGATCCGGCGCGCGATGCGTTCGAGCCTGCGGGCAGCCTGCAGCAGGCGCGTGTCGGGCATCGGGCCGTGGCCCTTGCCGATGGCTCGGTGCTGCTGATGGGCGGATGGTCCGGCGAGGGCGCCACCGCGTCGGTCGAGCGCTTCGATCCGGTCGCAGGCACGTTCCAGATGCATGGCCAACTGTTGCAGGCGCGCGATGCGTTCACCGCAACCCTGCTGCGCGACGGCCGTGTCCTCGTGGTCGGCGGCTATGCAGACGGCGACATGCGCCCGCTCGCGCGGGCCGAGATCTACGATCCGGCCACGGCTTCCTCCAGCGCCACAGGTGACCTCGGCACCGCGCGTCGTTCGCACACTGCCACCTTGCTTGGCGACGGCAGCGTCCTGATTGCCGGTGGCTCCGATACGCGACGTTCGGTGACCGCGACGCTGGAACGATTCGACCCGGCCACGGACGGTTTCCTGCCCGCGGGCACGCTCGCCAAGGCACGGCACAAGCACGCCGCGGTGCGCATGGGCGACGAGGTCCTGTTCCTCGGCGGTGCCGGCATTCCCGAGCCCGACGGCTACTTCGTGGATACCGAACGCTGGAACGCCACCACGCGCGAAACGACTCCCGGTCCGACCCTGGCCGAAGGCCGCTACAAGTTCCTCGATGCGGTGGTGGTGTTGCCGGATGGCGACGTGCTGGTCGCCGGTGGCGGACGTCATGCCGAACGACTGGACCGCGGACTTGTCCGATTCGTGCGCGTGCGCGCTGCCCTGGGCGTGGCGCTCGCGTTCTCCACCGTCACGCCACTGAACGATGGCCGCATCCTGGTCGCCGGTGGCTATGACCCGGATATCCGCACCCGACGTTCGGCGTGGATTTACGCGCCGCGCGACGGGTCTGCCATCACCCTTGCCCACGAGTTCTGAGCCGGACCCATGCTGAAGATCGACAATCTCCACGTCCGCGTCGCGGGCAAGGACATCCTCAAGGGCCTCTCGCTCGAGGTGAAGGCGGGCGAGGTGCACGCCATCATGGGCCCGAACGGCGCGGGCAAGTCCACGCTCGGCAACGTGCTGGCCGGGCGCGAAGGCTACGACGTGGTGTCGGGCTCGGTCAGCTACGACGGACGCGACCTGCTGGCACTGGAGCCGGAGGTGCGGGCTGCCGAAGGCGTGTTCCTCGCCTTCCAGTACCCGGTCGAGATCCCGGGCGTGAACAACACTTATTTCCTGCGGGCCGCGGCCAACGCGCAGCGCAAGCATCGCGGCGAGCCGGAACTGGATTCGATGCAGTTCCTCAAGCTGGTGCGACAAAAGCTCTCGGTGCTGCACCTAAAGGACGAGTTGTTGCATCGCGCGGTGAACGAGGGCTTTTCCGGCGGCGAGAAGAAGCGCAACGAGATCTTCCAGCTCGCAGTGCTGGAGCCGCGCCTGGCGATCCTCGATGAAACCGATTCCGGCCTCGACATCGACGCGCTCAAGGCTGTCGCCGATGGCGTGAATGCACTGCGTTCGCCCGCGCGCGCCTTCCTGGTGGTGACCCACTACCAGCGCCTGCTCGACTACATCAAGCCCGACGTGGTGCACGTGCTGGCCGAGGGCCGGATCGTGGAAAGCGGCGGCCCGGAGCTGGCGCTGGAACTGGAAGCGCACGGCTATGCCTGGATCCGCGAGCGCATCGCGCCGGCGGCGAAGGCCTGAACATGGGTGCGCTGCTGGATTCCCTGCTCGCCGGATTCGATACCCTGCCGCTGCGCGACGCCGCGGGCCTGGGCGAGTGGCGGAGCGCGGCATACCAGGCGGCACGCGAGGACGGCTTGCCGGCGGCGCGCAACGAGCGCTGGAAGCACACGAGCCTGCGCGCGCTGGAGCGACGCCCGTTCGCACCATCCGTGGCGTTGCCGGCGTGGAATCCTGCGGCCATTGCCTTGCCGCCCGCGCCGCGAATGGTGTTCGTCAATGGCGTGTTCGACGCCCATCATTCGGACCTGCGCGGGCTGCCCGAGGGCGTCACCTTGCAGACGCTGTCGCAAGTCCTCGCAGCGGATGATGCGGAAGTCGCCACCGCACTCACGGGTGGCGGCTCACCGCCGGAAGGCATCTTCGGTCGCCTCAACGCGGCCTTTGCCACCGAAGGCATGCGCTTGCAGGTGGCGGCCGGAACCCGGGTCGCCACGCCGCTGCACCTGCTGTCGCTGGGCGCCCCTGCGCCGGATAGCGCCTGGCACCTGCGCCATTCCATCGAGGTGCTCGATGGCGCCAGCCTCGGCCTGGTCGAACATCAGGCGGCCGTCGGTGCGCAAGCGCACCTGTCCAATGGCGTGATGCAGATCGGGCTGGGGCGCGGAGCGCAATTGCGCCACGCGCGCGTCCAGCAGGAATCTGAATCCGCCACGGTGATCGCGCGCAGCCAGATACGGCTGGCGCAGGGTGCCGGCTATCGACGCATTGACCTTGAGCTGGGTGCCGCCCTGTCACGCCACGAATTGCAGGTTGCGCTGGTGGGCGAGGGCGCAAGCCTGTACGCCAACGGGGTCCTGCTGGCCACGCGGCGGCGGCATCTGGACACCCGGATCGAGATCGAGCATGCCGCGCGCGATACGAGTTCGGAGCTGGGCTGGCGCGGACTGGGCGCAGATCGCGGTCGGGCCGTGTTCCATGGCGGGATCACGATTCAGGCCGGCGCGGACGGCAGCGCCGCGATGTTGTCCAACAAGAACCTGCTGCTGAGCGAAGGCGCGGAGGTGGATACCCAGCCGGTGCTGGAGATTCACGCCGACGAGGTGAAGGCGGCGCACGGCGCCACCGTGGGCCAGCTGGATGCGAACGCCTTGTTCTACCTGCGTTCGCGCGGCCTTCCGATCGAGCAGGCACGCGCGCTCCTGACGACGGCCTTCTGCCGCGAGGTGTTGTCGGACATGGACGACGCCAGCCTGGCTGAAGTGCTCGCCGGGAAGCTCGATCTCGCGCTGCAGGATCTGGTGGCATGAGCCGTCCCGCAGCCTCGCCGGCCGCCGGCCCGGACTGGTCGCGGGTTCGTGCCGATTTTCCGCTGCTGCAAAGGCAAGTGCACGGCAAGCCGCTCGTCTACCTGGATTCCGCGAATACGGCGCAGAAGCCGCAGGTCGTGATCGAGGCCGTGGACAGCTTTTATCGGCGTCACAACGCCAACGTCAGCCGGGCCGTGCACCAGCTCGGCAGCGAGGCAACCGAGGCCTACGAAGGCGCGCGCAGCAAGCTGGCGAGCTTCCTCAAGGTGCGCCGCGACGAGCTGGTGCTGTGCAGCGGAACGACCTTTGCGATCAACCTGGTGGCCTATTCCTGGGCCTTGCCGCGGCTGAAGCCGGGCGATGCCATCCTGCTCACGCGCATGGAGCACCACGCCAACATCGTGCCCTGGCAGCTGGTGGCCGAGCGCACCGGGGCGCGCATCCGAGTTGCGGAGCTCACGCCGGCGGGCGAGCTGGACCTCGATGCGCTGTGGAAGGCGATGACGCCTGAGGTCAAGCTGCTTGGTCTCGCGCAGGTGTCGAACGTGCTTGGCACGGTCAACCCGGTGCGCGAGGTCTGCCGCGAAGCGCGCAAGCGCGGCATCGTCACCGTGATCGACGGTTCGCAGGCGGTGCCGCATCGCGCCGTCGATATCGCTGCGCTCGGCTGCGATTTCTACGCCTTCACCGGACACAAGATGTGCGGTCCCACCGGCACCGGCGCGCTTTGGGCGCGACGCGAGCACCTGGCAGCGATGCCACCATTCCTCGGCGGCGGCGAAATGATCCGCGAGGTGAGCTTCGAGGGCACGGTATTCAACGATGCACCCCACAAGTTCGAGGCCGGCACGCCCAACATCGCCGGTTTCGTCGGGCTCGGGGCGGCGGTGGACTATCTCGATGCGCTCGGCATGGACGCGGTCGAAGCGCGTGAACAGGAGTTGCTCGCGCATGCGAGCGCCGCGATGGCCGGGATTCCGGGCCTGCGCGTGCTGGGCACGGCGCGCGACAAGGCGGCGGTGATCTCCTTCCTGATCGAGGGCGCGCACGCCCATGACCTGGCCACGCTGCTCGACCTGGAGGGCGTGGCGGTGCGCTCCGGCCAGCATTGCGCCCATCCGCTGCTGCAGTTCTACGGCGTGGCGGCCACCTGTCGCGCCTCGCTCGCGTTCTACAACACCCGCGACGAGATCGACGCATTCGTGGCGGCGCTGGTGAAAGCACGCGCGCTGCTGGGATAATTCGCTGGTCCCGGATCCGGAGCAGGGCCATGAGTTTGGAGAACGACGCGGAGGTCCTGGCGCTGCTGCGCGATCTGCGCGACGGTCAGCGCCAGCATCTCGAACGCCAGGCCGAGGCCCTGGCGATGCAGCGCGAGCAGGTCGACCTCGTCAAGCGCCAATTCGATCGCGCCGAGCGGCTGCAGGAACGGGCCGAGGCCTTGCAGGAGCGCGGGGCCAAGGCAATGCGCCTCGTGCTGTTCGTGCTGATCCCGTTGCTGCTGCTGGCGGTGCTGGTGCTTCTTTTCTGAATCCGGACGGCTCCCCGATGCTGAGTTTCCACATCGCCACCACGGCGGACATTCCGGCCCTCGTCGCACTCGTGACCTCGGCGTATCGCGGCGACGCCAGTCGCCAGGGCTGGACTACCGAAGCCGATTTGCTCGACGGCAACCGCATCGATCCCGAGGTGTTGCGTGGCGACATCGAGCGCGGGCAATCGATGGTGGTCATCGCCAGCCGCGACGGCGCGATGCTCGCTTGCGCGCATGTATGCGTGCAGGATGGCGCGGGCTACTTCGGCATGTTCGCGGTGCGTCCCGAGCTTCAGAACGCGGGCATCGGGCGCCAGGTACTGGCCGAAGCCGAGCGCATCGTGCGCGAGGAGTTCGGCTTGCCGCTGATGCGGATGACCGTGATCGACCTGCGCGAGGAACTCGTGGCCTGGTACGAACGTCGCGGCTATCGCCGCACCGGCATCAAGAAGCCGTTCCCCGCCACCGATCCGCGCTTCGGCCTGCCCAGGCGCGACGACCTGCGCTTCGAAGTGCTGGAAAGGATTCTATGAGCGATGCCGACTGGATCTTCGTGTGCGCCGAGGGCGAGCTGGCGCCGGGCGAGTCGCGCGTGGTGTGGGCGGATGCCACGGCTATCCTGGTGCTCAATTTCGACGGCATGCTGTATGCGCTCGAAGACAAGTGCAGCCACGAGGAATTCGAGCTGTCGGCCGGGCCGTTCGACCCGGCGGCGGGCACGATCGAATGCGTGCTGCACGGCGCGAAGTTCGATGTACGTGATGGCAGCGCCCTGTGTGCGCCGGCCTACGAGCCGGTGGCCAAGTTCCCGATCAAGCTCGAACACGGCGCAGTCTGGACCCGCGACGACCGCGACTGAGCCACTTCCGAGGGCGCTCGTGCTTGCGCGCGATCGCGCACGCAAGAGGCGCACACCTCATTCGGGCGAGTAACCCGGCGGCTTGTCCGCGCCTGGGCCGAACAGGAATTTCTCCATCTCCGCCTGCAGGAAGGCGCGCGCCTTCGGATCGCGCGGCAGCAGGCGGTTCTCGTTGATCAGCATGGTCTGGTGCGCCAGCCATTCGTCCCAGGCGGCCTTGCCGATGTGCTCGAACACGCGCTGGCCGAGCTCGCCCGGCCAGGGTGCGAAGTCGAGGCCGGCGGTGTCGACCCGGTGCTTGAGGCAGAAAACGGTGCGGGGCATGGGATTCAGTCGCTCAGCGTGGCAAGGAGTTTCCGGATCGGCGCGGGCAGGCCAGTGGCGCCCAGTTCGTGTCGCTCGACCCAGCGCAGGTCGGAATTATCCGCGATCCCGTTCCTGCTGCGTACGCCAGTCCAGTGCAGGGGCTCGGCCTGCAGGCGGTAGTGGCTGAACACGTGCTCCAGCTCCGCATGCGCGCGCGCGTGGTCGAAGTCGGCATCGCAGTGGTGCTGCAGCCAGTGGCGGGCGCTGTCGTGGTCGGGTGTTTCCGGCAGGCTCCACAGCCCGGCCCAGACGCCCGTTGGTGGACGTCGCACCAGCAGCACTCGACCATCGGCGTCGTGCATGATGAGGAGCACGCAGCGTCGCGTCGGCAGCGGCTTGCCTGGCCTGGATTCGGGCAAGGAGCCGGTGACGCCTTCGATTCGCGCGACGCATTCGTCCTGCAGTGGACACAGCACGCAGGCCGGATCGCTGCGCGTGCACAAGGTTGCGCCGAAGTCCATGATGGCCTGGGTGTAATCAGCCAGCCGCGTCGCGGGCAGGTGTGCTTCGCTGCGCTGCCATAGCTGCTTGTCCACCGCGCTCGCGCCGGGCCAGCCGCGCACCCCGTGGAAGCGGCACAGCACGCGCTTCACGTTGCCGTCCAGGATCGCGAAGCGCAGTCCATGGGCCTGCGCCAGGATTGCACCGGCGGTGGAGCGGCCGATGCCGGGCAAGGCCGAGAGCGCTTCGAACTCCGCCGGCAGTTCGCCGTCGTGCCTCTCCACGCAGCGCCTCGCGGCGGCGTGCAGGTTGCGGGCGCGGGCGTAGTAACCCAGGCCCGACCACAAGGCCATCACCGTGTCGTGTTCGGCCGCTGCCAGGTCAGGCAGCGTGGGCAGCGCCGCGAGGAAGCGCGAGTAGTACGGCAGGACGGTCTGCACCTGGGTCTGCTGCAACATGATTTCCGCCAGCCAGACCCGGTACGGCGTGCGCGGGTGCTGCCAGGGCAGGTCGTGGCGACCATGCTGGTCGAACCAGTGCAGCAGGCGTTCGGCGAACTCAGCGGGCATCGCCCTTCTCCGCGGGCGGCGTGTCGTCGATCTGCAGGCGCACGCCGCGCAACTCGATGCCACCGAAGTCGAGTCGATCCGAAGCCAGTTCGCCACGCAGCGGGGGCAAGGGCGTGGTTGCGGGTGCATCCAGCCAAGCGAGCACATTGCCCAGCGTCATCTGACCCGCGAGATCGGCATCCTCGCGCGCCAGTCGTACCGCAAGCTTGCCTTGCAGCCGTGCATTGCCGCTGTAGTCGAGGTCGATCCGCACCGGTGAGTCGGCATCGGTGGCCGGCAGTGGCAGGGCGGGCCAGTGCGCCGGCCACGCGGGCAGGGTGGCGAGCACGTCGAGCTGCAGGCGGTCCGGTGGCAGCAATGCGACGCGGCCTTCGACACGCGTTCCCGCGAATCCAGCGGGGCCTTCCCGCAGCTCGAGCTGCATCGGGTCGAGGCGCAGGCCGCCATCGATTTCAGTGGGCGTTGCGAGCAGATCGAACGAGAACGCAATGGGCTCGCGCGTGTCGGCTTCGATGCGCCCGCCGGCCTGCAGGTTCACCGCAGCGCCGGTGCGCAGGAAGGGCAGGGACGCATCGAGCCCGGCAATCGCCCACTGCGCGGCCTGCAGGCGCGCGTCGGTGATTTCGATCGCGGCATCGAAGCGCGGCAGGCGCAGCGGTGCGGGCGGGCCGTCCTGGCTGCGTGACGACCACCACTGCGACAGTGCCACCGTATCCAGCACCGGAGCCTGCAGGCGCAGGCTGCGCAGCTGGAGGGTGTCACCCTGTAGCGCCGACCACGGCACGACGATATCGACCTGCGCGGAGCGGAACACGGCGTTCGTCACGCCCGGTGCGTGCGCCGTCAATCCTTCCAGCTCCAGGTGCAGATCGGGCCACAGGCCCACGCCGGCGGGTGCGGCGAGCGTGAACGTCAACCCGGTGGCCTGGCTGGCCTGCTGCAGCAGGAAGGCGCTGAGTCGATCGGGATGCAGCAGGCTGCGCACCCCCCACCACGTGGCAATCCCCAACAACAACACCAGGGCCAGGCGCCACCGCCAGCGACGAGGCTTGCGCGCGGCGGTTCCCATGGTCAGGCCGCGAGCGACTCCGGCAGCAAGGCGTCGACGAAAGCATGCGGATCGAAGGCCCGCAGGTCGTGCAGGCCTTCGCCCAGGCCGATGTAGCGGATCGGAATGCCGAACTCGCGCGCCAGCGCGAACACCACGCCGCCCTTGGCGGTACCGTCGAGTTTGGTCACCACGAGGCCGGTGACGCCGGCGGCGGCGTGGAACTGGCGCAACTGATTGACTGCGTTCTGGCCGGTGGTGCCGTCGATCACCAGCAGCACTTCGTGCGGCGCGCCCGGATCGAGCTTGGCCAGCACGCGCTTGATTTTGCTCAGTTCGTCCATCAGGCCCGACTGGGTGTGCAAGCGACCGGCCGTGTCGGCGATGAGCACGTGCGCGTGGCGCGACTGCGCGGCCTGCAGCGCATCGAAGACCACCGAGGCCGAGTCCGCGCCGGAGCCCTGCGCGATCACACCCACGCCATTGCGTTCGCCCCAGGTCTTTAGCTGCTCCACTGCGGCTGCGCGGAAGGTGTCGCCCGCCGCGAGCAGCACCTGCTTGCGCTCCTCGACGAAACGCTTCGCCAGCTTGCCGATGGTGGTGGTCTTGCCGACCCCGTTCACGCCCACGGTGAGGATCACGAAGGGGCGTGCGCCGGTGTCGACGTTGAGCGGCTGCGCCACCGGCTCGATCAGGGCGAGCAGGTCCGCGCGCAAGGCGCGCAGCAGTTCGCCGGCATCGGCGAACTCGCGCTTGTGCATGCGCTGGCGCAAGCCCTCGACCAGCAAGGTGCTGGCCGATACGCCTACGTCGGCGCTGAGCAGACAGGTTTCGATCTCGTCGAGCAGGTCATCATCGAGGCGCGGATTGCGCACGAACAACGACGACAATCCGCGCGCGAATCCACTGTTTCGCAGGCGCTCGCGCCAGCCGGCCTTGCCGGGCGCGGCATCGGGACCCGTGTCCTCGGCGATGGCGCGCGCTGCGTCGCCCGCATCGGCAGCGTCCGGCGCGATCGTGGCCGGGGTTGCGGCAGGCTCCGCTCCGGCGGGCGCCGGTTGCGGTTTCTTCTTCCAGAAGTTGAGCATGGAGACGCGTGGAATGTCGCAGAATGCGCGGATGGTAGCATCGCGACAATTGCCCGCCCCTGAAGTCGGAGTCGCCGCATGAAGCGTGGGTCGCGTCGGTCCGGGGTCGCGACTGCGCCGGGCCGCGTCCGCATCATTGCCGGCAGCCTGCGCGGCTCGCGCATCGAAGTTCCGATTGCCCCCGGCCTGCGCCCGACCTCTGACCGGGTACGCGAAACCCTGTTCAACTGGCTGGCGCCGAAGCTGCCGGGCGCGCGCTGCCTTGACCTGTTCGCCGGCAGCGGTGCGCTCGGTTTCGAGGCGGCCTCGCGCGGGGCGGCCGAGGTGGTGATGATCGAGCGCGACCCGGCGCTCGCGGCGCGGTTGCGCGCGGTGGCGCAGCGACTGCAGGTCGGATCGGTGCGCATCGAGAACCTCGATGCGCTGGCGTGGCTGGCCCGCTCGCCGCCGCCGCGCTTCGACATCGCCTTCGTCGACCCGCCGTTCGCGGCCGGCCTGCTCGATGCCAGCCTCGCGGCCCTTGCTCCGCACCTGGCCGACGAGGCCTGGATCTACGTCGAGTGCGCGCCAGGGCAGGCGCCCTTGGTCGGGCCCGACTGGAACCTGCATCGCGAAGGCGCGACGCGCGAGGTGCGCTACGCGCTCTACCATCGTGGGCAAGGCGGCGCTGCTACACTGCGGCCCGACTCCGAGCCTCAGAGCCGGCCTTCGCACCGATGACCACCTGCCGCCGCATCGCCGTTTATCCCGGCACCTTCGACCCCATCACCAACGGGCATGTCGATCTGGTGGCGCGGGCCGCGCCCCTGTTCGAACGCATCATCGTCGGAGTGGCCGAGAGTCCGGCCAAGGGCCCCGGGTTCTCGCTCGACGAGCGAATCGACCTGGCGAAGCTGGCGCTGGCCGACATCCCCAACCTCGAAGTGCGCGGGTTCTCGTCGCTCCTTGCGCATTTCGTGCATGAGCTCGGGGCCGGCGTGTTGCTTCGTGGCCTGCGCGCGGTGTCGGACTTCGAGTACGAATTCCAGCTCGCCAGCATGAACCGGCACCTCATTCCCGAGGTGGAAACCCTGTTCCTGACGCCGGCCGAGCAATACAGTTTCATTTCTTCCTCCCTGGTGCGCGAGATCGCGCGCCTGGGCGGCGACGTCTCCGGCTTCGTGCATCCTGCGGTGCAGGCCGCGCTGAAGCGGAAATGGCAGCGCTGAACGCTGCCCTCACCCAGACACTTTCCATCTGCGAGGCAACTCCATGAGCAAGACCACAACCCAGACCCTTCGCATGCTCGTCCTGGCCCTGAGCCTGGGTGCGCTTGTCGCCTGCGGCAAGAAGGAGGAACCGAAGAAGGTCGAGGCGCCGGTGGCGGTCGCGATGCCGACCGACAACGCCGACAACCAGGCCTGGAAGATGTACCTGAGCAGCGTGGTGAAGCTGAACATGGAAGGCATCCGCCAGAGTCCGTACATGTACTACCTGCCCGTTGCCGCGGCACCGGCAGCATCCTCCGATCCGGCTGCCGCCGATCCGGCTGCAGCGCCCGAGGATGGCGCGATTCCGACCGATGACGAGTACAACCGCCAGCTCGACAACGTCAGTGGCACCGTGGCGCGCGGCGTGTTGCCGGGCAACATGCTGGCCTTCGGTTCGCCGGATTCGGCGCGCATGTCGAGCCTGATCGTCGAAGCCTTCGAGGGCGTCAGCGCCGGTTCGATGAAGGACGTGCGGGTACTGTTCATCGGCGCGGCCGGCGACAGCGACAAGGTCAAGGCCGCGGTCGAGCCGTCCGGCGCGACCTACGTGTTCCACGAAGCGAAGTAGGACGCGTGGCTGCGCCCCGTCGCGCCACGGTGCGACGGGGCAGGCGCGCGGATCAAGCGATGGGTCGAGACGACCGGCGACGCAGCAGGGCGCGATGGCGCTTCTGATAAACGACCTGTGCATCAACTGCGATGTCTGCGCCCCGGCTTGCCCGAATGCGGCGATCACGCAGGGCGAGGTCATCTACGAGATCGCGCCCTCGCGCTGCACCGAATGCGTTGGCCACTTCGACACGCCGCAGTGCGAGGAGGTGTGTCCGGTGGAATGCATCCTGCCCGACCCGATGCATGTGGAGACGCAGGATCAGTTGCTCGAAAAGCTGCGCGGTCTGACCGCCGCTGCATGAGGCCGGTCGCATGAGCATTGCCTCGCCAGGGAGATTTCCGTGAATTCACGTGTTGCCGTGTTGGGTTGTGGCTTTCTGTTGCTGCTCGGAGCCGGTATTGGCGTGGCGGCCAGGGAGCAATCCGCCGAGCGCTTGCCACCTGGCGCAGCGATTGCGAGCGCCCACGCATTGGCCACCGACGCCGGCTTCGAGACCCTGCGCGCGGGCGGCAATGCCTTCGACGCGGCGGTCGCGGTGTCGGCGGCACTGTCGGTGGTGGAGCCGGTCAGTTCGGGTATCGGTGGCGGCGGCTTCTTCCTGCTGCACCAGGCGGCCACGAACCGCGACGTGTTCGTCGATGCGCGCGAGACCGCGCCCGCGGCCGCGACACCGGCGGCCTTCCTCGACAAGGACGGCGAACTGGACCGCGATCGCGCCGAAAACGGGCCTTGGTCGGCCGGTATCCCGGGCTTGCCCGCCGGTCTCGTGCACGTTGCAAGGAACTACGGGCGATTGCCGCTCAAGACCTCGCTGCGACCCGCCATCCGCCTCGCGCGCGATGGATTTCCGGTCTATGCGCGCCTGGAAGAAGGCTATGCGGAGCGACGCGAGGTCATGCAACGCTACCCCGGCACGCGCGCGGTGTTTCTCGCCGACGGCGATGCGCCCACGGTGGGCGAAACCTTCCGCCAGCCGGACCTGGCCCGCACCCTCGAAGCACTCGCGCGCGAAGGTTTCGACGGCTTCTATCGCGGCAAGGTGGCGGCGCGCCTGATCGCCGGCGTCAAGGCCGAGGGCGGTGCATGGACCGCGGAGGAAGTGGCGGCGTACCAGGTGCGTGAGCGCGAGCCGATCCGCTTTTGCTACCGGCACTGGAACATCGTCACGGCGCCGCCGCCGTCCTCGGGTGGCGTGGCCCTGGCGCAGATACTGCAGATGCTCGAAGGCTGGGACCTGGGCACGCTTGAAGGCCCGCAGCGCGCCCACCTCATCGTCGAGGCGATGCGTCGAGCCTATCGCGATCGCACCTTCTACCTGGGCGATCCGGATTTCGTGAATGTGCCGGTGGCGCGCCTCACCAGCGCCGACTACGCGGCCGGCCTGCGCGCCTCGATTCATCCGCAACACGCGACCCCGAGTGCGTCGTTCTCCGGCCAGCCGGCACCTCGGGAGGACACCGAGACCACGCACTTCTCGATCATCGACGCCGAGGGCAATCGGGCCGGCGTGACCCAGACGGTAAACCTCACCTACGGCTCCGGCCTGATCCCGCCCGGCACTGGCGTGCTGCTCAACAACGAGATGGACGATTTCGCCCTGCGCCCCGGCACGCCCAACGCCTTCGGGGTGATGGGGTTCGAGGCCAACGCCCCGAAGCCCGGCAAGCGCATGCTCAGTTCGATGTCGCCCAGCTTCATCGAATCGGACGACCGGATCGCCGTGATCGGCTCGCCCGGTGGCAGCACCATCATCACCCAGGTGCTGCTTGCGATCCTGGGCTATGACGATGGCCTGGGTGCACAGCAGGTCGCAGCATTGCCGCGCTTCCATCACCAGTGGTGGCCGGACGCGATCATGCTGGAGCCCGATGCCTTCGACACCGGGGCGCGCCAGGCGCTGGAGGCCATGGGTCACAAGGTGTCGGTGCGACCGGATGCCTGGGGCAATCTGCAGACTGTGTTGTGGGACCGCAAGGCCAATGCCTTGTCGGGCGGCACCGACCCGCGCAACCCGGTGGGCAAGGCTGCGGTCGAACTGACGGTGGAGCGCTGATCCGGACCCAAGGTCCGGTTTGCGCGCGGGCACGGAACTGAGCGCGCTTCGCGCGGCAGGAGCAAGGCGATGAAACTCTGGTCGATTCTCGGCAATTCGCAACGCTTGGATGGTGGCGCGATGTTCGGCAATGTCCCTAGGGCGATGTGGGAGCAATGGATTGCGCCCGATGCGCAACACCGCATTGCGCTCGCTTGCCGCGCCCTGTTGGCGAGTCCGCTTGACGGCAAGACCGTGTTGTTCGAGACCGGCATCGGCGCTTTCTTCGAGCCACGCCTGCGGGAACGCTATGGGGTCGTCGAGGAGCGCCACGTCCTGCTCGATTCGCTCGCCGCGGCCGGGTTCACGCACGAGGCCGTCGACGTGGTGGTGCTCTCGCACCTGCACTTCGATCACGCCGGTGGCCTGCTGGCGGCCTGGGAGGATGGTCAGCCGGCACGCTTGCTGTTCCCGAACGCGCAGTATCTGGTCAGCGCCGAGTGCTGGCGGCGCGCGCAGCAACCGCATCCGCGCGATCGGGCCTCGTTCATTCCGGAGTTGACCGGGCTGCTCGAAGCCAGCGGCCGTCTGGAAATCGTGCAAGGCGCACACAGTCGGGCGCTGGGTGACACGGTGCGTTTCCACTACAGCGACGGGCATACGCCGGGCCTGATGCTGGCCGAGATCGTGGGCGAGGCGCGTGCCGATGGCGCGCGCCACGGCGGCCTCGTGTTCTGCGCCGACCTGATCCCGGGCCGGCCCTGGGTGCACCTGCCCGTGACCATGGGCTACGACCGCAACCCCGAACTTCTGATCGACGAGAAGCGCGTCTTCCTCGAAGACAAGCTGGCGCGCGACGTGCACCTGTACTTCACCCACGACAGCGAATGTGCGCTGGCGCGCGTCACCCGCGATGCCAAGGGTCGCTTCGGTACCGAACACGAGGTGCCCGGGCTGCATGCGCGGGCGCTCGTGGCCTGAGTCCATTCGCGCCGGTCACAGTCATCGCCCTGTCTTGTCCTTTTCGCACCATGCGTGCTTCCTGCCGGAGTTGTGCCATGCCCAAGTCGATCTTGTTTGCCCTTGCCCTGTTCGCCACCTCAGCGGCGCAGGCCGAAAACGCACACCACTTCGGTGTCGAGATGCCGGCCGGCGCGGCGCTGTCGATCGCTGCGGCCAAGCCCGACGCGAAGACCGCGACACCGCAGAAGTATTCCGGACGCATCGTCGAGGTCTGCCAGAAGAAGGGCTGCTGGGCGATGCTCGAGGAGGGCGGTGTGGCAGCGCGGGTGATGATGAAGGACTACGCCTTCCTGTTGCCCACCGACCGCCGCGGCGCGGCCGTGGTGTACGGCACCCTGATCGAGAAGCAGCTGGACGAGAAGACTGCCCGTCACCTCGCCGAGGACGCCGGTCGCGAGGCGACGAATGCGCCTTCGAGCGAGCTGCGCATCGAGGCGCTGGCGGTGGACTTCGTGGAGGGCTGAGATGGAAGGCTTCGAACGCGTCGTGTCGCAGGGCTGGCTCGGTCGCCTGGGTGGCGCGTTCAAGGGCCTGTTCGCGGGTGCCATCCTGTTGCTGGTGGCCCTGGGCCTGCAGTTCTGGAACGAGGGCCGCACGCTCAAGCGCGATGCGGCCCTGGCCGAGGCGCGTGCGACCGTACAGGTCGTTGCGGAAGCGCGCCCCGATGCTTCGCTCGATGGCCGCCTGGTGCATGTGAGTGGCGAAGCCGCAGCAACCGATGCGGTAACCGACGAAGAGTTCGGCGTGCGGGTGCCGGCGCTGGCGCTGCGGCGGCGCGTCGAGATGTACCAGTGGCAGGAAAAGCGCGAACGGCGCGAAGAATCGCAGGCGGGCGGCGGCACCCGGAAGGTGACGCAGTACCGCTATGAAATGCGCTGGGACGAGGACCTGATCGATTCCAGTCGCTTCGAACAGCGCTCCGGGCACGAGAATCCGCGCGCCTTGCCCTATGCCAGCCAGACCCGGCGCGCCGCCGGCGTGAGCCTCGGCGGATACACGCTGGCGCCGGCAGTGGCACGGGAGATTGGAGGCTGGGAACACATTCCCGCGGCCCAGGTCGAGCTGCCTCCGAATCTGGCTGCGAGTTTCCGTGCGGAAGAACGCTGGTTCGTGTCCAGCAGCGATGTCGGCAAACCGATGGTGGGCGACGTGCGGGTGCGTTTCGAGCGCGTGCCGGCCGGCACCGTCAGCGTGATTGCGCGGCAGCAGGGCACCAACCTGGTGCCGCACTCCAGCGCGGACGGCGCCGAGCTTTTGCTGGTGGATCGCGGCCAACTTGGCGCCAGCGCGATGTTCGATGCGGCGGGAACGCGCAACTCGCGCGCTGGCTGGCTGTTGCGTGGCGTCGGATTCGCCCTGGCCTTCGTCGGCTTCACCCTGCTGTTCCGCCCGTTGGTGGTGCTGGCGGATGTCATGCCCCTGTTCGGGCGCCTCGCCGGGATGGGCAGTGCCATCGTCGCGGCGATCTGTGCCGCGTTGACGAGTGCCTTGGGCATCGGCAGCGGTTGGCTCTGGTATCGGCCCTGGTTGTCGGGATTGATCGTGTTGGCCCTGCTCGCGGCGGGCGCGTGGATCTGGTACCGACGCGATCGCATTGCGGCGGTTCCGCCGCCACCGCCGGGCCCGATGCCACCGCCGCCGCCGCCAAGAGCGCAAGCATGAGCACACTCGATGACGACCCGATCCGCGCACAGGCGGCGCGCCGCCGCTTCCTGCGTCATGGCGCGGCTCTCGGCGTTACCGGATTGGCGCTGTCGCCGCTGGCGCGAATGCTGGCGCACGCCGGCGAACCGCTCGGCGCGCCTTTCAGTGCCGGCTACGGGCGCCTCAAGCCGGTGCGCGACCTCACCACCGGCCTGCCGCTGCTGCGCCTGCCCGAGGGTTTCAGCTACCGCAGTTTCGGCTGGGCGGGCGAACCGCTGGCGGACGGGACGCCCACGCCACCGGCGCACGATGGCATGGGCATGGTGCGCGTGCGCGGGGATCGGCTCACTCTGATCCGGAACCACGAAGTGGTGCGGGCCGACGGGGCTTTCGGGCCGAGCGCCTGCCATTACGACTCGCGCTGCGGCGGAGGCACCGTGACCCTGGAGTTCGATGCCGCGAAAGGCGAACCGGGCGCGGGCCGCGCCTCGCTCTCGGGCACCTTGCAGAATTGCGCCGGTGGCGCGACGCCGTGGAACAGCTGGTTGTCGTGCGAAGAGTTCGTCTCGCGCGCGGGCCGCGAAGCGCCGTTCAAGTCCGGTGCCACGGTGCTGGAGAAGGATCACGGCTTCGTGTTCGAGGTGCCGGCCGACGGAGTGTCGCGCGCCGAGCCCTTGCTCGGCCTCGGCCAGTTCCGGCACGAGGCTGCCAGCGTGCACGCGCCGAGCGGCCACGTGTTCCTGACCGAAGACCTGGAACCGGCGGCCGGTTTCTATCGATTTGTTCCGAGGAAGAAGGGCGAGCTGCATCGGGGCGGCCGGCTGCAGATGCTCAAGGCCCTGGGCAGCGACGACCTGCGATCCGGGCTGCGCGCCGGGCAACGTTTCAAGGTGGAGTGGGTCGATATCGAACAGCCCGAAGCCGGCTACGAAGACGACGGCGGCATCCGGGGGGTGCAGAAGCAGGGATTTGCGCAAGGCGCGGCGCGCTTCACCCGGCTTGAAGGCTGCATCGCCACGACCGGGGAAGTCTTCTTCACCGCAACCAATGGCGGCGACGCCGGCTGCGGCCAGGTTTTCGCCTACTACCCGGCCAGCTCGGAACTCATGCTGGTGTACGAATCGCCGGATTCCGAGACTCTGGACTACCCCGACAACGTGGTGGTGAGTCCGCGTGGCGGCTTGCTGATCTGCCAGGACTCCAAGGGCCCGAGCCAGCATCTGTACGGGCTGGCCCGCGGCGGCGAATTGTTTGCCTTTGCCCGCAACAACGTGGTGCTGGACGGTGGCTGGCGCGGGATCGCCGGGGACTTCCGCACCGCCGAATGGGCAGGCTGCTGCTATTCGCCCGATGGTCGCTGGCTGTTTGCCAATGTCTACAGCCCGGGATTCACGGTGGCGATCACCGGTCCGTGGCGGGACGGGCTACTCTGAGCGGCATCGACCCAAGGACGACACGCGCATGATCCCCGTGGTGACCTCGATTTACGCTGCACTCGCCACGATCCTGGTGCTGGTGCTCGCCGGGCGCGTGGTGGCACTGCGCCGCAGCGGCAAGGTCGGCCTCGGCGATGGCGGCAACGCCGACCTGACCCAGCGCATCCGGGTGCATGCCAATGCGCTCGAGAACCTGCCGCTCGCGCTGTTCCTGTTGCTGCTGCTCGAACTGCGCGGCATTCCGGCGCCCTGGCTGCACGGCCTGGGGGCTGCGCTGCTGGTGGCGCGCGTGTTGCACGCCTGGGGCTTCTCGCGCCGCAAGGGTGTTTCTTTCGGGCGCTTCGCGGGCACCCTGGCAACCTGGTTGCTGATGCTGCTGATGGCCGCGATGTTGCTGGTGCACTCGCTGCACTGAAGCTGCGGCGAGCGTCGGCTGCCGCGCCTTCGCAGCGAGGTGCCGACGCCCGGCGAGTGCGATCACCTTGGCTCTTGCGCCTTGCGCCTTGCGCCTTGCGGCGCCGTGCCCGGAGAACGTGCGGCGCTATCCGGCCGAGGCCGGGCTGCCGTCCGGGTTGCGCTCGAGAAAATACAGTCCGGCGTAGAGCTTGGGGTCGATCGAGTAACCCTCGCGTCGCCGCGCGTCGAGCCAGCACGCCACCTCGGCGCGTGGAATCTCGTGCACGGTGATGTTCTCGCTCTCGTCGCCTCCGCCGGCATGCACGCGGCGCAGCCCGTGGGCGCGGACGAAGGCGATCATCTCGTTGCTCATGCCAGAGGACGAAGGCCCGGCCATCAGGTACTCGATGCGTTCCGCATGCCAGCCGGTTTCCTCCAGCAGTTCGCGTTGCGCGGCCTGTTCCACCGGCTCGTGTGCGCCGAGATCGCCCACGAGCCCGGCTGGCATCTCGATGCTGCGGCACTGGATCGGCACCCGGAACTGTTCCACGAACAGGACCCTGTCCTCGGGCGTGGTGGCCACCACGATCACGGCCGAACCGGCATTGGTGCGCTCGGCGTATTCCCAGCTGCCGCGCTGGTTGAGACGCAGGTAGCGGCCGTTGAAAAGGGTGCGGGTTTCGGTCATTGTGCGCGGCCTCGTGAGCCTCGGATGCTAGCCCGACCGACGCGCCCGCGGGAACCTTTCCGCCCCGCGCGGGTCGCAGGGCACTCTCCTTTGCAGGTTGTTTCGATGAAGCGTCTGATCCTCTCCCTGGCCCTGTCGGCGATCGGCCCGGTGGCCGCCCAGGCTCCCGTCGCGACGCCTCCCGCATCCACCGATGTGGCGCGGCAGCTCGCGCAGCTCGAACTGCCCCTGGCGGTGGAGCAGGCGGCCCGCAGCCTGCACACCAAGGGGGATTTCGCGAACGAGACCCTGGCCTGGGCCCGGGCGGTGGAACTGCGCCCGCACCTGGGGCGCTACAAGCTGGAACTGGCCGCCGCCAACGCGCTGCAGGACAAGAAGCCCGAGGCCTACACCGCCTTGCTGGAGCTGCAGAAGCAGGGCTACGCCTTCGACCTGAAGGGCGACAAGCGTTTCGAACGGGTTTCCAGCACTGAAGTGTGGGATTACATCGTCAAGGGCTTCGATTCCAATCGGGTGCCGTTTGGCAAGGGCAAGGTGTCGCATACCTTGCCCAGGCAGCACGAGCTGATCGAAAGCCTCGCCTGGGATCCGAGCCGAAAGCAGCTTCTGGTCGGCAGCGCGCGCGAGGGCAAGGTCTTCAAGGTGGGTGCGAACGGTGCGCTTGCACCCCTCGTCGCCGCCGATGCCGGGAACGGCATGTGGTCGGTATTCGACCTGGTCGTCGATGACAAGCGCGGCGTGCTCTGGGTCGCCTCGACCGCGGTGCCGCATTTCCAGGGTTACAAGGCCGAAACCGATCTGGGCCGCGCCGGCGTCTTCAAGTTCGACCTCAAGACCGGCAAGTTCCTGAAGAAATTCCTGTCGCCGTCGATCGCCGGACAGGCTTTCTTCCTGTCCACTCTCGCACTCGGCAAGGACGGCGAGGTGTACGCCGCCGATGGCGTCAACAATGCGGTCTACCAGGTCCGCGATGATCAGTTCCGGCGCCTGTTCCATGCGCCGCGCCTCAGCAGTATCCGTGGGCTGGCGGTGAGTGGCGATGGCCGCATCCTGTTCATCGGAGATCACGAGCGTGGCCTGATCGGCTACGACCTCGCCGCCGGCAAGCCGTTCGACATCGCCGTGCCGAAGGAGCTGACCCTCGGCGGCATCGAAGGCATCGAGTGGCTGGACGGCGAGTTGGTGGCTATCCAGAGCGACATGAATCCGGCCCGCGTGATGCGGTTCAAGCTGGCGCCGGACAGCCAGTCAATCACCAGCGTCCAGCCGTTGGCGGCGAACCAGCCGGAGCTCACCCTGCCGACGCTGGGTACGCTGGCCGGCAAGACCCTGTACTTCATCGCCAACAGCCAAAAAGGCAATTACGACCGCTTCGGGCTGGTGCGCGACGCTGCCAAGGTGGAAGGGACGCGGATCTACGCGCTCGACGCCGCCTACGCGCCCGTGGTGCCCAAGGCGCCACAGCCGACGTTGGTGCCAGCGGAAGGGTCGGGCGGCTAGCTGTCGCCCAGTTGCGCCAGGGCCCGGCGCCGTGTGATCGGGCCGGCGCGAAGTCGTTCGAGCAGGGCTTCCAGGGCGATACGGTCGCCCGGGCCACGCGCGGCATCGCCGAGCTGCGGCGGTAGCGGGGCATCCAGCGCGATCGTGGCGAGGCGGCGTGACAGCAAGGCCTGCTCGCGATGTTCGCGCAGCCGCGCTGCATGCTGTGCGGCGCCACGCAACCGCAGGTAGGGGATCTCGTCGACGCGCGCCAGAATCGCGTCGAGACTGCCGAAATGCTCGAGCAGTGCGGCGGCGGTCTTGGCGCCGATGCCCGGAACCCCGGGAATGTTGTCCACCGCATCGCCACTCAGGCCAAGGTAATCCGCGAGCTGGTGCGCCTCCACCCCGTGGCGCGCCTTGACCCCGTCCGCCCCCCAGCGCTGCTGGCGCGCGTAGTCCCATTGCACGTCGCCGGCCTGCAGCAGCTGCGAGAGGTCCTTGTCGGCCGAGACAATCACGCCCCGGAAGCCATGCGCGCGCTGTCTTGCCAGCAGGCTGCCGATCAGATCGTCGGCTTCGAAGCGCGTATCCGACATCACCGCCAGGCCAAGCGCGCGCGCTATCTCCTGGCAGAGCCCGAACTGGTGTTTCAGCTCGGCCGGCGCGGGGTCGCGGTTGGCCTTGTAAGCCGGATAGATCTCGTTGCGGAACGAGGAATCGAGTGATTCGTCGAACGCGACGGCCAGATGCCGCGGTTGCTCGCGCTCGATCAGCTCCAGCAGGAAGCGTGCGAAGCCATGCACCGCGTTGACCGCTTGCCCATCGGCATCGTGGAACTCGTCCGGCATCGAGTGCCAGGCGCGGAAGACGTAGAGGCTGGCGTCGACCAGGTAGAGCTTGGCCACGCTCAACCCACCCAGTCCACCATGCGCTGAATCGGGTCGGGGCGCGGACGCTCCGGTGCGGCTTCACGCGCGGTGCCGATGTGGATGAACCCGATGATGCGTTCGTCCTCACCCAGGCCCAGGCTCTGGGTGATCTGCGGGTCGTACGCTGCCCAGCCGGTCAGCCATTGTGCTCCGAACCCCAGCGCCTGGGCGGCCTGCAGCAGCGAAAAGCAGACACAGCCTGCGGAAAGCAGTTGTTCCTGCTCCGGTACCTTGTGCCCAGGCGTCAGGCAGGCAACCACCGTGATCACCAGTGGCGCGAAGTTGAACCGCTCGCGGTCCTTGTCGATCACGGCCTGAGGGGCGCCGGGGTCGCGCTCGCGCTGGCGGATTGCGAGCTGCTCGCCGAGTCGGGCCCGTGCCGGGCCATGGATGCGTATGAAGCGCCAGGGAGTCAACTTGCCGTGATCTGGAACATGGACCGCGGCCGCCAGCAGGGCGGCGAGTTGGTCCCGGTCCGGGCCGGGTTCGGCCAGCAAGCGGGAGGGCGTGGAATGGCGCGAGAACAGGGGCGCGAGCAAGGTCATGGGCGACGTCATGGTGGCAGTCTAGCAGCGCGATTTCGCCGTTCCGGTCGCCTCGCCGACGCGGTTGCCGGTGCGATGAAGCCCGGATTTTTCCGGATGGCCGGTGCCATGTGACGTTTTTTCGCGACTAGAATCACTGTTGTGGGTCATTTCCTGCCCTAGCATGTCACTTGTAACAAACTGATACGGTATCGCGCACGATGGATCCCCAGCCCACCTCGAACAATGTCGTCGCGCTGAAGGCGGCGCCGCGCCACGCGGAGCTGATGCTGGCCACGCGCGCGGCGGCCCTGCAGGCACTCGCGCCGATTGCCGGCACCGTGCTGGCGGGCGCTGACGACGCCCTGTTCGATCTGGTGCAGAAGTCCTACAGCGCCTTCGAGCAACAGCAATTCTTCGAGGCGATGCGCGAGTTGCGTCGCCATCGCAATGCCATCGAGCAGCGTTATCGGGAGCACTTCATCGCGGCCTTCGCCGGGCTGGAGAAGCGCAAGCCGGTGCTGGCGCAGTACGCGCAGCCGGGCGATACCTCGAACGAACTCAGCCTGCTCGACGAGGACGAGCTGGAAGAACAGCTCGCCTCCGAACAGGTTGCGCAGGCGGTGGAGCGCAAGCACGGCCCGGTACTCGGGCAGCTCGATTCCCAGCTGGGGCAGCTGGCCGGTGGCGTGGTGCTGAACGGCATGCTGAACCCGGTGGGGCCGGGCCACATGGCGGCGTCGATGCGAGCCGGCCTGCGTGGATGCGACCTCGCGCCCTCGGCCCGCCTGGTCCTGTTCAAGCTGTACGAACAGGCCTTGCTGCCGATGCTGGGAGGCTTCTACGCCGAGTTGTCGCAGCGCCTGACGGCTTCGGGGATCGTGGCCGTGGTCTCCAGGGCCGCGCCGGCCGTGCCTGCGCCCTCGCCGGAAGCGACCGCTACCCGCAGCGTGCCGCGCAAGGAAGAACCCAATGCGCGCGACGACCTGTTCGCCGCCTTGCACGGGCTGCTCGAGGACTACCGCGCCGCACAGCGCGCGGCCGGCTACGAAGGAAGTTCGGCCCAGGCCAGCGTGCCGCCCCTGGCATCGTCGGAAGCCCTGTCGATGCTGACCGCGCTGCAACGTGACCTGCCGGCCTCGGTGCACGCCGCGGCGGCCGATCCCAAGCAATCCCTGTCGACCCAGATCAAGCTCGAACTGCAGGCGCACGCGGTACGCAACGGCGTCGGCCTGCCCGGTGCACCGCTGGCACCGGCCGAAGAAGATGCCGTGGACCTCGTCGGCATGTTGTTCGAAGTGCTGCTGAACGAACGCAAGTTCCAGGACCAGGTGCGTGGCACCTTCACCCAGTTGATCCTGCCCTTCGTGAAGGTGGCGATGCTCGATCGCCGCATGTTCATGAACAAGGCGCATCCCGCACGCCGCATGCTCAACGCCGTGGCCGAGGCTTGCGACGGCAACACCGGCGAGACTGCGCTGGAGCGCGAACTGCTGGAGCGCGTGCAGCAACTGGTGGGTCGACTGGTGGCGGAGTTCAACGAGGACCTCGCGATCTTCGAAACCCTGCAGGAAGAGTTCAACGGTTTCCTCGAACAGCATCGCAAGCGCGTGGAGCTGGCCGAACGCCGTGCCGCCGAGGCGCAGCGCGGACGCGAGCGGCTGGAACATGCGCGCGCCGTGGCCTCGATGGAGCTGGCCATGCTGATGGGTGCGCGCGAAGCGCCCTCCGCGATTTCGGATCTTCTGCGGCGCTACTGGACGCATCACCTTGCGCTCGTGATCCTGCGTGACGGAACCGAATCCGAACGCTTCGCGCAGGCGCGCCGCAGCGGCGAGGATCTGTGGCAGGTCATGCTGGAATGCGAGTCGGGGCAGCCGCGTCGCGCCGACCTGGCGCCGCTGCTGGAGCCGGTCCTGGCCAGTTCCGGCGTCACTGGCCCCGCGGCCAGCGCGACCATCCACACGGTCGAGGCCCTGCTCGATGCGATGCGCTACGGCAATCACGGGGAGGTGGCATCGGCGACCCTGCCGCCGGGGACAGGTTCGCAGGACGAGGGCGACGCGCGCATCGCCGCGGCGGCGGAGGCCTTCGCGCGCCCGGGGTCGGGTGCGAACAACGTGGTGCCGCTGCGCACCGACGGAAATGCCACGCTGCCGGCGTCGGAAGCCGCGGTCGAGATGCCAGCCAGGCCGGTGGTGACCGAACGTGGCACCACGGCCCACTTCGCCGCCTTCTGGGATGACGGCAACGCCGCGCCGGACGGCGCGGCCGCCGCTAGCGAAACGTCCGAGTCGAATGCTTCTTCTTCGGCGCCTGTTGCAGCGGAGGCTCCGGTGACTCCTCCGGCACCAGCCTGCGACCCGGCCGACCTGGAGCGGATCCGCAAGCTTGAAGTCGGGCACTGGCTGGAGTTGATCGGCGAGGACGGGCAGCCGCAGCCGGCGAAGCTGTCGTGGGTCAGCCCGATCTCCAATCGCCTGCTGTTCGTGAATCGCCGCGGCATGCGCGTGTGTGCGCTCACCGCCGAAGAACTGGCGGTGATGCTGGGCGAGGGCAAGGTCAGCCTGCGCGAGATCGACACGGCCTTCGAGCGCGCCATGAGCCAGGTGCTCGGCAAGCTGCGCGACAACCAGGGCCAAGGCGCCGGCCCGCACCTCGACGTCTGATCGTCGCAGCGGCTGCGGCCGCGATCGCAACGCCTGCCCATCGTGGTTGCGATGGGTTAGCATCGCCCCGGGGAACAATCAGACCTTGGGGGTCCTATGCCGGTCACGGTGGTCGCCATCCGCGAGCGCGCGCCGAACGAGCGTCGCGTTGCGTTGTCGCCGGAAGTCGCCAAGAAGCTCAAGGGCTTGGGCGCATCCGTATTGATCGAATCGGGCGCCGGAGGCGGTGCCAACCTGCCGGATTCGGCCTATCCCGGCGCGGAAGCCACGGCGCAGGCGCGCGATGCGCTGGCTCGCGCCGACGTGCTGCTCAAGGTGCAGCCGCCCACGCTGGAGGAAATCGCGGCGCTGCGGGAAGGCAGCGTGCTGATCTCCTACCTGCAACCGCACGCCGACCCGGAGCGCACCCGCGCGCTGCGTGATCGCAAGATCACCTCGTTCGCGATGGAGTTGTTGCCGCGCACCACGCGCGCCCAGGCCATGGACGTGCTCAGTTCGCAGGCCGGCATGGCCGGTTACAAGGCGGTGCTGATCGCGGCGCAAGTCAGCGGCAAGTTCTTCCCGATGCTCACCACCGCGGCCGGCACGATCCGGCCTTCGAAGGTGCTGATCGTCGGTGCCGGCGTGGCGGGCTTGCAGGCCATCGCCACGGCGCGGCGACTGGGTGCACAGGTCGAAGGCTTCGATGTGCGGCCCGAAACCAAGGAACAGATCGAATCCCTCGGCGCGAAATTCCTTGATCTCGGCGTCAGCGCCGCCGGCAGCGGCGGCTATGCGCGCGAGCTCACCGCCGAGGAGCGCGCCGAACAGCAGAAGCGTTTGGCCGAGCATCTCAAGAATGTCGATGTGATCGTCACCACGGCGGCGGTGCCGGGGCGCAAGGCGCCGCGCATCATCACCGCCGCGATGGTGGAGGGCATGAAGCCCGGCAGCGTCATCGTCGATCTCGCGGCCGAAACCGGCGGCAATGTCGAACTCACCCGACCCGGGGAAACGTATGTGCACAACGACGTCACCCTCGTCGGGCCCGTCAATCTGCCCTCGATGGGCGCGATCCATGCCAGCGAGATGTACGCGCGCAACCTCTACAACTTCCTCGCGCTCTCGCTCAAGGATGGCGCGCTGAACCTGGACTGGAGCGACGAACTGATCGCACAGACCTGCCTCACTCACGCGGGTGAAATAAAACACGAAGCGACCAGGAAACTGGTGGAAGGGGGGGCGGCGTAATGGACGGTTTCCTGGCGCTGTACATTTTCATGCTCGCGGCCTTCACCGGCCACGAGATCATCTCGCGCGTGCCGGTGATCCTGCACACGCCGCTGATGTCGGGTTCGAATTTCGTGCACGGGATCGTGGTAGTCGGCGGCATGGTGGCGCTGGCCCACGCCGACACCAACCTTGAACGCGCGATCGGCTTCCTCGCGGTGCTGCTGGGGGCGGGCAACGCGGTCGGCGGTTACGTGGTGACCGAACGCATGCTCGACATGTTCAAGCCCAGCGGGAAGAAGACCGAGGGAGGCAAGTGATGAACACCGACCTCCTGCTCGACCTTCTCGCCAAGGCCAGCTACCTGCTGGCGGCAGCGCTGTTCATCCTCGGCCTCAAGCGCATGTCCTCGCCGGTCACGGCGCGCAAGGGCATCGTGCAGGCCGGCTGGGGCATGGTGCTGGCCACGGCCATCACCTTCGTCGCGCCGTCCACCTGGGGTGCGCACGGCATCGACCAGGTCAACCTCGGCCTGATGGTGCTGGCCATCGTCTTGTCGGCGGCGTTCTGGTTCTGGGGCAAGAAGGTGCCCATCACCGACATGCCGCAGATGGTGGCGATCTTCAACGGCATGGGCGGTGGCTCGGCCGCGGCCATCGGTGGTGTGGCGCTGCTCAATGCCGCTACGTACACCGGCGCCTGCGACGCGGCGGCGCTTGCGGCGCACAGCTGCCTCGACCGCACCTCGATGATCCTGGGCGTGATCGGCGCGCTGATCGGTGCGATCTCGTTCTCGGGTTCCGTCATCGCCTGGGCCAAGCTTGACGGGCGCATGGACAAGCGCTTCACCTTCGGCGGCCAGCAGTTCGTCAACCTCGCGTTCTTCCTCGCCACGGTCGCGCTCGGCGCGTGGCTGGTGTTCGACCTGCGGATCGATGTGGTGATCGGATTTTTCGTGTTGGCGCTGCTGGTGGGCGTGCTGATGACCCTGCCGATCGGCGGTGCCGACATGCCGGTGGTGATCTCGCTCTACAATGCGCTCACCGGGCTTGCGGTGGCGTTCGAAGGCTATGTGCTGGGCAACGAGGCGCTGATCATCGCCGGTACCGTGGTCGGCGCGGCCGGCATGTTGCTGACCCAGTTGATGGCGAAGGCGATGAATCGCCCGATCACGAACGTGTTGTTCTCCAACTTCGGCGGCGGCGGCAGCGGCGAGGCGATCACGGGCGAGATGAAGCCGGTGGAGGCGCCGGATGCGGCCGCGATGCTGTATCTGGCCGACCGCATCATCGTGGTGCCCGGCTACGGCATGGCCGTGGCACAGGCACAGCACAAGATGTGGGAGCTGTGCAAACAACTGATCGCGCGCGAGAAGGACGTGAAGTTCGCGATCCATCCGGTCGCAGGCCGTATGCCCGGTCACATGAACGTGCTGCTGGCCGAAGCCGGCGTGCCCTACGACCTGATCGCCGACATGGACGACGTCAACCCCGAGTTCAAGACCTGCGATGTCGCCATCGTCATCGGCGCCAACGACGTGGTGAACCCGGTGGCCAAGACCGACAAGTCCAGCCCGATCTACGGCATGCCGATCCTGGACGTGATCGACGCCAAACAGGTGATCGTGATCAAGCGCGGCAAGGGCACGGGCTTCGCCGGCATCGAGAACGCCCTGTTCTACGCCCCCAACACCCGCATGCTGTACGCCGATGGTCAGGAAGCCGCCAGCCGCATGCTGGCCGAACTCAAGGGCCTGGACGGGGGCGGCGGGCACTGAGCCATCACGGTCTCGGCACGGCGCTTCGCTGCGCCGTGCCGGTTCGTCAGGACTGTTGCGATGGTGCTGTCTTGAGAATGCGGTGCGCCCGTACCAGTGCCTCGATCACGAAGTACGGCACCCACACCACGGCAAACGTCCAGGCGGGTGTCTTGCAGTGCCGTTCGCCCGCGGCATCGAGGGTGCAGTCGCCCGAAGCCATCGCGATCAGGATCAGGTAGGCGAAGAACGCCGGCACCCACACCATGATCGCGATCGGCATGCCGTCGTTGAGCAACCATTGGCGATGCGGTGCTCCCAGCCACCGCAGGCCGGCCGGTGGAGCGAGCCGCACCCACAGCAGCCAGATCGCCGCCAGCCACAGCCAGGGCAATCCGCTGCCTCGCCCGCCCAGCCACGACAATCCGATGAACGCCAGTGCGACGGCGGCGAACCAGGCATTGCGCCATGATGCGCGGGCGATCCCGTTGCCCATCGTCGCCAGCACCAGCGCGAACACCAGCATCGACTCGAACAGGACCGGCCAGAGCAGCAGGGCCGACAGGGTTTCGTGTTCGAAGTACCCGCGCATCAGGAACACGGCGAGGAAGATCGCGGCCGAGAGCAGGTCCATCTAGGCGTGGCGCAGCAGGGTCACGAGGGTCATGCGTGGGCCTCGATCCGATGTGTCCTGGCTCAGCGCGCGCCACGCCAGGCAACGAGGCCGGCGAATGCGGCCCACAACGCCTCGATCCAACCGAGGTTGGCGCGCAGGTAGAGGCTCGCGAGTTCCAGGCTCATGCGCGGCAAGGCTTCGAACGGACGCAGGCCCATGCCACGCCCGACTTGCGCCGTGGCGAGGAAATAGCCCGCCACCGGCAGGGTCAGCGCCAGCACGCCGAGCGCGACGAGCGCGCGCGCGCGGCCCGGCGGCCAGTTTGCCAGCCGCAGCAGCAGCACGGCGTCGAGAGCGGCCAGTATCGCCATCCAGCCGCAGGACCCGCCGAGTACCAGCGAAATGGCCGCCCACAGCGCCGCCACGCCGACGATCGCGATGGTGCAGGCGCAGAGCGCGATCCACAGAGTGGCAGCGGACGGGGTTCGCGAGGTCACGCGTGGCGGATGCCGTCGGGGGGTGCGGTAGAATAGCGGCCTGCAGCCGCGCCGTGCGGCCCCCGCCATTCTTTTCCTCCATGTCCTACAGCCGCAGCAGCGAGCCGATCAAGTTCGAGCGCGATTGCGATGTCGTCCTCGTGCCGCAGGGCGATCGCGTCACCTTGCCCGCCGGCAGTGTGGGCTACATCACCCAGGCGCTCGGCGGCAGCTTCACCGTATTCGTCGAAGGTAACCTGTTCCGGGTCGCGGGGCAGGATGCCGATGCCATCGGCAAGGAAGCGCCGCAGCCGCTGGAGCTGCCCGAAGGCGCGGGCGATGCCGACGTCGAGGTGCTCGCCTGGCAGCAGTTGCGCACCTGCTTCGATCCCGAGATTCCGATCAACGTGGTCGAGCTGGGCCTGGTCTATGCCTGCGAGATCCAGCGTGCCGACGACGGTTCGCGCCGGATCGAGGTGAAGATGACCCTGACCGCGCCGGGTTGCGGCATGGGCGAAGTGCTGGTGGAGGACGTGCGCAGCAAGCTCGAACTCATTCCCACCGTGAGCGAAGCCGACGTCGAGCTGGTGTTCGATCCGCCCTGGAATCAGGGCATGATGAGCGAAGTGGCGCGGCTGGAAACCGGCATGTTCTGAACCGGGATCCGCCGCCGGGTGCCGTGGCGAACCGTGTGGAGGACACATGAAGGGCAAGGCCCACCTCATTGCCGGACTGTTGTTCGTCCTGACCCTGCTGTACGACCTGTACCTCTGGGGCGGACTGGCGCGTAGCCCGATCCTGGGGCCAATCGTCACCCAGGGTGCGCAACGTGAAGTCTCGCTGGCCGGCGTTTACCTGCCGTTGGGACGCACGGCGGTGGAGGCTGCGGGCCTCGTGACCGGCGCGACGCAGTTCGCGCAGGCGAGATTTGCCTCGCTCGAACCGGCGCTTCTGGCCAATCCCGCGGCAGCGATGGATACACTGACCTCGAACCTGCCCTTCGGCGTGCGCATGGGTTACTACGGCGCGCCCTGCCTGCTGCTGCTGTTCGTCATCCTGCTGTGGCGGCGACCGCGTTCGCTGCACGTGATGCAGCGGCGCTGAACGCGGCGCTCAGACTTCCGTCCACATCCGCAGCAAGGCCCCGCTGCAGCGGCTCAAGGCGGCGAAGGCGTCGCTGTCGCCTTCGCGCTCGTGCAGTGCGCGCCGGGTGCGATCCAGATCGAACAACACCTCGCGCTGTGCGGCATCGCGCACTTGGCTCTGGATCCATCCCACAGCCGCGAGGCGTTCGCCGCGGGTCACGGGATTGACCCGATGCAAGGCACCGGCCGGGTAGACCACGGCCGCACCGGCATCGAGCTTGATCGGGGTTTCGCCGGCGCTGCCTTCCAGTACCAGTTCGCCGCCGTCGTAGTCGGCCGTCGCGCTGAGGAACACGGTGTAGGCCAGATCGGTACGCAAGGGCGGTTCGCCCATCAATGCGTCGTCGACGTGGCGGCCATAGCTCATGCCGCTGTCATAGCGATTGAACAACGGCAGGGTGATGCGGCGCGGGCGCGCGTAGAGCCGCAGCAGCGGATGCGCGAGCAGGTGCTGCTGCAATTCGACCTGGAGCGCATGCACCCGGGCATCGCTGCCATCGAGTTGCAGGTTGTGCTTGACCGCGCGCGCCGCCCAGCCCGCCGTGCTGCGCCCATCCTGACTCGGCAAGGTGGCATGGCCTGTCCGCAACCGTTGCAGCAGCGGTGTGTCGATCAGATCGGCGAGGCAGAGCAGGTTCATGGTGGAGGGTGGCCAAACGAGAATTAGTTGCATTTACGGTGATGCGCTTCGGATAATAGCCATCTTTCGCGCGGTCCCGTACCGCGCCGGCGAATTGGAGCAAGACCCATGCGGCTGCAATTGAAGGTGTGGAGCGGTGCCGGCGTGTGCGCGCTGCTGGGCACGAGCGCCGTGTCCGAGGCCTCGCCCGCGGCCGCGATGCTGGCACCGCTGCCGGTTTCGGCCCTGACCAGCGAAGGCGGCGAGGGTGGCGAAGGCGGCGGCGCGCTGTCGCAGTATCGGCTGATGCTCGACGCCGCGAGCGACCCGAGCTACGACGGAGCCGCCTTGCAGTCGGCCTACGCCGACAACGTGCAGCGAGCCTATGCCGAAGCGGCCGTGGCCGCACGCAGCTTGCAGGCTGCCATCGCGGCCCTGCTGGATTCACCAAGCGATGGCAGTCTTGCCGCGGCGCGCCGTGCCTGGGTCCAGGCGCGACGCCCGTATCTCTTCACGGAAGCCTTCCGCTATTACGACGGCCCGATCGACGGACCGCAGACGGCCACGCGTGCCGCCGGCCCGGAACCCAGGCTCAATGCCTGGCCGCTGAACGAAGCGGTGATCGACTATGTCGAGGGAGCCGCCGGCTCGGGCTTGGTCCAGGCCTTTGACATCGATCTCACGCGCGACAGCATCATTGAACGTGACCAGGTCAGCGACGAAGCCGACGTCACCACCGGTTGGCATGCGATCGAGTTCCTGCTCTGGGGACAGGATCGCAATGAAACCGGTCCGGGTGCGCGGCCTCTGGCTGACTTCGTGGCGCACGGGACAGCCAACGAACGGCGCCGAGAGTATCTGCGCCTGCTGGCCGCGTTGCTGGTGGAGGATCTGGACTGGCTCGCCGCGCAGTGGCAACGCGATGCAGGCAACGGCTACGCGCGCGAATTCCTTGCGCTGGAGCCGCACGAGGCGGTGGGCCGGATGCTGACCGGACCGGCCCTGCTGGCGGGGCACGAACTGGCCTCGGAACGGCTGGCCGTGGCGCTCGACTCGGGCTCGCAGGAAGACGAGCAATCGTGCTTTTCCGACAGCACCTGGCAGGATTTCGCCTGGGGTTTGGCCGGGATCAAGCGGGTCTACTACGGACGCGGCGAAGCGGCTTCCATCGCCGCCACAATCCGCCGTCTCGATCCGCGCCTCGCGCTCGAGATGGAGGCGCGTTTCGCCGAGGCCGAACGCCGCATCGCGGCCCTGCATGATCCCTTCGACCGCATCCTCGTCAGTGCCCCCGACAGCCGCGAACGGCGCAATGCCGAAGCCGCGGTGGTGGCCTTGCAGCGCCTTGCCGCTGGTCTGCGCGACAGCGGGCGCGCGCTCGGAGTGCTGGTGATCGTTCCCGGAGTGTGAAGTGCGATACCTGGTCCTTGCTGCCGTACTGGTGTGCGCAGGCCATGCGCGCGCCGAGGACGCCGCCCCCGAGTCGCCTCCCGCAACGCCTCCGTCGCCGGGCGGTGCGCTGACCCGCGTGGCCGACAACCGCAACGCCTTCGCCTTGCCTGCGCCCAGTCTCTCGGCGCGCGACTTGCGCGATTTCAACTTCGGCAATCGCCTGTTCAACACCAACTGGGTGGCGGCGCCGGCCTCGGTCGAAGCCTTCGACGGGCTCGGGCCTACGTTCAACCGGGTGTCTTGCTCGGGTTGCCATGTGCGCGACGGTCGCGGCCGTCCGCCGATCGAAGGCGAGAAGGAATTGCTGTCGATGCTGTTGCGCCTGAGCGTGCCGGGTCGCAGCGAACACGGCGGGCCGAACCCGCATCCGGCCTATGGCGATCAGCTCAATGATCGCGCCTTGCCGGGCGTGCCTGCCGAAGCGCGGGTCGAGATACGCTACGTCGAACGCGAGGGCCGTTACGACGACGGCACACCGTACTCGCTGCGCCAGCCCGAGTATCGATTGCACGACGCCGCGTTCGGCGCGATGGGCGAGGAGGTCATGGTCTCGCCGCGCGTGGCGCAGCACATGCCCGGCCTCGGTCTGCTCGAAGCCGTGGCGGAGGCCGACCTCGTGGCGCGCGCCGATCCGGACGACGCGAACGGCGACGGTATCTCCGGTCGCGTCAACCGAGTCTGGAACCCGGTGACGCAACGCGAGGAATTTGGTCGTTTCGGCTGGAAGGCGAATGTCGCGAGCCTGATGCAGCAGAGTGCTGGCGCAGCGAACGGCGACATCGGCCTCACCAGCCGCTGGTTTCCGGAAGAGAACTGTCCACCGGCGCAGACCGCTTGCGCGGCGACTGTGAACGGCGGCACGCCGGAACTCTCGGACGCCTATCTCGACAAGCTGGTGTTCTACCTGCGCGCGCTGGCCGTGCCGGCGCGCCGCATCGGGGAGGCCGCGCGAGTGGCGCAGGGCGAACAAGTGTTCACGCGCAGCGGCTGCGCGGCCTGCCACATCCCGCAGCTGCGTACTGCTGCCGATGCCCAGCCGGCGCTGCTCGCGGCACAGGACTTTGCGCCGTATACCGACTTGCTGTTGCATGACATGGGCGAGGGACTGGCCGATGATCGCCCGGATTTTCTTGCCGATGGACGCGAATGGCGCACGGCGCCGTTGTGGTCGCTGGGCCTGGTTCCCACCGTCAACGGTCACAGCCACTACCTGCACGATGGCCGCGCCAGAAACCTGGAAGAGGCCATCCTGTGGCATGGAGGCGAGGCCGCCGCGGCACAGCGCGCTTTCCTCGCCGCCACCCGCGACGAGCGCGCAGCACTGATCGCATTCCTGCAGTCGCTCTGAGGCCGGCACGCTGCGTCCGATGCCGGTCGCGGCGCCGGGACCGAACGCGCGAGCGCGCGTCGGCATCGGGGTTCGCGCAGTCGCCCCGCGGCCCACGCGTCCGGGAGCGCGTTCGAGGCGCTCGGGTGCGCATCGGCACCTGCCTCCGAGCGCCCGTACTGTTGCGTCGCGGCGCAATCGCTACGACGAGTTTCGTTCTCGTCTTTGACGGATTTCGTTAGCGGGTCACGTCCTTGCAGCCTAGGAATTTGTCACCTCTCGTGTTGCGTCGCAGCAATTGTTTCTTTTGAAACAATGACTTCCAGCACAGATTTTTGTTGACGGGTTTCACAGGCCGTTGTTACGGTCCGCGCGGTTCTTGCCTTGGGGACGGGGCGAGGACTTCACCCGATCCTGGCTCCGCGTACCGGTTGCGACCGGCGCGCAGGAGTACAGCGGTCTGCAGCGTCGAGGGGTCGCCTGCAGAACAACCGGACGCGAATGGAAGCGTCGAAGGTGAACGAAGGGAATCGTGACCACCGCGCGCGTGGGGTCAACCGTCGATCACTCAATTCCTTGGGGTAACAATCGTGCACAAGCGCAACTCGCGTTCGATCCGCCGTCATGTCCTGGCGGCTGCAACCTTGATGGCGTTTTCCGGCATTGCGTCCGCAGCCACTTTCCACGCGATGGAAAATGCCTTCGAAGGCCAATACATCGTGGTGTTCAACGACAACGCCGCCAGTCTGGCCGGCGAAATGAGCCTGGCCGGTCGTCCGCAGGTCGCTTCAGCCGCCAGCACCATGGCACGCACCTATGGCGTGGAAGTGGGCCAGTCGTTCAGTCGAGTGCTACGCGGCTTCACCATTCGCGCGACCGAAGACCAGGTGGCACGCATGCTCGAAGACCCGAAGGTGAGCTACATCGAGCAGGTCGCCACGATACGGGCCAGCGCGACGCAAAGCGGCGCGACCTGGGGCATCGACCGCACCGACCAGCGTGACTTGCCGCTCAGCGGCAGCTACACCTACGACACCACGGCCACGAACGTGCACGCCTACATCGTCGATACCGGTGTGCTGCTCAACCACAGCGAGTTCAGCGGACGCATGGGCAATGGCTATGACGCCGTCACCAGCGGCGGTAACGCGAACGACTGCAACGGCCACGGTACCCACGTCGCCGGGACGGTTGGCGGTACCACTTATGGCATCGCCAAGGGCGTGACGATCCACCCGGTCCGTGTGCTGGGTTGCGATGGCTCGGGCACGAACGCGGGCGTGATCGCGGGCATGGACTGGGTGGCGAACAACCACGTCAAGCCGGCCGTGGCCAACATGAGCCTTGGCGGCGGCGCTTCGACCGCGACCGACAACGCCGTCGCGAACATGGTCAACGCCGGTGTCACCGTGGCCGTGGCCGCGGGCAACGACAACTCCAATGCCTGCAACTACTCGCCGGCGCGTGCGGCTTCAGCCATCACGGTGGGTTCCACCACAAACACCGATGCGCGTTCGAGCTTCTCGAACTATGGCACCTGCCTCGACATCTTCGCGCCGGGTTCCAGCATCACCTCGGCCTGGTACACGAGTTCCTCGGCGACCAACACCATCAGCGGCACCTCGATGGCCTCGCCGCACGTGGCGGGTGTGGCCGCGCTGTATCTCGCTGCCAACCCGGCGGCTACGCCGGCGCAGGTGACGGCCGCGATCACTGGTGCTGCGACGTCGGGCAAGGTGACCGGCGCCCAGACCGGTTCGCCCAACCTGCTGCTGTACTCGTTTTTTCAACGGCACCCCGCCGCCGCCGCCGCCGACCAGTGGCACGCTGACCAACGGCGTGGCCGTGACGGGTCTGTCGGCGACGACGGGCAACTCGCTGAACTACACGATGGTGGTGCCGGCGGGCGCCACCGGGCTGAAGTTCGTGACCTCGGGCGGCACCGGCGACATGGACATGTACGTGAAGTTCGGCTCGGCGCCGACCGACACGGTGTATGACTGCCGTCCGTATGCGAGCGGCAACGCCGAGACCTGCAACATCGCGACGGCGCAGGCCGGCACCTACCACGTGCGCCTGAAGGCCTACAGCTCGTTCACCGGCGTGAGCCTGACCGGCAGCTACAGCACGGGTGGTGGTGGCGGTGGTGCGCAGACCTACAGCAACGGCACCGATGTGAACATCCCGGACAACAACACGACCGGCGTGTACAGCAACATCGCGGTGTCGGGTCGCAGCGGCAACGGGGCGGCGTCGACGCCGGTGGCGGTGAACATCGTGCACCCGTACAAGGGCGACCTGATCGTCGACCTGGTGGCGCCGGATGGCTCGGTCTACAACCTGCATAACCGCACCGGTGGCAGCGCGGACAACATCAACCAGACCTACAACGTGAACCTGTCGGGCGAAGCCCTGAACGGCACCTGGCGGCTGCGCGCGCGCGACCGCGGTGCGGCCGACGTGGGCTACATCAACAGCTGGAGCATCACGTTCTAAGCGCGGCACGATGAAACGGAAGGGCGCCGGCAACGGCGCCCTTCTTCGTTTGGGGCCAAATCCCTCGCCGCCACAGCACTTTCCCGGAATTCGCGCAGCCGCGCCTTCGCGACTGCCTTCACAGGAGGTTTCATGCACTTTGCTACTCGCAGTCTCGCGGCACTGACCGCGCTCGGCCTCGGCAGCACGCTGGCCGCCAAGCCGGTCGAATCCGGCACGATTTCCTTGCGCGATGCGCTGATCCTGTCGCAACCCGATCTGGCCCAGCTGCAGCTGGAGGACAGCAAGAAGCTGGGCGGTGCGTATCGCTACGGCATCCAGGTGCCGGTCGAAGGCGTGCGCGTCAGTGCGGAGTCCGCCGGGGGCGGCAAGTGGGATAGCTTGAAGGACGGTCGCCTGGTCTGGCGACGGACTATCGCCTCGCCCGGTGCCCGCTCGCTTGACCTGCATTTTGCCAAGCTGCAGCTTCCGACTGGCGCGGAACTGCGCCTGGTCGGCGAAGGCAGCGACAACCTGCGCGTGATCCGCGCCGAAGATCTGTCCGGCAATGGGGCATTCCACTCGCCCTACCTGCTGGGCGACAGCTTGCGCATGGAACTGATCGTGCCGGTTGCCAAGCGCGGTTCCGTTGCGCTGGAGCTGGCCCAGGTCACCCACGGTTACCGTGGCTTGTTCGAGCGCGATGCCTTCGAGAAATCCGGTTCGTGCAACGTCGACGTGGCCTGCCCGGCCGGTTCCGGCTGGGACGACCAGATCGACGCCGTCGGGCACTACACCTTCACCCAGGGCAGCAGCTCCTACGTCTGTACCGGCACGCTGGTGGGCAATACCGCCAACAACGCCACGCCCTATTTCCTGACCGCCAACCACTGCGTCAGTACCCAGACGGTGGCGAGCAGCATCGTGGTGTACTGGAACTACCAGAGCGCGACCTGCCGCACGCCCGGGTCGGGCTCGTCCGGTACGCCGTTGAACCGCAGCATTGCCACGCACTCGCAGTCGGGCACCACGCTGGTGTCGACAAACGCGGCCAGCGATTTCGCGCTGCTGCGTCTGAACGCCAATGTGCCCGCGGGTGCCGATGCGTTCTACTCGGGCTGGGATGCGAGTGGCAGCACGCCGACCTCGGCCGCCGGCATCCACCATCCGGCCGGGCACGAGAAGCGCATCGCGATCGACAACGATGCCTTGCAGGTTTCCGGCTACGGCGGCGCGACAGGCAGCACGCACTGGCGCATCGTGGACTGGAACGAAGGCACCACCGAGGGTGGATCTTCCGGTTCGGGGTCTGTGGAACCAGAACAAGCGTCTTGTGGGCCAGTTGCATGGCGGTTCGGCGGCGTGCGGCAACGAACTGTCGGACTACTATGGTCGCCTGTCGGTGTCGTGGGCCGGTGGCGGTACTTCCGCGACGCGGCTGTCCGATCACCTCAATCCCGGTGGCGGCGTCACCAGCTTTGCGGGCTATCGCACGCCGGGCGGCGGCGGCAACGTCGCGCCGACCGCGAACTACAGCTTCACGGTGAGTGGGCTCACTGCGACCTTCACCGACAGCTCCAGCGACAGCGACGGCTCCATTGCCTCGCGTAGCTGGAACTTTGGCGACGGCACCACCTCGACTGCGACCAGTCCCGGCAAGACCTATGCGGCGGCGGGTACCTACAACGTGCAGCTCACCGTCACCGACAACGGTGGCCTGAGCAACAGCACGACGAAGGCCGTGACCGTGACCTCCGGCGGCGGTGGCACGGTGCTCAGCAACGGCGTGGCGGTGACGGGTCTTGCGGCGACGACGGGCAACTCGCTGAACTACACGATGGTGGTGCCGGCGGGCGCCACCGGGCTGAAGTTCGTGACCTCGGGCGGCACCGGCGACATGGACATGTACGTGAAGTTCGGCTCGGCGCCGACCGACACGGTGTATGACTGCCGTCCGTATGCGAGCGGCAACGCCGAGACCTGCAACATCGCGACGGCGCAGGCCGGCACCTACCACGTGCGCCTGAAGGCCTACAGCTCGTTCACCGGCGTGAGCCTGACCGGCAGCTACAGCACGGGTGGTGGTGGCGGTGGTGCGCAGACCTACAGCAACGGCACCGATGTGAACATCCCGGACAAACAACACGACCGGCGTGTACAGCAACATCGCGGTGTCGGGTCGCAGCGGCAACGGGCGGCGTCGACGCCCGGTGGCGGTGAACATCGTGCATCCGTACAAGGGCGACCTGATCGTCGACCTGGTGGCACCGGATGGTTCGGTCTACAACCTGCACAACCGCACCGGTGGCAGCGCGGACAACATCAACCAGACCTACAACGTGAACCTGGCGGGCGAAGCCCTGAACGGCACCTGGCGGCTGCGCGCGCGCGACCGCGGTGCGGCCGACGTGGGCTACATCAACAGCTGGAGCATCACGTTCTGATGGGGGCCGCGAGACGACGCTGATGCAGGCACGAAGCCCGGCGCAAGCCGGGCTTCGTGCTTCCGGGATGGGAAGTCGGCGCGACGGACGCGAAGCCCGAATTCAGCCGATCGGTTCGAACCGGTTGGCGCTCACATTCTTGCGCACCTTCCCAGGTTCCCAGATGCGTCCGTTCATCGCGATGTAGACGCCCGCCGGCAGGCATTGCACGGCACCCACGGCGGTGCCGATGTTGAACTCCGCGTCCGAGCCGCGGAACCGCGCAGGATTGAGCGCGCCGGTCAGCACGATGGTTTTGTCGGGAATCGTCGCCAGCACCTTTGCGGTGTCCACCATGGTGTCGGTGCCGTGCGTCACCAGCACATGCCGCGCCGTCTGCGCCGCGATGGTGGCGCGCAGCAGTTCGCGATCCTCGCCGGTGATGTGCAGGCTGTCCTTGCGGATGATCGGAATTACGCTGAAGCTGGAACGCGACGCCCAGTTCGCTCCAGGATGTCGCCCGATCTGCGGATCGCCGATCTGGTAATCCGACTTGTCGTCGAAGTACACCTTGTCGATGGTGCCGCCGGTGGTGACGACGCAGAGCTGGTCCATCGACGGAATCCCGGGAAACGAAGTCTCGAATTATAGGGCGCCGGGTACGGCCGCTGCGCTTCTTCGCAAACCGCCCGCGCAATGCCCGTCCCAGCTCGCGCCGAAAATGATCGACCAGCGCACAGCACGATTTCGATGCATGCCAGGCAGGACGCGGCTGCGGGCGACGCTCCAGGCTTCGCATCACGCCATGGCAGAACAGCGAACAGCGCCGCCGACGCGCGCCCCAGAACAGTGCGCTCGGCCGGCGTCGCAAGCAGCAACAGAACCGACGGCAGCATCATCGACGCATGGCCCAGCAGCGACCAGCCACGGCGGCAGCGTCTGCGGTGGCGCCAGCCACAGCGTACCAGGCCCAGGATCAGTGCAAAGAGCGCGAACAGCCCGCATCCCGCCAGCGAGCGCGCGCGCGTGCGTCACGCGGCCTCCAGTTTGCGTGCGATCTTCGGCGACGCGACGGCCGAGCGCGCGCGCCAGCGATCTTTTCTTCGTCGCTCAGCGGACGGTCGTCGTTCGGGCCTGCGACATGGCTGGCACCGTACGGGCGTGCCGCCGGTTCTCGTCGACGTTCAGCGCCGGTTCGGGAGATAGGGCAGGCCGACGAGCACCAGGCCGTGGTGCAGCAACGGAATCATCATCGAGAGCAGGGTCGATTCCTGCCCGCCATGCATGCGTGGCAGTCGAGGTGAAGACGGCGCCGGGTTTTCCGATCAACGTGCCCGAGGCCCATTCCGCGGCTGTGCTGTCAAGGAAGTGCTTCAGCGGAGCGGCCATGTTGCCGAAGCGCGTCGGGCTGCCGAGGATCAGGGCACAGCACTCGGCGCAGGTCGCGATTTGAGAACGTAGGGCGCACCGTCGTCCGGCTCGGGCTGGTGCGGCCTGCGTGGTGACCGCGGCCACCGGTGGCACGGTGCGCAGGCGCGCCTGCCATGCCGTCGATCTCCTCCACGCCGCGCGCGATCTGGCGCGCGAGGCTGGCGACGGCGCCGCCGCGACTGTAATAGAGGATCAGGACTTCGGGCATCGTCGACTCGTGCACCACGCAGGCGGCAGCGCGTGCCGCGGAGGCGCAAGGGTAACCCGGCCGGCACATTGCGGTACCCTTCGCGCATGCCTGTCATCGACACCGTCCAGCGCTGGATCAAGGACTTCGACCGCGACCGCGCGCGTGCCTTCGGGAGCTTCCTCTGGCACCGCTTCGTCGAGGACCGCTGTTTCGAATCCGCCGGCGCGCTGGCCTACGCCACGTTGTTTGCCCTGGTGCCGCTGGCGGCGGTGGTGTTCGGCGTGGTCTCGATGTTCCCGCTGTACGAATCCCTGATCGACAAGGCTACCGGCTTCATCTTCCGCAATTTCGTGCCGAGCGCGGCGGTCAACGTCGCGGACTTCCTGCGCGAATCGTCGGCCAACGCGCGCGGGCTCCCGGGACTGGGGGCGATCACGTTGCTGGTCACGGCGTTGCTCACCCTCGCCAGCATCGAGGACACCTTCAACCGCATCTGGCGCGTGACCACGCCGCGCCGCGCCTTGTCGCGGGTGCTGATCTACTGGGCGGCACTGAGTCTGCTGCCGTTGCTGGCGGTGGCGAGCCTGGCAGTCTCGTCGTACCTGGCCTCGTTGCCGTTGCTCGCCGAAGCCGGCGAGTCGCATCAGGCTGGCCGGCTCTGGCATCTGTTGCCGCTGGCACTGGAACTGATCACGTTCACGCTCGCCTACCGTTTCATTCCCAACCGCAGCGTGGCCTTCCGCCACGCGCTGCTGGGCGGCGTGCTGGCCACGGCCTTGTTCGAAGCGGCGAAAACCGGCTTCGCCGCGTATCTGGGGCGCGCCAGCTACCAGGAAATCTACGGCGCGGTCGCGGTGATCCCGATCTTCCTGTTGTGGATCTACGTGTCGTGGGTGGTGGTGCTGCTCGGTGCCTCGATTGCCGCTTCGCTGGCAGCCTTCCGCTTCCAGCCGCGGGCGCTGCGCCTGCCGGCAGGCCACGAGTTGTTCGGCCTGCTGCGTCTGCTCGGTCGCTTCGCGCAAGCCCAGCTCAGCGGCCACGGCCTGCACACCGACGAATTGCGCCGACTCGAACCGATGCTCACCGACGACTTGCTGATGCGCATGCTGGGCGACATGCATGCGATCCGGGTGCTGCAACGAACCGAAGCCGGTGATTGGGTGCTGGTGCGTGACCTCGATCACCTCAGCCTGGCCGAACTGTACGAAGCCGCCGGATTGCGCGTGCCGGTGGCGGACGCCAGGTTGCCGGGTTGCGACGACGAACTCGGACGCCGCGCCGAAGCCGCCCTGAACGAGCTGCGCCTGCCGCTGCGCGAGCAACTCAAGCGCAGTGTCGCTACGATACTTTCCGCACCAGATGCCTCGACCGAAGGAAGCCGATGAAAGCTCGTCCAGCATGGCTCGTTCCATTTGCCTTGGCCCTGGCGTCGGTCAGCGCCTGGGTGCAGGCCGATCCGGCCACGGCCAAGGCACCGACCCTGGAGGTCAAGACCATCGATGGCGCGGACTGGTCGCTGGCGGCGCGACGCGGACGCTGGGTCGTCGTCAACTTCTGGGCGACCTGGTGTTCGCCCTGCCTCAAGGAAATCCCCGACCTCAGCGCCTTCGACGCCCAGCGCGAGGATGTCGAGGTGATCGGACTTGCCTACGAGGAGATCGAAGCCGCCGACATGCAGGTGTTCCTGAAGGAACATCCGGCCGGCTATCCGATCGCGATCATCGATGTGTATGCCCCGCCGGAGGATTTCGATACGCCGCGCGGCTTGCCCATGACCTACCTGATCGCGCCTGACGGCAGCGTGGCGAAGAAATTCCTCGGCCCGGTGACGGCGAAGGAACTGGGCCAGGCCATTGCCGCCAGCGCCGCGCCGGCCGCGACCGCGGCGCACTGACGACGCATACCGAGCCATGCCAGCCACGCGATTCCTCGTCTCGGGCAAGGTGCAGCGCGTGTCGTTTCGCGCCGCCACGCGCGAGCAGGCCGGGCGTTTCGGCCTCGCGGGTTATGCGCGCAACCTGCCCGATGGCCGGGTCGAAGTGCTTGCCGTGGGTGAGGAGGGCGCGATCTCGGCGCTGGAACGCTGGCTCTGGCAGGGCCCGCCCGCCGCGCGGGTCGAGGACGTGCTGCGCGAGGCGGCCGAGGCCGAGGTCACGCAGGGCTTCCACATCGGCTAGGCCTGGCGCGGGCGCGTCCGGGGGAATCGGAGGCGCGACGGGGCGAGGCACGGCCTTGCTCGACTGCCGTTAGCATCTTGCTCTCCTCCCGCGGATCGCCACCGCTTGAACCTGCTGCGTCTCGAAGAAGAGAACTCCAATCGCCTGTTCTGGATCCTCCAGACCGCCGGCTGGAGCGGCATCTGCGTTTTCAGCTATTTCAGTTCCCTGCTCAACGGCAAGGAGTGGGACGGCTGGTTCTACGTGTTCCCGGTCTACGTCATCGGCTACCTCGGCACCTTGGGCTTGCGCCTCCTGTTGCGGCTCTGGCGCGGCTTGTCGCCGCCGGCACTGGCCGCCGCCATCGCCTTGCCGTCGATCGCGGTGGGTGCGGCGATGAGCGCGGCGCTGATGTGGATGTACATCGCCACCTGCACCAAGGACTGCGAATCATGGAAGCTCATGGGCTGGTTCGAGGCCATGGTGAGCTACACCTATCTGATCCTGGCCTGGGTTTTCCTCTACATCACCTTGCGCTACTACCGCGCGCTGCAGCAGCAGAGCCGCAAGACCCTGGCGGCCACCGCGATGGCCCACCAGGCCCAACTCAAGATGCTGCGCTACCAGCTCAACCCGCACTTCCTGTTCAACACGCTGAACGCGATTTCGACCCTGATCCTGGACCACAGCAACGACACCGCCAATCGCATGGTGCAGGGGCTGTCTTCGTTCCTGCGCCACTCGCTCGATTCCGACCCGATGCAGCGCGTCACCTTCAAGCAGGAACTCGACGCGCTGCGGCTTTACCTCGACATCGAGAAGATCCGCTTCGCGGACCGCCTGCAGATCGAGTATCGGGTGGAGCCGGAGTGCTACTCGGCCCTGCTGCCCAGCCTGCTGCTGCAACCCCTGATCGAGAACGCGATCAAGTTCGCCGTGGCCAAGCGCGTCGAAGGCGGGCGCATCGAGATCTCGGCGCGGCGCGAGGCGGACATGCTGGTGCTGGCGGTGGCGGACGATGGTCCCGGTTGCCCGCAATTCGACCGCGGCGAACCCTTGCCCGCGCCCGCAAACGGGCATGGCGTGGGCCTGTTCAACACGCGCGAGCGGCTCAAGGTGCTGTACGGGGAGCGCCAGAACTTCCTGGCGCGCAACCGGGCGGAGTCGGGAGTGGAGGTCGAAATCCGCCTGCCCTTCGAGAGTGGCGGCGCGCCGCGCGAGTAGCGCATCTCTCCTCCTCCGCGAGCGTGGGAAGGAAACTGATTGCGTGCCATGACCATCCGCACATGCGACGGATGGCCGCCCGCCGCAGTCTTGGACAGGACGGAAGGCGAGGGTGGCGCATGGGTGTGGCGATGCAGGGCGCAATCCGCACACTGATCGTGGACGACGAGCCTTTGGCGCGGCGCGGGCTGGAGTTGCGCCTGGCCGGCGAGCCGGACGTCGAGATCGTGCGCCAGTGCGGCAATGGCGCCGAGGCGGTGAAGGCCGTGGCGGAATTGCAGCCCGACCTGATGTTCCTCGACGTGCAGATGCCCGGCCTCGATGGCTTCGCCGCCTTGCGTGCGATTCCGGCCTCGCAGTTGCCGCTCGTGGTCTTCGTCACCGCCTATGACCACTACGCGATCCGTGCATTCGAAGCCAGCGCGGTCGACTACCTGCTCAAGCCCATTGATGACAGTCGCCTCGCCCAGGCCCTCTATCGGGTGCGGCAGCAACGGCGCGAGCACGAAGCCGACCAGCACTGCGCGCGCTTGCTGAACCTGTTGGGAGAGCTGTCGGGCAAGCCGGCCCTGACCCTCGACGAGGCCTTGTCGGACGATGCCGGCAAGCTCAAGCGGCCGGCCGAAGCCCAGCGCCTGGCGATCCGCGACGGCAACCGCACCGTGCGCCTCGACATGGCCGACATCCGCTGGATCGATGCCGCCGGCGACTACATGTGCATCCACGCCAGCGACGAAACCCACATCCTGCGCGCCACCATGCGGGAACTCGAGGGCCAGCTGGACGAGCGCCGCTTCCAGCGCGTGCACCGTTCCACCATCGTCAACCTGGAACGGGTCAAGTCGATGCGCGCGCACATCAACGGCGAGTATTTCCTCACGCTGGACTGCGGCCACGAGCTCAAGCTCAGCCGCAGCTACAAGGACAAGATCGAGCTGCTGAAGTAGCCGCGCCTGCGGCTTGTCCCGCCGATGCCATTGAGTCCTTCACCGCGAACTCCCGACCCGCGCGGGATGAAACGGATGTCTGAGCCTCTTCCTGGATTTGGGGTGAATAGTTGACGAGGGGACTGGGTGTCCTTCGACTCCGGCCTCTTCGCGGCCTACGCTCAGGATGAGCGGCATTTGCGAACCCCGCTCACCCTGAGCGTAGCGCCCCAGGCGCGAAGTCGAAGGGCGCGGGCTGTCAACCAATTGCACAAGTCTCAATAACCGGATGGCCTCGCGCGGCATCCTAGGCGGCATGACCGAATCGCAGTCCCCCGAAACCGAAGCGCGCTGGGTGAACGCCGCCAGGCGCGGCGACCCGGTCGCCTTCCGACGTCTGGTCGAAACCCATGCTCGCCCGCTGCACCGGGTCTGCCAGCGCCTGCTGGGCGATGCCGCGGCGGCGGAAGATGCCTTGCAGGATGCTTTCATCAACGCCTGGCGCGGACTGGAGCGATTCGACGGACGCAGTGCGTTCGGGTCGTGGCTGCGTCGCATCGCGGTGAATGCCGCCCTGGGTCAGTTGCGCCAGCGCCGCATCGAAGTGCCCTTGGAGAGCGAGTCCGAGGAGGGCGACGCGTCGTTCTTCACCGACCGCCAGGAAGATCCGTTCGAACACGCTTCGGGCCATGAGTTCGGGCAGCGCCTCGGGATCGTGCTGCAGGGCCTCAGTCGTGCCGAACGCTGTGCCTTCGTGCTGCGCCATTTCGAGCAGTACCCGCTGGAGGACATCGCGGGCGAGCTCGGTTGCAACGTCAATGCCTGCAAACAGACCGTGTTCCGCGCCGTGCGCAAGCTGCGTGCCGCGCTCAGTCCGGTGAGGAGCGAACCATGAAGGCCAGCATGAACCCCATCAGCGATGGCGAGCTGTTGCTGTACCACTACCGCGATGGCCTCGATGCGGAACGCAACAGCGAGATCGAGGATGCCCTGTTCTACGACGCCGAGCTGCGCCTGCGCCTCGCCGCACTGCGTGAAGCGCTCGGACGCGTGGGTGAAGCCTGGCCGCCGGACGAGCCGGACGCGGGGCTGGAAGCCCGGGTCTGGGCGCGCCTGGCACCCGCGCTGCCGCCGCGCCGCGCGTCGCGGTCGCCGCTGACGCGGCTGCTGGGATGGATCGAACCCTTGCGCCCGGCGCCGCTGGCCTTCGCGGGCCTGCTGATCGCCACGCTCGGCATCGGTTATCTGATCGGCCAGCGCAGCGTCGCGCCGGCGGCGAACGAGCAGGCCTTGCTCGCGCCCGACGCCTCCAGCCGCGTGCTGGGGGCGTACCTCGCGGCCCACCTGCAGCAGACCGAGCGCGCCCTGCTGGTGGCGGCGAACTCGCCGCAGGAGTCGGCAGCGGCGCGCGACCTTGCGACCCATCTGCTCGAATCACACCGGCTCTATGCCGCGGCCGCGGAACGCGCCGGCAAGCCGGCGCTGGCGCGCTTCCTGCGCGAACTCGATCCGGTCCTGATCGAGCTGGCGAACGAGCAGGACGCCATCGCGCCGGCCCTGGGCGAGGAGATCCGGCGTCGCGACCTTGCCTTCAAGACACGCGCCGCCGCCGCACTGGCACGACGTGAGTTCGGCACCCAAACCCGATCCCTCTGAACCGACCCCGCAACCGCCAAGGAACTCCCATGCGACTCCCGCATCGACTGCTGAGCCTGACCATCCTCACGGCCTTGTGCCTGTCCGCGCCAGGCATGGCCGCACCACAGGCGCAGGACGGCGCTCCGGCCGGCGAGGCCTCGAAGGCGCTCTACTGGCAAGGGCACGAATCGCTCGGGCGCAGCGACTGGCGCCTGGCCTTGCACCAGTTCCGCGAGTTGGAGAAGGAATTGATTGCCAGCAAGAGTGAACCGGCCGACGCCGCGATCTACTGGCAGGCCTATGCCTTGGCGCAGGCCCAGCGGCCACGCGAATCCGGGCGCGAGATCGAGCGTTTGCGGCGACAGTTCCCGGACAGCGTCTGGCTCGACGACGCCGAAGCGCTGGTCGCCAGCTTCGACACCAAAGGGGCGAAAGGTGACAAGGGCGACAAGGGCGAGAAAGGGGACAAGGGGCCCAGGGATATCGAACTGGACGCGGACGCCGACGCGTTGATGGCGCTCGATGCCCTCCTGGCCAGTGGCAATGCGAAAGCCGTGCCGATCCTGCAGCGCGTGCTGGCCGGAACGCAGGCAGACAAGGTCAAGGTGCGTGCCTTGTTCGTGCTCAGCCAGATCGACGCGACCGCGGCCGAGGCGGCGGTCGCGTCGCTGCTCGATGGCTTGGCCTCGCCGCGACTCAAGGCCGAAGCGATCCACATGATCGCGGCCGGCGGTCGGCGCGAGTCGCTGGATCGCCTCCTGCCGATCTATCGCAGCAACACCGATGCCGCGATCAAGCGCGCCGTGACCGATGCCTTCCTGATCGGCAACCGTGCCGACCTCATGGCGCAGCTGATCGAAAGCGAGAGCGACGCGGATCGTCGCCGCGAAGCGATCCAGTCCCTGGGCGCGATGGGGCAGCCTGCGGAACTGGGCAAGCTCTACGCTCGCCTCACCGACCCGGCCGATCGCCGCGCCGTGATCGACGGCTTCGGCATCGCTGGCGCGGGCGAGGAGCTGCAAGGCCTGGCGCAGCGCGAAACCGACCCTGCCGTCCGTGCCCATGCGATCCGCGCGCTCGGCATCGTCGGTGGGCCGGAATCCACGGCGGCGCTGCGGGCCTTCTACACGCCCGATGCGGCGGCGGCGGTGAAGGACGCAGTGATCGAAGGCATGATGATTGCGGGCGATACCACGCACCTGGTGGCGTTGTATCGACTGGAACCTGATCCGGAGCGCAAGCGCCAGCTGCTGCAGATGATCGCCGCCGCCGGCGACGACGCGGCGCTGGACCTGATCGACGACGCGCTGAATCGGTAGGCAGACTCCCATGACGGCGCGCGCTGCGCTCGGGTCGCGTTGCTGCTCGATCTCCGGGTTCGGTCGGCCGAGGCACAGGACGCTTCGGGCAGCGCCTGGCGGTACTGGTACCGGACCAGTCGGCTGAGCTACGAGGTGCCGCTGCGAGGCCGACATGCGCGCGCCGTGCTGCTTCGAATCGGAGGGCAAGCAGGCAAGCGACCGGAGCGTGTCACCTGGGGCGGAGTGAATGGAACCTCGGCCATCGCCAGGACGGAAGTCATGCCTGGCAACGTCCGACCGTGGCGACGCATCGGCTGGGCGCAGGCGCGAAACTTCGATGACTTCCGGCGCATCCCAGGCACGACGCGCGGGACGACCCTGCGCGGCATGGCGACGGACGCCTGCCTGCCGGGGATTGCATGAAGCTCACCGATGGATCGTTGAAGAACCCCGCGGCCGTGGCCGTGATCGTGGCCATGGTCTGCCTGTTCGGTTGGTTCAGCCTGCGCGAACTGCCGCTGCAGCTGTTCCCGGACATCGAGGCACCGCAGATGTCGGTGCAGACCGGCTGGCGCGCGGCCTCGCCACAGGAAATGGAATCGGAAATCTTGGAGCCGATGGAGAACGTGCTGCAAGGCCTGCCAGGCTTGCAGCAGATGGAGGGCAACGCCTTCCAGGGAGGTTCCTGGGTCAATCTCACCTTCGCGGTCGGCACCGACATGCGCGCGATGCTGGTGGAGGTGCTGGGTCGCCTCAATCGCATGCCGCAATTGCCGCCCGACGTGAATCCGCCGGTGGTGCAACTCAACGGCCAGGAGTCGAACCAGACCCTGTCCTGGTTCTTCGTGCAGAAGTTGCCGGGCACCGAAGGCGAGATCGAGGACTACGGACGCCTGATCGAAGAGCGCGTGCTGCCGCGCATCGAGGCCGTGCCGGGCGTGGCCGGGGTACAGGTCAATGGCGGCCCGCCGGAAGAGGTGGCGATCGAACTGGACCTCGACCGAGCGGCGGCGCTGGGCATCGGCATTCCCCAGATCGCGCAGCAGGCGGCGCGCGCCACGGATGTCTCCGGCGGCTTCTTCGAATCGGGGCGACGCCAGTACACCTTGCGCTTTGCCGGTCGCTACTCGCCGGAGGAACTTGGCAACCTGATCCTGGCCTGGCGCGACGGTCGCCCGGTGCGCCTGGGCGATGTCGCGACGATTGCGGTGAAGCGCCCGGAGAAGCAGTTCTACGCCTACCAGAACGGCAATGTCGCGATCGGCCTGCGCATCGATCGGGAAAGTGGCGCGAACGTGCTGGCCACGCTTAACGAGGTCAAGGCGGTCATCGCCGAGCTGCGCGACGGCGTGCTCAAGGAGAACGGCCTCGGCATCGAGCAGAGCTTCGATTCCTCGCTCTTCATCAACCGCGCGATCAACCTGCTTTCGGGCAACCTGCTGGCCGGCGTGTTGCTGGCGGTGGGCTGCCTGTGGTGGTTCCTGCGCGATCGCCGCGCCACCTTGCTGATCGCCTCGGCCATCCCGATCTCGTTGCTGGCCACGTTCATCGTGCTCGATCTGGCGGGACGCAGCCTCAACGTGATCTCGCTCGCCGGCCTCGCCTTCGCGGTCGGCATGGTGATGGATGCGGCGGTGGTGGTGGCCGAGAACATCGTGCGCCTGCGCGAGAGCGGCAAGATGCCGTTCGAAGCCGCGAGCCTGGGCACGCGCCAGGTGGCGGGCGCGCTGGTGGCTTCCACCCTCACCACGGTCGCGGTGTTCGTGCCGGTGATCTTCATGGACGACGTCGAAGGCCAGCTGTTCGCCGATCTCGCCCTCACCATCTCGATCGCCGTCGCGATCTCGATGCTGATCGCGGTGACGGTGTTGCCGGCCGCCGCCAGCGGATGGCTCAAGGCCAAGCGCCTGGCCTCGCTGAGCGAGCAAGGCTACCCGCGCGTTACCGCCGCGCTCATGCGCTGGACCAATTCGAAATCGAAGACAGGTCGAGCTGGATCGCGCTGCTGGTGGCAGCGCCCTGTGTCGCGTCGTGGCTTTTGGTGCCGCGCCTGGACTACCTGCCGCCGGTGAAGCGTGCCGCGATCGACGCCTTCTTCAGTTTTCCGCCCGGCATGAGCCCGGCCATCGTCGATCGCGAGATCGTGCAGACCGTGCTGGCGCGGATGGAGCCCTACATGAAGGGCGAGAAGGATCCGGCACTGAAGAACTGGTACATGCTGCTCTGGCCCGGTGGCGGAACCCTGGGCGCGCGCGTGGTCGACGAGGACCGCATCGGCGACCTGGAGGCGGTCGTGCGCGACGAGATCGTGGTCGGTTTCCCCGACACGCGCGCCTTCGCCACCGAAGGCGAACTGTTCGGTGCCTTCGGCGGTTCGGCACGCGCGATCCAGATCCACCTGCAGTCGGGCGATACCGCCGCGCTCAACGCCGGGGCCGAGTCCGGGCGCAAGCTGCTTGAGGAGAAATTTCCCGGCGCAAACGTGCAGGCCTTCCCGAACGCCGATGCGGCCGAGCCGGAACTGCGCCTGCACGCGAACGACCGGCGCCTGGCCGAAGTGGGCTGGAACCGGCCCGATGTCGGCAGCGTGGTGCGCACTCTGGGCGATGGCATGTGGCTGGGCGAGTACTTCAACGGCGACCAGCGCCTGCCGATCATCCTGCGTGCCTCCGGATGGAATGCGCCGGAGCAGCTGGCGACGGTGCCGGTGGCGACACCACAGGGCGGCGTACTGCCGCTGGGCGACCTGGTCGCGCTGGAAACCACGATGGCACCGTCGCAATTGCGTCGCGTCGACCGGCGCCGCACCGTAACCCTCACCGTTGACCCGCCTGTTGCGATGTCGCTGGAGGAGGCGCTCGCCATCGTCGAGAGCGAGGTGGTGCCGGCGCTGCGTCAGGCCTTGCCCGCGGATGCCGGTGTGCGCGTCTCGGGCAGCGCCGACCGCCTGCAGGAAGTGGTGTCGGGCATGGCGTCGAACTTCGCGATGGCGCTGGCGCTGTTGTTCATGCTTATGGCTGCCATGTTCAAATCGCTGCGCGACAGTGCCTTCGTGATGATGGCGCTGCCGATGGCGGTGTTCGGCGGCGTGCTCGGCCTGCGTGTGCTGGGCCTGTTCACACCGCAGTCGCTCGACCTGCTCTCGATGATCGGCTTCATCATGCTGCTCGGCATGGTGATCAACAACGCCATCCTGCTGATCGCCCAGACCCGCGCCGGCGAAGCCGACGGCCTGGACCTGACCCGGGCCGTGGAACAGGCCTTGAATCAACGCCTGCGTCCGATCCTGATCGGCGCGCTGACCGGCGTGGTGGGCGCCTTGCCGATGGCGATCAACCCGGGGCCGGGCGCGGTGATCTACCGCGGCATCGCGGCCGTCACCGTCGGCGGCGTCGGCCTGAGCCTGGTCTTCACCCTGGTGCTGATGCCGGCGCTGCTGCGACTGCAATGGCGGCGCGATGCCCTTGCCGCCGCGATGCCGGCGCACGCGGCGCTCAAGAGCGTCGCCTGAAACCCATCGAGTCTTCACGGAGGAACCCATGAACACAGCCACTCGCTTCCTGTCGGTCGCCGTCGCCTCGGCGCTGGCGGTATCGCTTGCCGCCAGCTTCAGCCCCCGCGCCAAGGCGCAGGATGCAGCACCCGCCGCGCCGGCCCCGCCGCCAGCGCCGGTGGAAGTGGCGCAGGCCCGGGCCACGCAGCTCGCGCCCTTGCTGTGGGCGCCGGCCAGTGTGGTCAGCCGCGAGGATGCGCGCGTTGCCTCCGAACAAGACGGGCGCGTGGTGCGCGTGGCCGAAGTCGGCGTCAGCGTGCGGCGTGGCGACACGCTGGCGCAGCTCGACGATGCCTTGCTGCGCTTGCAGGAGCGGCAGAACCTGAGTGAGCTGGAGCGCATCCAGGCGCGGCTCGACTATGCACGCTCGCAGGAGCAACGCCTCGGCCAGCTGGTGCAGAAGCACAGCATCGCCGGGGCGCAGCACGACGAGGCACGCTCGCAGCGGCGGGTGCTGGAACAGGAGCTACAGGGCGCGCGCGTGGCGCTGGACCAGACCCGGCATCGGCTGCGCAACACCACGGTGCGCGCGCCCTTTGACGGTACCGTGGTGGAACGCTTCATCCAGAGCGGGGAATACCTCGGTACCGGCATGGCCGTGGTGCGCCTGGTCAACACGCAGCGGCTGGAAGTGAAGGCGCAGGCGCCGGTGAATCTGGCGGCGCGACTGAAGCCGGGCATGGAGGTGGCGATTCGCGAAGGCGAGGCCGAGCTACGCCAGTCGGTGCGGGCCGTGGTTCCGGTCGGAGACGAGAGTTCGCGCCAGTTCGAAGTGCGCGTGGCGCTGGACGCGACGCGCTGGCCGATCGGTTCGGCACTGCAGGTGGGCTTGCCCAGCGCCGAGCCGCGCGACGTGGTGGCCGTGCCGCGCGATGCCTTGGTGTTGCGCCCGAGTGAAACCTTCGTGGTGCGGGTGGCTGCCGACGACACCGCGCAGCGCGTGCCGGTGCGCACCGGCAGCGCGCAGGGCGAGCTGGTGGAAGTGATTGGCGACGTGCAGGCCGGCGACCGACTGGTGGTGCGCGGCGGTGAGCGCATTGCACCAGGCCAGAAGGTGAAGGTTGACCCATCCGCCAGCGAAGCGCAGGCGGTGGCCCTGCGCTGATCGGCGTGTCGGCGCGCGCCACCCGCGGATAGCACACCCGGTCATCGGCAGGAGTAGGCTGTGGCGCAGGCCACGGTCGGAGCTTCGCCATGCGTGTCCTGATTCTCGGTTTGCTGTGCTGTCTGGCGACACCGCTCGCCGCGATCGAACCCTTTTTCGCGCCGGCGGTACCGGCCGGCAGCGTCGAGGTGCGGCTGCATCCGACCGAAGGCGTTGCGATCGGTGTTCCGACGCTCGTCACTTTCGGCCTTCCGTTCCCGCGCGGCTCGATCGATGTCGCTGGCCTGGCCAGTGTGCGGGTGCTGCGCAATGGCACGGAAATTCCTGCCCACGTCTCGGAGATCACGCCCTGGCGGCATCGCAGCAATGCCGCCATCGATGGCCAGTCGGTGCGCGTGGCCCGCGTCCAGCTGAGCTACACGTTTGCGTCCGGATTTCCCGCGTCGGAAGTCATCGACGTGAGTTGGGGCGGCCCGGCACGCACGCTCGATGTGCCCGTGGCGCAGGATGCGCGCATGGCCTGGCATCAGGTGACTGCGGGTGGGTTCTCCAGCGCGCACAATATCTTCGAGCCTGACGTCTACGCGGTCTTGCCGCGCACTTGGTTGAGCCGGGGCCTGCTGACCTCGATGCGGAGCCTGCCCTTCGATCCATCCAACGGCGACGCGCGAGATGATCCGGCGACGAATGATTCCGTCACGCATTGGCCGGGGTTTCAGGAAGCGGATCGCGCCAACAAGAACAATTTCTACAGCGTGACGAACCAGGATCCCGGCAGCGTCAACGGCGCGAATCCGTACCTCACCGAGGCCGAACCGTGGCTCTACGATCGTGCCGCCACCATGTTCCGACTCTATTTTCGCAGTGGCAGCTTCGTCGCCTTGCGCCAGGCGCTCCGCAACGCGCAGTTCTACGCGGGGCGCCAGAACGCGAGCGGCTTCTTTGCTTTCGGCGGCGTCGATGCGGATTCCAAGTACGCCTACAACGAGTGCCTCGCCTACGCGCTGTGGACGACGGGCGATCCGCAGATGCCGGCGCGCATCGCTCGCACCCCCACGGCACAGGCCACCTTCGCGCACGCGTGGACGCCGCAGCGCGGCTTCTGGACCGAGCGCCATGCAGCGTTCAAGTTGCTGGCGAATGTCGTGGCTTTCGAAGTGGCGGGCGGCGCGAGTCTGCGTGATGCCGTGAACCAGATCCTGGCCGACTATCGCACGCACCAGGACGGCGCCGGCGGCGGTGTCCCCATGCCTTACATCGACGGTGGCCTCTACCACACCGGCGCGCAGCACGCGGGCGACTGGGGCGATGCGGACTTTGGTGGATCATCCTGGATGAGCGCCTTGTTGTCCGATGCGGTGGTGCGCGCCTATGCCACGGGTGAGGATGCAGCCACGGCCGGGTTCGTCGCGCGGCTCGGCGATTTCATGCGCGCCACCGTCGTGAGCACGATCGAGCACAGCTATGACGCCACCGGTCCGCTGGCCTTGCCGCGCTATGCGATGCTGCGTGACGGCAGCGATGGGCAGCGCAATTTCGAGGACGGGGAGCACGCGCTCGACGTGGCTGCGCAGGTCGCATGGGCGCGCTGGTTCCGCGAATCGCTTGGCGGCGATGGAACCGCTTTGCGCGCGACCGCATTGGATCTGTACGCCACCTACGACGAAGGCGTGAACTACTGGATCCGGCCCGCCGCGCCGCCAGCCAACACCGCGTATCGGGTCAACCCGCCACGCAAATGGGGCTGGGAGCACCGCACCTCGGATGGACTGGCCTTCGCCATGATCGAGGCCGATCCCGACGACGTGTTCTTCAACGGTTTCGAGGACGACTGAGCCTGCGATGCCGCGTCAGTAGCGGCTCCTGATCGGCTTCACCGGCCCGGCGTATTTTTCCTTGCCCGGCTTGCCTTTCAGCGGAGGAAGGTCGATCGCTTCTTCCGCCACGGCGTGATCTGGCAGGCGGTCGAGCAGGTCGCGGATCAGCGTCAGGCGACCGATCTTCTGGTCGTTGAAATCCACCACGGTCCAGGGTGCGCGCTGGCTGTGCGTGGCCTCGAACATGGCATCGCGCGCATGACCGTACTCGGCGTACTTCTCGCGCGCCTTGAGATCGATCGGCGAGAGCTTCCAGCGCTTGACCGGATCCTCCACGCGCTCGGCGAAGCGTTCCTCCTGCTGCGCCTGATCCACCGCCAGCCAGTACTTGAACAGCAGGATGCCGTCGTCCACCAGCAGCTGCTCGAAGGCCGGTGCCTGCTTCAGGAACGCGGTGTACTGCGCCTCGTTGCAGAAGCCCATCACCTTCTCGACCCCGGCGCGGTTGTACCAGCTGCGATCGAACAGCGCGATCTCGCCTGCGGCCGGAAGGTGCGGCACGTAGCGCTGGAAATACCATTGCCCCTGCTCGCGCTCGGTCGGTTTGCCGAGGGCCACCACGCGGCACTGGCGCGGGTTGAGGCATTCGGAAATCGCGGAGATCGCCCCGCCCTTGCCCGCGGTATCGCGCCCCTCGAACACCACCACCACGCGCTTGCCGTGGTTCTGCAGCCAACGCGCCATCTGGTTCAACTCGACGTGCAGTGGTTCGAGCAGCGCTTCGTAGTCCTTCTTCTTCATGCCGGGCATGGGTGTTCCTCAGGTCTCGCGCAAGCGTGGCCGCAGGCTCGCGAGGTTGCAGGGCTTCGTGGTGGCGTCGAGTTGCGCGCGGATCAGCTTCTCCCACGCGGTGCGGCAGGCCGAGGTCGAGCCCGGCAGCGCGAACACGAAGGTGGCGTTCGCCAGGCCCGCGAAGGCCCGCGACTGCACGGTGCTGGTGCCGATCTCCTCGAAGCTCAGCACGCGGAACATCTCGCCGAAGCCGGGCATGTGACTTGTCCAGCAGTGGTGCAGCAGCGCTTCGGGGGTGGAGTCGCGCCCGGTGAAGCCGGTGCCGCCGGTGACCAGGATGCCGTCGCACGGCCGCGTCCGCGATCCACGGCCGAGACGCGGCGCGCGCAGCGCGTACTTGTCGTCGCGCAGGATCGCGCGCTGCGTGCAGGCGGTGCCCGGCCCCGGTCAAGCGCGGCGACGAGATAGTCGCCCGGACGTGTCGTTGCCGGCATCGCGTGTGTCGGACACGGTCAGCACGCACAGCGACAGCGGCTTGAATTCCGGCGCTGGCACTCACGCGGCCTCCGACACGAGCTTGAGCTGGTCGGCCTGGTGCTCGGCGGTGAGGCGCTCCACGAGGTCGATCGAGGTTGCCCTGGATGATGTTGGGCAGGTCGTAGAGGGTGAGCCCTTCGACGCGATGGTCGGTCACGCGGCCCTGCGGGAAGTTGTAGGTGCGGATGCGTTCCGAGCGATCGCCGGAACCGACCTGGAGGCGGCGCGACTCGCTCGTCGCGGCGGCCTGCTTCGACTGTTCGGCGTCGAGCAGCCGCGCGTGCAGCAGCGACATCGCGCGCGCGCGGTTCTTGTGCTGGCTGCGCTCGTCCTGGCATTCGACCATGACGCCGGTCGGCAGATGCGTGATGCGCACCGCCGACTCGGTGGTGTTGACGTGCTGGCCGCCGGCGCCGCTCGCCCGCATCGTGTCGATGCGGATGATCCTCCGGGCGTGATCTCGATGGCGTCGACTTCCTCGGCTTCCGGCAGCATCGGCGACCGTGCACGCGCCGAGGTGTGGATGCGCCCCTGAGGCCTCGGTCGCCGGTACGCGCTGCACGCGGTGCACGCCCGACTCGAATTTCAGCTTGGCGAAGACGCGCCGGCGCCTTCGATGCGCCGGCGACGATCTTCCTTGTAGCCGCCGTGCGTCGCCCTCGCTCGCGTCGACACGAGTTCGATGCGCCAGCGCTGGTCTCTCGGCATAGCGCGAGTACATGCGGAAAAGGTCGCCCGCGAAGATCGCGGCCTCGTCGCCGCCGGTGCCGGCGCGGACTTCGAGGAAGATGTTGGCGTCGTCGCGCGGGTCCTGCGGGATCAGCAGGAGTTGCAGCGCGCCTTCGAGCTCGGCGAGCCGAGACTCGAGCGCGGCGATTTCCTCGCGCGCAAGGTCGGCCATTTCGGGGTCGGCCGCCATGTCGCGCGCGGCGGCGAGCGCGCGCACGGTCGTATCGTGGTCGGCAAGGGCCGTCGCCACCGGCTCCAGCTGCGCGAATTCCTTCGACAGCGCGCGGAACTTCGCGTTGTCCGCGAGCACCTCGCCGTCCGAAAGCAGGCGCGAGACTTCTTCGCGACGTTCGGCGAGCGCTTCCAGCTTTCGTTGAATCGACGGCGTCATTCCGACGGCGCGTCGTCGGCGCGGCATTCGACTCGGTGTCGAACAGGCGTGCGGCGGCGTGCAGCAGGTCGTGGTCGCCGCGCAACGCTGCCGCGCGCAGGTTGGCGCTGGGGGCGTGCAGCAACTTGTTGGTGAGGCTGTGCGCCAGCCACTCCAGTGCGTCCTCGGCACTGCGCCCCTGCGCCAGGGCTTCGCGCGCGCGGGCGAGTGCCGCATCGCGCTCGGCTTCGCCGCGCTGGCGCAGCTGCCGCAGGGTTTCCTGATGGCCGCTGGCGTGCCACCAGGCCAGGTAGTGGTCCACCTGCAGGTCGATGATGGCTTCGGCCTGCTCCGCGGCTTCACGCCGCGAACGGCGGTTGTCCTCGATCACCTGCTCCAGGTCATCGACGGTGTAGAGGTAGACATCGTCAAGGTCCGCCGTGCCGGGCTCGATGTCGCGCGGCACCGCCAGGTCGAGCAACAGCATCGGGCGGTGCCGGCGCTGCTTGAGCGCGCGCGCCACGGCGTCGCGCTTGAGCACGGGTTCGCGGCTCGCGGTGGCGGAGATCACGATGTCGGCGTCGGCCAGGTGCCGGTCGAGTTCGTCCAGCGCCAGCGCATAGCCGCCGAAACGCGTGGCCAGCGCCTGGGCATGTTCGAGCGTGCGATTGGCGATCAGGAGGCGATGCGCCTGCTGGTCGGCCAGTGCCGGGCCGCGAGCTCGATCGTGTCGCCGGCACCGATCAGGAGCACGGTCGCGCGCTCGAGTTCCGCGAACAGGCTTTGCGCGAGGCGCACCGCGGCGAAGGCCACCGACACCGGATGCGCGCCGATGCGGGTGTCGGTGCGCACCCGCTTTGCCACCGCAAAGCTCTGCTGGAACAGTCGGTCCAGGCCGCCCTGCAGCGCCTTGTTGTCGCGCGCGCGCTGCCAGGCTTCCTTCACCTGGCCGAGGATCTGGGGTTCGCCCAGCACCATCGAGTCGAGGCCGGTGGCGACGCGGAACAGGTGGCGCGCGGCGGCCCCGTCCCGGTGTTCGTACAGATAGGTGCGAAGCTGGTCCGCTCCGAGGCCGTGATGCCGCGCCAGCCAGGCGGCGGGTTCGGCCTCGGCTCCCGTCTCGACCTGGCAATAGATCTCGGTGCGGTTGCAGGTGGACAGCAGTGCCGCCTCGCTCACCCCCGGTTGCGCCAGCAGGCCGGCCAGCGCTTCCGCGGTGGCCTCGGGCGCGAACGCGACGCGCTCGCGCAGCGCGAGCGGGGCGGTCTGGTGGTTGAGGCCCAGGGCGAGCAAGGTCATGGCAGGGCGTTCAGGTATGCTTCGCGAGAATGCCTGTGCCGCGCGCTGCGCTGCGGCCGGCGATGGGTTCCCGCATGAAAGTACACATTTGCCTAGTTTACCTGCTGCTGGCGGCCACGGCGTCCGGCGGGATGGCGGCGCATGCCGCCGATGCGAGCCTGGAAGCCTTGCTGGAAGGCGAATTCGCGTTGCAGGAGGGCGAGCCGGCTGCTGCCGCCGCTGCTTACGTGCGGGCCGCGGAGCTGTCTGATGACGCCAGCCTGTCCGAGCGCGCCGCGCAGGTGAGCTTGCTGGCGGATGACTTCGAGCTTGCGAGGCGCGCGCTGGCGCGCTGGCGTGCACTGGCTCCCGCCGCGGAGGCCCTGCGTCCGGCCGAGGCGCAGCTGGCGCTCAAGACCGGCGACCAGATCGGTGCCGCCATTGCGCTGCGTGAGCTCCTGCATCGCCCCAAGGGCTGGCGCGAAGCGGTGCGCGTGCTGGCCAGTGCGAGCGAGAGCCTCAATACCTCGGCGATCCTCAGCCGGCTGGTGCGCGACGACGCGCTGCCCGACGAATTCGACGCCTGGCTGGCATTCGGTGGCCTCGCACAGCGCCTGCAGCTGAAGGAGCTGGGCGAAGAACTGGCCGAGCGCGCCATCAGGCGTTTTCCCGAGAATCCCCGCGCCTGGCTATGGCAGGCCGAGGTCGCGCAGCGGCGCAAGGACAGCGAGGCGGCGCGCGCGGCCATCGCCAAGGCGGTTCAGTTCGGGCCGCTCGACACCGAAACCCGGCTCGCCGTGGCGGCACAGCTCGATGCCTTGGGTGATCCGAAGGCGGCCGCCGCGGCCCTGGCCAGTGGCGAACAGGACGACACGACGCTCGCGGGACGCGCCGCCTACCTTGCCCGCGCCGATGATGAAAGTGCGCTGACCGAGCTCTACGAGAGCGCCGCCGCGGGCGCGGAATCCGCCACGCCGGCGAGGCTCTACCTGCTCGGGCAACTGGCCGAATTGCGCGAGCAGACCGGGCCGGCCCTCGATTGGTATGGCCGCATCGGGTCCGGCCTGCAGCGGGAACAGGCCCGGCTGCGCATCGCGGTGCTGCTGGACAAGACCGGCAAGCTGGATGACGCGCTGGCGCGCCTGCGTGAGCTGCAGGCCAGCGACAGTGACTATGGCGAGGTGCTGCGAGACGCCTACCTGCTGGAAGCCGAGTTGTTGCAGAAGCACCAGCGCTCCGACGAAGCGATCGACGCCTATGCGCGTGGCCTCGCGATCTTCGAGGACGATCCGGAACTGATCTACGCGCGCGCCCTTGGCCATGAGCGGCGTGACGATATCGCCGCAGCCGAAGCCGACCTGCGCCGCCTGATCGAACTCGATCCCGAGGATGCCGATGCGCTCAATGCGCTTGGCTACACGCTCGCCGATCGCACCGATCGATATCAGGAAGCGCTGGACCTGATCCAGCGGGCGCTCAAGCTCAAGCCCGACACGCCGGCCATCGTCGATTCGCTGGGCTGGGTGCTGTACAGGATGGGCCGCACCGAGGAGGCCTTGCCGCACCTGCGTCGCGCCTTCGAGCTGCAGCGCGACGCGGAGGTGGCCGCGCACCTGGGTGAGGCGCTGTGGATGAGTGGCGACAAGGACGAGGCGCGCTCGATCTGGCGCGTGGGGCGCGAACTCGATCCCGACAACCGTGCGCTCAAGCAGGTGCTGGAGCGCCTCGACCGGTGAATGGAGCCCTTGCGCAGGCCTGCCCGTCCGGACGGGAGCCCCGGCATGTTCCCCGGTCCTGGCCGGGTTTCGCCGTGGTGGATGCAAGACGCTGGATTCGGGTGGCGGCAGTGCTGGGCCTGGCCGTGCTGGTCGCCTGTGCGGCGCCGACGCGCCGTGGCTGCCGATGCCGCCGCGCTCGACGCGCAGGCGCGGCGAGAGGCGGCCTTGGCGGATCAGTCCGAGTGGCGACTGAGCGGTCGCATCGCCGTCTCGGACGGCAAGGACGGAGGCAGCGGGCGCATCGACTGGCGCCAGGACGGCGAACGCTTCCGCATCGAAATCCGCGCCCCGGTGTCCCGCCGCACCTGGCGCCTCAGCGGCGGCCCGGACGGCGCCACGCTGGAAGGACTCGACGACGGCACGCGCAGCGGCCCGGACGCCGAAGCACTGCTGCGTGACGCGGTGGGCTGGACGGTGCCGATCGCCGACATGGTGGCCTGGGCGCGCGGTGCGCGCGGGCAGGGCGGGGCGCGGGTCGAGTTCGATGACGCCGGACGCCTGGCCGTGCTCGAGCAGCGCGGCTGGACGGTCGAATACCGCGCCTGGATTGAAGGCGAGCCCGCGCTGCCAAAAAAATCTTCGCCGCCAGCGGCGAGCGCCGCGTCCGGCTGGTGGTGGAGCGCTGGAATGACGGCGACTGACTGGAGCACCTGGCCGGCGCCGGCCAAGCTCAATCTGTTCCTGCATCTCGTCGGCCGACGGGCCGACGGTTACCACCGGCTCCAGACCGTATTCCAGTTGCTCGACTGGGGCGATCGAGATTGCGTTTGCAGGGTTCGCGCCCCGACGGCGCAGACTCCTGCGGCATCGCGAGGGTCCGGAGGACGTCCCGCCCGATAGAGGACCTCGTTGTGCGCGCAGCGCGCGCGCTTCAAATGGCCGAGACCAAGTTGCCAGCTCATGGTGCAGACATCGACGGTGCGAAAAGCAGCATTCCGGCAGGGCGGGGGCTTCGGCGGCGGCAGTTCCGATGCGGCCACCGTGCTTGGTCGCATCTGAACGAAATGTGGCGACACCGGCGCTCAACGATCGACGAATTGGCGGCAATTGGCCTGGGCCTTGGCGCTGACGTGCCGGTTTTCGTGCGCGGTCGCACCGCCTGGGCCGAAGGAGTGGGCGAGCACTTGGCTCAGCCCGCTGGCACCTGGGCCTCGCCGCTGGTTCCTCGCTGGTCGATCCCGGCGTTCGCCGTGCCGACCGCGCGAACTGTTCCAGGCACCTGAATTGACCCGCGATGCGCCGTCCGCGACAATAGCCGGACTTCGTTTCGGGAAAATTGCGCGGTAATGCCTTCGAGCCCGTGCTGCGTCGCCGCGCGCCTGCGTTGGATGAAGCGCATTCGACGAGCCTTGCGGTCGGCATGGGCCGCGCGCAGTTGACCGGAACGGGGGGCGGCATGTTTGTCGCCTTCGACGATCCCGCGCGCGGGCGCGAAGCGGCGCGCGCAGCGCTGCCGGCAGCGATTGGCGTGCATGGGTGGTGCGAAGGCGTGAACGAGTCGCCGCTGCATCGGCAACTGCGGTCGCGGCGCTGAAGGCCGCCACGCCAAGCCATTCGTTGGGGCGTCGCCAAGCGGTAAGGCACCGGATTTTGATTCCGGCATACGCAGGTTCGAATCCTGCCGCCCCAGCCACATGGGTTTTTGCGTTCGTCCGTGAACGCAACGATCAGGAGCCATCCGTGGCCGCGGATTCGAATTCGCGGCGCCAGCAACGGGATACAGAACGTGGATACCGACGGGCTGCTGGTTTCTCACGGGCAATGCGAACCGGCCGCTGGCGCAGGCTGTGTGTCGTGAGTTGGGAATTCGCCCCGGCAAGGCGCTGGTCGGGCGAAATTCTCCGATGGCGAAGTGCAGGTAGAGATCGAGGAAAACGTGCGGCGCCAGGAAGTGTTCGTGATCCAGCCGACGAACGCGCCGCACGGCAGAGAATTTCATGGAGTTGCTGGTGCTGATCGACGCGCTCAAGCGCGCCAGCGGCGGCCAGCGTCACCGCGGTGATGCCCTATTTCGGCTACGCCCGCCAGGATCGCCGCCCGCGTTCGGCGCGGCGTGCCGATCACGGCCAAGGTGGCGGCGAAGATGATGGGCGCGGTGGGCACGGATCGCGTGTCCTGACCGTCGATCTGCACGCCGACCAGATCCAGGGGTTTTTCGACATCCCCGGTCGACAACGTGTACTCCTCGCCGCTGCATGCTCGCCGACATCTGGCGCGAGCAGGGCACGGAGAACCTGATCGTGGTCTCGCCGGACGTGGGCGGCGTGGTGCGCGCCCGGGCCATCGCCAAGCGCCTCGACGACGCCGACCTCGCGATCATCGACAAGCGACGCCCGAAAGCCAACGTCGCCACGGTGATGAACATCATCGGCGACGTGGCCGGCAAGACCTGCGTGCTGGTGGACGATATCGTCGACACCGCCGGCACGCTCTGCGCCGCCGCGGCGGCGTTGAAGGATCATGGCGCCAAGCAAGCGTGGTCGCGTACTGCACGCACCCGGTGCTGTCCGGCCCTGCGATTGCGAACCTGGAGAATTCGCAGCTGGATCAGTTGGTAGTCACCGACACCATCCAGCTCTCCGCGGCCGCCCAAAGTCTTGCAACGCGCATCCGGCAGCTCAGTCGGTGGCGGAGTTGCTGGCCGAGACGATCCGTCGCGTGGCGTTCGGCGAGTCGGTCAGCTCGCTGTACGTCGACTGAAGGCTTCCGCTTCCCACACACTCACCTGGTCGCGGGTGAGTGGCAACCTGCCGCCGCGAGGCGGTTCCATCACTGAAGAAGGCAATACGAACCATGGCAACTCAACACGAAATCAAGGCCACCAGTTCGCAAGGACGAGGGGAAGGGTGCGAGCCGCCGCCTGCGTCGTGCGTCGAACAGGTCCCGGCGATCCTGTACGGCGCGAAAGCCGATCCGGTCAGCATCCAGCTCGTCCACAACGACGTGTGGCTCGCCTCGCAGCACGAGTGGTTCTACTCGTCGATCCTCAGCCTCGAACCTCGACGGCGCGCGCAGAAGGTGCTGCTGCGTGACATGCAGCGCCATCCGTACAAGGCGCAGATCATGCACATCGATTTCCAGCGCGTTTCGGAAAACGAAGCGATCCGCGTGTCGGTGCCGCTGCACTTCCTGAACCAGGAAAAGTCGCCGGCCGGCAAGACCGGTGGCGTGGTCATCATGCACGAGCTCAACGAACGTCGAGCATCTCCTGCCTGCCGCGCGATCTGCCGGAATTCATCGAAGTCGACCTGGCGGCGCTCAAGGAAGGCGACGTCCTGCATCTGTCCGACCTCAAGCTGCCGGAGCGGCGTCGAGATCCCGGAACTGAAGCTGGGCAAGGAACACGACGTGGCCGTCGTCATCGCACGTCAGCTCAAGGAAGAAGCCGAAGCCACCGACGTGCCGGCGACGCAGAAGTGCCGGCCAGCAAGGTCACGGCAGCCCGACAAGGCAGCCGCTCCGGCAGCCGACAAGGGCAAGAAGAAGTAACCCTGGCTTCAAAGACGTACCGACGTTGCGCGTAGCGCAACGAACACTCCCCCTCTCCCGACTGCGGGAGAGGGCAAGGGGTGAAGGGCGATTAGGCACCTATGGAACGGCTTGCGTCTCATCGTCGGCCTCGGCAACCCCGGTGCCGAACACCTCAGAACCCGGCACAACGCCGGGTTCTGGTTTATTGACGCGCTTGCGGCGGCAGAGGGCGCGCGTTTCGGCGCGGAATCCAAGCTGCACGGCGAGACCGCCAAGCTGCATCTGGCGGGCGAGGCGGTCTGGTTGCTGAAGCCGTCGACCTTCATGAATCGCAGCGGACTGTCGGTGGCGAGCGCCTTGCGCTACTGGAAGATCGAGCCCGAGCAGATGCTGGTGGCGCACGACGAACTGGATCTCGCACCGGGTTCCGCGCGGCTCAAGTTCGACGGCGGGCACGGCGGGCAGAACGGATTGCGCGACATCATCGCGCACCTCGGGCACGCCAAGTTCCACCGCTTGCGCGTAGGGCATCGGGCATCCCGGGCACAAGGATCAGGTCACGAACTGGGTGCTGGGCCGGCCCGGGCAAGGTCGACGAGAGCCGCGATGCTGACGATTCGATCGCGTGCTCGCTGCAGGTGCTGCCGCTGGCGCTGCGCGGGGATTTCAACGAGGCGATGAAACGGCTGCACACGCCTGAAACCCTGATTCGTCATGGGCGATCCGGTTGCGCAAGCCGGATCGCCCATGGCGAATCGCAACACGAGAATACTCATGGGCATCAAGTGCGGCATCGTCGGCCTCCCGAACGTCGGCAAGAGCACTCTCTTCAACGCGCTCACGGCGGCGGGAATCGCGGCGGAGAACTATCCGTTCTGCACGATCGAGCCCGAACGTCGGCGTCGTGCCGGTGCCGGATCCGCGCCTCGACGCAGCTATCAGGCGATCGTGAACCGCAGTCCGTCGTGCCGACGACCGTCGAGTTCGTCGACATCGCCGGCCTCGTGAAGGGCGCGTCCAAGGGCGAGGGCCTCGGCAACCAGTTCCTCGCCAACATCCGCGAGACCGACGCGATCGCGCACGTCGTCCGCTGCTTCGAGCACGGCGACATCATCCACGTGGCGGGCAAGATCGATCCGATCGCCGACATCGAGACCATCGACACCGAGCTCGCGCTCGCCGACCTCGAATCGGTCGAGAAGGCGCTCAATCGCCACGAGCGGCGGCCAAGGCGTGGCGACAAGGACGCGATCCGCAAGCGCGACGTGCTCAAGCCGGTGCGCGAGCACCTCAATGCGGGCAAGCCGGTGCGTTCGATGACGCTTTCCGCCGAAGAAAGAAGGCGCTGCTGCGCGAACTGTTCCTGCTGACCGCTCAAGCCGGTGATGTACGTGGCCAACGTGCTCGAGGACGGCTTCGAGAACAACCCGCACCTGGATCGCGTGCGCGAGCGCGCGGCCGGCGAGGGCGCGGAAGTGGTGCCGGTCTGTGCGGCCATCGAAGAGGAAATCTCGCAGCTCGAGGACGCCGACCGCGACGTGTTCCTGCGCGACCTCGGCCTCGAGGAGCCGGGCCTCAATCGCGTGATCCGGGCCGGCTACAAGCTGCTCGGCCTGCAGACCTACTTCACCGCCGGCGTGAAGGAAGTGCGCGCGTGGACCGTGTTCAAGGGCGCCACCGCGCCGCAGGCGGCGGGCGTGATCCACACCGATTTCGAGCGCGGCTTCATCCGCGCCGAAACCATCGCCTACGACGATTTCATCAAGTACCGGGGCGAGGCCGGCTGCAAGGAAGTCGGCCGCCTGCGCCTGGAAGGCAAGGACTATCTCGTCCAGGAAGGCGACGTCCTGCACTTCCGGTTCAACGTGTGAGTTGAAGGCCGACGGGCGGTTCGAGCCCTGGTCCGACTGCCGTATCGTTTCCACCACGCCGATCCACACGCGTCTGGCGCGTGTGGGTACTCTCTTCGATGCACGGGGGAGGGCCACTCCGATCCCCTGTCCCTTTCCCCAGGAGTCGTCATGCCCGGACGCGAGCGCGAGATCACCCTGCGGTTCCTGGCGGAACCCACCGATGTGAACTTCGGCGGAAAGATGTTCGGTGGTTCGGTGATGAAGTGGATCGATCTGGCCGGCTACGCCTGTGCGGCCGGCTGGGCGGGGCGCTATTGCGTCACGGCCTATGTGGGGGGAATCCAGTTCGAGCGGCCGATTTCGATCGGCGACCTGGTGGAGTCGCGGGCCCGGGTATTGCTGACCGGCCGCACCAGCATGCATATCGCGGTGGACGTCTACAGCCGGCCTCCAACCGAGGAAGCCTATGCCCACACCACCCACTGCCTGATGGTTTTCGTGGCTGTGGACGCGCAGGGCAAGCCGGTGCCGGTGCCACCTTGGCAGCCGCAGAGCGCCGAAGACCAGGCCCAGGCCGACTACGCCAGGCGGATGAAGGCCTTGTCGCTGGAGATCGAGGAAGAGCGATCCCGGATGCGGCACGTAGCGCCACCCTGAGCAGCGACGCGCGAACGCGTTGACAAGGGGCGGTCGAGCGCTGAAAATAGGCGGCTCTTTTCCGGAGGGATACCCAAGCGGCCAACGGGGGCAGACTGTAAATCTGCTGGCTCACGCCTTCGGTGGTTCGAATCCACCTCCCTCCACCAGCAATGTGCGGCAAGACTTCGTGTGGATGAGAGCCACCGAAGGTGGTTTGACCAAATCGCAGGAGCGATTTGGAACGCGACGCGAAGCGGCGCGGCCCCGGAGGGGCGAAGGGCAGGACGCCCGGAGCAATCCACCTCCCTCCACCAGAGAGAACCTGTCGAGAATCGGGCGCCGTGCGAGGCGCCGGCAAGACCCGGATGCGGGAGTAGTTCAATGGTAGAACCTCAGCCTTCCAAGCTGATGGTGCGGGTTCGATTCCCGTCTCCCGCTCCATTGATGACCGTTTCGGCAACAGGCAAGCACACGCTCATGTAGCTCAGTCGGTAGAGCACTTCCTTGGTAAGGAAGAGGTCGCTGGTTCGATTCCAGTCATGAGCACCATTATTTGTGCGGTCATTCGTGACCGCGAAGATCAAGAAGCGTCCATCCATGGGCGCGGATCCAAGAATGACTTTGCAATCGTCCCTGATTGCGAGAGTCAAGAAGCGGCCATCCGTGGCCGCGTTTTCCACCAAGAGCATTCACCTCAACCACCTCTCCGGAAGCATTCGTCATGGCAAAGGGTAAGTTCGAGCGCACCAAGCCGCACGTGAACGTGGGGACGATTGGACACGTGGATCACGGCAAGACGACGCTGACGGCGGCGCTGACGAAGATCGGCGCGGAGCGTTTTGGTGGTGAGTTCAAGGCGTACGACCAGATTGACGCGGCGCCGGAAGAGAAGGCGCGCGGGATCACGATTTCGACGGCGCACGTGGAATACGAATCGCCGACGCGCCACTACGCGCACGTGGACTGCCCGGGCCACGCCGACTACGTGAAGAACATGATCACGGGTGCGGCGCAGATGGACGGTGCGATTCTGGTGTGCTCGGCCGCGGACGGCCCGATGCCGCAGACGCGCGAGCACATCCTCCTGTCGCGCCAGGTGGGCGTGCCGCACATTGTCGTGTACCTGAACAAGGCCGACATGGTGGACGACGCGGAGCTGCTTGAGCTGGTCGAGATGGAAGTGCGGGAGCTGCTGTCGAAGTACGACTTCCCGGGCGACGACACCCCGATCGTGAAGGGTTCGGCGCGTCTGGCGCTGGAAGGCGACCAGTCGGAGATCGGCGTGCCGTCGATCCTGAAGCTGGTGGAAGCGCTGGACACGTTCATTCCGGAGCCGCAGCGCGACATCGACAAGTCGTTCCTGATGCCGGTGGAAGACGTGTTCTCGATCTCGGGCCGCGGCACGGTGGTGACCGGTCGCATCGAGCGCGGCATCATCAAGGTCGGCGACGAAATCGAGATCGTGGGCATCCGTCCGACGGTCAAGACGACGGTGACGGGCGTGGAGATGTTCCGCAAGCTGCTGGATCAGGGCCAGGCGGGTGACAACGCAGGCCTGTTGCTGCGCGGCACCAAGCGCGACGAAGTCGAGCGCGGCCAGGTGCTGGCGAAGCCGGGCTCGATCACGCCGCACACCGAGTTCGAAGCCGAGGTGTACGTGCTGAGCAAGGACGAAGGCGGCCGTCACACGCCGTTCTTCAAGGGTTACCGTCCGCAGTTCTACTTCCGCACGACGGACGTGACGGGCGCGTGCCAGCTGCCGGAAGGCGTGGAGATGGTGATGCCGGGCGACAACATCAAGATGGTGGTGTCGTTGATCGCGCCGATCGCGATGGACGAAGGCCTGCGTTTTGCGATCCGCGAAGGTGGCCGCACCGTCGGCGCCGGCGTGGTGGCGAAGATCATCAAGTAAGCGCGACGCGGTCGCGGACAGCCGCCGTTCGACCGGCCGGAGACGGGCCGGCGAACGTCGGGATTGGCAAGGGCGGCGTGAGCCGCCGTTGCCGTTTTGAAGAGTTGGTTGAAAACACACGCCAGTAGCTCAATTGGCAGAGCAGCGGTCTCCAAAACCGCAGGTTGGGGGTTCGAGTCCCTCCTGGCGTGCCACTACGTGACATGCGGATCTACACCCGGAAGCCCGCCATTCCAGGTCGGGCTTTCGAGCAGGGCCGCTGGCGTCGGCAAGAGCTGACAAGGACAAGATGAATACCAAGGTCGAACAATCCAGTGCTTCCGCCCCGGGTGATATCGCCAAGTACGCGCTCGCCGTGGTGTTGGCGATGGCCGGCATCGTGGCGTTCTACTGGTTCGCCGACTGGCCGGGCGCGTTGCGCGCGCTGCTTCCGCTGGGTGGCCTGATTGCGGCGGGTGCGGTGTTTGCGCTCAGTGCCAAGGGCCGTGCGACCATCGAGTACCTCGGCGAAGCGCGCTTCGAATTGCGCAAGGTGATCTGGCCGAGCCGCCAGGAAACGATCCGCGGCACCGGCGTGATCCTCGTCGTAGTGGTGTTGATGAGCCTGATGCTGGGTTTGATCGATTTCATCCTCGGTGGCGGCGTCAAGCTGCTGCTGGGCAGCTGAGGAGCGCGACGTGGCCAAGCGTTGGTACGTGGTTCACGCCTACTCCGGTTTCGAGCACCAGGTGCGACGTGCCCTGGTCGATCGCATCGCGCGCGCCGGGATGCAGGAGAAGTTCGGCGAAGTGCTGGTTCCCACCGAAGAGGTGGTCGAGATGCGCGGCGGCCAGAAGCGCAAGTCCGAGCGCAAGTTCTTCCCCGGCTACGTGCTGGTGCAGATCGAGACCAGTGGCGAAGGCGGCGGTCTGCGCATCGACGACGACAGCTGGCATCTGATCAAGGAAACCTCGAAGGTCATGGGCTTCATCGGCGGCACGGCCGATCGTCCCTTGCCGATCAAGGATTCGGAAGCCGACGTGATCCTGCGCCGCGTGCAGGAAGGCGTGGAGAAGCCCAAGCCCAAGGTCCTGTTCGAGCCGGGCGAGCTGGTGCGCGTCGTCGATGGCCCGTTCAACGACTTCAACGGCACGGTCGAGGAAGTCAATTACGACAAGAGCCGTCTGCGCGTGGCCGTGCTGATCTTCGGTCGTTCGACTCCGGTTGAACTCGAGTTCGGTCAAGTCGAAAAGGCGTAACGCCGAGAGTTTCCCGGGCGCGAGGTGTCGATCGCGTCCGAAGCGGCAGGAAGTCGCTGGCGGGAATTCCAGGGAAGAAGGTGCAGATCAACAACGTGAATCCGGGACACGAACCTTTCCCGGAACGATGGGGAGCCTGTAGCCCAGGCGCTAGCACCCGGAGAGAGCAAACATGGCAAAGAAGGTAGTGGGTTACATCAAGCTGCAGGTGAAGGCGGGTCAAGCCAACCCCTCGCCGCCAGTCGGTCCTGCGCTGGGTCAGCGTGGCCTGAACATCATGGAGTTCTGCAAGGCGTTCAACGCCGCAACCTCCAAGCTGGAGCCGGGCCTGCCGACGCCGGTGATCATCACCGCGTACTCGGATCGCAGTTTCACCTTCGTCACCAAGAGCACACCGGCGACGGTGCTGCTGAAGAAGGCCGTGGGCATCACCTCCGGCTCCAAGCGCCCGAATACCGAGAAGGTGGGCAAGGTGACGCGCGCGCAGCTGGAAGCCATCGCCAAGGCAAAGGAAGCCGACCTGACGGCAGCGTCTTTGGATGCCGCCTGCCGCACGATTGCGGGCAGCGCGCGCAGCATGGGTCTGGTGGTGGAGGGCTAAGACATGGCAAAGATCAGCAAGCGTTTTGCGAACATCAGCAAGCTCGTCGAGCCGGGCAAGGCCTATGGCATCGACGAAGCCCTCAATCTACTCAAGAACAACAGCAAGGTGAAGTTCGTCGAGTCCGTCGACGTCGCCGTGCGCCTGGGCGTTGACGCGAAGAAGTCGGACCAGCAGGTGCGCGGTTCCACCGTGTTGCCGGCCGGCACCGGCAAGAGCGTGCGCGTGGCCGTGTTCTGCCCGCCGGGCGCGAAGGCCGACGAGGCCCTGGCTGCCGGTGCGGAAGTCGTGGGCATGGACGATCTGGCCGAGAAGATGCAGGCCGGTGACCTGAACTACGACGTCGTCATCGCGACCCCGGATGCGATGCGCGTGGTCGGCAAGCTTGGCCAGGTGCTGGGTCCGCGTGGCCTGATGCCGAACCCGAAGGTCGGCACCGTGTCACCCGATGCCGCCGGCGCCGTGCGCAACGCCAAGGCTGGCCAGGTGCGTTACCGCACCGACAAGGCCGGCATCGTGCACTGCACGATCGGCAAGGTGAATTTCGACGTCGACGCGCTCAAGGGCAACCTGCACGCGCTGCTCGCCGATCTGGTCAAGGCCAAGCCGGCTGCGGCCAAGGGCCAATACCTGCAGAAGATTTCGGTGTCCAGCACGATGGGCGTCGGCATCGTGGTCGACCAGTCGACCCTGGCGCTCGCCAAGTAATTCGCTTTTTTGCAGGACGACGCGCGGCACGAAGCTACGCGTCTGGATTTGAAGGCTCCCCGTCGCCGCAACGCAGCGGGGCGCCGTCAAAGACCGCAGGTTCCACCACGTCGGCGCCGGGAAAGCGCAACAACCCGAAGGGATGCATCGGTTCGGGCGTGGCGGAGTAAACGGAACAACGGCCTGCGTAGATGGTGTTGCCCTTCTGGAAAGGTTTCTGGAGTGGCCACCACCGGGATGCATCCGCATCCCCGGCGTCAGGGATCGACGCCGCTCAGGACCGCAAGCGGCAGGAGCCGTGAGCGGAGTTCATTCGGAGGAGTGCAATGGCTCTCAATCTGTCTCAGAAGCAAGAAGTAGTCGCCGAGCTGGCAGAAGTTGCTGCGAAGGCCCACTCCCTGGTCGCTGCCGAGTATGCGGGGCTCACCGTCGGTCAATTGACCGCGATGCGCAAGAAGGCCCGTGAATCCGGTGTGTACTTGCGAGTTGTCAAGAACACGCTGGCCTCGCGCGCGGTGGTTGGTACCGAGTTCGAGTGCGTCAAGGACGCCCTCGTTGGTCCGCTGCTGTACGCGTTCTCGACGGAAGAGCCCGGTGCTGCCGGGCGTCTGATCAAGGAATTCGCCAAGAGCACGAACGACAAGCTGAAGGCCCAGGTCGTGTCGATGAGCGGCAAGCTGATGCCAGGTTCTGACCTGGAAAAGCTGGCCTCGCTGCCGACCCGCGATCAGGCGTTGTCGATGTTCCTGTGTCTGCTCAAGGAACCGGCCACCCAGTTCGCGCGTGTGGTCAAGGCTATCGGCGATCAGAAGGAAGGCGCGGCGGCCTGATCGCTGCGGCACCTTCGCTACCCCTTTCAAGAAAACTTTCCAGAGGTAAACACAATGTCCCTTTCCAACGAACAGATCCTCGATGCGATCGCCGGCATGACCCTGCTTGAGGTCATGGAACTGGTCAAGGCCGCGGAAGAGAAGTTCGGCGTCACCGCCGCGGCCCCGGTCGCCGTGGTCGCCGCCGGCCCGGCCGCTGCTGCGGTCGAAGAGAAAACCGAATTCACCGTGGTGCTGGCCGATGCCGGTGCCAACAAGGTGAACGCGATCAAGGCGGTCCGCGCCATCACCGGCCTGGGCCTGAAGGAAGCCAAGGACTTGGTGGAATCGGCTCCGGCCACCGTCAAGGATGCCGTCAGCAAGGACGACGCCGCCAAGTTCAAGAAGGAACTGGAAGACGCCGGCGCCAAGGTCGAGATCAAGTAAGCGGCGCGTTTCTTGCGTCGCTTGCCGGTCTTCGCGCAAGCCGAGCCTGGGGACGAAAGTCCCCGGGCTTTGTCTGTTTTACCGGGCTGAGCGTTTCGGCCCCACAGCACCTGCAAGTCGACAATCGGAAGTAGCGGGAGAGGGCGTGCTGGTGCCGGCAATACCAGCGACTTCCCATTGTCGATTCAGATTTTCCCCGGATTGCGGACGCGCAATCCCTCGTTCTCGAGGCGGACTCTCCCATGACCACGGCTCCCACGTCGCACTACTCCTTCACCGAAAAGAAGCGCATCCGCAAGGATTTCGGCAAGCGCCCGTCGATCCTGGACGTGCCCTACCTGCTGGCCATCCAGGTCGACTCGTATCGCGAATTCCTGCAAGAGGTCATCGCTCCCGCGCAGCGCGGCGAGCATGGTCTGCACGGCGCGCTCAAGTCGGTGTTCCCGATCGTCAGCTACAGCGGCAATGCCGCGCTGGAGTACGTCAGCTACAAGCTGGGCGAACCGCCGTTCGACGAGCGTGAGTGCCGCAGCCGTGGCCTGAGCTTTGGCGCGCCGCTGCGCGTCACCGTGCGTCTGGTGATCTACGACAAGGAAAGCCCGGCCTCGAACAAGGCGATCAAGTACGTGAAGGAACAGGAGGTCTACATGGGTGAACTGCCCCTGATGACCGACAACGGCACCTTCATCATCAACGGCACCGAGCGCGTCATCGTCTCGCAGCTGCACCGCTCGCCCGGCGTGTTCTTCGACCATGACCGCGGCAAGACCCATAGCTCTGGCAAGCTGCTGTACAGCGCCCGCATCATCCCCTATCGCGGCTCGTGGCTGGACTTCGAGTTCGACCCGAAGGACGCGCTGTTCACCCGCATCGACCGTCGCCGCAAGCTGCCGGTGTCGATCCTGCTGCGTGCGCTCGGCTTCACCAACGAGCAGATGCTGCAGACCTTCTACGAGATCAACACCTTCCACATCCTGCCCAAGGAAGGCGTCGAGCTGGAACTGGTGGCCGAGCGCCTGAAGGGCGAGACCCTCAACTTCGATCTGGCCGTCGGCGGCAAGATCCTGGTCGAAGCCGGCAGGCGCATCACGGCGCGCCACGTGAAGCAGCTCGAACAGGCCAAGATCAAGACCCTGGAAGTGCCGGACGAATACCTGATCGGCCGCATCCTGGCGCAGGACGTGGTCGACACCAAGTCGGGTGAGTTGCTGGCGCAGGCCAATGACGAGATTCACAACGATCATCTCGCCAAGTTCCGCAAGCACGGGATCGAAGCGGTCGGCACCATCTGGGTCAATGACCTCGATCGCGGCGCTTACATCTCCAATACCCTGCGCATCGATCCGAGCAAGACGCCGCTCGAAGCGCTGGTCGAGATCTATCGCATGATGCGTCCCGGCGAACCGCCCACCAAGGACGCCGCGCAAAACCTGTTCCAGAACCTGTTCTTCGCGAGCGAACGCTACGACCTCTCCGGCGTGGGCCGGATGAAGTTCAACCGTCGCGTCGGTCGCAAGGAAGTGGAAGGCTCGGGCGTGCTCAACAACGACGACATCCTCGCGGTGTTGAAGGTGTTGATCGACATCCGCAACGGCAAGGGCACGGTCGATGACATCGATCACCTTGGCAACCGTCGCGTGCGTTCGGTCGGTGAAATGGCCGAGAACACCTTCCGCGTCGGTTTGGTGCGCGTCGAGCGTGCGGTCAAGGAGCGCCTGTCGCTGGCCGAGGCCGATGGCCTCACCCCGCAAGACCTGATCAACGCGAAGCCGGTGGCAGCGGCGATCAAGGAGTTCTTCGGCTCCTCGCAGTTGTCGCAGTTCATGGACCAGAACAACCCGCTGTCGGAAGTGACGCACAAGCGCCGCGTCTCGGCCCTCGGGCCGGGCGGCCTGACGCGCGAGCGCGCCGGCTTCGAAGTGCGCGACGTGCATCCGACCCACTACGGCCGCGTCTGCACCATCGAAACGCCGGAAGGCCCCAACATCGGCCTGATCAACTCGCTCGCCTGCTACGCCCGCACCAACCGCTACGGCTTCCTCGAAACCCCGTACCGGCGCGTGGTGAACGGCAAGGTCACCGACCAGATCGACTTCCTCTCCGCGATCGAGGAAAGCGAGTTCGCGGTGGCGCAGGCCGACGACAACCTGACCAAGGACGGCGCCTTCGTCGAGCAGTTCGTGCCGGCGCGCTATCAAGGCGAATCGCTGCTGATGGCGCCCAGCGACATCCAGTACATGGACGTGTCGCCGATGCAGACGGTGTCGGTCGCTGCGGCGCTGGTGCCCTTCATCGAGCACGATGACGCCAACCGCGCCTTGATGGGCGCGAACATGCAGCGTCAGGCGGTTCCGACCTTGCGTGCGCAGACCCCGCTGGTCGGCACCGGCATCGAGAAGGACGTGGCGCGCGACTCGGGTGTGAACTCGGTGGCCAAGCGTGGCGGCGTGATCGACCAGGTCGACGCAGGCCGCATCGTGGTGCGCGCGCATGAGTCGGAAATCGGCGACAACGACGCCGGTGTCGACATTTACACACTGGTCAAGTACACCCGCTCCAACCAGAACACCTGCATCAACCAGCGTCCGCTGGTGAACGTGGGTGATGTGGTGGCGCGCGGCGACGTGCTGGCCGACGGCCCCTCGACCGATCTCGGCGAGCTCGCGCTCGGCCAGAACATGCTGGTCGCGTTCATGCCGTGGAACGGCTACAACTTCGAAGACTCGATCCTGATCTCCGAACGCGTCGTCCAGGAAGACCGCTACACCACGATCCACATCGAAGAACTCAGCTGCGCCGCGCGCGACACCAAGCTCGGGCCGGAAGAAATCACCGCCGATATCCCGAACGTGTCCGAGCAGGCGCTCGGCCGCCTCGACGAGTCCGGTGTGGTCTACATCGGTGCCGAAGTGCAGGCCGGCGACATCCTGGTGGGCAAGGTCACGCCCAAGGGCGAGAGCCAGCTGACGCCGGAAGAAAAGCTGCTGCGCGCGATCTTCGGCGAGAAAGCGTCCGACGTGAAGGACAGCTCGCTGCGCGTGCCGCCGGGCATGGACGGCACCGTCATCGACGTGCAGGTCTTCACCCGCGACGGCATCGAGAAGGACAAGCGCGCCCGCCAGATCGAGGAGATGGAGATCAAGCGGGTCAAGAAGGACTTCGACGACCAGTTCCGCATCCTTGAAGGCGCGATCTTTGCGCGCCTGCGCACCCAGATCGTCGGCAAGGTGGCCAACGGTGGCCCGGGCGGCGTGAAGAAGGGCACGGCGCTGAGCGACGAGATGCTGGACGGCCTGAAGAAGGACGAGTGGTTCTCGATCCGGATGAAGGATGACGACGCGGCCGATGCGATCGAGCGTGCGCAGAAGCAGATCGAGGCGCACAAGAAGGAATTCGAGAAGAAGTTCACCGACAAGCGCGCCAAGATCACGGCCGGCGACGACCTCGCTCCGGGCGTGCTCAAGATGGTCAAGGTCTACCTGGCGGTGAAGCGCCGGGTGCAGCCGGGCGACAAGATGGCGGGCCGTCACGGCAACAAGGGCGTGATCTCGATGATCCAGCCGGTCGAGGACATGCCGTTTGCGGCCGATGGCCGCCCGGTCGACATCGTGCTCAACCCGCTCGGCGTGCCGAGCCGAATGAACATCGGACAGATTCTCGAAACCCATCTGGGTTGGGCCGCGAAGGGCTTGGGCGAAAAGATCCAGCGCATGCTCGATGAGCAACGCAACGTGGCCGAGGTGCGCAAGTTCCTCGACCAGATCTACAACCACGACAAGGCCGAGCGCAACAAGCAGCGCGAGGACCTGAAGCAGCTCAACGACGCCGAGATCCTGGCGCTCGCGTCCAACCTCACCAAGGGCGTGCCAATGGCGACGCCGGTGTTCGATGGCGCGCGCGAGGACGAGATCAAGGCGATGCTGAAGCTGGCGGACCTGCCCGAATCGGGCCAGACCACGCTGTTCGACGGTCGCACCGGCGAGGCCTTTGATCGCCCGGTGACGGTCGGCTACATGTACATGCTCAAGCTCAACCACCTCGTCGACGACAAGATGCACGCGCGTTCCACCGGTCCGTACTCGCTCGTCACCCAGCAGCCGCTGGGCGGCAAGGCGCAGTTCGGCGGCCAGCGCTTCGGCGAGATGGAAGTCTGGGCGCTGGAAGCTTACGGCGCGGCCTACACCCTGCAGGAAATGCTGACGGTGAAGTCCGACGACGTGCAGGGCCGCAACCAGATGTACAAGAACATCGTCGACGGCGACCACGAGATGGCCGCTGGCATGCCCGAGTCGTTCAATGTGCTGGTGAAGGAAATCCGCTCGCTCGCGATCAACATCGAGCTGGAAGAGAACGGCTGATCCGGCGCGGGGTGCGCGCAGCAGCGCGGCGCCCCGTCCCTCGACCAGTCACCTCATCCTCTCGACTCCCGGAGTAAGGCAATGAAAGACCTTTTGAACCTCTTCAACCAGACGCGCCAGACGCTCGATTTCGATGCAATCAAGATCGGCCTGGCATCGCCCGACCTGATCCGTTCCTGGTCCTACGGCGAAGTGAAAAAGCCGGAGACCATCAACTACCGCACCTTCAAGCCCGAGCGCGACGGCCTGTTCTGCGCCGCGATCTTCGGTCCGATCAAGGACTACGAGTGCCTGTGCGGCAAGTACAAGCGCATGAAGCACCGCGGCGTGGTGTGCGAGAAGTGCGGCACCGAAGTGACCCTGGCCAAGGTGCGCCGCGAGCGCATGGCCCATATCGAACTGGCCACGCCGACGGCGCACATCTGGTTCCTCAAGTCGCTGCCTTCGCGCATCGGCCTGATGCTGGACATGACCCTGCGCGACATCGAGCGGATCCTGTACTTCGAAGCCTACGTGGTGATCGATCCGGGCCTGACCCCGCTCGACCGCGGCCAGCTGCTGACCGAAGAGCAGTTCCTCCAGGCGGTGCAGGATCACGGCGATGAATTCGACGCCAAGATGGGCGCCGAGGCGGTCTACAACCTGCTCAAGACCATCGACCTCAACGCCGAGCTGATCCAGCTGAAGGAAGACATCGCGTCCACCAACAGCGAAACCAAGCTCAAGCGACTGTCGAAGCGCATCAAGCTGGTCGAGGCCTTCATCGACTCCGGCAATCGCCCCGAATTCATGGTGCTGACCGTGCTGCCGGTACTGCCTCCGGACCTGCGTCCGCTGGTGCCGCTCGACGGCGGCCGCTTCGCGACGTCCGATCTGAACGACCTGTACCGCCGCGTCATCAACCGCAACAACCGCCTCAAGCGCCTGCTCGAACTCAACGCGCCCGACATCATCGTGCGCAACGAGAAGCGCATGCTGCAGGAATCGGTGGACGCACTGATGGACAACGGCCGTCGTGGCCGCGCCATCACCGGCACCAACAAGCGCCCGCTGAAGTCCTTGGCCGACATGATCAAGGGCAAGCAGGGCCGTTTCCGCCAGAACCTGCTCGGCAAGCGCGTCGATTATTCCGGCCGCTCGGTCATCGTGGTCGGCCCGACCCTGCGCCTGCACGAGTGCGGCCTGCCGAAGAAGATGGCGCTGGAGCTGTTCAAGCCCTTCATCTTCTCCAAGCTGCAGCGTCGTGGCCTTGCCACCACGATCAAGGCCGCGAAGAAGCTGGTCGAGCGCGAATCGGCGGAAGTCTGGGACATCCTGGAAGAAGTCATCCGCGAACATCCGGTGCTGTTGAACCGCGCCCCGACCCTGCATCGCCTCGGCATCCAGGCGTTCGAGCCGGTGCTGGTCGAGGGCAAGGCGATCCAGCTGCACCCGCTGGTGTGCTCGGCCTTCAACGCCGACTTCGACGGCGACCAGATGGCCGTGCACGTGCCGCTCTCGCTGGAAGCCCAGCTCGAAGCGCGCGCGCTGATGATGTCGACCAACAACATCCTGTCGCCCGCGAACGGCGAGCCGATCATCGTTCCCACCCAGGACGTGGTCCTCGGCTTGTATTACATGACCCGCGCGCTTGTCGGCAAGAAGGGCGAGGGCATGGTGTTCGCCAACCTGTCGGAAGTGCATCGCGCCTATGACTGCCGCGTGGTGGAGCTGCATGCCAAGGTGAAGGTGCGCATCACCGAGACCGTGATCGAGGACGGCAAGCGCAGTCGCAAGACGGGCATCGTGGAAACCACGGTCGGCCGCGCGCTGCTGGCCGAGATCCTGCCGGAGGGCCTGCCGTTCGCTCTGGTCAATACCGAGCTGACCAAGAAGTCGATCAGCCGCCTGATCAACTCCTGCTATCGCCACCTCGGCCTCAAGGACACGGTGATCTTCGCGGACCAGCTGATGTACACCGGCTTCCGCTACGCCACGCGCGCCGGGGTTTCCATCGGGATCGACGATCTGGTGATCCCGGATGCGAAGAAGGCGATCCTGGAAGGGGCCGAAGCCGAAGTGCTTGAGATCCAGGAACAGTACCAGTCGGGCCTGGTCACCGCCGGCGAACGTTACAACAAGGTCGTCGACATCTGGTCGCGCACCAACGAGCAGGTGGCCAAGGCGATGATGGAAGGCATCGGCAGCGAGAAGACGCTCGATGCCGAGGGCAAGGCCGTCGACCAGAAGTCGATGAACTCGATCTACATCATGGCGGACTCCGGCGCGCGCGGCAGCGCAGCCCAGATTCGCCAGCTCGCCGGCATGCGTGGCCTGATGGCCAAGCCGGACGGATCGATCATCGAGACGCCGATCAAGGCGAATTTCCGCGAAGGCCTGGACGTTCTGCAGTACTTCATTTCTACCCACGGCGCCCGCAAGGGCCTCGCGGACACGGCATTGAAGACCGCGAACTCGGGCTACCTCACTCGTCGCCTCGTGGACGTGGCGCAGGACGTGGTGATCACCGAAGACGATTGCGGCACCAAGCATGGCCTCACCATGACCCCGATCGTGGAAGGCGGCGACGTGGTCGAGCCGCTGCGCGAGCGCGTGCTGGGTCGCATCGTGGCCGAGGACGTGTTCCTGCCGGGCAACGACGAGGATCCGTTCGTCACGCGCAACACCCTGCTGGACGAGAAGTGGGTGGCCAAGCTTGAAGACGCCGGCGTGCAGTCGATCCTGGTGCGTTCCACCATTACCTGCGAATCGGGTTTCGGCGTCTGCGCGCATTGCTACGGCCGCGATCTGGCCCGTGGCCACCTGGTCAACATCGGCGAAGCCGTCGGCGTGATCGCGGCGCAGTCGATCGGCGAGCCGGGCACGCAGCTGACGATGCGTACCTTCCACATCGGCGGTGCCGCGTCGCGTGCCGCTGCCGTGGACAGTGTCTCGGTCAAGACGGTCGGTTCGGTCAAGTTCAACAACATCAAGACCGTGCAGCACAGCGCCGGGCACCTGGTGGCGGTATCGCGTTCGGGCGAGATCTCGGTCATGGACACCCACGGCCGCGAGCGCGAACGCTACAAACTGCCTTATGGCGCAATGATCAACTTCAAGGACGGCGCCGCAATCAAGGCCGGCCAGGTCGCTGCGAACTGGGACCCGCACAACCATCCCATCGTGTCGGAAGTCTCCGGTTTCGTGCGCTTCGTCGACTTTGTCGAAGGCGTCACCACGATCGAGAAGACGGACGAGCTGACTGGCCTGGCCAGCGTCGAGATCACCGATCCGAAGCGGCGCGGAACGGCCGGCAAGGACCTGCGTCCGATCGTCCGCATCGTGGACGAGAAGGGCAAGGATCTGAGCATTCCGGGCACCGATCTGCCGGCCCAGTACCTGCTGCCGCCACGCTCGGTGGTGAACCTGCAGGATGGTGCCCAGGTCGGCGTGGGTGACGTGGTTGCGAAGATTCCGCAGGAAGCGTCCAAGACCCGCGACATCACCGGCGGCCTGCCGCGCGTGGCTGACCTGTTCGAGGCGCGCAAGCCCAAGGATCAGGCCATCCTGGCCGAGATCTCGGGCATCGTCAGCTTCGGCAAGGACACCAAGGGCAAGCAGCGCCTGATCATCAAGCCGATCGACGGCCCCGAGCACGAAGAGCTGATCCCCAAGTACCGCCAGATCATCGTGTTCGAAGGCGAGCACGTGGAGAAGGGCGAGACCGTGGTGGACGGCGAGCCGAACCCGAACGACATCCTGCGCCTGCTGGGCGTGGAGCCGCTCGCGGCCTACCTGGTCAAGGAAATCCAGGACGTCTACCGCCTGCAGGGCGTGAAGATCAACGACAAGCACATCGAGACGATCATTCGTCAGATGCTGCGCAAGGTCGAGGTCACCGAGGCTGGCGACAGCCGCTTCCTGCGGGGCGAACAGATGGATCGCATCCGCGTTCTGGAAGAGAACGCCCGGGTCTCGGCGCGTGACGGCATGGGGGCGAAGTACGATCCGGTGCTGCTGGGCATCACCAAGGCCTCGCTCGCCACCGAATCGTTCATCTCGGCGGCCTCCTTCCAGGAAACCACCCGCGTGTTGACCGAGGCGGCGGTGCGCGGCACCCGCGATACCCTGCGCGGCCTGAAGGAGAACGTGATCGTGGGCCGCCTGATCCCGGCCGGTACGGGTCTGGCCTACCACAGCCGGCGTCGAGCCCCGACCTCGACGCTCACCGACGCCGAGCTGGAAACCCTGCGGGGCGTCAGCGAAGCGGTGGCCAGCCCGGCCGACGAGGGCTGATCGCCGCGCCCAGAGTGAGGCACCCGGAGCCGATGATCGGCTCCGGGTGTTTTCAGGTGAAACGGTTGTTGCAAAGCAGGCACAACCCAACTATACTTCCGCGTCTCGGTGTGGCGCCTTGGTGCCACCACCCAGGATTTCGGCGTCAAATCGAAAAGAGGGACAGGATGTTCCTCGTATTCGTTAAACGGACTTTCAGTGCGGCAAGCGGGCCTGGCCCGGTTACCCACAGCGCCATGCAGCACCTCAAGGAAACAGGCCGGGCTCGTCCCGGGCCTGTTTTTTGTTCAACGGATTTGCAGCTGGATTTCAACGAATGTCCACGATCAATCAGCTGGTGCGCAAGCCGCGCAGCTCCAAGACCTACAAGAGCGCCTCGCCGGCGTTGGCCAATTGCCCGCAGCGTCGCGGGGTATGCACGCGCGTCTACACCACGACTCCGAAGAAGCCGAATTCGGCCCTGCGCAAGGTGGCCAAGGTTCGCCTGACCAACGGGTTCGAGGTGATTTCCTACATTGGTGGCGAAGGTCACAACCTGCAGGAGCACTCGGTGGTGCTGATTCGTGGTGGCCGTGTGAAGGATCTGCCCGGCGTGCGCTATCACACCGTGCGCGGCTCGCTTGACGCCGCCGGCGTGGCGAAGCGCCGCCAGAGTCGCTCCAAGTACGGCGCCAAGCGCCCCAAATCCTGAGTCCGCAACGCGTTTCTAGCTGTTTCCGCGTAACGCGCAACACTCGATCTTTTCAAATCAGGCACGCACATGTCCCGTAAAGGCTCTCCCGGTACCCGTTCGATTCTCTCGGACCCCAAGCACGACAGCCAGACCATTGCTCGCTTCATCAACATGGTGATGCAGAGCGGCAAGAAGTCGGTGGCCGAGAAGATCGTGTACGGCGCGATGGATGTCATCGGCGAGAAGAATCCCAACGCGCTCGAGTTGGTCGAGAAGGCGCTCGGCAACGTCGCTCCGGCGGTGGAAGTGAAGTCGCGCCGCGTCGGTGGCGCTACCTACCAGGTTCCGGTGGAAGTGCGTTCCTCGCGCCGCACCGCCCTGGCCATGCGCTGGCTGATCGAGTTCGCCCGCAAGCGCGGCGAGACCTCGATGCCGCGCAAGCTCGCCGGCGAGTTGCTTGATGCGTCCGAGAATCGCGGCGGTGCCGTGAAGAAGCGTGAAGAAACGCACCGCATGGCGGAAGCGAACAAAGCGTTCGCCCACTACCGCTGGTAATCGAAAGGATTTCGACCGTGGCACGTACCACTCCCATCGAGCGTTATCGCAACTTCGGCATCATGGCCCACATTGATGCCGGCAAGACCACCACGACCGAACGCATCCTGTTCTACACCGGTGTCAATCACAAGATTGGCGAGGTGCACGACGGCGCGGCGACCATGGATTGGATGGAGCAGGAGCAAGAGCGCGGCATCACGATCACGTCGGCCGCGACGACCTGCTTCTGGAAGGGCATGGACAAGGCCCTTCCCGAGCATCGCTTCAACATCATCGACACCCCGGGCCACGTCGACTTCACCATCGAAGTCGAGCGTTCTCTGCGCGTGCTTGATGGCGCCGTGTTCGTGCTGTGCGCGGTCGGCGGCGTGCAGCCGCAGTCCGAGACCGTCTGGCGCCAGGCCAACAAGTACGCGGTGCCGCGTCTTGCCTTCGTCAACAAGATGGATCGCACCGGCGCCAACTTCGGCAAGGTGGTCGAGCAGCTGCGCTCGCGTCTCGGTGCCTACGCCGTGCCGATGCAGGTGCCGATCGGTGCCGAGGAACATTTCGAGGGCGTCGTCGACCTGCTGAAGATGAAGGCGATCGTCTGGGACATGAGCACCCAGGGCAACACCTTTGCCTACGCCGACATCCCGGCCAACCTCGTCGACGAGTCGAAGAAGGCGCGCGAGTTCATGGTCGAGGCCGCCGCCGAGGCGTCGGAAGACCTGATGAACAAGTACCTGGAAGAGGGTGACCTGACCGAAGAGGAAATCATCGGCGGCATCCGTTCGCGCACGCTGTCGTGCGACATCATCCCGATGTTCTGCGGCACCGCGTTCAAGAACAAGGGCGTGCAGGCGATGCTGGACGCCGTGATCCAGTTGCTGCCGTCGCCGGCCGATCGTCCGGCGGTGAAGGGCATCGACGAGAACGAGAAGGAAGCCGTCCGCAACGCCGGCGACAAGGAGCCGTTCTCGGCCCTTGCGTTCAAGATCATGACGGATCCGTTCGTCGGTTCGCTCACCTTCTTCCGTGTCTACTCCGGCACGCTCAACGCCGGCGACCAGGTCTACAACCCGGTCAAGAGCAAGAAGGAGCGCATTGGCCGCATCCTGCAGATGCACGCCAATCAGCGCGACGAGATCAAGGAAGTGCTGTCGGGTGACATCGCGGCCGCGGTCGGCCTCAAGGACGTCACCACGGGCGACACGCTGTGCGCGATGGACCACGTCATCACGCTGGAGCGGATGATCTTCCCGGAGCCGGTCATCTCGATGGCCGTGGAACCGAAGACCAAGTCCGATCAGGAGAAGATGGGCGTCGCCCTCGGTCGCCTGGCGCAGGAAGATCCGTCGTTCCGGGTGCGCACCGACGAGGAGTCGGGCCAGACCATCATCGCCGGCATGGGCGAGCTGCATCTGGAAATCCTCGTTGACCGCATGAAGCGCGAGTTCAACGTCGAAGCCAACGTCGGCAAGCCGCAGGTAGCCTACCGCGAAACCATCCGCAAGGCGGTCAAGCAGGAAGGCAAGTTCGTGCGCCAGTCGGGCGGTCGCGGCCAGTACGGTCACATCGTCATCGAGATGGAACCGGTCGAGCGTGGCGTCGGCTTCTCCTTCGAGAACGCGATCGTCGGTGGCGTGGTGCCGAAGGAATACGTCACCGCCGCCGGCAAGGGTATCGAAGAGGCGATGAAGAACGGCGTGCTCGCCGGGTTCCCGGTCGTCGACATCAAGATCCGTGCGGTCGACGGTTCGTTCCACGATGTCGACTCGAATGAAATGGCGTTCAAGATTGCGGGTTCGATGGGCTTCAAGGAAGGCTTCTCGAAGGCGAACCCGGTGTTGCTGGAGCCGGTGATGAAGGTCGAGATCGTCACTCCCGAGGATTATCTCGGTGATGTGATGGGCGACGTCAGCCGTCGCCGCGGCATCCTGCAGGGCCAGGACGAGAGTCCCTCCGGCAAGGTGATCAACGCGATGGTGCCGCTCGGCGAGATGTTCGGCTACGCCACGACGCTGCGCTCGATGTCGCAGGGTCGAGCCACCTTCACGATGGAATTCGATCACTACGCGGAAGCGCCGGCGAACATCGCGGAATCGGTGATCAAGAAGAGTTAATTGGTGCGATCGTCCTGATCGCAAAGTCAAAAAGCGGTCGTGCATGACCGCACTTTCCAAAAGTTAGTACAGAGGCATACGACAATGGCAAAGGGTAAGTTCGAGCGCACCAAGCCGCACGTGAACGTGGGGACGATTGGACACGTGGATCACGGCAAGACGACGCTGACGGCGGCGCTGACGAAGATCGGCGCGGAGCGTTTTGGCGGTGAGTTCAAGGCGTACGACCAGATCGACGCGGCGCCGGAAGAGAAGGCGCGCGGGATCACGATTTCGACGGCGCACGTGGAGTATGAATCGCCGACGCGCCACTACGCGCACGTGGACTGCCCGGGCCACGCCGACTACGTGAAGAACATGATCACGGGTGCGGCGCAGATGGACGGCGCGATCCTGGTGTGCTCGGCCGCGGACGGCCCGATGCCGCAGACGCGCGAGCACATCCTGCTGTCGCGCCAGGTGGGCGTGCCGCACATTGTCGTGTACCTGAACAAGGCCGACATGGTGGACGACGCGGAGCTGCTTGAGCTGGTCGAGATGGAAGTTCGTGAGCTGCTGAGCAAGTACGACTTCCCGGGCGACGACACCCCGATCGTGAAGGGTTCGGCGCGTCTGGCGCTGGAAGGCGACCAGTCGGAGATTGGCGTGCCGTCGATCCTGAAGCTGGTGGAAGCGCTGGACACGTTCATTCCGGAGCCGCAGCGCGACATCGACAAGTCGTTCCTGATGCCGGTGGAAGACGTGTTCTCGATTTCGGGCCGCGGCACGGTGGTGACGGGTCGTATCGAGCGCGGGATCATCAAGGTCGGCGACGAAATCGAGATCGTGGGCATCCGTCCGACGCAGAAGACGACGGTGACGGGCGTGGAGATGTTCCGCAAGCTGCTGGACCAGGGCCAGGCGGGGGACAACGCGGGCCTGCTGCTGCGCGGCACCAAGCGCGACGACGTGGAGCGCGGCCAGGTGTTGGCGAAGCCGGGTTCGATCACGCCGCACACGGAGTTTGAAGCCGAGGTGTACGTGCTGTCGAAGGACGAAGGCGGTCGTCACACGCCGTTCTTCAAGGGCTATCGCCCGCAGTTCTACTTCCGCACCACCGACGTGACGGGCGCGTGCCAGTTGCCGGAAGGCGTGGAGATGGTGATGCCGGGCGACAACATCAAGATGGTGGTGTCGTTGATCGCGCCGATCGCGATGGACGAAGGCCTGCGTTTTGCGATCCGCGAAGGTGGCCGCACCGTCGGCGCCGGCGTGGTGGCGAAGATCATCAAGTAAGCAAGCAATGCATCGGGGAGCGGGACACTCGCTTCCGCTCCCGACGCTCTTTCAAGAATCAAGGAAAGGCCATGGCGGACCAGAAGATTCGGATTCGTTTGAAGGCGTTCGATCACCGACTGATCGATCGTTCGGCAAGCGAAATCGTCGAAACGGCAAAGCGGACGGGCGCGCAGGTGCGCGGACCGATCCCGCTGCCGACCAAGACCGAGCGCTACACCGTGCTGGTGTCGCCGCACGTCGACAAGGACGCGCGCGACCAGTACGAGACCCGCACCCACAAGCGCGTGCTCGACATCGTGGACCCGAACGACAAGACCGTCGACGCGCTGATGAAGCTCGAACTGGCGGCCGGCGTCGACGTCCAGATCAAGCTGTACTGAGGTCCGAACCATGACTATCGGAATTGTTGGCCGCAAGTGCGGCATGAGCCGAATCTTCACGGAGAACGGTGAGTCGGTGCCGGTGACGCTGATCGAAGCGACGCCCAACCGCATCGTGCAGGTGAAGACGGTCGAGAACGACGGCTACAACGCGGTGCAGGTTGCCGCCGGCAGCAAGCGCGCCGCGCTGGTGAACAAGCCGCTCGCCGGCCACTACGCCAAGGCCAAGGTCGAGGCCGGTCGCGGCTTGTGGGAGTTCCGCGTCGAAGCGGCCGAGGCGTCCAAGTACTCGGTCGGCGGCGAGATCACCGCGGACGTGTTCGCGGTCGGCCAGAAGGTCGACGTGCAGGGCGTGACCAAGGGCAAGGGCTTCCAGGGCACGATCAAGCGGCACAACTTCACCATGGGCGACGCGACCCACGGTAACTCGCTCTCGCACCGCGCGCCAGGCTCGATCGGTCAGCGCCAGACGCCGGGTCGCGTATTCCCGGGCAAGAAGATGTCGGGCCACATGGGCGACGTGCAGCAGACGATGCAGAATCTGGTCGTGATGAAGGTCGACGCAGAGCGCGGCCTGCTCGCGATCCGCGGTTCCGTCCCCGGTGCGCCCGGTGGCGACGTGATCGTTCGCCCGACGTCGAAAGGTTAAGGAGAAAGATCATGGAACTCGCAGTCGTCGGTAGCGCCAAGCCGCTGTCGGTTTCCGACGCGGTCTTCGGTCGCGAATACCGCGAGGATCTGGTGCACCAGGTCGTGGTGGCGTATCGCAACGCCGCGCGCGCCGGTACCAAGGCCCAGAAGACCCGCTCGGAAGTCACCGGTACCACCAAGAAGTTCAAGAAGCAGAAGGGCGGCGGTGCCCGCCACGGCGACTATCGCGCCCCTATCTTCGTCGGTGGTGGTGTCGCGTTCGCGGCCAAGCCGCGCAGCTTCGCGCAGAAGGTAAACCGCAAGATGTACCGCGGCGCCCTGATGTCGATCCTGTCGGAACTCAACCGCCACGGTCGCATCAAGGTGGTGGAGTCTTTCGAGGTGGAGGCGGCGAAGACCCGCGAGCTGGCGGCCAAGCTGGCCCAGTTCGAAGGCAAGCGCCCGCTGATCGTCACCGAAAATGGTTCCGAGGCGCTGTACCTGGCCGCGCGCAATCTTCCCTACGTGGAAGTGCGCGATGTGCAAGGTCTGGACCCGGTCGCTTTGGTCGGTGCCGACTACGTGGTCGTCACGGTCGACGCCGTCAAGAAGATCGAGGAGTGGCTGGCATGAGCAGTGAGAAGATCCTGAGCACCCTGCGCGCGCCGCACGTCTCCGAGAAGAGCGCGCGTCAGCAGGAGCTGGCCAACCAGTACGTGTTTGAAGTGGCCCAGACCGCAACCAAGGCCGACGTGAAGGCTGCCATCGAGCAGTTGTTCAGCGTCAAGGTCGAGGGCGTGAATCTGGTCAACGTGAAGGGCAAGAACAAGTCCTTCAAGTTCCGCACCGGTCGCCGCGGCGACTGGCGCAAAGCCTACGTTCGCCTGGCCGACGGCCAGAGCATCGACGTGATGGCAAAGGCCTGAGGTAGGTAGCAAGCCATGGCACTGATGAACTACAAGCCGACTTCACCGGGCCGCCGCGCCAAGGTAGGGGTTGTCCACGCCGACCTGCACAAGGGTGCGCCGCACGCCGCGCTGGTCGAACCGCAGACGCGCACCGGTGGGCGAAACCACCACGGTCGCATCACCACTCGCCACGTCGGTGGTGGCCACAAGCAGCACTACCGGATTGTCGACTTCAAGCGCGACAAGGAAGGCATTGCCGCGAAGGTCGAGCGCGTCGAGTACGATCCGAACCGCACCGCGCACATCGCGTTGCTGTGCTATGCCGACGGCGAGCGTCGCTACATCATCGCGCCCAAGGGCATCGCGGTGGGCGATCAGCTGATGGCGGGCCGTGATGCTCCGATCAAGGTCGGCAACACGCTGCCGCTGCGCAACATCCCGATCGGCACCACGGTGCACTGCATCGAAATGAAGCCTGGCAAGAAGGCGCAGATGGCGCGGTCTGCCGGCACCTCGGCCCAGTTGATTGCACGCGAGCAAGGTTATGCCACCCTGCGCCTCCGCTCCGGCGAGATGCGCAAGGTTCCGGCCGACTGTCGCGCCACGATCGGCGAAGTCGGCAACGGCGAGCACAGCCTGGAGAAGAAGGGCAAGGCCGGCGCCAAGCGTTGGCTGGGTATCCGCCCGACGGTCCGCGGCGTGGTGATGAACCCGGTCGACCATCCGCACGGCGGTGGCGAAGGCCGTACCTCGGGCGGCCGTCATCCGGTTTCGCCGTGGGGCCTGCCGACCAAGGGCTACAAGACCCGCAACAACAAGCGCACCGATCAGTTCATCGTGCGTCGTCGCACCAAGTAATTAGGAATCGGCCATGGCACGTTCACTCAAGAAAGGCCCGTTCGTAGACCTGCACCTGATGAAGAAGGTGGAGGCCGCGATGGCCAGCAACAGCAAGAAGCCGATCAAGACCTGGTCGCGTCGCTCGATGGTCCTGCCGGAGATGGTGGGATACACGATCGCCATCCACAACGGCAAGCTGCATGTCCCGGTGCTGGTCAACGAGAACATGGTCGGGCACAAGCTCGGCGAGTTCGCCGTGACGCGCACCTTCAAGGGGCACGGCGGCGACAAGAAGACGGCGGCGAAGTAAGGACTATGACGATGGAAACCAAAGCCATCCTGCGCGGTGCGCGCATTTCGGCCCAGAAGGTCCGCCTGGTCGCAGACCAGGTGCGTGGCCTGCCGGTCGCACGCGCCAGCGACCTGCTCCAGTTCAGCCCCAAGAAGGCCGCCCACGTGGTGCGCAAGGTCCTGCTCTCGGCGGTTTCGAACGCCGAGAACAACGACGGCGCCGACGTCGACGACCTCAAGGTCACGCGCATTTTCGTCGACGAAGGTTCGATGTTGAAGCGCTTCCACGCCCGCGCCAAGGGTCGCGGCGCCCGCATCCTCAAGCGCACCAGCCACATCACTGTGGTTGTGGGCACGGCCAAGTAACCCAGGACAAACGGAAACATCACGATGGGTCATAAAGTACATCCGACTGGAATCCGCCTGGGCATCTCAAAGGACTGGAACTCCAAGTGGTACGCCAACAAGCGTGAATTCGCCGACTACCTGGCGGGCGACCTGAAGGTGCGCGAGATGCTGCGCAAGAAGCTGGCGCAGGCTGGCGTGAGCCGCATCCAGATCGAGCGACCGGCCAAGACCGCGCGCGTCACGATCCACACTGCGCGTCCGGGCGTCGTCATCGGCAAGAAGGGCGAGGACATCGAGAAGCTGCGCAAGGAAGTTTCGTCGATCATGGGCGTTCCGGCCCATATCAACGTGTCCGAGGTGCGCAAGCCCGAACTCGACGCCCAATTGGTGGCCGAGTCGATTGCACAGCAGCTCGAGCGTCGCATCATGTTCCGGCGTGCGATGAAGCGCGCGGTCGGCAACGCGATCCGCCTCGGTGGCCTGGGCATCAAGGTCAACGTGGCCGGCCGCCTCAATGGCGCCGAAATCGCGCGTTCGGAGTGGTATCGCGAAGGTCGCGTGCCGCTGCATACGCTGCGCGCCGATATCGACTACGGTTTCGCTGAAGCCCGTACCACCTACGGGATCATCGGCGTGAAGGTTTGGATCTACAAGGGCGAAGTCTTCGACTACACCCAGATCGGCCAGGAGAAGGCAGACGATACGCCGCGCCCCGAGCGCAGCGAGCGTCCGGCCCGTCCGGCCCGTGATCGCGACGCGAGGTAACTGGCCATGCTGCAACCCAAACGAACCAAGTACCGCAAGGTACACAAGGGCCGCAATGAAGGCCTGAGCTGGAACGGCGCCGCCGTCAGCTTCGGCGAATTCGGTCTCAAGGCCACCACCCGTGGCGCACTCACCGCGCGCCAGATCGAGGCTGCGCGCCGCACCATCAGCCGCTACGTGAAGCGTGGCGGCAAGCTCTGGATCCGCGTGTTCCCGGACAAGCCGATCACCAAGAAGCCGATCGAGGTCCGCATGGGCAACGGCAAGGGCAACGTCGAGCTGTGGGTCGCCCCGATCCAGCCCGGTCGCATGCTGTACGAAATCGAGGGCATTCCCGAGGACAGCGCGCGCGAGGCCTTCCGCCTGGCTGCCGCGAAGCTCTCGGTCCAGACCACCTTCGTGACCCGCACGGTGCGCTAATGGAACTCAAGCAACTCAAGGCGAAGTCGGCCGCCGAACTTCAGGCCCACCTGCTCGATCTTGCGCGTGAACAATTCAGCTTGCGCATGCAGAAGGGCACGGGTCAGCTGACCCAGACGCACCAGATCAAGAACGTCCGGCGCGAGATCGCGCAGGTCAAGATGCTGTTGGGCGGCAACAAGCAGCACGCAAGGTAAGGCGACGGACATGAGCGACAACAACGAAGCGCTGCGCACGGTCGAAGGCCGCGTCGTCAGCAACAAGATGCAGAAGACCGTGACCGTGCTCGTCGAGCGCCAGGTCAAGCACGGCCTCTACGGCAAGTACATCAAGCGTTCGACCAAGCTGCATGCCCATGATGAAGAGGGCAAGTGCCAGGAAGGCGATGTGGTGCGCGTGTCGGAGTGCCGTCCCCTGTCCAAGACCAAGAACTGGCGCGTGGTGGAAATCGTCACGCGCGCGGCCGAGTAAGGAAGGAGAGTTCCCATGATCCAGATGCAATCCTTCCTGCAGGCGGCCGACAACAGCGGTGCCAAGGAACTGATGTGTATCAAGGTGCTCGGTGGCTCCAAGCGCCGTTACGCCCACATCGGCGACGTCATCAAGGTCAGCGTCAAGGACGCGATCCCGCGCGGCAAGGTCAAGAAGGGCGAGGTTTACGATGCCGTCGTGGTCCGCACCCGCAAGGGCGTGCGCCGCGCCGACGGGTCGCTGATCCGCTTCGACGGCAACGCCGCCGTGCTGCTGAACAACAAGCTCGAGCCGATTGGCACGCGCATCTTCGGACCGGTCACGCGCGAACTGCGCGGCGAGAAGTTCATGAAGATCGTGTCGCTCGCCCCTGAAGTGCTCTGAGCGGAGGATAGAAAGATGAACCGTATCCGCAAGGGCGACCAGGTGGTCGTGATCGCCGGCAAGTCCAAGGGACAGAAGGGCGAAGTCGTGCGAGTGGCCGGCGACAAGGTCGTCGTGTCGAACGTCAACATGATCAAGCGTCACACCAAGCCGAATCCGCAGGCGAACCAGCCGGGCGGCATCGTCGAGCGTGAAGCGCCGATCCATATTTCCAACGTGATGCTGTTCAACGCAGCTGCCAGGAAGGGCGACCGCGTTGGTGTGAAGGTCCTCGAGGATGGACGCAAATTGCGTGTGTTCCGCTCGAGCAACGAGGCGGTAGACGCCTGAGGAATGACGCCATGACCCGGCTTGAGAAAATCTACAAAGAAGAAGTGGTGCCGAAGCTGATGCAGAAGTTCGGTTACCAGAACGTCATGCAGGTGCCGCGCCTGACCAAGATCACGCTCAACATGGGCGTGGGCGAGGCGGTCGGCAACAAGAAGGTGCTGGAGAACGCCGTGGACGACATGGCGAAGATCTCCGGCCAGAAGCCGATCGTGACCAAGGCGCGCGTCTCCGTCGCCTCGTTCAAGATCCGCGACGGTTGGCCGATCGGCTGCAAGACCACCTTGCGCCGCGCCAAGATGTACGAGTTCCTCGATCGCCTGGTCAACATCTCGCTGCCGCGCGTGCGTGACTTCCGTGGTGTGTCGGGTCGCGCCTTCGATGGCCGCGGCAACTACAACATGGGCATCAAGGAACAGATCATCTTCCCGGAGATCGACTTTGACGCCGTGGACGCGATGCGCGGCATGGACATCGCCGTCACCACGACCGCCCGCACCAACGAAGAAGCCAAGGCGCTGCTGGAAGCGTTCGGCTTCCCGTTCCGCAACTGATACGCGAGGAATACCGAAATGGCCAAGACCAGCATGGTGAATCGCGACATCAAGCGCGCGAAACTGGTGAAGAAGCACGCCGCGAAGCGCGCGGAGCTGAAGAAGATCATCGCCAACCCCAAGTCCTCGTACGAGGAGAAGGCGGAAGCGCAGACCAGGCTCCAGAAGATGCCGCGCGACGCATCGCCCAGCCGCGTACGCAACCGCTGCGCCCTGACCGGCCGCTCGCGTGGCGTGTACCAGAAGTTCGGCCTCGGCCGTAACAAGCTGCGCGAAGCCACGATGAAGGGCGACGTGCCGGGCCTGCGCAAGGCCAGCTGGTAAGCAGTACTGCCGGGGCGAATGGTTCGCTCCGGCATCGGCACGTCCGTGCCAAGTGTTTCGCAGACTTTCCTGCGGATATCGGTGCTTAGTAGAGGAAACTAGCAATGAGCATGACTGATCCCGTTGCCGACATGCTGGTGCGCATCAAGAATGCGCTCGCGGTCGGCAAGCCGGCGGTTTCGATGCCGTCGTCCAAACTCAAGCTCGCGATCGCGAACCTGCTGAAGTCGGAAGGCTTCATCCAGGACGCGCGCGTGCAGTCCATCGGCGCCAAGCCGGAACTGGAAATCGTCCTCAAGTATTACGAGGGCAAGCCGGTGATCGAGCGTCTCGAACGCGTCTCGAAGTCGAGCCTGCGCGCCTACCGCGGCAAGGACGCCCTGCCGAAGGTGCTGGGCGGACTCGGCGTGGCGATCATCTCCACCTCCAAGGGCATCATGACCGACCACCAGGCCCGCACCGCGGGCGTGGGCGGCGAAGTCATCGCCCTGGTCGCCTGATAGGAGCCGCACGATGTCTCGCGTAGCCAAGAAACCCATCGCGCTCGGCAAGGGCGTCGAGTTCAGCGCCACCACCGATCTGCTGTCCGTGAAGGGCCCGAAGGGCACGCTCACGATGGCGCGCCCGCAGGGCGTCGAGACCCGGGTCGAAGACGGCCACATCATGCTGTCGGCCGAAGGCGATCGCATCGCCATGGCCGGCACCACCCGCGCCATCCTGGCAAACATGGTCAAGGGCGTGTCGGGCGGCTTCGAGCGCAAGCTGGAGCTCGTCGGCGTCGGTTACCGCGCCCAGATGGCTGGCAAGGACCTGAGCCTTAGCCTCGGCTTCTCGCATCCGGTCGTGTTCAAGACCCCGGAAGGGATCACGATCGAAACGCCGACCCAGACCGAAATCCTGGTCAAGGGCAGCGACAAGCAGATGGTTGGCCAGGTGGCCGCCAAGATCCGCGCGTTCCGTCCGCCGGAACCCTACAAGGGCAAGGGCGTCAAGTATTCCGACGAAACCATCATCCGCAAGGAAGCGAAAAAGGCCTGATCGCTGGATCTCGCCCTTCGCTTTTCACGAGGTAGAACGTTATGGACAAGAACATCGCCCGCCTGCGCCGCGCCAAGTCGACGCGGGCGCACATCCGCGAACTCGGTGTGCCGCGCCTGTCGGTGCTGCGCACCGGCCAGCACCTTTATGCGCAGGTCTTCAGCGCCGATGGATCGACCGTGCTGGCCGCGGCCTCGACCGTCGAAGCCGATGTGCGCAACGGTCTTTCGAGCAACAAGAACAAGGATGCCGCCGCCAAGGTTGGCGCCGCTATCGCCAGGAAGGCGCAGGCTGCCGGCATCGAATCAGTGGCGTTCGATCGCTCGGGTTACCGCTATCACGGCCGCATCAAGGCCCTGGCCGAAGCTGCGCGCGAAGCCGGCCTGAGGTTCTAGGTCGTTTCATAGCTTGAAATCGGATGGGGCGTGCCCCATCCGGACACAGGATGTGTCAGCCACGCGCGCCACGGCGAGCGTGCGCCGGCCAGGTGCCGGCACCGAGGCAATCCACAACTACAAGCGGCCAATGTGCCGTAATTTCGAGACTGACAAACCATGAGCACCAACGATCGCGAAAACAGCGACGGCATGCTGGAGAAGCTGGTTGCCGTCAACCGCGTCTCCAAGACCGTCAAGGGCGGGCGCCAGTTCACCTTCACCGCGCTGACGGTGGTGGGCGACGGAGCCGGCAAGGTTGGCTTCGGCTACGGCAAGGCGCGCGAAGTGCCGGTTGCCATTTCCAAGTCGATGGAATATGCCCGCAAGGCCATGATCAACGTCGAGCTGAACAACGGCACGGTGTGGTACGCGGTCAAGGCCAACCACGGGGCCGCGCGCGTCTACATGCAGCCGGCTTCCGAAGGTACCGGCGTGATCGCCGGCGGCGCGATGCGCGCCGTGCTCGAAGCGGTGGGCGTGAAGAACATCCTGGCCAAGGCCGTGGGTTCGCGCAATCCGATCAACCTCGTGCGCGCCACCCTCAAGGGCCTGGAAGCGATGCAGTCGCCGGGCAAGATCGCGGCCAAGCGCGGCAAGAAGCTGGAGGAAATCAGCCATGGCTAAGAATCCGACGCAGAACGGCGCGACCAAGACCGTGAAGGTTCGTCTGGTAAAGGGCCTGCGCGGCACCCAGGCGCGCCACCGCCTGTCGGTGAAGGCGCTGGGCTTGAACAAGCTCAATGACGTGCGCGAACTGCCGGATACCCCGTCGGTCCGCGGCCTGATCAACACCGTGTACTACCTGGTTCAGGTCGAACAGTAAGCCGCGAGCCAAGGAGAATTCTCATGCGCATGAATACGCTCAAACCAGCCAAGGGCGCCCGCAAGGATCGCGTCCGCGTCGGTCGCGGCATCGGTTCCGGTCTCGGCAAGACTGCCGGCCGTGGTCACAAGGGCCAGTACGCCCGTACCGGCAAGGGCAAGGTCAAGGCCGGTTTCGAAGGCGGCCAGATGCCGTTGCAGCGCCGCCTGCCCAAGGTGGGCTTCCGCTCCAAGATGGCCAAGGACACCGCGGAGGTGTTGCTTTACCAGCTGGAGAAGCTTGCCGTCGACACCGTTGATTTCGCTGCGCTGCGCGCCGCCAAGCTGGTGCCGAGCACTGCGAAGTACGCCAAGGTCGTGAAGAAGGGCGAGATCACCCGCAAGCTCACGCTGCAGGGTGTAACCGCAACGGCTGGTGCCAAGGCCGCCATCGAAGCTGCCGGCGGCAGCGTCTCGGAGTAAGCGCCCTTGTCGCAGGCATCGAAAGCCGCTGCTGCGCTCGCCGGTTCGGGCAAGTTCACCGAACTGCGTCAACGCCTCCTGTTCGTGCTGGGGGCGTTGATCGTCTATCGCCTCGGTTCGTTCATCCCGGTGCCGGGCGTGGACCCGGCCGCGATGATGCGATTCATGGATTCGCAGCAGGGCACCATCGTCGACCTGTTCAACATGTTTTCGGGCGGAGCGCTGGAGCGTTTCAGCATCTTTGCCCTGAACGTGATGCCCTACATCTCGGCGTCGATCATCGTGCAGCTGTGCGCGCAGATCTTCCCGAGCCTGCAGGCCCTGCGCAAGGAAGGCGAGGCCGGGCGGCGCAAGCTGACCCAGTACACGCGCATCGGCACCATCCTTCTTGCAGTGTTCCAGTCGCTGAGCGTGGCGATGGCGCTGCAATCACAGGGCGGCGGTATCGTGATGACGCCCGGTCCGGGCTTCTTGTTCACGGCGGTCGTGTCGCTGACGGCTGGCACCATGTTCGTGATGTGGCTGGGTGAGCAAATCACAGAGCGCGGCGTCGGCAACGGTATCTCGCTGATCATCTTCGCCGGCATCGTCGCAGGTTTGCCCAGTGCCGTCATCACCACCCTGAACCTGGTCAACACGGGCGAACTGCATCCGATGGTCGCCATCCTGGTGTTCGCGGTGGTGGTGCTCGTGACCGCCTTCGTGGTGTTCGTCGAGCGCGGCCAGCGTCGCATCACGGTGAACTACGCGCGTCGCCAGGGCGGTCGCCAGGCCTACATGAACCAGAGCTCGCACCTGCCGCTGAAGCTCAACATGTCGGGCGTGATTCCGCCGATCTTTGCATCGTCGTTGATCATGTTTCCGGCCACGGCCTCGAGCTGGTTCAGTTCGGCCAGCGATGCGCGCTGGCTGCAGACCATTGCCCAGGCACTGGCCCCGAACGAGCCGCTGCACATGTTGCTCTATGCGTTGCTGATCATCGGCTTCGCGTTCTTCTACACGGCGCTCGTGTTCAATTCGCAGGAAACCGCCGAGAACCTGAAGAAGTCGGGCGCACTGATCCCGGGTATCCGGCCGGGCAAGGCGACCGCGGACTACATCGATGGCGTGCTGACCCGCCTGACCGGCTGGGGCGCGCTGTATCTGGTGGCGGTATGCCTTCTGCCGGAAATCCTGCGTTCGGCCTGGGCGGTGCCGTTCTACTTTGGCGGCACGTCGCTGCTGATCGTGGTGGTGGTGGTGATGGACTTCACTGCGCAGATTCAGGCGCACCTGATGTCGCACCAGTATGAAAGCCTGATGAAGAAGGCCAACCTGAAAGGTGGCGCGCGCGGTGGCTTGACGCGCTGAGGTTCCAGACAAAACGCGATTCCGGCAGGTGTTTCGCACCTGCGCCAATTGCACGATGGGCGACTCGCGCGGCGGCTTCGCGCGCGGGTAGGCCGGTTCCCGCGTCGCGCCGGAGTAGCGCGACCGCCCGGATTCCCGGGCAGAACCGATCTGTCGCCGGAGCATGGGCACACTCCCCATGCCGAGTTCCTTGCCTCCCGTCGGAGACGAGGGGCTTCCTTGCAACCCGAAGCCCTGTTATCATTCTCGATTCACTGCGCTGGCAACAGCGGCAATCATCTTTCGGAGAACGCCTCATGGCGCGTATTGCGGGTGTCAATCTCCCTGTCCAGAAGCATGTCTGGGTGGGCCTCCAGAGTATCTTCGGCATTGGCCGGACGCGCTCCCGTCAGGTTTGCGACGCAGCGGGCATCGAATCCGGCCGCAAGATCCGTGACCTGACCGAAGCCGAAGTCGAGCGCATCCGCGCCGAAGTGGCCAAGTACACGGTCGAAGGCGACCTTCGCCGCGAAGTCGGCATCAGCATCAAGCGCCTGATGGACCTGGGCTGCTACCGCGGCTTGCGCCATCGTCGCGGTCTGCCCCTGCGCGGCCAGCGCACCCGCACCAACGCTCGCACCCGCAAGGGTCCGCGCAAGGCGATCAAGAAGTAAGGCCAGGACACCATGAACAAGCCGGCTGCTGCCAACAAAGTCAAGAAGAAGGTCAAGCGCATCGTCACCGATGGCATCGCGCACGTGCACGCGTCCTTCAACAACACCATCATCACGATCACCGACCGTCAGGGCAATGCACTGTCCTGGGCGACCTCGGGCGGCGCGGGTTTCCGCGGTTCGCGCAAGTCGACCCCGTTCGCCGCGCAGGTCGCTGCCGAGAAGGCAGGCAAGGCTGCCCTGGAGTACGGACTGAAGACGCTGGAGGTCTACATCAAGGGCCCGGGTCCGGGTCGCGAGTCGGCCGTGCGTTCTCTCAACAACGTCGGCTACAAGGTCACCAACATCGTCGATGTCACGCCGATTCCGCACAACGGCTGCCGTCCGCCGAAGAAGCGCCGGGTCTGAGGAGCTAGAAGAACATGGCACGTTATATTGGTCCTACCTGCAAGCTCGCCCGCCGCGAAGGTGCAGACCTCAGTCTCAAGAGCCCGGCGCGCGCGATCGATTCCAAGTGCAAGCTGGAGCAGAAGCCCGGCCAGCACGGCGCGGTCGCCAAGCGCGGCAAGCTCTCCGACTACGCCGTGCAGTTGCGCGAGAAGCAGAAGGTCAAGCGCATCTACGGCCTGCTGGAGCGTCAGTTCCGCAATTACTACAAGAAGGCGTCCTCGAAGAAGGGCAACACCGGCGAGTCGCTGTTGCAGTTGCTCGAAACCCGCCTCGACAACGTCGTCTACCGCATGGGCTTTGCGGTCACCCGCCCGGCCGCGCGCCAGTTGGTGTCGCATCGCGGCGTGACGGTGAACGGCAAGGCGGTGAACCTGCCTTCCTACCAGGTTCGGCCGGGAGACGCGATCGCGTTGACCGAGCGCGCCCAGCGGCAGCTGCGGGTGGCCGAGTCGCTGACGCTTTCGACGGAAATGGACCTGTTCCCCGGTTGGGTCGAGGTCGATTCGAAGAAGTTCGCCGGCGTGTTCAAGGCGATGCCCGAGCGCAGTGACCTGCCTTCGGACATCAATGAAGCCCTGATCGTCGAGTTGTACTCGAAGTAATCGCTGCGAGTCGTACTCGCAGCCATCCCGTCGAGTTGTTTTCGAAGTAATTCCGGAGAAGCGCCGAATGTCCGTTTCCGCCACACAGGTGCTGCGTCCGCGCGGCATCGGCATCGAACGTATCGCAAACAATCGCGCCAAGGTCGTGGTCGAGCCGCTGGAACGCGGTTATGGCCACACCCTGGGCAATGCGCTGCGCCGCGTGCTGCTGTCCTCGATCCCCGGCTTCGCCGTCACGGAAGTCGAGATCGATGGCGTGCTGCATGAATACACCACGGTTGAGGGCCTGCAGGAGGACGTGATCGAAGTCCTGCTCAACCTCAAGGACGTGGCGATCCGCATGCACAACGTCGACCAGGCCACCCTCGTCCTTGCCAAGCACGGCCCAGGCGTGGTGACCGCGGGCGACATCAAGGTCGATCACAACGTCGAGATCATCAATCCCGAACACGTGATCTGCCACCTCACCAAGGACACGGCGCTGAACATGCGCCTGAAGATCGAGCGCGGTTTCGGCTACCAACCGGCTGCTGCGCGTCGTCGTCCGGACGAGGAAACCCGCGCGATCGGCAAGCTGATGCTCGATGCGTCGTTCTGCCCGGTGCGTCGCGTGGCCTACGAAGTGGAGAGCGCGCGCGTCGAACAGCGCACCGACCTCGACAAGCTCGTGCTGCACATCGAGACCAACGGCACGATTGACGCCGAGGAAGCGGTCCGTACCGCGGCCGACATTCTTTCCGATCAGCTCTCGGTGTTCGGCGACTTCACCCAGCGTGACCGTAGCGCGGCCAAGCCGATCGCAGGTGGCATTGATCCGGTGCTGCTGCGCCCGATCGACGATCTGGAGCTGACCGTGCGCTCGGCCAACTGCCTCAAGGCCGAGAACATCTACTACATCGGCGACCTGATTCAGCGTACCGAGGTCGAGCTGCTAAAGACCCCGAACCTGGGCAAGAAGTCGCTCACCGAGATCAAGGAAGTGCTCGCACAGCGCGGCCTGTCGCTCGGAATGAAGCTGGAAAACTGGCCGCCGGCCGGCCTGCAGCAGGGCATGCTGGGTTAAGAGCCTGCAGGGCGGAGCTTGCTCCGCTCTGGCCCCGCAGGAGTCGAGTAAGCTCGGCTCTACAAGATCAGTTGCAGGAGCCGCGCTAGCGTGGCTCCGGAAACCAAGAAAACGGGCGGATTTCGCGCCCGCTGAGGCCTCGGGGAAGGATCTCCGCGCCGACTACAAGAACAACAAGGTTGTGCCAGGACGGCAACTCAAGCCAATGCACTTTCACAGGAATCGTTCTCATGCGTCACATGAAATCCGGTCGCAAGTTCAACCGCACCAGCTCGCATCGCCAGGCCATGTTCAGCAACATGGCGGCGTCGCTCATCAAGCACGGCCTGATCCGCACCACCTTGCCCAAGGCCAAGGAACTGCGCCGCGTCGCCGAGCCGCTGATCACGCTCGCCAAGGTTGATGGCGTGGCGAACCGCCGCCTTGCTTTTTCGCGCCTGCGCGACAAGGAAGCCGTCGGCACCTTGTTCACCACGCTGGGCCCGCGCTACCAGTCGCGTCCGGGCGGCTACCTGCGCATCCTGAAGTGCGGCTTCCGCGATGGCGATAATGCGCCGATGGCGTATGTGGAACTGGTGGATCGTCCGCAGGCTCAGGCGGAGCCGGCGGCCGAGTAAGTCGCGGCAACGCAAGGTAGTCGATCGAACCCCGGCCTGTCCGGGGTTCGTCGTTTCAGCCGCTCCCTGCCGGAGTCGCCCTGCGATCTCGGTGCAAGGGCCGGCACTTCCCGCAACTTCGATGGTCCGAGCGCGCATCGCTACCCGAGGTCTCGATCGATGAATCCTTTCGCATGGAGTTTTCGCGCCCAGTTCGCATCGGGCGCCGCGCTTTGCCTGGGCCTGCTGGCGTACGCGCTCTACGTACAGCACGGCATGTTCATGATGCCGTGCCCCTTGTGCATCCTGCAGCGCGTGGCCTTTGTCGGGATGGCGGTGTTCTTCCTGCTCGGGGCGCTGATCGGGCCGCGACCGACATGGTGGCGCAAGCTGGCGTCCCTGGGCGTGGCGGCCAGCGCGGCTTTCGGCACCGGCATCGCGATCTGGCACCTTTATATCCAGAACCTGCCACCCAGCGAGGTTCCTTCGTGCACCGGCATGGACCTGAGCTACATGCTCGACACCTTCCCGCTGCAGAAGACAATCGAGAAGATCTTCACCCCGTCCGGCGACTGCGCCCTCGTGGATTGGAGCTTCCTCGGCATCGCCATGCCTGGCTGGACCCTGCTCTGGTACCTGATTCTTGGCGGCGCGGCGCTGTGGGCCGGGTTCCGCAAGCGCCCGTAGCGGAGTCGCGGGGCATGAGCAGTTTCGAAAGAGACATTTGCGCCGACGCGGCTCGGTCGGCATGATCGGGTGATGCACCGCAACAATCGCCTCTTGTCCGCCATGAGCCAGCCTGATTCCCGCCCGCAACCCGTCCGACTGCCGCGCGACTGGACCCCCCAGTCCTGGCGTGCCCGCACTGCGCTGCAGCAGCCGACCTATCCCGACCCGGTGGCACTGGAATCGGCACTGTCGGAGCTCGGGCGCCTGCCGCCCTTGGTGACCTCCTGGGAGATCCTTGCGCTCAAGCGGCAGCTGGCCGAGGCGCAGGAAGGCAAGCGCTTCCTGCTCCAGGGCGGCGACTGCGCCGAGAGCTTCAGCGATTGCGAATCGGGACTGATCTCGAATCGCCTGAAAGTACTGATCCAGATGAGCGTCGTGCTGGTCTACGGGCTGCGCCTGCCGGTGGTGCGTGTCGGGCGCTTCGCGGGCCAGTACGCCAAGCCGCGCTCCACTGACACGGAAACCCGTGACGGCCTCACCTTGCCGAGCTACCGCGGCGACATCGTCAACCAACCGGAGTTCACCGCCCAGGCACGGGTGCCCGATCCGCAGCGCCTGGTGCAGGCGCATTCGCGTTCGGCCCTGACCATGAACTTCGTGCGCTCGCTGATCGACGGCGGCTTTGCCGACCTGCACCACCCCGAGTACTGGGATCTGGGCTGGGTCGGGCATTCGCCGCTGGCGGAGGAATACCGCCGCATGGTGGCGGCGATCGGCGACGGCGTGCGCTTCATGGAGACGTTGTCGGGTCAGGCCATCCACAACGCCGACCGGGTCGATTTCTACACCTCGCATGAGGCTTTGTTGCTCGATTACGAGCAAGGCTTGACCCGCCAGGTTCCGCGCCAATGGGGCTGGTTCAACCTCGGCACGCATTTCCCCTGGATTGGCATGCGCACTGCCGACCTGGAGGGTGCCCACATCGAGTACATGCGCGGCTTGCGCAACCCGGTGGCCGTGAAGATTGGCCCCTCGGTGAAGCCCGAGCAGTTGCTGCGCCTGATCGATGCGCTCAACCCGGACGAGGAACCCGGACGCCTCACCCTGATCCATCGCATGGGCGCGGCCAAGGTGGCGGAAGCCTTGCCTGCGCTGCTGGAAGCAGTGAAGCGCGAAGGCCGTCGCGTGTTGTGGGTGGCCGATCCGATGCATGGCAACACCGAGAGCGTGGCCGGCGGGGTGAAGACGCGCCGCTTCGAGAACATCCGCCGCGAACTGGAGCTGGCCTTTGACGCGCACGCGGAATGCGGCACGCGCTTGGGTGGCGTGCACCTCGAGCTCACCGGCGAAGACGTCACCGAGTGCATGGGCGGCGCGCGCGATCTCACCGAAGGCGACCTGGCACGAGCCTATCGATCCACGGTCGATCCGCGCCTGAACTACGAGCAGTCGCTGGAACTGGCGATGCTGATCGTGCGCAAGCGCGGCACGGCGCTGTAACCAGGGCTGCAGTCCCGGCGTCGTACTCGCCGGGGCATGACTTCTGGGGCATAGTCCGCCTCGTTGTCGCGGCTAAGGTCGCGGTCTGTCGTGGCCATTGCATCGGGGAAGCCCATGAACTCACTACGCGCGCGGCGTCGCGGCGTCCGCCGGCAACGCCTTGTCGCGGCGCTGGTCGCCTTGCTTTCCACTGCAGGAATGGGCCGGGCGCAGACGCCGGGCACGGTGCCGTCGGAAGGCGTGGCGAACCGTCCGCTACGCCATGTGCTGCTCACCCACGCGCGCATCGTGTCCGAGCCCGGTCGCGTGATCGAGGATGGCAGCATCGAGTTGCGCGATGGGCGCATCGTCGCGTTCGGTGCGAACCTGACGACACCCGTGGGCGCGACGATGCGCGACCTGGGCGGCAAGACCGTGTTCGCGGGATTTGTCGACGCCGCGTCGCTGGTCGGCGTGCCCGAGGAGATGCGTGCGGGTGCGATCAAGCCGTTGCCGCCCGGCCCTGCGCCGCACCAGACCACGCTGGACCAGGCCGGTGCGCGTCATTGGAACCGGCGCGTGCGGCCGGAGTGGTCGGTGGCCGAGCGCCTTGCCTACAAGGCGGAGGAAGCCAAGGCCTTGCGTGCTCTTGGTTTCGCCGCGGCCTACGCGATGCCGGAAGCCGGCGTGGTGAAGGGGCAGGGCGCGGTGTTGAGCCTGCGTGATACCACGCAGGGCAAGGACGTGCTGCTGACGGCGCGCGGTGCGCAACACTTTGGCTTCGAGTTGGCGGGTGGCTTCAGCGGCGAGTATCCCGGTTCGCTGATGGGGGCGATCGCGCTGATCCGGCAGAGCCTGCTCGATGCGCGCTGGCAGGCGGCACGTCCGGCTGGCGAGAGGATCGAAGCCAATGCCGCCCTGGCGGCACTGGCACCCGCGGCGCGTGGCACGCAGCGCGCCTGGTTCCAGCTCGACGACGAACTGGACGTGGCGCGCGTCGCGCACATCGCCCGCGAGTTCGCGCTGAAGCCTGTGCTGGTGGGCACCGGTTACGAGTATCGCGTGCTGGACCAGGCCAAGGCACTGCAGGCACCGTTCGTGCTCTCGCTCGCCTTTCCCGAGACGCCGGCAGTGGAAGACGCCGATGCCGCGCTCAACGCAACGCTTGCCGACCTGCAGCATTGGGAACAGGCTCCGGCGAATGCGGCGCGCCTGGCGGCCGCCGGGATCGAGATTGCGTTCAGTGCGCGCGGCCTGAAGGAACCGGAGAAGAAATTCTGGGGCGAACTGCGGCGTGCAGTGCGTGCCGGTCTGGGCGAGGAGGCTGCCTTGCGTGCACTGACCACGACGCCAGCCAGCCTGATCGGCGAGTCTGCACGCCTCGGGCGGATTGCGCCCGGGCAGTTCGCCAATTTGGTCGTGGCCGATGCCGACCTGTTTCGCAACGACAGTGCGACGCTCTACGAAACCTGGGTCGAAGGCGAGCGCCACGAACTCAAGCCATTGGCCGGCGCGAAGGCCGCGGGCGAGTGGCGACTCACCTGGGCCGACGGCAAGGGACCGCAGGCGGTGTCCATCACCGGTGAAGGCGAGTCGATTGAAGTCGCCGCAGGTGCGGTGAAGTTCAAGGCCAGGCTCGACGATGAGCAACTGGTGGCTCTGCCGCCGGCCGCGCTGTTTGGCGCTGGCGAGGGCAGCGCGCGCGTGGTCGCGACGCTGCGGGGCGGCACGATCGAAGGCTATCGCGATCTGACCGATGGCCGGCGCATCCGTTTCATCGGCACGCGCGCCGAAGCGGCGAAATCGGATGCGAAGCCCGGTGAATCCGCCAAGGATCCGGCCCCCATCCCTGCATTCGCCGGCTATCCCGCGGGCGAGTACGGGCGCATTGGGCTGCCCGTGCAAGCCAAGGCGGTACTGTTCCGCAACGCGAGCGTGTGGACCAATACCGACCAGGGCGTGCTCGCAAATGCCGACGTGCTGGTGAAGCAGGGTCGCATCGCCGCCGTGGGCACGGGCCTGGATGCGCCATCCGATGCGGTGGTGGTCGACGCACAGGGCAAGCACCTCACCCCCGGCATCATCGACGCGCATTCGCATACGGCGATCTCGCGCAACCTCAACGAGCCTTCGCACGCGGTCACCACCGAGGTGCAGGTTGGCGACGCGCTCGATCCCACCGACATCGACCTTTACCGGCAACTGGCGGGTGGCGTCACCACGGCCAACCTGCTGCACGGCTCGGCCAACCCGATGGGCGGGCAGAACGCGGTGATCAAGCTGCGTTGGGGCGCAGACGCCGACGGGCTGCGCTTTGCCGGTGCTCCTGGTGGCGTGAAGTTCGCATTGGGCGAGAACGTCAAGCAGTCGGGCTGGGGCGATGCCTTCGTGGTGCGCTATCCGCAGACGCGCATGGGCGTGGAACAGATCATGCGCGACCACTTCAATGCGGCGCGCGACTACGCGGCCAGGCGCGCCGCCAAGGGGGGCGAGTCGGAGCGACGTGACCTCAGGCTCGATGCGCTCGCCGAGATCCTTGCCGGCCAGCGACTGGTGCACATCCATTCCTACCGGCAGGACGAGATCCTGATGTTCGCGCGCCTTGCCAGGGACTACGACTTGCCGGTCGCCACCTTCCAGCACGTGCTGGAAGGCTACAAGGTGGCCGACGCCATCGCCGGGATCGGCGCCGGCGGCTCCACCTTCGCGGACTGGTGGGGATACAAGATGGAAGTCATCGACGGCATTCCGCAGAATGGCGCGCTGATGACTCGTGCCGGCGTGCTGACCTCGTTCAATTCCGACAGCAACGAGATGGCGCGTCGCCTCAACATGGAGGCCGCCAAGGCCATGCGCTACGGTGGCCTCGACCAGCAGGAAGCGCTGAAGCTGGTCACGCTCAACCCGGCTCGCCAATTGCGCATCGACCACCGCGTTGGGGCGCTGGCGCCGGGACTGGATGCCGACCTCGTGCTCTGGAACGACCACCCGTTGTCGAACTATGCGCGTGCCGAGCAGACCTGGATCGATGGGCGACGCTATTTCGATCGCGACGAAGATCGCGCTCTGCAGGCGACGGCCAGCGCGGAGCGTGAGCGCCTGATCCAGAAGGCGCTGCTGGAGCGTGCGAAGACCTTGTCGCTGGTGGCCGATGCGGCCAAGGAGACAGGAAAGCCCAAGGCCGCTTCCGAACCCGATGCAGCCATGGTGCGGGAACTCGGGCACGACGCCCAGGCCTGGCTCGAGCGCCACGGCAACGAGCGCGCGCTGTATCACAACGGCGCCGACCTGATGAGCTGCCGCCTGAATGACCATGCGCACTGAGGCCACCGCGATGATGCTTCGATTCTTCCTCGCCAGCGTGTTGCTCGGCACCACGGCGGCGAGCGCGCACGACATGGTTCCCGCGGCACCGCAAGCCGGCCCGGTGGTGATCCGCGGTGCCACCCTGCACCCGGTTTCCGGGGCAGCCATCGCCGCTGGGCGGGTGCGCTTCGAGCAGGGCAAGCTGGTGGCCATCGGCGGCGACGAGGTGTCGTTGGAGGGTGCGCAGGTGGTCGATGCCACCGGCAAGCACCTCTATCCGGGCTTGATCGCGGCCAACAGCGTGCTCGGCCTGGTCGAAATCGGCGCCGTGCGCGCCACCGTGGATGCGGCGGAAGTCGGCCCGAATGCCGCCAACGTGCGCGCCGAAGTGGCGGTGAATCCGGACAGCGAACTGATCCCGGTGACGCGCAGCAATGGCGTGTTGTTGGCCCTGAGCGCGCCGCAGGCCAGTGGCTCCGGCGTCATCGCCGGCACCTCGGCCCTGCTGCAACTGGAAGGCTGGACCTGGGAAGACATGACGCTGAAGGCACCCGTCGGCCTGCACGTGATCTGGCCGAGTCGCTTCCTGCCGGCAGGATTCCCGGCCGCCGTGGCGGAAGGATTGCGCAAGGCCGCCACCGAGAAGCGCGACGCACTCACCCGCGCCTTCGAGCAAGCCCAGGCCTACGGCGCGGGTCCCGCATCGCGTGGTGCGACGCCCGACCTGCGCCTGGCGGCAATGCAGCCCTTCCTCGCTGCCGGCAAGCCGGTGTTCTTCCACGTCGATGACGCGCAAGGCATCGACGATGCGCTGGCTTTCGCCGCGAAATTCAAGCTCAAGGCCGTGCTGGTCGGAGGTGCCGAGGCCTGGCGCGTGAGTGACCGCCTGCACGCGCAGAACGTGCCCGTGATCCTGGGTGGCACGCACGTCTTGCCGCTGCGGCGTGCCGATCCGGTCGATGCGATCTATGCCAATGCGGCGAAGCTGGCGGCTGCCGGCGTGCGTTACGCGATCGCCACGCCGGGCGATGGCTTCGACACCAGCAACCTGCGCAACTTGCCGTACCAGGCTGCCAGTGCCGTGGCCTACGGCCTGGACAAGGACGAGGCGCTCAAGGCGATTACGCTGTATCCCGCGCAGATTCTGGGTGTCGATGATCGCGTTGGCTCGCTCGAGGTCGGCAAGGACGCCACCTTGTTCCTCAGCGATGGCGATCCGATGGATGCCCGCTCAAGCGTGGAACGCGCCTGGATCGGTGGTCGCGAGATCGACCTGGGCAATCGGCAGTCGCGCCTCTACGACAAGTACCGCCAGAAATATCCGCAGACGCGCGACAACCGCTGAAGGCAGGCCAATCGCGGCAGCCTGAGCGGGATCAGTCGGGCGCGTCGGCGCGTTCGTCCGGGGTACGCAGATCGATGGTGGCGGTGCCGACGCTTACCCGCATCATCGAGTAGTGCCATTGCGTGGCGCGACGCGTTGCGAGCACGTCGATCATGGCCTCGCCACGCGGCCCCTTGAGCGTGATGCCGAGGTCGGCCGCGCCGCTGCGGTTCTCGATCTTGATGTTGCCCCTCGGCATCCAGCCCGGTTCGATCGGCGTACCCAGCGCCGAGATCACGTCCGGATGCGCCTGCGCACGATCCACCGCCAGACGGTAGGGTTCGGCCGACCGCATCATGCCGCCGGCGAGTTTGACGATCGCGACTGCCAGGCCGCCGATGAGCAAGACCAGGGACAGCGCGGCAGCCAGGAGTGCCCGCTTCCAGTTGCGTTGCCACCACGTGCGTTCGGCCTGGTCGGTCATGCCCTGATCCGCGAACTGCGAGTCGGGATTCTATCCCGCACAACGAAGAAGGGCGCCACAGGGCGCCCTCGTCGTTCCGGTGTGAAGCGGATCAGGCGGCGCGCGAGGCCCGCTTGCGATCCACCTCGGTGCGCAGTTTCTTGCGCAGGCGGATCTGCAGCGGGGTGATTTCCACCAGTTCGTCTTCCTCGATGAACTCGAGCGCCTGTTCCAGCGAGAACTTCACCGGCGGCGTCAGCGCCAGCGCATCGTCCTTGCCCGAGGCACGGAAGTTGGTGAGCTGCTTGCTGCGAATGGCATTGACGGTGAGATCGTTGTCCTTGGCGTGGATGCCGACGATCTGGCCTTCGTAGATTTCTTCCAGCGGCTCCAGGAACAGGCGGCCGCGCTCCTGCATTGCGAACTGCGCGTAGGCCGGCGACGGGCCGGAATCGTTGGAGATCAGCACGCCGTTCTGGCGCTTGGCGATCGCGCCTTCCTGCTTCGGGCCGTAATGGTCGAACACGTGGAACAGCAGGCCGGTGCCTGCAGTAATCGTGCGGAACTCGGTCTGGAAGCCGATCAGGCCACGTGCCGGAATGATGAAGTCGAGGCGCACGCGGCCCTTGCCGTCGGGCTCCATGTTCTGCAGCAGTGCCTTGCGCTCTCCCAGGCGCGACATCACGCCGCCCTGGTACTGCTCTTCCATGTCGACCACGAGGCTTTCGAACGGCTCGCTCGCCACGCCGTCGATATCCTTGATGATGACTTCGGGGCGCGACACGGCCAGTTCATAGCCTTCGCGCCGCATGGTTTCAATCAGGATCGACAGGTGCAGTTCGCCGCGGCCACTGACCTTGAACTTGTCCGCGTCTTCGGTCTCCTCGACCTTGAGCGCGACGTTGTGCTGGGTTTCGCGGGTGAGGCGGTCGCGCAGCTGGCGCGAGGTGAGGAACTTGCCGCCGCTGCGTTCCTTCACCCCGGCGAAAGGCGAGTCGTTGACCTGGAAGGTCATGCTGATCGTGGGTTCGTCGACGGTGAGCACGGGCAATTGCTCCACTGCGTCGGGCGAGCACACGGTCTCGGAAATGCTCAGCTTTTCCACGCCGCTGATCGCGATGATGTCGCCGGCCTGTGCTTCCTGCACTTCATGCCGTTCCAGGCCCATGAAGCCGAGCACCTGCAGCACCTTTCCGGTGCGGGGCTTGCCCTCGCGGTCGATCACCGTGACCTGCGTGTTGGGCTTGATCTTGCCGCGCTGCACCCGGCCCACGCCGATGATGCCGACGTAGTTGTTGTAGTCGAGCGAGGTGATGCGCATCTGGAAGCCGCCCTCGATATTCACCGGCGGCGGCGAAACCTTGTCGACGATGGTCTGGAACAGCGGGGTCATGTCGCCCGAACGCACGTCCGCATCCATGCCGGCGTAGCCGTTCAGGGCCGAGGCGTAGACCGTGGTGAAGTCGAGTTGTTCGTCGGTGGCGCCGAGGCGGTCGAACAGATCGAAGGTCTGGTTCACGACCCAATCCGGACGCGCGCCGGGGCGGTCGACCTTGTTTACCACCACGATCGGCTTGAAGCCCATCGCGAACGCCTTCTGCGTCACGAAGCGGGTCTGCGGCATCGGCCCGTCCATGGCGTCGACCAGGATCAGCACCGAGTCGACCATCGACAAGACGCGCTCAACCTCGCCACCGAAATCGGCGTGGCCCGGGGTGTCGACGATGTTGATGCGATATTCCTCGCCGTTCGGCGCAGTCCAGCGGATCGCCGTGTTCTTGGAGAGGATGGTGATGCCACGTTCCTTCTCCAGGTCATTGCTGTCCATCACGCGTTCCGCGACCTTTTCGCGTTCGCTGAAGGTGCCGCTCTGCTTGAGCAGGCAGTCGACGAGAGTGGTCTTGCCGTGGTCGACGTGGGCGACGATGGCGATATTGCGCAGGTTCTGGATCATGGACACAGCCGTCGGGCGGGTCCGAAGGACTCGCCGCAGTGAGGGAATGGAAGGCGCGTTTCGCGAAAGCCCCGCGCGGGCCTGAAGTCGGGCAGGGCCTGGAATGCTGCGGCGCATTATACCTGCAACCGGGCGTCGTGGTTCACTCCACGGGAAGTCACGGAACGAAGGCCGGACATGCGCGGAAACGAACTGGCTCTGCCTCTCTGGATGACGGCACTGAACATGGCCGCGGCCCTCTGTCTCGGCCTGGGGGTGGTACGACTCTTCGTGCCGAGCCTGTCCGACCTGTTGCCGCTGCCGGAGCCGATCGCATGGGTGCTGCTCATGGTCGGCATCAGCGCCATGGTCTTGTGGTGGGTGGCCTTTCTGCGCCACATCGCGGCTCGCAAGGCGGCGGGGCGCTGAGCGTCGGCTATCATTGGAACTCCACCAAGGAGCGCCCCATGTCCGATCTGATCGCCCATATCGCCACCGCCCGCGGCACCATCCATGTGCGCCTGACGCCCAAGGAAACCCCGATGACGGTGGCCAACTTCGTCAATCTTGCGCGACGCAAGTACTACGACGGGCTGAGCTTCCATCGGGTGATCCCGGACTTCATGATCCAGGGCGGTTGCCCGCTCGGCACCGGCACCGGTGGCCCGGGCTATCGCTTCGAGGATGAAATCGTGCCCACCCTGCGCCATGCCCGCGGCGTCCTGTCGATGGCCAATGCCGGCCCCGGCACCAACGGCAGCCAGTTCTTCATCACCCACGTGCCGACCCCGTGGCTGGACGGCAAGCACACCGTTTTTGGCCAGGTCGTGGGCCCGGAAGACCAGAAGCTGGTCGATGCGGTGCGAGGCGGCGAGAAGATCGGCTCGATCAGCATCGAGGGCGACTACGCGCCGCTGTTCGAACAGATGAAGGCGCGTCTGGCGCGCTGGAACGAGACGCTGGATCAGTCGGCGCGGCCGTAGTCGCGCCTCAGTCCCGATACGGCGCCAGCATTGCGTCGAAGCGTGCGGCATCACCACCCATCGGCCGCAGGCAGACCTGCGGTACGGCGGGCGCCAGGGCCTCCAGGCGCGCGCGCAGTTGTTCGCGCTCTTCCGGCACGTGGCTGACCTGATTCACGGCTTGCAGCCGGCGCAGGAGTTCGACGCCGGCGTGCGGACTCAATCCGAGCCGTTGCAAGGTTTCCTGCGCGGCGGCGTCGGCTGAGACCTCGGCGGAGCCCGCATCGAGGCTGCCATCCAGTTGCTGCGCGGTGTGGCCGAGCGCCACATGCGCCAGCTCATGCGCCAGCACGAAGGCGAGCTCCGACTCGCTGTGCAGCTGGCGCAGCAGGCCGAGGCGCATGCGTAGCAGGCGACCGGCGACAACATCGGCCTGGGTGTCGGGCAGATCCAGCACGAACAGTTCGATTTGAGCGGCGGCGATCGGGTCGATCCGCACCATCCATTCGCGCAGGTACGCACTGAGGGCGGCATCCGAGACGAGTTGGTCCGAATCGCGCAGCTGCGTGGCATGTTCACGCAACTGGATTACCTGCCACGGACGCAACGGTCCTTCCGCCGGCGGCAGGCCGGCGCAGCCGGCCAGGCCGAGGCCGGCCAGCAAGGGCAGAGGGCGGAACAGGCGCATGCACGGGTCCGGTCGAGTCGGATCGCTATGCTAAACTTTCGCCCTTGTCATGCGTGCTTGCCGCGCACGTCGGCGGCGGAAATTCGCCGGCGATCACGAACCACCCGAGGGAATCCGATGCCGCAACTCGCCAAGCGCGTGGGCCGGGCCAAGCCCAGCGCCATCATGGTCGTCGCCGAGAAAGCGAAGAAGCTCAAGGCCGAAGGCCGCGACATCGTCAGTTTCTCCATCGGCGTGCCGAACTTCCTGCCGGCCGATCACGTGTATGCCGCCGCGCGCGATGCTCTGGCCAAGGACAGCGGACAGTACGGCAGCAACCGCGGTAGTGACGCCTTGCTCGATGCCTTTCTCGCGCACATCGCGCAGATCGGATTCAGCGGCTACACCCGCGCCCATTGCGCCACCGGCATCGGCGCCAAGCATGTGATCTACAACCTGGCCGAGGCCCTGCTCGATGAAGGCGACACCATCGCCTTTGCCGTGCCGTACTGGACCAGCTACCTCGATATCGCCGAGATCGTCAACGCCAAGGTCGACCTGCTGCCGTGCCCGGCCTCGCAGGATTACAAGCTCACGCCGGCCCAGCTCGATGCGGCCCTGGCGAAGAAACCCAAGGTGTTCCTGTTCAACAATCCATCCAACCCCACCGGCATGGTGTACACGCGCGCCGAAATCAGCGCGCTGGCCGAGGTGCTGGTCAAACACCCGGACACCTGGGTGATCGCGGATGACATCTACAACCGCATGTTGTTCGACGGGCTGGAGTACGTGAACTTCGTGCATGTGCGCCCGGAACTGCGCGACCGCGTGATCTTCATCGACTCGATCTCCAAGACCTACGGCATGCCCGGTTGGCGCGTGGGCTTCATGGCCGGACCGGAAGTGGTGGCCAAGGCTGTCACGACGATGAACTCCAACCACATCACCAACATTCCCGAGATCGTCACCGCCGCCGCGATTGCCGCGCTGAGCGGCCCGCAGGATGTGCCCAAGCAGAAGAACGCCGAGTTCCAGGCCAAGCGCGATCAGGTGATGGCGGTGCTCGCTGCCATTCCCGGCGTGGTGTGCCCCAAGCCGCAGGGCGCGTTCTATGTCTTCCCGGACATCAGTTGCGCCTACGGCAAGACGCACGCGCCCAGTGGCATGAAGATCGGCAACGATCTTGATTTCTGCAATGCCTTGCTCGACGCCAAGGGCGTGGCCTGCGTGCCGGGCTCGGCCTTCGGCGAACCGCGCGCGCTGCGCATCAGCTACACCTGCCCGACGCCGCAACTCGCGCCGGGTCTGAAGCGCATCCAGGAATTTTTCGCGGAATTGACTTGAACCAGCGCGCGTAGAGCGGAGCTTGCTCCGCTGTGCGAAGCTCATGCCGGGCAAGCCCGGCTCTACCTACCCGATGTTTTCAGGAGCCCACATGAAAGCCCCCGTCCGCGTTGCCGTCACCGGTGCTGCCGGCCAGATCGGTTACTCCCTGCTGTTCCGCATCGCCTCGGGCGAAATGCTGGGCAAGGACCAACCGGTGATCCTGCAGATGCTGGAGCTGCCGATGGAGAAGGCGCAGGCGGCGCTCAAGGGTTGCATGATGGAGCTGGAAGACTGCGCCTTCCCCTTGCTCGCCGGCATGGTGGGCACGGACGATCCGGAAGTCGCGTTCAAGGATGCCGATATCGCCTTGCTCGTCGGCGCGCGTCCGCGTGGCCCGGGCATGGAGCGCAAGGACCTGCTGCTGGAGAACGCCAAGATCTTCACCGCGCAGGGCGCGGCGCTGAACAAGGTCGCCAAGCGCGACGTGAAGGTGCTGGTGGTTGGCAACCCGGCCAACACCAATGCCTACATCGCGATGAAGTCGGCACCGGATCTGAATCCGAAGAATTTCACCGCGATGCTGCGCCTCGACCACAACCGCGCGCTGTCGCAGCTGGCCTCCAAGGCGGGTGTTGCGGTGGCCGAGATCGAGAAGCTGGTGGTGTGGGGCAACCACTCGCCGACGATGTACCCGGACTATCGGTTCGCCACGGTCGGCGGCGCCTCGCTCAAGGACAAGATTGGCGACGATGCCTGGAACCGCGAAACCTTCATCCCGAAAGTCGGCAAGCGTGGCGCGGCCATCATCGAAGCGCGCGGCCTCTCATCCGCGGCCTCGGCCGCGAACGCGGCGATCGACCACATCCGCGACTGGGTGCTGGGCACGAACGGCAAGTGGGCGACGATGGGCATCCCGTCCGATGGCAGCTATGGAATCCCGAACGACGTGATGTATGGCTTCCCGGTGATCTGCAAGGACGGCAAGTACGAGATGGTGCGAGACCTCGCCATCGACGACTACAGCCGCGGCATGATGGACAAGACTCTGGCCGAGCTGGAAGAAGAGCGCGCAGGCGTTGCTCACCTGCTGTGAGCGCAGCGGGGATGCCGCTGGAATGTTCCGAACGCCGGGCTCCGTGCCCGGCGTTTTTCGTTCAGACACCCGTCGCCGGCTTCGGGGCCGCGCAGGCATACACGGAGAATCACGCATGAAGCATCTCTTGCTGACAGTGGGAATGATCGCGGCAGTCGCCCTCCCGGCGCACGCCCAGTACCAGACACCGCCCGAGCCCCTGTTGTCGGTGTTGCGTGCACCGCTCACGCCCACGCCGACGCTGGATCCCAGCGGCAGGACCTTGCTGCTGGTGCAGCAAGCCCCCTTCCCGTCGATCGCGCGCGTGGCCGAACCCTATGTGAAGCTGGCGGGTGTGCGGGTCGAAACGCGCACCCACACGCGACACGACATGGCGAGCGGCTACGGTATCCGCACCTGCCTCGACGGATTCGCCCTGCTCGACATCAAGAGCGCCCGACAATCCCCGGTAAGCCTGCCCGCTGGTGCGTGCCCAAGCTGGCCGCGATGGTCGGCGGATGGCTCGCACTTCGCGTTCGGCAATACCACCGACCAGGGCGTGGAGTTGTGGATCGGCGAGTCGGCGAGCGGCAAGCTGCGTCGCATCGAGGGTGTGCGGCTGAACACCATCCTCGGCTCCGAACTGCAATGGCTCGGCGCGCGGCAAGCGTTGATGGTGAAGTTGATTCCCGCCGATCTCGGCGCGGCCCCGGCCAAGTCCGCCGTTCCTCCGGGCCCGGAAATCAAGGAGTCGGTGGCCGGCGCCGGGGAGAGCAGCACCTATGAAGCCCGCGACACCCTGTCCAGCGCCGAAGATGAAGCCTTGTTCGACCACTACGCGACTTCGCAGCTGGCCGTGGTCGAACTGCGCGACGATACGGTGCGCCGGGTGGGGCAAGCTGGCGTGCATGCCGAGGTGGCTGTCGCTCCCGACGGTCGCCATGTCCGTGTCGAGACCCTGAAACGACCGTACTCCTACGTCACGACCTGGGAGCGCTTTGCGCACGAGGTGGCGGTGATCGACCTGGAGCACGACCACCGCTATCTGATCGCCGACTTGCCGGTGGCCGACAGCGTGCCGGTGCGCGGCGTGCCGGAAGGCCCGCGCGATTTCGCCTGGCGTGCCAATGAGCCTGCCACCCTGATCTTTGCGGAAGCGCTGGACGCCGGCGACTGGAAGAACACGGTGCCGGCGCGTGATCGCATCCTGCAATGGCGCGCGCGCTTTCGCGGCAAGCCCACGGAAATTGCGCGCACGGTGCAGCGCTTCGGCGGCCTGTCCTGGCTGGAGGGTGGCAAGCAAGCCGTGCTGAGCGAGTACGACATCAACCGGCGCTGGTATCGCAGCGTGCTGGTGGATGCCGCGAAGCCGGAGCGGCAGATCCGCGTGCTCTGGGACCTGTCGATGGACGATCGCTACGGGAATCCAGGCAGCCCGCTCTGGAAGTCGTTGCCGAACGGTTACTCGGTGGTGCGGCAGGAGGGCAACTCGATCTTCCTGAGCGGGTCGGGCGCGACGCCAGGCGGTGACCGTCCCTTCCTCGATCGCTTCGATCTGGGCACCGGCAAGAGTGAACGCCTGTTTCGCAGCAGCGCCGATGCGCTGGAGAGCATGGTCGATTTCGCCGGGGACACGCGCCACTTCTACACCTGGCACCAGTCGCCCAGGGATGTGCCGAACCTGCACCTGCGCACGCTCGGGCCGCGCCTGGCGCAGGTCGAGAAGGGCGAGGCCGGCTACGCTTCCGAGCGCAGCGAGGTCACGCGCTTTCCCGATCCCACGCCGCTGGTACGGGAAGTCCGGAAGAAACTCGTCACCTACCGCCGGCGTGACGGGGTGGAGCTCTCGTTCACGCTCTACACTCCGCCTGGCTACAAGCAAGGCGAACGCCTGCCGGCCATCCTGTATGCCTATCCGGCCGACTACGCCGACGCGTCGATGGCGGGGCAGGTGCGTGGTTCGGAGAACACGTTCACTCGCCTCAGCAACTACCGCACCCTGCTGCTCGCCGGCTACGCGATCATCGACAACGCGTCATTCCCGATCGTTGGCGATCCGAAGAATGCCTACGACACCTATCTTGAGCAGTTGGTCGACGATGCCATGGCGGCCGTCGACAAGGCGGTGGAGCTGGGCGTGGTCGACCGGGAACGCATCGGCGTGACTGGCCACAGCCACGGCGCCCTGATGACCGCGAACCTGCTGGCGCACACCGACCTGTTCCGTGCCGGCGTGGCTTCCAGCGGCGGCTACAACAAGACGCTCACTCCCTTTGGATTCCAGAACGAACGACGCTCGTACTGGAAGGCGCCGCAGGTGTACGACCAGGCCTCCAGCTTCTTCCATGCCGACAAGATCGACGAGCCGATCCTGATCGTGCACGGCAGCGACGACGCCAATCCCGGCACCGAAGTCACGCAGTCGCCACGCCTGTTCCAGGCGGTGCGCGGCAATGGCGGGACCGCGCGCCTGGTGATGTTGCCGTTCGAGCCGCACTGGTACACCGCGCGCGAATCGAACGAGCACTTCGTCGCGGAAATGCTCGCCTGGTTCGACAAATACGTGAAGAATGCCGCGCCGAGGACAGCGACGCCGGCCAACTAGCGGATCCGGCCAAACTGCGAACATTGCACGAACACACCCGAGACCCACGCATGAATCGACAAGCCTCTGCTGGCGCGCGTTTCCGCGCCGCCGTTTCCGAAGAATCCCCGCTGCAGGTGATGGGCGCGATCACGGCCTACGCCGGCCTCATGGCCAAGCGCACCGGCTACAAGGCGCTGTATCTGTCCGGCGGCGGCGTGGCGGCGAACTCGCTGGGCATGCCCGACCTTGGCATCAGCACCATGGAGGACGTGCTCACCGACGCGCGCCGCATCGTCGATGCCACGGCCATGCCCTTGCTGGTGGACATCGACACCGGCTGGGGCGGGGCCTTCAACATCGGCCGCGCCATCCGCAACTTCGAGCGCATCGGCGTGGCCGCGGTGCACATGGAGGACCAGGTCGGCCAGAAGCGCTGCGGACACCGCCCCGGCAAGGAGGTGGTGACGAAGGAGGAAATGGTGGACCGGGTGAAGGCCGCGGTGGATGCCAGGACCGACGCCGGCTTCGTGCTGATGGCGCGTACCGACGCTGCGGCGGTGGAAGGCATCGATTCTGCGATCGAGCGCGCCGTGGCCTATGTCGAGGCCGGTGCCGACATGATCTTCCCGGAGGCGATGAAGACGCTCGACGATTACCGCAAGTTCAAGGCCGCGGTGAAGGTGCCGATCCTCGCCAACCTCACCGAGTTCGGCTCGACTCCGTTCTTCACTACCGACGAGTTGCGCAGCGCCGGCGTCGACATCGCGCTGTACTGCTGCGGTGCGTATCGCGCGATGAACAAGGCCGCGTTGAATTTCTACGAAACCGTGCGACGCGAAGGCACGCAGAAGAACCTCATCGACCAATTGCAATCGCGCGCCGATCTCTACGATTTTCTCGGCTACCACGCCTACGAGGACAAGCTCGACCAGTTGTTCGCGGGCGGCAAGGGCAAGTAAGCCGCGCCCGCCACCGTGCTCAACGCGCTCTGGCTGGCGTTCTTCCTCGTCGCCGCGGTTGCGGGCATCGCGCGCTGGCTGGTCGGCGGCGAGGAACAGGTTTTCGCAGCCATGGTCGCGGCCCTGTTCGACATGGCCAGGCTCTCGGTCGAGGTGATGGTGTTGCTGTTCGGCACCCTCACCTTGTGGCTGGGCTTGCTGCGCATCGGTGAGCGCGCGGGTCTGGTGGATGCGCTCGGCCGCTGGCTCGCGCCTCTGTTTGCAAGGCTCATGCCCGAAGTGCCGCGCGGACATCCGGCGCTCGGATTGGTGACGCTGAATCTTTCCGCCAATGCACTCGGACTCGACAACGCCGCCACGCCCATCGGCCTCAAGGCCATGCGCGAGTTGCAAACGCTCAATCCGACCCCTGATACCGCGACCAACGCGCAGATCCTGTTCCTGGTCTTGAACAGCGCCGGGCTCACCTTGTTGCCGGTGAGCATCTTCATGTATCGCCTGCAACAAGGTGCGGCCGACCCCGCCCTGGTATTCCTGCCGATCCTGTTCACCACCATGGCCTCGGTGCTCTCGGCCTTGCTCGCCGTCGCCCTGGTGCAGCGCTTGCGCCTGCACGATCCGGTGGTGCTCGCGTGGTTGATTGGCGCGGGTTTGGTGGTCGGTGGACTGATCGCCGTGCTCGCCGGCATGAGCGCAGCGGCGATCGGCGCGTTCTCGTCCCTGCTTGGCAATCTGGTGATGTTGGGCGTGATCCTTGCCTTTCTCATCGGCGGCGCGGTGCGGCGCGTGCCGGTGTACGAGGCCTTCATCGAGGGCGGCAAGCAAGGCTTCGAAGTGGCGCGCGACCTGCTGCCGTATCTGGTCGCGATGCTGTGCGCGATCGGCGTCCTGCGCGCCTCGGGCGCGCTCGATGCCTTGCTCGAAGGCATCCGCTGGATCGTGGGCGTGGTGGGCCTGGATGCACGTTTCGTCGACGCCCTGCCCACGGCCTTGGCCAAGCCGTTCTCCGGCAGTGCCGCGCGCGCGCTGCTGATCGAAACCATGCAGAACCACGGCGTCGACAGTTTCCCGGCCTTGCTCGCGGCAACGGTCCAGGGCGGCACCGAGACGACGTTCTATGTGCTGGCGGTCTACTTCGGCGCCGTGGGCATCAAGCGCGTACGCCATGCGGTGGGCTGCGCCCTGATTGCCGACGCTGTCGGCATCGCAGTGGCCATCGCGGTCGGCTACGTGTTCTTCGGCTGAATGCGGTGGCCGGTCGGAAGACGCGGCGAGCCGCGCCTGCCGATGCAGGTCATCAGTCGAACTGGAAGTTGATGACGACGTCGTCCTGGCAGAAATCCACCCAGTCCGAGCCCAGCACGTCTCCGCCGCTGAAGGTGGCGCGGAATTGCCATTCGCAATCGCTGCCGTCGGTGCTCGAGTCCCAGACAAGTTCCACCGACTCCCCGGAAGGAATTCCGCCGCCGATGTTGAACGGCGCCCAGCTTTCGCCGTCCTCGGACACTTCGATTTTCACGATGCGCTGGTCGGCGTTGTTCTCGACCGTGAAGGTGTAGTCGGACGCGAGGGCGGGAAGCGAGAGCAGCCCGAAGGCGATGGCGGAAAAGACGATGCGATGCATGTAACCCCCTGTGGATGGAAGCAACCACCATTCGCCCATCGGACGGCGGCGCGGCGCCCATGGTGCGCCGGCCGCGTCGCACAATCCAGCCCGACAATCGGGATCGCGGACGCCGCGCACTGGACCAAGGTCGCAGGGACCTTCGCCGCGCCGCGGCGCTATCATTGGTGACTTTGCGAACACCGAGGAATCCAGCGATGAGCGAAGCCGCTTCCGTCCTGCCCAAACCCAAGAAGTCCGTCGCCCTGTCGGGCACGGCTGCCGGCAACACCGCGCTGTGCACGGTCGGTCGCACCGGCAACGACCTGCACTATCGCGGCTATGACATCAAGGATCTGGCCACCGGTGCCACGTTCGAGGAGATTGCGCACCTGCTCGTGCATGGCACGCTGCCCACGAAGAACCAGTTGGCCGCGTACTGCACCAAGCTCAAGCGCCTGCGCGGCCTGCCCGCGATCGTGCAGGACGCGCTGGAACTGGTTCCGGCCAACGCGCACCCGATGGATGTGATGCGTACCGGCTGCTCGGTTCTCGGCACGGTGCTTCCCGAGCGCGAAGGGCATCCGATGAGCGAGGCCAGGGATATCGCCGACCGGTTGATGGCGAGCTTCGGTTCGATGCTGCTGTATTGGTGGCATTACACCCGCAACGGACGCCGCATCGATGTCGAGACCGACGACGACACGATCGCCGCGCACTTCCTCCACCTGCTGCATGGCGTGCCGGCGTCCGAGTCGCATGCGCGCGCGCTGGACCAGTCGCTGATCCTCTATGCGGAGCATGAATTCAACGCGTCCACCTTCACCGCGCGCGTGATCGCCGGCACCGGGTCGGACATGTATTCCTGCGTCACCGGCGCGATCGGCGCGTTGCGCGGGCCCAAGCATGGCGGCGCCAACGAAGTGGCGATGGACATCATCAGCCGCTATGCCAGCGCCGGCGAAGCCGAGGCCGACATCCGGGCGCGGGTGGAGCGCAAGGAGATCGTGATCGGTTTCGGCCATCCGGTCTACACCATCGCCGATCCGCGCAATCCGATCATCAAGGAGATCAGCCGCAAGCTCTGCAAGGAGGGCGGAAACCAGGTGCTGTTCGACGTATCGGAACGCATCGAAGCGCTGATGTGGGATATGAAGAAGATGTTCCCCAACCTCGACTGGTTCAGCGCGTCGAGCTACCACATGATGGGCGTGCCGACCGCGATGTTCACGCCGCTGTTCGTGATCGCGCGCACCTCGGGCTGGACCGCGCACGTGATGGAGCAGCGCGTCGACGGCAAGATCATCCGTCCCAGTGCCAACTACACCGGGCCGGAAGACCGCGAGTTCGAGCCGCTTTCCGGGCGCGGCTGAGCAGGGTTCAGGATGCAGCGAGGCCGCCGTGATGGCGGCCTCGCGCTTTTCGGGGCGACGCGTATCGCTGGCTAGAGTCGCGTCACCTTGTAGAAGGTGTGGTCGCCGATGGTGGCGACCGGCACGCCACGCGCCCAGTCGGGATTCGCGATGCCGAGTGCCACGAAGTGGTCGGCACCGGGCACGATCTGCTTGCGACGCGGGTAGGGCAGGCTCCAGTCGCTGCGCGACTGCAACGCCACTCCCACCGCGCGATTCCAGGCCTTCAGGTTGGCAAGGCGATAGTCGGGCGAGATCAGGGTTGGCGCGAACTGCTTGGGCGCCATCACCACCTCGCACAGGTTCTTGCCCCAGGTGCCCTTCTCCAGGCGTCGCAGTGCGACCTCCGCCACGGCGCGTTGGCCGAGTTGGGACTGATTGCGGGCTTCCAGGTAGACCGTGGTTGCCAGGCACAGTTGATCCGCCGCGGGTTGCGGCATCACGTTCGCCAGCCAGAGGATCCAGGCCAGTTTCATGCGGACTCCTTCATCCGTTACTTCGGAGCCTGCTCCCGAGCGTTTTGTTCGCTCTCGCTCCCCCGAGCGGCCTCGGATCGATTCCGCGGTCGAACAGGGGACTGGGGAGATGGCGCCGACATGGCGTTGTCGGTGGTACGCCTGGCGCAAACCGTCCTGGTTCTCACGGCGCCAGCCGCATCGCGGTTCCACGGCCGTTTCGGCGTGGCCCGCTGGTCGCGCGGCATCGGCTCGATGCTTGGCGCGGGTCGAATGGGGGCGGACACTACGGGCCGCTGCCCAAACCGGGGATGAACGCAGCACAGGGCTGCGTTCGGCTGTGACGCAGGCTAGGGCCGGGTTCTAGAGCAGTGAACCTAATCGATTCAATGGGTTGGGGTGAAAGCTCGAAACGGGCCCGGATCCGGGCCTGCTAAAACGCCGCCGCCAGCTCGCTGCCCTGGGCGATGGCGCGCTTGGCGTCGAGCTCGGTCGCGACATCGGCGCCACCGATCAGGTGCGGCGTCTTGCCCGCCGCCCGCAAGGGCGCGAGCAAGGCTCGCAGCGGTTCCTGGCCCGCACAGATCACCACGTCGTCCACGTCCAGCACGCGTTCCTTGCCGTCGATGGCGACGTGCAGGCCGGCGTCGTCGACGCGACGGTAGTCCACGCCGCCCACCATCTGCACGCCCTTGGCCTTGAGCGTGGAGCGGTGCACCCAGCCGCTGGTCTTGCCCAGGCGCATGCCGAGTTTCTCGGCCTTGCGCTGCAGCAGCCAGACCTCGCGCGCCGGGGCTTCGGGCGCGGCCTTCACGCCTTCGATCCCGCTGCGCGCCGTCAGAGTCTTGTCCACGCCCCATTCGTGCAGCCAGCGATCGATGTCGGTGCTGGGCGACGCGCCTTCGTGCACCAGGAACTCGGCCACATCGAATCCGATGCCGCCGGCGCCGATGATGGCCACCCTGGCGCCGGGCCGGCGCTTGCCGGTGATCACATCAAGATACGTGCAGACCTTGGCGTGCCCGATGCCGTCGATACCGGGCTGGCGCGGGGCGATGCCGGTGGCCAGAACGATCTCGTCGAAGCCCCCGGCGAGGAGGGTGTCGGCATCGACGCGCGTGTTGAGGCGTAGTTCCACCCCGGTCAACTCGATCTGGCGGCCGAAGTAACGCACCGTCTCGTGGAACTCCTCCTTGCCCGGAATGCGCTTGGCCAGGTTGAACTGGCCGCCGATCTCGGGCGCCGAATCGAACAGGGTGACTTGGTGCCCGCGTTCCGCGGCGACGGTGGCGCAAGCCAAGCCGGCCGGGCCGGCACCCACCACGGCCACGCGCTTCGGCTTTGCCGTCTTGCGGTAGACCAGTTCGGTCTCGCGGCAGGCGCGCGGATTGACCAGACAGCTCGCCTTCTTGTTGACGAACACGTGATCAAGGCAGGCCTGATTGCAGGCGATGCAGACGTTGATCTCATCGCGCCGACCTTCGCGTGCCTTCTTCACCCAGTCGGCATCGGCCAGCAGCGGGCGCGCCATCGACACCATGTCGGCATCGCCTTGCGCCAGGATCTGCTCGGCCACTTCCGGCACGTTGATGCGATTGGTGGTGATGAGCGGAATCGATACCTCGCCTTTCAGTTTTCGCGTCACCCACGTGAACGCGCCGCGCGGAACACTGGTGACGATGGAGGGCACGCGCGCTTCGTGCCAGCCGATGCCGGTATTGATGATGGTGGCACCGGCGGCTTCGATCGCCTTGGCCGTGGCTACCACTTCATCCCAATTCGCGCCGCCTTCCACCAGGTCCAGCATCGAGAGCCGGAAGATCAGGATGAAGTCGCGCCCCACGGCTTCGCGCGTGCGGCGCACGATCTCCACGGGAAAGCGCAGGCGCTTCTCGAAGCTGCCGCCCCATTCATCCGTCCTGGCATTGGTGCGCGCGGCAAGGAATTGGTTGATGAGGTAGCCCTCGGAGCCCATGATCTCGACGCCGTCGTAGCCGCCGTCACGCGCCAGCCTGGCGCAGTCGACAAAGGCCTTGATCTGTCGTTCCACGCCCGCGGCGGACAGCTCGCGTGGCGAAAACGGATTGATCGGTGCCTTGATCCGCGATGGCGCCACCTGCAGCGGGTGGTAACCGTAGCGGCCGGCGTGCAGGATCTGCATGCAGATCTTGCCGCCTTCGGCGTGCACGGCCTCGGTCACGCGCCGGTGCTTGCGCGCCTCCCACGGCCAGGAGAGCTTGGAGGAAAACGGCTTGAGCCAGCCGACCAGATTCGGCGCGATGCCGCCCGTCACCATCAACCCGACTCCGCCGCGCGCCCGTTCCGCGAAATAGGCTGCGAGCTTGCCGTAGTCGCTCGCGCGATCCTCCAGCCCGGTGTGCATCGAGCCCATCAGCACCCGGTTGGGCAGGGTACAGAAGCCGAGGTCCAGTGGCGCCAGCAGGTGCGGATAGGCGGAGGTCATGTCGTCGTAGGCGGGGGAAAAGCGGACACCATGCCGGCAAGTTTGGCCGGGTTCAAGCGCGCGTTTGAATGCCCGTGCGAGCCGCCTTCGCGTGTGAAGCCGATCGCAGGCAATCGTTATAAATGCGTTAACACTTTTTAGATGCGGCGGTGTAGACTGCCGCCGATGGCTGCCTGCAGGCTGTCAATACTCAGGGGAAAGACGAGTCTTTCTAGTTGGTTAGAGATACGTAGGAGATGACGATGAACAAGAAACTCCTGTCCTGTGCCTTGCTCGGTGCGTTGGGCTTCGCTCAGGCAGCCGTGGCCCAGGAATACGACGATCGTTGGTACGTCAGCGGCGATTTCGGTGCCGTGATGTTCGATGACGCCCGCAACCTCGAGCGTCCCGCTTTCTATCGTATCGGCGTCGGCAAGTGGTTCGCGCCGAACTGGTCCTGGGAAGTCGACCTGAACACGACGAACCCGCATTTCGCCAACAATTTCAACAACAATCTGAATTGGAGCATGTACGGCCTCGGTCTGACCGGTCGCCGTCACTTCAAGAGCGACGAGCGCAACTGGTGGCCGTTCATCTCGTTCGGCGTCGGCGCGCTGCGCCACGAGGAAGAGTTCTCGAACCGCGTCGGCGGGCGTCCGCTGGATCGCGAAGGTACCGAGCTTGAAGCACACGCCGGCATCGGCCTGCAGGCTGACATGGGTCGCGTCGATTGGCGCCTCGAGCTGGGCGGCCGTTTCGATTTCGACGACCGCAGCCGTTTCGACGACAGTGGCTTCCTCGATTACATCGCCTCGGTGGGTGTGAACGTGGCCATCGGCCCGGAACCGACCGCGCCGGTTGCGCCGGTTGAACCGCCGGCACAGCCGCCGGTCGATTGCTCGACCCTCGATGACGACGGCGACGGCGTCAACAACTGCAACGACAAGTGCCCGAACAGCACCGCTGGCCAGACCATCGGCCCGGACGGCTGCCCGGTGCCGGTGACCATCGACCTGCGCGGCGTGAACTTCGACTTCGACAAGGACGCCCTGCGTCCGGACGCGGTCGCGATCCTGACCGAAGCCGTGTCGATCCTGACCCAGTACCCGGATCTGCGCGTCGAAGTCGCCGGCCACACCGACCTGTGCGGCAGCGATGACTACAACCAGGGCCTGTCGCAGCGCCGCGCCCAGGCGGTGTACGACTATCTGACCAGCAACGGCGTCGATGCCGGCCGCCTGGTCGGTCCGAACGGATTCGGCGAGAGCCGTCCGCTCGAATCCACGCCGAACACCTTCCCGGCGTGCAAGTCGGAAACCAACCGCCGCACGGAACTCAACGTCCAGAATTGATCGGGCGAACGGTTCCAACGCAACAAGGGAAGCCCGGCCTCGCGCCGGGCTTCCTGTTTTCCGCGACCTGATGCCGGATTCTCTCTGCGTCGGTTGCTTGCGACCGGAGGCGTGCCTACACTCGCGCCCATCGCCTGCCGGAGTACCCGCGATGCGCCTGCTTGGCCTCACCATGTACAGCCTGCCGCTGCTGTGGCTGCCCCAGCTAGCTCATGCCAACACCTGCAATGCGGGCGCGGGCGTGCAACCGCTGCCCGTGCGCAGCGCCCTGGTGTCGCCGCTGGCGGCAGGCCTGGCGGGTCGTCCGGTGGCCTTTGCCTCGCAGCATGTGCTGTTGGCCGATAGCCGCGATGAGTCGCTGGCGCTGGATCTGGTCCTGCGTCGGCTGCAATTGGAAGCCTGCGTCAAGGACGAGTTCGCCAACTACAAGCCGCGCACGAAATTCGACAACACCCCGTGGCGCTTCCAGGCCAAGCCCGGCCAGAAGTTCACTGCGGCCGAGTTCGATGCCTGGATGAAGAGTCGCGGCGTGCGCGTTGCCAAGGGCAACGCGGCCGCGCCAGCCGTGATCGCGCCCGCCCCAACGGCAGCGACGGTCAAGGAATAGCGCGCGCACTCGGGCGAGCGGTCCCGGGCGTCAAGGTCTGCAGGTTCAGCGCCGCGCAAAGCGGTAGTGCGCCACCAGCCACTCATTGCCGCCGTCGAACCCGAACAGTTCGGCACACGCCATCCAGAACATGCGCCAGCGCTGATGCCAGCGCCGGGCGTCGATTGCGCTGCCGTAGGCCGATTCGAGCACACGCAGCACTTCATCGCGATGGGCGTCGTGATTGGCCAGCCAGTGGTTCGAGGTCTTCTCGTAGTGCGTGCCCGATAGCCGCCATTGCTGTTGCAGGACGAGATCGTCCTGGAAGTGCAGCAGGGTGTTGGCCGCTGGCATCAGGCCGCCGGTGAAGAAATGGCGCCCCATCCAGTTGTCCTCGCCTTCGGTCTCGAACGGATACATCAGCTCGCGGTGGCAGAAAATGTGCACGAACAGGCGCGCGTCGGCTTCCATCCAGCCCGCGATGTTGCGCAGCAGTCCGGCATAGTTGCGCATGTGTTCGAACATCTCGACCGAAACCACGCGGTCGTAGCGGCCATCGAGCTTCAACCGGTTGACGTCGCAAGTGAGGATGTCGACATTGCCAAGGCCGCGCGCCCGCGCTCGCGCCAGGATGTGCTCGCGTTGCCCGTGTGAATTCGACACGCCGGTGATGCGCGCGTTCGGGTAACGCTCGGCCATCCACAGGGTGAGCGAACCCCAGCCGCAACCCAGTTCCAGGATGCGTTGCCCATCGGCCAGTTCGGCGCGCTCGCCGTACAGCGCCAGCATCGCTTCTTCCGCCTGGTCCAGGGTTTCGTCGCCACGCGGGTAGTAGCAGCTCGAATACTTCAGGCGCTTGCCGAGGCACAGCTCGAAGAATCGCGCCGGCACTTCGTAGTGCTGGCGGTTGGCGGCATCGGTTTCGATCGCCAGCGGGCTACGCCGCAGTTCGTCGAGGCGCCGCTGGAATCCTTGCCAGGCGGTGTCGGCATCATGCGCGTGTTCCTCGCGCAGGCGCTGCGCGCAGAGGCGGCGGATGCCGAGGCGGGTGAGCGCATCGGGCACCAGGCCGCGCTCGCAGAGATCGATCAGGGACATGCGGGAACAGATTCCACTCAGGAAAGCCGACGCTTGGGAAACCAGGGGAAGAACACACTGACCTCGCGCTGGTAGCGGCGGTAGTCCTCGCCGCGCGAGCGCAGCGATTGTGCTTCGGTGAAGGGAATGCCGGTGATCCAGAGCAGGGACGCGCCCATCAGGATCGGTCCGAGCCAGGTCCAGCCCCACCACGGGGAGCCGACCGCAAGCAGCACGTAGGCGAACCAGTGCAGCCATTCGAAGAAGTAGTTCGGGTGGCGAGTGCAGCCCCACAGGCCGGCGCGACAGGTGTGGCCACGGTTTGCCGGGTTCTTGCGCCATTGCGCCAGTTGCAGGTCGGCGAGGGTCTCGCCGCCCAGGCTCAGCACCCACACCGTTACCCCGGCCAGGCTCCACCAGGTGAATCCGGCGACCGGGTTGTTCGCCACCACCAGGAACGGGATCGAGAACAGCGCCACCAGCAGTGCTTGTCCCAGGAAGAAGGCGAAGAACTTGCGCTGATCGCCGCCCCAGTGCTCGCGCAGGTGTCGATAGCGCCCGTCTTCGGCCTCGTGCAGCACGCGTGACAGCAGATGCAAGCTGAGCCGGAAGCCCCAGATGCCGCCCAGCATCGCCACCAGCAAACGAGGCGTGGCGGCACCCATGCCGATTGCGCCGTAGAGCAGGGCGCTCGCACCCATCAGCGCGGCCCACACCACGTCCACGTAGCCGGCATTGCGGGTGCGGCGCTGCAACCACCACGTCAGGCTCATGGCGACGCTGGCACCGACCAATACCATGCCGACGGGAACAAGCGGGATCATCGCGTCACCCCCGGGGTCGAGTTCACGGCTTCGAGTCGGCGCGCCACCTGCAACAGCAATGGCGTCAGCACGCCCCAGGCCAGCGCGAGCGCCGCGTACGCCAGCCACGCCGGTTCGCGCAGCTCGACCGCGTGCCAGGCGTGCGCCGCGATGGCGTAGGCCACGGGTCCGCCGACGACGCCGAGCGCGGTGGCCCAGGCCAAATGCGACTTGAGCGCGGCGAGCGAGTGGTTGAGCGTGAGCGCGAAGCCCATCCACAGCGCCACGATCCACACCGGCGCCGTCTGCGGGAACGGTACCGGCGCGGAGAAGCGCATCAGGTCCGCTTGCACCCACAGCGTGTCGATGCCGAAGCCGAGCACGGCCGCGAACACGATGAGCAGGACATCGGCGCGCGGTTGCCGGCTCGCAGCGAGTTGCCAAAGGGCGAAGGCGGCCAGTGCGACCGGCCCGGCCCACCACCAGCCGTGCGCGCCGCCGCCGACCGACGCGATCCAAACCAGCTGGAAACAGATCGCATTGGGCAGCCAGGCGAGCATTGCCGTGCGCCGCTCAATCGAGGCCAGGCAGGTATTCGGCCCGCCGGCAGCACGGTCGCGTCAGCAGCAACTGCACGTCGCCAATCGAGCGTTCGAGGAAGCCGCCCTCGCAGTAGCTCAGGTAGAACTCCCACATCCGCATGAATCGCTCGGGATATCCAAGCTCGCGCACGCGATCGAGCTGTGCGAGGAAACGTTGCCGCCAGTGGCGCAAGGTGAGCGCGTAGCTGGGGCCGATGTCCTCGAGGTTGAACAGCCTGAAGTCGGTGCGCGCGATGGCGCCCTGCATCGCGCTTGTGGAAGGAATGAAGCTGCCGGGGAAGATGTGGCGCTTGATGAAATCGACCGAGTGCAGTGCCTGTTCGTAGCGATGATCCTCGATCGTGATGGCCTGGATCAGGGCCATGCCGTGCTCGCCGAGCAGGCGGTTGCACTGGGCGAAATAGGTGTCGAGGTACTGATGGCCGATGGCTTCGATCATCTCGATCGAAACCAGCTTGTCGTAGCGGCCATCGAGGTCGCGGTAGTCGCGTTGCAGCAGGGTGATGCGTTCGCCGAGGCCAGCCTGCTGCACCCGTTGTGCAGCGCGCTCGTGTTGCTCGCGCGAGATCGTGGTGGTGGTGACGCGACATCCGTAGTGCGTCGCGGCGTGCAGGGCGAAACCGCCCCAGCCGGTGCCGATTTCGATCACGTGGTCGGAGGGCGAGAGTTCCAGCTTGCGGCAGATGCGCTCCAGCTTGCGTCTCTGCGCGACTTCCAGAGACTCGTTCGGGCTGGCGAAGATCGCCGACGAGTACATGAGGTTCTGGTCGAGGAACAGCGCGAACAGTTCGTTGCCCAGGTCGTAGTGCGCAGCGATGTTGCGCCGGCTGCCGCCGCGGGTGTTGCGCTGCAACGCGTGCAACAGGCGCATCGCAAAGCCACCGAGCCGGGCGAATCCGGTTTCCATGGCATCCAGCCGGTCGCGATTGCGGACCAGGATGCGAACCAGCGATACCAGGTCGTTGCAATCCCACAGTCCGTCCATGTAGGCCTCGCCGGCACCGACGGAGCCGTTGCTTGCCACCTGGCGATAGAAGCCCGGATCGCGCACCCGGATGGTGGCGTGCAGGGTGTCTGCGGGGTCGATGGCCGCCCTGCCGAGCACCAGATCACCATCGGCATCCACCAGACGCAGCTGGCAATCGCGCAGTTCGCGCAACTGCGCCAGCAGGCGTCCGCGCAGCACGCGCTCCAGCCCGCGGGCAGGCGAGAGCACGGCCGGATCGAAGTCCAGCAGCGAAGGCTCGCGGCCCAGCGCGGTTTCCTGCGCGGTGTCATTCACTCGGGAGTCCCCTTGGTTTCCCCGGCCTTGCCGTGACGTGGGTGATCATAGACGGGATTGCGTGCACGCCAGATCAAGAAGGCCTGCCAATGGATCGCAGCCACCACCTTGAGCGTCATCAGCGGATAGCGCAGCAGGCAGCGGGCCAGCGTGGACCCATCCAGGGGGCGGCGCTCCAGCACCAAGGTGGCATCGAAATCCCGGCTTGCATCCGCGCCGACATCCATGTGGATGCGAAGCTCGGCGCCCGGTGGCTGTAGCCGCCAGGCGTATTCGCGCTGCATCGGCAGGAAGGGCGAGACATGGAAAGCCTTGTTGAAAGTCCAGCCGAGTGCGGTGCCATGGCGGTCGGCGCTGGCGGCATCAAGCACGTAGCTGTGGCGTTCCTTCCATGGTGTGTTGGTGATTTCGGCCACGACGCAATCGAGGGTCTCGCCATCGGGCCGGTAGCAGTAGTAGAAGCTGACCGGGTTGAAGCAGTGCCCGAAGGTACGCAAGTGGGTGAGCAGCCGGATCGGACCTTCGGGACGCCGCCCCAGCGCCTCGGCCGCGCGCCGGCGCACCGCCTCGATCAGGGGCAGGGACGCATCGCCGAGGTAGTCGCTGCGGCGGAATTCGCCGAGGTTGCGTCGGTTCACGGACCAGAATCGACGCCCGACGAACACCCGATCAAGTTCGTCCAGGTCGAGGTAGAACAGGTACAGCCGGTAGCGGAATGCGTGCGGGTGCGGGCGATGCCGGCGATGCCGGACCCAGCCGGCGTACAGTGCGCTGTGCAGTGGCGGGCTGGCGGCAGTTGCGCTCATTCCCACGGCACGCCCAGGCGTTCGGCCACCTGCACGGCGCTGCGCAAGCCGTCCTCGTGGAAGCCCCAGCCCCAATAGGCGCCGGCGTACCAGATGCGGTCGATGCCATTGATCTCGTCGTGCCGCGCCTGCGCCGCCACGCTGGCGCGACTGTAGACGGGGTGCGCATAACTCATCCGCGCCAGCACGCGGGATGGGTCGATCTCGGCACTGCGGCCAAGGCTGACGATGAAGGGTTCGGCCGACTCGATCGACTGCAGCTGGTTCATGCAGTAGCTCACCGTGCACAGCCCCGACTCCTGCCGCGGGACATGGGCATTCCACGCGGCCCAGGCGCGGCGGTCACGCGGCAACATGCGCGCGTCGGTGTGCAGCACGGTGTCGTTGGGTTGATAGCGGATGGCCGCCAGCACCTCGCGTTCGGCATCGCGAGGTTCGTGCAGCAAGGCCAGTGCCTGGTCGCTGTGGCAAGCCAAAACCACCTGGTCGAAGGAATCGATGCCGTGCGCGGACACCACGTCCACCCCGCCCTGCGTCCGGAGCACCCGAGTGACGGCGCAACCCAAGCGCACCGACGCGCGCCAGGTCTCGCTCAGTCGCCGCACGTAGCTCGCTGACCCGCCGCGCACCACCCGCCATTCGGGGCGGTCGCTGATCTGCAACATGCGGTGATTCGCCATGAACTGCGCCAGGTACTTCACCGGGAATCGCAGCGCCTGCTGCGCCGGCGACGACCACAGCGCGCAGACCATGGGCAGCAGGTGGTCGTCGATGAAGGTGTCGCCGTAATCGCGTTCGGCCAGCCAGTCGCCGAGGTCCGGGCCGGCATCGGCCAGGTCGAGCAGGATCGGTGCCTCGCGGTAGAAGCGTCGGATGTCCCGCAACATGCCCCAGAAGCGCGGCGACACCAGGTTGCGCTTCTGGCAGAACAGTCCGGCCAGGTTGCCGGCGTTGTATTCCAGGCCGTTGCGTTCGTTGCGCACCGAGAAGCTCATCGTGGTGGGCTGCGATTCCACCCCCAGCTCCGCAAACAGCCGCGTCAGGTGCGGATAGTTCGGCGGGTTGAACACGATGAAGCCCGAGTCGACGGCGTAGGTTCTTCCCGCCTGTTCAACCCGGTGCGTATGGGTGTGGCCGCCGAGTCGGATTTCGGATTCGAACAGCGTGACGTCGTGCTGGCGCGAAAGCAGCCACGCGGCGCCCAGTCCCGCGATGCCCGACCCCACCACCGCGATGCGCATCAGGAAACTCCGCCGCGCCGCAGGTTTGCCGGTACCGGCTTCAGATCCCATACCAGCCCAAGCCACGACAGCGCACGCAGGCCGTAGTAGGTGAGGTCAACTTCCCACCAGAAGAAGCCCTGGCGCGCCGAACCGGGGAAGTGGTGATGGTTGTTGTGCCAACCCTCGCCGAAGGTGAGCAGGGCCAGCAGCCCGTTGTTGCGACTGTTGTCGCGCGTGTCGTAGCGGCGTCGGCCCCAGCGGTGCGCCAGCGAATTGATCGTCACCGTGACGTGGAACAGCACCACCGTGGAGACGAAGAATCCCCAGATCAGCAACTGCGCCGCGCTGGTGCCCAGTTCCGGGTGATGCCGTTCCAGCCAGCCACCGAGCAGGAACAGGGCGGTGGCCAGCGCCACCGGCAACAGAATGTCGAAGCGATCCAGCCACCGTAGTTCCGGGTACTTCTCCAGGTCGCGGATCACGGCACGATCGGTACGGAAGCCGCGCCGGGTCAGGAACCAGCCCATGTGGCTCCAGAAGAAACTGCGGGTCACGGGTGAATGGATGTCGTGCTCCGTGTCGGCGTGGCGGTGGTGGTTGCGATGGTGCGCCGCCCACCACAGCGGCCCGCGCTGCACGCTGGTGGAGCCGAGCGCGGCGAACAGGAACTGCATCGCGCGCGAAGTCTTGAACGCCTTGTGGGAAAAGTAGCGGTGGTAGAAGCCCGTGATCGCGAACATGCGGATCGCATAAAGGACCAGCGCCACCGCCAGCGCAAACCACGATACGCCCACCCAGATCACGCCCAGGCACATCACGTGCATGCCGATGAAGGGCAGCACGCGCAGCCAGTCGATGCGGTCCGGCTCGGTGGCCGCCGACTCCTCGTCGGCGGTGTCGAACCAGCGCAACAGTGCACGCAAGCCGCGCCGAAGCCTGCCGTCGCGGGTGGGGGAGTGGGGCTCGGACATGGGCCGCATTCTCGAAATTCGCGGTGATGCTCGGGTGAACGGATCGAGGCGTCCGGTCAGTGTTCGACCTCGACTTCGGTTTTCACCGAGTTCGCCACGATGCAGTGCTGGTGCGCCTTGTGGTGCAGGTTGTCCAATTCCGTCGCATCGGGCTGCTTCTCGCCGCCGAACTCCACCTGTGGCCGCAGCCTGACGCGGGTGACCGCGGGCTTGCCGTCGCTGTTCTTCTCGAGCACGCCCACCGCGTCATCGACGTAGCGCTCCACCACGAACCCGCGCTTGGCGGCAACTGCGAGGAAGGTCAGCATGTGGCAGGACGAGAGTGCGGCCACCAACAACTCCTCCGGGTTGGCCAGCGCCGCATCGCCGAAGTAATCGGGCGCGCTGGAGTTGCGCAAGGCCTGGCCACCGGAAAAGCGAATGGTGTGGGCGCGGCTGTAGGTGTCGTGGGCGGAGGCGTGCCCGTCGCGTCTCCAGTCCAGGGCAATGCGATGTTCCGACATGGGCTGCTCCAGTGCATGGGAAAGGCCAAGCGTAGCCAATCCTGCGCGCGCGCGTCATGCTGCGGTCATGCGCAAGCCCGACCCGCCACCCGCCAGATCGCGCCGCCTCGGCGTGGCGCGCGTCCTTTCAAAGGCCGGGCTGTGTTCGCGCAGCGAGGCGGCGCGCTGGGTCGCCGCGGGTCGCGTGGCCGTGAATGGTCGCTTGGTGCGCGATGCCGAGCATCCGGTCGATGCCGGACACGACCGGGTCAGCATCGACGGCCGGGCGCTGCTTGCCACCGAACGCGTCCATCTCATGCTCAACAAGCCGCGCGGCCTCGTGACCACGGCACGCGACGAACAAGGGCGTGACACGGTGTACCGCTGTTTCGATGGCGCGGGCCTGCCGTGGGTGGCGCCGGTGGGTCGCCTCGACCGCGCTTCCGAGGGCTTGCTGCTGTTCTCGAACGATCCCGAATGGGCCGCGCGCATCGCTGATCCCGACACGGGTCCGGACAAGACCTATCACGTGCAGATCGACGCGATTCCGGAGGCGTCACTGCTGGAACACCTCCTGGCCGGCATCGACGACGCGGGCGAACGGCTCGCCGCGAAAGCCGCGCGACTGCTGCGCGCCGGGGAGAAGAATGCCTGGCTGGAAATCGTGCTGGACGAAGGGCGCAACCGCCAGATCCGGCGCCTGCTTGCCGCGTTCGATATCGCGGTGCTGCGGCTGGTGCGGGTCGGAATCGGTACGCTGGCATTGGGCGAACTGCCCAAGCGGCAATGGCGGCGTTTGCGCGACGATGAAGTGGCGCGCCTGGTTGGCCAGCAAGACTGATGTTCGCGATCCTGCCCCGCGCCGGTGCGGCGGACGTGGCGCACGGACTCAGGCCTTCACGACACCCAGTTCCTTCCCGACCCTGGTGAAGGCCGCGATGGCACGGTCGAGGTGCTCGCGCGTATGCGCCGCGCTCATCTGGGTGCGGATTCGGGCCTGGCCCTTGGCCACCACCGGGAAGAAGAAGCCGATGGCATAGATGCCTTCTTCCAGCAGGCGCGCTGCAAAACGCTGCGCCAGCGGCGCGTCGTACAGCATTACCGGACAGATCGGATGCTCGCCGGGCTTCAGCTCGAAGCCGGCATGCGTCATCTGCTGGCGGAAGTGGCGCGTGTTCTCGCCCAGGCGCTGGCGCAGGTCGCCTGCGGCGGCGAGCATGTCGAACACCTTGCTGCCGGCGGCTACCACCGGTGGCGGCAGCGAGTTCGAGAACAGGTAGGGGCGCGAGCGCTGGCGCAGCAGCTCGATGATCTCCTTGCGCGCAGCGGTGAAGCCGCCGAGCGCGCCGCCGAGTGCCTTGCCCAGGGTGCCGGTGATGATGTCGATGCGATCGAGCACGCCCGTCACCTCCGCCGAACCGCGGCCGCTGGCGCCGAGGAAGCCGGTGGCATGACATTCGTCGATGTGCACGAGCGCGTCGTACTGTTTCGCCAGCGCCGTGAGGCGATCCAGCGGTGCCACGGTGCCATCCATCGAGAACACGCCGTCGCTGGTGATCAGCACGGTCTGGGCGCCGTCGGCGCGCGCCTTCACCAGTTGCGCTTCCAGGTCGGCCATGTCGCAGTTGGCGTAGCGGTATCGCCGGGCCTTGCACAGGCGCACGCCGTCGATGATGGAGGCGTGGTTGAGCGCGTCGGAGATGATGGCATCGTTTTCGCCCAGCAGCGGTTCGAACAGGCCGCCGTTGGCATCGAAGCAGGCGGCGTACAGGATGCTGTCCTGCATCCCGAAGAACGCGGCGATCTTCGCTTCGAGCTGCTTGTGCAGGTCTTGCGTGCCGCAGATGAAGCGCACGCTGGCCATGCCGAAGCCATGGCTGTCGAGGGCGTCCTTCGCGGCCTGGATCACCTCGGGGTGGTCGGCCAGGCCGAGGTAGTTGTTGGCGCAGAAATTGAGCACGCGGCGTCCATCGGCGAGTTCGATTTCGGCTGATTGCGGGCTGGCGATGATGCGTTCGGACTTGAAGAGTCCCTGGGCATGGATCGATTCGAGTTCGGCGGCGTAGCGGGCGAGGGCGTTCTGGGACATGGGAGTCAAGCTCGGAGCGGGAGGCCGGGACTGGTGGAATGCTGCCTGGAAGCCGCACGAGCAAGCTGCGGCGCGTTGTTGCGGGAACGATTCTGAAGCCTGGGCGGAGAGGTAGCCAGCTCGCATGCGGCAGGAACGGTGCGCTGGCCGTCGACCGGAATGCGCAGCCTGGCCGCAGGCATCAGCGCAATCGGTTCGCCCGCAGGAAGGCGTCGCGCTGGATGGTGTACTCGGCGCTTCCGCCGCCCAGCCGCGCGCGCACGCGCAGCGAGTTGCCATCCCCCGACACGATCTGGACCGTGCGCGGCGGATTGTGGACCGTCCAGATGCGGATCGTCTGGCCCGACAGTGCGGGAAGCCTGTCCCAGGGCAAGGTCTGGTCGCGCCGCCGCGTTGTTGTCTCCGGTGTCGGTTCGATCACCACGGCCTCGGCGCCCGCATCGCCTGCCGGTGCGATCGTCGTTGGCGCGGGCGTTGCCGCCGGCGCTGCCACTGCAGGCGGCGCGCTGGCCGGTGCTGCTGCCATCGCGGCGCTCTTGCTCGCAATCAAGGCTTCGACATCGAGCGGTGCCGGTGGGCTGGGCGGCGCCGGCGGAGTGGCGCCGTCGCCTGATGGCGTCGGTACGGACGCGGCATTGCTTGTGGCAACCGGGACCATCGCGTCGATGCGCAGCTTTTCGGCTTGCTCCTTCTGCAGCGCGGCGAAGGTGGGCTCGCCCTGGTCCAGGCCCGGCAAGGGGATCGGATCAAACCGCTCCCAGCGGATCGTCGCGTTGCGGCCATTGTGGTCGATGGTTGCATTCGACTGCGCAATCACGCCCGGGTGCTCGCGCAGTTCGTACAGAAGATCCGCGGGCAAGGGCCTGGGGTAGGAAATGCTGTAGTCCAGCTTGCCCCCGTCGCGCGCGAAGCGCCGATAGATGGTGCGTGCCTCGTCATCCAGTCCGATGCCCAGCGTGTCCAGCAGCCGCGCCACGGAAGCCACGTGGCGATCGACGAAACGCAGCGGTTCGATCTTGTCCTTGTTGGCGCAGTAGCGATTGCGCGCGGCGACGAAGCCCTGGTCCTGGATTTCCCAGCGTTCGGTCGTGGTCTCGTCGTGATAGGTGTCGAGGAACAGCATGTTGTCCTTCCCGGGCAGGATCGCGCGCCGGTCCACTTGCGCCCGCGACACGCCCTTGGTCTCCAGCACCACCGTGGTGTGCAGTTGGCCGGCCTCGGTGCGGAAGTCGAACTCCAGCGTCGTGGGTTCGGGGCTGAGCCCCATGGCGGTCAGTTCCTCCCTCGTCCACAGGCTGTCCTGCAGGCAGCCTTCGGCCTCGAACGGCGAGGCGCTGCTGGCACCGATCGGGCCGAGGTCGCCGAGCGAGGGGTCGATACCGGCGTTCGAGGTGCCGCCGCTCAGGCTCAGGTGCAGCCGCTCCAGCTTCGCGTTCCGCAGCTTGCGGTCGAAGGTGTTGCGCAGGAACCAGAACCAGCCCGGGGTTTCCAGATGCACGTGCTCGAACCGGATGGCGCTGGCCTCGTCCATGTCGTCGTAGGGATGGAGCACGAAGTCCTTCGCGACGACGTCGCCATCCCATTCCAGCGAGGCGCCCTTGTAGGTGCTCTCGCTGTCGCCGAACGCGATCAGCAGGGCGCGGCCGATGAAGAAATTGGCCTGGCTGAAGATCAGGTACACCACGATGACGATTGGCACCACGACCCCGCCGATGCGCATCAGCGAGGCGGCGAGCGGACTCGTGGCGGGCTTGTTCTTCATGCGGTGGTGCTGCGGGCGGTGGCGACCGCGAGCTTAGCATTCCGCCGCTGCGTGGCGGTGGTCAGTGGCGATTCGATGCCAGCTGCGGCGCGGCGGGCGAAGGCGCGTAGTCGGGTGCTCTGGGGTAGGGCAGGTTCGGCACCAGGCTCCAGCCGCGCGCCGTGAGCTCGCGCTGGCTGCGCAAGGAGATGCTGCCCGTGACCAGCAGGGTCCGGCGCGGGCCGGCGATACTCGGGTGGTCGAAGAAACGCTGCATCTGCGGGGTCCAGGCCAGGTAATCGATGGCGAGTGGCAGCAGCAGTTCTCCATCGCGGTCATGGAACACGAGGGTGGCGCCCAGCGGCCTCAAGCGGCCTCCCGCGGCCTGCGCTCCGAGGTGGTGATGCAGCAGGCGCAGCGCATTGATCAGGAACCTCGCTTCGGCTTCGGTGGCGGCCATCAGGGCCGTCTCGAGCAAGGCGTCGCAGCCAGCCTCCGGTGCCAGCGCGCGGGTAGCTTCGACCAGATCAGTCTGCAGCCGGGCGTTGAAGGCCTTGTGCTGAAGGAAGCGGCGCAACAGGGTTTCGTCGGGACACCAGGGCGAGATGCGGGCGCGATTGCGGGCGCGCAGTTCCGGTCCGTCCAGTTGCCACACGGCGTCGTGGATCTGGCGACTGGTGCCGAGAGCGTCCACCACGCCGGCACCGAGCGCAGCGATGCCCCACCCCGCGCTCTGGTCGCCGCCCACGGCCACCCACCCAAGCGCTTCCAATCGCGGGTGGATCAGGGGATTGCGGGTGTCCGGGTCGATGCCCAATCGCTGTGCCCAGACCCGTCGCGCGCGGCCGTGGTCAAGTTCGCTGCGCGTCAGGTTGAGCAGTTCGCGCCGCGGTTTGTCGTGCCACGCGCGATCGGTATGGGACGTGGTCCGGCCCGCGCTCATCGCACCATCGACGGCGTCGTAGGGGCTGCCATCCTCCTTCAGGCTGCGTGCCGCGCGGTCGCCGAGCTTGGTGGCGCGCTCGCCGATGCGCCGCAAGCGCCCGTTGAAGTAGCGCGCCACGCCCTGTGGCAGGTCGGCCAGGGTCTGCAGCGGGTTGCGCGCGACCTGCTCCAGTGCATCGCCATGGGTGCGCAGCGCGTCGGTCATGGCGCGGCCGAACACCGTGCTGGCCCGGGCCTGGTGCAGGGCCTCCACGGCGGGCAGTTCCGCGATGCGAATCGCCAGCATCTCCACGCTCTCGGCCTCGATCTCGCCGTACTCGGTTCGCAGCACGAAGCGCGCCTGATAGCCGACCACGCGGGCTTGCGGGGACACGCTGTAGCCGGGCCCGTTGAGCAGCGAGGGTGCAACGAGATCAACCGCGGCGAGCACAGGTTCCCGTTCGTGGCTTGCGGCTGCCGCTGCGTTCGATCCCAGGCCGGCGGCGAGTGCGCCGGCCAGCACCATCCTTACGACCAACTGCACACCACCTTGCCGCAGTTGCCCGACTCCATCAGATCGAAGCCACGCTGGAAGTCGTCGATGTGGATCTGGTGGGTGAGCACCTTCTGCAACGGGAAGCCGGTGAGCACCATCTGCGTCATCTTGTACCAAGTCTCGTACATGCGCCGACCGTAGATGCCGTGCAGGGTAAGACCCTTGAAGATCACCTTGTCCCAGTTGATGCCGGCGCCGTTGGGCAAGATGCCGAGCAAGGCCACCTTGCCGCCGTGGTACATGCAGTCGAGCATGTCGTTGAAGGCGCCCGGGTGGCCGCTCATCTCCAGCGCCACGTCGAAGCCTTCCATGTGCAGGTCCTTCACCACGTCCTTCAGCGACTGCTTGGCGACGTTCACCACGCGCGTTGCGCCCATGTCGGCCGCCAGCTTGAGCCGATAGTCGTTGACATCCGTGACCACCACGTTGCGCGCACCCACATGCTTGCAGATGCCTGCTGCGATGATCCCGATCGGGCCGGCGCCGGTGATCAGCACGTCCTCGCCGATCACGTCGAACTCCAGCGCGCAGTGCGCCGCGTTGCCGTAGGGATCGAAGAATGCAGCCAGTTCGGAAGGAATCTGGTCGGGAATCGGCCACAGGTTCGAAGCCGGCATCGCGATGTACTCGGCGAAGGCGCCGGCGCGGTTGACGCCGATGCCGACCGTGTTCGGGCACAGGTGCTGGCGTCCGGCGCGGCAGTTGCGGCAGTGGCCGCAGACGATGTGGCCCTCGGCGCTGACCCGATCGCCGAGTTTGTAGCCGGTGACGCCGGCGCCGATCTCCACGATGCGGCCGACGAATTCGTGCCCGATCACGAGGCCCGGCTTGATCGTGCGCTGACTCCACTCGTCCCACTTGTAGATGTGCAGGTCGGTGCCGCAGATGGCGGTCTTTTCCAGCTTGATCAGGACCTGGTTCGGTCCGATCTGGGGAATCGGCACCTGTTCCATCCAGATGCCCTTGGCGGCTTCGCGCTTGACCAGGGCTTTCATCATCTCGGGCATGAGAAATCTCGCAAGGCGTGTCGGGACGGGGCGCGAATTATACTGCCGCCCCGAAGCGCACGCCGGCGCGCAAGGCACGGGAATTCACGCAACCGTCATGGGCATGAACCTCGAACAGTGGCTGCAGTTCCAGCAGCAGGTGCATCCACGCGACATCGCGCTGGGGCTGGAGCGCATCGCCGCAGTGGCGGCGCGTCTGGGTCTGGGGCGACCCGCCCGGCACGTGATCAGCGTGGGCGGCACCAACGGCAAGGGTTCGACCGTGGCCTTCATCGAGGCGATCGCGCGTGCGGCCGGGCATCGCGTGGGTGCTTACACCTCGCCGCACCTGCTGCGCTACAACGAGCGCGTCCGCATCGATGGGGTGGACGCCACGGATGCGGCGCTCGTCGCGGCGTTCGAACGGATCGAGGCGGCACGCGCGGATACGCCCCTGACCTACTTCGAGTTCGGAACGCTCGCGGCGCTGATCCTGTTCGCGGAAGCCAAACTCGATCTGGCCATCCTCGAAGTCGGCCTTGGCGGACGTCTGGACGCGGTCAACCTTGTCGATGCCGACGTGGCCGTTGTCACCACGGTGGCGCTCGACCACATGGAATGGCTCGGCCGCGACCGCGAAAGCATCGGTGTGGAGAAAGCCGGCATCTTCCGACGCGGCAAACCGGCGGTGATCGGTGAACTCGCGCCGCCCGCATCCTTGCTGCGCGAGGTCGAACGCATCGGGGCGACGCCGATCCGCGCCGGCATCGAATACAAGTTCGGCGACAAGCTGGGCGGCAAGTGGTTCTGGCAGGACGCGACGCGCAAAGTCGATCTGACCCGCCCCAGACTGGCGGCGCCGGCGCAGACCGCAAATGCCGCGGCGGCGATGGCCGCACTGCTGGCCTTGCCCGGGGCGTTGTCGATCCAGGACGACGCCATTACCGTCGGCGTGGCCGTGGCGAATGTGCCGGCCCGCCTGCAACGCATTCCTGGCCCGGTGGAGATCCTGATCGACGTCGCGCACAACCCGCAGGCGGCGCAGCAGTTGGCGCAATGGATGATGCGCAACCGTGCCGGTGGTGCCACCCAGGCGGTGTTTGCCGCGCTCGCCGACAAGGACGCGCCGCACATGATTGCGCCGCTGCTGGGTGTGGTGGACCAGTGGCGTCTGGCCGGATCGAGCGAGTTCGGGCCACGCGGGCAAAGCGTCGAGGCACTCTGGCGCCAGGTCGACAACCTGCTGTCGCGCACCCTCAGCACGCGCCACGACACCGTGCTCGATGCCTTGGCCGCCGCGCGTGCCCAGGCCCGGCCGGGCGATCGCCTGCTGGTGTTCGGCTCGTTCCACACGGCGGCCACGGCCTTGCGGGACCTGTCGGCAAGCGCATGACCGCATGTCGCGTTCGCGGGATTGACCGCCCGGCGACACCGTGGAATGCCTTGGATTCCGTTGACTGAATCGTTCACCCGACCGAACGACCTTCGGCTCCGGCTTCGATTGAGCGAGCGGACGGGCGACGTGCCGCCGGTTCAGTCGCGCCGGCTATAATTCGCGCGCCCTTCCCCACGGTGGAACTCGCGGATGGATTCCTCTCTGAAGCAGCGACTGGTTGGCGCCGCGGTACTGGTGGCGCTGGCGGTGATCTTCCTCCCGATGCTGGTGGGAGGGCCGGAGCCGCAGACTGACGCCGTGTCGGTGCCGATCGACATCCCGACGCCGCCCGAGCGCGCATTCGAGACGCGCGAGCTGCCCCTGACGGCGCCGCTTGCCGGGGCTGCTTCGTCGGTTCCGCCGGCCGACGACCCGAACCGGATCGTGACGGTCGAAGCCCAAAGCACCGCGCCGGTGGATGTCATGCCGGAAAACGCGGTGGAACCGGCTCCGCTCGCGGCGGCCACGCAAGCCGCGACCGCCGCCGATGCCGCCAAGCCTCCTGCATCCGAGCCGGCGCCAACGCCAACACCCACTGCACCTTCGGTACCGACTCCCGCCGCCGCAAGCGCGCCACCTGCGGCAACCCCAGCCGTGACTCCGGGGGGGCGCTACGTGGTGAATCTAGGCAGCTACGGTACGGCGAGCAACGCCCAGACCTTGATTACCGCCCTCAAGGGGGCGGGTTTGCCGGCCTACTCCGAATCGATTGCCCTGGATGGCAAGCCGGGCCAGCGCGTGCGCCTCGGGCCATACGCGCAACGTGGCGAGGCCGAGGCGGCACGGCTGGCCGTGGGCAAGCTGCGTGCCGACCTGACCGCCAGCCTCGTGGCACTGGATGACGCGGCCAGTGCGCAGGCACCGATGGCGGTGCGGACGCCCGTGGCGTCGGGTTTCGCCGTGCAGCTCGGTGCGCTGGCGAATGAAGTCGATGCCAATGCGCTGCGCGCACGCGCCAAGAATGCCGGTTTCACCGCCTTCGTCGAGCGTGCGACCACCGAAAACGGCGTGTTGTGGCGGGTGAGGGTGGGGCCGGAGCTGCAACGCACCAACGCCGAGAAGCTCAAGACTGCCGTGGCCGCCAAGCTGGGCATCGATGGTGTGATCGTCTCGCACCCGTGACGAGGGCGAGCTGCAAGCTTCCGGCTGTCGTCCCGCCGCCGGCAGGGTCTTGTGCCATCGAGCGAACGCAGATGCATCGGATCGACGTGTATTCCCGCGTGATCCGGGGGCAGCGTCGCATGTTCTCGCGATGAATTGGCTCGATCTCGCCCTGCTCGGTCTGGTCGGGCTTTCGGCCCTGATCGGCTTGTGGCGTGGCTTCGTGGTCGAGGTGATGTCGCTGGCGGTATGGGTGGCTGCATTCTGGCTGGCCTTTGCCTTCGGTGACGACGCGGCGGGGCTGTTCGAATCCACGGTGCAGGCAGCTGGCGCGCGGCTGTTCCTCGGCTACGCGATGCTGTTCATCGCGGCTTTGCTTGTTGGCGGACTGGCGACGTGGCTGATGGGCAAGCTGGTCAAGAGCACCGGACTCTCCGGTACGGATCGGTTGCTGGGACTCGGGTTCGGGCTGATGCGTGGCGTGGCCCTGGCTTGCGTCGGCGTGCTGCTGTTCGGGTTCACGCCGCTGCCGCAGGCGGCGCAGTGGCGCGAATCGCAGCTGCTGCCCGGGTTCCAGCGCGGCGCCGAGTGGCTGCGCACCTGGCTGCCGCAGGCCGTGGCCGAGCACATCCGCTTCCGGATGCCGGAACTGCCGGCAGCGGACGCGACGCAAGCCGCGGTTCAGGCGACAATGGCGCCTTCGGAACAGGAGTAAGCGTCCATGTGCGGCATCATCGGCATCGTGGGCACGAGTGAAGTGGCGGCCGCCCTCTACGACGGCCTCACCGTGTTGCAGCATCGCGGCCAGGATGCCGCCGGCATCGCCACCGTGGATGGCGCGCGCATCCGTGTGCACAAGGGCAACGGCCTGGTGAAAGACGTGTTCGACGAGCCGCAGATGCGGCTGCTGAGCGGGCGCGTCGGCATCGGGCATTGCCGCTATCCGACCGCCGGTTCTGCCGGTGCCGACGAGGCCCAGCCGTTCTACGTGAATTCCCCGTACGGCATCGCGCTGGCGCACAACGGCAACCTGATCAACACCGATGCCTTGCGGCGCGAGGTGTTCGAACAGGACAAACGCAACGTCAACACCGAGTCCGACTCGGAAGTGCTGCTGAACGTGCTGGCGCACGAACTGGGCGTGCAGGGCCCGCTCACGCCCGATTCCGTGTTCCGCGCGATCGAAGGCGTGCATCGTCGTTGCCGCGGAGGCTACGCGATCGTCGCCACCGTGCTGGGCCTGGGGCTGGTCGCCTTCCGCGACCCGCACGGCATCCGGCCGCTGGTGCTGGGCAAGCGCGAAACCGAGGCCGGAGTCGAGTACGCAGTCGTTTCGGAAAGCGTGGCGCTCGACCTGCTCGGCTTCACCCGGTTGCGTGACGTGTTGCCGGGCGAGGCTGTGGTGGTCACGGCGCGTGGCGAACTGTTCTCTCAGATCTGCGCGCCGCCGGCGCAGCACGCGCCCTGCATTTTCGAGTACGTGTACTTCGCGCGTCCCGACTCGATGATCGAGAACGTCTCGGTGCACAAGGCGCGCATGCGCATGGGCGTGAAACTGGGCGAGAAGATCCTGCGACTGCGCCCCGACCACGACATCGACACGGTGATCCCGATCCCCGATTCCTCGCGCGACTCGGCGCTGGAAGTGGCCAACACGCTCGGCGTGAAGTACCGCGAAGGCTTCGTCAAGAACCGTTATGTCGGGCGCACCTTCATCATGCCGGGGCAGAGCGAGCGGGTGAAATCGGTGCGGCGCAAGCTCAATGCCATTCCACTCGAATTCCGCAACCGGGTGGTGCTGCTGGTGGACGATTCCATCGTGCGCGGCACGACCTCGCAGCAGATCGTGCAGATGGCCTACGAGGCCGGCGCGAAGAAGGTGTACCTGGCCTCCGCCGCGCCGCCGGTGCGCTATCCGAACATTTACGGCATCGACATGCCCTCGGCCACCGAACTCGTGGCTCACGAGCGCAGCGACGAGGACATCCAGAAGCTGCTCGGTTGCGACTGGCTCATCTACCAGGATCTGGCCGATCTGGAATGGGCGGTGGCCGAAGGCAACGACGCGCTCACCCGGTTCGACACGTCTTGTTTCACCGGCGACTACGTCACCGGCATCGAACCGGACTATTTCGAGCGCCTGCAACGCACCCGTTCCGACGCCGCCAAGCGCGAGCGGCGGCGCGCGTCCTAGGCGCGGGCGCATGGACGCGTCCGGCATGCCCGAGGATGTGCACGCTGCGGCACGGCGCTGCCTGGAAACGCGCGATCCGGCGCTCAAGGCTGCGCTCGCCCAGACGCTGCAGCACGAGATCGGCCACGGCCGGCTGCCGGTGTGCGCAAGTCAGGCCGATGGCGAACCCGCGCTGCGAGTCGGTCGGCCCGAGCGACCGGAGTTGGTTGCTCCGCGCGCGCTGGCCCAGCGTGGGCTGGGCAGCGAAGCCGGCCGAGCCGGTTTCTTGCACGCGATCGCGCACATCGAGTTCAACGCGATCAACCTGGCCTGCGATGCGGTCTGGCGCTTTCGTGGCCTGCCGCCGCCGTTCTATCGCGATTGGGCGGCCGTCGCGGCGGACGAGGCACGGCATTTCACCTTGCTGCGCGCGCGGCTGAACGACCTCGGCCACGACTATGGCGATTTTCCCGCCCACAACGGCTTGTGGGAGATGGCCGAGAAGACCGCGCATTCCTGCCTTGCGCGCATGGCCCTGGTGCCGCGCGTGCTGGAGGCGCGCGGCCTCGACGTGACTCCGGCGATGATCGGCAAGCTGCGTCACCTTGGCGACGCGCGCAGCGCCGAGATCCTCGAACTGATCCTGCGCGAGGAAGTCGCGCACGTCGCCGCCGGGTCGCACTGGTTCCGCTGGTGCTGCGAGCGCGAAGGCGTGGATCCGCGCACCACCTTCGACGCGCTGCTGCGCGAACACGCGCGCAACGTGCTGCGCCCGCCGTTCAACCTGCCTGCGCGGCGCGCCGCGGGCTTCGATCCGGACGAACTCGACGCGCTGCAGGCGCTGGCAGGCGCGGCATGAGCTCGTCGTTCGGGCGCATCGGTTTACTGGTTGCATTGCTGCTGGTGGCGGCGGCCTTGCTTCTGTTTGCGTTTGCCTGGCCCGGTGTCGGCGCGCCGTGGCGCGCCGCTGCGACGCTGGAACTCGAGCCGTCGCAGTTCCTGTCCGGCGGTGGCCCGCAGCCGCGCCGCGGCGAGGCCTTGCGCATCGAGGTGCCTGCCGGGCTTGGCGTGATCGATACGCGCCAGGCGCTGTCGATCCCCGATGCGGCGGCGTTTCGCTACTTTGCCTTCGACGCCGCGGTCGATTCGGCGATGCAGTTGTTTCTGGTGTGGCAGGGCAGCGAAGGGCCGGGTCGGGCGCCCTTGCCGCGCACACCCTCGAATGCGGCCACGCTCGACCTGTCGCGCATCGCGGGGTGGAAGGGGCGGATCGACCAGATCGGAATCCAGGCGGTACCCGCCGACTACCTGCCGGCGGCGGCCCTGCCCGCGGTGACGCTGGAGTTGCGCGCAGCACGTCTGGAGTCCGTGAACCTGCGCGCGGCATTCGATGAGCTGGCAACGCAATGGCTGGCGTACCGACCCTGGACTGGCCGATCCAACAACACCGGCGGCAGCGAACTGGCCGGCGGCGTCGGGCCTTCGCTCACCGCGGAGATCGCGTTGCTTCTGCTCGCCAGCCTGCCGTTCTTGCGGCTGGTGCTCGGTGCCGTGACGTGGCGTGTCGCGGCGCAAGGCGCGGTCTTGCTGGCCGGTGGCCTGCTCGCCTTGTGGCAGGTCGCGCAACTGGGCGCGCGCGCGCAAGTGGCGCATCGGGCGGAGAGCCTGGTTCAAGCGCATCCGGGAATGGCGCTGTCGGCGCAGCCGTCGCTCGCGTCGGCAACGGATGCCCTGTCGCGGCAGATCGAGCAGGACGACTGGCAGCCTCGGGTGCTCACGTTCGGAGCGGGGCGGTTCCTCGCCGAATATCCGGCCTGGCTGCTGCGTCGCTTCGACGTGGCGAGCCTGGCGGCACCCGAACACTTGCCCCCGCAGGCATCCTTGCAGGAATCCTTGCTGGTGTTGGTGGGTGCCGGCGACTGGCGCTACGCGGCAGATCGTCGTGAACTCACCCTCGGCACACAGACCCGCACTGCGGATCTGTACTTCGATGCGGGCCTGCTGAGAGCCTACTACTTCGATGCCGGGGATGCGCCATGAGCCTGCTCTGGGTCGCGGTCGCACTGATGCTGCCCATGCTGGGCGGATCGGCGGTGTGGTGTGCTCTGGTCGGTCGCCCGCGGGGAACGTTTGGCTGGAGCGCGGCCCTCGGCAGCGGGTGGTTGGTTGGCTCCGTCGCGTGGGGCGGAATCCTGACCTTCTTCGATGCGGTATCCACACCCGATCTTTTCTTCCGGACCGCGCCGTGGCTCGCGGGGTTCGTGCTGGTGGCGGCTTGCGCAGCCTGGCGCTGGGCGCCGGCTCCGATGGAAGACCTTTCCGCAGGCCAAGCCCGACCCACGAGGTTCGAGCGGCTGACTGTGGCGGCGGCAGGGTTGGTGTTGCTGGTCGCGGCGGTGGCGATCTGGATGCAGGCCACGAGCCTGCCCACCTTGACGTGGGATGCCTGGAACGCCTGGCTCGCCAAATCCAAGGCCTGGTACTACGCCGGACAGTTCCTGCCGGTGCGCGGGTTCGATGATTGGCTGCAAGCCTCGCCCGGCAGTGCGATCACCACGACGGCCTGGGTCTATCCCGAGGCCTTGCCGCGCTACGTGTCATGGGTGGTGAGCGCTGCCGGAACCTGGAGCGATGCCGCGGCCCAGAGTCCCTGGCCGGCCGCGTGGATGGCACTGGGCCTGTCGTGCTTCGGCCTGCTCGGTCTGGCCGGCTGCCGCACGAGCGTCGCCGCTGTGGCGACGACCGCCTTGCTGACCTTGCCCCTGATCACCGCGCACGCCTCGCTGGCGGGCTACATGGATCTGTGGCTCGCGGCCATGCTCATGCTCGCGGGTTCCCATTGGCTGCGTTGGCATCGTTCCCGTTTCTGGCGCGACGCCGTGTTCGCCGTGCTGTGTGCCGGGCTGCTGCCCGCGATCAAGCCCGAGGGTGCGATCTGGTTGCTGTGCCTGTCGGCAGCCACCGTGCTGGTGCTGCTCCCGCGTTGGTTGCGCTGGGGCATGGTGTTGCTCGGACCGCTACTGTGGGCCGCCGCCTTGCCCTTCGGTGGCCTGCGCGTGCCCTTGCCGGGGCTGGGTTGGCTGCGTCTGGGCTGGGGTGAAGTGGAGATTCCGACTCGCGGCGTGATGTCGCTGGAGTGGCATCCGGTGCTGGACGAGGTGGCGGAAACCTTGTTCCTGATGCCGAACTGGTCCCTGTTCTGGTATCTCGCGCCGCTGATCGTCCTGCTGCGCTGGCGCGAACTGCGCCGCCTGCCGGCCTTGGCGGGTCTGGGCTGGTTCCTGACCTTTGGCTACGCCTTCCTGTGCCTTCTGTTCTTCTTCACCGACGCCGCTGCCTGGGCCGAAAATCTCACCAGCATCAATCGTGTGCTGATGCACATCGTGCCGATCACACTGGTCTGGCTCACCTTGCTGTGGGCGGGTCCGACAGTACCTCGCGATACAGCGCCGTCCACTGCCGCGTGACCGCGTCGATGCGGTAGTGGTGTTCGAATCGATCACGGCCGGCGGCGCCCAGTGCAGCGCGGAGAGACGCATCCGCCGCCAGGCCTCGCAGCGCAACGGCCAGTGCGGTGGCATCGCGCGGCGGCACTTTCAATCCGGTTTCACCGTCCACCACCACGGTGCCGACGCCCGAGCCGGGGATATCCGAGGCGAGTACCGGCTTGCCGGCGCGCATCGCCTCCAGCAGCACCAGGCCGAAGGCTTCGGCACGATCCACCGAGGGCAGGCAGAACAGGTCGCAGGCCCGGTACGCGGCTTCCAGCGTGGCATCGTCCAGGTGTCCGGCTAGGCGCACGCGCGACCTCAGACCGAGATCGGTGATGCGTGATTCCAGGGCGCGACGCTGCTCGCCTTCTCCCACCAGCAACAGGCTGGCCTCCGGTACCTGCGCGAGCGCATCGAGCAGCACATCGAAACCCTTGTAGTAGCTCAGTCGCCCCACGGCGAGCAGGCGCAAGCCGGCGCCGGGCCAGAGCGGAGCCGGGCCCGCCGCACCGGCTTCCGGCATGCCGAGTGGAATGACCCGGCAACGCGCTTGCCATGGAGCCAACGCCCGGCTCGCAGCAAGATAGGCCGGTGACGTGGCCACGATGCGCGCCGCGCGAGCATTCAAGGCGTGCTCGAAACGGCGATACACCGGATAGCCCAGGCGCAGGCCGAGTTGGCGGCTGTCGTCGGGGATGTCCGCATGCCAATGCACGACCCACGGCAGGCGTCGCGACGCGCGCGACAGCAAGGCCCAGTAGGCAGACGGGTTCGGAACATGCAGGTGCAGCAGATCGGGTTTGAACTCGCGCAATGCGCGACCCAAATGCACGGGCCAGGACGGACTGATCGGCACGAACACCGCCTGTCCCCAGCAGGGCAGCGCCTGCACCGCGACGCCCTGCGGGTCGCGGCGGCGATAGCCACGCAGATCACCCGGCGCGGCGTGCACCAGGGCGGCCACGTCCAGGCCCGATTGCACCTGGGCTGCGGCAAGGTCCGCGAGATGGCGTTCGACGCCACCGGCATGCGGTGGGTAGAACTTGCCCAGATGCAGGATGCGCAAGGTCAGGTCGATCGGGTCTCGGGAACGGATGGCGGGTGCGCCGCGGGCGCGGCGTCGCGCCGCGCGTCGGCCTCGCGCTCCTCGCGCAACTGCTTCAATTCCAGTTCGAGGAGCGCCACCTTCTGCAGCAGCCGCCGCAGGCGACGTTCGCGCCGGGTCACGTCCACGTCCACGCCCAGCAGCTTCAACAGGATCGCGACGATTGCCACCATGGCCAGCAACATCGGTGGGTAAGCCACGCCGAGGCGCACCCCGATCCAGTCCACGATGGCGGGGTAGAAACCCACTGCCAGCGCCGCCAGCGCAATCGCCAGCCACCACAGTGCGTAACTGCCATGCAGGTGGTCGCGCCGCACCAACCAGAGGATGCCCAGCGCCAGCACCACGCCGAGCGCCACCGAGGTGAGGTAATAGGAGGTCATTGCGCGGAGTGGTTTGCCGGCATCGGGCGCGGCCCGCCAAACCGGCCGATGCGCGCGATGCACAGCAGGGTGGTCTGGGCCATGTAGCGCGCCACCGTCCACCAGGACGAAAACACGCGCGACTGACCAACGCTACGGGGGTGCATCGTCACCGGAACCTCATGCACGGACAGCCCGTATTTTCGCAGAAGCAGCAAGACGCCGACATCCTGATAGTCGAGCAAGGTGGCTTCAGCCGAGGCCAGCACCTGCAGGGCTCGCGGTCCGTACACCCGTAGCCCGGAGGTGAGGTCCTCCACCCCGAGCCCGGTAATGGTGCGAAACCAGGCCCAGGCCAGGCGCTTCGGCCCGCTGAGGCGTTCGGGAAAGGTGCCGATGACCACATCGGCACCGGTTTGCTGCTGCGCAGCAAGCAAAGCCGGCACCGATTCGGGTTCGTGCTGCCCATCGGCATCGAGGGTCACGACGATTTCGTAACCGTGGCGTCGGGCAAACCGGAAGCCCGTCTGGGTTGCGCCCCAGGCCCCGATTTGCTGGCTCAATTCAATAACTTGCGCGCCTGCGGCCCGAGCTTCGCGCGCGGTATGGTCGGTGCTGGCATCGGAAACCACCACGCAATCGACCCGGGTGCAAGCCGCTAGCCGTGTCAGCACGTCCGCCACGGTGGCGGCCTCGTTGTGGGCTGGCAACACAGCCAGCACAGGCCTTCGGAACGACGCGGCAGAAGGGGGCGACACAGGCAGTGGCCTTTTTCGGATCGACAACGCGTATGTATGGTACCAGCCGGCTCCAGGCCACCGGATCGGCGGCGACACGTGCCTGTGTTTACGTGTCGGTGGCAGCGTGCTAGTGTCCTGCGCACTTCGGCAACGCTGCCGTTCCGGGGATCACTCTTTCAAGGGTTACGACAGACATGAATCTTTCCCGCAAAATTCTCGCTGGCGCGGTCATCGCGCTGTTGCCGCTGACGGGTGCGATGGCTTGCACGACGTCGGCGTGGAGCTCGGTCTCGGGCGCGCCCGTTGCTGGCGATCCCATTCCTGGCGATGGAGACGTTACGACCAGGTATTCGGGCCTTTGCGGCCTGAAGACGGCCTCGGGTGGTAGCAGTTATGTGGTGAGCAATCACCCTGCCGACAGCACCTATCGTGCACGGTTCTATGTGTTGACTACGCCGACTGCCAATGCAACGGTGTTTCAGGCCTACTCTGACGAATTGGCAGAGAAGCCCGTGATCACGGTGGAGTATCAGCCGGGTGCGTCAGCGTTCGCATTCACCATTCCCGGTGCCCCGCTGGCAAATGTCACGGGTATCCAGGCCAATCAGTGGTACGGCATCGAGGTGTTCCGGCAGGTGGGTGCTCCGGCCGTGGTGTCGGTTCAGGGCGGAGGCGGCAATGGCTTCGATCCGGTCGACAACCGTAATGAGCAGAACATCACCAGGATCGTGGCAACCGTGAACAGCGGTACGAATAACGCCACGGGTGGGACGGTGGAAGCCGCGCGTTTGGGAGCAATTGGCGCGACGACGGGAGTCGTGACGGTTGACGAGTTCGATTCAAGCCGGAGCGCGGCAACGCCTATCGGATTCCTGCTGCGTGGAGATGCCAACAGCAGCGGTACCCGAGATGCAGGCGATATCACGGCGACCGCTCGAGAGTCCGTAACGCCCGGGTCTTTCGCAGGACAGCCGGATTGCAATGAATCCGGTGGTGTTGATGCGGGTGACATTACTTGTATTGCCCGCGTTTCCGTCGGGCTGTGAGAGAGGACTTGACCATGCGTAGTTCAATTCTGGCTTTTGCCCTGCTCACGAGTGCAGGTACGGTTGCTGCAGCCCCGTCTCTGATTGCCTCGACGGATGCCAAGGGCGGTGTGACATTGGAGTTTGTGGCCGACTCGGCCGCGCCCGTCAATGCGGTTCTTATCGAGTTGCCCTTGGTTATCAAGACAAAGGTGTCGGAGCAGTGCATCAAGGCGCCATCCGGTTTTGCGGCGTTGTGCAACGTTGATAATCAGGTATTCAAGGCCTTGGTGTATTCGACCAATCCCGACGCGGCCATTCCGTCTGCTATGCTTGGCCGGGTTGAGCTTCCGGCAGGCGCGGTTTCGCTGGCCAAGAGTGGTGAACTGGACGGCTTGAAGATGAGCGGGTCTGACAGTGCTGCAGCTCCCGTAGTGGGCGAGGTGCTGTCGCAGGGCCCCACGGGCCAGCGCGCAACATCGGCGCAAGAAAAGTGATCTGATCAACACCAAATAATTGTTCCGTTTATCGGGGAGTGACGAAATGATGCGTCAAAGTTTGATTGCACTGTCGGTTGTGTCGGCCTTGGCCTACTCTGGCTTGGCGAGTGCCACGTTGGGTGCGGGTAGCAATAATGTGTCGGCGGGAGCGACTGCGCAGTCGACCCCGATCACCTATGCAACGCGGGCCACCATCACGGCGGTAGGTTTTGATGCCAACGTAGTGGAGAACCAGGACATTCTGGTCGACGCCAGCGTGGCATTCCAGGTGACGACGGGTGCCGGCACCTTCGTAGCTTGCGACGGCAATTCGCGCGTTCAGAACGATTTCAATACGGAGATCACCTGTAGTGCAGCCGGTGTGTACTCGATTCGCACGCTAGATAACGCGCCGGTGCCGAATCTGACCGGCAACATGCGGGTGTTGTACAACGTTGAGGCGGCCGCGCCGGCAGCTGGAACGGCGAATGTCACGTTTGGTGCGTATTGTACCGGCACGCAGACGCCGGCCACCGATGGGTGCGTGGCGTTCTTCTTGGCAAGCACGGCGCGTGACGATGCGCCGACTGCACCGACCTCGACCAACGGCACCATCACGGTGCAGAGTGCGGCGCCGCCCGCGCTGACCTTCGCTCCGGCGAGCGGCACGGTCGTGTCGGGTGCGACGTTCTCGATCACGCCGTCCGGTGGCCAGGCGGGTGGCAGCGCCACCTACAGCTGCACTGGCGCTGGCGTGAACTTCACCAATGGTGCCGGCTCCATCAATACCGGCGGTGCGGCTGTCACGGTGACGCCGACCTGTGCGGCTTCGGGATCGGATCTGCCGATTTCGTGTACGCACACGGGTGGCGCGGGTAGTACGGCATCTCCGGTTGCGTACACGGTCGATTGCCCGGCAGCTCCGGCCCCAGTCTTGGCCAGTACCCCCGCCAATGGCACCACGCTGAGCTGCAACGGCGCGCCGGGTAACGTCGTCAACACGCAGGCCACGATCCAGAACACCGGCAACGCCGACATGACTGGCGTCAGCTGCAGTGTTTCGGGTGCAGGCTTCGCCCTGCAGACGGCTCCGACCGGCACGATCGCGGCGGGCGGTTCGTCGAACGCCGTGGTGGCCTGTACAGTTCCGGCCACGGGCACAGCCACGGGCACCCTGTCGTGCACCACCACGGCTCCGGCCGGTGGCGCGCTGTCGTTCCCGCTGTCGTCCTCGGGCCAGACGGTGCCGGTCTTCGTTGAGCCGGACATCATCCCGACCAACTCGCTGTGGTCGAAGCTGGGTCTGGTGGGTCTGTTGGCGGTGCTGGGTCTGGTTGCGGTCGGCTTCCGCCGTCAGCAGTAAGATCTGGTTTCAGGTGGACTCGGGAAGGGGCGCTTCGGCGCCCCTTCTCATTTGACGGGCGCTCCCCGGCGCCAATTCTTCTCATCAAGCGACGGCGTGGCGAACTGTCCAGTCAGCGATGGACGCCCCGGCTCCACGGTCATCTTTCGAACGGGCTTGCTTCGTGCCGAACACCGATTCGCGCCTCGATACCAGGCCACCCCTGATCGCCTTGATGGGACCAACGGCGTCGGGCAAGACGGCGCTGGCGGTGGACTGGGTAAGCTCGCGTCGCGCCGAACTCATCAGCGTCGATTCCGCTCTGGTCTATCGGGGCATGGACATCGGCACGGCCAAGCCTGACGCGCTCACGCGGGAGCGTGCGCCGCATCGGCTGATCGACCTGCGCGAGCCGCACCAGACCTATTCCGCGGCCGAGTTCCGGGCCGATGCCCTGGCAGCGCTCGACGAGATCCGCGCCAGCAACCGCTTGCCGGTGCTGGTTGGCGGCACGAGCTTGTACCTGCGTGCGTTGCTGCACGGCCTGTCTGAAATGCCCGAGGCCGATGTGTCGACCCGGGCGCAGATCGAAGGCAAGGCGGCCGAGCGCGGGTGGCCGGCCATGCACGCCGAGCTGGCCCGCGTGGACGCGGTCGCAGCGCGTCGCATCCACCCCACCGACGCGCAGCGCATCCAGCGCGCGCTGGAGGTATGGCGGCTCAGCGGTCGCCCGATCTCGGATTGGCAGCAGTGCCATCGCCGCCAGCCCTTTCCGTGGCGCGTGCTCAAGCTGGTGGTGTGTCCGGCAGACCGTTCGGTGCTGCATCAGCGCATTGCGCAGCGCTTCGACGCGATGCTCGATGCCGGCTTTCTCGACGAAGTGCGCCGCCTGCGCGCCGACGCGCGCCTGCATCCGGGACTGCCCGCGATGCGCGCGGTGGGTTACCGCCAGGCCTGGGAATATCTGGACGGCGAAGGCGACCTAGACTCCCTGCGGCAGCGGGGCATCGCCGCCACACGCCAGCTTGCCAAGCGCCAGCTCACCTGGTTGCGGGCCCAGTTCGACGCGCGCTGGCTTGATCCCGCCACGCAGAGTCGGGAAATCGAGGCTGCCGTGGACGACTTCCTCGGCGGCTGATTCGCGCGCCGTCGTGGCGGGGCGCGTGTACCATGTCCTTGACTTGTCGTCATTGCACCCCATTTGGGATTCAGCGCGGACGACGCTTCCGGCCTTGGCCGGCACAACAACACATCAGCAGGAGACAAGCATGTCGAAGGGCCAGTCATTGCAGGATCCGTTCCTGAACGCGTTGCGGCGCGAGCGTGTCCCGGTGTCGATCTACCTCGTCAACGGCATCAAGCTCCAGGGCACGATCGAATCCTTCGACCAGTTCGTGGTGCTGCTGCGCAATACCGTCAGCCAGATGGTCTACAAGCATGCGATTTCCACCGTGGTTCCGGCCCGCAACGTGCGTATGGCGCCGCCCGGTGCCCATGGCGGCGGCGAGGGCAGTCATGCCGACGACGCGCACACGCCCGACGAGGAGTGACGGCGTAAGTGTTTGAACGATCAAAACGGGGCGAACAAGCCCTGCTGATCCAGCCACACCCGGCGGGCGGCTTCGAGCCGTCCGTGCTGGACGAATTCGGCGAACTGGCGCGTTCCGCTGGTGCCAGCGTGGTTGGCACGCTGACAGCGCGCCTTGAGCGTCCCAACCCGGCCTTGCTCATCGGCAGCGGCAAGCTGGAGGAAGCGCGCGACCTGTGCGAAGCCACCGGCGCCGACCTGGTGCTGGTCAACCACCGCCTGAGCCCGGTGCAGGAGCGCAACCTGGAGAAGGCGCTGTCGCGCCGCGTGGTGGATCGCACCGGGCTGATCCTCGACATCTTTGCGCAGCGCGCGCGCTCGCACGAAGGCAAGCTGCAGGTGGAGCTGGCGCAACTGCGCCACATGGCGACGCGCCTGGTGCGCGGCTGGACCCATCTCGACAGCCAGCGCGGTGGTGCCATCGGCCTGCGCGGGCCGGGCGAAACGCAGCTCGAAACCGACCGCCGCCTGCTGCAGAAGCGCGTCGAAGTGCTGCAGGCGCGCCTCGCCAAGGTCGAGGTACAGCGCACCCAGATGCGTCGCGCTCGATTGCGCAACGAGATGCCGCGCGTGGCACTGGTGGGTTACACCAATGCCGGCAAGTCGACCCTGTTCAACGCCCTCACCGGTGCCGCGGCCTATGCGGCCGACCAGCTGTTCGCCACGCTTGATCCCACCGTGCGACGCCTCGATGGCCTCGACTGCGGCGTGGTGGCGCTGGCCGATACGGTTGGCTTCGTGCGCGATTTGCCGCATGACCTGGTCGCGGCTTTCCGCTCCACCTTGTCCGAAGCGCGTGACGCGGATCTGTTGCTGCACGTGATCGATGCCGCCGACCCGTTGCGCGACGAACGCATCGGCCAGGTCGACGCTGTGCTCAGGGAAATCGGCGCGGAACAGCTTCCGCAGATTCTCGTGTACAACAAGATCGATGCGCTGCACGATGTTGCGCCGCGAGTGGACGCGACCGAGGGCGAATGCCCGCGGGTGTGGCTGTCGGCGCAGCGCGGTGACGGACTCGAGCTGCTCAGGCAGGTGATTTCCTCGCGCTTCGAGCGTGAGCGCGTGCACGCCTGGGTGCGCTTGCCGCCCCTCGCCGGTCGGCTGCGCGCGCGCCTGTTCGAGGCTGGCGCGGTAGTGAACGAGAATGCCGATGAATCCGGCTGGGCGCTGGAACTGGACTTGCCACTCACCCTGGCCGAGCAGTTGTGCGCCAGCCCCGATGCGGAAGCGGCGGCGCTGCGCGGACAACTGCTCGCGCTGCCGGCCTGAACCAACAGCACAATCAATGCGGACCGGGGGATGGCTTAGAATTCCCGGCCCAACGTGGAGTCGATGATGGCCTGGAACGAACCCGGCGGCGGCAAGAAGGATAAGGACCCCTGGAACAGCGGCGGCGATGGCCCGAGCGGGCAGGGGCCGGATGTCGAGGCCTTCCTGAACCGGCTCAAGGCCAATCTCAACCGCGTGTTCGGCGGCGGCGATGGCGGCTCCCCGCGCGCCCAGGGCGGCAGCGGTGCGCCATCGTTCGGGCTGCTGCTGATCGGCCTGCTCGCGCTCTGGTTCGTGTTCGACTCCTGGGTGCGCATCGACGAACGCGAGCGCGGCGTGGTGCTGCGCCTGGGCAAGTACGAGCGCACGATGGGACCGGGCCTCAACTTCAAGTGGCCGCGTCCGATCGAACAGGCCACCAAGGTCGAAGCGACGACGGTGCGCAATGTTTCCGACCAGGTCCGCATGCTGACCCGCGACGAAAACATCGTGATGCTCGATTTCAACGTCCAGTACCAGGTGTCCGATCCGCAGCTGTTCCTGTTCGGCACGCGCGATCCGGACGAAACCCTGCGCCAGGCCGCGGAGAGCGCGGTGCGCGAGGTGATGGGTAACAGCGAGATGGACCTGATCCTGTCCGGTGGGCGTGCGGAACTCGCCGCGCAAGCGCGCAAGCGCCTGCAGGAAGCGCTGAACCAGTACAAGACCGGCTTCACCGTGAGCGAGTTCAACCTGCAGAACGCGCGGCCGCCGCAGGAAGTGAAGGATGCTTTCGACGACGCCATCACCGCGCGCGAAGACAAGCAGCGCATCGAGAACCTGGCCGAAGCCTACGCCATCAAGCAGGAACCGGAGGCCAAGGGCGAAGCCGCGCGCATCCGCGCCGAAGCCGAGGGCTACAAGGCCGCCACCGTGGCGCGCGCCGACGGCGATGCGGCGCGTTTCAGCCTGCTCGCGGCCGAATACCGCAAGGCGCCGGGCGTGACCCGCAAGCGCCTGTACCTGGAAACCATGCAGGGCGTGATCGCGGACAACGCCAAAGTGGTGGTGTCCGATCGCAACGGCAATAACGTGCTCTACCTGCCGCTGGAGAAGGGCGCGGGCGGGGCGCGCTCGGCCACGCCGGCCAGCGACTTCGCCGATCGCCTGCCGCCGGTCGTGAGCCAGCCTGCCGCTGCATCGCGCAACAGTCTTGACGATCCGCGCCAGACCCCGCGCCGCAGTGCGCGCGAGGGAGGTGGACAATGAAGAACCTTGCCTTGGTCGGGTTGCTCGCGCTGGTATTGCTCGGCGTCAACTCGATCTTCGTGGTCAGCGAATCACACGTTGGCGTGCTGTTCCAGTTCGGCCGCATCGTGCGCAGCGACATCGCTCCCGGCCTGCACTTCAAGCTGCCGCTGGTGCAGGATGCGCGCGCCTTCGATCGCCGCATCCTCACCCTTGATGCGCAGCCCGAGCGTTACCTCACCTCCGAACGCAAGGACGTCAACGTCGACTTCTTCGCCAAGTGGAAGATCAAGGACGTGGGTCGCTTCTACACCACCACCTCGGGTGACGAACTGCAGGCCACGCAGCGCCTAAGCCCGATACTGAAGGAAGCGCTGCGCAACCAGATCACCCAGCGTACCCTCGGCGAAACCGTGTCCGACGCGCGCAGTTCGATGACCGAAGCCCTGGTGAAGAACGCGAATGAAGCGGCGCAGACACTCGGTATCGAGGTGATCGACGTGCGGGTCAAGCGCATCGACCTGCCGGAAGAAGTCTCGGAATCGGTCTACCGCCGCATGCGCGCCGAGCGCGAGCGCGTCGCGAACGAACTGCGTTCCAAGGGCGAGGCTGCCGCGAACGAGATCCGCGCCGACGCAGATCGCAACAAGCGCGTGATCCTGGCCGAGGCCGAGCGCGACGCGCAGCGGATGCGTGGCGAAGGCGATGCGCAGGCCGCCGATACCTACGCCAAGGCCTACGGCAGCGACGCCGAGTTCTACGCCTTCCACCGCAGTCTGGAGGCGTACCGCAATGCCTTCGCGGCCGGCGATGGCGTGCTGGTGATGGATCCGGATTCGGAATTCTTTCGCTACTTCGAAGACGCCGGCCGCGGCGAGTAAGCCGCGGCTGCCGCTCCATGTCGCGCGACCTGCTCGCCGCGTTGTGCCTCGTCCTGGTGCTCGAAGGCCTGCTCCTGTTCGGCGCGCCCGGCTGGTGGAAACGCATGGCCGAGCAGATGCAGGCGCTGCCCGAACGCAGCCTGCGCACTTACGGTGGCGTGATGGCGGTGATCGGACTTATCCTGCTGCAGTTCGTGCGCTGACAGAAGCAAGAGACGTTTTCGCAAGGGGCGCAAAGGAAAAGCAAGAAAGGACGCAGAGGCGAGCGGGGGTTGAGTCGGGCCAGGATTCAGCCTCTTGCGGGAACCCACTCCTGCATTTTCTGCGCGACCTCGCTTCAGCTTTTCCTTTGCGTCCCCTTGCGAAAATGTCTTCTGCTCCCAGGCTGCGAAGTCGCGCAGCAGTGAGATTTCAGGGATAATTTCGCAAAGCCGGGCCTCGCTCGGCTTTTTTCCTGCGCGCAGCAAACTCGGAGCGAGTCATGGGTCAGTCGGTCGTAGTGTTGGGCGCTCAATGGGGATGAAGGTGAGCGCTTGCGCGCCATGGCGCGCGCGAGCCTGAATGCCGGAGGCAGGAGCCGCAGGCCGGGCGACTTGGCGAGGCAGGAGCCGAGCCTAGTCGCCGACGTCGCCCCCGTGCGGGCATCAAGATATTTCGGGAGCAGTGTGATGGGTCAGTCGGTCGTAGTGTTGGGTGCTCAATGGGGCGACGAAGGCAAGGGCAAGATCGTCGATCTGCTCACCCAGGAAATTGGCGCCGTGGTGCGCTTCCAGGGCGGCCACAACGCCGGCCACACCCTCGTCATCGCCGGCAAGAAGACGGTGCTGCACCTGATTCCGTCCGGCATCTTGCGTGACGATGCGCTGTGCCTGATCGGTAACGGGGTGGTTCTGCATCCGGGCGCGCTGCAGAAGGAAATCGCGGAGCTGGAAGGCAATGGTGTCGAGGTGCGCAGCCGGCTACGGATCTCGCCCGCCACGCCCTTGATCATGCCTTACCACATCGCGCTCGATCAGGCGCGCGAGAAGGCCGCTGGCGGCAAGGCCATCGGGACCACCGGGCGCGGCATCGGCCCGGCCTACGAAGACAAGGTCGCGCGTCGTGGCATCCGTGTCGCCGACCTCAAGTACCCGAAGGAACTGGGCGAGAAGCTGCGCGCCGCGCTCGATTACCACAACTTCGTGCTGACCAAATACCTGGGCGTGGAAGGTGTCGATTTCCAGAAGACCTTCGACGAAGCGGTCGCGTTCGGCGACTACGTCGAGCCGATGAAGTGCGACATCGCGGGTGTCCTGCACGAGCTGCGCAAGCAAGGCAAGAAGGTGCTGTTCGAAGGCGCGCAGGGCTCCTTGCTCGACATCGATCACGGCACCTATCCCTACGTCACCTCCAGCAACACCACGGTGGGCGGCGCGCTTGCCGGTGCCGGCGTCGGCGCGGATGCGATCGACTACGTGCTCGGCATCGCCAAGGCCTACGCCACGCGCGTCGGCGGCGGACCGTTCCCGACCGAACTGCACGACGACATTGGCGAAGGCATCCGCAAGCGCGGCCAGGAATTCGGCGCCACCACGGGTCGTCCGCGGCGCTGCGGCTGGATGGACATCGTCGCGCTCAAGCGCGCGGTGGCGATCAACGGTATCTCCGGCCTGTGCATCACCAAGCTCGACATCCTCGACGGGATGGACAAGCTCAAGATCTGCATCGCCTACGAATACCACGGCAAGCGCAGCGAGTACGCGCCGCTGGATGCCGCGGGCTGGGACGAATGCACGCCGGTGTATCTGGAATTCCCCGGCTGGAACGAATCCACCGCCGGCATTACCGACTGGGACAAGCTCCCGCCTGCGGCGCGCGCCTACCTGCGCGCGCTGGAGGAACTCGCCGGTTGTCCGCTCGCCATCGTCAGCACCGGTCCGGATCGCGACGCCAACATCGTGCTGCGAGATCCCTTCGCGTAAGCACCTTGACGTGCGGAGGCTTTGACTTACGGCGTTCGAGCCTCACGTCGATGCATCACCCATCCCGCCACCGCCACGCCGATGGCGACGGCGGTGATGATGAGCGTGGCCAGCGCGTTGATCTCCGGCGTGACGCCGAGTTTCACCTTGGAGTAAATCACCATCGGCAGGGTGCTGGCGCCGGGGCCGGAGGTGAAGCTGGCGATCACGAGGTCGTCGAGCGACAGGGTAAACGCGAGCAGCCAGCCCGCCACCAGCGCGGGCGCGATCAGCGGCAGCGTGATCAGGAAGAACACGCGCCAGGGCCGCGCGCCCAGATCCATCGCGGCTTCTTCCAGGCTGAGATCGAGCGAGGTCAGGCGCGAGCGCACGATCACGGTGACGTAGCAGGCGGTGAGCGTGACGTGCGCCAGCATGATCGTGCCCATGCCGCGCTGCGGCCAGCCAAACGTCTGTTGCAGTGCGACGAACAGCAGCAACGACGAGAGCCCGAGCATCACGTCCGGCATCACCATCGGCGCCGAATTGAGCAGGCTGAGCAGGCCGCGGCCGGGGAAACGTCCGAAGCGCGACAGCGCCAGACCGCTGGCGGTGCCGAGCGCAACCGCGGCGGTGGCGCTGAGCGCGGCGATGCTGAGGCTGCGCCCGAGCGCGGTGAGGATCTGTTCGTTCTGGAACAGCGCCGCATACCAGCGCAACGAAAAACCGCCCCAGACCGTGGCCAGGCGCGAGCCGCTGAACGAGTAGGCGATCACCGACACGATGGGCAGGTACAGGAAGCCGTAGCCGATCGCCATCGCAGCGATCAATCCCCACGAACGCCGCGTCATCGCGCCGCCTCGCGTTGTTCGCGCCGGTTCTCGATGTACTCGAAGATCAGCGTCGGGATCACGATCAGCAGCAGCATCGCGATCGCGACGGCCGAGGCCAGCGGCCAGTCGCGATTGGTGAAGAACTCGGTCCACAGCACGCGCCCGATGCTGAGCGCGTCGGGGCCGCCGAGCAGGTCGGGAATCACGAACTCGCCCACGGCCGGAATGAACACCAGCAGGGCGCCCGCGATGATGCCGGGCATCGACAGCGGCAGCGTGATGCGCGCAAAGGCCTGGGCCGGCCGCGCGCCGAGATCGGCGGCGGCGTCGAGCAAGGTGAAATCCAGCCGCATCAGGGTCGCCGTGAGCGGCAGGATCATGAAGGGCAGGTAGTTGTAGACGATGCCGATGTAGACCGCGAGGTTGGTGTGCAGCACGGCGCTGCCCGGATCGATCAGACCGAGCGCGGCCAGCGTGGTGGACAGCCAGCCGTTGGCCTTGAGCAGACCGATCATGGCGTAGGTGCGCAGCAGCGAGCTGGTCCAGAACGGCAGGATCACGAGCACCAACAGCAGCAGTCGCCATGCGGGTTTCGCGCGCGCGATGCCGTAGGCGATCGGGTAGCCGATCACGAGGCACAGCAGGGTCGAAACGCTGGCGAACAACAGCGAGCGCAGATAGGCCGCGATGTAGAGCGGATCCTGCAGCAGCAGCGCATAGCTGCTGGCGTGCAGGCGCAGGCTGGTGGCGCCGTCGGCCGCGGTTTCGATCAGCGGCGTGTAGGGCGGTGCCTGCCCGAACACGGCTTCGGCGAAACTGATCTTGGCCACGATCAGGAACGGCACCGCGAAGAACAGGCCCAGCCACAGCATCGGAATGAGCTTGACCAGAAGTCGCCCGCGCTGGGTGCGGAATTCCTGGCCAACCGCACGGAACCAGCCGAAGAGGTTGCGCACCACGTCGGCCCAGAACGCCCACAGCCCGTTGCCGTATTGCGTGTTCACGACGAGAGCACCACCGCGCTCGCGGCAGGCCAGCTCAGCCACAGGGTGTCATTCCAGTCGTAGTGCGGTTCGGAGCTGCGCTCGACGTGGGTTTCCTGCACCTGGATCGTGGCGCCGGCCTCGGTTTGCACGTGGTAGATCGACACGTCGCCCAGATAGGCGATGTCGCGCACCTTGCCGCTCACCACGTTGTCGGCGCGTGGCGCGGATTCGTGCACGTCGATCTTTTCCGGTCGCACCGCGACGCTCACCGCCGTGCCTTCGGGCAGGAAGTCGGCGTGCCGCGCCAGCACCGTCGTGCCGAGCTTGTCGCACTGCACCCGCATCAGCCCGTTCGCGGCTTCATGTGCGAGCACGCGCCCCTCGAACAGGTTGATGCCGCCGATGAACTCGGCCACGAAGCGCGTGGCGGGGAACTCGTACAGGGCGGCCGGCGTGGATACCTGCACGATGCGGCCCGCATCCATCACCGCGATGCGCGAGGACATGGTCATGGCCTCTTCCTGGTCGTGCGTGACCATGACGAAGGTGGTGCCGACGCGTTCCTGGATGTTGACCAGCTCGAACTGGGTGCGTTCGCGCAGCCGCTTGTCGAGCGCGCCGAGCGGTTCATCCAGCAACAACAGCTTGGGTTGCTTTGCCAACGCGCGCGCCAGAGCCACGCGCTGGCGTTGGCCGCCGGACAACTGGTCCGGCTTGCGTTGCCCCAGTTGCGGCATCTGCACCAGTTCCAGCATCTGCTGCACACGATCACGGATTTCACCCGCGGGCATCCGATCCTGCTTGAGGCCGAAGGCGATGTTCTGCGCCACGCTCATGTGCGGGAACAACGCATAGCTCTGGAACATCATGTTCACCGGGCGCTGGTACGGCGGCAATTCGGTGACGTCGATGCCGTCGATCAGCACGCGGCCGCGATCCGGGTGTTCGAATCCGGCAAGGATGCGCAGTAGGGTGCTCTTGCCCGAACCCGAGCCGCCGAGCAGGGCGAAGAATTCGCCGCGATAGATGTCGAGCGAGATGTCGTCGCAGGCGTAGACCTTGCCGAAGGTGCGGGTGACGCCCTCGATCCGCACGAACGGTTGTGCGGATGGATCACGCCAGGGCTCCAGTGCGGCCGTGCCGGCGCGGTTCGGAATCGCCATGGGCTAGGCGTCCCTGACCAACGCAGCAGACGTCAGCCCCCTTGAGCCAAGGGGGCGACGACGCCTTGCTGCGCAAGGCGTCGTGGGGATGTGGAAGCAATACGCTCGTTGTGATGACCGGGTCGGATGCACTCGCGGTCTCCTTCCTCAATGCCCGCTCTTGATCGCGGTCCAGGCTCGCACGCGCTGGCGTTGCACGGCTTCGGGCAGCGACTTCGGGTCGACCAGGCGCGCCTGCACGTCGGCCGGCGGATACACGCCTGGATCGCTCGCGATCTCGGGATCGACCAGCGCGGTCGCGTCCTTGTTGGCGTTCGCATAGGCCACGTAATCGGTGATCTTCGCGATCACGGCCGGGTCCATCAGGTAGTTGATGAAGGCGTGCGCGTTATTCGGGTGCGGCGCGTCCTTCGGAATGGCGATCACGTCCACCCAGCGCATCGCACCTTCCTTCGGAATCAGGTAGCGCAGGTCGGGCGCGGGTTTGCCCGCGGCCTCGGCCGCTTCGATCGCTACGTCGATGGCCTGGCCGATGTCGCCGGAATAGCCCATCACGAGGCAGGCGTCGCCATTGGCGAACGCGTCCTTGTACTCGGCGTTGTTGAAGGTGCGCAGGTGCGGTCGGATCGCAGCGTAGACCTGCTTCACCACGTCGATCTCGTCGGCGGCGCCGGCGTTGGGGTCGCGACCCTTCCAGATCAGCGCCGCGCCAAAGGTTTCCTGGTCGTCGTCGAGTACGCTGATGCCGCAGCTTGCGAGCTTCTCGGCCGTGTCGGGGTCGAACAGCAGCGACCAGCTGTCGAGGGCCGCGTCCTTGCCCAGTACCGCCTGGATCTTCGCCACGTTGAGGCCAAGCCCCGTCGTGCCCCACATGTAGGGCACCACGTGCGCATTGCCCGGGTCGAACTCGCCCAGGCCTCGCAGCACGGCGGGATCGAGATGCACGGCGTTCGGCAGCTTGGTCGAGTCGAGCGTTGCGTAGAGGCCGGCTTTCACCTGGCGCTGCGCGAACGGTCGCGCCGAGGGAAAGATCACGTCGTAGCCGGAGCTGCCCGCGGTGAGCTTGGCTTCCAGCGTCTCGTTTTCCGAATACACGTCGTAGTTGACCTGGATGCCGGTGGCAGTCTCGAAGTTGCGGATCGTGTCCTCGGCCACGTAGTCGGACCAGTTGTAGACATTGAGCACCTTGTCCTCAACCGCGGGCGGCGCCGGTGTTGCGGCAGGAGCGTCTGAAACAGGCTCGGAACCGGGTTGCGGACCGCAGGCGACGAGCGCGAGGGCGAAGGCCAGGGGAGCAAGGCGCAAGGTCGGACGCATGGCGGTTCCAGGGCGGGGAGTGAAGCGCGATGTTACGACGGGATTCCCGCTCGTGGGACCCGGCCCGCCGGGCCATGCCTCCTGCCGCAAGCGTGTATCGTTGGCGGCCACCATCCACCCGTCAGGAGTCGTTCCATGTCGCGTTTGTCCTTGTTTGGCTTGATGGCCTGCTCCTTGTTCGCCACACCGGCGTTCGCCCAGGAGTCCGATCCGGCCTGGGGCGTGAGCGGCAGTGCCAGCGTGCTCAGCGACTACGTCTGGCGCGGCGTGTCGCAGACCGGCGGCGATCCGGCGCTGCAGCTTGAGGGATTCCTCGAGCACGAAAGCGGCTTCTATGCCGGTGCCTGGGCCACCAATGTCGACTTCACCGGCCCTGGCGAGGAAGACGATGGCATCGACTGGGAGCTCGACGCGATCGTCGGCTGGTCCGGCGCGCTGGGCGAGGGCGCGGAGGTCGACGTGTTCCTGTCGCGCGTCGCCTTCCCCGGCTCCCGCGATGGCTACGACTATGACTACACCGAACTGGAAGTGGACCTCAGTTTCGCCGAGTACTTCACCGTCGGCGTTGCCTACTCCAATGACATCTTCAATCTCGGCGGCAAGGGCATCTACTGGTTCGGCGGCGCTGAAGTGCCGTTGGGCGAGAGCGGCATTGGCTTGCTGGTCAATGCCGGTCACTACGATCTCGACGACGCGGCCGGCGACAGCTACAACGACTACCTCGTGGGCCTGACGCGCGAATTCGGTCCGATTCGCGCGGAGTTGCACTACACCGATACCTCCAGTTACGGCGAGGAATTGTCGGAGAACCTGGACGACGCGTCGCAGGCCGACGGTCGGATTGCGCTGGCGCTGCGCTGGGAGTTCTGAGCGCAGTCAACGCGCCGCGGACAGGTGCAGGAACGAATCGGCCCCGCAATGCGGGGCCGTTTGCGTGTGGCGGCGCGAAACGCCCGCTCAGGCGTCTGCCGCTTCATCCTTGTAGGCGTCCACCGGGATGCAGGCGCACATGATGTTCTTGTCGCCGTAGACGTTGTCCACGCGTGCCACCGGTGGCCAGTACTTCTGCTGCTTCAGCCCCGGCAGCGGGAACACGGCGAGTTCGCGCGGATAGGCATGGGTCCACTCGCTGCCCGCCACCATGGTGGCCGTGTGCGGCGCATGCTTGAGAGGATTGTCTTCGCGATCGAGCTTGCCTTCCTCCACCGCACGGATCTCGTCGCGGATCTCGATCATGGCGTCGATGAAGCGATCGAGTTCGTGCAGCGACTCGCTCTCGGTCGGCTCCACCATCAAGGTGCCAGCGACCGGGAAGCTCAGGGTTGGTGCGTGGAAGCCGAAGTCGATCAGGCGCTTGGCCACGTCCTCGGCGCTGATGCCGGTGGCGTCCTTGAGCGGGCGCAGGTCGAGGATGCATTCGTGCGCCACCAACCCGTTGCGGCCGGTGTAGAGCGTGTCGTAATGCGGCGCGAGGCGCCTGGCGATGTAGTTGGCATTGAGCATCGCCACTTGCGTGGCCTTGCGCAGGCCAGCCGCTCCCATCAGGGTGATGTACATCCACGAGATCGGCAGGATCGAGGCCGAGCCGTAGCTGGCCGCCGATACCATCGCGCCACCGCCGACACCTTCCGTGCGCACGCCACCCGCGGCCAGGGCCTTGGGCAGGAACGGGGCGAGGTGCGACTTCACCGCGCAGGGGCCGACGCCGGGGCCACCGCCGCCGTGCGGGATGCAGAAGGTCTTGTGCAGGTTGAGGTGCGACACGTCCGAGCCCCACTTGCCCGGCTTCGCCAGCCCGACCAGGGCATTCATGTTGGCGCCATCGGTGTAGACCTGGCCGCCGTGCTTGTGCACGATCTCGCAGATCTCCACCACTTCCTCTTCGAACACGCCGTGCGTGGAAGGATAGGTGATCATGATCGCGGCGAGGCGCGCGCTGTATTTTTCCGCGTTGCGGCGGATGTCCTCGACGTCGACGTTGCCGTTGGCGTCGGTCTTGGTGACGACCACCGTCATGCCGCACATCTGCGCGCTGGCCGGGTTGGTGCCGTGCGCCGAATCCGGGATCAGGCAGACATCGCGATGCGCTTCGCCACGCGAGCGGTGCCAGGCGCGGATTGCGAGCAAGCCGGCATACTCGCCTTGCGCGCCGGAGTTGGGTTGCAGGCTGACGGCGTCATAGCCGGTGCACTCCACCAGCATCGCTTCGAGGCCGGCGATGAGTTCCTGATAGCCCTGCGCCTGCTCGGCCGGGGCGAACGGATGGAGGTTGCCGAACTCCGGCCAGGTCACCGGGATCATTTCGGCCGTCGCATTGAGCTTCATCGTGCACGAGCCCAGCGGGATCATGGTGCGGTCCATGGCCAGATCCTTGTCCGACAGCGCGCGCATGTAGCGCAGCAGTTCGTGTTCGCTGTGGTGGGTGTTGAACACCGGATGGGTGAGGAACGCGGAAGTACGGCGCAGCGCGGCGGGCATCAACGATGGCGCGGACAGGTCGAGTGCATCGACCGACGGCAGCGCGGCGCCGTCGTCGGAGAAGATGCGCCACAACAGGTCGATGTCGGTGCGGGTGGTGGTTTCGTCGAGTGAAACGCACAGCGTGCCGTTGCCGCGCTGGCGCAGGTTGGCGCGCAGGCTCCGGGCGCGTTCCGCGACCACCGGGGCGCGTTCGCCGGCATCGATGCACAGCGTGTCGAAGGCGCTGTCATGCACGATGCTGCATCCGAGCTGACGCAGGCCGGCGGCGAGGATCGCGGTCAGGCGCGCCACCCGCTGCGCAATGCGGGACAGGCCATCGGGGCCGTGGTAGACCGCGTACATCGAAGCCATCACCGCGAGCAGCACCTGCGCGGTGCAGATGTTGGAGGTCGCCTTCTCGCGCCGGATGTGCTGCTCGCGCGTCTGCAAGGTGAGGCGATACGCCGGCTTGCCTTGGGCGTCGAGCGAAACCCCGATCAGGCGACCCGGCATCGAACGCTTGAAGGCATCGCGGCAGGCCATGAAGGCCGCATGCGGACCGCCGAATCCGAAGGGCACGCCGAAGCGCTGGGTGTTGCCGACCACGATGTCGGCACCCATCTCGCCCGGTGGCTTGAGCAGGGTCAGCGCGAGCAGGTCGGTCGCCATCACGAACAGTGCCTGATGCGAGTGGATGACCTCGGCATCGCGCGACCAGTCGGCGATCCAGCCGCTCGAGGCCGGGTACTGGGCCAGTACGCCGAAGTAATCGCCTCGCGCCAATGCCGCGTGGAAGGCATCGGTGCTGCGCGCCACCTCGACCGCCAGGCCCATGGGTTCGGCGCGAGTCTGCAGCAGTTCGATGATCTGCGGATGCATGTCGCCCGCGACCAGGAAGATGTTCGACTTCGACTTGGCCGAACGCTTGGCCAGAGTCATGGCTTCGGCCGCGGCGGTGGCTTCGTCCAGCAGCGAGGCGTTGGCGATCTCCATGCCGGTGAGGTCGGCGCACATGGTCTGGAAATTGATCAGGGCTTCCATCCGGCCCTGGGAGATCTCCGCCTGGTACGGCGTGTACGCCGTGTACCAGGCCGGGTTTTCCAGGATGTTGCGCAAGATGACATTGGGCGTGTGCGTGCCGTAATAGCCTTGGCCGATGAAGCTCCTGAACACCTGGTTCTTGTCGGCGATGGCGCGGATCTTCGCGATCGCCTCGACCTCGCTGATCGCGGCCGGCAAGGCCAGCGCCGCGCCGGACTTGATGCTCGCGGGTACGATCGCATCGCTGAGCGCGTCGAGCGATGCATGGCCGAGCGTCTCCAGCATGTGCGCGATCTCGGCGTCGTTGGGGCCGATGTGGCGCGCGATGAAGGCGTCGTGGTGTTCGAGATCGCGCAGGGAGGGCGAGGTCGGCAGGCTCATGTCGTGCTCCGGAAAGAGGGAAGGACGCGGTCCGTCCGGCTGGCTTGATGCCAGCCGACGCTCCGGGGACGCGCAGCTTGCGCTGCTCGATATCCCCGCACGCCCCTCTGTCCTTTTGCCTGAGAGTTTGGAGGCTTTGGCCTCGTGCCCCTTCGGCGTCGGCGCGCGCCAGTGGCGGGCCGATCTCTCCAGAGTTTGAGCACGCGGAAGTACGGGGGCCTGAGCGATTACGGGCGTTGCGCCTTCGGCAGCGACGCGTTCCGGACGGAACCGCCGCTTCTCCCACCGCGTGATGCGACGCGGATTATAAGGCTGTCGCAGGCCGGAAAAGCGAAAGGCCCGCCGAAGCGGGCCTTTCGTCTCGAACTGGTGCCCAGGAGAGGACTCGAACCTCCACGGTTTTACCCGCTAGTACCTGAAACTAGTGCGTCTACCAATTCCGCCACCTGGGCAGGTGCCGCCATGGCACCGACCCCGGCGCCGCGCAGACCGCATCGCCCGACGCCAGCCTTCGATCCGCACGCCGAACGTGAAGCGCTGCGTTACGAAAACCCCATCGCCAGCCGTGAGGCGATCCTCGCGCTGCTGGCCGAGGCCGATGGCCCGCTGGATGCGGAGCAGATCGCGCAACGCCTGACCCTGTCGGCGCCGGACCGGTTCGATGCCCTGACCAAGCGCCTCGCAGCAATGCTGCGCGACGGGCAATTGCTCGCCAACCGGCGCGGCCACTACGCCGTGGCGCAACGGCTCGACCTGATCGCGGGCACGGTGATCGCCAATCCCGAAGGCTTCGGCTTTTTGCGCACCGAAACCGGCGGTGACGATCTGTTCCTGCCGCCGGGCGAATTGCGCAAGGCCATGCATGGCGATCGCGTGCTGGCCAGCGTCACCGGCGTGGATCGGCGCGGTCGGCGCGAAGGCGCGATCGTGGAAGTGCTGGAACGCCGCCTGACCCGCATCATCGGGCGCTATGGCGAACGCAACGGCATCGGCCTGGTGGCGCCCGACGACCGCCGCGTATTGCATGACGTGATGATCCCGCCCGACGCGCGCGAAGGGGCGCGCGAGGGCCAGCTCGTGGTGTGCGAGATCGTCGAGCCGCCGCGCTCGGGTCGTCCGCCCTTCGGCAAGATCCTCACGGTGCTGGGCGACAAGCTCACGCCCTCGCTCGTGGTGGAAGCCGCGATCCACGGTCACGGACTGCCGCACGAGTTCTCGCAACAGGCGCTGGATGAAGCCAGCGCCGTGCCCTTGAGCGTGGACGCGGCGACAGCCGCTGCGCGCGTGGATCTGCGCGCCATGCCGCTGGTCACCATCGACGGCGAGGACGCCAAGGATTTCGACGACGCGGTGTGGTGCGAGCCGAGCAAGGGCGGCTTCCGTCTGATCGTCGCCATCGCCGATGTCTCGCACTACGTGCGACCGGGCTTTGCGCTGGACGAGGAAGCGCAGGAACGCGCCACCTCGGTGTATTTCCCCGGCTTCGTGGTGCCGATGCTGCCGGAGACCTTGTCGAACGGCATCTGCTCGCTCAATCCGAAAGTGGATCGGCTGTGTTTCGTTTGCGACATGCAGGTCGATCGCGAGGGGCGGGTCACGCGCTCCACGTTCTACGAAGCCGTGATGCGTTCGCACGCGCGCCTGACCTACGCCCAGGTGTGGAAGGCGCTGGCACCGGAGCAAGCGCTGCCGGGCGAAGGCGAGCAAGCGCGCGCGCACATCGGCGGGCTGATGCCGCAGATCGAACGCCTGTATCAACTATTCCAGTTGTTCGCCAAGGCGCGCGCGCAGCGTGGTGCGATCGAGTTTGAATCGGGGGAAGTGCGTTTCGTGCTCGGCCCCGCCGGCGAAGTGGTGCAGGCCGGGATGCTGGAGCGCAACGACGCGCACAAGCTGATCGAAGAATGCATGATCGCGGCCAACGTCGAAGCCGCCAAGTTCCTGCTGCAGCGACAGATTCCCGCGCCGTATCGCATCCACGATCGTCCACCGGAACAGAAATATTCCGAACTGCTGGAATTCCTCGGCGAATTTGGCCTGGTGATGCCGCCCTGGAACAAGGTGCAGCCGCGCGACTTCACCGCGCTGATCAAGAAGGTGCGCAAGCGCGTCGATGCGGCCCTGATCGAATCGGTGCTGCTGCGCTCACAGGCATTGGCGGTGTATTCGCCTGACAACATCGGCCACTTTGGCCTCGCGCTGGAAAGCTACGCGCACTTCACCTCGCCGATCCGGCGCTATCCCGATCTCTTGGTGCATCGTGCGATCAAGCATGCGCTCGGCGGTGGCAAGGCCAGTGATTTCCGTTACGCCGCGCACGACATGGCGCAGCTGTCCTTGCATTGCTCCGAATGCGGGCGACGCGCGGATGAAGCCTCGCGCGAAGTGGACGAACGCTATCGCGCGGCGTGGATGGAAAAGCACGTCGGCAGCGAATTCGACGGCACCATCAGCGGCGTGACCTCGTTCGGCCTGTTCGTGGAGCTGGCCGAGTCCAAGGTCAATGGCCTGGTGCATGTGACCCAGTTGCCGAACGACTATTACCACTTCGATCCGGTGCGCAAGACGCTCAGCGGTGAACGCGTGGGCGTCGTGCATCGACTGGGCGATACCGTGCGCGTGCTGGTATTGCGGGCCAGTGTCGAGGATCGACGCATCGATTTTCGTCTCGCGCCACCGAAGCAGGAGCAGGGCGTGTCGCCGAAAGCCTCTCGCGCCACCGCTGCGCCGATGCCGGGCTCGAAGGAAAAGCGTGCCGGAGCGGCCGAACTGGATCCGTTCGCCGCGCGGCACGCGCGGAAGCAGCAAGCCTTGCCACCAACTCCAGGCAAACCGAAGAAGCGCCGATGAGCAATGAATGGGTCGTGGGTATCAACGCCGTGGCGTCGGCGTTGGAAAACGACGCGGTCAACGTGCGCGAGGTGCTGGTCGAAGCGCGCGCGCGCAATCCGCGTTTGCAGGAAATTGCCGACGCGGCCCGCGCCGCCGGTATTTCGGTGCGCGCCGTGCCCGGCGATGCCTTGGAGAAACTGTCTTCCGGCAACCGCCATCAAGGCGTCGCCGCGAACTATGCCGCGAGCAAGCACTACGACGAGCACGATCTGGAGTCGTTGCTGGAATCGAGCGCGACACCGGCGCTGCTGCTGATCCTCGATGGGGTGCAGGATCCGCACAATCTCGGTGCCTGCCTGCGCAGCGCCGCAGCCGCGGGTGCGACCGCCGTGGTGATTCCCAAGGACAAATCGGCGCCGGTGAACGCGACGGTCAGAAAGACCTCGGCCGGCGCGGCCGATCGCATCCCGATCGTGCGTGTCACCAATCTCGCGCGCACTCTGGAAACGCTGAAGCAAGCGGGGGTGTGGATGGTGGGTCTGGCGGGCGAGGCGACGCAATCGTTGTACGCGGTTGATCTGAAAGGCCCGATCGGCATCGTCATGGGCAGCGAAGGCGAGGGCATGCGCCGGCTCACGCGGGAGCATTGCGATTACCTCGCGCAGATTCCGATGTCGGGTGCGGTGGAGAGCCTGAACGTGTCCGTGGCGACCGGCATCGCGCTGTTCGAGGTCAGGCGCCAGCGCGGCGGATGAACGCAGCGGACCGACCGCCGTCGGACTGGATGCCCGGGCTTGATCGCCTGCGCGCGCTGGCGGCGCTGGCGGTGCTGTTCGGGCACGGCGGTTACTTCCTGATCGCGCTGTGGCCGAACTACGACGTGTTTGCCGCCGTGGCCTGGCTGGGCACCGATGCCTTCTTCGCCTTGAGCGGCTTCCTGCTGGTGCGGGCGATCCTGCGCGAGCCACCGCGCCGCGTGGATCAGGTGCAAGGGTTCATCGTTTGGCGCGTCTGGCGCATCCTGCCCCTGTTCTGGATCGCCTTGCTTGCGCAGGCGCTGCTGGCGCGGGTGGATGCGGGCACGTGGCCAAGCACGTTCACCAGCTTCATCGTGCTGACCCAGAACCTGGCTCAGCCACACCCGCGGTTCTTCGGTGAGGCCTGGAACCTGCCCTTGCTGATGGGCTTTTCCCTCGTGCTGCCCTGGATGGCGTATGTGGCGGCGCGCTCGCATCGCATGGCATCGCGTCTGGCGCTGTTGCTGGCCGTCGCCTTGCTGCTGGGCCTCGTGGTGCGTGGCTTGTGGGTAGACGCACTGAACCTGAGCTGGGATGAAGGCGTGCGCAAGGTCGTCCTGGCGCGTCTGGATAGCTGCATCTATGGCGCGCTCGCAGCCTGCCTGGTGTCGATGTGGCCGGGGCTGTCCACGCAGCGGCGCGTGCTGGGAGTGTTGGCCGGTGGTGTGCTGTTGCTCGCGCTTGCCGGTTTCTTCCTGCTGGCGCGCGATACCAGTGTGGTGGCGCGCATCGCCCTGTTTACGCTCTCCGGAATCGGCTTCGCCTTGGCCTGTCTGGCCTGGTCCACGACAACGGGCGCGCCCCCGTCTTCCGCAACACGTTGGCTGGCGCAGCGCAGCTATGCGCTGTACCTGTGCAACATGCCGGTGTTGTTGGGGATGATGCAGCTGGGTTTCGTCCAGACCCCGCAGGCCGGGCGCGGGCTGCTGCTCTTCGTCGTGTGGCTGTTCTTGTCCTGTGGCGTGGCGGAAGCCGTGCATCGCTGGCTGGAACGCCCTTTGCTGGCCTCGCGTGCACGCAGCGTCAGCGCCGCAGCATCCGCCACCAGTCGCTGAAGGGCGAGAACAAGGCGCGGTCGAACCGGTTGAGGTCGGCGCGGTCGTGGGTTCCCGTAGCCGGCCACTCGCCCGACTTGGGTCGCACATAGGTACCGAACAGCAGATCCCAGATCGGGAAGAACGCGGCAAAGTTCACGTCGGTGTGCCCGGGTTCGATCGAATGGTGCAGGCGGTGCAGTTGCGGCCCTGCGATCACCGGAGTCAAGGGTCCGAACGGAATGCGCAGGTTGAGGTGGATCACATACCCCCAGAGCAACAGCACGTTCCATAGCCAGGTGATGTTGGGTGGCTGGATGTCGAACACCATGCCGAGCGGCAGGAACACCACGAACACTCGGATTGGTTCTTCCAGGAAATGATGGCGCTGCCCGGTGGTGACATTCACCGAAAACTCGGAGTGATGCAGCTTGTGCTGGGCCCAGAACCAGGGCCAGCGGTGCTGGCAGCGGTGCAGCCAGTAGTAGAAGAAATCGAAGATCAGGAAGAACAGCAGGCCTTGCAGCAGCTGCCAACCGAGGCCGTCGGGCATGCGGATCGGGATCCAGTGGCCGTACTGCGCCAGCACCGGTTGTGTCAGCGCCTGCAGCGGCGGCACCAGCAGGTGGGTGAGGAACACGAACGGCAGCGTGTACGCGATGTTGAACGCCACGTGTTGCCACGGCTGCTGTCGCTGCGCCGGCCGCAGCCGTTCCAGGATCAGGCCGGCGGCATAGACCGGCAGGACGAGCGTGAGGGTTTGCCCGGTCTGGGCCAGGGCTTGAGTGAGGGCATCGAGCATGCCGCTAGTCTAGTCGTTCCCGATCCCTGGCCTTCGCGCCATGTGCTGTCCTCGAATGGCGGCCGATGAACCCCGTGGCAACTGCTGTTGCGCCAGTTCTCTACTTGAGCTCCAGCTCGACCAGTTCGAGGGCTTCCGTTCCGTCGTTGCGCAGTGCGCGGGTGACGCCGGCGGGCTGAGCCGCAAAATCCCCTGGCCGCAAAGCCAGGACTTGATCCGGCAAGCCAGGCGAGATCGTCGTCAACACGCCACCGCGCACGACGACCCGGGCGCCCTTGCCGCCTTGGGAAATGGCAGGAACGGACTGGCCTGGTTCCAGTATCAGGCGCCAAGCCCGCATCCGCGCGTTGTCGAGGATCTGGACGTATTGAGGTGCGGCGTCGCGCGACGAGACCGCTTGCCCCGAGGGCTTCGCGCGGCGTAGTTCAACCACGATGATCTGAAACGTGCTCTTGTCGCCGTTGACCACCCTGTGGGTGCGCGGCTCGGCACCGACCGCACTGTAGAGGGACGCTCCCGTCGCAGGCATCGGCGCCGCGGTCAACGGCTTGCCCAGGCCCTGGCCGCTTGATTGCGAAGGCTGGATGATGACGGCGAACAGATCGCGGTAATGCGTGTGAAACCCCGAGTCTCCGTTCGGCGGGTAGAGATTGTTCAGGATCGCGACGTCCTCATCGGCGAAGACCAGTTGGTGAAAGGAAGCATGCTCGACCGGAGCAGCACTCTCCTTTGGCGAGTCCTCCGCAATGGCAAGGGAGTTCGCGATCAGAAACAGAATGAATCCGAACGCACGACTGCGTGCCGCATGGAGTTTCATCTCTTGCGTCCCCCTTCGCCTTGGTGGGTTGCGCGGCAAGCGGTGATCAAACCGGCAAAGAGGCCAGCCACTCCTCATCCGAACCTTCGTTCACACCCTCGAACAGGAAGGTGCTGAGGTAGCGCTCGCCGGTGTCGGGCAGCATCGCGAGCACGCTGCTGCCATTCGGCAAGCCCTTGGCCAGCTGCAGCGCCGCGGCGAAGGTGGCGCCGGACGAGAGGCCGACGAACAAGCCTTCCTTGTGGGCCAGGAGGCGCGCGGTGTCGCGCGCAACGAACTCATCAACCTGCTCGACCCGGTCGACCACGGAGCGATCCAGCACCGACGGGATGAAATCGGGTGTCCAGCCCTGGATTCGGTGAGGCTTCCATTCCTCGCCAGAGAGCAGGGCCGCCGCTGCCGGCTCGCAGGCACAGATTCTCACCTCCGGTCGCGCCGTCTTCAGCACGCGCCCCACGCCACTGAGGGTGCCGCCCGTGCCGTAGCCGGTGACGAACCAGTCGAGGCGACGTTCGGCGAAGTCGCGCAGGATTTCCGGCCCCGTGGTGGAAGCGTGATAGCGGGGATTGGCCTCGTTGTCGAACTGCCGTGCGAGGAAGGCGCCGTGCTTCGACGCGAAGGCTTCCGCGATCCGCACCATGCCACTGCCGCGTTCGGCCGCCGGAGTGAGGATCACTTTCGCGCCCAGCGCGCGCATCAACTTGCGCCGCTCGATCGAGAAGGTCTCGCTCATGAAGGCAACGAAGGGATAGCCCTTGGCGGCGCACACCATCGCGAGCGCGATGCCCGTGTTGCCGGATGTGGCTTCCACCACCATCTGTCCCGGCTTCAGCGTGCCGCGCTGTTCGGCATCGCGGACGATGGCGTGCGCGAGCCGGTCCTTGACCGAGGCCATCGGATTGAAGGCCTCCACCTTGACGAACATCTCCACGCCCGCGGGCGCGAGCCGCTGGATGCGAACCACGGGCGTATCGCCGATGGTGTCGAGGATGCTGGCGTGGATCATGGTGGCGGCTCCGGGGCGGTGTCGCCGGATTGTGCGCCTGCGCCGCCGATCAGACGATGGGGGCGATGCCGCTGGGTCCGCCTTCCAGCGCACTCAGGCGTTGCCAGCGGTTGACGATCAGGCAGAACAGTTCGGCGGTGCGTTCGGTGTCGTAGACGGCCGAATGCGCTTCATCGCCGTTCCAGGGCAAACCCGCGGCCTGTACCGCGCGGCTCAGTACCGTCTGGCCGTAGGCGAGGCCGGCCAAGGTCACCGTATCGAAGCAGCTGAACGGATGGAACGGGTTGCGCTTGTGCGCAGTGCGGCGCACGGCCGCGTTCACGAAGCCGAGGTCGAAATTGGCGTTGTGCCCCACCAGGATCGCGCGCTGGCAGCCATGTCGCTTCACCGCTTCGCGGATCGGCTTGAAGATGCGGTCGAGCGCAGCGCGCTCCTCGACCGCGTCGCGGAACGGGTGATCGATGTCGATGCCGGTGACTTCCAGCGCCTTGGGGTCGATCTGCGCGCCGGCAAACGGCACGACGTGCGTGGTGGCGGTCTCGCCCGGGCGCACCGTGCCGTCGGCGTCCATCTCGATCGGAATTGCCGCGATTTCGAGCAAGGCATGGCGTTCGGCATCGAAGCCGCCGGTTTCGACATCGACCACGACCGGCAGAAAGCCACGGAAACGCGCAGCCATGCGGCTGGCGGGAGCAGGTGCATTCATGCGCGGATTGTAGCCGGGTGTGCCGGTTGGGCCGGGCCCGGTTCCGGAAGGGCCGCGCAACGGCGCTCGGACGCCATCAGGCGTGCAGGAGACGCGAGGCGATCAGCAGTGCGAGCCCGCACGCGGCCAGTGTCAGTCCGAACACCGGCAGCAACATCGCCAGCGGCAGGCCCACGGCCAGGCCGGCCAGGCCCCAGGCCACGGCATCGGCCACGGGCTGCGGGTGCGCATCGGTGTGGAGCCAGTTCGACACCAGGGCGTCGAGGCTGAGCCTGCCCGCGCCGCGCAGGAGCAGCGGCACCAGCATCACCAGGAACAGCAGCGGCAGCTTGTAGTTGCCATGGCCCTTGTCGGTGATGGCATAGCCTTCGACCAGGTCGCTGAACATCATCCAGTCGCTGGGCCAGTGGACCGCCGCTGTGGCAACAATCGTGAGCACGAACAGCGAGAACGCGGCGATGCGCGTCCCCAGCCCGAACAACAGGGCCAGCGCCGCCAGCAGTTCGGTCCAGGTGGCCATCTGCCAGCTCAGCTCGCTCGGCACCAGGTTGAAGGGAAACGGGAAGTTGCCCTGGATGTCCATGAACCAATTGCTGCCGGTGAATTTCTCGCGCCCGGCTTCGAAGAACTCCCAGGCCAGGATCAGGCGCAGCCCGAGCGGCGCCAACCATTCGCCGAGGCCTTCGAGGCGTTCGGTGAGCCAGGTCCAGGCATCAATGAATTTGTCCATGACGTTCGCCCGCATCGGTTGGAAACCCTGCAAGAGGCGTCCAGCAGGGTCAAGGATTCGCGCGGCGTGTGCCGAGGATGGCGTCTCGTGCCCGCAGCTGCTCGAGCAGGCGCGCGCCACCGGCGACGAAGGCCTCCACCTCGGCCACGCCGTGCTGCTGTGCCAGTGCCTGCAACAGTTCGCGTCCGCTGAGCGCACCGGGGTTGTCATGCAAGGACTGCATCAGCGCGAAACCCAGCGCATCGATGGCCTTGAACTGCACCTTGTCGGCACGATCGCGCACCACCAGCAGGAAGGTGGGCTGTGCCGGAGGCATGTCGGGTCGGAACTCGGCGCTGATCCGCTGCACCGGCCAGGCGTAGGCCAGTGGCCAGGCCGTGGGCGAAGGCAGCGGAACACCGGCCAGCAGATCGCCCTGCGGGTCATGCTCGATGGCGTCTAGGTCGTGCTCGTCCAGCGCCAGCGCCAGTTCCACCCATTCGTAGTGGGCCAGCTCCAGCAGAAAGGCGGGATCGCCGCGCCCCTGCTGTTGGCGAGCTTCCAGATAGCGCAGGAACTCGCGTCCCAATTCGGGGAACAGCGGTGTGTGGCAGCGGTGCTCGCGGTAGAAATCCCGCACCAGGGCGTGCCAGGCCGCATCGCCGCGCAGCGCGCGGATCACCGGGAAATTGTTGCCGAGCAGGTTCTCGACATTGTTGTAGAACAGCTCGCGATAGATCTGCAGGCGGCGATCTTCGATGCCGTCCGGCGCAGGCGCGTCGGACGGGTCGCGCAGGTGGGCGGCAAAGCCGTACTGCTGCGCCTTCAGGCGCGCTGGCACCTCAGGCGCGAGCGACATGGCGCGGCGCAAGTTCGGCGGTGACGGATTGCTGCACGGCGCGGATGCGCGCCACTTCGCCGGTAAGGTCGGAGAACGCGGGGAAATTGAAGTCTCGTTCGAGCAGGGTGGGGCGCAGGCCGACGTGGCGATAAGCCTCGGCCAGCAGCTCCCAGACCGAGTCGATCACCGCCGCACCATGCGTATCGACGATCAGGTCGGGCGCTTCGTCGTAGTGCCCTGCGATGTGGATATAGGCCACGCGCTCGCGCGGCAGCGCGCGCAGGAAAGAGCGCGCGTCGTAGCGATGATTGACGCTGTTGACGTGGATGTTGTTCACGTCCAGCAGCAGGTCGCAATCGGCTTCGCGCAAGACCGCGGAGATGAACTCGATCTCGTCCAGTTCACGATGCGGCGCATGGGCGGCGTAGTAGGACACATTCTCCACCGCGATGCGGCGACCAAGGATGTCCTGGGTCCGGCGGATGCGCGCCGCGACGTAGTGCACGGCTTCCCCGGTGAAGGGAATCGGCATCAGGTCGTAGAGGTGTCCATCGTCGCTGCAGTAGCTCAGGTGCTCGCTGTAGAGCGGCACGCGATGCGCGTCGAGGAAACGGCGCACGCGATGCAGGAAGGCTTCGTCCAGCGGATCAGGTCCGCCGAGCGACAGTGAAAGGCCATGGCAGACCAGTGGATGGCGCTCGGCCAGCGCGGCGAGCGCCTTGCCGTAGCGCCCACCGACGCCTATCCAGTTTTCCGGCGCGGCTTCGAGAAAATCGAAGTCGCCCGGGGCCGCGTCCTGCAGCGGGCCGATCAAGGCCCGCCGCAGTCCGAGACCGGCGCTGTCGTTGGCGAGAGCGCGCGGGTGGGTCATCGCTCAGCGCGAACCGCCGCAGGAGCCTTCCTTCTTCTCCTTGCCTTCGCCGCACTTGCCCTCGCCACACTTGCCTTCTTCCTTGGCCTTGTCGGCGCCGCACTTGCCCTCGTGCTTGGCCTTGTCGGCACCGCACTTGCCTTCGCCGCACTTGCCCTCGCCACACTTGCCTTCTTCCTTGGCCTTGTCGGCGCCGCACTTGCCTTCACCGCACTTGCCCTCTTCCTTGGCTTTGTCGGCCTCGGCGGGGGCCGGATCGCCGGCGAGCTGGTAGCCCTGGTCCAGGTCGGACAGGCTGAAGCTGGCGGCGGTGGCGGCCTGCGTCATCGCGAGCGAACCGACGAAGGCGACGCCGATGGCGACGGACAGGGGTTTCACGATTTTGTTCGACATGCTTGCTCTCCCGGGTTTGAACGAGCGGGCTTGAGGCCCGCGGGACTGGCCCGCCTCCATGGCGGGATGGTGTGAGCCGGGTCCGACGGACACGGCAGGAACGTGGACCGACATGAAGCTGGCATCAATCGAGATACTCCCGCACCAGCACGCGGGCGCGGTGCAGGCGAGCCTTGACCGCGAGCCGGGTCAGGCCCAGGCGTTCGGCGATCTCCTCGATGCTCAGTTCCTCGGCATCGCGCAACAGCAGAACATCCCGATAGTGCAGGGGAAGTGATTGCAGGGCGGCCATGACATCGGCGCGCAGGTCGGCCGAACATGGTCCCGCCGGCTCGGGCAGCGGCTGATCCGGCGCGTAATCGTGGACGTTCAGGCGCCACGCGCGCTTGAGCCGGTCGCATTCGCGCTTGACGATGCGAAACAACCAGCCGGCGAAGGCCTCGACCGCGCGCAGCCGGCCGATGTGCCGGCTCGCCAGGATCAACGACTCCTGCACCGCGTCCTCGACGTCGTGCACCACGCAATGCCGCTCCGCGTAGCGCAGCACCTGGGTACGGGAGTGCGCGAGCAGGTGCTCCAGCGCGACGGCGTCGCCATCGCGAGCGGCGCTGACCATGAGCGGATCGGACAACAGGTAACTCAACGACGACTCCTCCACCAGGGGTTCGGAACGCGGTGCCGCTCGCGACCCATCTTAGCGCTGCCGGGTGAAGGCGGCGTAGGCGGGGTCGAGCGGGTTCAGGATGGAAAGAGGGGGTGGCGAGGCAAAAGGATTCGCGCCCGGCGAAACCGAGGCTCACTCGGCGGGCGTCTTGTCCCGATAGCGGCACAGGTCGCGGATCACGCAGGTCGGGCAATCGGGCTTGCGCGCCTTGCAGACGTAGCGCCCGTGCAGGATCAGCCAGTGGTGGGCATCGAGCAGGAACTCGGGGGGCACGCGCTTCAGCAGAGCCCGCTCGACTGCCAGCACGGTGTTGCCAGGTGCCAGCCCGGTACGGTTCGCCACGCGAAAGATGTGCGTGTCCACCGCCATCGTGGGCTGGCCGAAGGCGGTATTGAGCACCACGTTGGCGGTCTTGCGACCGACCCCGGGCAGTGCTTCCAGCGCTTCGCGGGTGTGCGGTACCTGGCTTCCGTGTTGTTCGACCAGCTGGCGACAGGTGGCGACGACGTTGGCAGCCTTGGTGTTGTAGAGGCCGAGGCTGGCAACATGTCGCTTCAACCTGGCTTCACCGAGGGCGAGCATCGCCTCGGGTGTGTTGGCGGCGGCGAACAGTCCGCGCGTGGCCTTGTTCACGCCCACGTCGGTGGACTGGGCCGAGAGAATCACTGCGACCAGCAGTTCGAACGGGCTGGAGTAGACCAGTTCGGTGCGTGGTTTGGGGTTGAGTTCGCGCAGCCGGCGGAACAGCTCGCTGCGTTCGGCCGGCTTCATCCCGGGGGTGCTCACGGGATGGCCTTTCGACGCCATGCCGGCGGTTCGGTGTGGCGATCGATCCACGGTGCGAGCGCATTCATCAGCAACACCGCCGCGGCGATGGCCGCGACCGGGGAGGAGCCGAGGCGTTGCGCCGCAAAGCCCAGCAAGGCAATGCCTGCCGCGAACAGGCCACGGCCGCGTGGCGTGGTGCAGCCACGTGCGGGTTCGGTGGCGATGAAGAACGCGGTCAGCAGCCATAGCGCCATCGGCTCGGACGACAGCGGTGTGGCGGAGGCGAGCAAGTGCCAGGCCAGGGCCAGGGCCAGTGCGGTTCCCAGCAGGAAAAACGGAATCGACCCGCGCACTCGACCGAACCCGGTCAGCGCCAGACCACCCAGGGCGTAGCCCAGCGCGACCACGGCGTCACCCGAGGCGTCAGGCGTGTGCACCAGCCGTTCGGGAAACGGGGCGGCCAGCATCGCGAGTGCCGCCATCGCGGGGTGGAAGCGCGGGCGATCCGCGTCATCCGGAGTGAACTGTGCAACGAACACCGCAAGCGCCGCGCCCGATGCCGGCAACCATCCCGGGGACGACGCCGGCAGGCAGAGGACCAGCAGCAGCGCGTACGCCGTGGCCTGCCACGCGCCACTCGATGGGCCGGGTGCGCGCACGTGGCGACACAGGGCATCTACCGCGAGTGCGCATCCCAGCGCCAGCGCCAGATGCCCCGCAAACATCGGGCCATCGATCCAGGCGCGCGCGGCGGCGCCGGGCAGCAAGGCCAGCAACCAGGCGGTCCGGCGCCACGCCAGGCCAGGCGCAAGCGGCGGCGTCGAGGAGACAGGCTCCGGCGCGGCGCTCACCCGGGCGCGTCCTCGCCACTGCGCCGGCGCGCGCGCGCGCGGGCAAGGGCCGCCTGCACCGCATCGGCCGAGCTGGCCGTCCGGACGCGCGCTGCTTCGTCGCGGGCCTGTTCCTGCGCAGCACGCGCCAGGCGTGCGTTGCGCGCCTCGAAGCGTTCGCGCGCGATGCCGGCATCGGCCAGCAATTGCGCGCGCAGCCCCAGTTCACGCCGCGCCATCCCGAATTGTCGCGACAGGGCGATGCGACTGGGACAGGCCGCATCGCAGCGGCCACACTCGGTGCAATCCTGCAGTCGGTAGTCGATCGCACCGGCGAGGTCGTCTGCATTCAGGCGTTCATGCAGTCGCAGCGGTGCGAGCTGGATCGGGCAGGCGTCCACGCAATCGCCACACCGGATGCAGGGCCGGGGCGCCGGCGTCGGCACGGGACGGTTCAGTGTCCGACGAATGTTGGCTTGCGCCGCTCCAGGAATGCGGCCGTGCCTTCGCGCATGTCCCGGGTGGAGGTGCAGACCGCGAATGCCTGGGTCTCGTAGTCCAGGCCCTGCTGCAGGCCGCACTCGCCACCGAGGATCACGGCGTCGAGGATGCCGCGCAGCGCCTGTGGCGCGGAGGCCGCGAGCTGTTCGGCCAAGGCCAGGGTGTCGGCTTCGAGCGCCTCCGGTGTCGCAAGGCGATTCACCACGCCCAGCGCAAGTGCCCGTGGCGCATCGATCTGTGCCCCGGTGAGGCAAAGCTCCAGTGCCGCGGCGCGCCCGGCGAGGCGCAACAGGCGCTGGGTGCCACCGAAGCCCGGCAGCAGGCCGAGGTTGACCTCGGGCTGGCCGAACCGGGCCTTTTCGCTTGCCACGCGCAGATGGCAACACATTGCCAGTTCCATGCCGCCGCCCAAGGCGAAGCCACCGATTTCGGCGATCACGGGTTTGCCCAGGTGTTCCACCCGCAGCATCATGTTCTGGCCAAAGCGCGAGAAATCGCGCGCCTGCACCGGCGTCAGCGTCGCCAGCTCGGAAATATCCGCCCCGGCGACGAAGGCCTTGCCACCCGCGCCGCGCAGGATCACCACCCGCACCGCATCGTCGGCGGCGGCCTGCGCAAAGGCCAGATCGAGCTCCCCGAGGGTCTCGCGATTGAGCGCATTGAGCTTGTCGGGGCGATTGATGGTGAGGCGGCGGATCGCGCCACGATCCTCGCTCAACAGGTTGCGGTAGGACATGGAGGCTCCACGACGGGCACGGAAACGGGCGACCATTCTAGAGCTGCCCCTGGCCGTCGCGTGGCGGCCTGCGAGGACGGCTCCCCGGCACGAAGCAGGAATCCTGGGCCTCAGTGGTGATTCAGCCAGCCCCCGAGTATGCTTACGCGCCCTTTTCGGTGCCGCGCCGCGGCTCCGCGCCCGGTGCCTTGGCACCGGCGATGTCGGGCTACCACCCTCCCAGGAGAGAAGCATGAAGTTGCGCTGGACGGTCGCGCTGTTCGCGGCCATGACCACGGGCGCCGTGATGGCGCAGGACACGGCATCCGAGAAGGGCAAGCTCAGCTATGCCATCGGCTACGAGATCGGTCGCGATTTCACCGAGAAGCAGCTGGACGTCGACGTGAATACCGTCATCAAGGCGATCCAGGATGGCTACGCCAAGCGCAACCCGACCGTGCCGGCCGAGCAGATGCGCGTGGCGCTGGAGAACATGCAGAAGAAGATGCTGGACAAGGCCAAGGCCGAGTTCGACCGCGTCTCGGGCGAGAACAAGCGCAAGTCCGACGCCTTCCTGGCGGCGAACAAGGCCAAGACGGGCGTCCAGTCGCTGCCCAGCGGCATCCAGTACCGCATCATCGAAACCGGCACCGGCGCCAAGCCGACGGTCAATTCGGCAGTGAAGGTGCACTTCCGCGGTTCGCTTTCCACCGGGCAGGAGTTCGCCAGCACCTATCAGGGCAACGAGCCGGTCTCGATGAAGGTGTCGGATGCGCCGCTGCCTGGGCTCAAGGCCGTGCTGCCGATGATGACGGCGGGCTCGCGTTGGGAATTGTTCCTGCCGGCCGAACAGGCTTATGGCAACACCCCGCGTTCGCCGGTGGGCCCGAACCAGGCCATCGTGTTCGACGTCAAGCTGATCGAAGTGAAGTAAGCGCAGCGGCGCGCCAGGCGCGCCGAAGCCAGCGCCGGCCCGCTTCACGGCGGGCCGCGCTCCACGTGCAGGGAGGCTGCACGCCGGCCGCCGAGGTTTCGTCCGCGCGGCTCCCGCAGGAAGCCGCGGCATGTACGCCAGCAATTACAAGGCGGTCCTCAGCCCATGCATCGGCATCTGCACGCTGGCGACCGATGGCCTGTGCGAAGGCTGCCATCGCAGCGCGGGCGAGATCGCGCGGTGGTCGCAGATGAGCGACGATGAGCGCTTGCGGCTGATGACCTATGTCTTGCCCGAACGCGAGGCGCAGCGGGCGTGACCTTGCGCTTGCCGGTCGCGACCGAGTCCTGGACTGATCCGGCGGCCTTGCGTCACCGGCTGCACCCGCTGGAGGCACCACCCACCGGTGCCGCCTGGAACCTGGACGAACTGGGCGACCTGCTGCCTCGGGACCGGTTGCGTGTTCCCGCTGCCGTGCTGGTGGGGCTGGTTCCGCGCCCGGACGGTGCGCACGTCCTGCTCACCCGTCGCACCGAAGTGCTGGCCAATCATGCCGGCCAGGTCAGTTTTCCCGGTGGGCGCATCGATGCCGACGACGTGGACGCGCGCGCCGCGGCCCTGCGCGAAGCCTTCGAGGAAGTGGCTTTGCCGGCCACCCAGATCGAGCCACTCGGCTATCTCGATCCGTATGACACCATCACCGGCTTCCGGGTCTTGCCGCTCGTGGCCTGGCTCGCGCCGGACTATCGCGCGATCCCCAATCCGGGTGAAGTGGCCGAGGCCTTCGAGGCACCGCTTGCGCCACTGCTCGCGGGGCGCGACATCGAGCAGGTGGCGGTCGAATTCCAGGGGCGAACCCGCCACTACTGGGAGTATCGGCAAGGTCCGCACCGCATCTGGGGTGCGACGGCTGCGATGCTGGTCAATCTCGGCCGGCGACTTGGTGCACGAATCTAGCGCCCCGAATCTGCCAAACTCGCGCCTCCCCATCGATACGCCACGCCACCACGGCCTGGCCCTGGAACGAGCATGCACTGGCGAACCCTGATCAGCGCCGAAGAACTGGCCGGCCAACTCGCGAATCCGGAACTGGTGGTCGTGGACTGCCGCTTCGATCTGCGCGACCCCGGTGCAGGCGAGCGCGCCTATGCCGCCGGGCATCTGCCGGGCGCGCACTATGCGCATCTGGATCGCGACTTGTCGGATCTGAGCCGGCAGGGTCGCGGCCGTCATCCCTTGCCCGAGGCCGATGCCTTCTGCGCCACCCTGGCGCGCTGGGGCGTCACCGCGAACCACCAGGTCGTGGCCTATGACGCCAACGACGGTTCGGTAGCGGCACGTTTGTGGTGGATGTTGCGGCTGCTCGGCCACGACCGGGTCGCGGTTCTCAATGGCGGCCTTGCGGCTTGGTGCGCAAATGCCTACGCGCTGGAGGCGGCCGCGCCGCGATCCCGGCCCGGGCGCTACCACGCCCGCTACGACGTGCGCGCCATGGCATCGACCGCGGTCATCGCGGCACGCATGGCCAGCGGCAACAGCAAGCTGATCGATGCACGTGCGGCCGAACGATTCCGCGGCGAAATCGAACCGATCGACGCGATTGCCGGCCATATCCCGGGCGCGGTGAACCGCCCCTTCGTGCAGAACCTGGGCCCCGACGGCCGGTTCAAGTCGCCCGGCGTGCTGGCCGAGGAATTCAAGGCGCTGCTCGGCGACAGTCCGTCGAACGAAACCCTGCTGATGTGCGGCTCTGGCGTCACGGCCTGCCATCATCTGCTGGCGATGGAGCATGCGGGCCTGCGCGGTGCGCGCGTGTATCCCGGTTCGTGGAGCGAATGGATCAGCGATCCGGCCCGGCCGGTGGCGCGGGATTGAAGTCGTAGCGACCCAACCTGCGTTAGGCTGCACCAACTCTGCATGAGGTGGGCGAATGAACCGCATGATTCGACTCCTGCTGCTGCTCTCGGGATTCGCGCTGTCGCTTCCCGCAAGCGCGCAGCTTGGCGTCACGTACACCGAAGGGCCGGTCACCGCCGTGACCTACCTGAAAATCGAGTATGGGCACTTCGACGAGTACGTCGAATGGCTGAACGCCTACTGGAAGCCGCTCAACGAAGCCAAGAAGAAGGCAGGGTTGATCGTCGACTACAAGGTGTTCACGGCGCGTCCAAAGACGCCGGAGGAGCCCAATGTGATCTTCATGATCACGTATCCGAATATGGCCGGCTTCGATCGAAGGATCGAGGAAGATTCGTTTGCCGTAAAGATCATCGGCAGCGCAGAAGATCAGAACAAGGCCAGGATCGAGCGCAGTGCCTACAGGAAAAATCTGGGCAGCGAGCTGATTCGAGAAGTCATCCTGAAATGATGCGTGCAGGTCGCATGCTGCGGCCGAACAGTTCGTCGCTGCCGCTCAGCCCGCCTTGGACTTGAGCCGTGCGACGAGCGCGCCGAGCACGGCCTGGGTTTCCTCGCTGTACCACTCGTCGAGGAAACGAGGCAGGTCGAGCCGCGCGGGATCGGCGATGGCCTCGACCAGGTCGGCGCGCGCGATGCCGCGCGTGGTGTGCATGGCCTTGCCGGGCAATGCCAGCAATTCACGCAGCCAGGCAAGGGCGCGCGCGGTGACGTGGTCGATGTCCACCAGTTCGTCGACGAAACCGATCGCATGAGCCTGCTCGGCTTCGATCATCGCGCCCGCCACCAGCAGGCGTTCGGCCCGGTAGGTGCCGACCAGGCGACGCAGTGCGTACTGGATGCACTCGGGCACGATCAAACCGACCTGTACTTCGTTCAGGCCGATGCGATAGGGGCCGCGCGCCATCACCCGGTAGTCGCAGAACAGGCCGATCACCGCACCGCCGGCCGGGCTGTGCCCGGCGATGGCGGCAACCGATGGCAGCGGCGAGCGTGCGAGCACTTCGAGCACGCCGAAGAACTCGCGCCAGGCCGCTTCCAGGTCGCCGCGCTGCATCGTGAGCAGGCGCGGTACGTCGAGGCCGGCCGAGAACACGCCAGGTCCGCCCGAAATCACGAGGCCACGCACGCCATCGCCGGGCGCGGCCGAGATCGCGTCGCGCAGACGTACCAGCAACTCCGGATTGAGTGCATTGACCGGCGGTCGCGCAAGCTTCAGTTCGAGAATGTCGTCGTGACGGATGAGGTCAAGCATCGGGTGATTCGCCTGCCGGATCAGAACTTGATGGTGTCGGGCCAACGATAGCGCACCGTGTAGCGCACTGTCGCCTCGCCTTGTGCCGGCACCGGAACGTCGAAGGCGATGCGCTGCGCGTCGAGTCGGGTCCAGCTGAGCGAGGCCTCGGTGATGTCCCAGTCGCTCCAGCGCGGCAGCGTCTCGATCACGCGCACGCTGACCGCTTCCGTCTTGGCGTTGCGCGCCACCAGTGCGAAGCGTTCGCTCATCTGGCGCGTGCCTGCATCGAAGGTGAAGTCCTCGCGCGTGCGTTCGAGCGAGAGGTCGAAGGCTTCGCCCAGCGCCGCGCGCACCTGGTTCCCGGCTGCCGTGTGGCCCAGCGCTGCTTCGCCAAGGAAATCCTCGCCGCCTCCGTTCTTGCCCAGGAACACGCGCAGGCGGCCCGCGGGCAGGGGCAGGCCGAGGCCGGAACCGGGCTTGTTGTCGAACTCGAGCATCGCGAGCACGGGTTGCACGCCGCCGGGCCCGTACTCGCGGTGGACGATCGGCGTCGGCGAGCTGTAGTACTCGATGGGCGAAGGCGATTCGTAGCGACGCATGCAGCGTACGCCCTTGGCGTCGGCCAGCAGCGGCACCCGCTGCACGCTGCCGTCGGGCAGCGACGTGCGGCCGGCGAGGCGATAGGCGTGGTACTCGCCGGAACCTTGCGGCGGAGGTGGCGGCGCGGCGGCCATCGCCATCTCCATCCGCACCGACTTCGCCATCATCTGCGGTTGCGGGGCGCGCTGCAGGTTCGGATCACCGGCGACGAGGGTGAGTTGTGCATCGGGAAAGCTCGCGCCGGAGCGGTTCAGCACCTGCGCCGCGCCGCTGAAGTCCATGCGGCAAGCGTCGCCTTGGCCGCTCACCGATGCGAGGTACTCGGCTCGCCAGGCCAGGCCGGCGGTCGGATAGTCGAGCGAAAACCGTTCGCTCCCGGCGCGCGGGCTGCGCACGGACCAGCGCAAGGTCGGGCGTGCCTGCAGCCCGTCGGGCAGGGCGGCCAGTTCGAAGCTGGCATAGCTCGACAGCACGCGCACCCGGCCATCGTCGAGGGCCAGGGTCAGGCCGTCACCCGTGGCAAGCAAGGTGCCGGTATAGCTTTCTCGGCTGCTGCCGATGGCCTGTTCCACCGTGACGCGCTGGCCAAGCGCGCGACGCAACAGTTCGGATTGATCGGCGAGCGCGAAGTCGAAACGCTGTCCGGTCACGGAAAGGTCGCCGGATGCGGGGACGAAGCGAACCCCGGCCGCATCGATCGCGGCAGGCAGGCCGCTCAGGGTCAATGTGTTGTCACCCTTCGCCAGATCGAACCGGGGCCCTTCGCGCACCAGGGCAAAGCCACTCATCCCCTGTCCCGGGAGGCTGGAGGCCACGGCGTCGAAATCGCCGGAGTAGATGGTGAGTTCGGTATCGGCGGCACTGGTGGTCATGGCAAGGGCGAGCAGGGTGGCGGTGGCGAGCGGGTTTGGCGTCATGGATCCTTCCTCGGTAAGCGGGCGATGAACACGCGCTGCGGCTTCGCGGCGGACGCCGCGACCGCGGTCGTATCATAGGCACATGAACGTCCTCCTCAGTGCTTCCATTGTGTTGCTCGGCGCCGTGCTGTCGGCAACGGTTCATGCGCAAGACGGCTCGCTCGTGTTCGAGCAGGCCTGGATACGCGCTGCGCCGCCGTCCTCGGCCGTGATGGCGGGCTACGTGCGCATCCTCAACCGGGGCGCGGTGGAGGCGTCGATCGAATCGGTCGCGTCCGATGCGTTCGGCGCGGTGCACCTGCACGAGATGCGCGAAGTCGATGGCGTGATGAAGATGCGCAGCATCGAAGCGCTGTCTGTCGCCGCGGGCGAAAGCGTGGCGCTGGCGCCGGGCGGCCTGCACCTGATGCTGATGCGCCCGACCGCAAGGCTGCAGGCCGGCGATGGGGTTCAGGTCGAGTTCGTGCTGAAGGACGGTTCGCGCCAGCGCGTCGATTTCGAGGTGAGGTCCGACGCGCCGCGGTGATGCCTAGGCCGCGCTCTTGCGGCGTGACTCGGTTCTTGATGCCGGCAAGGCCTTCGCCAGGAAGCGGCCGGTGTGCGATTCGGGGTGGGCCGCGATCTGCTCCGGCGTGCCGGTGGCCAGGATGCGACCGCCACGATGCCCGCCCTCCGGGCCGAGGTCGACGATCCAGTCCGCGGTCTTGATCACGTCCAGGTTGTGTTCGATCACGACCACGGTGTTGCCGTCGTCGCGCAGCGTGTGCAGCACGCCGAGCAGTTGCTCGATGTCGTGGAAGTGCAGGCCGGTGGTGGGTTCGTCGAGGATGTAGAGCGTGCGCCCGGTGTCGCGGCGCGACAGCTCCTTCGACAGCTTCACGCGTTGCGCTTCGCCGCCCGAGAGCGTGGTGGCCGGTTGTCCGAGCTTGATGTAGCTCAGGCCCACCGCCATCAGCGTTTCGAGCTTGCGTGCCAGCACCGGCACCGGTTCGAACAGCTTGAGCGCATCCTCCACCGTCATCTCGAGCACATCGTGGATGGTGTGGCCCTTGTACAGGACCTCCAGCGTCTCGCGGTTGTAGCGCTTGCCGTGGCAGACGTCGCAGGGAACGTAGACATCCGGCAGGAAGTGCATCTCGACCTTGATCAGGCCGTCGCCCTGGCAAGCTTCGCAGCGCCCGCCGCGGACGTTGAAGCTGAAGCGACCGGCGTTGTAGCCGCGCGCGCGCGCCTCCGGCACCTGTGCGAACAGTTCGCGCAAGGGCGTGAACAGGCCGGTGTAGGTGGCGGGATTGGAACGCGGCGTGCGACCGATCGGAGATTGGTCGATGTCCACGACCTTGTCGAACAGTTCCAGGCCCGAGATCTCGCGGTACGGCGAGGCCTGTTCCGACGCGCCGTTCAATTCGGTCGCGATGATGCGGTACAGGGTGTCGTTGATCAGGGTGGACTTGCCTGACCCCGACACGCCGGTGACCGCCACGAACAGCCCGGCCGGGATCTCCAGGTCGACGTCCTGCAGGTTGTTTCCGGACGCGCCCAGGAGGCGCAGCACGCGGGCCGGATCCGGCGCGGTACGCTTCTTCGGTGTCGCGATGCGACGCTTGCCGGACATGAACTGACCGGTGAGCGAGCGCGGCGATCGGGTGATGTCCTTGAGCGAACCTTGCGCCACGACTTCACCGCCATGAACCCCCGCATGCGGGCCGATGTCGACGATGTGGTCGGCCAGCCGGATCGCGTCCTCGTCGTGTTCGACCACGATCACGGTGTTGCCCAGGTCACGCAGGCGCGTGAGGGTGCCGAGCAGGCGTTCGTTGTCGCGCTGGTGCAGGCCGATCGAGGGTTCGTCGAGCACGTACATCACGCCAACCAGGCCGGCGCCAATCTGCGAGGCGAGTCGAATGCGCTGCGCTTCGCCGCCCGAGAGCGAATCTGCCTGCCGATCCAGGGTGAGGTAGTCGAGCCCTACATCGACCAGGAAGCGCAGGCGCTCGCGGATCTCCTTCACGATCTTGACCGCGATCTCGCCGCGCCGGCCGCTGAGGCTCAGGTCGCGGAAGAACGCGAGCGTGTCGTCGATCGGCAAGGCCGCAATCGCCGGCAGGTTGCGATCGGCCACGAAGACGTGCCGCGCCGACCGGTTCAGGCGCTGGCCGCCACACTCGGGACAGGGACGGTTGCTGATGAACTTGGAAAGCTCCTCGCGCACCATCGGTGATTCGGTTTCGCGATAGCGGCGTTCGAGGTTCGGCACGATGCCTTCGAAGCGGTGCTTGCGCTGGGTGCGGCCGCCGGCTTCGGTGAGGTAGTTGAACGTGATGACGTCGTCTCCGCTGCCGTACAGCACGGCATGGCGGATCGCCTCGGGCAACTGTTCCCATGGGGCATCGACGTCGAACTTGTAATGCCTTGCAAGCGAGGCGATGAGCTGGAAATAGTAGGCATTGCGTCGATCCCAACCGCGCACGGCACCCGCGGCGAGGCTGAGTTCGGGATGCACCACCACGCGCGACGGATCGAAGAACTGCGTGACTCCCAGGCCGTCGCAGCTGCCGCAGGCACCGACCGGCGAGTTGAACGAGAACAGACGGGGTTCAAGTTCGGGCAGCGAGTAGTCACACACCGGGCAACTGAACTTGGAAGAGAACAGCAGCTCTGCAGGTGCTGCAGGGTTGCCGATGGAGGCGCCGCCAGGCGCGGGCTCGGTCGGGTCCATGGTGACGACGCGCACCAGCCCGTCGCCGAGGCGCAATGCGGTCTCGAAGGACTCCGCGAGTCGCTGCTTGAGCTCGGCCTTGGGCCGGAAGCGGTCGACCACCGCTTCGATCGTGTGCTTGGCGCGCAGCGCCAAGGGCGGGATCTGGTCGAGTTCGTACAGCGTGCCATCCACCCGGGCCCGTACCAGCCCCTGCGCCCGCAGGGCATCGATCACCTGCAGGTGCTCGCCCTTGCGCTCACGCACCATGGGAGCCAGCAGCATGTAGCGCATCGCAGGATCGAGTGCCAGCGTGCTGTCGACCATCTGGCTCACGGTTTGCGCTTCCAGTGCGTGGCCGTGGTCGGGGCAGCGAGGCGTACCGACGCGCGCAAATAGTAGGCGCAGGTAGTCGTGGATCTCGGTGATGGTGCCGACGGTGGAGCGCGGATTGTGCGAGGTCGACTTCTGTTCGATCGAGATCGCCGGGCTCAGGCCCTCGATGTGGTCGACGTCGGGCTTCTCCATCACGCTCAGGAATTGGCGCGCGTAGGCCGACAGCGACTCGACGTAGCGGCGCTGGCCCTCGGCATAGATGGTGTCGAAGGCAAGCGAGGACTTGCCCGAGCCGGACAGGCCGGTGATCACGATCAGGCGATCGCGCGGCAGGTCGAGATCGATGTTCTTGAGGTTGTGGGTACGTGCGCCGCGGATGCGGATGGTGTCCATGCGTCCGTCCGGTCTGCCGAAACCGCCAGTTTAGCAGGGGGACTGCGTTCGCCCGGGCGGGTCTGGTGGCGCCGTCCCCGGCGGGGTGGGTGGGCCAGGCATCGGAGCCCGGCGGATCGGTGTGATCAGGAAAATGAACGCCGGGACCCGCATCCACGCCCCGGCCGCCTCGGTCAGTTTGACCCTAACTCATTATTCGGATTAGAATTCCGCTTCTGTCCGGTCGGCGGTATTACGATCCGGACGGGCGAACCGAAAAAATAACTACAGAGGACACAAGGTCATGTACGCAGTTGTCGTCACCGGCGGTAAGCAATACCGCGTGATGAAAGGCGAAACGTTGCGCGTCGAGAAGCTCGAAGCGGACGTGGGCGCCGAAGTGGAGCTGGATCAGGTGCTGATGCTCGGCGACGGCGAGAAGGTCTCGCTCGGCGACGCGCTCAAGGGCGCGACAGTCACCGCGACGGTCAAGTCGCATGGTCGCGCCGACAAGGTGCGGATCGTGAAGTTCCGCCGCCGCAAGCACCATCGCAAGCAGGCGGGACACCGCCAGCACTACACCGAAATCGAAATCACCGGCATCGCCGGTTAAGTCGCGAAGGAGCACTAGTCATGGCACATAAAAAGGCTGGCGGCAGTACCCGCAACGGTCGCGACTCGAACCCGAAGTATCTGGGCGTCAAGGTTTACGGCGGCCAGGCGATCGAGGCTGGCAATATCATCGTGCGGCAGCGCGGCACCAATTTCCATCGCGGTCCGGGCGTCGGCATGGGCCGCGACCACACCCTGTTCGCGCTGGTCGATGGCACCGTCGAGTTCAGCACCAAGGGTCCGAATTCGCGCCGCACCGTCAGCGTCCGCGGCGAGTAAACGCTTCCGACGCTGCGCGAAAAGCCCCGCTCCGGCGGGGCTTTTCGTTTGATGCGCCCGGGCGCACCCGGGGCATGCGCAGGTAGCTTCGCTGCTTCGGCGCGGCCTGCGCGCCGCATTGTTGCGGCCGTGAATTGCTAGACTCGTGCCCGCTGCACACCCCAAACCGCATTCAAGTTGGATCGCATGAAACTCGTCGACGAAGCCGAAATCCGCGTCGTGGCCGGCAACGGCGGCAACGGTTGCGTCAGCTTCCGGCGCGAGAAGTTCATTCCGCTGGGAGGCCCCGACGGGGGCGATGGTGGCAACGGCGGCAGCGTCTGGCTTGAAGCCGACGAGAACCTCAACACCTTGGTCGATTTCCGCCACCAGCGCATCTTCAAGGCGCAGCGCGGCGAGAACGGCATGGGCCGGCAGATGTACGGCAAGGGCGGTGAAGACATCACGATCCGGGTGCCGGTGGGCACCGTGGTCACCAACATCGACACCGACGAGGCCATCGGTGACCTCACCACGCACCGGCAACGACTGCTCGTGGCGCAGGGCGGGCGCGGCGGCCTCGGCAACATGCATTTCAAGAGCTCCACCAACCGCGCGCCGCGGCGCGCGACGCCGGGGACCGAGGGCGAAGCCCGCGAACTCAAGCTCGAACTGAAGCTGCTCGCGGACGTTGGCCTGCTCGGGTTCCCGAACGCGGGAAAGAGTACCTTCGTGCGCGCGGTGTCGGCGGCGACGCCGCGCGTGGCCGACTATCCCTTCACCACCCTGTATCCGAATCTGGGCGTGGTGCGCGTGGAGCAGGATCGCAGCTTCGTGATCGCGGACATTCCAGGGCTGATCGAAGGAGCGGCGGAAGGCGCGGGCCTCGGAGTGACCTTCCTCAAGCACGTCCAGCGCAACCACCTGCTGTTGCATCTCGTCGATCTCGCGCCCTTCGATGGCATGGACGAGGAGGGCGCCGACCCGGTCGCGAAGATAGTGGGTGAGGTGCGCGCGATCGAGGCCGAGTTGGCCAAGTTCGACCCGGGCTTGCTGCAGCGCCCGCGCTGGCTGGTGCTGAACAAGGCCGACCTGCTGCTGGACGAGGAGCGCGATGCGCGCGTTGCAGAGGTCATCGCGGGCCTCGCCTGGACGGCTCCGTGGTTCGTGGTGGCGGCCATCTCCAAGGAGGGGACGTGGCCAATCTGCCAGCGGGTGATGCAGTTCCTGGAGTCCCTGCGGGCCGGGCCCGACGATGCGGGAGACCTGGGGGGCGAACTCACCTCACAGGGCGGCACCCGGATGCGCGGCACGGATGAGGCATCGAGCGGTGATGTTGCTGTCGATTCGGGCGACTGAGTTGCAGTCGTCGGAATGGAATTCCTTGCCCCAGACACGACGAAGCCGGCTTGCGCCGGCTCCGTCCCCGATTCCCGCTTGAGCCGCTTAGGCAGCGATCGCGCGGATGCGCGCGGTCAGCCGGCTCTTGTGGCGGGCGGCCTTGTTCTTGTGGATCAGGCCACGCGAGGCGTAGCGGTCCAGGATCGGCTGGGCGACGTTGAAAGCTTCGGCGGCGCCGGCGCTGTCCTTGGCTTCGATCGCCTTCAGGACCTTCTTCACGGCGGTGCGCAGCATCGAACGCTGGCTGGCGTTGCGCGCATTGCGCACGACGGCCTGTTTGGCGCGCTTCTTCGCGGACTTGATGTTGGCCACGGGATAACTCCTGGGAATTCTGGTGCGGAATCGGGGGAAAAGACGCACAAGTATGCGCTTCGATTGAACTTTAGTCAACGCCAGTCCCTGGGCGCTCGGAAGTGGGGCGCATGAGGACGCCACGCCGGCCGGCCGGACTGCTGCGCGCCAGTCTTTCGTTCGGGTCGATGACGCTGCTCTCGCGCATCGCGGGCTTCGTGCGCGATTGGCTGCAGGCAACCACCTTTGGCACCGGGCCGGCAGTCAGCGCCTTCGTGGTGGCCTACCGGATCCCCAACTACCTGCGCCGGATCTTCGCCGAAGGTTCCTTTGCTTCGGCCTTCGTCCCGGTGCTGTCGGAACTGCGCGAACGGGGTGATCGAGCGGCCATCCAGGACTTCCTCGACCATGTCGCCGGGGCCTTGCTGGCCGTGGTGCTGGTGGTTACCGGCGTGGGCTGGCTGGCGGCACCGTGGATTGCGCGTGGCTTCCTGGCGCTGGCCAGCGGCGAAGACGCGATTCCGGTGGCATTGACCGCCGAAATGCTGCGCATCACCTTCCCGTACCTCGTCTTCATCTCGATGACCGCGCTTGCCGGCGGCGTGCTGAACAGCTTCCGCCACTTCGGCCTGCCGGCCTTCACCCCGGTGCTGCACAACCTGACCCTGATCGCTGCCATCGCATTCGGTGCCGAGTGGTTCGCGCTGCCGGAGATGGTGCTGGCCTGGGGTGTGAGCCTGGCTGGCTTGCTGCAACTGGGCCTGTTGTGGCCAGCCCTCGGAAGGCTGGGCTTGCGGCCGCGGCTGCGCCTGCAGGCATCGCATCCCGGGGTGCGGCGCGTGTTCCGCTTGATGCTGCCCACCCTGTTTTCGTCTTCGGTATCGCAGTTCAACCTGTTGGTCGGAACCATCTTCGCTTCGATGCTGGTGGCGCAGGCGCAGGCCTGGCTGTACTACTCCGATCGGCTCGTGGAACTGCCGCTGGGATTGTTCGGCGTGGCGATCGGCACCGTGGTGCTGCCGCATCTTTCCGGTCGGCATGCGGCCGACGATGGCGCCGGCTACGGCGCAAGCCTGGACTGGGGTCTGCGCACGGTGCTGCTGCTCGGCTTGCCGGCGGCCGTCGGCTTGGGGCTGCTGGCAGAACCGATCTGCGCCACGTTGTTCCAGTACGACGCCTTCCGCGTGGAGGATGTGCGCATGACGGCGGCGGCGGTCAGCGCGATGTGCGTGGGCGTGCCGGCCTTCATGCTGAGCAAGGTGCTGCTCGCCGCGTTCTATGCCCGGCAGGACACCCGCACCCCAATGCGTGCGGCGGTTGCGACGGTGGCAGCCAACATCGTGCTGACTGTGGCACTGGTGTTGCCGCTCTGGCACGCCGGCGTGGCGGCGGCACACGCCGGGATCGCGCTCGCCACGGCCCTGGCGGGCGTCTTCAACGCCGCGTTGTTGTGGCGTGCACTGAGTCGCAGCGGACGCTACGTGCCGCAGCCGGGATGGACGGCCTACCTCTTGCGCCTCGTGTCCGCCACCTCCGCGATGGGCGCAGTCGTGATGGCGGTGCGCGCGGAGGCGGGGCTTTGGAGTGCCATGCCGGCCGCAGGACGAGTGCTCTGGCTCGGGATTGTGGTGGCCTCGGGCGCCGTGACCTTCGGTGCCGTGCTGATGCTCGCTGGCTGGCGGCCGCGGACACTGCGCAGTCCTGGCTGAGCCTGCATCGCGGGAAAGGTACCGAGCGCGCGTCGGGCACGCCTGCTGCACTGCAGCGCAGCCGCTATACTTCCGCCGATGACCCGATTGTTCCGTGATGTCGAGGGCGAGACCGTTTGCCCGCGCGGCAGCGTGGTGTGCATCGGCGCCTTCGATGGCCTGCATCTGGGGCATCAGGCGCTGGTGCGCCGCGCCCACGCCCGTGCGTGCGAACTGGGCCTGCCTGCGGTGGCGTTGAGCTTCGAACCCTTGCCCCGCGAGTATTTTTCGTTGGCCTCCAAACCGCCGCGCCTGCTGCTTCCGCGCGCCCGGTTCGAGGGCTTGCGCAGTCTGGGCGTCGATGTCGTGGGCTTGCTGCGCTTCAACCAGGCGTTGGCATCGATGGCCGCGAACGACTTCGTCGAACGCGTGCTGATCCAGCGGCTGCAGGCCCGGGAAATCTGGGTCGGGCCTGAGTTCCGCTTCGGCCGCAGCCGTGGTGGCGACCTCGCCCTGCTGCAGTCGATGGGGGCGATCCGCGGTTTTGCCGCGCACGAGATCGCGCCGGTGTTGGCGGATGACGGCGAGCGCATGTCGAGCTCGCTCATCCGCGCGGCGCTGGTTGCCGGCAACCTGGGCCAGGCCGCCCAATGGCTGGGTCGTCCCTACGCGATCGCCGGCAAGGTGGTGCGTGGCCAGCAGCTCGGACGAAAGCTCGGCTATCCCACCGCGAACCTGAGACTGGCGAACAAGATCCCGGCACTGGGCGGCATCTATGCCACGCGGGTGCATGGCCCGGGCGACGAGGTGCACGCCAGCGTCTCCAGCCTCGGCACCCGGCCCACGGTGTCGGGTACCGACGTGTTGCTGGAAGCGCACCTGTTCGATTTCGATGGCGACCTGTACGGTCGTCGCATCGAGGTCGAGTTCGTCGCCAAGCTCCGTGACGAGGTGAAGTTCGATGGCCTCGATGCGCTGGTGGCGCAGATGCACGTCGATGCGGCAAACGCACGACAGGTCCTTGCCGCCGAGCAAGCTTCCGCGCCCTCGGGTGCGGAACCCTTACATCCCGCCGTACAGCGAAAGGCATCCGCGTGAGTCGCGACTACAAAGCCAGCATACACCTGCCCGCCACCGAATTCCCGATGCGCGGCGACCTGCCCAGGCGCGAACCGGACACGCTCGCGCGCTGGGAGGCCGACGGCCTGCATGCGCGCCTGCGCGAGCAGCGCCAGGGTCGCCCGAGCTTCGTGTTGCATGACGGCCCGCCGTACGCGAACGGCTCGATCCACATCGGCCATGCGGTCAACAAGATCCTCAAGGACATGATCGTGAAATCGAAGCTGTTGTCCGGCTTCGATGCGCCTTATGTCCCGGGCTGGGATTGCCATGGCCTGCCGATCGAGCACGCGGTGGAGAAGGTGCACGGCAAGGTCGGTGACAAGCTCGATGCCGCCGCCTTTCGGGCGAAATGCCGCGAGTACGCCGGCCAGCAGATCGAAATCCAGCGCCGCGACTTCAAGCGCCTGGGAGTGATCGGCGATTGGGACAACCCGTATCGCACCATGGATTTCCGCTACGAGGCGGACACCGTGCGGGCGCTCGCACGAATCGTGGAGAACGGCCACTTGCTGCGTGGTGCCAAGCCGGTGCACTGGTGCTTCGACTGCGGCTCGGCCCTGGCCGAGGCAGAGATCGAGTACGCCGACAAGGTGTCGCCGGCGGTGGATGTGGCCTACGACGCGCAAGACCCGGTCGCGCTCGCCGCCAAGTTCGGGGTGAAGCTCGATGGCGATGCGATCGTCTCGGTGCCGATCTGGACCACCACGCCCTGGACCCTGCCGGCCTCGCTCGCGGTCTCGCTCGGCCCAGACCTCGACTACGTGCTGGTGGAGGGCCCGGCAAGAAACGGCAAGCGCGTGCTGCTGGTGCTGGCCGAGGCGCTTGCGACGCGCGCCCTGGCGCGCTACGGCATCGACACACCGGTCGTGCTCGGGCATGCCAAGGGCATCGCGCTCGACACGCTGCCGCTGACCCACCCGTTCTATCCACGCACGATTCCGATTCTTGTGGGCGACCATGTGTCGGCCGAGGAGGGCACCGGCGCGGTGCATACGGCGCCCGGTCACGGTCAGGAAGACTTCGCGGTCGCGCAGCGCTACGACTTGATGTCGCGCTACAACGCGGCCGAGATCAATCCGGTCGATGGGCGCGGGCGCTATCTGCCGTCCACGCCTGCCGCCGACGGCATCGAACTGGCCGGCCTGCACATCTGGAAGGCGAACGACGCCATCGTCGACTTGTTGCGCGCGCGCGGCGTGCTGCTCGCGTTTTCGAAACTGCAACACAGCTACCCGCATTGCTGGCGGCACAAGACTCCGGTGGCGTTCCGCGCCACTCCGCAGTGGTTCATCTCGATGGAGCAGGCCGGGTTGCGCGGCGATGCGCTCGACGCCATCCATCGCATCGGCCGCGAGGGCGGCTGGTTCCCGGACTGGGGCGAGGTTCGCATCGCCGGCATGATCGCGAACCGTCCCGACTGGTGCATCTCGCGCCAGCGCACCTGGGGCGTGCCGATCGCCTTGTTCTCGCACCGCGAAACCGGTGCGCCGCACCCGCGCAGCGTGGAGTTCATGCGCACCGTGGCGGATCGGATCGAGCAGCGCGGCGTGGATGCCTGGTACGACCTCGACCCGGCCGAATTGCTGGGCGCGGATGCGCCGCACTACGACAAGGTCACCGACATTCTCGACGTGTGGTTCGACTCGGGCATCTCGCACGACGCCGTGCTCGCGACGCGCGGCCTGGGCAAGCCGGCCGACATGTATCTGGAAGGCTCGGACCAGCATCGCGGCTGGTTCCACAGCGCCTTGCTCACCGGCATCGCGATGGACAAGGCCGCACCGTATCGACAGGTGCTCACACACGGTTTCACCGTGGACGAGCATGGCAAGAAGATGTCCAAGTCGCTGGGCAACGTGGTCGAGCCGCAGAAGGTCATCGACCAGCTCGGCGCCGATGTGCTGCGCCTGTGGGTGGCGTCGGCCGACTATCGCAATGAGATGTCGGTATCCGACACCATCCTCAAGCGCAGCGCCGATGCCTATCGCCGCATCCGCAACACGGCGCGCTTCCTGCTTGGGAACCTCGCCGGCTTTGATCCCGTGCAGCACCTGCTTCCAAACGAGGGCCTGATCGCGCTCGACCGCTGGGCCGTGCATCGCGCGCTTGAGCTGCAGGAGAAGGTCGTGGCCGCATACGTGCGCTACGACTTCCCAGAGATCGTGCAGATGCTCAGCAATTTCTGCACCGTCGACCTGGGCGCGCTCTATCTGGACGTGACCAAGGATCGGCTCTACACCATGCGCGAGGATGCGCACGGAAGGCGCAGCGCGCAGAGCGCGATGTATCGCATCGCGGAAGCCTTCGTGCGCTGGATCGCGCCAATCCTGAGCTTCACCGCGGACGAGATCTGGCGCCACCTGCCCGGGAAGCGCGAGGCCAACGTGCTCTTTGCCACCTGGTACGACGGGCTCGCCCAGTTGCCGGACGACGCTGCGCTCGATGCCGCAACTTTCGAGCGCCTGCTCGCATTGCGTGAGTCGGTTTCGAAGGTGCTGGAACCGATGCGCGCGGGTGGCGCGATCGGTGCGGCGCTGGAAGCCGAGGTCGACCTGTATCTCGACCCCGGCACGCTCTCCGTCCTGGCCGCATGTGCCGGCGAGCTGCGCTTCCTGTTCATCGTGTCGGAGTTGCGCCTGCATCCGCTCGCCGAAAAGCCGGGCGATGCGGTCAAGGCGGACGGCGTCGAAGCCTGGATCGTGACGCGGGCGACGACGCAGGCCAAGTGCATCCGCTGCTGGCATTACCGCGCCGATGTCGGCGCGCATCCCGAACACCCCGAAATCTGCGGTCGTTGCGTGAGCAACGTTGAAGGCCAGGGCGAAACGAGGCAGTGGTTCTGATGGCGCGGGTCAGGCCCAGCGCGCTGGTGTGGCTGCTGCTTTCCGTGGCAATCATCGGCCTCGACCTGTGGACCAAGGCGCTGGCACTCGCGCACCTGCAATTGCACGAACCGGTGCCGGTGATCGACGGCCTGCTGAACTGGACGCTGACCTACAACCTCGGCGCCGCCTTCAGCTTCCTGAGTGATGCGGGCGGCTGGCAGCGCTGGTTCTTCAGCGCGTTGGCGGCGGGAGTGAGCCTGCTGCTGGTGTTCTGGCTGAGTCGACTGCCTCGCAACGACTGGCGCCAGGCGGTTCCGTTCGCGCTCGTCATCGGCGGCGCGCTGGGAAACCTGGTCGATCGCGTGCGCTTCGGCCATGTGGTGGACTTCATCGATGCGTATTGGGGCAGCTACCACTGGCCGGCTTTCAATATCGCCGACTCGGCCATCGTGGTCGGGGCCATCGGCCTGGCACTGTCCACGCTGTTCACTCCCGCCAGGGCGGCGGACGCGGCAGAATGAGCGGCATGGACCTGGTGCTCGCCAATCCCCGCGGCTTTTGCGCCGGCGTCGATCGCGCCATCGAGATCGTGAAGCGCGCGATCGACTCGCTCGGCGCACCGATCTATGTGCGGCACGAAGTGGTGCACAACCGCTACGTGGTGGACGACCTGCGCCAGCGTGGCGCGATCTTCGTCGAGGAGCTGGACGAAGTTCCCGACGGCGCAACCGTGATCTTCAGCGCGCATGGCGTCTCGCAAGCGGTGCGCATCGAGGCCGATCGCCGCGGCCTGAAGGTGTTCGATGCCACCTGCCCGCTGGTCACCAAGGTGCACATCGAGGTGGCGCGGCATTGCCGTGCCGGGCGCGACGTCGTGTTGATCGGTCATGCCGGGCACCCGGAAGTGGAGGGCACGATGGGGCAGTGGCGTGCCGAGCATGGCGCCGGCCGCATCCATCTGGTGGAAGATGTCGCCGATGTTGAGGCCTTGAGCGTCACCCAACCCGGGAATCTCGCCTACACCACCCAGACGACGCTTTCCGTGGATGACACGCGCGAGGTGATCGCAGCCTTGCAGCGGCGTTTTCCGGCGGTGCAGGGCCCCAAGCACGACGACATCTGCTATGCCACGCAGAATCGACAGGATGCGGTGCGCAAGCTCGCGGCGGAATGCGACCTCGTGCTCGTGGTGGGATCCGCCAACAGCTCCAACTCCAATCGCCTGCGCGAACTGGCCGAGCGCGATGGGGTGGAAGCCCATCTGATCGACGGAGCCGAGCACATCGATCCGGCCTGGATCATCGGCAAGCAGCGGATCGGGGTCACGGCCGGGGCATCGGCCCCGGAATTGCTTGTGCAAGGCGTCCTGGAACGCCTGCGCGAGCTGGGCGCATCGGGGCTGCGCGAACTGGACGGCAAGCCCGAGGACGTGGTGTTTGCCCTGCCCAAGGAGCTGCGCGTGGTGCTGGTGAACTGACGCTCCCGCGCGTTGCCGCCGCATCGCATTGACCGCGCCCGAGGCCTCGCCTAAACTTCGCGCCCCACGCCGGCCACCCGGCGTGGAAGCAGCACCCCGCCGGAATAGCTCAGTTGGTAGAGCGGCGCATTCGTAATGCGTAGGTCGTAGGTTCGATTCCTATTTCCGGCACCACTTCTCCCCCTGGAACAGCGCAAACCGGAGGGAAAGACCCGAGCCGCGGTTGACGCATCCGCTCCCGGGTCCGAGAATGCGCACCCCGCCCGAATAGCTCAGCCGGTTAGAGCACTTGACTGTTAATCAGGGGGTCGTTGGTTCGAGTCCAACTTCGGGCGCCATATACTTCAAGGGCTTGCGAGCGATCGCAGGCCCTTTTTCTTGGGGCTTCCTGACAGGCGGCCGGCTTCGGGGGCTTCTTCAGTGTGGTGGCGGTGGCGTCGACGCTTGCACGCGATCACGCCCGCCGCGTTTCGCTTCGTACAGGCGTCGATCGGCCGCGGCGTAGGCTTGCGCCGGGTCCATTCCCGCGACGGCGGCTACGCCGATGCTCACGGTCAGTGGCAGGCCCGACAGGTCCAGCGTTCGAGCTGCGTGCGCTACCTCGGTGCAGATCTGTTCGCAGCGGACACACGCGGTGGCGAGTTCGCACTCGGGCATCACCAGCGCGAATTCTTCGCCGCCGTAGCGGCCGATCACGGTGGAGCTTGTCGCAACTGCGCGCAACACCTCGGCCACGCGCCGCAATACCTCATCACCCGTGCCATGGCCGCAGCGGTCGTTGATGCGCTTGAAGTGGTCGACGTCGATCAGGGCCAGGGCCAAGGGGTGCTTCATCGCATCCGCTTCCGCCAGTGCGGCAGTCAATGCACGATCGAGCTCGCGTCGGTTCGACAGTCCGGTGAGGCCGTCCTCCTGCGCGTGTCGCGCGAGCTGGGCGGATTGTTCCTGGAGCAGCACGATCAGCTCGGCCTTCTCCCGGTCGGCCTGTTCGAGTCGGTCGCTGCGCACGCTGAGTTCGCGCGTGCGTTCATCGATCAGTGCTTGCAAGGCGATCGCCTGGCGTCGTAGCGCGCGGGTCCGCCACCGGAACCACCAGGTGCCAAACAGGGCGAGCAGGGCAAGCAGCCCGATCCGGAAGCTGGTCCGCTGGTGCAGGAAGGGCTGGATATCGAACTCATGTGACGCGACCCGTGGTGCAGTGCGCGCGCCCGCAACCAGGGCCTCCACTTCGAAGCGGTAGCGTCCCGGCGCCAGGTTGGTGTAACTGGCCGACGCGGCGCGCGCGGCTGCGCTCCACTGTGCATCGAAGCCGAGCAGGCGGTGTCGATAGCGGATCGACTCGGGCGCGAGGAAGGAGAGGCCGGCGAAATCGAACTCGATGCGCCGCGTGCCGGGAGCCAGCGCGTCGCTGTTCGCAGCGTCGTGTTCCGCGCCGTCGACGAGGATGCGTTCGATCACGGTCGGTGGCGGGGACACGGGTTGATCGAGCTTGCGCGGATCGAACACCACCGCGCCCTGGCCGGAGGCAAGCCAGATGCGGCCGTCGCCCGTGCGCAGCATCGACGGCGTCGATCCGCCATTGAGCGAAAAGCCTTCCGATCCCGGCCCGTCGCCATAGCGCGCCAGGGCCAGTTCCGCCGTCGGGTCCTCCAGCGCCCGTTCAAGTGCGTCGTGGTTCACCTTCACCAGGCCCTGCGCCGTACTCAGCCAATCGTTGCCCTCGTCGTCGGCAATCATCCCGAACACCGTGCTGCGATTCAGGTCGTGACCTGTCGCCAGTTCACGCCACCGGCCCTCGCGCAGGCGCCAGAGTCCGCCGGAGCCGAGTACCCAGAGATGTCCGTGAGCGCACTCGTGCAGGCCGAAGACATTGATGGTTCGGCCGTCGGGCAGCGGCAGTCGCTCGATCGTTGCGCCATCGGCCCAGGCCAGGCCCTGTGGCGTGCCGACGTAGATTCGGCCCGAGCGGCTCTCCAGCAGGCTACGCACGTACAGTTGGTTGGGCTCGCCGTGCACGTGGCTCCAGCTGCGCACGCGGCCCTTCGTCCAGTGCGTCAATCCGCTGGCGAGGCCGAGCCAGACCGAACCATCCGCGGCTTCGATGATCGAGCGCACTTCCTCGCCGGCGAGCCCATCGGCTCGCGTCAACGAATGCATGCCGGTGGCATCCAGTCGTCGTGCGCCATCGCGATAGGTGCCGAACCAGAGCTCGCCGTTGCGCGTGGCCCGCATCGACAGGGTCGAGAGCGCCGCGTCGGGGAACTGCGCGGCCACCGATTCGATCCGGCCGGCACGAATGCGCGACACGCCGCCGTTGGACGCGATCCAGACAATGCCGGCGGCGTCCTCCACCAGGGAGCGGACGAAATCGTCGGCCAATCCGTCGCGGATGGAGTAGGTGGCAAAGCGGGTTTCGCGCAGCTGCGACAGGCCGCCATGCGTCCCGATCCAGACGTTTCCCTGGTCATCTTCGAGCAGGGTATTGATGTGGGCGCTGGGCAGGCCCTGATCGATGCCGAGTGCCTCGACGCCGCGCCCCGACGCGCGGAACACGCCATGGCCCACCGTACCGACCCACAATGCGCCGTGGCGGTCTTCCAGCAGGGCTGAGACTTCATCGGCCGGCAAGGCCGCAAGCTCGGGCTCGAAGCGATCGCCGGCAAGGCGATACACGCCGCGCTTGGTGCCGACCCGCACCGTGTCGTCGTGCGATACCAGCACCATGCCGATCTCGCCCGGTGGCAGGCCTTGTTCCGGCCCGAACGGTGTGACGAGGTCGCCGTCGATGCGCGCCGCGCCCTCGGCGGTGCCGATCCAGATCACTCCGTTGGCCGCGGCACCCATCGATTGCACGGCACCATCGGGCAAGCCGTCGGCCACGCCGAAGCGGCGCGTGTACTCGCCGTCGAGCCGGATCGCGCCATCGCGCGTGCCGACCCAGAGCCGCCCGCGCGTATCCTCGACCACCGAAAGCAGCAGGGCGGGTTGCTCGGGTTGCCATTCATGGCTGAATTTTCCGTCGCGCTGACGGCTCAGGCCGAAGCGCTGCGATCCCAGCAGCAGGCTGCCGTCGCGGGTGCGGGCCAGCTTCCACACCGAGCCATCCTCGTTCCAGGGCAAGCGTTGCTGATCGAAGACCTCGAACTCGCGTCCATTGAAGCGCACCGCGCCGCGCCAGGTGGCCAGCCAGAGGTAACCCTCGCTGGACTGTTCCAGATCGATCACGAAGTTGTGCGGAAGGCCGTCCGCCCGCGTCCAGGTGCTGAGGGTGAACTCGGCCAGCGGCGTGTCGGGATCGAGCGCGTGCGCCTGGCCCAGGGCAAGGCAGGTGGCGGTGCCGAGTATCCATCGGACCGCGGCGATGCCGGACCAGCGCCAATCCATTGCGGTTGCCATCCTTGAGCAGTGAATGCCGGCGCCAGAGTAACCGTTCGTGCGGTTCCTGATTCGGGCTCGGCAGCACGGTTGGTTGCTCCCGGGCGCACCGGGTCAGGTTCCAGCACGCGCCGCACTGCGGCCAGCGACGAATGCCGCGCAACTGCAGCCCGACATCGTGATGGTGCATCGCCGCATCGATGGCGTCGTGCACCTGCGCTTCGTCCTGCACTGGCGCGGTGCGGGGTTGATGCAGGTCAAGGCGGGCACGGAGCGTGCCGTCTAGCCTGTCGCCATGATCGCTCGTGCCCCCTTCGATGCCGACCTGCTGCGCCGCTACGACCGGCCGGGTCCGCGTTATACCTCGTATCCGACCGCACCGCAGTTCCATGGCCGCTTCGGCGAAGCCGAGCTGCGCGAGCAGGCACGACGCAGCAATGCCGATCCGATTCCGCGTCGCCTCTCGCTCTACGCGCACATCCCGTATTGCTTCAGTCCCTGCTTCTACTGCGGCTGCAACCGCATCATCACGCGCGACCTTCAGCGCGGCGAACGTTACCTCGAACGCCTGCTGCGCGAGATCGAGATGATGGCGCCGCTGTTCGACCGCGATCGCGACGTGATCCAGCTGCATTTCGGCGGGGGCACGCCGAACTTCCTCAGCCCGGCCCAGCTCGGCCGCATCATCGACAGCCTCGACCGGAACTTCCACTTCAGCCGAGATCCCTCGCGCGATTTCTCGATCGAGCTGGATCCGCGTTTCATCGGCGAAGGCGATATCGCGGCGCTGGCCCGGCTCGGGCTCAATCGCGCCAGCCTCGGGGTGCAGGACTTCGATCCGGTAGTGCAGCAGGCAGTGAACCGCGTGCAAAGCGTCGAGCAGACGCTGGGCGTGATCGATGCCTGCCGCGCCGCCGGCATGCGCTCGATCAATGTCGACCTGATCTACGGCCTGCCCAGGCAAAACCTCTCGGGATTCGAGCGCACCCTCGACACGGTGCTGCGGGTGCGCCCGGAGCGACTGGCGATCTACGGCTACGCCCACTTGCCCAGTCTGTTCAAGCCACAACGCCAGATCGTGGAGGCGGACCTGCCCGAGGCCGAGACCAAACTCGCCTTGCTGCAACTGGCAATCGAGAAGCTTTCGGCTGCCGGCTACCGCTACATCGGCATGGATCATTTCGCGGTGCCCGACGACGACCTGGCGCGCGCCCAGGAGCGCGGCGAGCTGCATCGAAATTTCATGGGCTACACCACCCACGCCGAGTCCGACCTCGTTGGTCTCGGCGTGAGTGCGATCAGCCACATCGGCGACAGCTTCAGCCAGAACCCGCGCGACCTCCCGTCCTGGGAGATGGCGATCGATGCGGGGCGCCTGCCGGTGTGGCGCGGCCTGCAGCTCAGTGGCGACGACGTGCTGCGGGCCGACCTGATCCAGGCCCTGATGTGCCAGGGGGAGGTCCGCATCGGCGCCTTCGAGGACCGCCACGACATCGATTTCCACGAGTATTTCGCCGAGTCGCTGGCGCAGCTGGCGCCGTTGCAGGCCGACGGCCTGGTCGAAGTCGATGCCGGGCGCATCGCCGTCACCTCGCGCGGACGGCTGCTGCTGCGTATCATTGCAATGTGTTTCGACCGTTACCTCCAGCCCACCACCACCCCGACCACGCTGCCGCGTTTTTCGCGCGTCATCTGAGCCCGGCGCATTCGGGGACGCGAATCGCGTGCACCGTTCGCCACCGTGACGCACGGCGCAGGCTGGATGACGACGTGGCACCGGGCCGACGGTTTCCTGCCTTGCCCCGGTTCGCGCATGTCTGAATCCGCACGTCGCCCGCGACGCATCTCGCCCATTGCCGATGATGGCGACGAGTACCAGTTCTGCAGCACCTGTGCGTTCTCGTCGGCTTGCCTCGACAGCGGGTACGACAAGGCCCAGCTGCGCGACCTGCACGTGCTGGTGGAGCATGTCGGGCCGTTCAGCGAGGGCGAGCACCTGTTCCGCGAGGGCGAACCCTTCACCGCGATCGCCGCGGTGCGGGCCGGCAGCGTCAAGACCTACGTGATCGACTCCGGCGGGCGCGAGCAGGTGCTGGGCTTCTTCCTGCCGGGCGAGGTGATCGGCCTGAACGCGATCTCTCAGTCGCGCTATCCATGCAATGCGGTGGCGCTGGATACGGTCGTGCTGTGTCGGTTCTCCTTCCCGATGATGGCCACGCTCGCCACCCGCATGCCGGGCTTGCAGCAACAGTTGTTCCGGCTGCTCAGCCAGGACATCGGCAAGGCCGCGCTGCTGGCGGGCGACTATTCGGCCGACGAACGCGTGGCCGCGTTCCTGTGTGCACTGTCGCGCCGCTATGCCGCACGCGGATTCTCCGCCACGCGGTTCCACCTGACCATGGCGCGCACCGACATCGCCAACTACCTGCGGCTCGCGGCCGAAACCGTGAGCCGCGTGCTGCGCCGCTTCCAGGACGAAGGCCTGCTCAAGATCGAGCGGCGCGAAGTGGAGGTGCTGGATCGTGTCCGGCTCGAAGGACTTGCCCGGGCGGTACTGCGGGAAGGCTGAGCGCGTCGGCACTTGACTCAGGTCAAGGCGGCCGACCGCGCTAGCGGACACGGTGCGGGCATCTTGGCGACGTCGCCTTCCTGCCGCGCCGTCGCCGCTCCTTCCAGATGCCCGGAGCGCGAGTGATGGCTGTTGTAGTCGATCGCTACCCCCGCGCCTTGGTGGCGCTGCACTGGCTGACCCTGCTGCTGCTCGCCGCAGCGTATGCGTGCATCGAGTTGCGCGGGTTCTTCCCACGCGGCAGCTCGGTGCGTGAGGGGTTGAAGGACTGGCACTACCTGCTGGGAATGACGGTGTTCGCCCTGGTTTGGGTGCGAGCTGCGCTGCGCCTGCGTGGGCCGCTGCCGCCCCCGATGCTGCTGGGCTGGCAGCAGTGGATGGCCGGAGTCATGCATCTGCTGCTCTACCTCTTCATGATCGCGATGCCGCTGCTGGGATGGGCTCTACTCAGTGCCGAAGGCAAGCCGCCGCACTGGGGCCCGGTGGCCTTGCCTGCGCTGGTCGAATCCGACGCGAACCTCGCCGAACGCGTGGAGTCATGGCACGAAACGATCGGCGTCGTGGGCTATTGGCTGATCGGACTGCATGCCGCGGCGGCGCTGCTGCATCACTACGTGCTGCGCGACGGGACGCTGCGCCGGATGCGGCCCGGCCGCGGCTAGGCCGCACGACGCAGGCCGGATGAGGCTTGATCCAGATCATGGTGGCCCTCGCAGAGCGCCTCTAGGCTGTGCCACGACCTTCGTTGTGGAGTGAACATCGTGGACACGACGCGCAAACTATGGATCGGACTGGCGGCGCTGCTCATCGCCGGGTTCGGTGTGCTGCTCTGGATGGGCGGGGAGATCCACCGCCAGGCGCCGCCGCTGCCGGAGCAGGTGGTAAGCGAGGACGGATCGGTGCTGTACACCCGGGCCGATCTGGAACTCGGGCGGCAGGTGTGGCAGAGCGTCGGCGGCCAGCAGCTCGGATCGGTCTGGGGCCACGGCGCGCTGGTGGCGCCGGACTGGTCGGCCGACTGGCTGCATCGCGAGGCCGTGGCCCTGCTCGAACTGCACGCCCGGGCCGACTACGGCCTGGCCTTCGATGCCCTGGATGCGGCTTCGCAGGCGGCGGTGAAGGCCAAGATCCAGCCCGAGCTGCGGCGCAACACGCATGATCCCGAGCGCAATACCATCACCGTGTCGACGCTGCGCGCCCAGGCCATGGATGCCGTCGCCTCGCATTACATCAGCGTGTTCGGCAATGATCCGTCCACGGCGGCGCTGCGCGAGTCCTACGCGATGCGCGACGACACCGTGCCTTCGCTCGAGCATCGACGCGCGCTGACGGGCTTCTTCTGGTGGACCAGCTGGGCGGCCTCGACGGAGCGCCCGGGCAGCGACATCAGCTACACCCAGAACTGGCCGTTCGAGCCGCTGGTGGCCAACACGCCCACCGCCAGCAGCTTCATGTGGACCATGTTCAGCGTGCTGTTCATGATCGCCGGCATCGCGCTGCTGGGCTGGCACTACGCCGCGTGGCACGGCAAGGAAGCCCCGGTGACGCCGCCGGCGCGCGATCCGTTGCGCGGCCTGGTGCCGACGCCCTCGATGCGCGCCACCGGCAAGTACTTCTGGGTGGTTCTGGCCTTGTTCCTGGTGCAGATCCTGCTGGGCGCGACCACCGCGCATTACCAGGTGGAAGGCCAGGAACTGTATGGGTTCAAGCTCGCCGACGTGCTGCCCTACGCGGTGACCCGCAGCTGGCACACGCAACTGGCGGTGCTGTGGATCGCCACGGCCTGGCTTGCCACCGGGCTCTACATCGGGCCGGCGATCTCGGGCCATGAACCGAAGTTCCAGCGATTGGGCGTGAACGTGCTGTTCGTCTGCCTGCTGATCATCGTGGTCGGCGCCTTCGCCGGCCAATGGTTCGCGGTGATGCAGCAGCTGGGCCTGGAAAAGAACTTCTGGTTCGGACACCAGGGCTGGGAATACACCGACATCGGCCGCTTCTGGCAGATCTTCCTGTTCGTGGGCCTGATCCTGTGGCTGACCCTCGTGGGTCGCGCCCTGTGGCCCGCGATGACGCGGCGCGACGAGATGAGTTCGATCGTCGGCCTGCTCTTCCTGTCGACGATCGCGATCGGCATGTTCTACGGCGCGGGCCTGATGTGGGGCGAGCACACCCATATCGCCATGGTCGAGTACTGGCGCTGGTGGGTGGTGCACCTGTGGGTGGAAGGCTTCTTCGAGGTCTTCGCGGTGGCGGTGATCAGCTTCCTGTTCGTGAAGCTCGGCCTGATCCGCGGCAAGACCGCCACCGTCAACGTGCTGTTCGCCACCATCGTGTTCATGGCGGGCGGCATCCTCGGCACCTTCCATCATCTGTACTTCACTGGCACCACCACGGCAGTACTGGCGCTGGGGGCGAGCTTCTCCGCGCTGGAAGTGGTGCCGCTGGCGCTGATCGGGCTTGAGGCGCACGAGACCTGGTCGCACAGCCGGGCCACGCCGTGGATGGCGCGCTACCGCTGGCCGATCCTGTTCTTCCTGGCGGTGAGTTTCTGGAACCTGGTGGGTGCCGGCCTGTTCGGCTTCCTGATCAACACGCCGCTGGCGCTGTACTACATGCAAGGCCTGAACCTGACCCCGCTGCATGGCCACACCGCGCTGTTCGGCGTGTACGGCATGCTTGGCATCGGCCTGATGCTGTTCTGCCTGCGCGGCCTCAAGCCGGACGTGCAATGGAACGAAGGCTGGCTGCGCGGCGCATTCTGGAGCTTCAACATCGGCCTGGCGCTGATGGCGTTGCTGACCTTGCTGCCGATGGGCGTGCTGCAGCTCAATGCGGCGCTCGAGCACGGCTACTGGTATGCACGCTCGGCCGAGTTCATGGGCAAGCCGCTGATCGAGATGCTGGTGTGGATGCGGGTACCGGGCGACACGATCTTCTCGGTCGGCGCGCTGCTGCTGGCCTGGTTCACCTTCCGGCTGTGGGTGGCGCCGCAGCGCGAGCGGACCGTAATCGGCGAAGCGGAGGAAAGCAGGGCCTGATCCGCAACGCAGGATCGACACGACGGCCGCGGTGACCCCGCGGCCGTCGTCGTTTGCAGGGATGATCCAGATCAATGCACGTCGTGCGCCAGGCAGCGACACTGCGCCCATGGACAACGAGGATCGTTCCCTTCTGCAGCAGTTCGGCACCTTGCCGCGCGTGATCGCTGCCGCGCCGCACCGCTTGCTGTTCTTTGTCGGGGCCGGCAACGTGCTGCTCGCCATGTGCTGGTGGATGCTGTGGCTGGTGGATGCGCGCTGGCGCTTGATCGGATTGCCGGAGAGCCCCTTGTTCGGCGGTTGGGCGCACGCCTTCGTGATGCAGTACCAGGTGCTTCCACCTTTCATCTTCGGCTTTCTGCTCACGGTGTTCCCGCGCTGGATGGGCCTGCGCGATCTGTCGCGCTGGCATTACCTGCCCGTGGGACTGGGCCTGTTGAGTGGTCAGGTCCTGTTCCTGGTCGGGTTGCTCGGATTCCCGCACCTCGTGCACCTGGGCGTGATCAACACCCTGGCGGGCTGGGTCGCAGGTTTGGTCATCCTGCTGCACCTTGCGTGGCAGGACGGCGGCAAGACCTGGCACGCCGTGTCGTGCTCGGTCGCGCTGTGCCTGGGTTTGATCGGTCTGGTCCTGTTCGCCTGGTTCCTGCACGGCAACGATGCGCGGCTAGCCTTCGCTTCGGTCAAGTTCGGCAGCTTCGGCCTGCTGCTGCCGATCTACGTGACCGTGGCGCATCGCATGTTCCCGTTCTTTGCCGGCAACGTGGTGGCCGGATACCGCCCGTGGCGTTCGTTGCGCTGGCTTGCCCTGTTCTGGACGGCGCTGCTGGCGCATCTCGGGCTGGAACTGGCGCATGCCTATGCGGCCTTGTGGGTCGCCGACCTTCCCTTGCTCGCGCTGGTTGGCTACTGGCTGTGGCGCGGCTGGCCGCGCGCTCCGGCTCCGCCCTTGCTGCGCGTGCTGTTCGCCGGCTACGCCTGGTTGCCGGTGGCGTTCGCGTTGTATGTGGTGCAGAGCCTGTGGTTCTGGCTGGATGGCGATTTCGTCCTCGGCCGCGCGCCGGCGCATGCCTTGTTCGTCGGTTTCTTCGGCAGCCTGCTGGTGGCGATGGTGACGCGCGTGACCCAGGGCCATTCGGGTCGCCCGCTGCAGCTCGGCCGGGTCGCGGGGTTCGCCTTCATCGCGATCCAGTGCGTGGCCGTGTTGCGCATCGTGGCCGAGTTGGTGCCGGACGCGCCGGCCTGGCAGGCATTCACGGCCATCGGCTGGTTGCTCGCCTTCCTGCCCTGGGTGTTGCGTTCGGGGTACATCTACCTGACGCCGCGCGCCGACCACAAGCCGGGGTGACTCCGTGATCGAGTTCTATCCGCAGATCAAGGCGGTGCACGTGGGCTGCGTCATGCTCAGCATCGCGCTGTTCTCGTTGCGTGGAGTGCTGTCGCTTGCCGGGCAGCAAGGCCTTGCCTTGCACTGGGCGCCGCGCTGGTTGAGCTGGAGCATCGACACGGTGCTGCTCAGTGCCGCGCTGATGCTGTTCACCATCCTTCCGGGCGCGGTGTTCGGCAATCACTGGCTCAGCGTCAAGCTGGCACTGCTGGTGGCCTACGTGGTGCTGGGCAGCCTCGCGCTGCGGCGCGGTCGCAGCCGTGCATCGCGCTTTGGTTTCCTGCTTGCGGCCTGGGCCACCTTTGCCTGCATGTACGGCATCGCGCGGGCGCATCATCCGCTCGGGTGGCTGGCGGGAATGTTCGGATGACGGCGCGCCCGGCGACGGATCGGGTCTGGCTGCGCCAGGCACTGGCGACGCTGCAGCAAGAGGCTGCGCGCTCGGCCGATACGCATCTTCTGCGCGTCGACTTGCCGGCGTTCCCGGGCATCACGTTTTATTTCAAGGACGAGGCGGTGCACCCCACCGGCAGTCTCAAGCATCGCCTGGCGCGATCCTTGTTCCTGTACGCACTGTGCAGTGGCCGGCTCAAGGCGGCGCAATCGGTGGTGGACGCGTCCTCGGGCAGCACCGCAATCTCCGAAGCCTGGTTCGCGCGCCTGCTCGGCTTGTCCTTTGTCGCGGTGATGCCGGCCTGCACCGCACCCGCCAAGATCGCCGCGGTGCGCGCTCTGGGCGGGCAGTGCGATCTGGTCGAGGATCCGGCCGAGGTCTACGCGCGCGCGGCCTGGCATGCGGATCGCGGTGCCTGCCACCTCGACCAGTTCGGTCTTGCCGAGCGTGCCACCGACTGGCGTGGCAACAACAACATCGCCGAATCCATCCTGCAGCAGATGTCACGCGAACCCGAACCGCAACCTGCCTGGATCGTGTGCGGTGCAGGCACCGGGGGCACGTCCGCGACGATCGGCCGCTATCTGCGCTACCGCGGACTGGAAACGCGCCTGTGCGTGGCGGAACCGCGCGGCGCCGCTTTCGCGCAAGGCTGGCGACGATCGGGCGAGTGTGCCGCGGAGTGTCCCGGCACCCTGATCGAAGGCATCGGGCGGTCGCGGATCGAGCCCGGTTTCATGTTCGACGTGGTGGATGACGTGATCGAAGTGGACGACGCCGATTCAGTCGCCGCGATGTGGCTGCTGGAACCCTTGCTCGGTCGCCGCTACGGCGGGTCTTCCGGCACGAATTTCGTGGCCTGCCTCAGCCTGGCCACGCAGATGCGCGATCGCGGCGACCGCGGCAGCATCGTCAGCCTGCTCTGCGATCGCGGCGAACGTTATTCCCAGACGCTGTACCGGCGGGCCTGGTTGGCCGAACGGGGTCTGGATCTGGATGCCGCCCTGCAAGGGGTGGCGGCACGCGCCGGGATCGATGCGTCGACGCTCGATCCGGCGTGAGTGCCTCGTGCCGATTCAGTCGAGCAGGCTGCGGGCACGTGCCTGCAGCGCACTCCAGGACGCTTCCAGTTCGCCCGGGCGCGGCGTGACCCGCGCGATCAGGCCAAGCGCCGCTTCCAACGCATGCACGCGCACCTGCAGCGCGTCGTAGTCGCTGGCCAGGACCAGTTCGCAGCGTCGGTCCTGGCACACGCCCACGCAGGGCGCGGGCGCGTCCACCTTGCCGCAACCGATGCAACGCCAGCCCGCAATGCGTTCCACGCCTGCAGGCATCTTCTCAGCCGCAACTGCCGCAGCAGCCACAACCGCTGTCTTCAGCCTCGCCCTCGCCGAGGCGGGTGAAGTCGATCACGATCTCGCCCGGGTGGCGCTGGCGATAGGAGATGTTCACGCTGTCGCCATAGCGTTCCTGCAACTGGCGCAGCAGCGGCAGCGGATCGTGGTCGTTGACGAAGCGCATCGCCTCGCCGGGTTGCAACGCATCGAGCGCCCCGAAGATCGCGGCGTGGCGAAAGCGCTTGCCGATGCCGCGCGCATCGAAGGGATGGACTTGCTGAACGAGCGTGTCGAACATGGGGATCACCGCTTGTGAGAGGTGGTACCAGCGTGCCGCAGCAGCGCATGCCGGGCCTTGATCTGGGTCATGCCAGTTGCCCTGCGCCGGGCCGGGCGCAGGGCAAGCGCCATCAGTGGGTCCACTCCAGTTGCAGCCAGAGTTTCCGGGTGTCGCGCGCGAAGCCATCGCTGCCGTAGTCGGCGAACTTGAGCAGGCCGTTCCAGCCGCGGCCCAGGTTCGCGCCGAGCGAGGCGTTCCATTCCTGCCCATAGTCGGCGTCGCCGCGTGCAGCGCGGAAGTCGTGCCAGGCCACGGCCCAGGTCAGGCGCTCGCTCCAGTTGCCGCGACCGAACTTCGCGCCCGCGCCGAGGTAGCGATCTTCCAGTCCTTGCGCCGGCGTGGTCGTGAATTTGTCGGCCCAGCCGTTGAAGGCGTGCAGGGTCGCGAGCGGGGTCTGGAATGCGTGCGTCCCGTTGCCGCCGAGGCGTTCGAATCCGGCCTTCCAGTCGATGCCGGCCCAGTGCAGCCCGGATTCGACCAGGGTGTAAGCATGGCTGAAGCGGGCGGGATTCTCGTCGTAGTCCTGCTGCCGCGCGGCTTCCACGGTCCAGCCGAAGCCCAGCGGCGATTCGGGCCACTTCCCGTTCCAGCGCAGGCCCGTGGTGCGCGTCGATGCGGCGGCGACGTCGCGGTCGGCGACGAGATAGGCATATCCGACCAGGGTGCTGGCGGGTAGCACCCACGCCGCGTTGAGCAGGTGCGCGTCGAGCGAACGTTCGCGGGCGAGCGGATCGCGCGCTTCGTCGCCATTGAACCGGTGCACGCGGTCGAGCCAGTGATAGCGCAGCGTCACGGCATCGCGCGGCCGCAGTTCGAACGACACTGCGTCGAAGGTCTGTTCGTTCTGGCGCCAGCCGACGTTGCCGATGAAGCGCTGGTTGTCCAGCAGCAGGCGTTGCCGGCCCGCGGCAACCGCGGCCTGGCTGCCACGCCACTCGATCTGCAGGCGGTTGAGTTCCGTGCTGCGCGCATCGGCGACGACCGGGTAGGTGGTGTGGCCATTGGCGGTGGAGTTGAAGCGATCCGACAGTTCGGTGACGGCTTCGCCTTCAATGAGGGCGGTGAAGCCGTGGCCCAGCGGCTGGGTCCAGCCCAGGCGCAGGCGGGCGGTGTGGGCTTGCGCCTCACGCGCGAAAGCGTCGTCGTCGACGCCTTCGTAGCGGTAGCGCAGGGCGGCACTCCAGGTGCCGGTGTCGGCGGCCAGGGCCGCGCTGCTGGTGGCGGCAGACAAGGCGGCGATCAACAAGGATGGAACCAGCGGTTTCATGCGACTCTCCGGGGCTATGGCACTGGAGCCACCGTGGCATGGCCTTCCGCCGGATGCCTTGAGCGCCGTCAAGCGTGCGCCAGATCCGGGCGTAGGATTGGCGTTCCGGCTTGATTCCGATCAATGCGCCCAGCCGGTGGATTGGAGGAAGCTGGCGACAATTTCCACGCATCCTGAAACGGAGCACCTGCAATGAAACCACTGACAGCCCTATCATGCGCCGCCTTCGCCAGCCTGCTGTTGCTGGCAGGGTGCAAGCCGGGCAGCGACGCGGCCAGCGCCGCCAACACGGCCGCCCCGGCCGTTGTCGTAGCCGATACCGGCGGCTCGAAGAAGGGTGACTTCGGTCCGCCCCAGGGCGAGCCGGTCAAGGCCATCCTGACCAGCCCGCCGGAAGTGCCGCCACCTACTGGCCGCACGGCTCCCGCCAAGGTGATCGTCGATCTGGAAGTGGTGGAGAAGGAGCTTCCCATCGCCGAAGGTGCCACCTACACCTTCTGGACCTTCGGCGGCACCGTGCCGGGCAGCTTCATCCGCGTGCGCCAGGGCGACACGGTGGAGTTCCACCTGCACAACCACCCGGATTCCAAGATGCCGCACAACATCGACCTGCACGGTGTCACCGGGCCGGGCGGTGGCGCGGCATCGAGCTTCACCGCGCCGGGCCACAGCTCGCAGTTCACCTTCAAGGCGCTGAACCAGGGCCTGTACGTCTACCACTGCGCCACCGCGCCGGTCGGCATGCACGTGGCCAACGGCATGTACGGCCTGATCCTGGTCGAGCCGCCCGAAGGGCTGCCGCCGGTGGACAAGGAGTTCTACGTGATGCAGGGCGACTTCTACACCACCACCAAGTATCGCGAGAAGGGCCACGCGCCGTTCGACATGCAGAAGGCGATCGACGAGAACCCGACCTACGTGTTGTTCAACGGCGGCGAGACCGCGCTCACCGGCGACAAGGCGCTCAAGGCCAGCGTCGGGCAGAGCGTGCGCCTGTATGTCGGCAACGGCGGCCCCAACCTGGTGTCGAGCTTCCACCTGATCGGCGAGATCTTCGACAAGGTCTGGTATGAAGGCGGCACGCGTTATCAGGAAAACGTGCAGACCACGCTGATTCCGGCCGGCGGCGCGATGATCGCGGACTTCCACCTGGAAGTGCCCGGCAGTTACGTGCTGGTCGACCACTCGATCTTCCGTGCGTTCAACAAGGGCGCGCTCGGCATCCTGAAGGTGGATGGCCCGGAGAACCTCGCGATCTACTCGGGCAAGGAAGTGGATTCCGTCTATATCGGCGACAAGGTCGCCAGCCTGGCCTCGGTGCAGACGGCGGCCACGTCCGCGGCGGCCGGCACGTTGTCGCTGGAAGAACAGGTCAACGCCGGCAAGGCGCTCTACACCGGCACCTGCTCGGTCTGCCATCAGGACAGCGGCGCCGGCATGCCGGGCGTGTTCCCGCCGCTGGCCAAGTCCGACTATCTCGCGGGGCACAGCAACGAGGAAATCATCAAGGTTGTGTTGTCCGGCCTGAACGGACCGCTCAAGGTCAATGGCCAGGACTACAACTCGGTGATGCCGCCGATGAGCCAGCTGACCGACGACGAGGTTGCCAACATCCTGACCTACGTGAAGAACAGCTGGGACAACGGTGGCGGCCGCATCTCCAAGGACGATGTGACCAAGGTGCGCGCGGCCACGCCGCGTGCCGAAGGCGCGGCGCACTGAGTCTGGCCGTGCGCGCCCTATTGCCCCTGCTGCTCGTTCCCGCCCTCGGCTTCGCGGCCGAGGGCGAGTGGCTGAGGTTGCCGGGTGCCGCTGCCTTCCAGTCGGTGCTCAAGTACGAAGACAGCGCGGGCAAGGTCAAGGTCGCGCCGTTCGAGCTGATGGCGCGACCCGTTACCAACGCGCAGTTCCTCGCCTTCGTCACGCGGAATCCCGCGTGGCGGCGCGGCGAGGTGACGCCGATCTTTGCCGAGACGCGCTACCTCGAACACTGGGGCGGCGCGCTCAGCCTCGGCGCGAATGCGCGGCCGCAGCAGCCGGTGACTCGCGTGAGCTGGTTCGCCGCGGCTGCCTATTGCGAGGCCGAGGGTGCGCGCCTGCCGACCTGGTCCGAGTGGGAGTACGCGGCGGCGGCGGACGAAACCCGTGCCGACGCGCGCAGCGACCCCGCCTGGCGCGAACGCATCCTGGCCTGGTACGGCAAGCCGTCGAACCAGGCCTTGGGCGATGTCGGGCAGGCCGCCGCCGACATGCACGGCGTGCAGGACCTGCATGGACTGGTGTGGGAATGGGTGGAGGATTACTCCGCGATGCTGGTGTCCTCCGACAACCGCGACCAGGGCGATCCGGACCTGCTGCAATTCTGCGGTGCCGGCGCGATTTCCACCGATGACCGCGAAAACTACGCCGTGCTGATGCGCATCGCCATGCTGTCGGCGCTGGAGGCCGAGGACACCACCGCCAACCTCGGGTTCCGGTGCGCCCGCGATGTGCCGGGAGTATCGCCATGATCCGATTCTGTTTCCTGCTGCTGCTCGCGTGTGCGGCGGGCGCGGCGCAGGCCAGTGAATCCCCCCCACCGCTGCCGCCCGACTCGATCTACCGCCTCGAGGCGCCGTTCAGCGATCAGGCCGGGGTCGAATTCACCCTCGCGCAGCGACGCGGACGTCCGCAGCTGGTGGCGATGTTCTACACCTCGTGCAAGTTCGTCTGCCCGCTGATCATCGACAGCGCCAAGGGAGTCGAACACGGCCTGACGCCGGAAGAACGCGAGCGCCTGGGCATCGTGCTGGTGAGCCTGGACCCTGCCCGCGACGATACCGCCGCGCTCAAGTCGGTGGCCGACAAGCGCAAGCTTGATCCCGCGCGCTGGGCGCTGGCCCGCACCGACGAGCAGAACGTGCGCAAGCTCGCGGCCCTGCTCGGGGTGCGTTACCGGGCCTTGGCCGACGGCGAGTTCAACCACACCAGCGCCCTGGTGCTGCTCGATGCCGAGGGCCGCAAGCTGGCCAGCAGCGCGCGCCTGGGTGCCACGCCCGATCCCGAATTCATGGCCGCTGTGCGCGCCGCGCTGGCAGTGCCAGAGTGAGCCGGGCCGCCGCGGCACGCCGCGGCGCCGCCGTCATTGACGAGAATCAAGTCGCGCGCGCATCATTTCCGCCACAATAGGGCGAGATCGGAAGCGAGAGCGGGCATGTCGAACGATTCCCTGAGGGAAAGCTACAACGATTCGGTGGTGCGCCAGTTCACGGTGATGACCGTGGTCTGGGGCGTGGTGGGAATGCTGGTGGGCGTGATCATCGCCGCGCAGCTGTACTGGCCCACCCTGTTCGAGGGCATTTCCTGGCTCAGCTACGGCCGCCTGCGGCCGCTGCATACCAACGCCGTCATCTTCGCGTTCGGCGGCTGCGGCCTGATCGGCACCAGCCTCTACATCGTGCAGCGCACCTGCCACGTGCGCCTGATCAGCGATCGGCTCGCGGCCTTCGTGTTCTGGGGCTGGCAGGCAGTGATCGTGGCCGCTGCCATCACCTTGCCCATGGGTCTGTCGCAGGGCAAGGAATACGCCGAGCTGGAATGGCCGGTCGACATCCTCATCACGGCGGTCTGGGTGGCCTATGGCGTGCTGTTCTTCGGCACCATCGCCAGGCGCCGGGTCAAGCACATCTACGTCGCGAACTGGTTCTACGGCAGTTTCATCATCGCGATCGCGCTGCTGCACATCGTCAACAACCTGGCGCTGCCGGTGACGGCCACCAAGTCCTACTCGCTCTACAGCGGCGCGGTCGATGCGATGGCGCAGTGGTGGTACGGGCACAACGCGGTCGGGTTCTTCCTCACCGCCGGCTTCCTCGGGATGATGTACTACTTCGTGCCCAAGCAGGCCGGGCGGCCGGTGTATTCGTACCGACTGTCGATCGTGCATTTCTGGGCCCTGATCTCGATCTACATGTGGGCCGGCCCGCATCACCTGCACTACACCGCGCTGCCGGACTGGGCCCAGTCGCTCGGCATGGTGTTTTCGATCATCCTGCTGGCGCCGAGCTGGGGCGGCGCGATCAACGGCGTGATGACGCTCTCGGGCGTGTGGCACAAGCTGCGCACCGATCCCATCATCAAGTTCCTGGTGGTGGCGCTGTCGTTCTACATGATCGCGACCTTCGAGGGCCCGATGATGTCGATCAAGACGGTGAACTCGCTCAGCCACTACACCGACTGGACCGTCGGCCACGTGCATGCCGGCGCGCTGGGCTGGGTGGCGATGATCACGCTCGGTTCGATCTACGCCATGCTGCCGCGCCTGCTCGGGCTCACCCAGATGTGGTCGACGCGACTGATCGACACCCACTTCTGGGTACACACCATCGGCGTGGTGTTCTACATCGCCTCGATGTGGATCGCGGGCGTGATGCAGGGCCTGATGTGGCGCGCCACCAACGAGGACGGCACCTTGACCTACACCTTCGTCGAGTCGCTGGCCGCCACCTATCCGTATTACCTGATCCGTCTGCTCGGCGGCGTGCTGGTGCTGGCCGGCATGATCGTGATGGCCTGGAATGTATGGCAGACCTGGCGCATCGCGCGCAGCGTCGAAGATACGCTGGCGCTTGCCCCCGCCGTCGACGCGCACGCCTGAGGACTGACCATGAAGAACGAACATGCTCACGCCAAGGTCGAGAAGAACGTCGGCCTGATGGCAGTCCTGATTGCGGCCGTGGTGGCGTTCGGCGGCCTGGTGGAGATCGTGCCGCTGATGTACCAGGCCGAAACGATCCAGCCGCTGCCCGGGGTCAAGCCCTATCCGCCGTTGCAGCTCGCCGGTCGCGACATCTACGTGCGCGAAGGTTGCTACAACTGCCACTCGCAGATGGTGCGCACCCTGCGCTTCGAGACCGAGCGCTACGGCCACTATTCGCTGGCCGGCGAGTCGGTCTACGACCGCCCGTTCCAGTGGGGCAGCAAGCGCACCGGGCCGGACCTGGCGCGCGTCGGCGGGCGCTACTCGGACGACTGGCACCGGGTGCACCTGACCAATCCGCGCGACGTGGTGCCCGAGTCCAACATGCCCTCGTACCCGTGGCTGGCGGAAGCCGGCGTGGATGTTTCGCTCACGGTGAAGAAGGTGAAGGCGCTGCGTTCGCTGGGCGAGCCGTACACCGATGCGGAAGTCGAAGGCGCCGCCGCGAGCCTGGTCGACAAGACCGAGCTCGACGCCGTGGTGGCCTACCTGCAGGGCCTGGGTCGGCACGCGCCTGGCGTCGCGCCCGCCGCCGCCACGAGCGCCGGAGGTACGCCATGAGCGCGGGTGATCTGTCCGGCGTGGTGACCGCGATCCTGCTCGTGGCCTTCATCGGCGGCTGGATCTGGGCCTGGCGCCCGGCGCGGCGCGCCGAGTTCGACGCCGCCGCCCGCCTTCCTCTCGACGATTCCGACCGCGAGCCCCGCGCATGAGTCCGTTCTGGTCCTGGTTCATCATTGTCCTCGTCGTCCTGCACCTGGTCGGCTATGTCTGGCTGCTGTGGTGGACCGGCCGTCGCCTGCCCGGTGACCCGGGTCCGGATGAAACCAGCCATTACTGGGACGGCGACATCACCGAGTACAACAAGCCGATGCCGCGCTGGTGGCTGATCGGCTTCTACCTGAGCATCGTGTTCGGCGTGGCTTACCTGGCTTGGTATCCGGGCCTGGGCAGCTTCACCGGCGTGGGAGGCTGGACCTCGGGCGGGGAGCACGACATCGATCGCGCCGATGGCGATGCGCGACTGGCCGCCGTGTTCGCCCAGTTCAAGGATCGACCGCTCGATGCGCTGGCACGCGATCCGCTGGCGCTGCAGCATGGCAAGGCGATCTTCGCGAACCATTGCACCACCTGCCACGGCTCCGATGCGCGCGGTGCCAAGGGCTTTCCCAACCTCACCGATGACATCTGGCACTGGGGCGGCAGCGCCGATGCCATTCTCGCCACCGTGACCCACGGCCGCCAGGCCGCGATGCCTGCGCTGGGTGCCACGCTGGGTGGCGAAGCCGGCATCACCGAAACGGCCGTCTACGTGCAATCGCTGTCGGGGCAGAAGGTGGACCCGGCCCTGGCGGTGGCGGGCAAGGCACGCTACGCCGGCATCTGCGCCGCCTGTCATGGCCCCGAGGGCAAGGGCAATCAGGCCTTGGGTGCGCCCGATCTCACCGACGACTACTGGCTCTATGGCGGCGACTTCGCCACGATTCGCGAAGGCATCGTCACTGGCCGCAACGGCATGATGCCGGCGCACGAGCCGATCCTCGGCGAGGCGCGCGCGCGTCTGGTGGCGGCCTGGGTCTTGTCCTTGTCGCAGCCGGCGGCGAAGGCGGACGCTGCGCGATGAGCGACTCGGCGGCGGTCGCCTTCGATCATCCGCCGCGCCCCCTGGCGCAGCGACTCGGCGCGATACTCTGGCCGAGCTTCTTTGCCGCTGGGGTGTCGACGATGGTGTTCTTTGCCTTCGTCGATCCGCTCGAGCTGCGCGACATGACCTTCCCGTCGATCGAGGTTTCGCGCGGACTGGGTTACACGATCGGATTTTTCATGTTCTGGCTCGCGACGGCGAGTTCCAGCCTGTTCACGTGGATATTGTTGCGACCGGCAAGTCGGTTCAATCGGCCATTGAGAAGGGAATGATGGGTCGTTGCCTGTCGCATGTTTCTGCGGGGTGGCGGTTTCGCTTCTCTCGCGCGAAGCGGGTTTATCGCGAGGTTTCGTCCGCCTCGGCGGCGGCCGAGTTACTTCTCTTTGCATGCCCAAAGCGAAGTAACCAAGAGAAAGGGCACCCGGAGATCGCGCCCGCCTTTGGCGGGTTCGCGTCGGGCCTACGGGGTTTCTCGACGGTACGTCCGTGTACCGACGAGAAACTCGCGCGCTTCCTGCGCGCGCCCGCTGTCGCGGCTGATCCTCCGGCCCGCCGCCGCGATTTACGGGAAGGTAGATCAAGAGCGAAAAGCAGAGGCGCGCGGGCGGTGGTTCTTGGCTCTCCCTTCCCGTCTCGGGCGCCGAGCAGCGCAGCCGGGCTCGGGGGAAAGGCGCGCATGTTTGAGGCCATGGATGGCCGAGTTCGCGCCGGCCCGAGTCTGGCGAGCAGCGCAGGGCTCCGCGCGCAGCGCGGCGCCAGAGTCGGGCGTGCTTTCTCTTGCCCACTTCTCTTTGCACGAGCAAAGAGAAGTGGGTCGGCCGCCGCCGAGGCGGACGAAACTTCGCGACGAACTCGCATCAAGCGAGCAGAGCCGAACCCCTTCATCGGCCTGACGATAGGACGCCGGTCCCGATGAGCAAGTCGATCGACTCCACCCTTGTCTCCGATGGCGGCTCCCTGTATCAGGCCGAAGGCAAGATTTACGCGCGCGAGATCCGCGGCCGGCTCGACAACCTGCGGCGGCTCGCGGTGGTGGTCCTGCTCGGGATGTATTACCTGTTCCCGTGGCTGGGCTGGGACGGGCGCCAGGCGGTGTTGTTCGACCTGCCCGCGCGCAAGTTCTACGTGTTCGGGCTCGCGTTCTGGCCGCAGGACTTCATCTTCCTCGCGCTGCTGTTGATCGTTGCGGGGCTGGCGCTGTTCTTTTTCACCGCGCTCGCCGGTCGCCTGTGGTGCGGCTACGCCTGCCCGCAGACGGTCTGGACCGAAGTCTTCCTCTGGATGGAGACCTGGACCGAAGGCGACCGCGCGCGCCGGATGAAACTCGATGCCGGGCCCTGGACGCGCGAGAAATGGTTGCGCAAGGGCTCCAAGCACGTGCTCTGGTTCACCTTCGCGCTGTGGACCGGTTTCACCTTCGTCGGTTTCTTCACCCCGATCCGCGACCTCGGCGCGCGCCTCGTGCCCTTCGACTGGGGTGGCTGGGAGACGTTCTGGGTGCTGTTCTACGCCTTTGCCACCTGGGGCAATGCCGGCGTGCTGCGCGAACAGGTGTGCAAGTACATGTGTCCGTACGCGCGCTTCCAGGGCGCGATGTTCGACCGCGACACCCTGATCATCGCCTACGACCCGATGCGCGGCGAACCGCGCGGCTCGCGCAAGCGCGGCCTCGGCAGCGTGCTGGCGCGCGGGCGCGACTTGCTGTCGTTGGAAGCCGCCGAACGCTGGCTGCTGCAGGCGCGGCTGCGACCGAGTGCGGCGGATGCGCGGGTCGAGGCGCGACGCACCACGGGCGAGTTCGACACGGCGGCCGAAGCGCTCGAACCCTTGCCGGCACCGACCGCGGCAGAGCTCGGCGACTGCATCGACTGCACCTTGTGCGTGCAGGTCTGTCCCACCGGCATCGATATCCGCAATGGCCTGCAGTACGAGTGCATTGCCTGCGGCGCCTGCATCGATGCCTGCGACCAGGTCATGGACAAGCTCGAGTATCCGCGCGGGTTGATCCGCTACACCACGCAGAATGCGCTCGACGGCAAGCGCACTCGCGTGCTGCGTCCGCGCATCTGGGTCTACGGATTGCTGCTGCTGACCTTGCTGCTGGGCTGGGGTTGGGGCGTGACCCATCGCGCCACCCTGATCGTCGAGGTGCTGCGCGATCGCAACGCGTTGTATCGGGTCACCGCCACCGGCTCGATCGAAAACGGCTACACCCTGAAAGTGGTCAACAAGGCCGATTCACCGCGGCGCTTCCGCGTCAGCCTGGAGGAATCCGGGCCGGTACGCTTGCGCGATGGCACGTTCGACGTGGAGGCGGGCGCCGAGAGCGTGCTCAACCAGCCCCTGACCCTGGTGGCTCCCGCCGGTGGCGTGAGTGGCCGACGCGAGTTGCGCATCGTGGTGGAAACCCTGTCCGAACCGGTCACCAGCGCCCGCGTCGAGACGGCATTCTTCGGGCCCGCGCCGTGAGCCCGGTAATGCCAAGGCATGCCCTGCGCGAACCGATGGTATGGCTGGTGGTGGCCTTGCCGCTGGCGGCGGTGATCGCGGGCATCACCACCCTGGTGCTCGCGTTGCGCAGCGGCGGTGCCGATGCAGTGCCGGCCGAGGTGCGGCGCACGGCGCAGATCCAGGTGGAAGATGTCGCGGCCGACCAACGCGCCTTGCGCGACGGTTTGTCCGCAAGCCTCGTCGTTGACCGGCAGACGGGCGCGCTGGAGTTGCGGCTGTCGCCGGCGCCGACGCCGACGCCCGTCCAGCTGCAATTGCACCTGGCGCACCCGCAACGTGCCGATGCCGATCTCGAGTTGCGCCTGGTGCAATCGGGTGCAGGCTGGCACGGTCGCATCGAGCCACGGCGCGCACATGCCTGGAACCTGCGCCTGATGCCGGCGGATTCGAGCTGGCGACTGGTTGGCCGGATCGAGCCGGATGCCTCGCAGGTCGAGCTGCATCCGGCACTGCGCGACTAGGGCACGGCTGGGTTGCGGGAAGTGGATGTCGCCTCGCGCTGCTTCCATTGCGGTGAAGCCCTGCCGGCAACGCCGTCGTGGGTCGAGCTCGATGGCCTGCGCGCTCCGGTCTGCTGTGATGGCTGTGCCGCAGCGGCCGCATGGATCGGTGGTGCCGGACTGGGCGACTACTACCGCCTGCGCCAGCGCGAGGCCCCACGCGTCGCCAGCCACGCCGACGACTACGCCGCATGGTTGCACCCCGAGGTGCTGGCCGAGCACGCGCACCGAGTGGCCAATGGTTGGGAACTTACCTTCATCGTCGAGGGCATGCGCTGCGCCGCCTGTGCATGGCTGATCGATCGCGCCCTGGGCCGCATCGACGGCGTGCTCGACCTCAGTGCCAACGCTGTCACCGGGCGCGTGCGCGTGGCCTGGGATCCGCAGCGCGTCGACTTGCCCACGCTGCTGCAGCGCCTGGCAAGCCTGGGGTTCACGCCGCAGTTGGCAACGGGGCTCGCGCGCGAGCAGGGACATCGCCGCGCGCGCCGCAGCGACCTGATGCGCCTGGGCGTGGCCGGGCTCGGCGCAATGCAGGCAATGATGTTCGCCGAAGCCCTGTTCCTCGACACCCGCGGCGAGATGCCGCTGGCGACGCGCGACTTCCTGCGCTGGATCGCCTTCCTCGTGTCGACGCCCGTGGTGTTCTACGCCGGCTGGCCGTTTCTCGCGGGCATGGCGCGCGAGCTCCGCGGCCGCCGCCTCGGCATGGACAGCCTGGTCGCGGTGTCGGTGTTGCTGGCCTATGGCGCGAGCCTGGTCGAGACGCTGCGTGGCGGCGTGCATGTCTGGTTCGATGCGGCGGTGATGTTCGTGTTCCTGCTGCTGGTGGCGCGACAACTCGAAACGCTGGCACGGCGCCGTGCGCGGGCCCGGATCGATGCCTTGGCACGGGCCCGCCCGGCACTTGCCACGCGCGAATCGGACGATGGGACGCTGCGCCAGGTGGCGCTTGCGGCCTTGCAGTGCGGCGATGTGGTGCGGGTCGCGGCCGGCGATGCCTTGCCGGCCGACGGTGAGGTGCTGGATCGCGCCGCCAGCCTCGACGAGTCGCTGCTCAGCGGTGAATCGCGACCGGTAACGCGCCAACCAGGAGAGGTGGTGTTGGCGGGCAGTGTCTGTCGCGAGAACGGTCTGCGGTACCGCATCACCCAGACCGGCAGCGATACGCGCCTGGCCGACCTGGTGCGGCTGGTGGAACGCGCGCAAGGCGAACGCCCGCGCCTGGCGCGCCTGGCCGACCGCGTTGCCGCCTGGTTTGCGTTGGCGATGTTCGTGCTGTCCGCGCTGGTGTTCGTGGCGTGGTGGCAGCTCGAGCCGGCGCGCGCCTTCGAGATTGCGCTCGCGGTGCTGGTGGTGAGTTGCCCTTGCGCCTTGTCGCTGGCCATTCCGACCGCGCTGGCGGCGGCGCATTCCAGCCTGGCGCGCCTCGGTGTGCTGGCAGTGCGCGGCGAAGCGCTGGAGATTGCGGCGCGCGTGGATTCCATCCTGCTGGACAAGACCGGAACGCTCACCCTGCCGACGCCCGGCCTGGCGTCGATCCATGTGTTTGCACCGGCCCAGGCCGAGTGGGTGCGATCCGTGGTGGCCGGCTTGCAACGCGACAGCCGGCACCCGCTGGCGTCTGCGTTCCAATTCGTCGATGCCAAGCCTGCGGCGATGCTCGACGGCGTGGAATCGGTGCCGGGGCAGGGCTTGCGCGGCTACCTCGACCGGCGCGAGTTGCGCCTGGGTCGGGGCGACTTCGCCACGGGTGCCTGCGACGACGGCGCCGTGTGGCTTGGAGATGGCCATACTCCCCTGGCGCGCTTCGAACTGACGCAAGTGCCGCGAGGCGACGCTGCCGAAACCCTGGCGCGACTGCGCGCGCAAGGACTGGCGCTGGAGATCTCCAGCGGTGATGGCGAAGATGCCGTGCGCGAGGTGGCCCGGCAGTTCAAGGTGGCAAGGTGGAGCGCGCGCCAGAGCCCGGCGCTGAAGCTCGAGCGACTGCGCGCGCTGCAGCAGGCCGGACACTGCGTGGCGATGCTGGGCGACGGCATCAATGATGCGCCGGTGCTGGCCGGTGCCGACGTGTCCTTTGCCTTGGGTGAAGGAGCCGGGCTGGCGCATCGGGCCGCGGACTTCGTGCTGGCCGGAACATCGCTGCGCGCCTTGCCGGCGACCCTGGCGCTGGCACGCCGCACTCGTCGCGTGACGCGGCAGAACCTGGCCTGGGCCGTGCTCTACAACGCCGCGGCCTTGCCGTTTGCCGCACTGGGATGGGTTCCGCCGTGGCTGGCGGCACTGGGAATGGCGCTATCCTCGTTGCTGGTCACGGTGAACGCACTGCGCCTGTTGCGAGTCGACGCATGAACATCTTGCTATTGCTGGTGCCACTCAGCGTCGTCCTGGTCGGGGCCGCGATCTGGGCCTTCGTCTGGGCCGTGCGCGGCGGGCAGTTCGACGACCTGGATGCGCCGCCACTCGACATCCTGGGCGACGACATGCTGCCCCGACCCGAGCGCCGCGATCCACCGCCTTGATGCCGGTCGATCTGATCGCGCTCGGGGCTGCCTTCCTCACCGGCTTGCTGGGAAGCGTGCATTGCGTGGCGATGTGCGGCGGCATCGCCACCGGCTTCGGCATCGCGAGCACGGCGTCGACGTCGGCCCTGGCCCGCGCGCTGCGGCTCAATCTGGGCCGCGTGACCGGATACGTCGTTGCCGGGCTGCTGGTCGGCGGCGTCGGCGCGGGCGTGCTGTCGCTGGCGCGCATCGACGGGCTGGCCGTCGCGCTGCGCAGCGCGCTCGGCGCAATCCTCGTGCTGGCGGCCCTGCGCCTGTTCGACACCCGCGGTCGCCTCGGTTTCGTGCAACGCCCCGCGGCTGCGCTGTGGCGCGTGCTGGCGCCGCTGCAACGCCGCTTGCTTCCCGCCGACACCCCGCTGCGGCAACTGGGTCTGGGCCTGCTCTGGGGCTGGCTGCCCTGCGGGTTGAGCACGACGATGCTGTTCGCGGCGTGGCTGGAAGCCGATGCACTGCATGCCGGACTGCTGATGGCGAGCTTCGGCGCCGGCACCTTGCCCGCCATGGTGCCGCTCACCTGGAGCGGGGCGCGGATCATGCGCCGCCTGGCGCAACCGGGGGCACGGCGCGCGGCGGGTACCGTGATCCTGTGCGCCGGCATCGTTACGCTGGCGGCGCCCTGGTTGATGCAGGTGCCGGCCCTGCATGCGGTGCTGGCGGCGCTGGGATGTCGTTCGCTCGGCTGAACCGCTCCCGCCGGACTCAGCCGGTAGTGCCGTCCAGATGCACGCGCCTCGCCAGCTGCGCGGCCTGCAGCAGGCGGACCTGGCGCCCGCGCACCGCGATCGTCCCGTCTTCCTGCAGCTTGGTAAAGCTGCGGCTGACGGTTTCGATCACGAGGCCGAGGTAGCTGCCAATCTCCTCGCGCGTCATCGGCAGGGAGAATGCGTCCGGATCGCGGCCCAGCGCGGTGTAGCGTTCGGAGAGGCTGTGCAGGAACAGCATCACCCGGTCGGTTGCATGGCGGCGGCTCAGCATTTCCAGATGATCCTGGTCGCGCCCCATGCTGCGTCCGATGACGCGCAGCAACTGGCGTTGCAAGCCGGGGATCTGCGCCGCGACCTGCTGCAGCTCCGACAGCGGCACCTCGCAGACCCGTGCCGATTCCAGTGCCACCGCATCGCAGCGGTGCTGGCCGTCGCCGAGGGCGTCCAGTCCGATCAGTTCGCCGGGCAGGTGGAAGCCAATCACCTGCTGCTCGCCCTCCTCGCTGGTCACCACGGTCTTGAACGAGCCGTCGCGCGCCACGTAGACATTGCCGAGTGCGGAGCCGGTACGGAACAGATGCTCGCCACGGGCGACCTGGCGACGGCGACGCACCAGCCGGTCCAGTCGGTCGACCTCGTTCATGCCGATGCCGGCGGGAAGGCAGAGCTGGCGCAGGGAACACTGGTTGCAACTGCGCCGCAGGTCGGCGAGATCGAGGACGGCGGACGAGGACATGGCGACAGCTTAGCGAGCGCTGGCGCGCGCCACCAGTCGATGCCGGGCCGCGAGCGCTGCATCGGCCGGTCATTGATCCAGATCAGTTGCACAGCCGTGCGCGAGGCATAGACTCTCCCCCACCATCGCCAGCAAGGAGCCAGCCATGTCGTTCCAGTCTGTTTCGCGTCGTCGTTTTCTCGTGGGTACCGCGGTCGCCGCCGGTGCCGCCCCGTTTGCGGCCTGCCTCTTGTCCCGGCCCGCCATGGCGCAGGATCTCGCCCCACTGCCGGCCGATAACGCCACCGCAGTGGCGCTGGCCTATGCCGAGGATGCTGCCACGGTGAAGCACGCCAGCTTCAAGGCCGGCAGCGATTGCGCCAATTGCCAGTTCTTCACCGGCAAGGCCGGCGAAGCACGGGGCGGCTGCAGCCTGTTCCCGACCTTCAGCGTCGCATCCAAGGGCTGGTGTTCGGCCTGGGCCGCCAAGCCAGCCTGAACCCCTGCGGCAGCGCGAGGCTGAAGCGCCAGCCCGCGCTGCGCCCGACCTGAAGGCTGTCCTACACTGGGCAGGGTTCATCCTGCCCCGTGGGCCATGCCGGAATTCGTGGTCAGCCGCCTGCTCGACACGCCCACCCTCGCGGTGCGGCGTGTGCTGTGTGCGGGTCACTGCCGGCATCGCAGTGCCGAGGAGTGTTCCGCGGCGACCCATCTGGTATTCCCGTACCGCGGCACCTACCTGCGCCATGTGGGCAGCGACCAGGCGGTCGCCGATGCCAACCATGTGCTGTTCTTCAATGCCGGCGAGGCCTATCAGGTCAGCCATCCGGTCGCGGGCGGCGATGCCTGTCTGGTGCTGGCCTTGTCGCAGCCCTTGCTGCGTGAACTGACGCCGGCGGACCTGGCGCAGAAACGCGACGAGTTCGGATTCCGCGTGCAGAGCCTGCGCATCGATGCCCGCGCGCAGGCCTTGGTGGCCTTGCTGCACCACAGCCTGGAGCGCGGCAGCATCGAGACCCTGGAGGCCGAAAGCCTGCTGCTCACCCTGGTGAGTCGCACCCTGGGGCCGCGCACCACGCATGCCGCCGGATCGACGCCGGCAAGGCGTCGTCTGGTTGATCGGGTGAAGCTGCTGCTCGCGAGCGATCTCTCCCGGCGCTGGACGCTGACCGGGATTGCGAGCGAGATCGGCGGGTCGGCGGTGTATCTCACCCAGGCCTTCCAGCAGGTGGAAGGCTTGCCGCTGTATCAGTACCAGCTGCGCCTGCGCCTGGCGCGAGCGCTGGACCGGCTCGCTGCTTGCGAGGACATGGCGGCCCTGGCGCTGGACCTGGGTTTTTCCAGCCACAGTCATTTCACCTCGGCCTTCAGGCAGGCTTACGGACGCTCGCCGAGCGAATTCCGGAAGGCGCTTTCCTCTTGAGCTTTGCGTGAATAGTTGACGAGAGACTGGGCGTCCTTCGACTTCGGCCTCTTCGCGACCTACGCTCGGTGCCGCCTGTGACAAGAGGCGGCGCCATGAGTTTTCAGGATGAGCGGCATTCACGAACCCCGCTCATCCTGAGCGTAGCGCCCAAGGCGCGACGTCGAAGGACGCGGGCTGTCAGCCAATTGCGCAAGTCTCAATAGCTCGCGCGGCCGCTATCGATCGCTAAAGATCCTGACAGCGGCGCGCAACGCCGAATGGTCTCCTGTGCGTGCTCGGAATGCGGGCATCACCCGAGGATGCGTGTCATGGCAGAGAAGACCTGTGCGGCCTGCGACTACCCCCTGGATGCGACGGCGATCCAGGTGACCATCGGTGGGCGCGTGGTGGAAGTGTGTTGCGAGGAGTGCGCGCAGAAGCTGGGCGAAGCCCAGGCGCAGGGCGCGTAAGCATGGATCGCCGTTGCTTCCTGATGTGGTCGGGGGCGGCGCTTGCGGCGGCGGCAACCGGAGGCTGCGCGTCGTCGACGCGCAGCCTCGCGACCCGCGAATCGCCCCCTGCACTGGGCGCAACCGCTTTCCATTCGCTGCGACGCCTCGTTACCACGCGTTTTGGCGACATTGCCTATGTCGAACAGGGCGGGAGGAATCGCGGTTCCGGAATGCCGTCGGAGGAAATCGCCTGTTCCTGCGTACGGCGGGAAGGCGCGTCCCGCGTCGGCATTCGGACCCTTCTTCATGGCGGCAAACCCGGGCAGGGCGTGGCATCGCCTCGCGTGGCGGCAGGGTATTGCGCGGCGCACGGGCGTCGACGTCGGCGACGTGCCCACTTCGCGGCACTTCGATGCGCCCGTCTGCCGCAACTGCGGCGCGCCCCTCGCGACGCGGTTCTGCGGCGAGTGCGGACAGGAAAAGGCCAGTCGCCTGGGGAAGCGTGCGGTTGGCAGTGAAGCCTGGCAGAGCTGGCGATGGTTCGAATGGGGCGTGGTGCGGGCCGCCTGGCGCCTGACCACGCAACCCGGCGTCGTGGCACGCGAGTACGTGCTGGGGGTGCGCAGGCGCCACATGCATCCGCTCAAGCTGCTGCTGCTCGCCATCGGCGCGATGTTGCTGGTGCTGGCGCAGGCGAACTACTTCGATTCGGCCAATGCCGACGTTTCGCCCGCGATGGAACTGATCCGGGCCTGGTCCAACTGGGCTTTCTCGCTCACCATTCTGGCCTTGCTGGCCGGCTCGTGGCTGGCCTTCGCGCGTCGCGGCGGGTTCAACGTGGTCGAGCACCTGGTGCTCGCGGTTTACTGCCATGTCCTCGTCATCGGCGCCAGCATCCTGAGCAAGTTGCCCTTGCTGGTCTGGCGCGCACCGGGCTTCCTCGCCGCGCACAAGGCGGCCTCGGCGTGGTTCATGGATGCGGTCGGCGCGCTCGTCCTGGGCGTGGCCTGCACGCAATTCTTTCGCCTCGATCCACGCCGCGATGCCGGGCGCCTCGCGTTGGCCGCAATCGCCTTCCTGGGCGCGAAGTGGGTGCTGCTGCGCGCTTATGCGTGGGCCGTGGCCAAGTCAGTCCTCGCGCCGTGGGCTTGAATCCTTCCACTCCATTCCCGCACCGACACGGAGTACACCCGCATGAACCTTTGTCTCGTCTCCCCGCCGCGCAACGCGCTGGCGTTGGCCCTGATGGTTTGCCTGAGCGCCTGCGGTGGCAGCGCCGCCGATGCCGCGGGCGAGCGCGTCGCCGCGCATGCGCCGCGAAACGCGTCCGCGCAGCCTCCGGCCATTGCTGCCGACGAACGTGAAGCCGCGCTCGCGGACGAGATCGCCGCCAACCTTCAGGCCTGTTCCTACGACGGCTCGCCGGTCCGTGTCGTCAGTGATCAGTTTGGCGCGAGCCTGCCGTCCGATTGCCGCGACATGGTGGCGCAGATCATGAAGTTCACCGGCTTGCCGCAGAACTTCAAGGTGATGGAAGCGCCGGTGCCGAACGCGGCAGCGGTGATCATGCTCGATGCGCAGAAGATTCCGCAGCGCGTGATCGCGTTCAACCGCGACTTCCTGGACATCGTGCGCTCGGCCACGGGCGGCAACGCCTGGGCGCCGGTCAGCATCATGGCGCACGAGATCGGGCATCACCTGTCCGGCCACACCATCACGCCCGGCGGCAGCCAGCCGCCGACCGAACTGGAGGCCGACAAATTCTCCGGCTTCGTGCTCTACAAGATGGGCGCCACCCTGGACGACGCGCAGAAGGCGATGGCCACGCTCGTGGCCGAAGGTCCGGACGGCGCGACGCATCCGGGCCGCGGCAAGCGCCTGACGGCGATCAGGGAAGGCTGGGTGCAGGCCTGCGAGCAACAGGGCAAGGACGACTGCGCCAGCGGCACCGGCCTCGCGGCGCAGCAAGCACCGCCGACCTCGTCCGGACCCCACAACCCGGCGTCGCTGCCGGATGTGCCAATGCCCGCACCTGCACCGATCGCGACGGCGCCAATCGCTGCGGCGACGAACGTGGTCGATCGCCTTCCTGCACCGGGTTCCACCCCGGCCAAGTTCGACCGCTTCATCTACGACGAGTACGGCTATCTCGATCCGACCTGGCGCGCGAAGTTCGAGCAGGAGATGTTCGGACATGCACGCCAGTCCGGCGTCGAGATCGTCACCTTGCTGGTGAAGGACCTGCATGGCTTGAGAGGCGATGACTACGCGCTGGCGATGATGCGGCAATTGCGCGTCGGCAAGCTCGACGTGGGCAATGGCGCGTTGCTGGTGGTGGCGCCGGCGCAGAATCAGGTGGGCATCGCCATGGGCCCGGGCGTGGCGCTGGAAATGCAGTGGCACGACAAGAAGGCGCAGTTGCAGCGCTGGGTCGACAGCGCGTGGACGAACTGCGAGCGCAAGCGCGCCTGCGGCCTCTGGACCGAGAATTTCATGCTGGCCTCCGATCACATCCGGCGCGATACCGACGACATGGAATGGACCATCCGCTATTCCAGCCTGGGCGAGCTGATGACCACCTACAACGCCTACAACGACGCCCGCCGCGACAGTGACGCCGGATTCGATGCCGATGCCGACCCGTCATTCCGGAAGATCGCCCAAGTCGAAGGGGTGGTGGTGGCAACCGACCTGTCCGCCGACTATCCCGCCGCCTTCGTCAACGCGCACAAACTCGAGCGCGCCCGGGCAGTGCATCTCCGCTCCGGCGACTACACGGCGGTGCTGTACCTGGCGCCGGGCAGCGAGAGCCTGATGCCCGCCGGAGCCTTGCAGCCGGGCCATCGCTATCGCTTCACCTCGCGCGTGGACAGCCTCAGCTGGAATCCGAAGGACACGCAGTCCTTCGATGCCTTGAGCTACGACCGGATCGATTGACGCGCGCGCCGTGCCGAGGCGGAGCCGGCAGCGGATCGGGTGGGCTATTTCGTTGCGGCGACCCGCACCGGGATCGGCACGTTGCACAACTCGACGTGCCCGACCGGATCGAGGAACCAGTCTTCGCGGCGGTGGCGGCGCGCTTCCACCAGGCGTTCGAACGCGGCGGTGTCGGTGCGGAACACCTCGATGTTCACCCGGTCGCTCTCGGGGAGGTCGCTGGCAAGCCGGATTGACGCGATCGGCACGCGCTGCTCGGCCTTCTCGTAGAAGCCGAGCGCACCGCTGCCGCGCGGCAGCACCGACAACACCTCCATGCCCTGCAGCACGCGGCCGACCAGGGTGATGTTGCGATCCAGGTGACGCGGCGCATGGCCGATCACGACGTAGAGTTCCGCCCCGTTGCTGGAATCGGCCGCCATGTCGCGGCCGGCACCGACCATCGCGTAGCAATGTGCCATCCAGGCCGTGCCGCTGGCCGGATCGCGCGCCGCGGGAAAGCCACCCGACCAGCCGGCTTCGGGTGCGTAGATATCGCCGTCGGCGAGCAGGGTGAAGGGCAGGTTGGCGGCCTTGCGCACGAACTCCGCTGGCAGTTTCGTCTTGGCCTGCGTGAACGCACGCGCGCTGTCCTCGCCCGCGTTCGGATCGCCCCATTGCACCACGTAGTTGTCCTGCGAGCGCAGGATCGCGAGGCCATCCCAGTAGTGCTCGCGCGCCAGGGCGCGGAGGTTGTCGGTGTGTGCCGGGGCGAAAGCAGAGGCGAGTTCGATCACCACGCGCCCGCCGGGCAAGTCGAGGTAAAGCGTGTCTTCGGGCGCGGGCCGGCGCCAATCCGAGGCCTTTGAGCCGGCGATCACGTCGGCCGTGGTGGGTGGCCGGTCCGCGCTCGGCGCAGGCTGCGCCTGAGCCACGCCTGCGGCCAGCAACAAGGCCAACATCGTCGAACCACGCCCGCTGCGCGAAATCGTCATCTGAGTATTCCCGAATCGAACCTGCGCGCAAGGTTAGCCGCTCGCCGTTGACGCCGCGAGCCGGCGGGTCGAGCCAGGTCGGCAGCAACCGCACTATATTGCGAACCCATTCCGTTACCTTGCCGCCAGCGCATGAGCCACAGTCCTCTGGTTGATCGCCGCCACCTCGACTTTGTCCTGCATGAACTGCTCGGCATCGAGGCGCTCACGCGCTGTCCGCGTTTTGCCGACCACAACCGCGAAACCTTCGACGCCGCCATCGAGCTGGCGCATCAGCTCGCCGTGGGCACCTTTCTCCCGCACAACCGCCAGTCCGACCTCAACGAACCGCAGATGGTGGACGGCAAGGTGGTGCTGATTCCGGAGATCGAGGCGGCGCTCAAGGCCTTCAACGAGGCCGGCTTCATGGCGTTGCTGGCCGACGGAGCCGATGGCGGCATGCAGCTGCCCTTCGTGGTGGCCTCGGCCTGCGATTCGATGTTCTCGGCGGCCAATCCCGGCACCATCGCCTATCCGGCGCTGGCACGTGCGGCCGCCAACCTGCTGCAGGTCTACGGCAACGAAGAGCAGCGCCGGCTCTACATGAAGCCGATCATCGAGGGCCGCTACTACGGGACCATGTGCCTGTCGGAACCGCAGGCCGGTTCATCGCTGGCCGACATCAGGACGCAGGCCGAGCTGCAGCCGGACGGCAGTTACCGGATCCGTGGCGCCAAGATGTGGATCTCGGCCGGCGACCACGAACTGGGCGAGAACATCGTGCATCTGGTGCTGGCGCGGATCGTCGGTGCGCCGCCGGGCGTGCGCGGCATCAGCCTGTTCATCGTGCCGCGCTGGCGCGTGAACGGCGATGGTTCGCGCGGCGAGCGCAATGACGTGCGCCTGGCGGGCGTCAACCACAAGATGGGCCAGCGCGGCAGCGTCAACACCTTCCTCAAGTTCGGTGAGGCGGGCGACTGCCACGGCCAGCTGGTGGGCGAGCCGCATCAGGGTCTGGGCTACATGTTCCACATGATGAACGAAGAGCGCATCGGTGTCGGCATGGGCGCGGTGATGCAGGGCAGCGTCGGTTACCTGTACTCGCTGCAGTACGCGCGTGAGCGCCGCCAGGGTCGGCACCCGGACCAGAAGGACCCGAACGCGCCTCCGGTGGCGCTGATCGAACATGCCGACGTGCGGCGCATGCTGCTGCAACAGAAGTGCTGGGTGGAAGGGGCGATGGCGCTCGGATTCTTCGCTTCGCAGCTGGTCGATCAGGCGCAGGATCCAGACGAATCCGTGCGGCGCGAAAGCGGCCTGCTGCTCGACCTGCTCACGCCCATCGTCAAGGCCTGGGGTTCGGAGTACGCCCTCAAGGCGAACGATCTCGCGATCCAGATCCTCGGTGGTTACGGCTACACCCGCGAGTACCCGGTGGAGCAGTGCTGGCGCGATAACCGCATCAACCCCATTCACGAAGGCACCAACGGCATTCAGGCGCTGGATCTGCTCGGGCGCAAGGCGATGATGCTGGACGGCGCGGCGGTGAAGCTGCTGCTGCAACGCATCGGCGCGAGCGCCAGCGAGGCGAGTTCGGTCGAGGATCTGAAAGCACTGGGGACGCAACTGTTGGCCGGCGTGACGCTGGCCGGCGAGGTCACCGCCAGCGTGGGGCAACGCCTGGCGGCGGGCGAGGTGCGTCTCGCGCTGGCCAATGCGCACCACTACATGCATCTGCTCGGGCATCTTGTCATCGGATGGCTGTGGCTGCGCTCGGCCATGGTGGCGAGCCGTGCCTTGCCGGCGGCATCGGCCGCGGACGCGGATTTCTATCGCGGCAAGCTGCAGGCCTGCCGGTTCTTCTTCGCCACCGAGTTGCCGCAGATCGAACTCGCAGGACGATTGGTGCGCGATGCGGACGCTTCCGCGCTGGCGATGGAGCCGGCCTGGTTCCACTGAAGCTGGCTCGTACGGCCGGCGACTCTGCCCTCATCGCCCTTGGTCACCTTTCGCGGCCTGCACCCGGAGTGCATTCGTGTTCGAGGCTCCGCTTGTGGTGAGCGTCACGCCGCAGGCCTGGAGTCGAAGGTTGCGTTGTCATTCAATGCCGAGGGTCAGAACGAACCAAGAACGGGGTAAGAACGGGGGTAAGAACGGGGTCAGAGTGACTTTCCAGATCGGTGACCCGGGCGGATGGTCGCCTGGCGTTTGAGCTGCAGAACGTCACGTTTACACCGTTCTTCGTTGCAGTCCGGCGCCAGCCTATACTGCAGCCCCCCACCTCGCCCGATGGACGTGCCATGTTCGAGTTGCTCGGTTCCTCGCTCATTCTGATCGTGGTTGTCGCGGTTGCGGTGGTGATTGGCGCCAGCCTGTTCTTCTGGGTGCTCGGCCTGCGCCGCGTGGTGCCCGTGAACGAAGTCCACATCGTGCAGTCGCGCAAGCACACCGTGTCCTACGGCAAGGGCTTCGAGAGCAATACCTACTACGAGTGGCCGTCGCGCATTCCGCTGATCGGCCTGACCCGGGTCACGCTGCCGGTGTCGAACTTCGCGATCGACCTGCCCGACTACGCCGCCTACGACAAGGAACGCGTGCCCTTCCTGGTGCACGTGATGGCGTTCTTCCGGATCGAGGATTCCAACACCTCCGCGCAGCGCGTGGCCTCGTTCCACGAGTTGAAGGAGCAGCTCACCGCGATCGTGCAGGGCGCGGTGCGCACCGTGCTGGCCGGTCACGAGATCGACCAGATCATGCTCGATCGCAGCCGCTTCGGCGAAGCCTTCACCAAGGAAGTGCAGCCGCAGCTCGGCGGCTGGGGCGTGCTGGCGATCAAGAACATCGAGCTGATGGACATCCGCGACAGCAAGGATTCGGAAGTCATCCAGAACATCATGGCCAAGCGCACTTCGGGCATCGAACGCGAATCGCGCCTGGTGGTGGCCGACAACACGCGACAAGCGGAAATGGCCGAGATCGCCGCCAAGCGCGAGATCGAGATGTCGCGCCAGCTGGCAGCCGAGCAGGTCGGCCTGCGCACCGCGGAGAAGGACAAGAACGTCGGCGTCGCCAACGAGCAGGCCTCGCAACAGGTGAAGGTGCAGCAGCGCGAAACCGCGGCCAAGGAGATGGATGTGCTGCAGGTCAAGAACGTGCGCGGTGCGGAAATCAGCCGCGAGGTGGCGGTGATTGCGGCGGCGCAGGCCAAGGACGTGGCCATCGTCGAAGCCGATGCCGCGCGCCAGGTGTCGGTGGTGACGGCCGAGGCTGCCAAGCAGGTCGCCATCGTCTCTGCCGAAGGCCAGAAGCAGCAGACCGTGTTGACCGCCGAAGGCCAGCTCGAGGCCGCCAAGCGCAATGCCGAAGGCATCGCCGCCGAGGGCAACGCCAAGGGCCAGGCCGAAACCGCGATCCTGATGGCGCCGGTGGACGCGCAGATCAAGCTGGCCGAGAAGATCGGCAGTGACAAGGGCTATCAGGAATACCTGCTGGGCATCCGCAACATCGAAGCGGTGCAGGCGGTCGGCATCGCGCAGGCCGAAGCGCTCAAGAGCGCCGAGGTCAAGGTGATCTCCAACAGTGGCACCCCGAGCAAGGGCCTGGCCGGCGTGATGGACCTGTTCTCGGCCAGTGGCGGCACCTCCGTCGCCGGCATGCTCGAAGCGCTGGCGCAGTCGCCGGAAGGCAAGAAGCTGCTGGACAAGTTCGCCAAGCCGGGCGACGAGAAATAGCCGGGCGCGGACTCACCTGAGCGGCGGCTCGCGCCACGCAAGCCGCGCCGACATCGACCTGGGCCCGAGTCGCACCGGCCCGGACTCCTCCGATTCGCCGCAAGCCGGCCGGGCGGGTTGCCGCGTTGACGACTGAATATAGCTGTGTATATCATCTATACACACTAGGTTCGGCCCCGTCCTTGATGCGCGAAACCCTGCTCCTGTCGCAGCACTCCAGCACGCCGATGTATGCCCAGATCGTGGAGCAGATCGTCGCGAAGGTGGTGGCGGGCGCGTGGCCGCCGGGACACGCCCTGCCGTCGATCCGCGAGCTGGCCAGCGCCAGCCAGACCAGCGTCATCACAGTGAAGCGCGCCTATCTGGAGCTGGAACGCGGCGGGGTGATCGTGACCCGGCAGGGCAAGGGCTCGTTCGTGGCCGACACGCTGGACCTGCCCCGGACCCGCGCGCTGGAAGAATTCCGCGCCCACCTGGCCAGGCTGCTCAATGTCGCACGCACCCTCGGGTTCGGGCGTGACGACATCCTCGCGCAAGTCGAGGACGCGCTCTCGCAACTCGCCGACGCATCGGCGCCGCCCCCCGATTCCTCCGAAGACTGACCGACATGACTCCCGCCCTCGCACTGACCGGCGTATCCAAGCACTACGACACGTTTGCCCTGCACGACATCAACCTCCGCCTGCCTGCGGGCCAGGTCATGGGCCTGGTCGGGGTGAACGGCGCCGGCAAGTCCACGTTGCTGCGACTGTTGATGGGATTGATCAAGGCGGATCGCGGCGAGGTGGAGGTCTTCGGCCAAGGCTTGCCCGAGGCGCAGGTCACGGTGAAGCGCGACATCGGCTATGCCTCGGACGACATGCGCCTGTACCGCGGCCAGACCCTGCGCTGGCACATGGACTTCGTGCGCAGCATCTATCCGGGCTGGGATGAATCCTACGCTGCCGAACTGTGTCGCCGCTTCGATCTCAGGCCGGAGCAGACGCTCGGCGGCTTCTCGCACGGGCAACGGGTGAAAGCCCTGCTGCTGTTGATCTTCGCCCGCCATCCACGCTTGCTGTTGCTGGATGAGCCCACCACCGGGCTCGATCCGGTCGCGCGCCTGGAAGTGCTGGAATCGCTCGCCGAGGTACTGCGCGACGAGCAGCGGTCGGTGTTGTTCTCGTCGCACAACACGGCTGACATCGAGCAGGTGGCAGACTCGATCACCTTCCTGCATCAAGGCCGGATTCTCGCATCGCAGGACAAGGACGCCTTCCTCGATCGTTGGCGGCGCGTGCTCTGCCAAGGACCGTGGAGCGAGGCGATCGCCGCATTGCCGGGCGTCGTGTCGGCTCGCCACAGCGCGCCGATGATCGAACTGAAGGTCGACCAGTACGGCGAGGCGCTGTTGCCACGCCTGCAGGGTCTGGGATTTTCCGTGACTTCGGTCGAGCCGATGTCGCTGGAAGATATCTTCGTCACCACCGTGCGCGGAGGCGCAGTCCAATGAGCTTGCGGATTTCGGACCGGACCACGGTTGCCCGGTTGATCGTCAAGGACTGGCAGGTCTACCAGAAGCAGCTCGCGGGGTACGTCGCAGGCCTGCTGTTCGCACTCGGGCTGATCGGCATGGGTTCGCCGCTCGTGTCGGCAGCCGGTGGGCTGTTGCTCCTGGTGCTGCTGATCGTGGTGGGAATGTTCGCGATCGCGTCCTCGATCATGGCCGAACGCAAGGAGCAGACCCAGCCCTTCGTGATGAGCCTGCCGGTGACGCCGATGGATGTGTTCTGGGGCAAGTTGCTGGCCAACCTGGTGATCTATCTGGTGCCGTTCCTGTTCGTGACCGGCGGTATGGTGGGCCTGATCCTGGCCACGCCGAGTCCCGACGGCACCGTGCCGTGGGTGCTGCTGATCGCGTTGTTCGTGCTGGTGAATTTCATCGTCTCGCTGTGCGTGGCGATTGCGGTGGAGTCGGAAGGCTGGAACACGTTCGCGATGCTGGCGCTGATGACCCTGATCGGGCCCTTCATCTACTGGGTTACCTGGATGGGCGGCATCCGCGAGCATCTGCAGGGCGATGCCATCGTCTGGAGTCCGCAGGTCCTGGGGCTGATCGGGGGCGAACTGGCGGTCATGGCCATCGCCATACTCGCCGCCAGCTGGGTGCACGCGCGCAAGACCTCCTTCCTGTGAGTGCGCGCCGATGAGCGCTGCGTCGCGCGTGCACTACATGGACAACCTGCGCGCGCTGGCGATGCTGGCGGGCGTGGTGTTCCACGCCGCGCTGGCCTACAGCGTGTTGCTGCATCCGTTCTGGCCGACTGCCGATGCGCAACACTCGCGACTCGTGGACCTGCTGGTGTGGTTCCTGCACCTGTTCCGCATGCCGCTGTTCTTCGTGGTGGCCGGGTACTTCGCGGCGATGCTGGTGAGTCGCCGCGGCATGGCCGGATTCTTTCGCCATCGCATTCGGCGCATCCTCGTGCCCTTGCTGCTGTTCGCGCTGCCGATCGGATGGAGCCTGCACCGGCTCACGATGCACGCCATGGACACGGTGCAAAATCCCTCGCCGGTGCTGCGCTGGCTGCGCGGCGTGGTGGCCGAGCAGGGCAGCTTGCCGATGGCACCGAGCCTGGCGCACCTGTGGTTCCTGCATTACCTGATGCTGTTCGCGCTGCTGACATGGATCGTGGCGACGCTCGATCCGAAATGGCTCCGCACGCAGCTCGCGACCGTGTCGCCGAGCCTCGTGCCCTGGGCACTGCCGTCGCTGATGGTGCCGGCCCTGGCCAGTGTCTCGGTACCGTGGCCCGCACCCGAATCACCCTTGCCTGCCATGTGGGCCATGGTCTACTTCGGTCTGCACTTCGCCCTGGGTTTCCAGATCTGGCAGCGTCCGGCATTGCTCGACGGGCTGCGTCGCCACGCGCCGTGGCTGGCGCTGGGCGGTTTGCTGCTTTATCTCGCCCTGCTGTGGTCGATGCGTTCGAGCTCGTATCCCGTGGCGCCGGGCCGGCATTGGCTGGGTGCCACGCTGGAGAGCTATGCCGGATTCTGGATGACCCTGGCTTGCCTCCTGGCCGGCAAGGCCTGGCTGGATCGCAGCAACGCGGTCCTGCGCTGGCTCTCGGATAGCTCGTATTGGGTCTATCTGGTGCATCTGCCGCTGCTGTTTGCGATCCAGTACCCGCTGCTGGACGTGGCATGGCACTGGAGCCTGAAGCTTGCACTCGCGGTGTCCGTCACCTTCGCGCTCGCGTTCGCCAGTTACCAATGGCTGGTGCGCCCGACGATGCTCGGGCGCTTGCTCGCTCCCGGCGCTGGAACCGGGCGAGGCCTGGAGGTTGCTCCGAGGTCGCAGCATCCGGGCTGACTTGAATCAGGCGCAGGCTCGCCGCGTGGTGCCGCGCGGTCACCGTGGCCAGGGCGCCGCACGCGACCACCAAGCGCCTTAAGATTGGGGCCAGGCTCCGACGCCGCGAACCAGGCCATCGCGCCTCGTCTGAGCCGCCATCTTGCTGAAATCCGGCCCCAGGGGAGGGTGCGATGAGCGCCGAGCACCACGGTATCGACTTGCTGCCCGTCATCACCCTGCTCTCGGCGGCGGTGATTGCAGCGCCCTTGGCCAAGCGACTCGGGCTGGGGGCGGTACTCGGTTATCTGGCAGCAGGCCTGGTCATCGGGCCCTTCGGATTCGGTGTGTTCACCGAGCCGGCGACGATCCTGCACGTGGCCGAGCTGGGCGTCGTCATGTTCCTGTTCGTCATCGGTCTGGAGATGCGTCCGTCGCGCTTGTGGGCGATGCGGCACCAGATCTTCGGCCTCGGCTTCGTGCAGGTGGCCGTTTGCTCGATCCTGCTGACGGCCGTCGGCGCGTTCACCGGATTCCCGGTGGCCCCTTCGTTCGTTGCGGGGGCGGGTTTCGTGCTCACCTCCACCGCCATCGTCATGCAGTTGCTGGAAGAACGCGGCGACCTGGCCTCCGACAATGGGCAGCGCATGGTGGCGATCCTGCTGCTGGAAGACTTGATGATCGTGCCGCTGCTGGCCGCCGTGGCGTTTCTTGCGCCGATTGCGCCGGGGGTGGCGGAGGGTTCGCGCGGCATCGACTGGGCGGCGATCGGCATCGGTGCCCTGGCCATCGCGGGTCTGGTGGTGGCTGGCCGCTACCTGCTCAACCCGCTGTTTCGCCTGCTCGCCAATGCGCAGGCACGCGAGGTGATGACCGCAGCAGCGCTGCTGGTGGTGTTGGGGGCGGCGTTCGCGATGGAGCTGGGTGGACTCTCGATGGCCATGGGTGCCTTCATGGCGGGCGTGCTGCTCTCGGAATCCACTTATCGGCACCAACTGGAAGTGGACGTCGAACCGTTCCGCGGCGTGCTGCTCGGGCTGTTCTTCATCGCCGTGGGCATGTCCTTGCAACTGGACGTGGTGGCGGCCAACTGGGGCATGGTGCTGGGATACGTGCTGGCCTACATGCTGGTCAAGGCGCTGGTGATCTACGCCGTCGCGCGACTGTTCCGCTCGTCGCACCCCGCGGCGCTGGAGCGCGCCGTGTTCATGGCGCAAGGCGGCGAGTTCGCCTTCGTGCTGTATGGCGCCGCCGCCGCGGCCGGGATTATCGACGCGGAAGAGAACGCCATCCTCACCGCCATCATCATCGTGTCGATGGTGCTGACGCCGATCATGATCGTGCTCTTCGACCTGATCCGCCGCCGTTATCCGGTTGCGGCGGAAGGCCGCGCGGGGCCGCAGGATCTCACCGGCACGGCGCTGGTCATCGGCTTCGGGCGGATGGGGCAGATTGCCAGCCAGTTCCTGTTCGCGCGTGGCTACGAGGTGTCGATCATCGACACCGACGTGGAGATGATCGATGCGGCGCGCGAGCACGGCTTCGACGTCTACTACGGCGACGGAACGCGGCTTGACATCCTGCATGCCGCCGGCGTGAGCCATGCGCGGGTGGTGCTGGTGTGCGTGGACAAGCCCGACAGCGGGACGCGCATCACCCAGTTGATCAAGGCCGAGTTTCCGGGCGTGCCGGTGGTAACCCGCGCCGTCGACCGTCGCCACAGCGTGGATCTGGTGAAGGCGGGTGTCGACGTGCAGGTGCGCGAGACCTTCGAGTCGGCGATGCTGATGGGCGCGACAGCGCTGGAGCGGCTTGGCGCGTCGCAAGCCGACATCCTCGAACTGGACGCCCGCATCCGGTCCAACGATCGAAAGCGGCTGGCGGCCGAGCTCGAGCGCGGATTGGCGGCCGGTGCTGCGTTCTTCAACCAGCGCGTGGCGCGGGCACGCGGCGAGGACACCTGAGCGCAGGCGCTGGCGGTCGGATCAGAGCAGTCCCGCGGGTTCCTGCATCGCCGCCAGTTGCTCCTGCAATTGCGCGATCACCGATTCCCAGTGGCGCGGCTCCTCGAACCAGGGAAAGGCGCGCGGGAAGGCCGGGTCGTGCCAGCGCCTCGCCACCCAGGCGTTGAAGTGCAGCAGGCGCATGGTGCGCAGCGCTTCCACCAGATGTAGTTCGCGCGGGTCGAAGGGGCGGAAGCTGCGGTAACCCTCCAACAGCCAGCCGAACTGGCGGCGCTGGTCGGCGGCGTTGCCGGAGAGCAGCATCCACAGGTCCTGGATCGCGGGGCCAGTCAGGCAATCGTCGAGATCGACGAAGTGCGCGGTGTCGTCGCGCCACAGGATGTTGCCGGGGTGGCAGTCGCCATGCAGGCGCAGGAACGCGATGTCGCCAGCGCGTTCCCAGGCGGCATCGAGGTGGTCGAGCAAGGCATCGCTGAGGCGCTCGAACGGCGCTTCCAGTTCCGGCGGCAGCCAGCGTTCGTCGAGCAGGTAGTCGATCGCATCGTCCGCGTGCGTGGCGATGCCCAGCGTCGGGCGATGCACAAAGGGACGCACCGCCCCGACATTGTGCAGGCGCGCCAGGGTCTGTCCGAGCCGGGTCAGGGTGGCGCGATCGTCGAGTTCGGGGGCATGTCCACCTTGCAAGGCGAACAGCGCATAGCGATAGCCGCCATGGGTGTGCAGCGTTTGCTCGCCCAGGCGCAGCGGCGGCACCACCGAAAGCTCGGCGTCGAACAGTTCCGCCGCGAAGGCATGTTCCTCGCGGATGGAAGCATCGCTCCAGCGGCCAGGGCGATAGAACTTCACCACCACGGGCGACTTGCCCTCGATGCCGACCCGGTACACCCGGTTCTCGTAGCTGTTGAGTGCCAGCACGCGCCCGTCGCAGGCGTAGCCGAGCGCTTCCACGGCGGCCAGCACGGTGTCGGGGCCGAGGTCGGAAAAGGGCGTGGCACGTGGATGGGCGGGCTGCAAGGCAAGGCCTGACGGGGGTGCGATCGGGATTCGCGCGCACCTTAGCCCAGTCCGCCCCGGCGTTGCGCAGGTGGGACGCTGCGTGCGGTTCCCGGGACTACTGCCGCCAGTGCTTCGGGACTACCTTGACGAGCATGCCAGGGGTCAGTGTGGCCCGGCCAAGGAGTTCGTCATGAAGAAGATCGTCGCGGTACACAGCGCTCCCCGCCCGCATTGGGTAGGCGACGGGTTTCCGGTGCGCTCGCTGTTTTTCTACGGCAACCAGGCTGCGGCCGTGAGTCCCTTCCTGCTGCTCGACTATGCCGGCCCGGCGCAGTTCGAGCCGGCGACGCGCAAGCGTGGCGTGGGCGTGCATCCGCACCGCGGTTTCGAAACCGTCACCATCGTCTATCAGGGCGAGGTGGATCATCGCGATTCCACCGGCGCCGGCGGCCACATCGGCCCCGGCGACGTGCAGTGGATGACGGCCGGTGGCGGCGTGCTGCATGAAGAGTTCCACTCCGAGGCCTTCACCCGCAACGGCGGCACGCTGGAAATGGTGCAGCTGTGGGTGAATCTCCCGGCCCGCGACAAGATGACCTCGCCTGCGTATCAGACCCTGCTCGACGCGCAGATTCCGTCGGTGCCCTTGGCGAACGATGCCGGCCGGGTGCGGGTGATCGCCGGTGACTTCGATGGTCACCGCGGCCCGGCCCGCACCTTCACGCCCGTGGACGTCTGGGATGTGCGGCTCAATCGCGGCGCGCAAACCTCGTTGACGGTGCCGGAAGGGCATACCTCGGCCATGGTGGTGTTGCACGGGACGGTGCAGGTGAATGGCAGCAGCGTGGTGCGTGAAGCGCAGTGGGTGCAGTTCGAGCGGAGCGGGGGCGAGATCGTGCTCGAGGCCAACACCGATGCGACGCTGCTGCTGCTCAGCGGCGAACCGATCGCGGAACCGGTGGTGGGCTACGGCCCGTTCGTGATGAACACCCAGGCCGAAATCGTGCAGGCCATGAACGACTTCAACGGGGGAAAATTCGGCCACATGGGGGCCTGAGCCGATCGCCGCCGCGCCGCGCGGCGGCGATCTCCTACCGGTGGCTGCGCTCCAGTGCAGCGGCCTCGTGGCGCAGCGCCGGAGCCAGCCAGCAGTGCGAGCCGACGCCGGCGAACCCGGCCTCGGCAAAGGCCTTGCGATACCACGCGGCGCGGCGCCCGATGAAACCTTCGCGATCGCCGTCCGGATCGTCCTCACGCGCGAATACTTCGAGAAAGGCCAGTCCGCCGCACAGTTCACCGAAACCGGAGAGGCCACGTCGCAGCTCGCGCGTGGGGACGTAGTGCATCACGTCCGAGCACACCAGCAAGTCGACCGGCGGACCGAAGCGCAGGTGTTCCAGCTGCGCGAAGGCCACCAGCGACAGGTTGCGGCGTCGACCGAAGCGCGCCACCGCGTATTCACTGGAATCGAGTCCGTGGTAGGCCAGGCCAGGCCGCAGCTTGAGCAGCGGCGCGCGCCACGCGCCTTCGCCGCAGCCCACGTCCAGCACGCTGCGCAGCGGGCGGCCGAGATAGTACTCGGCGGTCGAGAGCGCGAGGCGCACCTTGCGTTCCAGCACCGGGCCACCGCTGACGCGCTGCGCGGGATGGCGATACCAGTGGTCGAAGTAGCGGCGATCGTAGAGTTTGGGCATGGCGGCTCCGGGGCGGACCGACATTGTCGCCTCCGGCGAAAACGGCGGCCAGCAGGCACAATTCGTCACAATCGACGCGACGTGCAGAAATGCGTGTGGTCAGCGCCGCGCAACTGGCGCCCCCGCGATGCGCGGCGCATGATGCGGGCGACTTCTGCCCGGACGCGCCCATGTCGGACACCGGCTTCATCGAATACCTGCGCGAACTGTTCTCGCCGAGTGCGCAGTTCGACGCGCGCCGGATGTTCGGCGGCTGGGGCCTGTATCTCGATGGCCTGATGTGTGGCCTGGTTGCCGGCGGCCAGCTCTACCTCAAGACCGATGCCAGCACCCGCGCACAGTTCGAAGCGGCCGGCAGCGCACCCTTCGTCTACACCGGGCAGAAGCAGCCGGTGACGATGAGCTACTGGTCTGCGCCCGAGACAGCCCTCGATTCGAGTGAATCGATGCAGGCCTGGGCACGTCTGGCCTTGCAGGCCGCGCGTACGTCGGCCACGAAGCAACGCAAACCCGTGGCACGCAGGAATCAGAAGTCGGGTTCGAAGCGATAGGCAAGCTTCACCAGCACCTGATGGTCGTCCTTGAGCGAGAACACGTCGGTGAGGGTGTCATTGAGGCCGCGTTGTTCGTCGTCGATGCTGAGACCGCCACGGCCATACACCACGAACAGATCGCTGAGCTTGCCGAGCGAGTAGCGCCAGCGCACCTGGAAGCCGAGGTTGCGCAGCTGGAAGTCATCCAGGTCCGCTTCGCTGTCGATCAGGTGTCCGCCCGGAAGCAGTCGTCGCGCCTGTCGCGCCTCGGCATCGATGGCGATCGCCTGCAGTTTCACCCGCAGTTCCTGCCTGTCGCCGATGAACCAGTTGAGATCGGAGTACAGCTCGGCGCGCCGGGTGTCGAAGCTGCCGAACTCGGTGCCTTGCTGCCACAGCAGCCAGTCGGACTGGCGCCACAGGTAGAGGCCGAGATCGACGTTGAAGCGCTCGCCCAGGTGCAGGCGCGGACGTACCCCGCCAAACACATAGCGCCCCGCGTGCGCGTTCGGGCCGAGCTCGAAGTTCGCGTCCCATCCCCAGCGTCCCGTGCCCTGGCGCGGGCGTGATCGTTCGTAGGCGAACAAGGGGCCGGCCTGGGTCCGCACCGCGCCGTGGCCACGCGACAGCCGGTCGTCGAACGCCGCCGCACGTTGGCTCAGCATGAAGAATTCCTGGCCGCCATCACGACGGGTCGAGTTGCGATAGACGCTGCCGATGTCGGCCAGGCGCTGCCCCGCACCGTTCTCGCGATGCACCAGTTCCAGTTCCCAGTCGTGGCTGGCATGGCTTGAGCTGGCGGGCAACTCATCCTGCCGATAGCCGCTCTCCCATTCGAGTGTGAGGAAGTCGTTGCGTTGCTGGTAGCCAAGATCGTTGAGGGCCAGCGCATGGTCCGACCACAAGGCGAAATACTGCTGGCGCCACGGGCCATCCATGTCCCAGTCCGCGATCGCGCCGGCGCCGTCACCGCGACTGCGCGTTCCCGCCTGATCGACCTCGCTGTGCAGCAGCAGCGGGCGCACCATCCACGTCGCGTTCGGTTTCCAGTTCGCGTCCAGTGCGGTGACGGTTGCGTCGCGATCCAGGAACGGGCGCTCCACCCGGCTCACCGTGGCACCGGTTTGCAAGGTCTCGCCACCGCGCGTGCCGCGCAGCATCAGGAAGTCGCGCCCGACATCCTCGGCTTCGCTCGCCATGAACACGCCGTAGCCGAAGCCGGCAAGACTGCCGACGGCCTTGAACGCGGCATCGATGTCGGCGGCACCGCTGCCGTCGTCGGCCGGGCCACCGACGCGACGGGTGTAGAACAGCTGCCCAAGGTTGTGGCGCAGGTCGAAGTAGCCCTGGTTCTCGGTGAAGAACGGACGCTTGTCGGAGAACACGGTCTCGGTGCCGCTGAAATTCACCACCAACTGGTCGCTCTCGACCTGGCCGAAATCCGGGTTGATCGCAAGCGCGAACTGATGATCGCCATTGGGCTTCCAGAACAGATCGACGCCGCCCTTGAACTCGGTGTCCTCCGAGTTCAGGTCCGACAGCGCCACGCCGTAGGGCGTCACGGCGAGCAGGCCCTGGCGGAACTGCGGAATCTCGACCCGGGCAAAATCGCTCAAGAATCGCGGGCGGTTGAACACTGCATCGGGGTAGGCGTAGCGCTCTCCCGTGGCAGCAATGACGCGATCGAAATACACCGCGATCGTGCGCGAGGGAGCGGACGAATCGGCCATCGCCGCGATGCTCCACGGGATCAGGAACTCGGCCGCGTAGCCGCCTTCGAAGTCCGCCGCGGCATGCTGCCAGTCGCCGTCCCAGTCGTAGCTGAAGGCGTTCTGGTTGCTGATCGACTCGTCGGTGATGTCGCCTGCCGTGGTGATGGTGAAGTCGTAGCCGACGCGGCCGTCACCGTTGAAGTCGATCATCAGGTTGAAGCGATCGACCGACTGCTGCCCATCGCGCGGGATGCGGGCCCGCGTCTGCGGCACCGAGGCCGGATGCCAGGCCTTGATCGCCACCGCGATGCCCTCGGGCGTGGAGAGCAGCAAGGCCTCGCTGCGGCGATCTTCCGGTGCGGGCGTGCCATTGGCGGGCTGCACGGCAACGAATCGGTCGAAGCGCATCGCCTCATTCCATTCGCCAGGGTCCAGGCGGCCATCGATCACAACCGAGGCGTGCGCCGGGACAAGGCCCAGGCAAAGCGAAACGAACAGCAGCATCCGCATGGAAACATCCTTGTCTTGACGGGCGAGATTGCACCGGTACGGGCTTCCGGGCGCGGCCCGGAAGTCACGTGGAGCCAGGGCGGCCATCCACGTCCGCCAGCTTGGATGCGGTCAAGAAGATCCAGGTTAGGCGGTACCTACCGGTGCTTGCGGATGAACTCGCGCACCTGCGGATAGACCAGGTCGCGCCAGCGCCGGCCGCTGAAGATGCCGTAGTGGCCGGCGCCCTGCACCGTGAGGTGCTGTTTCTTCTTCGCGGGGATGCCACTGCACAAGGCCTGTGCGGCCTGGGTCTGGCCGACGCCGGAGATGTCGTCGAGTTCGCCTTCGATCGTCATCAGGGCGCTGCGTGTGATGTCTTGCGGCGCCACCCGGACGCCGTCCACCACCCATTCACCGCGCGGCAGCAAGTGTTGCTGGAACACGATGCGGATGGTGTCGAGGTAATACTTGGCCGGCATGTCGAGCACGGCGTTGTACTCGTCGTAAAAGCTGCGGTGCGATTCGGCGTCGTCGAGGTCGCCCTTCACCAGATCGAGGTAGTAATCCCAATGCGATTGGAAATGCCGGCTGGGATTCATCGCGATGAAGCCGGCGTGCTGCAGGAAACCCGGATAAACCTTGCGGCCCTTGCCAGGATAATTCTGCGGCACTTCGTGGATGACGTGGTTTTCGAACCACGATAGCGGCTTGGTGGTGGCGAGGTTGTTCACCTGGGTGGGGCTGTGGCGGGTGTCGATCGGCCCGCCCATCAGGGTCAGGCTGCGCGGCACGGCTTCGCCCGCGCTCGCCATCAGCGACACCGCGGCCAGCACCGGCACCGTGGGTTGGCAGACGCTGATCACGTGCAGCTTGTCGGCGCCGATGTGGCGGATGAAGGTGCGCACCGTGTTGACGTAGTCATCGAGCGTGAAGGCGCCTGCATCCTTGGGCACCATGCGCGCGTCGATCCAGTCGGTGATGTAGACCTTGTGGTCCTGCAGCAGGGTGCGCACGGTGTCGCGCAGCAGCGTGGAGTGATGGCCGGAGAGCGGCGCCACCACCAGCACGACGGGGTCGTCCTTCAGGTCTTCCACCACGGCCGGCTGGTCGGCGTAGCGCTTGAAGCGCAGCAGCCGGCAGAAGGGCGTGGCGAGCTTGCATTGCTCAATGATCGGCACGGTGTGGCCGTGCGAGATCACCTCGCGGATGCCGAACTCGGGCTTTTCGTAGGCCTTGCCGAGGCGATGGAACAGCTCATAGCCCGCCGAGGCGCGTGCCGCGCCGGGCAATTGCGAGAGCCAGCTTCCGGGATCGGAATAGGCCTTGGCGGCGGCTTCGGCGCCATAGACCCAGGGCGCCAGCCACACGCGCTGCATTTCGTGGACGAGGTAAAGCATGGGTAGCGGCCGGGAGCGGGGACCGGCCGACTTTACCGCAGTGCAGCAATCCGTGCCGAGACGGGCCGCGCGCGGCGGCTACTTCTCGCAGTGCACCGACACCTGCTTCAACTCGCCGCCACCGGGCGAGGTGAGCGTGGAGTTGCCATCGCCCAGGATCTCCACCTCGTCGCAATCCTGGCCGATGGTGGAAAACACGTAGGTGGCGCGGCCGTTGCGAGTGGAGAAATCGCGCTTGCCGAATTTTTCCGGCGCGAAATAACAGCGATGGGTCTCGCCCTCGTAGGCATCGTCCGGCTTGGCGGTGCACTGCACGCCGTCCTTGAGCTTGACCTCGGGCGTGCTGGCCGCCAGCAGCGCGGGGCTTCCGGCCAGCGACAAGAGGACGAGGCAGGGCAGGGGGCGGAAACGATGAGTCATGGCCAAGCCTGGGAGGGAGACGGGACGTCGATAGTACGACTGCGTTTCGTACCCGGCAATGCGCGGCCCCGGCTTGCGCCCCTCTGTCGCCGCAACGCGGGGCGACGGATCAGGGCGCAGCATCCGCCTGCATCCGGCTCGTGTACTCGTGCTTGGATCCGCCATGGGCTTCGAAGATGGCGCGATGCGCACGATAGGACCAGGCATCGTCGCGATCGTAGTAGCCCGCCACCCAGGCCTGCAGCTTTGACAGCATCGAGTTCTGCAATTCCATCGACGCGTATTTGTGCGGTTCCCACGGTCGCTGCCGGTTATTGCCCAGGCAAGCGTCCAGGCCGGGATTCAGGAACACCAGTTGGCTGCAATGTGGGGCGGCCGCCTCCACCAGTTCTCCGTAGCAGCCTTCGATGACCCAGGCCGGGGTGGTGGCGATGAACTGCGACAGTGCCGCGCGCACCTCGTCGGGCTCGCGCGCGACGGCGATCTTGCCCGGCACCCAGACGATGGAGTCGAGGTCCAGATGCGTCAGCCCGTGTCGTTCCGACAGGGCGCGGGCGTAGGTGCTCTTGCCGGATCCTGAGTTGCCGTAGACGAGAATCTTCATGCGACCGTTGCCGTGGTGCGGATCAGCTCGAGCGAGGTCTGCGCGAGCACCTGGAGCCAGCTCACGCGGTCGCAGGGTTTGGTGCGATACACGTCTTCCTGGTGCGGCCTGGTTGACATGCGCAACGGCAGTCCCGACTGTGGACCGTCCAGCCCGCGGTTGCGGATCGCCAGCGCCTCGCGTTATTCCCCGCGCGGCTTGCGCTTGTGCGGCGGCTTGCCGGCGTGGCGTTCGAAGCGCGCCCCGGGGCCGAAGTCGCGCTTGATCTTCGGTGCCGGCGGCAGTTCGCCGCTGTGGCGCTTGATGCGCAGGCGTTGGCCCGCCACCCAGACGCTCTGCAGGTGTTGCAGGATGTCATCCGGCATTCCGCGCGGCAGGTCGATGTAGGTGTGATCGTCACGGATGTCGATGCGGCCGATGTGGCGCGATTCGAGGCCGGCTTCGTTTGCGATGGCGCCGACGATATTGCCGGGCTTGACCCGGTGCGCATGTCCGACTTCGATGCGGAAGGTCTCGAGATTGGCATCGGTGATCTGGGCGCGCGGTCGCGGTGCGCGATCCTCGCGTTCGCCCGCGGCATGGCGTTCGACGCGCGGGCCGCGATCCTCGCGCTCGAAGCGCGGCGCTCGCTCGGGGCGTTCGCCACGTTCCGGACGATCCTCGAACCGCTTGCGCGGCGGGTCGGGCTTGAGCAGCAGCGGCGTATCGCCTTGCAGCAGGCGCGCCAGCGCCGCGGCGATTTCGATCGCGGGCACGTTCTGCTCGCGTTCGAACTGTTCGATCAGCGCCTGGAAGGGCCCGATGTCTTCCATCGACAAGGCGTCGCGGATGCGCTGCTTGAACTTGTTGAGGCGCTGGTCGTTGACGGTTTCGACCGAGGGCAGCTCCATCTGGGTGATGGGCTGGCGCGTGGCGCGTTCGATCGCGCGCAACATGCCGCGCTCGCGCGGCGCGACGAACAGGATCGCATCGCCGGTGCGGCCGGCGCGGCCAGTGCGGCCGATGCGGTGCACGTAGCTTTCGGTGTCGTAGGGAATGTCGTAGTTCACCACGTGGCTGATGCGTTCCACGTCGAGCCCGCGTGCGGCGACGTCCGTGGCCACGAGGATGTCGAGCTGGCCGTCCTTGAGCTTCTGCACCGCTTTCTCGCGCAGCGGCTGCGCGATGTCGCCGTTGATCGCGCTGGCGGCGAAGCCGCGCGCGGAGAGCTTCTCGGCCAGTTCTTCGGTGGCCTGCTTGGTGCGGGCGAAGATGATCATGCCGTCGAAGGTTTCGGCTTCGAGGATGCGGGTGAGCGCATCGAGCTTGTGCAGGCCGCTCACCAGCCAGTAGCGCTGGCGGATGTTGTCGGCGGTGCGGGTCTTGGCCGCGATGGTGATTTCGGCCGGATCGCGCAGATAGGTCTGCGCGATGCGCTTGATCTGCGCCGGCATCGTGGCCGAGAACAGGCAGGTCTGGCGTTGCGCCGGGGTCTTCTGCAGGATCTTCTCGACATCGTCGATGAAGCCCATGCGCAGCATCTCGTCGGCTTCGTCCAGCACCAGATGCTTGAGCTGGGACAAGTCGAGCGAGCCACGCTCGAGGTGATCGATGATGCGTCCCGGCGTGCCCACCACGACGTGCACGCCGCGCTTGAGCGCGTGCAGTTGCCCGCCGTAGGCCTGGCCGCCGTAGACCGGCAGCACGTGGAAGCCGGGCAGGTGGGTGGCGTACTTCTGGAACGCCTCGGCCACCTGGATCGCGAGCTCGCGCGTGGGCGTCAATACCAGCGCCTGCGGCAGGCCGTTGTTGGTATCGATCCGCGCCAGGATCGGCAGGGCGAAGGCCGCGGTCTTGCCGGTGCCGGTCTGGGCCTGGCCCAGCAAGTCGCGTCCGGATAGCAGCGGCGGGATCGTTGCGGCCTGGATCGGCGAGGGAGATTCGTAGCCGACATCCTTCAGCGCGCGCAACAGCGGCGCGGGCAGCGCGAGGTCGTCGAACGACAGGGCGCGGTTGTCCGCGGTGGAATCTTCGGGGGTGCGGGGCGCGGACATGGCGCGATTATCCGCCAGATACGGGGTCCAAGGCGAATTTCCGACGCTTACGGGCGTTCGAAATGCCAGGATTGCATGCGGCCTTCGCGGTAGGGCATCACTCCGTGGAAGGGGCGCGGGTCGGCATCGAACACCAAGGGCAGGAAGTGGCGATCGCCCTCCCACAGCGGCAGGTCGGCGATACGTTCCAGTTCGATCCATTCGAGCGTGCCTTCGGCATTGCGTGGCGGCGGCGTGCCCTCGAAGGCGGTGACGAGGAACAGGAAGCCGAGCCAGTCCTCGCCATGCTTGCCGAATCCCGGCCAGCTCAGAGTGCCGCGCAACTGCATCGACCTGGCCTCGATCCCGGCTTCCTCGCGCAGTTCGCGTCGCATGCAGGCGGCCACGTCCTCGTCACGTTCCATCTTTCCGCCGAGACCGTTGTACTTGCCCAGGTGCAGGTCGCCGGGGCGTGCATTGCGATGCACTAGCAACACGCGCTTGCGGTCCGGCGATAGCACGTAACCCAGCGTGGCGAGGATCGGGGTATAGGGCATGTCGGTCTCTTGGCAGCAGGGAATGCATCGACGCACGACGATACCCGTTCCGGTGGCCGCAGGGTTCTCGCTGGCCGCGCCACTCGGGTAAGGTGGCGGCCTCTCCCGCGGGGCAGGCATGAACGCGATCGTCGCAGGCTGGTTTGGCATCCGGTTCTGGAAGCGGGTCCTGGGCGCTTTCGTGCTCGGTGCCCTGGTGGGCTGGTTGATGGGGCCGACGGCCGTCACCTGGTTGCAGCCGCTGGGCACGCTGTATGTCAACGCGATACGGATGATCGCCACCCCGCTGGTGTTCTTCGCCGTGGTGAACGCAGTGGCAAGCCTGTCCGGGCAGAAGTCGGTGGCGGCACTCGGTGGTCGCACCTTCGCCTGGTTTGCCGCCACTGCAATCCTGGCGGTGGGCATGGGCCTCGCGATCGGCTGGCTGCTCGATCCCGGCGTGGGTGTCGGCCAGCTTGCAGTGGCCGACAACTACACGCCGAAAGTGGTGCCAGGCCCGGTGCAGGTGCTGCTCGACGTGGTGCCGGCCAATCCCTTCATGGCGTTGGCGGAAGGCAAGATCTTGCAGGTCATCTTCTTCGCCGCGCTGCTCGGCTTCGCGCTGGTGGCACTGGGCGACAAGAGCACGAAGTTGCGCGCGCTGTTCGGCGAGGCCAGCGAAGCCATGATCCAGCTCACGCGCTACGTGCTGGAACTCACGCCACTGGGCACCTTCGGCCTGATCGCGGCGCTGGTGGGCGGCTATGGCTTTGAACGCCTGTTGCCGCTCGGCAGCTTCGTGTTCGCGTTGTACCTGGCCTGCGCGCTGCACATCGTGCTGACCTACGCCGGATTGCTCGTCCTGCACGGCTTGAATCCGCTGAAGTTCCTGCGCGGGGCGGCACCGGGCATGCAGGTCGCGTTCGTGAGTTCGTCAAGTTTCGCGTCGCTGCCGGTGTCCTTGCGCTGCGTCACGCACAACCTCGGGGTGAATCGCGATTACGCCGCGTTCGCGGTGCCGCTCGGTGCCAGCATCAAGATGGACGGCTGCGGCGCGATCTATCCCGCGCTCACCTCGATCTTCGTGGCGCAGTATTTCAATCTCGAACTTGGCGCCTCGCAGTATTTCGTCATCCTGCTGGCCTCGGTGCTGGGCAGTTTCGGCACCGCCGGCGTGCCGGGCACGGCGATGGTGATGGCCACCGTGGTGCTGAGCGCCGCGGGCCTGCCGCTCGAAGGCATCGGCTTTCTCGTCGCGATCGACCGCGTGCTCGACATGATGCGCACGATGACCAATGTCACCGGGCAGATGCTGGTGCCGGTGCTGGTGGCGAAGGAAGCCGGGTTGCTGGATCAAGCGGTTTACGACGCGGGCGGCAGCGAGGTCGGGATCGCCCCCGGGTTTGCCGACGCTTCGCGCGAAACCAGCTGAACCCACGTACGGAGTCCATGCATGAGGCTGCCTGCGCTTGCTCTCGCCCTTGTTGCCGTCGCGCTCGCGAGCGGTTGCGCCAGTGCGCCCGAGCGCACCCAGCCACCCAGCGGGCAGGTCGGTGTAAGCGAAGTCGATTCGGCAGTGCCTGCGGAAGCGCGCATGACCCTGGCGCAGAACGAACGCTTCCAGGCCCCTTTGCCGAGGTCGGGCAACGCCCTTCCCGACTATCCGCGCGCACTGCTGGCGCAGCGCCTCGCGCCACAGGCGCTCTGCCTGCGAGTGAGCATCGACGAACGGGGAGGGGTGTCGGATACCGTGCCCGTGGCGACCGGACCGGACTGCCCGGCGATCGAACAGGTGCCGCCCGCGTTCTTCGAGTCGGCGCAGGCGGCCGCACGCACCTGGCGCTTCGATCCGGCGTTCCGCTGCATCTATCCCGAAGGCACGGCACCCGATCCGCAGGGCGGCTGCTGGGGCGATGGCGTACGCGAGGAGGCGCAGGCAGTGAGCCTGGCCTATCGTTTCGTGTTCGAGCAGATCGATGGCCGGGGCCAGGTGCGACTGGGTGAATGATCGGCGCACGCACAAGGCCGGGGTGATGTGGTGAGGCGCTGGCCCTACCTGTTGCTGGCGTGGATCGCGCTCGCCCTGGGCGTGATCGGCATCGTGGTGCCGGGATTACCCACCACGCCCTTCGTGCTGCTCGCGGCCTGGGCCGCGGCGCGTGGCTCGACGCGCTTGCACCACTGGCTGCAGACGCATCGCGTCTTCGGCCCGATGATCCGCGACTGGCAGGCCCAGGGCGCGGTGTCGCGTCGTGCGAAATGGAGCGCCACCGTGGCGATGGTCGCGTGTTCCGCGATCTTCTTCCTCACCGCACCGCGTTGGTGGATGGCTGCGCTCGGCACCACGATCATGACGCTGGTGGCGGTGTGGCTATGGCGGCGGCCCGAGCCGCGCTGAGGCACGGCTCGGGCCAACGGCGCAACGGATTGCTCCGCCAGAACTACCTCGCCGCTGCAACCGCTACGGCCACGGTTCTGGCGCCGCGTCGGCCTGCAAGGTGTAGGCCCCGCAGTCGCGCTCCAGGCCTGCCGGCACCGCGGTAAGACGCTGGACGTAGATGGCACCGCGCGCGGCCGCGGGGTCGTCGGGATTGTGGATGACCGCGCCACTCCAGCAATTGGCGAAACCGGCGGTGGCCGTGCCCCAGCGCTTGCGTTGTACGCGTTGCGGATTCTCGATCGAGCCCATGATCCCGCCTTCGGTCTCATACAACTCGACCTCGGCGCTGAGGTAGTCGATCGTGCCGACGCCGGTCAGCCATTTCTGTCGCCCGCTGCCGTCGGGCTCGTAGGTGAACCAAGTGAGCGAGAGCTTGGGTGCGGCGGCATCGAAGATCTCGATCTGGAAGCCTTCGCCCGAGCGCGCCGGGTCGTACCAGGCGCCGGAGAAGTACGAACTCAGGCGGCTGCTGAGGCGGAAGCGATTGAGCCGGAATCCCGGGCGGGTGAAGTCGCCGAGGATGGGGTCGACGCGATGCCGCGTGGCGCAATCGGTGCCTGAGTGATAGCGAGCCGTGCCGCCCAGCACACGCTGGGGACTGCCATTGGGATTGCGCATCGAGCCATTGAAGCCGGGATGTTCGAGGATGACGTCGTCGGTGGCGATGCCGATATCCGTCCCGCCGAGCTGATCGAACCCCCCGATATCGGTCTCGTCGTTGAGCCGGGTTCCCGCATCCAGCACATCGGCCCCCGTCAACTCGATGACGATGGGCCCCTGAAACACCCCGTTCTCGTCAAACACTTCGTGCGCCATGGGGTTGTCGTTGCCGACAAAGGCATCGTCTGCCGGAAAGACTCGAGCGAGGTAGCTCAGGTACCGATGCTTCACCGGGTCCAGGTTCTGCTCTCGCGCGTCGAACTGCAGCAGATCTGGGTTCTGAAAACACAGGCCACGTTCGACGTATGAGACAAACCCGGTTGGGTGGGATGCGAGAAACTCGTCGCGGAAGCGGATGACGCCGAGTCCCTGCGCAAGCGCCGCGACGCCCTGGCTGGCTTTGGCACCGACATCGAACGCATCGAAGCTGCCGTCATGCAGGAAGTAGGTCGCGGCGAAGACGATCACGCTGTGATCGCCTTGCACTCCTTGCGTATTCTCCGCCTCGAAGATGGTCGGCACCGGTTCTGCGGCGATCGAGGTCAGGGGCGTCAACGCCCCCGATCCGCCGGCCAGCACGGCGAGCAACACGTATCGGCGCCACATGTCAGAGACAGCCGTTGTAGTAGGTGGCGGTCTGGTTGCCGAGTTTCCATGCACCGCAACTCACGCCGTTGCAGGCGCGCACGCGGATGTAGCGCGTCCCGGGCACGTCGATCATGCGATAGCTGCCGGTGTTTCCGCCGCTGTGAACCCAATCGGCGTGCACCTGACCGACGGTGGTGCGCAGGAAGTCCATGCCCTCGGTCTCTTGCGCCACCGACGCGACCACCGGGAGCTTGGCCAGTTGACTCAGTTCGCTGGCATCGAGCAGCAGGGAGACAAACGGCAGTCCGTCGATGCGGTTGATGTAGCCGGCTTCACTGCGCGCAAATCGCGCGCCCAGCGCATTGGCGAGCTGATCCTGGCGTCGCGTAACGGCTGCGTTGTACTGCGCTTCGGCGCGCGGATTGCGAGTGCGAGTCACGATGTCGACGCGATCGCTCGGATCCAGCGCCAGCTCCACCATGACACGAACCCGGTCATTGGGGCGGGAGTTTGCGACCTCGATCAGATTGCTGATTTCGCGTTCGAACAAGTTCCCAAGATCGTTGCGTGAAGCCACGAGGCGAGTCTCAGTTTGGGTGGATGGAGGAGGGTGCGCAGCCGCTGGATTGGCGGCGAGCGCAAGCGATAGCACAGCAAAAAGACGCAGGGTATCCATCTGTTTTGAGATCCATTGAGTGGCTGGAATTCGGCCGGCCTCGATCCTAGCAGCGGATAGTTTCTGGTCGTGTTTGGAATGCGTTCGCTACCGTCGCCGCAGGGGGCTGGGTTCAGCTACGCCCGATCATCCTGCCGCTCGGTGCGTGAACCGATTCGTCTTGCGCGACACGGCGATAGTCGACGGACACCGTTGCACAACACCGGCAACGCGATCATGGCGGTGGTCACGGGCGCAGCCGTGCCGATCAGTCTTGCGCCGCTCCCGCGCGCGTGCCAACGGCGTGGGTGAGGGCGATGTGCGAATTGCTGCGCAAGCGCGCGGCTTCACCCTCACTCCAACCCTCTCCCGCCAGCGGGAGAGGGGACAGTGCTTCAGCGCGCGCCGTGGTCGCGTCGTCCGCCGCCGTGTCCGCGCGGAGCGCCGCCGGTGCGTTGCTTCGGGCCGGCGTGAGCGTGGGTGCTGCGCGGGGCGCTGGCATGCGGACGACGTGCATGCTGCTGGCCGCGCGGCGGCTGGTTGGTCGGACGGCGTGCCGCAGCCACCGAACCATTCATCTGCAGCGGCTTGGACGGCGCGTAGCCTTCCACCACGCGCATCTCGATGTCCTGCTTCAGCAGGCGTTGGATTTCGCGCAGCAACGGGCCTTCTTCCGGTGCCACCAGCGAGATCGCTTCGCCCGTGCTGCCATTGCGGCCGGTGCGGCCGATGCGGTGCACGTAGTCTTCGGCAATCGTCGGCAAGTCGTAGTTGATGACCCAGGGCAACTGGTCGATGTCGATGCCGCGCGCGGCGATGTCGGTGGCCACCAGCACGGTGCACTTGCCGCTCTTGAAGTCGGTGAGGGCGCGAACGCGTGCGCCTTGCGACTTGTTGCCGTGGATCGCGGCCGAACGGATGCCGGCTTTTTCCAGCTGCTCCGCCAGTCGATTTGCGCCGTGCTTGGTGCGGGTGAAGACGAGCGTCTGGCGACGGCTGTCGACCGCGAGCAGATCCAGCAGCAGGTCACGCTTGCGCGCGTTGTCGACCGGGTGGGCGCGATGCGTCACCGTGGCCACGATGCTGTTGCGCGCCGCGATCTGCACTTCGACCGGATCGCGCATGAACTGCTGCGCGAGCTGTTTGACGGCGTCTTCGAACGTGGCCGAGAACAGCAAGGTCTGGCGGTTCTGTTTCGGCAGCACGCCAAGGATGCGTTTCATCGCCGGCAAAAAGCCCATGTCGAGCATGCGGTCGGCTTCGTCCAGCACCAGCAATTCGATCTTCGACAAATCGACGGTGCGCTGTTCCATGTGATCGATCAGGCGTCCCGGCGTGGCGACCACGATGTCGACGCCCTTGCGCAGCGAGTCGATCTGCGGATGCATGCCGGCGCCGCCGTAGATCGCGGTGGCGAACAGCTTGAGGTGTTTGCCGTAACCGCGGATGCTTTCGTGCACCTGCAGCGCCAGTTCGCGCGTCGGGGTCAGCACCAGAGCGCGCGGCGCACGCGGCCCGCGCTTGGGTTCGTTGCCGGCCAGGCGCTGCAACAGCGGCAGCGAGAAGGCGGCGGTCTTGCCGGTGCCGGTCTGCGCGCCGGCGAGCAGATCGTGGCCCTTCAGCGCCAGCGGGATGGATTCGGATTGGATCGCGGTCGGCGTTTCGTAGCCGAGTTCTGACAGCGCGCGGACCAGCCCGGGCGAAAGCCCGAGGGAGGAAAACGACATGATGAAGCTCCCGGACGCATGGCGTCCTGTGTACCCGGAGCGTTCCCTAAACCTGCGCTGCGAGTGAACGATGAACGGATTCCCGCCGACGGCGGACAGATCCGTGTTTGCGCCAGGCGGCGTGCGGCGAGGGGCGGCGCGGAGCAGGGCGAGGCCCGAGGGCTAGCCTGATCCAGCGCGGCGGACCGAAGGGAAAACGGACGGCCGGTGCGCAAACGGGGCGCACTGTACTTGATGCGCCGCAGCAAAGCCAGCGGGGAGGCACCCGGGGAGCCGTGACGTTGGCGCGCCGTTCACGTCGGGATGAGCGCGCTTGATCGGGGTCAATGCCGGCCTGGGCTGCCCTGTCATGCTGGTGTCATGTCCTTGCCATACACGATGAGGTCGGAACCCGATCCCGGGGTCGTGTTGCGCCCGCCGGCGCTGCGATCGTCGTCAGCGCGAGGAAAACGCTTGTCCTCTCACCGAATCAGTCCCGGTAACCGGCTGGAGCAACTGGCGCGTACCGAGCTGGGCGAATTGCGGAACCAGTTGCTGCTGGCCCGGGGCGGCCGAGACCGCGCCTTGCATCGGGTGCGCAAGACCCTGCAACGGCTTCGAGCCATCGTGCGTTTGCTGGAACCGATTGATCCGGCCCTTGCCGAGCGCGAGAACCTGCGGTTGCGACGCATGCGCCGAAGCCTTGGGCCGCTGCGTGACGCGGCCGCACGACGACAGACCTTCCTGTTGCTCGCCTCGCGCCCCCGCTGGCGTGCCCATGCCGACCAGTTGCGCGCGCTGGCAAGAAGCGAAGCCAAATGCCGCGAGCAGGTGTGGGCGGAATATCCGGCCGGGGCGGCGCTGTGGCGTCGGCTGGAACAGGAGTGTGTCGCTCTGGAAATACGCCTGGCGCAATGGCCGTTCCAGACGCTGGACGCGGCCGTGGCGCATCAGGCGCTGGCGAAGGCAGGGAAGCGGGCACGTCGTGACATCCGCATTGCCCGGGGCCTGCATGGGCGCGAGCGGCGGCACGCCTTGCGCCGCAAGCTGCGCCGTCTTGCCAACCTGCAACGCACGGCGGCCTTTGCCCTGCAGCGGTCCGATGATGCCGCTCGCGCGCTGCTTGGCCTGGCCAAGCGCTGCGGGCACGAAGGCGACCTGTGGATGGCGGTGGCCAGCGTACGTCGCGTGGCGCGCGAACGCCCGGCGTTCCGGCCCTTGCTGCGCGAGCTTGAGGCGGAGCGGCGCGCGGCGTGTGCGCGGCACGACCGACAACTGCATCGGGCCGGACTGGACTGATGGCCTGCAACGGGTGACGCGAGCGTGGGCTTGCGACCGGATGGGCGAACGAGCCGCCGTGCCGGAGCGAGGCCCGTAGCCGAAGTTGCGGGTTGAGTGCGGCGCAAGTACCGCGCGGCCAGACCGGGCGAGCCACTTTCGATTTGCCTTGTGCAGGTCGCTAGACTGGATTGCCGCCCTGTCGATGCGATGCCATGTCCGAACCGATCCGCCTACTCGCTTTCGCCGGCAGTCTCCGTGCCGGTTCGCTCAATCGCAAACTGATCCGCACCCTTGAAGCCGGCGCGAGCGCCGCGGGCGCGGAGGTCACGCACCTGGAGCTGCGCGACTGCCCGCTGCCGATCTACGACGGTGACATCGAAGCGGCCGGCATGCCCGAGACGGTGCGTCGCCTGCAGCAGATGATGCGCGATCACGACGGCCTCTTGATCAGCACGCCCGAGTACAACGGTTCGATGCCGGCGCTGGTGAAGAACACGCTCGACTGGATCTCGCGACCGATGCTGGACGGCCGCTCCGGCACCGCGTTGTTCCGCGGCAAGGTGGCCGGAATCTGCTCGGCCTCGCCCGGCATGCTCGGCGGCATCCGTTCGCTGATCGTGCTGCGAGATGCGCTGGCCAAGCTCGGTTTGTGGGTGGCACCGTCGCAAGTGGCGCTGGGCAACGCCGACAGCGCCTTCGACGCGAACGACGAGTTGCTCGATGCGAAACGACGCGAGGCAGTGCAGGCGGTTGCGCGGGAGACGGTGCGCGCGGCACAGGCGTTGCTGCGTCCGGAACGATGATCTCGTGACGGGTGGCATCATCGCCACCCGCCGTGTCTTCCCGGGCGCGAGGTCTCAGCCGCCGCTTCTGGTGTTGATCTTCTTCACGAACCACTGGCCGTTCATCCGGCTGAGCTCGGCCGTGCCAGTCACTTTGCCGCCGTCTTCCTGACCTTCGAAATCCACCCAGGCGCTGTCGCCGTCGATGCTCCCGCCGATCACCTTGCTGATCCTGGGCGTGAACAATTTCGCCAACTCCAGCATCTTCGCGGCCTCGCCCGAGGCCTTGGCCTGTTCGATCTGCTTGCGCTTCTCCGGATGCGACAAGGCGATCATCTGGTCCAGGTTGCCAGCGTGGGTGGCATCCACCACGGCCTTGAGCGCCTTGCCTGGTTCGCCGCCATCGGCGGGTAGCGCGGTGCCGGGGCGTGTCAACGGGCCGAACGTCTGGATCGGCAGGTCGAACGTGACTTCCGCGGCGAGATCGTCGTCCGTGATCTTGAGCGTGCCGGCCACGTGCTTGTCGTCGCGCACGCTGAGCTTGAGGCTCTCGGCATAGTCGCTGCTGTAGCCGCCGCCACCGCCGAAACCGGTCTTGGTGCCGTGCCCGCCGTAGCCGCCGCTCTCATTGTCGACCGTGATGCTCAGCGATTGTCCGTCGTTGCCGTCGTCGTCCTTGAACTCCCACAAGTCGAAGCTGCCGAACTGGCCATCTTCGGCCCAGGCCGCGCGGTCGAACTCCTTCGAGGCGAACACGATCTTCAACTCGTCGCCATCGAGCGTCGCCACGGCATCGGCGACGGCCCAGTGGGCGTCGTCGATGCTGACCTTGCCGTTGGCGCCGGATTTGGCCAGGGCCGGCGTGGCGCCCAGGACGAGCAGGGCTGCGAGCAGGGCTGATTTGAGCGGCGTGGAAGCGAGCGGTGCGGATTGCATGACGATCTCCCGGTGGTCGGCGGCAGGGGCAGCCGTCTGCACAACAGAACGTCGAGGCTGGGCCCAAGCGGACACGGCGAACGCGGTGCGAGCGGTTAGACTCGCGACGGCCATTCCTACGAGCAACGCATGTCAGACGCCGCCGTCGCCGCCTCCGATCTTCGCGCCAGGCATCCGGCCGACGTGCCGCCGGTGCAGCGGCGTGAAATCGTGGCCTGGGCCTTTTTCGACTTCGCCAACTCCGGCTACACCACGGTGGTGATCACCGCGGTGTTCAACGCCTTCTTCGTGAGCGTGATCGCGGGCAAGGCGAGCTGGGCAACCCTGGCCTGGACCCTCGCGCTCTCGATGTCCTACCTGCTCAACGTGCTGACCGCGCCCTTCATCGGGGCCTGGGCCGACCTGCGCGCGCAAAAGAAGAAGCTGCTCGTGGTAAGCACCGGCCTGTGCGTGCTCGGCACTGCCGGGCTGGCGCTGTGCGGGCCGGGCGACGTGGCCCTGGCCCTGGGGATCGTTGTCATCGGCAACTTCGCCTTCGGCATGGGCGAGAACCTGATCGCGGCCTTCCTGCCGGAGCTGGTGAAGCCGGAGGCCATGGGCAAGGTGTCGGGCTGGGGCTGGGGCCTGGGTTATCTCGGCGGCCTGCTGGTGCTGGCGCTGTGCTTGTGGTGGATCCAGTCGAATGCGGCGCCGACGGCAACCACCGTGCCGCAGACCATGCTGATCACGGCCCTTGCGTTCGCGCTTGCCGTGCTGCCGACGATGTTGTTGCTGCGCGAGCGTGCACGACCACAATCGGTGTCGAATACGGAGGTCTGGAGCCTCGCCAAATCGCGCGTGCTGGACGCCTTGCGCGGCGGCCACGGGCTGGCCGACCTGCGCCAGTTCCTCTGGTGCATCGTGGCCTATCAGGCCGGCGTGCAGACCGTGATCGCGCTGGCGGCGATCTACACCGAACAGGCGCTCGGCTTCTCCACCGCCGACAGCATCAAGCTGATCCTGCTGGTGAACGTGACGGCGGCCGCGGGGGCCTTCGTGTTCGGATGGATTCAGGACCGCCTCGGACATCGCCTCACCCTGTCGATCACCCTGGTCGGCTGGCTCATCGCCATTGCGCTGCTGTTCCTGTCCGAAACGCGGCCCATGGTCTGGCTGGCGGCGAACGTCGCGGGCCTGTGCCTGGGCGCGTCGCAATCGGCGGGTCGGGCATTGGTGGGCTATCTCTGCCCGCCTTCGCGCGAAGCCGAAATCTTCGGCCTGTGGGGCCTCGCGGTGAAGGCCGCGTCGATCCTCGGCCCGCTCAGCTATGGCGTGGTGAACGTGCTCACCTCCGGCAACCATCGGATGTCGATCGCGGTGACTGCGGTGTTCTTCGTGTTCGGCCTGATCCTGCTGATGCGCGTGGATGTGAAGCGCGGGCACGCCGCCGCGCACGGGGCGCCGGACTGAGGAGTGTGCTGACCCTCAGCGCATCCGCTCCGCCCAGCGTTGGGCCAAGCTGCGGTCGAAGACTTCGCTTGCCAGCAAGCCGCCCAGCGCGGTCAGCGGCGTCAGCGCGGCCTGCATGGCGTCGCTCGCGACGCGGCCCTGATGGATCGCGCTGTTCAGCGCATTGAGTGCGGCCTGCGGCTGCAATTGTGCGATATCGGGCACGCGCTGGCGCAGTGCTGCGAGTCGTGCATCGTCGATGGCGGGCAACGCTGCGCGCGCTTGTTCGATGCGCTGGCGCAGGTCGTCCAGTTCGGAAGCGATGAATTCCACGTCCACCAGGTCGGTGCTCACGCGCAGGCGCCGGAACGGCCAGCGCGAGCGCCGCTCCAGCGTCTGGATGCTGGGCAGGAAAATGCTCGCCGCGCCATGCAGGCGATTGGCGCGATGCGCCTTGAACAGCAGGCGCAGATCGGTGAGGTGGAGCGCGCCGCCGATCACTTCCTTGCGCTGCAGGCCGGCCAGGAACATCAGGTCGCCCAGCGCGAACGGCCGCAAGCCGAAATCACGTGGATCGAGCACGAGATTCGCGAGGCCACTGTGGAGCAGGCGCTCGCCTGGCAGCAGATCGGTGGGGTCGAGTTCGATCTGCCGGCGGGTCCAGCCCAGCCGCAGGAACGCGAGGATCAGCAAGGCGAACAACAGGCCGCTGCCAATCGCAGAACCCAGGCCAAGGAGTGCCGCGACGGTGATGCTACTGCCCTTGCTCCATGCGAGCCAGGCGAAGAAGGGACCCATGAGTGCGCCGTAGAGCGATCCCGCCGTAACCAGGGTTCGGAGCGAAGTGGGCATGGGTTTGCCGGTCGGGCAGGGCGCGAGAGCATAGCGACATTGCGCCGCCCATGTGCTGGCCACCCGGCCTTTCGAGCTTTGCGCAAATGGTTGACGAGAGACTGGGCGTCCTTCGACTTCGGCCTCTTCGCGGCCTACGCTCAGGATGAGCGGCATTCGCGAACCCCGCTCATCCTGAGCGTAGCGCCCAAGGCGCGAAGTCGAAGGACGCGGGCTGTCAATCAATTACGCAAGTCTCAATGGCGCAGCACGCGCTTGGCGTAGAGATAGGTGTCCTTCCAGTACGGTCCGTCGAGCGCATCCAGCCGCACGGTGCCGCCAGCGTTGGGCGCATGCACGAAGCGGCCTTCGCCGACGTAGATGCCGACGTGATTGATCGCGCCCTTGCCGAAGAACACGAGGTCGCCCGGAGCGAGGCGCGTGCGCTTCACCGTGGGCGCGTCGATCGCGCCGATCTCGCGCGAGGCGCGTGGCAGGGTGACGCCGGCGGCATCGCGGAACACATAGCCCACCAGGCCGCTGCAATCGAATCCGCCTTCCGGCGTGTTGCCGCCGTAGCGATAGGGCGTGCCCACCAGGCCCAGGGCACGGAACAGCACGTCGTTGGCGCGCGCCGGATCGCCGCGCGGCGCCGCGACCGTGGCTCGCGCGGTGCCGCGTTCGGGTGCACTGGCGCAGCCATGCAGCAGGATCAGCAGCCCCAATGCCGAAAGCCAGCGGGAACAGCCGTACGCGTGGTTCGTAAAGCGGAGCATGCGCGCACGCTGTGGCAATCGGGCGGGGCTGTCAATCCTGTGCCGGCAGCGGCCAGGTCACGGTTCGCATCCTCACCGATGTGCGCGGACCGCCGCGGCCTCGCGGATTCGCGGCACAGGTGCCGGCGCACGGGATTGCCGCTATCCTGCGCACCCTTTTCCCTGCCTTGCCGCTGCCATGAAGATCGAGAAAGACCGCGTCGTCCGTTTCCACTACACCTTGTTCGATGCCGATGCCGGTGTTGAACTGGAATCCTCGCGCGGACGCGATGCGCTCGCGTTCCTGGCCGGTCGCGGCGGCATCATTCCGGGCCTGGAAGCGGCATTCGACGGCAAGCAAGCGGGCGAGAGCTTCGAGACCACGGTGGCACCGGAGCAAGCCTACGGCCCGCGCCACGAGAACGCGGTGCAGCGCATCCCGAAGAAGCACTTCACCCATTCGCGCCTGGTGCCCGGCGCGACCGTGATGCTGCGCACCGACCAGGGTCCGCGCGTGGTGGTGGTGAAGAAGGTTGGCATGTCGGTGGTGGACGTCGACCTGAACCACCCGATGGCCGGCAAGAACCTGCGCTTTGCAGTGGACGTGGTTGAAGTGCGCGAAGCCACCGCGGAAGAGATCGCGCACGGTCATGCGCACGGCGACGGCGGCCACAAGCACGATTGATCGCATCGAACCGGCGTCATCGCGCATGAGCCGCGCGGCCTACGCGCCGCTGGCCGGGAACGAGCGCTACGCCGCGATGGATGCCGTGCGGGGCTTCGCCCTGCTCGGCATCGCGCTGATGAACATCGAGTTCTTCGCGCGCCCCCTGCAGGGCGTGATGCTCGGCTTCGACGCGAATCTTTCCGGCCCGGACCGCGCCGTGGGCTGGCTGATCGCGGCCTTCGTGCAGGGCAAGTTCTGGACCCTGTTCTCCTTGCTGTTCGGCATGGGCTATGCCCTGATGCTCAAGCGCGCCGATGCACTGCCGGCCGACCCGGAGTTCCACCGGGTCTATGCGCGCCGGCTCGGCGTGTTGCTGCTGTTCGGGCTGCTGCATGCCAGCTTGTTGTGGGCGGGTGACATCCTGGTGTCCTACGCACTGGGTGGCTTTGCGCTGCTGCTGTTGTTCCGCAATACGCCGACGCCGCAGCTGCCGCTGGTAGGTCTGGCGCTGTACGGGATTCCCTGTGCCTTGCTGTGGATGGGTTCGGCCGTGTTCACCCTCGCGCAACTGCATCCCGACTCCGGCGCGGCCATCAGCCAGGATGCCAGCGCGAGCGCGGCCGAACTGCACGCGGCCTATGCGCAGGCCGAGCGCGTGTATCGCGAAGGCAGCTACTTCGATGCCGTAGTGCAACGGATGCGCGACAGCGCAATGCAATGGCAGTGGCTGCCGATGGTGCTGCCGTCGATCGTTGGCGTGTTCCTGCTCGGGATGTGGTTCGTGCGCGCGGGGGTGATGCCCGACCCGAACGCGCACGGTCGCCTGCTGCGCCGGATGTGCGGGATCGCGGGTCCGGTTGGCGCGGTGCTGGCGGTGCTGGGGATGCAGCACCTCGAACACGCCGACATGACGACGCCCACACTGATGCTGGCGGCCGCCACCACCGCGATGATGGCCGCGAGCCTGCTGCTGTGCCTGGCCTACCTCTCGGGCCTGTTGCTGCTGATGCGTGCGCCGCGCACGCGCCTGCAGCGCTGGCTGGCGCCCGCGGGGCGCATGGCCTTGAGCAACTACCTGTTGCAATCGCTGGTCTTCAGCACGCTGTTCTACGGCTATGGATGGGGCTGGGCGGGCGAGGTCGGTCGGGCGCAGCAAGCCGGACTGGTGCTGGTGGTGTTCGCGCTACAACTCGTGGCCAGCCGCGCGTGGCTGACGCATTTCCGCTACGGGCCGATCGAATGGCTGTGGCGCGTTGGCACCTACGGACGCGTGCCGCCGTGACGGTGCTGACGACTATTGAGACTTGCCAAATGGATAGACACGGCCATGAGCCGTAGTAGAGCCGGGCTCGCCCGGCTTGAGCGGGGCAAGCGCCGCTCTACGAAAGCAAGGCATCGCGTGAGTCATTTGCGCAAGTCTCGATCGTCCGCCGCGACGCCGAACGCCAGCGCCGCGTCGACTGCGCGCTTCCAGCCGGCGTAGAGCCGGTCGCGGCGCGTTGCATCCATCTGCGGCACGAAGCGTCGTTCGAGCTGCCAACATCGCGCAATCTCCGCGCGGCTTGCCCAGATCCCCACCGCCAAGCCGGCAAGATAGGCCGCGCCGAGCACCGAGGCCTCATTGATGCGCGGCCGCTCCAGCGGCGTATCGAGCAGGTCGGCCTGAAACTGCGCGAGAAAATCGTTTGCGATGGCGCCGCCGTCCGCGCGCAAGGTGGTGAGCCTGGCGCCGGCGTCGGCCTGCATTGCATCGAGTACGTCGCGGGTCTGGTAGGCGAGGGATTCGAGCACGGCGCGCACGAACTGGTCGCGGCTGGTGCCGCGCGTGAGGCCGAACATCGCGCCGCGCGCATCGCTGCGCCAGTACGGCGCGCCGAGCCCCACGAAGGCCGGCACGAAGTACACGCCATCGGTACCTCCCGCGCTTTCGGCGCAGGCCTGCGACTCGCGTGCCGACTCGATCAGGCGCAAGCCGTCGCGCAGCCATTGCAAGGCCGAGCCTGCGACGAAGACGCTGCCTTCCAGGGCGTACTCGACCTCGCCGCCCAGATCCCAGGCGATGGTGCCGAGCAGGCCGTGTTGCGAACGCACCGCCTGCTTGCCGGTGTGCATCAGCAGGAAGCAGCCGGTGCCGTAGGTGACCTTCGCCATGCCCGGTGCAAAGCAGGCCTGCCCGAACAAGGCCGCCTGCTGGTCGCCAGCGATGCCGGCGATCGGCACGCGCCGTCCCAGCACGCCATTGGCGTCGGTATGCGCGTAGACCTCGCTGCAGGAACGCACTTCCGGCAGCATCGCGGCGGGAATATCGAAGGCGCGCAGCAGCTCCGGGCACCAGCGACGGGCGTGGATGTCGTAGAGCAAGGTGCGAGCGGCGTTGCTGGCGTCGGTGGCATGTACGCGCTGCCCCGACAGGTTCCACAGCAGCCAGGTATCGATGGTGCCGAACAGCAGCTCGCCGCGCGCGGCGCGTTCGCGCGCGCCCGGCACGGTATCGAGCAGCCAGCGGATCTTGCTGGCGGAGAAGTATGCGTCGAGCACCAGTCCGGTGCGCTCGCGCACCAGCGGCTCCAGGCCTTCGGATTCCCAGCGCGCGCAGATCGACGCGGACTGGCGCGACTGCCACACGATGGCGCGATGGATCGGCTCGCCGCTGCGGCGATCCCACAGCACCGTCGTTTCGCGCTGGTTGGTGATGCCGATCGCGGCGAGTTGCGCCGGGTCGACGTGGGCGCGCGCCAGCACGTCGACCATGCTCGACTGCACGCTGGCGAGGATCTCGCGCGGGTCGTGCTCGACCCATCCCGGCTGCGGGAAATGCTGCGTGAACTCGCGTTGCGCGACACCCACGATTGCGCCCGCGACATCAACCAGCACGGCGCGCGAGCTGGTGGTGCCCTGGTCGATGGCGAGGATGAAGCGCTTCGGATTCACTCCAGGACTCCGGCCGTGCTCAACCTGTGGTTCCGGTCTGTGCCTTCGCCCGCTCCGGCGGCCCGAACAGCTGCGCCAGCGCCGCGCGCCAGCCCTGCGCGCGTCGCGCGTCGCGCAGCATCGCGATCCACTCGTGGAAGGTGAGCGTGATCGGGTTGTGCGAATGGATCTGGCCGATGATGCCGTACTCGCAGGGCACGGCCGGGTCTTCCTCGACGTAGGTGCCGAACAGGCGATCCCAGATCACCAGCACGCCGGCATAGTTGCGGTCGATGTACCCGGGATTGCGCGCGTGATGCACGCGGTGGATCGAAGGCGTGTTGAACACCTTCTCGACCCAGCCCAGCTTGCCGATCACCTGGGTGTGCACGAAGAACTGGAAGCCGAGGTTGATCGCCACCACCGCGATGATGTGGAGCGGGTCGAAACCGATCCAGGCCAGCGGCAGCCAGAACAGCCACATGCCGGAAATCGGATAGGTGAGGCTCTGGCGGAACGCGGTGGAAAGGTTCAGGCGCTCGGACGAGTGATGCGTGACGTGCGAGGCCCACATCCAGCGGATGCGGTGGCTGGCACGATGAAACCAGTAGTAGAAGAAATCCTGCGCCAGCACCAGCGCGAAGATGCTCCACAGCGTCGCTTCGCCCAGATCGAACAGGCGGAACTGGTACACGAGGTAGAACAGGCCGATGACGAGACTCCACGCAATGGCATCGGCCACCTGGTGCATCAGCGCCAGCGCCGCGTTCGAGACCGTATCGGCGAGGCTGTACATGGCCGGATTGCGTCGGCGCCAGTACACCGCCTCCCACACGATCAGGCCGAGGAAGACCGGCGCCATGCCCAGCAGGATCCACTTCTCCATCAGCGTGACGCACCCGGCGCGAGTTCACGCGCCATCGCGGCCAGGCAGCGCTGCATCGCGCCCTGCATGAAGACGCGCAGGATGGGAAAGGCCAGTGGCCAGGCCAGCGGCGAGGTCAGTTCGAAGCGATACGTCCACGCCACCAGCGCGCCTTCCGCCGTGGGCGAGAAGCGCCAGTCCGCGTGCGCTTCTCGCGCCAGCCAGCTCAGCGGCGCAGTGAAGCCGCTGAGGGTGTAGGCGTGACGCTGCGCCGGTTCGAGCGCGGTGATGCGTTCCAGCATCACCACACCCTTCACGTCCTCGACGTCGCGGGTGCTGCCGACCGCGGCCGCCGCGTGCAGGCGGATCGCGCGCAGCGCCGGGATCGGACCGAAGCCGCGAAATAGCGTCGGAAAGCGCTGCGGATCGAGCGAGAGCTCGAAGGCGGCCTGCGGCGTGGCCGCGAAACGGAGTTCGACGAGGAGATTGACGTGCATGGCGCGAGTTTGTCGCGCAGATATGGCCTCGTCCAGTGCTCGGCTTCTCTCGCACGAAGCGAGTTGCCCGCGAAGTTTCGTCCGCCTCGGCGGCGGCCGAGTTACTTCTCTTGACTCCGGGCATCCTGCCCTCCGCCCCTTCGGGGCCGCCTTCGGCGTTCGCGCCGCTCCTGCGGCGCAGTGCGTGCCCAAAGAGAAGTAACCAGGAGAAAGGGCACCCGGAGAAGGAGCAAGAGCTCGCCGGCTGTCGCTGTTGGCTCCTGGGTCCCGTCCATGGCGCTGAGCAGCGCAGTCGGGCTCGGGGGAAAGGCGCGTATGTTCGAGCACATGGATGTGCGAGTTCGCGCCGGCCCGAGTCAGGCGAGCAGCGCAGGGCACCGCGCAGAGCGCGGCGCCAGAGTCGGGCGTGCTTTCTCTTGCCCACTTCTCTTTGCACGGGCAAAGAGAAGTGGGTCGGCCGCCGCTGAGGCGGACGAAACCTCGCGATGAACTCGCCTGCTGCGAGAAAATCCAAGAGCTGGATTGCCGCCAGCATCCACAGTCCGACTTTCGTCGAAATGACGCCTCCTACTCGAAAACGCGCTCCGCCTCGACCACCGTGATGCGTTCCTTCGCCAATCCCAGCGGCGCCCTGGCGATGATCGCGTCCTCGTCGGTCAGCGCCTTCGGCTTCTCGGTGTTGTAGCTCACGGGCGACGCGGTATCGGCCGCGAGCGCGGCAGCGAGGGCATCCGCATCCTTGGCCACGAACACGAACTGTGCGGCGCCTGGCTTCAGGTGCGTGCGGATCGCGGCGTTGACCTGGTCCAGGGTCAGCGCCTCCAGCCCGTTGCGCACGTACTGCACGAACTCCGGCGTGCCGAACCACTGCGAATCAAGCGCGTAGCCGAGACGGCGCGAACTGGAAGCAGTGAGGATCGCGACGAACTTGCGCAGGAAGGCGCGGCTGGCCTCGAATTCGTCCGCGCTCAGGCCGTGTTCGGCCAGCTCGTCCAGCTCGAACAGCGCGGCGCGCGTGGCGAACAGCGCGTCGTTGTTGTTGCGCAACGGGCGCAGCCAGATCTGGAACAGGTCGTTGTCGCGTGCGTAGTTCGGGTTCGGCTGCATCAGGAACATGCCGAACGGGAAATACTCGGTGTAGGCATAGTTGCCGTAATTCATGCCGCGTTGCTCGCGGATCTTGCTGTAGAGCAAGCCGGAACTGTTGCGGTGTTCGCCGAGATAACTGCGCACCAGCCACAGGGCGAGCCAGTCCGGGTCGCCGCGCTTCACCGCGATCGGCCAACCGAACGACACCGCCACGGCCGGGGTTTCCTTCTTGATGATGGTGGCTGTGCGGGCCGCCGCCAGCGGCACGGCTGGCGCATCCATCGAGGCGGCCGACACCGGAGGCAGTTTGCCCAGGTCGTTCAGCAGGCGGGTCTTGAAGGCCGCGGTGTAGGCGCCGGCCAGACCGACGCGCAGGCGCTGCGGGCCGAAATTGGCGCGATAAAATGCCTTCACGTCGTCGAGCGTGATCGACTCCACGTCCTCGATGTGGCCGGTGTTGAGCGTGCCATACGGATGCTGCTCCCCGTAGACCTGCTCATACAGCGCCTCCTTGCCGAACTCCTCGTCGTTGTTGCTGCGCAGGTCCACCTTGATCGCGTTGAGTTGCTGCTGCTTTAGGCGCTGGAAATCATCCTCGCGGAAGCCGGGTTCGAGCAGCATCTCGCGTGCCAGCGCGTACCAGGCCTCGAGGTTGTCGCGATGCACCGCGCCGGCAAATTTCACCATCTCCTTGTCGATCTGCACCGACAGACCCGAGGCCATCGGGTAAAACGCCTGCTGCAGTTCGGCATAGCTGCGCCTGGCGGTGCCACCTGCGGCCAGCATGTTGGACGTGAGCCACGCGAGGCCCTTCTTGCCGGGCGGATCGAACGCGGCGCCGGTGTGGAAGAGCAGCGCAACGTCGACCAGCGGCGATTCCGAGGGCTGTTCCAGCGCCGGGATGGTCGAGGGCCTGGCCGCGACCGCCTGCTGTTCGCGCGTCAGCGTATCGAGCGAGGCGAAATCGTTGGCGCCGGCCAGCGCCTTGTCGTTGGAGATCGACAGGCTGGCGCGATTGGTGTCGATGAACACACGGTTGGCGACCGCGACGATGTCCTCCGGTGTCACCTGGTCGAACTGGGCGTAGAGCCGGTTCAGGGTTTCGACGTCACGCTCATAGGCCACGAAGCGGGCCAGGGTGGCGGCCATGGTGGAGGCCGAATTCAGCGTGTTGGCGAAGCCGTATTTCACCCGCGACTTCGCCTCGGCGAGCTTCGCGGCATCGAGCGGTTCGGTACGGGCGCGCAGCAGGGTGGCCTGGATCGCCGCGGTGACGGCCGCGGCGTGCTTGGCATCGGTGAGGCGCGCGCCGATCGCGAACAGGCCCGGATCGACATTGAGCGGCGGCTGCGCGAAGAACTGGTCGGAGAACCGTTCGCGCACCACCAGTTGCTGGTAGATATCCGAGGTCTGGCCGAAGTAGATCTCGGCCAGCAGCATCAGCGCCGGAGTCTCGCGGTTGTCGGTGCCGAAGGCCGGGCCGCGCCAGGCGTTGATCAGGTAGGGCAGGGTCGGGCCTTCCCAGGGCATGTGCTCGTAGCGCGGGCCGGGCAGCGGCGGCTCCTGCGGAATCTGCACGCGGTAGTCACCGCGTTTCCACGCGCCCCAGTACTTCTCGATCAGGTCGAGCGTCGCCGCGGGATTGACGTCACCCACGATGATCACGCTGGTGTACTCGGGCCGATACCAGCGCGAGAAGAAGGTCTTGGCGTAGTCCATCTGGTCCGGCATCGCTTCGATGTCGGCCAGGTAACCCATGGTGGTGTGGCCATAGGTGTGTTGGTCGTAGGCGAGGTCGCTCAGGCGCTCGAAGCCCTTGAGCAGCGGGTTGGAGTAGTTCTTGAGGTACTCGCCCTTCACTGCCAGCGCTTCGGTGCGGAACTGTTCCTTGCTGTAGGCGAGGTTCTGGAAGCGGTCGGCCTCGACCTCGATCACTTTCTCCAGGTCGTCGGTGGTGAAGTTGGTGTAGTAGTTGGTGAGGTCGGATGAGGTGTAGGCGTTCTGGTCGGCGCCCGCGTTCTTGATGATGGCGCCATAGGCATCGGCCGGATACGACGGCGTGCCACGGAACATCATGTGCTCGAAGAAATGCGCGAAGCCGGTCTTGCCTTCCTCCACCTCGTTGCGCGAGCCGGTCTGCACCGGGATCTGGATGCTGACCACGCCCGGCGTGTCGGTGGCTATCACGATCGCGCGCAGACCGTTGGCGAGCGTGCGTTGCTCGTAGGGCAGCGGGAAGATCTTCTCGCTGCTGCCCTGGGTGGCTCCGGCGGGAAACACGGGCAGCAGCCCGGCCAGGGCGAGCAGGGCGCGGGACAGGGGACGGAACGTGGACATGCGGGCCTCGGCGGTGCAATGCGGACGAAGGCGCGAATTACAGCACAGCCCGCCGAACGGGCGAGTGCCGATGGTTGGGCGCTGTGCTTGCCGATGGCAGGCGTGGTTCGCTTCGTTGCCGCGGGACCACGTTCACGCTGAGCGATGCAGCGGGGCCGAAGGATGCCGAAAGTCAGGTTTCAGGGCAGCCGATGGTGAGGTCGCGCGCCCCCTCATCGCGCATACAATCACGGCATGAATGCCGCCACCGACATCACCCAGTTGCTCGACCTCGCCGGCGATGGCGACCGCGCGGCCTGGGATCGCCTGGTGCATCTGGTCTATCCCGACCTCAAGCGCCTCGCGCGCGGCGCGCTTTCCGGGCACGGCGCACAGACGCTCAACACCACCGCCCTGGTGCACGAGTGCTACCTGCGCCTGTCGCAGGCCGCGGGTGCGCCACGCGACCGCGGGCACCTGATGTCGCTCGCGGTGCGGATCATGCGCCAGGTGCTGATCGACCATGCGCGCGAGCGGCTCGCGGCCAAGCGTGGCGGCGGCGCGCTGGCGATACCTATCGAGGACGCGCAACTCGCGGACGAGCGCCAGTTCGAGACCATCGTCGAGATCGACGCGGCCTTGAGCCGCCTGGCCCTGCTCGAGCCGCGCCAGGCCCAGGTGTTCGAGCATCGTTACTTCGGCGGCCTCAACGACGACGAGACCGCCACCGCGCTGGGCATCTCGCCGCGCACCGTGCATCGCGACTGGGACGCCGGGCGGGAGTGGCTGGCAGCGAATCTGGCGCTGGGATGAGCTGAGTCACGCGCTCAACGTGCTGCGTCGCGCAGCGCGGCGCGCATCTGGCGCGCGCGCTGGCTGCGCGGATGCTCCGCGCCGAGCGTCGCATCCAGCGTGGTGATGGCGCGTTCGAATTGCGCGTCCGCCTCGGAGTAGTCCTTGTCGGCCTGCAGGCTCAGCGCATAGCCCGCGCGGAACAGGGCGGTCTGCCAGGCGTCCGGACCCAGGTCGGGGCTGGCTTCGGCAGCGGCCAAGGCGCGTCGATGCTGGTCCAAGGCCTCGGAAAGCCGGCCCTGCTTGCGATAAAGGCCGGCCAGGTTGTGCATCAGGCTGATCGTGTCCGGATGCGACAGGCCAATCAACCGCGTCTCGATGGCCAGTGCGCGCTCGTACAGCGGTGCCGCGTCCTCCAGCTTGCCCCAGACCGAGTAGAGCAGGCCGAGATTGTTCATGGAATTGCGGGTGTACAGGTGCTCTTCGCCGAGTCGACGCAGGCGTGTGTCGAGCGTGGCGCGAAACAGGGGTTCCGCCTCCGCGTAGCGCTTCAGCTCCTGCAGCACGGTCGCGGTTTCGTTGGCACTGGAGAGGGTTTCCGGGTGCTCGGGACCCAGCACCTTGCGACGTGCGGCCAGGGTTGGTTCGAGCCAGGCGAGCGCGGCTTCCGGCTCGCCCTGATGGCGTTTGAGCACACCCAGTTCATGCGATGCGAGCAAGGTGGCGGGATGCGACTTGCCGTTGCCTGCCAGGCGCTGCGCATACACGCGCTCGAACAAGGGCAAGGCCTCGGCATGCCGGCCCAGCATCTGCAGGTTGATGGCCACCTGTTCGGCAACATCGAGGCTGAGTGCATCCTCGGCGCCAAGTGACGCGGTTGCAGCATCGAGGACCGCCTGCTGGGTGGTCAATGCATGTTCGTACTCACCGCGCCGGTGGTAGATCCCGCCCAGGGCGCTTTGCAACGCCAGGGTGTCGCGGGATCGCTCCGGAACCGGCTGCGCATTGGCGAGCAGTTGCTTCAGCAGGGCTTCGGCTTCGTCGAGCCGGTCGCGCATCACCAGGGTGTCGGCCAACACCCAATCCGCGGCATCGCGCAGCGCTTGCGGTGCCGGCGCCGCCTCCGCCAACTGCCGCGATTGGCGCGCCTCGCGTTCGGACTCCTGGTAGCGCCCAAGTCGGAAATACAGGTCCGACAAGGTGCGACGGATGGCGCTGTGTTCCAGCGGCAAATCAGCGAAACGACCGGCAGCGCTGGCCGAGGCAAGATCCAGCGCGGCACGTACGGTGAGTTCCTCGCCCGGTGCGGCACCCGGATCGGCGGCGGCCAGCAAGTCGTCGCGCATGAACTGCAATGTCGTGTTGGCGATGCGCGCCTGGTGCTGGGCCGCGTCGCGTTCGAGGCGCAGGCGCGACGTCACCAGCAGGGTTGCAAGGCCGGCGGCGAGCAGCGTCGCCAGGGCGGCCGTGGTGGCCACCGGATGGCGCTGCACGTAGCGCGTGGCAAGGTAAGCGGCATGGCGCGGGCGGGCGCGCACCGGGCGTCGCTCGAGAAAGGCGGACAGGTCGGCGGCAAGCGCATCGACGGTGGCATAGCGCCGCGCCGGGTCGGCATCGGTGGCCCGGGTCAGGATTGCCGCGAGATCGATCGGCAGGCCTGGTGGCAAGGGCGTCGCTGCCGGGTTCGCTGGCGTTGCGCTCGCGCTGCCGGCCGCCGGGAGTTGCGTCACGCGCGTGGCTTCGCGGGTGGCCAGCTGTTGGTTCTCCGCCTCGTCCGAGCAGAGGATGGCGACCAGCAGGCGGCCCAGCTGGTACACGTCCGAGGCCACCGTCACGCTCTCGCCGCGCCATTGTTCGGGACTGGCGAAGCCCGGCGTGCAGGCGCGAGTGGCGAGCGCATCGTGCTGGCCTAGCCACTGCGCGATGCCGAAGTCGAGCAGCTTGGCGTTGCCGTTGCGGTCCACGAGCACGTTCGATGGCTTGATGTCGCGATGGATCACGCCGCGTGCATGCGCGAATGCGACCGCCTCGCAGACGTGCCGGAACAGCGCGAGGCGTCGCGCCAGCGGCAGCGCGGAGTCCATGCAGTGCCGATCGAGCGGTTCGCCCTCGATGTACTCCATCGCGAACCACGGCCTGCCCCCGGCGCTGCGTCCGCCGTCCAGCAGGCGCGCGATGTGCGGGTGGCTCAGGTCGGCCAGGGCCTGGCGTTCGCGCCGGAACAGGGCCTCGCCGGCGTCGTCGGCCTGAGCGGCGTGCATCCACTTGAGCGCCACCTGTTGCTGGTACTCGCCGTCGTCGCGTTCGGCCAGGTAGACGATGGCCATGCCGCCGCGCCCCAGTTCGCGCAACACGCGATAGATGCCGACGCGTTCGCCCGGGCGCAATTCCGCGTCAGCCTCGCGTTGGCGCAGCAAGGACGCAGCCACCGCACCCTGCAGGGCGCCGCCGGTCTGGAAAACGCGCGGGTCGATGGGCATGGCGGGAGTGTATCGCCCGATGGCAAGACCCGGTGCCCTTTGCCGTGACATCCGGCAGGGAGGGCGCAATGAACTCAGCGCGGGGGCAGCAGCAGATCAAGCACTTCATCGGCCACGCACGCGTCGTTGCGCAGGGCGGGTCCGGCGGTGGGGCGCAGCGTCGTCAGGCGTTGCCAGGCCGCTTCCATGGTTCGTGCGTCGAACGGCGGCAGCAGCGTCACGGCGGCCCCCAGCGCCTCGATCCGGCGTGCGGTGAGGTACATCTCGGCCTGCGTCGGCAACAGCAGGGCCGGCTTTCCGGCCAGCGCCGCAGCCACGGCGAGATTGCCCCCGTGGCCCACGACGATGTCGGCCTGGGCCAGCGTGGCGCGCATGTCCACAGGCTGCGTCGAGACGTGCAGCCGCGGGTGCGCGGCCCAGGACTGTGCGCCGCCGAAATGGGCCAGCACGGCCGCGTCGCGGTCGCGCACGAGGCGTTCGCGCAGCAGCTCGAGCGAAGCAAGATTCGGCTGCAGGTAGACGAAGACGCGCTTCGAGCCGGATGGCCAGCACGGCGCGCAGCCGTGGCCGAGCATCGGCCCCACGTATCTGGCCTTCGAACGCATCGGATAGTGGTCGTACTCGGCCAGGGTGAACAGGGCTTGTTCATCTCCCTGGTCGATGTGGTCGCGCCTGGCGACGCCGAGCGCGGCCTGGATGGAATGCCAGCGTTCGGCGATGGCGCGTTCGCGCTGCGCGATGCGCGCGGAGTCGACTGCCTCCCAGGTGCGGAACACCGGCCACGGTGGGCCGGGTGGCGGGACGAGGAAGCCGGTGCCGATCGCGACGCAGCGAATGCCCAAGGCGCGCGCCGCGACCGGGGCGAGCGGTGCGGCATCGACCAGCAGGGCCTGCACGCCGCTCGCGTCCAGCACGTCGCGCCAGGCCAGGGCCAGGGCGATGGCTTGCGCTTCGTCGTGCAGGCCGCATTCGTTCCAGAGGATGTCGGCCCAGGAAGCCGGTGTCGCGTCGGCAGGTATCCAGTCGTTGTGCGGCGCGGGCAGCAGGCGCACCTCAAGGTTGCCGAGCGCGGCGCGCTGTCGCAGCAGGTTGCGCGCGAACAACACGGGTTCATCGCCGCGTTCACGCACGCGCGTTGCGAGGGCGGCCACGCGCACCGCATGGCCGCGTCCGGCGCCCAGGTCCCAGGCCAAGCCGATTCTCATGCCGCCGTATCCCGTTTCGAGCGGAGCAACTGCAATGAAGCTTAGTGCACGATGGCCGCGTCGACGCGGACCGGCGCTCGTCCTGCTGGCGATGTCGGCAACGCTGTTCGCCCAGGCACCGGACCCGCTGGTGGTGGTGGGAATCGAACTGTCGCCGTCGAGCGAGAGCCTTCCCACGCAAGACGCAAGCTTCGTCGTGGAATTCTCGCGCGCGCCACCGGTGGGCGAGCCGATGACCGCCGGCGAATTCACGCTCGAACTACTGCCGCAGGCTCCGCAGCTGGAGCTGCCGCAGAGCCTCGACATCTTCCGTCACGGTTTCGAATCCGATCCAGGAGCTACGCCATGATTGCCGCCCCGCGCCTTGTCCTTGCCAGTGCGATCACGCTTGCGCTCGCCGCGCCCGTGCATGCCGCGCCCGTGCCCCACGCCGGCGACTGGTGGATCTACGTGACCCGCGGCGGCGTGGCATTCACCGGCAGCGTCGACATCCAGATGCAGTATTTCGATGCAGAAACCGGCGGCACGCCCACCACGGCGGCGATCGTGGTCGAGGACATTCCCGTGGTTGGCGGCTACGGCAAGTTCATCCTCGATTTCGGTGCGGTCAATCCGATGACCAATCAGGACACCTACTACGGAGGCGGGATCCGCGAAGGCTCCAGCACGGGCGCGTTCTCGTCGTTTGCGCGGCGCGGTCGCCACTATCCCTTCGAATTCGCGCTGCATGCGCAGAAGATTGCGCCGGGCATCGTCGGCAGCGCCGAGATCCTGCCCGAGCAGGTGCAGCGTCGCCTGAGTGGCGGCTGCAATTTCGCCGAGGCGATCCGGCAGGTGAATCAGGACGGTAGTGTCGAGTGCGAGCCGGTGAGTGGCAGCGGTTCGGGCGGCAGCATCACTTCGGTCAATCCCGGCGCCGGGCTCAGCGGAGGCGGCAGCAGCGGCGCGGTGACCCTGGGCGTGGCTCCGGCCGGCATCGGCACGGGTCTGTTGGCCGATGCTGCCGTCACCACGACGAAGCTCGCAGCCGCAAGCGTCGATGCAAGCAAGCTCGGCGCGGCCAGCGTCGGCAGCGTGGCGTTGATCGATGCCAGCGTGACCGGCGCGAAGCTGGCGGCGAGCAGCGTGGGTAGCACCGCGCTCGCCGACGCCAGCGTCACTGCCACCAAGCTGGCCGATGCCAGCGTCATTGCCGGCAAGCTCGCGAGCGACAGTGTCGGTGTCGATGCGATCGATGAGTCGGTGGTGCAACTGCGCATTGGTGGCACCTGTGTTGCCGGTGCCGCCGTGCGGCAGATCAACCAGGACGGAACCGTGGTCTGCGAAACCATTCCGCTGGGCGCGTCCAGTACCTGGCAGACCTCGGGTAACCCGGGTGCTTCCGGACAGTTTCTCGGCACCACCGATGCGTTTCCGGTGGAACTGCGCTCGCAAAACGAGCGCGTGCTGCGCCTGAGCAGTCTCGATGATCCCGACGGCTCGGCTTATGGCGGGGCGGTGCGCACGGTGAACGTGGTGGCCGGTGCCGCCAGCAACCAGGCCTCCCAACCCGGTGCCACGGTCGGAGGCGGAGGCAACGACCAGTTGGGCAACACCGCAGGCGGACGCTACAGCACCGTGCCTGGCGGACTCGCCAACTCCGCCTCTGGCGACTTCAGCCTCGCCGCGGGGAATACCTCGTTGGCCGGTGGCGACTTCAGTTTCGCGGCCGGTCACCGCGCCACGATCCGCACCGCGTTCCAGGTTGGCGGTGGCGATGCTGACGGCGATGCAGGCACTTTCGCTTGGGCAGACTCAGGGGATGAAGCCCTGGTCAGCACCGGCAACGACCAGTTCCTGGTGCGGGCCCAGGGCGGCCTCTGGTTCGGCAGCAACTCGACGGTGAGTATCCCGGCCGGTCAGTTCATCGCCACTTCCACCGGCGCGCACCTGAGCAGCGGCGGCACCTGGACCAATGCCTCCAGCCGGAGCCTGAAGACCGGCTTCGCGGCGGTCGACAGCCAGCGCATCCTCGACGCTGTGATCGAGCTTCCGATCCAGACCTGGCACTACCTTGCCAGCAGCGAGGGTACCCACCTCGGCCCTGTGGCTGAAGACTTCAAGGCAGCCTTCGGGCTCGGTGGCGATGGCCGCAGCATTGCCACAGTCGATGCCGATGGCGTGGCGCTGGCAGCGATCCAGGGACTCAACCGCAAGCTGGAAGCGCAGCGCGACGCGCTGCGCGAGGAACTGGACGCCTTGCGCGCGCAGGTAGAACACTTGCGTGAGGCTTCGATGCGGCGAGATTCCCCATGAGTTGCGGCCTGCCGACGGCGGTGCGCGGCCAGCTTCGCATCGGGCTGTTCCTGGGCGCGTCCATGCTGGCCGCCGCGGCTCAGGCGCAGACCGTCTTCCGCAGTGGCTTCGAGCAAGGCGAGGTGGCGGCTGCCCGGTTCGTGCTGCGCGTGGACGCGAGCATCGGCAATGCCAATGCGAACGGAGTCGATGGCGATGCCGGCGACACCCTCGCTTACGTGTTCACCGCACAGAACACGGGCCTGGTCGAGCTGGGTGATGTCGTTGTTGACGCGCAGATCCCCGGGCCGCCCACGGTCGATCTGTCGTGCACCGTGCCCGGTCCCGTGGCGCCGAACACGAGCGCAAGCTGTAGCGCGCCGCTGTACATCATCACCAGCGCCGACACCCAGAGCGGTCGCGTGCGCCTCACGGCGCGGGCTACCGCCAATGGCACGAACGCGCCGCCCGTGGATCGCGCCTGGGATGTCGTGGTTGCCGCATCGGACACGGTGGATAGTGGCCTCGGCATCAACCTGGAATCGGTAGTCGATTTCGCGGTGGCGTATCCGTTCGCCGACTTCTTCAAGCAGTCGCGCCCCTGGATCACGTCCAGCCAGACCGTGTTCGACACCGGACAGGCCGAGCAACTCGATCTGGACGCGGATGGCTGGGTGCAATCCCTGCCGGCTTGCAACGGCGGCAATCCGAATCAGTTCTGCCTTGCGCGCACGGTATTCAACAGCGCCGGCTCGCCCTGGCCGGGAGGGCCGTACGTCGTCTGCTACGAGGGCAGCGGCAGCGTGACCTACAGCGCCGGTGCGAGCTTCGTGTCGACCAGCACGACACCGGCATGTCCGCGCCGCGACGTGATCAATGTCGATGGCGACGGCATCTGGTTCCTCACCATCGAGAGCACGGGACCCGCACCGAACCACATCCGCAACATCCGCGTGCTGCCGCCCGGCATCGCGGACGCGAACACGCCACGCTTCCATCCGGATTTCCTCGCCGAGCTCGCGCCCTACCGTTCGATCCGTTTCATGGACTGGGCGCATGCGAATGGCGACGGGTTCAACTTCCCGTTCCGGGCCAATCCGGTGGTCGATGTCGACGATCTGGCGGAACTGAGCCAGGCGCATTGGACGCGCGAGGCCGGCGTGCCCCTGGCGGCGATGATCGAACTCGCCAACGAGACCGGTGCCGAGCCGTGGTTCTCGATTCCGCACCAGGCCGCCGATGCCACCGTGGCCGCGATGGCGCGCCAGATCCGCGACGGGCTGGCACCGGGACGCACGGTGTACGTCGAGCATTCGAACGAGATCTGGAACAACTTCCCGCAGGGTCGCGACACCGAAGCACGCGGCACGGCCTTGTTCGGCAACGTCGCCACGCCATTCGAACGCCGCCTCAACGCCTACGGCTTGCGCAGCGCGCAGATCTGCGACCTGTTCCGCGCCGAGTTCGGCGCCCAGGCTTCGCGCATCGTCTGCACGCTCGGGGCACAGGCGGCGAACAGCTTCACCGCCGACCAGGCCGCGCGTTGCCCGTTGGCGCAGGCCGCGGGCTTGCGCCAGGGCAACTGCATGCAGCCCGGCGACGCGATCGCTATCGCGCCGTACTTCGGCAACTACACCAATGTCGAGAACAACGAGAACGAGATTGCGCTGTGGACGCTCGATGACCTGTTTTCCGATGTGGTTGGCGATTGGAACCTGGGCAGCAACGTCGGCAGTCCCGCGACCGGTGCCGGCGAGCTGCAGGACCCCGACGCTTCTTCGCCGTGTACCGACAATTTCCCCAACACCCCGGTTGATGCGCAGGGCCGCTGTCCGATCTCGGCGTTGGAGGAAATCGATATCTGGCTGGCGGCGAACAACACCGTGCGCAACGCCCTTGGCCTGCGTCTGCTGGCCTACGAAGGCGGGCAGCACCTGGCGCTGGTGAACGCCTTCTCGCAGGATCAGCCCACGCAGCAGCGCAAGTCCGCAATCGTGGCCTTGTTCAGCGCCGCCAACCGCGATCCGCGCATGGACCCGGTCTACCGGAGCTATCTGGAGAACTGGAAGGCGAAGGGTGGCGAACTGTTCTCGATCTTCGCCCTGAGTTTCAACTACGGCCCGTTCGGAAACTGGGGCATCGTCGAGCGCTTGAACCAATCGCCGCGACCGCCCAAAGCCGCAGCAATCGACAGCTTCAACGCCAGCAATCCCTGCTGGTATCCGGCCTGCACGCCGGGCACGGTGACGCCGGTGGATCCCGGCCCCGATCCCGATGCCAGTGCCGACCTCTCGGTAGCCGTGGTGCTCGATACGGCCGCACCGTTCGAATCAGGCGCGCCGCTCGGGTTCACGATCACGCTGCAGAACGCCGGCCCCGATCCGGCCAGCGGCATTGCGCTCAACCTCACCGCGGCCAACCTGTCCGGCGTGACCGTTTCCGGGGCATGCAGCAGTGCGGCCTGCACCGTGCCGAACCTGGCCGCCGGGGCCAGCGCCAGCGTGTCGGTATCGGCCAGCATCGCGGCAGCCGGAGCATTCTCTCTGTCCGCGTCGATTACCGATGCCGGGCAATCCGATCCCGATGCCATCGACCGCAGCGCCAGTGCCGGCGGCAGCGCGTCGGCGCCGCCGGTACAGGGCTGCCCGGCGGCGCAATTGCTCGGTGACCCAGGCCTGGAGCAAGGCGCCAGCGGACCCTGGACCTTCGTGTCGGCGCAATTCGGTCCGGGGCTGTGCACCCTGCCCAGTTGCGGCACGGACTTCGCCGATCCCGGCACGGCCGGGCCGCGCAACGGCAGCGGCTGGGCCTGGTTCGGTGGCACCAGCGGCCCGAACCACCTTGAAGCCGCCAGCTTGCGCCAGACCGTGGTGTTTCCACAGGACGCCCAGCTGCAACTGGGCTTCTTCCTGCGCGTCGGTTTCGTGTCGGCTCCGTTCGATGCGAGCCTGCGGGTCATGGTCGATGGACAGCTGGTGACCACTGTCACCGAGCCGGCAACGGCGCAAGCCGGCTTTCTTGCCAGCAGCCTGGACGTTGGCCAGGTGGGCGGCACCGACTTCGCGGACGGCCAGCCGCACACGATTTCGTTCGAGTACGACAACGCGGCGGCGGGCGGCAAGTCCAACTTCAACCTGGACGACGTGACCCTGAGTTGCGTCGACGGAGGATAGCGCGCGGCCCAGGGTGATCCGATGGCAAAACCGAGGGTCGGATTGCGTGCCTTGGAAGGAGCGGCGTCCCGCGCCGCAAACACCGGAGCCCCGCATGACCCCGCATCGCTTCCCACGCCTTGTCGCCGCCGCGTTGCTGATGGGGCTTTCGCCGTTCGTTGCAGCGCAGGTCGGCACCGCCTTCACCTACCAGGGCGAACTCAAGGAGAACGGCGCGCCAAAGCCGGGCACCGTCGACTTGCGCTTCGATGCCTTCACGCTCGATACGGGCGGCCTTGCAATCAACGCCGTGCCCGTGATCCTCGACAGTGTCCCCCTGAGCAATGGCGTGTTCACCGTGCAGGTCGACTTCGGGCCGGGCGTATTCACCGGGGCGCAGGTGTTCGTCGAAGTGGGTGTGCGCGAAGACGCCCTGGGTGATACCGCAACGACGACCGGCTTCGCCACGCTGTCGCCACGGCAAGCCGCGACGCCGACACCCTACGCGCAGCACGCCGAGCGCGTCGCGCAGGACGCGGTTGGCGGCAGCCAGATTGCCGATGGTGGTGTGACCGGCGCCGATATCGCCGACGGCACGATTACCGCTGCCGACGTCAACACCACGAGCACCAGTGTCGGGCTGCAGCGCGTGCTGTCGGCCCCTTGCCCGGCGAACCAGGCGCTGCGCAGCATCAGCGTGCTCGGCACACCCACGTGCATCGCGCCCGTCGTCGGGGTTGACACGCCCCCGGGTTCGGGAATCAGCAGCAGCCTGAGCAATGGTGTGCTCAGCCTGTCGGCCGCTGCGCCGCCGTCACTGGCCCGTTTGGGTCACAGCGTCATCGATACGCAGCGCCTTGGATCGAGTCCATCGATCATCGTCGGGGCCGATGGCTTGCCGATCCTCAGCTATTTCCAGCCTGTCGACGGCGACCTGCGCGTGATGCACTGCCGCGATCCGCAATGCGTTGCGCACGAGGACACGCTGATTGACAGCGCCGGAATCGTGGGTGAGTTCAGCTCGATCACGATTCGCAACAACGGCTTGCCGGCCATCAGCTACTACGACCGCAGTCTGGGCAACCTCAAGCTCGCTTATTGCCTCGATGCCGCCTGCACGACGCATAGTCTCGCGACCGTGGACAGTATCGGTGACGTGGGCCAGTACACCAGCCTGGTATCGGGCGACAGCACCTTCGCACCGCTGCTGGTCTTCTACCACGACGCGGGCAATGGCGATCTGAAATCGGCGAAATGCGGCCTCACATCCTGCCCATCACCCACGTTCGTCACGCTTGATTCCACGGGAAATGTTGGCAAGTTCGCCAGCGCGGCGGTCGGGTCGGCGACCGGCGACACGTCGCGCGTCTGGGTGGCTTACGTTGACGAGACCAATAGCGCTATCAAGATCCTCGGTTGCATCGCTTTTGGCTGCGACTTCATTCCCAATACTGCCACCGTGGTGGAGGCCGGGATCACGGGCGTCGATGCGCTGAGCCTGACCATCGGCGGAGACCTGCGCGCATGGGTCACCTACAACGACGGTACCGTGCAGCGATTGGCGCGGTGTACTTCGTCGTCCAATTGCGCCACCGCCACCGCCGCTGTGGTCCCCGCCATGAACGGAAGCGGCGCGCTCAGCACGGGGTTAGATGGGGTGGTGTGGATCGCAGGACGGACAAGTTCGGGGCGCCCCAAGCTCGGACGCTGCGAAACGGTCGAATCCTGCGCCGCTGCCTCGATCTGGACCCTGGACTCGTTCAGCGAGCCTCAGCCCAGCCCGATGTCGCTCGCGCTGGGGAGCGACGGCACCATTGTCGTGGCAACGACCGCCGGCGTTGCTGCGGGTAGCGAGTTGCGGATCGGACATTGCGCGAACCCGCGTTCGTGTGCCGACTCAGCGTGGTCGCGCTGAACGTCTCGTGCAATGCGGCGGTGCGAGCTGACTGCATTCGCTGCTGTCGTGGTGCACGTCTTGATCGAGTTACATCAACCCGCTGCTGACCAAGCCGACCAACAGACCGCTGCCACCCAGCACCACGCCGATCAGCATCCCGGCCCAGGCCATGCGCTTCTCGGCCATGCGTTCGGTCGCGGCGCGCACCGGGTCGGCGTCGTGTTCGCGCGCGTGGCGGCGCGCGAGGATGCGCGGCAGCCAGGTCAGGTTCATCGCGCCGATCGCCGCCATCAAGGCGACGAAGCTCAGGGTCGGAAGCACGGTGGATTCGATCAGCACCGCGGCCACCATCAGGCCGGTGAAAACGAACACGGTGGCGATGCCGGCGGCCGCGAACCACGCCAGGTCGCGTTTTTCCTGCTCGTCGATCGCGGTGATCCAGTGCTTGCGCACGCCGAACAGCACGCTGGCGATGCCGGCGATCAAGGCGAAGACGATGCCGCCCGCGGCCCCGAGCAGGAGCTTGGGCGCAGTCTTTCCGAGCATGCCGCCGCCGACGGCGATCTTGCCCAGTCCCTTGCCGAGCACGCCCAGCGCCGCCGAGCCCTTGCCCAGGCCGTGCCCGGCGGCGGCACCCGCCGCGCCCGCAAGCCCGGCCGCGGCGGCCGTCTGCGAGAACGCCAGGCTACCCACCACGATCGCGGTAAAGGCGGCTGACGGTGCGCTGGACTTGGCGAACTCGCCCAGGCGCGCGAGCAGGCCTTCGGCCAGACTCTGGCGTGCGCGCGAAAGGCGCTTGCGCACGGCCGCATCCTGCATCCCGAGCAGGCTGGCCACTTGCTTGGAGGATTGTCCTTCGCGGTAGTAGATCAGGAGGATCTCGCGGGTTTCTTCCGGAAGATCGTCGATCAGGTCGGCCACGACGGCTTCTTCCTGCTGCCGGCTGAGACGGTCCGGATGGTCCGGGGTCGGGTCGGCGACCACGGCGAGGATGTCGTCCATGTCGCCATCGATGCGCTTCTCGCTGTACTTGCGGCGCAGGTGGTCATGCGCGAGGTTGCGCGTGATCTGGCGCAGCCAGGGCAGGAAGCTGGACTGGTTGCGCAGCCGGGGCAGGTGGTTCCAGGCGCTGAGGAAGGCGTCCTGCGCGATGTCCTCGCTGGCCGGCACGTCGCGGGTGATGGCCAGCGCGATCGCGGTGATGCCGTTCTGGCAGCCGGCCACGATGCGACCGAACGCGGCCCGATCGCCTCCGGCCGCTGCGGGCAGTTGTTTGTCGATCAGGGCGGCGAGGGCGTCGGAGGTCATGGCCTTGTCTCTACTCCCGCCCCGCTTGCGGGGGAGGGTTGGGGTGGCGGGCGATGTGATGCGGGATGACGAGCAAATCCTCGCAAGGACTTGCCCCCATCCCCGCCTTCCCCCGCAAGCGGAGGAAGGGGCTTACGAGGGCGGAGACGTGTAGACCGGCACGATGTGACTGCGATCCTCGCGCACGCTGCCGCAGGTCCGTACCAGGGTCAGGATCACGGCCACGGCCAGCACCATCAGCACGCCGAGGCGGATGCGATGGGCCCGGCGCAGCGGTTCGTTGTCGCTGGCCGAGGACGGCGGCGGGGCCGGCAGATAGGAGTCGGGCCGGGTGCTCTCGATCAGGCCCGCTTCGATCAGCAGGGCGCGGGCGCGGGTCACGTCTTCGGCCTTGACGATCCAGACCCCCGGCGGGCTGGCGCGATCGCTGTCCTTATAGCTGAAGGTGCCGCGCCGGTTGCCCTTGTAGGAGCGCGATTCGCTCACCCAGGTATCGATCCCGGCCTCGTTCAGCAGTCTGGCGACGGCTTCGACGTTCTCCAGACGCGGCGAGCTGAACAACTGGCGCATGGCTCAGCCAGCCGGCTCGGGCAGGACCCGGATCAGGCCTTCCTGCGCGGTGGAGGCAACCAAAACGCCCTTGCGGTCGTAGATGCTGCCGCGGGCCAGGCCACGCGCGCCCTGCGCCGTCGGGCTGTCGCAGGCATACAGCAGCCAGTCGTCGATGCGGAAGGGTCGGTGGAACCACATGGCGTGGTCCAGGCTCGCCATCTGCACGTTCGGCTGCAGGTAGGAGATGCCGTGCGGAAACGTGGTGGTGCCGATCAGATGGAAATCGGAGGCGTAGGCCAGCAGCGCGCGATGCCGGTTGGCGTCGTCGCCGATCGGCTCGCACAGCCGGAACCACACCTGCTGGTAGGGCGGGCGCTTGGTCGGATTCAGCTCGTCGCGCGGGTAGACCGGACGGAACTCGAACGGCCCGCGACGCGAGAGCCAGCGCTGGATCATCGGCGGCAGTTTGCCCAGGGTTTCGGGCGACAGCGGCTGCGGCACCGGCAGGTCCTCGGCCTGCGGCACCTCCGGGGCGGAGATCTGGTGTTCGGCGCCGGGCTCGGGTTCCTGGAAACTGGCCGAGAGCACGAAGATCGGCTGCCCGTGCTGGATTGCAGTGACGCGTCGCACCGAGAAGCTCTTGCCATCGCGGGTGCGGTTCACGTCGTAGACGATGGGGTGCTCGATGTCTCCGGCGCGCAGGAAATAGGCATGCAGCGAATGCACCACGCGCACCGCCTCCACCGTTTGCTGCGCCGCCGACACGGCCTGGCCCAGCACCTGGCCACCGAACACGTAGCGGGTGCCGATGTCGCGGCTCTGGCCGCGAAACAGGTTGTCTTCGATGCGTTCCAGCCGCAGCAGGTCGAACAGTTCGGTGACGAGGTCTTGCAAGACGGTGCCGCTCCGACGGGTGAGGGCGGGCATTATACGAAGGCGAGGCCTTACACTCCGCTGCCTTCCCGCCACGCCGCCGCATCGTTCCGGAAGAAACCCGCTTGCGCCTGCCTTCGTTCTTCCGCGACAACCCGAACCGCTACCCGCTGGGCTACCACGCTGGCCTCGATGGCCTGCGTGGCACCATGACCCTCGGCGTGCTGGCCGCGCACGTGCGCGAGAGCTGGTGCCCGGGGGCGTTCATCTACATGGACACGTTCTTCCTGATGAGCGCCTACCTGATCACGGCGCTGCTGCTCAAGGGCTGGAAGCGGACCGGGGAGATCGGGCTGGGCCGCTTCTATTACCGGCGCGTGCTGCGCCTGTTCCCGGCCAACTACGCAATGATCGCGGCATTTGCGGCCGTGGCCTGGCTGCTGCTCGATGACTGGAGCGGACACCTCAGGCAAATCCTGGTGGCATCGATCTATGTCTCGAACTGGACCCGTGCCTTCGACGTTCCGATGCCGCAGTTCCTCGGCCACACCTGGTCGCTGTCGATCGAGGAACAGTACTACCTGCTGTGGCCGCTGCTGCTGGCCGGCCTGCTGAAGCTGTGGGGCGTGGGCGTGCGCAGCATCGTGGTGGTGGTGGCCACGGCGCTCGCGTTCTCGCTCTGGCGCAGCTGGCTGGTGCTGGACGGGGCCAGCATCGAGCGCCTGTTCAACGGCACCGATACGCGTGCCGACGCGCTGCTGCTGGGTTGCGCGCTCGGCCTGGCGCTGGCCTTGCCGAAGGTGCGCGAGCACGCCGCATGGCAAGCCTTCTGCCGCCGCGCCGCGCTGCCCTGCGTGCTGATCCTGCTGATCGGGGGCTACACCACGCACTGGCAGATGCGGGAGATGTACGCCGGCGGCAGCGTGTTCTTCATGGGAGTGTCGTTGTTGTTGGTGGCGGCGCTGGTATTGCCGCAGCGCACGCTGGCGCACCGGGTGTTCGAATTGCCGCCGCTCGTGTTCCTGGGCCGCATCTGCTACGGCCTGTACCTGTGGCATTTCCCGATCTACAACGTGCTGCGCTTCCACTACGAACTGCCGGTGGCGGGCGTGGCCGGCATCGGCATCCCGCTCACGTTCCTCGCGGCCATCCTGTCGTACCGCTACATCGAGCGACCGTTCCTGGCGATCAAGGATCGGATGCCGGAGTCGAAGGTGGCTGCCTGAATTCGCGGTGCAGGCGCGTGGCATCAAGCACACGCGGCCAGGGGAAGCGCGGGCCGGGGTCGAGCTTGCGCTTGACCCGCAGCGTCGCGTCGTCGCTGGCTTCGACCTCATCCAGGTCCAGGTCTTCGTGGCCGGCGATCCGGGTCAGCGTGGGAATCTCGCGCGTCAGGACGCGGAGCAGCGCGACCAGCGCGTCGATCTGGGCCTGGGTGTAGGGCTCTGCCATCACCTGCCGGCGCGAATCGAACCAGTCCGGGTAGCGCCCGGTGTTGACCAGTTCGATGCCGAGGCTGCGCGGGTTGTAGCCGCGGGTGTGGTGCGCCACGCGTTCGGGCCGCACGAACACGTGGACGCTGCCGTCGCGGTCGATGTAGTAGTGGCCACTGTTGCCGGTGCCGCTGGCGTAGGTCGCGCGCTCGCCGTAGCTTCGCGCCGTGGCCAGGTCGGGCAATTCGGTGCAATGGATCACCGCAAGGTCGATCGCGTGTTGCGGGCGCAGATCGAGCCGTTCCTCGTACGGCAGCGGCCAGTGGTGCAGGGCAAGGTCGGCGGTCATGCTGCCAGCGTAGCCGCTAAGTGGCGGCGCAGGCGATAATCGCCGCCTGCACTGCCCCAGGGGAGCGGCATCCATGCGTGGCCACGTCATCCTTTCGCACGGCCTGAACAGCAGTCCCGCCGCCACCAAGGTCAGCGCCATGGCCAAGGTAGCCGAGGCCATGGGCTGGACTACCGAGCGCCCCGATTACAGCGACATCGACGCGCGCGGCGACATCGCGGAAGTCAGCGCCCGGCTTGAACGCCTGCTCGATCGCGCCCAGGACGCAAGCCGGCCGCTGGTGCTGGCCGGGTCCAGCATGGGGGCCTTCATCTCCGGCCTGGCTTCGCTCGAGGTGGAATGCGTTGGCCTGTTCCTGCTCGCGCCGCCGATCGTGCTCGAGGGCTATCCGCGCTCGCTCGATGCCGAGCTGATCCCGACCACGGTGATCCACGGCTGGGATGACGAACTGATCCCGGCGGGCGACGTCGTGCGCTGGGCCCAGGTGCGCAACGATCGCCTCATCCTGCTCGACGACAGCCATCGGCTGGAACGGCACGTGGACTTCTGTGCCGAGGAGTTCGGCCGCTTTCTTGCGGCGCTGAAGTGAGCGACCGGCCGACGCATGGCAGCGGGGCGCAGGCCTCGCCCCGCCGTTGGTTCGCCACCTGCGCCAAGGGGCTCGAATACCTGCTGGTGGATGAATTGCGCGAACTCGGTGCCGGCGAGGTGCGCGAAGCGCTGGCCGGCGTGCATTTCTCCGGCGACCTGGCCACCGCCTATCGCGCCTGCCTGTGGTCGCGCCTTGCCAGTCGCGTGCTGATGCCGCTGGCCGAGTTCGAGGCGGTGGATGACAGCGCGCTGTATCACGGTGTGCGCGGTATCGATTGGCAGCGCCATCTCGCGCCCGACGGCACGCTCGCGGTGGATGCCAACCTGTTCGCCTCGCAGCTCAACCACGCGCGCTACGCCGAGCAGCGGGTCAAGGATGCGGTGGTGGATCAGTTGCGCGAAGCCACCGGGACACGCCCGTCCGTCGATACCGAACAACCCGATCTGCGCATCAACCTGGCGGTAAAGCGCGATCGCGCCACCCTGAGCCTCGACCTGGCGGGCGCCAGCCTGCATCGGCGCGGCTGGCGACAGGCGCAGGGCGCGGCTCCGCTCAAGGAAAATCTGGCATGTGCCGTGCTGATCCGCGCCGGTTGGCCCGAGGTCTTCCGCCAGGGCGGCGCCTTGCTTGATCCGATGTGCGGTTCCGGCACCCTGTTGATCGAAGGCGCGCGCATCGCGGCCGACGTGGCGCCCGGGCTGCAGCGAGACCACTTCGGCTTCCTTCGCTGGTGCGGTCATCAGCCCGAGCTGTGGGAGCCCTTGCAGGCGGAAGCGCGGCAGCGAGCCGATGCAGGTCTGGCGGCCCTGAGGTCGGCGTTCTTCGGCCTCGACGCCGACCCCGAGGCAATCGCGACGGCGCAGCGCAATGCGCGCGCGGCCGGGGTGGAGGCATGCATCGCTTTCGCTACCGGCGAAGTGGCGAAGCTTGTTCCGCCAGCCGGGGCCATGCCGGGACTGGTGGTCTGCAATCCTCCCTACGACGAGCGCCTCGCGGCCGATGTCTCGCTCTACCGCGAGTTCGGCAGTGCCCTGCGACGCGGATTTTCCGGCTGGCGTGCCGCGGTGTTGACTGGCGATGAGGCGCTGGGCCGCGCCCTCGGACTGCGCGCCGAGAAGCGTTACGTGCTGTACAACGGCGCGCTCAAGTGCAGCCTGATCCGGATCGATCGGATCGACCCGCCTGCCGCCGATGCGGCCGCGCCGCGCGCACCCAAGCCGCTCAGCGACGGCGCGCAGATGGTGGCGAACCGGCTGCGCAAGAACCTGCGCAATTCGAAGGCCTGGCGTGAACGCGAGCAGGTGGCCTGCTACCGCGTGTATGACGCCGACCTCCCCGAGTACGCCGCGGCCATCGATGTCTACCGTGGCGCACCGGAACGAACGTCCGGCGACGCCGTCGAGCAGACCTGGCTGCACGTGCAGGAGTACCAGGCGCCGAGCGAGATTCCGCCGGAGACCTCGCGCCAGCGCCTCGGTGATCTGGTTCGAGCGGCCATGGAGGTGTTTGAGGTGCCGCGCGATCGGGTGGCGCTCAAGACGCGTGCGCGCGGCAAGGGCGGGGAGAAGTACGGGCGCATGGACCGGCGCGGCGAATTCCTGCAGGTGCGCGAAGGTGCCGCAAGCTTGCGTGTCAACCTGTTCGATTACCTCGATACCGGCCTGTTCCTGGACCATCGTCCGCTGCGCCTGCGCCTGGCGCGCGAGGCGCGCGGTCGCCGCTTCCTCAACCTGTTCGCCTACACCGGGGCGGTCACGGTGCATGCCGCCGTGGGCGGCGCCGCGGCCACGACCAGCGTCGACCTCTCCGCCACCTATCTGGAATGGGCGGCGAAGAACCTGGCATTGAATCGATGCGGCGGTCGCGAACACCGGCTGGTGCAGGCCGATGCCCTGTCCTGGCTGGAGGCCGAGCGCGGCGTGTACGACCTGATCTTCTGCGATCCGCCGACGTTCTCGAACTCGGCCCGCGCCAGCGACTTCGACATCCAGCGCGAGCACGCGCGCCTGATCCGCGCGGCGGCCGGTCGCCTCGCGCAAGGTGGCCTGCTGCTGTTCTCGAACAATTTCCGGCGCTTCCGGCTCGATCCGGCGCTGGAATCGGAGTTCGAGATCAGTGACATCAGTCCGGCGACGGTTCCACCCGATTTCGCGCGCAATCCCCGCATCCACCGGGCCTGGGAAATTCGCCGCGGCTGAGGTCAGGGCCGGATCACCCAGGCCATCCGGCAGGGGACAGCCCGAGCCGGGCCGGCACACACTTTCACCCCAGAGCCTGTGGCCGGCTGCCTTCCGACCCGGACCAGCGCGATACACTCCCGCCAACCACGCGACCTGCCGGCCCTGTTTCGATGACCCACAAGATCCGCCATCGCGTTGCCACGGATGCCGATACCCCGCGCTGGACCTTTTTTCGCCAGTGGCTGAAGAACCCGCTCGCCATTGCGGCGATCTCGCCCTCCAGTCGGCAGCTGGCGCGGCAAATGGTGGCCGAGCTGCCGACCGATACACGCCGGGTGATCGAACTGGGCGGTGGTACCGGGGTCTTTACCCAGGCCTTGCTGGAGCACGGCATCGCGCCCGCCGATCTCATGGTGCTGGAACTGAACGAGGAACTGCACCAGCATCTTCGCCGCCGGTTCAGCCAGGCGCACGTGGTTTGCGCCGATGCGCGCGACCTTCCCACCGTTGCAGCGCGAATCGGCTACACCGAGTCCGGCATGGCCGATGCGGTCATCTCCGGGCTCGGGCTGCTGTCGATGAGCAAGCCCATGCAGCGCGCCATCGTCGAGGCAGCGTTCGCTACCCTGCGGCCGGACGGGCGCCTGATCCAGTTCACCTACGGGCCGGCTTCACCGGTGTCGCGCGAGGTGCTGGACGTCCTGGACCTGAACGCCCGCCGCGGCAATTTCGCCTGGTGGAACATGCCCCCGGCGACGGTTTATGTCTACACGCGAAACCGCTCCAAGGCGGTCAAGGCCCGATCGATGCGCTGAACGCGCCGCCTGCCAGAGGCCGGCAGCCAGCGTGCGGCTTCGACAACACGGGACGGCGTTTCGCGCCACTCCACGATCCGTCTGCATTGACGCAAGGCGAGGGCGGACGTACCATGCGCGGCCTTTCGTGGCGGTCGCTTTTGCGACCATCGTGAAGGAGCGACCCGCCGGGGTATAGCGCAGTCTGGTAGCGCATCTGCTTTGGGAGCAGAGGGTCGGGGGTTCGAATCCCTCTACCCCGACCAATCGCCGATGCACGGATGCGCAGGCTGCGGACGCATGGTGCAGAATTCCGAGCGAGCGCCCGTAGCTCAACCGGATAGAGCACCGGCCTTCTAAGCCGGCGGTTACAGGTTCGATTCCTGTCGGGCGCGCCAATTTATTCTCAAAGCGTCGAATCGTGCAGGCGCAAAGCTCCGACGAAGCGACGCTGTTGTGGAAGGCCCGCGCATGGATTGTGCGGGTTCTTGCGGATGGATCCGCATACGTGGTGGATGTAGCTCAGTCGGTTAGAGCATCGGATTGTGATTCCGAGGGTCGCGGGTTCGAATCCCGTCTTCCACCCCACTCCCCGGATGCGGCATAATGCCGCGTCTCAGCCGCGACGGCGGTCGTCCGCGTGGCGACGTCAGCAAGAAAATGGGTCGTTAGCTCAGTTGGTAGAGCAGTTGACTCTTAATCAATAGGTCGTAGGTTCGAATCCTACACGACCCACCATTTTCTTCCCCCGGTCGTACTGATTCGATGTCGCGACGCCGTTGCCGGCGTGCGGCGCAAGGCTTTGCGCGAGAGTGGCGGAATTGGTAGACGCACTGGATTTAGGTTCCAGCGGGGCAACCCGTGAGAGTTCGAGTCTCTCCTTTCGCACCAGCGCCGCAACCGGACGCGATGCCTGACGGCTTCGCGGACGTGGCGGCGACGCCCGCAACAAGGCAAAATGTTCGACCTTTCCCGCCCCGCCGGCGGACGCGGCCTGCATGCCGCGCGATCTTCAGGAGTAGTCATGCAAGTTTCGGTTGAGAACCTCAGCAAGCTCGAACGCAAGCTCACCATCAGCGTGCCGAGCGAACAGCTCGACAACAACGTGCGTGCGCGCTTGCGCGAACTGGGCCAGAACGTGCGTCTCAAGGGCTTCCGCCCCGGCAAGGTGCCGGCCAAGGTGATCGAGCAGCGTTATGGCCGCCAGGTGCGTTCCGAGGCGCTGGGCGAATTGATCCGCCAGTCGTTCACGGCGGCGGTGCAGCAGGAAAAGCTGCGTCCGGCCGTGGCGCCCGCGATCGAAACCACCGGTAGCCCCGAAGGCGGCGCAATCCGTTACACCGCGACCTTCGAGATCGTGCCGGAGATCGGCAAGATCGACGTGTCGGGCCTGCACATCGTCAAGCCGACCGCGAGCGTGGCCGATGCCGACATCGACCAGATGATCGAAACCCTGCGCCAGCAGCGCCGCACCTGGGTGGTGGTGGATCGCGCGGCCCAGGCGGGCGACATGGTGATGTTCGAGTCCAGCGCCACCAACGAGAGCGGCCGCATCCCGGTCGAAGGCGTCGAGCGTGCCGGCACCATCCTGGGTTCGAACGCGCTGTTTGCCGAGTTCGAGCAGGCCCTGATCGGCATCAAGGCCGATGAGGAGCGCAAGTTCGATATCGCGGTCCCGGCCGACTATCGCGTCGCGGCCATGGCGGGCAAGCAGACCTCGTTCCAGGTCAAGGCTGCGCGCGTATCCGAAGCCGCCCTGCCGGCGATTGACGATGCCTTCATCCGCAGCTTCGGGATCGAAAGCGGCGACGTCGCCCAGTTCCGCTCCGAAGTGCGCGCCAACCTCGAGCGCGAGCTCAAGGGCGTGCTGATGGGCAGGCTCAAGGCCGATGTGGTCGAGAAGCTGGTCGAGGCCCACGCCGAGCTGGAGTTCCCCTCGCGCATGATCGAAGCCGAAGCCCGTGGTCTGGCGCGCCAGGCCGAGCAGCAGGCCAAGTCGCAGGGTCAGAAGGATGCCAGCGTCGCGCACGAAGGCTTCCTGCCGGTGGCGAAGAAGCGCGTTGCCGCCGCGATGCTGCTGGGCGAGCTCGCGCAGCAGAACAGCATCCGGCTCGACCACGCGCGCCTCGGCGAGATGCTCACCACCATCGCCTCGACCTACGAGGAGCCGCAGCAGGTCATTGACTTGTATCGCAACGATCCCCAATTGATGCAGGGCCTGCAGAGTCGCGTGGTGGAGGACCAGGTGATCGACTGGATCGCCGATCACTCCGACCTCGCGACCCGGCAGCTGAGCTTTGCGGAAGTGATGCGCAGCGGGCAGGGCGGCTGACCCGCCGCGTTGCGGTCGCCGCGCCGCGCCGACTGACCCGTCCGACAGGAGTGAGCATGAGCGAGATCAAGGGCCTGAATCTGGTGCCGATGGTGGTCGAGCAGACCAGTCGCGGCGAGCGTGCGTACGACATCTACTCGCGCCTTCTGAAGGAGCGAGTGATCTTCCTCGTCGGCCCGATCGACGACTACATGGCAAATGTGGTCGTGGCGCAGTTGCTGTTCCTGGAGTCGGAGAACCCCGACAAGGACATCAACCTGTACATCAACTCGCCCGGGTGGTGTGGTGACGGCGGGGCTCGCGATCTACGACACCATGCAGTACATCAAGCCCGACGTCAGCACCATCTGCGTGGGTCAGGCTTGCAGCATGGGCGCTCCTGCTGCTGGCAGGCACGCATGGCAAGCGCTACGCGCTGCCGAACTCGCGCGTGATGATCCACCAGCCGTCTGGGCGGCGCGCAGGGCCAGGCAACGGACATCGAGATCCAGGCGCGCGAGATCCTGTACCTGCGTGGCAAGCTGAACCAGATCCTACGTGCCGTCACACCGGCCAGCCGCTGGAGCAGATCGAGCGCGACACCGAGCGCGACCGCTTCATGAGCAGCGAAGAGGCACGCACCTACGGACTGATCGACCAGGTACTGGAACGTCGCCCGGACGAGTTGGTCAAGCCGGGCTGAATCTGGCGGGCAGGGCCTCCTGTCCGAGAGCTGTTTCACCCTTTGGATCTGCCGGGACGGCCGCCGCTAGGCGTGCGGCCGACCCTGCGCTATTCTCAGGCCGACCACCGCGATTTCAGGGCATTCCAAGCATGAGCGACGATCGACAGGGCCGAAGCGGCGAAAGCGGCAAGATCCTGTACTGCTCCTTCTGCGGCAAGAGCCAGCACGAGGTCCGCAAGCTGATCGCGGGCCCGAGCGTGTTCATCTGCGACGAATGCGTCGAGCTGTGCAACGACATCATCCGCGAAGAGCTCGAGGAGAAGGCCGCCAGCTCGCGCGCAGCCACCTGCCCAAGCCGCGCGAGATCATGGACGTGCTGGATCAGTACGTGATCGGCCAGCCGCGCGCCAAGAAAGCCGCTGTCGGTGGCGGTGTACAACCACTACAAGCGCATCGAGCAGCGCGGCAAGAACGACGACGTCGAGCTGGCCAAGTCCAACATCCTGCTGGTCGGCCCCACCGGTTCGGCAAGACGCTGCTGGCCGAAACGCTGGCGCGGCTGCTCAATGTGCCGTTCACGATCGCCGACGCCACCACGCTGACCGAAGCCGGCTATGTCGGCGAGGACGTCGAGAACATCATCCAGAAGCTGCTGCAGAAGTGCGACTACGACGTCGAGAAGGCGCAGACCGGCATCGTCTACATCGACGAGATCGACAAGATCTCGCGCAAGAGCGAGAACCCGTCGATCACGCGCGACGTGTCGGGCGAGGGCGTGCAGCAGGCGCTGCTCAAGCTGATCGAAGGCACCGTCGCCAGCGTGCCGCCGCAGGGCGGCCGCAAGCATCCGCAGCAGGAATTCCTGCAGGTCGACACCTCGAACATCCTGTTCATCTGCGGCGGCGCGTTCGCGGGGCTGGAAAAGATCATCCAGCAGCGCTCGCCGATTCGCGGCATCGGCTTCGGCGCGGACGTGCGCAGCAAGAAGCAGAAGGTCAAGCCGATGTCGGCAAGTTGTTGGCCGATTGTCGAGCCGGAAGACCTGATCAAGTTCGGCCTGATTCCCCGGAGTTCGTCGGTCGCCTGCCGGTGGTCGCCACGCTGGAGGAGCTGGACGAGCCCGCGCTGGTCAAGATCCTGACCGAACCCAAGAACGCCATCACCAAGCAGTTCAAGAAGCTGTTCGAGATGGAAGGCGCCGAGCTGGAGTTTCGTGCCGACGCGCTGAACGCGCGATCGCGCGCAAGGCACTCAAGCGCAAGACCGGTGCGCGCGGCCTGCGCACCATCATCGAGCAGGTGCTGCTCGATACCATGTACGACCTGCCGTCGCTGGAGAACGTCAGCAAGGTGGTGGTGGACGAAACGGTCATCAACAACCAGGCCGACCCGTACCTGATCTACCAAGGCACCGCGGTCGCACCGGCAAAAGCCGCGTCGGAATAGCCGACAAGCGGAAGCCCACCCGGATTCATGGGGTTGGCCGCGCAAGCGCGGCCTTCGACCTTGTGGTCGTGCGGTCGCAGCGGCATGCTCGGCCTTGCGGGTGAGCGGTCCGCCCCCACCTAGTGGACATTCCGGCGCCGTCCGCGGCCGCCGCACCGACACGGAGAGCGTCAATGGCTGAAGCCGCTACCAACCGCATCGATCTGCCCGTCCTGCCGCTGCGCGACGTGGTGGTGTATCCGCACATGGTCATCCCGCTGTTCGTGGGGCGCGAGAAATCCATTCGTGCGCTCGATGTGGCGATGGAGGCCGACAAGCAGATCCTGCTCGTGGCGCAGAAGAGCCCCGAAACCGACGACCCGGAAGCCAACGATCTCTACGAGATCGGGCCGTGGCGCAGGTGCTGCAGCTGCTCAAGCTCCCAGACGGCACGATCAAGGTGCTGGTTGAAGGCGTTTCGCGCGCGGCGATCACCGGCTATTCCGAGCGCGAGGGCGCATTGACCGCGCAGGGTCGCCTGCTGGAGCCGCGTTTCGACCGCAACGAGCGCGAGCTCGAGGTCACCGTGCGTTCGCTGCTCTCGCTGTTCGAGCAGTACGTGAAGACCAATCGCAAGATACCGCCGGAACTGTTGTCGACCCTGTCGGGCATCGACGACCCCAGCCGGCTCGCCGATACCATCGCGGCGCACCTTGCCATCCGCCTGGCCGACAAGCAGAAATTGCTCGAAGCCGTTGAAGTCGGTGCGCGCCTGGAAATGCTGATCGGCTTCGTCGACGGCGAGATCGACGTGCAGCAGTTGGAGAAGCGCATCCGCGGCCGGGTCAAGTCGCAGATGGAGAAGAGCCAGCGCGAGTACTACCTCAACGAGCAGATGAAGGCGATCCAGAAGGAGCTAGGGAGAGCGAGGACGCGCCGAACGAACTGGAGGAGCTGGCCCGGAAGATCGCTGCGGCCGGCATGCCGAAGGCGGTTGAAACCAAGGCCAAGGCCGAACTCAACAAGCTCAAGCAGATGTCGCCGATGTCGGCCGAGGCGACGGTGGTGCGCAACTACCTGGACTGGTTGCTCGGCGTGCCGTGGAAGAAGCGCAGCAAGGTTCGCAAGGACCTGAAGCTGGCGCAGGAAACCCTGGATGCCGACCACTACGGCCTGGAGAAGGTCAAGGACCGCATCCTCGAATACCTTGCGGTGCAATCGCGCGTGCAGAAGATGAAGGGGCCGATCCTGTGCCTGGTCGGCCCGCCTGGCGTGGGCAAGACTTCGCTCGGGCAAAGCATCGCCAAGGCCACCAACCGCAAGTTCGTGCGCATGAGCCTCGGTGGCGTGCGCGACGAGGCGGAGATCCGCGGGCACCGTCGCACCTACATTGGCTCGATGCCCGGAAGGATCGTGCAGAACCTCAACAAGACCGGCAGCCGGAACCCGCTGTTCGTGCTCGACGAAATCGACAAGATGTCGATGGACTTCCGCGGCGATCCGTCGTCGGCGATGCTCGAGGTGCTTGACCCGGAACAGAACTTCGCCTTCAACGACCACTACCTCGAAGTCGACCTCGACCTCAGCGAGGTGATGTTCGTTGCCACCGCGAACTCGCTCAACATCCCGGGGCCGTTGCTCGATCGCATGGAAGTGATCCGCATCCCCGGCTACACCGAGGACGAGAAGCTCAACATCGCGAGCGTTACCTGCTGCCGAAGCAGATCAAGGCCAATGGCCTGAAGCCTGACGAGCTCGCGGTGGGCGAGGACGCGATCCGCGAGATCGTGCGCTACTACACGCGAGAATCCGGCGTCCGCAACCTCGAGCGCGAGATCTCCAAGATCTGCCGCAAGGTGGTGAAGGAGTTCGCGCTGGCCGGGCCCAAGCCGGTGAAGAGCGCGTCTGCCAGGAAGGGCAAGGCCAGGAGTGCCGCCACCCGGGTCACGGCGACGAACATCGACCAGTTCCTCGGCGTGCGCCGCTATGACTACGGTCGCGCCGAAGAACAGGCGGAAATCGGCCTGGTCACGGGCCTGGCCTGGACGGAAGTCGGCGGCGATTTGCTGCAGATCGAGGCGTCGCTGGTTCCGGGCAAGGGCAGCCTGATGCACACCGGCCAGCTGGGCGACGTGATGCAGGAATCGATCAAGGCAGCACTCTCCGTGGTGCGCGCCCGCGCCGAGCGCCTCGGACTCGATCCGGATTTCCACCAGAAATACGACATCCACGTGCACGTGCCCGAAGGCGCGACGCCCAAGGATGGACCCAGCGCAGGCATCGCGATGTGCACGGCACTGGTGTCGGTGCTGGCCAAGGTGCCGGTCAAGGCCGACGTGGCGATGACGGGCGAGATCACCCTGCGCGGGCGCGTGCTTCCGATCGGCGGATTGAAGGAGAAGCTGCTCGCGGCGCTGCGCGGTGGCATCCGCACGGTCATCATTCCGGAAGAAAACAAGAAGGATCTCGCCGACATTCCGAGCAATGTCACGCAAGGCCTCGACATCATTCCGGTTCGATGGATCGACGAGGTGCTGGATATCGCCCTGGTGTCGCCGCTTGCGCCGCGCTCCGGTGATGGCGGAGGCCCCGCCAAGGATGCGCCGCGTCCGGACGAGAGCGGAGTTGCGCCGCGACCGCATTGAGGCGTCGGCGGGATCGGCGCGTACAGGCCTGATGGCCGCACGCCGAATCGGGAAATGGCAGGAATTCCGCCTGAAAAAAGGACAAATCGTGTTGCGTCGCGCAGGGGGCGCTGGTATAAATTCCCGCTCGCGCCGCGCCCGATTTTCAGTCGATGCGCCGCGACCATGGTCGATCGGAACCCTGCAGGGGATTCAGGCGCCTTCGATTGAGTGCAACAGCGGATCGATGATCTCGCTAAGGGAGTGACATCAGAATGAACAAGTCCGATTTTGTCGGCAACGTCGCCGACGCTGCGGAAATCTCCAAGGCCGAAGCCGCGCGCGTGATCGACGCCGTCATCGACACCATCACCAAGGCGCTGAAGAAGGGCGAGACCGTCTCGCTGGTGGGCTTCGGCACCTTCGATGTGCGCAAGCGCGCTGCGCGCCAGGGTCGCAATCCGCAGACCGGAGCGACGATCAAGATCAAGGCGTCCAAGAATCCTGCGTTCAAGGCTGGCAAAGCACTCAAGGACGCTGTAAACTAGCGGACTCGCTGGGTGCTTAGCTCAGCGGTAGAGCGTCTCCTTTACACGGAGAGGGTCGGGGGTTCGAAACCCTCAGCACCCACCAAGTATCGAGTCACCTGCTTTCGTGTCACCGCAACAACGGATTTCGAAGAACGCGGAGTGGTAGTTCAGTCGGTTAGAATGCTGGCCTGTCACGCCGGAGGTCGCGGGTTCGAGTCCCGTCCACTCCGCCATTTTTCCGAAGGCGCCTGACCACAGGCGCCTTTGTTTTTTCAGCTGCAAGGACGCAGCAACGCCGCCGGCGGCCGGTTCCGGACATCTCGTCCCGGCGCAGCAGCGGTGAACCCCAGCCCGGGTTCCAGCTGGAATCCCACAGCACGCTCAAACGGTCCGACCATGTTGCAGAAGCTGCGCGAAAAGACCACCGGCTGGATTGCCGGCACGATTCTGGCCCTGCTCATCATCCCGTTCGCTTTTTTCGGGGTGGAGAACTATTTCACCCAGCAGAGCGCCACCTATGTCGCAAAGGTCGGCGACGCGGAGATTTCGCCAGATGCGTTCCGGCAACGCTTCGAGGAATTCCGGCGCCAGATGCAGCAGATGATGGGCGAGCAGTTCGACGGCCGCGAGTTCGAGAGCGCCGAGAACAAGCGCCGCGTGCTCGATCGGATGATCGACGAAGAACTGCTGCGCCAGAACGGCGAGCGTCTCGGCGCGGTCGTCACGGCGGCGCGCATGCAGAAGGAGATCGGCCAGATCCAGGCTTTCCAGAAGGAAGGCAAGTTCGATCTCGACACCTATCGTGGCTTGCTCGCGGCGCAGAACATGACACCGCGCATGTTCGAGGACCGGGTGCGGAGTGAACTCGCGGCCCAGGCAATTCCGTCGCAGATCGCGGCTTCGGGCTTCGTGGCCGAGGACTACGTCGGGCGCTACCTTGCCTTGCGCGACCAGTTGCGCAGCTTCGACTACCTAGTTCTGCCCGTGCCCGGCGCCGATTCGGTGGGCGAAATCGATGAGGCCCAGATCGAAACCTATTTCAAGGATCACGGCGATCGCTACGTCGATCCCGAGCGCGTGTCCCTGGAGTACCTGGAAGTCGACGCAGCCACGCTGGAAGTGCCGGTGAGCGTCGACGAGGAAACGCTGCGGCAGCGTTACGAGGAGCAGAAGACGCGCTACGTCGAACCGGAGCAGCGCCTGGCCTCGCACATCCTGGTCAAGGTCGACGCCAACGCCGATGCCGACGCGCAGAAGGCGGCGCAGGCCAAGGCGCAGGCGCTGGTCGAGCAGGCCCGGGCCGCGGGCGCGGATTTTGCCGCGCTGGCGAAAGCCAATACCGATGACATCGGGTCGAAGAACACGGGCGGTGACCTGGGATGGGTCGAGAAGGGCATCTTCGATCCGGCCTTCGAGACGGCGCTGTACGCGCTCGAACTCAATGCGATCAGCGATCCGGTGAAGGGCGCCGACGGTTGGCACGTGATCAAGTTGCGCGAGATCAAGGCCGAAACCGGCAAAGCGTTCGACGCGGTGCGTGCCGAACTCGAGCGTGAGTACCTTGAAGGCGAGAGGGAGCGCCTTTTCAGCGACTTCACGGGCCGCCTCATCGATGTGATCTACCGCGATCCCAGCACGCTGGCGACCGCGTCCGAGGAGTTGAAGCTCCCGATCCAGCGCACCGAGAGCTTCACCCGCGCCGGTGGCATCGGTCTGGCCTCGAATCCGAAGGTGCTTGAAGCGGCCTTCTCGGAAGCGGTGCTGGTGGACGGCACGGTCAGCGATCCCATCGAACTGGGCCCGGACCACAGCATCGTGGTTCGCGCGGTCGACCATGTCCCGGCCAAGCCGCAGGCGCTGGAGCAGGCGCGAGACGCCGTGCGCGCCGCGATCGTGGCCGAACGGCTTGCTGCGAAGGGCAAGGAAGAAGCCGATGCCGCGCTGGAGGCACTGCGTGGCGGCAAGCCGCTGGCGGACATCGCGACCGAGCGCGGCCTCGAACTCAAGACGGCCGACAAGGTGGGCCGTATCGGTGCCACGGTCGATCCCGTGATATCGCAGTTTGCGTTTGGCCTCCCGCATCCGGGTGAGGGCAAGCCGAGTCTCGGCCAGGTCGAAGCCGCGGGTGGGCGCGTCCTGATCGCGCTCACGGCGGTTGCGGATGGCGATCCATCGGCCACCGAAGCGGAGCAACGCGCGGCGCTGGCCGAACAGCTGGCGCAGGCCATCGGCGGCGCGGAATCGCTTGCCTATGTGCAGGCGCTGCGCAAGGCGGCCACGATCGAAGTGGTCGAGGACCGTCTCTAGGCCCCGGGTCGACGCCAGCAGATCGAACAGGAAAGCCCGGCACTGCCGGGCTTTTCCTTGTCTGCCCCGTGACAATCCGGAATGTTCGGCTCAGTGGCGGGTTCCGCCGCGTGTCCCACCGCGGCCGCGCGCCGGGGTTACTTCCACGCTCAGGGTGAAACCCCGCTGTTCGCCGGCGAGCAGCGCGCCGACTGCCACCAGCTTGCGCGCGATTTCCTCGCCGCGGTCGTTGCGCACCGTCACCAACACCGTGTATTCGGCCGCCTCGCTCTCGGCCGGGTGGCGGATACTTCCCTCAACCCGTAGCGGAACCTGCGCCGGTGCCGTCGTGGCCGCGGTCTCGTCGTAGCGCAAGTGATGCCGGCAGGCCGGACACACCGTGGCGCTCTCGAGGATGGTCTCGCGACAATGCGGGCAGGCGCGGGTTGTCCCAGGCTGGCCGGATCGCGCGGTGCTCACCCGCCGGGTTTCTCGGGCTTGGCGCGCTTGTCTTCTTCCCAGCCGAATACGGCCTGGCCCCGCATCCGTGCGCCGGCTGCCACGGTCAGGGAGCCGGCCTTGACATCGCCCGTGATCGCGCCGGTCTGCTGCAGTTCCACCCGCGTCGCGGCCTCGATGTTGCCTTCCAGTTCTCCGGCGATCGTTACCTTGTCGGCCCGCACGGCACCGCTGAGGCGCGCGCCGGTCTCGATGGTGAGGTCGCCCTGCACGTTCACGTCGCCCTTGAACTTGCCGGCGATGCGCACGTTGCCGGTGCCTTCGATCTTGCCCTCGATGGTGAGGTCGGCGGCGATCAGGGATTCCTTGCGGGTAGCCGAACCTTCGCTGGCGGCGGACATTGCCGGCGCGGTGATCGAGGCGGGTTCCGGTCGCGGGGCCGACTCGGGGCGCAACGCTTCGCGCGCTTCGGGCGAGGGTGAAGGCGTCGCCTTCACCGGGTTGTCTTTCCATAGGGACATCGCGGCATTCCTCCGGAGACCTTCGGGGTTCCGAGGCTAGCAGCGCGCCGCGCCCGGCGGAAATCCGTGCTTCAGCCGCGCGTCAGGTACCTGAGCCGCCGGATCGGGATCAGTCGAGCCCGGTCATGCCCAGGATGTTGTAGCCCGCGTCTACGTAGGTAACCTCGCCCGTCACGCCGGCGGCCAGGTCGGAGCAGAGGAAGGCCGCCACGTTGCCCACATCCTCGATCGTGACGGTACGGCGCAGCGGCGCCTGCTCCTCGACGTGACTCAGCATCTTGCGGAAGTTGGAGATGCCGGCCGCAGCCAGCGTCTTGATCGGCCCGGCCGAGATCGCATTGACGCGTATGCCTTCCGGCCCGAGGTTCAGGGCGAGATAGCGCACGCTGGCTTCGAGCGCGGCCTTGGCCACGCCCATCACGTTGTAGTTGACGAGTGCGCGCTCGGCACCGAGGTAGCTGAGCGTGAGGATGCTGCCGTGGCCGCCTTGCATCAGCGGCCGCGCGGCCTTGGCCAGCGCCGAGAGCGAGTAGACCGAGATGTCGTGCGCGATGCGGAAGCTCTCGCGGCTGAGCCCGTCGAGGTAACCGCCTTCGAGCGACTCGCGTGGTGCGAAGCCGATCGAGTGCACCAGGATGTCGAAACGATCCCAATGCCTGGACAATGCTGCCATGCAGGCCTCGATCTGCGCGTCTTCCGCCACGTCGAGCGGAAACACGAGGCTCGATCCGTACTCGGCGGCGGCATCCTCGACGCGCGACTTGAGCTTGTCGTTCTGGTAGGTGAAGGCGAGTTCCGCGCCTTCGCGGCGCATGGCCTCGGCGATGCCGTTGGCGATGGAGCGCTGGCTGGCGATGCCGGTGATCAGCGCGCGTTTTCCTTGCAGGAATCCCATGGTGACGTCCTCCCGAGACGGGCCAGTGCGAAGGGGGCGTAGTGTGCCGCGACCGCGCTCAGGGTTCCAGCCGCAGCCGTTGCCCGGGGTGCAGGAGGGCGCGAACATCGATGCGATTCCAGCGCAGCAGGTCGCGCAGACGCACGCCGTAGCGCGTCGAGATGCCGCTCAGGGTGTCGCCCCGTTCGACCCGGTGCGTCCGCGCGGTGTCGGGGGGGCGTTGCTCGTCGGGCACGGGAACGACGGCGACGAGTGGATAGGGCGCCGGTGCCTCTGCCAATCGTTTCGCGGCGCTGCGCGGCAGGATCAGTTCGCGTCGAGCCGCAGCAACCACGCGTCCCTGCAGGAATGCCGGGTTGAGTCGGCGCAGTTCGGCCACGGGGATCTCGGCGCGCGATGCCACGGCGTCCAGCGTCGCAATCCCGGGTGGCAGCGTCACCGCTTGCAGCGGTTCGATCCGCGTCCGACGCGGCAATTCGATGCCGAAGCGTTGCGGCTGCGTGATCAGGCACGCCAGGGCTTGCACCTTGGCGACGTGCTCATAGGTGGTCATCGACAGCCCGGGTGGCAGGTGGGCGGCAGCAGAGACGGTGCGTTGCTCCGGCTTGCTGCGGGCCAGGGCGCGCACGATGCGGTATTCGCCGGCGTTGAAGGCCATGTCGGCCAGCTTCCAGTCACCGAAGTGGTTCTGCAGTTCGGCGAGGTAGCGCATCGCGGCGCGGGTGGCCGCCTGCGGCGCCAGCCGCTCGTCGAATCCGGGCACGATGCGCAGGCCCTGATGCCTTGCCGTGGCGCTGGTGAACTGCCACAGTCCATAGGCCGTAGCTGCGGAGCCGGCGTCGGGGCGGTACCAGCTCTCCACGATCGGCAGCAGCGCGAACTCTCCCGGCAGGTGGTGGGTTTCGATCTCGTCCAGCGTCATCGCCATCAAGGGCAACACCGCTTCAAGTTGTGCCGCAAAGCGTGGTGGCCAACGACCGTAGGTGTGTTCCCAACGCTGCACGACGCGATCTTCGACGCAGGGCGGATCCGCCAGGCGCGCCGTCAGTCTCGCGTAGACATCTTCACCATGCAGGTAGGACGCCGGCGTCGTCCGCGGCAGGCCTTCGTGGAGAGCCGGATCGGCCGGTGCGGCGGCGTTGGCCGGATCCTCCACGACGATGGCAGGCGCGGTCACCGAATGGGCATGGCGCTCGGGGGGCGACGCGTCGAGCGGCGCGGCCGGTCGCGTCGGCGCCTGACACGCCGTCAGCGCCGCAGCGAGGACGATCCCGGGCGCAATGGCCAGATGGCGCGGCAAGGTCATGCGCGGAATCCGTCTTTCCAAGCGCGCAGCGTGGCGAAAGACTCTGCCCGGTTCCGAGGCTCGCGTCCCAGACGGGCACGCGCTGCGTGCTTCGGTCCGGGCTGGTCGCAGCGCAGAAAAGGGTTGGTCCGGCGCTCCTGGTCCAGCGTGCTGGGCAGGGTAGGGAGCTGCGCGGCGCGCTGAAGCGTGGCCTGCGCGAAGCGTTGGCGGAGATCTTCGTTCTCCGGTTCGACCTCGAGTGCGAAGCGCGCGTTAGCCAGGGTGTATTCGTGTCCGCAGCAGACCTCGAGTTCGCCGTCGAGCGCCGCGAGACGGTCCAGCGAGTCCAGCATCTGCTCCGGCGTTCCCTCGAACAGGCGGCCGCAGCCCAGGCTGAAGAGGGTGTCGCCGCAGAACAATCGTCCCGCGCCGACGAAAGCGATGTGGCTGCGGGTATGTCCCGGTACTTCCAGCACCTCGAAGCACGCATCGAGGGCCTCGATGCGCACGCGGCTGCCATGAGCGACGCGCTCGCTCACATCGGCGATGCGATCGTCGTGCGGCGCGTACACCGGTACGGGCCAGCGCTGCAGCAGTTCGGGCACCGCGCCGATGTGGTCGGCATGGTGATGGGTGAGCAGCAAGGCCACGGGACGCAAGCCCGCGTCCGCGGCCGCGCGCACCGGGTCGGCCTGGCCGGGATCGACGATCACGGCACGCCCGTCCGGTGCGGCCAGCGCCCAGATGTAGTTGTCGTTGAACGCAGGAAGCGCATGCAGGCTCAGCATCGCGGTTCGCTTTCGGGCATCTTCCACAGGCCTCATGCCGCGGGGGTGAATTTGGGCGACGCTTTCAAGCACAATTCCGCACCATGCCGCCGCCCGCCTCCGCCCGTCAACCCGAGAGCCATGATGGCGGCTGGTTCGCCACGCCACTGGCGCAAAAGCTGTTGCGGCGGGAACAGCACGAGGCAATTCCGCGCCTGACCTCTATCTATGGCCACACCGGCCTCTACCTGCGCTGCATGGTGGACGCGCCCGCGGAGCTGTCCGGGAACATGTTGCATCGGCTGCTGCGTCTGCACCGAGACGATGCACGGCTGGAAGGCGACGTGTGCTGCGTCGAGCACGACTTGCCCCTGCTGCGCGAAAGCGTCGACCTCGTCTATCTGCTGCACGCGTTCGAGCAATCACCACAGCCGCAGTCGCTGCTGCTGGAACTCGAACGGGTGCTGGGGCCGGAGGGCAACCTGTTCATCGTCGGGCTCAATCCCTGGTCGCCGTGGCGCTGGCGCTGGAGCGGGTCGGGATTGCGCGTGACATCGGCTGCGCGGCAGCGAAGCCTGCTCGATGAAGCCGGGTTCGAGGTCGTGGCGCGACAGGCGCTCGGGCCGCTGCTGCCGTGGCTGGATCAGCCGGGCATGACCCATGTCGTGCGTCATCGCCGTGATCCGTTTGCAAACTGGCGCGCGGGTTACCTGATCCATGCACGCAAGCGACGTCGCGGGGTGACGCCCTTGCGTTCGCGCGCGGTGGCGCTGCAAGCGGGGATGCGTCCCGGATGAGCGCGACGACGGGGCCGGCGCGAGTGGAGATCAGCACCGATGGCGCTTGTCTCGGCAATCCCGGGCCAGGCGGGTGGGCGGCCTTGCTGCGGCATGGAACGCGTGAGCGCGAACTCGTGGGTGGCGAAGCCCACACCACCAACAATCGGATGGAGTTGATGGCAGCGATCGCCGCGCTTGAAGCCTTGACCCGTCCCTGCGAGGTGTTGCTGCGCACCGATTCACAGTACGTCCGCCAAGGTATTCTTGAGTGGCTGCCGAACTGGGTCCGGCGCGGTTGGAAGACCAGCGGCGGCGGGCCGGTGAAGAATCAGGATCTCTGGCAGCGCCTGCAGCTCGCCGCGGCGCGTCATGAGATCGAATGGCGCTGGGTTAAGGGACACGCCGGCGACCCCGACAACGAACGCGTCGATGCGCTTGCGCGCGCCGCCGCCGAGAAGCATCGAGAGTGACCATGCGCCAGATCGTGCTCGACACCGAAACCACCGGCCTGTCCTGGGAAAAGGGCAACCGCGTGGTGGAAATCGGCTGCGTCGAGTTGATCGAGCGCCGGCCCAGCGGACGGCGATTCCAGAGGTACCTGCGCCCGGATTGCCCGTTCGAGCCCGGCGCGCAGGAAGTCACCGGTTTGACCCTGGAGTTCCTGGCCGACAAGCCGGCCTTCGCCGACGTGGTCGAAGAGTTCATCGAGTTCGTGCGCGGTGCGGAGCTCGTGATCCACAACGCGGCATTCGACGTCGGGTTCCTCGACAACGAACTCATGCTTGCGGGCCCGGCCCATGGACGCCTTGGCGACCATGCCCGGGTGCTGGACACGCTGGCACTCGCGCGCGAGCGCTTCCCTGGTCAGCGCAACAGCCTCGATGCCTTGTGCAAGCGCCTCGGGGTCGACAATTCGCACCGGGAGTTGCACGGCGCGTTGCTGGACGCGCAGTTGTTGACCGAGGTCTACCTCGCGCTGACGGCAGGCCAGGGAGATCTCGGCTTGGCCGTACCTTCGGATCGTGCGTCGTCGCCAGCCGCGGACTGTCCTGTCAGTGCCGGGGGCGTCGTGCTCGCGGTGCGACGAGCGGCTGCAGAGGAAGTCGCACTGCACCGCGAACGGCTCGAACAGATCGCGCGCGCCTCGGGCGGCAAGCTGGCGTGGCCGCCCGAGCCCTCACGCTCCGTTGACAGCACGGCGGTGGCATAATCGGGCGGAACCGCGTCACCGTGCGATATCCGCGTTGCTCTTGGGGAGGAGTTGGGGATGAAACGGCATTGGGGCTGGCTGCTTGCGTTGGGCGGATTGTCTGGCGCAGGAATGGGGAACGACGCGCTTGCGTCGGCTGTTGGCGAGATCGCCGCACACAAGCACATGGGCGTGGCCACCTGCAGCAACAGCGTCTGCCATGGCGCGTCGCAGCCATTCAAGGAATCCAACGTCTGGCAGAACGAGTTCGCGCGCTGGCAAGAGTATGACCCGCACGCGACCAAGGCCTATCAGGCGCTGCAAGGCGCGGAAGGCCAGGCGATTGCGCGCCGGCTCGGCCTCGGCGATGCGACCCAGGCGCAGGTCTGCCTTGATTGTCACGCCGACAACACGCCGGTCGCGATGCGCGGCGAGCGGTTCCAGATCGGCGACGGCGTGGGCTGCGAAGCCTGCCACGGCGGGTCCGAACTCTGGTTGTCCTCGCACGCCGACAAGGGCGTGGCGCATGCGGACAATCTCGCCAAGGGCCTGTTCCCGACGGAAAACCCGGTCAAGCGCGCGGAACTGTGCCTGAGCTGCCACATGGGCGTGCCGGAACGCATGATCACGCACCGCATCATGGGTGCGGGCCATCCGCGTTTGTCGTTCGAGCTCGACACCTTCACCTGGATCAATCCGCACTACGAGGTCGACGACGACTACGTCGCGCGCAAGGGCGAGTTCAACGGCGTGCGCGACTGGGGCGTGGGGCAGGGCGTGGCGGCGGCCAACCTGCTGGACACCCTGCTCGATTCGAAGCATGGATGGAATGGCATCTTCCCCGAACTGGTGCTGTTCGATTGCCATGCCTGCCACCGGCGCATGGACGGAGGGCAGTGGGCACCGCGCCAGGGCACCGGGCTCGGGCCGGGCGTGGTGCGCCTGAACGACGCCAACCTCGTCATGTTCCGGCATGTGCTGGCAGTGGTGGATCGTGACGCCGCGCAGCGCGTGCAGCAGCAGGCGCGCGAGCTGCACCAGGCCACCACGGTCGGTCGCGACGCCACGGCCGCAGCGGCGACACGCCTGCGCGACAGCGTCCGTACGCTGCTGCCCAAGGTGGCCGCACACGACTTCGGTGCCGACAGCCTCGGCCCGATCCTGGACAGTCTGCTGGCCGACGCAGAGCGTGGCGAGTTCCGCGACTTCTCGGCGGCCGAGCAGGCCGCGATGGCAGCGTCGAGCGTGGTCGTCGCGTTCGAAACGGCCAAGGCGCTCGCTCCCGACCAGGCCGAAGCGCTGAAGGCCAAGGTCGATGCGGTCTACGCCCAGGTCGAGAACGAGAACGCGTTCAGCATGAGCGCCTTCGTCGCGGCCCTGCGCGAGTTGCGCCGCGCTGCCGGTTGAGCCCGATGGTCGCGGGGTTGCGCGCCCCGCGGCCGCCCTTCCCGGCGATGCGGCATAATCGCGGCAGTCTCCGTGCCGCGACCGTCCCGTGACCGCAACCATCCTGCTGAAGTCCGTCGATATCCAGATCCCCGGCTACCGCATCCTGCGGCCGCTGGGTGAAGGCGGGATGGCTTCGGTGTTCCTCGCGGTGCAGGAGTCGCTGGATCGCGAGGTGGCGCTCAAGGTGATGGCGCCGGCGCTTGCCGCGAACGCGGAGTTCGCCGAGCGTTTCCTCAAGGAAGGCAAGATCACCGCCAAGTTGGCTCACCCGAACCTGGTGACGGTGTTCGATATCGGCTCGCATGGCACGGTGTACTACCTCGCGGCCGAGTACATCCCCGGCGGTACCTTGCGCGAGAAGATCGGCGCGGGGTTGAGCGTCGCCGAGGCGCTCGACATTGCCTGCGACGTCGCACGTGGCCTGGACTTCGCACACGGCAAGGGCTTCGTGCACCGCGACGTGAAGCCCGGCAACATCCTGTTCAAGGCCGATGGCACGGGCGTGCTCGCAGACTTCGGCATTGCCAAGGCAATGGACGCGCAGGGTGGCCATACCATGGCCGGCGCGTCCATCGGCACGCCCGACTACATGAGCCCCGAGCAGGCCCGCGCCGAGGCGGTAGATGGGCGCTCGGACCTGTACGCGCTGGGCGTCCTGATCTACGAGATGCTCGTCGGCCATCCGCCCTATCAGGCCGCTGATCCCTTCACCGTGGCGCTGATGCACGTTACCCAGCCGGTGCCGACACTTCCGCCCGAACATGCCTGGCTGCAGCCCCTGATCGATTCGTTGATGGCCAAGCTGCCCGATCAGCGCCCCAGGAGTGGCGAAGCCTTCATCCAGTCGCTGGAACAGTTGCTCGCGGCCTCGCCGCAGGCGGCCTCGATCCACCAGGCGCGCGCCGCGCGCAAGCGCTCGCAAGGCACCAACCGCCTCAGCGGCGCGACCTTGCGCAGCACCGTGGCGGTCACCGAGCGCGCGCGTCCCGCGTGGCTGGTGCCTGCGTTCGGACTGGCCGCCGCCGTCGTGCTCGGGCTCGGACTATGGTGGGCGCTGGGTGGGCGCGAGCCTCGTGTCACTGTCGAGCCCGGTACGGTGGTCCAGAATCCCGCGTCGACATCGAACGCCATTCCGATGGCCGTCGACGATCGGGGAACCACCGGGATCCCCCCCGTGATCGACGTCCCCAAGCCAGTGGATGACCCGTCTACCGAAACCGGATCCCTGCTGACCCAGGCCGATGCGTATCTCGAGTACGGCACGACCCAGGAACCGGGACGCAAGCTCACCTTCCCGGATGACGAGAGCGCATTGGGTCTATACCGCCGCGTGCTCGAACGCGAACCGGGCAACGCCGGCGCGAAGAAGGGACTGGCCTCGATCGCGGAGTTCTATCGCAAGAGCGCCCAAGGCTTCTGCGACCGCGAGCTGTGGCCGAACTGTGGCTTGTTCGCCGCCGAAGGCCTGAAGGCCGAGCCGGAAAATGCCGCGCTGAAAACGCTGGCGGAAACGGCCGACAAGAAAGCACGCGGCGGCTGATCGAAGGCGGGCATCGCCGGCCTGCGGCACGGAAGCGCGACGGCTTCAGCTGCGGCGCACCACCAGCACGGTTACATTGTCCGAGCCGCCGCCATCCAGCGCGGCGACGATGAGCTGGTCGACGCATTCCTGCGCGGACAGATCCGACTTGGCCAGCACGCGGGCGATCGAGCCGTCGTCCACTTCCTCGGTCAGGCCGTCGCTGCACAGGAGCAGCTGCATTCCGGGCTTGAACTCGCCGGTGATGGTTTCGACCTTGAGGCTCTGCGGGTCGGTGACGCCCAGTGCCTGCGTCACCACATTGCGATGCGGGTGGCTGCGCGCCTGTTCGTGGGTGATTGCGCCCTGGTCGATCAGCTCCTGCACGTAGGAGTGATCCTGCGAGATCTGACGCAACTCGCCGTTCCACAGGTACACGCGACTGTCGCCGACCCAGGAAATCTCGAAGCGCTCGCCGTTCACCCGCACCGCGGCAATCGTGGTGCCCATCGGCAGCGCTTCGGCGCGGCGGCGCGAGTGCTTGATGATCTCTTCGTCCGCCGCCCGGATCGCCTGCGCCAGCGGCTTGCCGGCACGGATCTCGCCGACGATGGTGTCGCGCGCCAGCGCGCTTGCCACTTCGCCGAACTCGTGCCCGCCCATGCCGTCGGCAACGAGCCACAGCCCCAGCTCGCCGTCGCCGTAATAGGTGTCCTCGTTGTGCTCGCGGCGCAAGCCGACGTGGCTGAGGTGACCGAACTCGATCATGCGTTCGTCGTTTCCCTGCTGGCGACGATCAAGGGGAGGATCCGCGTCCCTGTCGACGCGCCGGAAGGCCGCGAAGCGACATTGACCGCGCCCGACGTCCCCTCCCGCCCAGCGTCCGTCGCATCATGCCGTGGTGGCGGAAAGCAAAGCAAGGCCCCGGAACGACGGGTGTCGTGCCGTGGGCCTTGGCTGCCTGGCGCAAACGAATGCATCAGAACTCGATGCGGACGCCGAGCGAGAGCGTGTCCTGCTTGATCTGCGACGAGCCCATCAGGCGCTCGTAGTAGACGTAGGCCGACTTGCCGCCCGGGAACAGGGCGGACAAGCCCAAGCCCAGGTTGTACAGGCTTGAATCGATGTCTTGTCCTTCGAACAAGGCCGTGGTCTGGGTCGGATCGAAACTGAAGCGGGTCGAGAGCCGCTGCGGATCGTCCTTGAACTCCTGCTGCAATTCGAGCTGCACGTGCGGCATCAGGATGCCCCAGTCGCGGCTCATGATGTAGGTGGCCTTGCCGCCCAGCGTGGCGGCAAGGCTGGTCAGGTCGCGCGGATCCACGGTCAGCACCAGGCCTTCGCCGGCACTGCCGGCGATGGCGCGTTCGGCGTAGCCGTCGAACGAGATGCGGCTGTAATCGCCACGCAGGTACGTGCTCAGGTTCCAGGCACCCTTCTGGAAGTCGCGCCCGACACTGAGCGAACCGCCCAGCTGACTGCTGTCGGTACTCGCCGCGGCCACCTGGTCGACGACGGTCCGCCCGCCGTCGAGGGCGGTGATGTCGTAGGAGATGCGGCGCGTCATGTCATAGCTGTTGCTGCCGTACGACAGCACGCCATCGACGAACCAGTTGCGCTCGTTGTACCAGGTGCCGTAACCGGAAATCGTCCAGCCGCTGGTATCGAGCGCGCCACGATCGTCCGCGAGGTCGGTGTCGTGATTGGCGTAGCCCAGCGAGACACCGCCGACGATGCGGTCATTGAATCGATAGTCGACGCCGGCGGTCAGGCCGGAGGTGTCGAAGTCGTAATCGAGGCTGCGCGAATCGGCGCGGGACTCACCGCGCCCGACGGTGCCGGTGGCGAAGAAGCCCCAACGATCGAAGTCCGGGCCGATCTCGCCGCCGCCTTCACCCGGGCCCTCAGCCTGATTCAGGTGCGTCGGAAGCAAAGAGAGCGAAACCAGGCCGTCCGGGGTCCAGAGGCCGATGCCCATGTTCTGCGCGATGCCGCCATGGCGTGCGTTGCGCAGCTGCTCGAAGCGGACCGAATGGTTGCCGAGCTGGGTGCGCAGGGTGTCGAGCGCTGCGTCGCTGAGTACGGTCGCGATCTGAGTCACCAGCTCGGTCAAGGCCTCCTGCACCTCTTCCGGACGCGGGCCGGCGCTTTGCTCGATTTCCAGGCAGCGCGCCAAGAGATCGGCTTCCCCGGCATTGAGCGGCGTGCCGCTGGACTGGCGTGCCTCGAGCGCGGGGCAGAGGGCATCGACCAGTTCGGCATTTCGGACCTGATCCGGATTGAGGCCGCTGGTTTCCGCCACGCCACCGTTGAGCGCGAACACCACCCGCAGGTTGCTGCCTTCGACCGATGCGGTGACCGAGCCGCCGCTGGCGTCGAACAGCACCGCCGTGGTCTGGGTCTGGCCATTGGCGCCGGTGGTAGTCGTGGCATCGCGCGGCTCGGCGTTGCTGCCCGCCCAATTGATGCGCGCACCGGAGATCGGCGAGTTGGCGCTGTCGACCAGCGACACCACCAGCGGTGCCGATGGCTCATTCGTGGCCAATGTCTGCGGGCTGCCCGACACGATGGACAAGGTGGCGCCGGCCGCGACCCCAGCCGTGGCGGTGAACTGCACGGCCGCGCCGCCGGACAGGCGGGCTTCGACGACCGTGGCCCCCGAGGCCGAGCCCAGGCGCAAGGTGTTCTGGGCCTGGCCTTGCGCATCGGTGTTGGACGAGGCACTGCCCAACTGGCCTGCACCGCTCACGACACGCCAGGACACGATCGTGCCTGTCAGGGTCTTGTTCGCGCCCGGGTCACCGATGCCCACCACGAGCGGGTTGGGCAAGCTGGCGCCAGCGGCGGCGGACTGGCCGTCGCCACTCACAATGCGCAGGTTGGGATGGAAGGCGGTGGCACTGGCTTCGACCACCTGCGTGGTATCGCCCAATTGACCGCGCACGATCACTTCCCCGGCCGTGGTGCCGAAGGCCAGCCGCAGCGCGGTCAGGCCTTCGGCGTCGGTTGTGGTGCGCGCCGTGGTCGCTCCGCCCTCGAAGGTGCCGGGGCCGGACACGATGTTCCAGCGGATGTCGGAACCGCTCACCGGCACTTCGGCGCCGCCTGCGATTTCGAAGGTCTGCAGCACGAGGGGGGCGTCGGTGCGCGTGCCGACCGGGCCGCGCTGGTTGTTGCCCGAGGACACGCGCAGCATGACGGGGGAGCCGGTGCCGGTGGCATTCAAGGTGAAGGTCGCGGTCAAGGCGCCGCTGGTGGCAGTCACCACCGAGACGCCGGCCCGGTCACCCAGTCGAGCGCCGATGCTGGTGGTGCCGTCGCTGCCGGTGGTTCCGCTGCCGGACCCGACCAGGATCGCGTCACCCGAGGTCACGCTCCAAGACACCGGCTGCCCGGCCAGCGGCAAACCGTCGCGGGTATAGCGGACGACGAGATCGGCGAGGGTCGATCCGGGCGCGCCGGACTGGTTTCCTCCCGCGATCGCCTGCAGCGAATCGACCACGGCGGCACCGGCGGCGGTGAGGGTGTAGGTCACGGCGTTTCCACCGCCATTGACGCGGGTGGCACGCACGACGATGGTTCCCTGCGCGCTACGGTCGAGCACGATCGAGGTTCGGGCGATACCGTCGCCGGCGGTGGTGGTGACCTCCGGGTTGGCGCGCGCACCGGCACCCTGGACACTCCAGGCGATCTGCACGCCGGCTTCCGGTTCCCCATCCCGCGTGGCGAGGACCGCGACCGGCAAACTCGATCCGGGCGCGCCCGTAGCCCCATTGCCCGAGTCGGCATCGGGCGCTTCCAAGCCCAGGATCACGAGGCGGTTTTGTGCCGTCGCCACGAAGCCGGTGCTGACGCCCGGCGCATCGTCACGCGAGGCGGTGATAGACACACCACCGGCCGTGGGGCCGAGTGTGACTTGCACCTGGGCCGTGCCGTCGGGGGCCGTGGTGGTGGACACCGTGCTGCCCACGACCCCGCCCGGGGTCTGCAGACTGCCTCCCGAACCGATGGTCCAGGTGACGGGCACGCCGGCCTGGGGCGAACCATTGTTCCGCGCCAGGACCACCAGAGCCTGCGGCAGGCCTTCACCCACCGGCCCCGACTGGTTGTTGCCCGAGACCTGCTCCAGCGTGTTGCTGACCGCGTTGACGTTCACGGTGTAGGTGACCGTCGCCATCTGCGGCTGGTTGCTGAAGCCGGGCGGCGGATTCGGATCCAGGAACTGCGCCTGGAACGTGTAGGTACCCGCCGTGATCAGCGTGACGCTGGACTGGTAGTTGCCACCACCGGCATCCGAGGTCGCGCCGAGGCTGACCGACGCGGGGCCGCCTGTCTGAGAGAAGGTGATGGTGCTGGCCGCGCCCGACACGGGCAGGGTGCTGGCGCCCTGGCGCTGCAGCATCGCACTCAGGTTGAACGCTTGGCCCAGCGTGGCCGAGGTGGGCGTACCCGCGTCGCTGAGCTGGTACTGGAAGGTCTCGAAGCTGAAGGTCACCGACACCAAGGGATCGGAAATACGATGCGCGCTGACGACCGACAGGCCGGTGCCGGTGAAGCGCTTGTTCACGCCGCCGAAGCCGAACGCATTTGTCGACTCCGAGTACGGGCTGGAAACATCCAGGCTGTTGCCATCGACCAAGACGATGGGGCCGGACAGGACGGTGTAGACCACCGTATCCGTGGCCCCCACGCCGTCATCCAGCACCTGCACGCCGATGCCGCCCACGTTCGCGGGGTAGGTTGGAGATTCATCGGTGCCGGCCTTGACGATGGTGCGAACCGGGATGCGCACCGCGACGATCGCCGTGGCACTGCTGCAATTGCTCGGCGCCGCCGATTCGCACACCTCATAGGTCACGGTGTAGGTGCCGCCGAGGCTGCCCGGTGGCACCACCAGGTTGCCTGCGCTGTTGATCGCGACGCCGGTGAGGCCGCCGTTGCTGGTGATGGTGGACGCGACCGCGGTGTCGGGCACGGTGCTGCCGTTGTAGGTGTCGTTGGCGTACACCGTGGCGGTGCTGCCACCGCTAGGCCCGTCGATTTGCGTGGCGCTGAAATCATCGTTGGTGGCAACGATGATGTTCTGCACGGTGAGCGTGATCAGCTCGTTGAGCGGCGCCAAGCCCGCCGCCTTGCCGGCCATCCCCGTGGCGGTGGCACTGACGGTGTAGGTGCCCAAGGCGAAGGGCGCGGTGCCCGTCGCGGTGGCATTGCCTGAGGCATCGGTGGTCACGGAGCTGGGCAAGCCCGGTATCGGCGGGTCTGCGCTGAGGGTGATGAGCTGGCCGGCGGCCCCCGCCATGGTCGCGTTGTCGACCAGATTGAGGGTGAGGTTGACGGGCGCGCCCGGGGCAACCGCTCCCGCGCCCCCGCTGGGTTGCAGCACGGTGAAGGTGTAGGTGGGGCTGGCCTGCAGCATGATGTCAGCGAAGACGGCGGCAGCACTCTGCAATTCCGCGTGTACGGAAAGGGGGCCGGCGGTGGCCGGGGCATTGAAGCTGAAGCTCGCGAGGCCGTTGGCGTCGCTGGCCGCCGTGACCCCGGAGGCAACGGTGCCGCTCATGTTCGTGACCGTGTACGCCACCACCTCGCCAGAGGTGGGTGATCCACCCAGATCCCTGACTTCGACGTCCACGTCGACGTTGCTTCCGACGGCAATGGTGCTGCCGTTGGACGGACTGAGGATGCTCAGGGTGTTGGTGGCAACCTGGAAGGGGATGATCAGCGGCGGTGCTTGCGGGGTGCCGCCCTTGGGGCGCGCGCCTGCCTTGCACATCCCGAAACTCTCCTCGATTTGGGCAATCCAGCTGCCCGCCTCGTTGGTGTTGGGTGGGCCGAGCATCATGTTGGTGGCGTCGGACAGGATGAAGTTCACCTCCCCCGTCGCGTCTGTCGGGAGGCAGCCGGTGGTCTGGTAGATGTCCCCGCTCGGATCGGTGACGGTCATCTGGAGATAGATGCTGGGACCGGGCACGCCGTCGGCATAGCCGCGCACGTCGAACGACACGTCGGAAGGATCGGTTCCCGGGGCCAAGGTGCCGGGGACCGAGATCGGCAGCAGGGTCACGACGGGGCTGACGAAAACGAGCCCCTGGAACGGGCTGGTGGAGAGTGACAGACCTGGGCCCGTACCGTCCGGATCCCAGCTCACCGACAAACCGCAAAAGCCCGGCTGCAACGCCGTCAGCGTCGCGATCGTGGTGCCGCTGGCGTCGGGCACGCCGGGTTGAGTGGTCCAGGTCGCGGCGTCGCAGACGCTGTCGAAGCTCCAGGTCAGGGTGCCACCGCTGACGGGGACGCCGCTGATGGTCGTCGCAACGGCCACCGGCGTGCTCTCGCCCGTCCGCAGGTCGTAGTTGGACGGCGCGACGAAATTGACTTCCTGCGCGCTGGCGGCGCCGGCCAGCAGCAGGGTCGCCCAGATCACGACGCATCGCCACGAAGCCGTGCTTCGGCGGCCAGCGCGGCCCGTTTTCGCGCCATCTTCACGGCCGGCGCAATATTTGATCGTCGTCATGGACTTTCCCCCGAAATCGCTATACTCGACCGCAGCGAGTATAGACCGATCAACTCGCGGCGACGGTGAAGAAAGTGTGCAGCGCAGACGTCGGAGGACGCATGAACAGGTCGAACGAGAATCGCGGTCGCTGGCCGCGCACAGGGGTCGGCGTGGTCGCCGCGTTGCTGGTGTTCGGCGCGGGGCTGCTTCCACCGCCCAGTCTGGCCAAGGCCGGCCCACGCAACCCGGAGGACTTGCTGATCGTGGACTGCCTGCTTCCGGGGCAGGTGCGCAAGCTCGGGCGCCAGGCCACCTTCATGAGCGCGCGGCGGCCGATCCGCACCACACAGGCCGATTGCGAGATCCGCGGCGGAGAATACGCCTCCTACGATCGGGCCAACTACCAGACCGCGCTCAAGGTCTGGATGGATCAGGCCATGGCCGGCAGCGCCGAGGCGCAGAACTACGTGGGCGAGATCTATTCCAAGGGCCTGGGTACGCCACCCGACTACGACATGGCGGCGCTGTGGTTCAAGAAGTCGGCCGAACAGGGCTTCAAGCGCGCCAAGATCAATCTCGGATACCTCTACGAGCAAGGCCTCGGCGTCACCAAGGATCTAGCCCAGGCGCTCAACCTGTATCGCGACGCCTCCGGCATCACCGGCGATGACATCGTCTTCACCTCGACGGTGCAGGTGCAGATGGAAGCCAAGGAGGCCGAGATTTCCGGTCTGCGGCAAACGGTGGAACAGCAGCAGCAGGAGTCGGCTGCGTTGCGCGATCAGGTCAAGCGCCTCAAGGGCCAGCTCGACAACCGTCGCGCTGCGTTGCAGCAGTCCGAGCGCGAGTTGCAATCCACCCGAGCCAAGCTGGAAGAGGCTCGCGCGGCCACTGGGGTCGATGTGGCCGGCCTGGACAAGCTGCGCCGCGACCTGACCGCGCGCTCCAGCGCACTGGATGCACAGGCGGCGCGACTGCGCGAGCAGCAGGACGAAACCGCGCAGCAGGCGGCTGAGGCCGAACGCAAGCTCGCCGACCTCAAGGTGCGCGAACAGGCGCTGGCGACGCAACCCAATCCGGCCGCCGACGCCCAGCAGGTGCTGGCGCAGATCCGTTCGCAGGCGGGCGAGCTCACGCAGTCGTTGAGCGAGGCGCAGGCGCGCGCGGGCGATGTGCAGAAGCAACTCGCCGCGAACCAGTCGCTGCTCGATCAGGAGCGTGCCACCTACCAGGCCGAGATTGCCAAGCTCGAAGCGGCAGCGGCCAATCGCAAGCAGGAAGACTGGCAACTGATGAAGTTGCTCGAGAACCAGCTGGCGGCGAAGGAGTCGGAGGTCCGCCAGCAACAGGGCCAGATCGCTTCGCTCGAGACCAAGGTCGGGGCCGGTTCCATCACGGCCTCGGGCGGTGCTCTGGCGGCCGCGATTCCGATGCTGGAGCTGATCGATCCGCCGCTCACCGCGACGCGCGGACGGCCCTCGGCCGTGCTGCGGCATGCCGCGGGCAAGCAGGATCTGGTCGGCCGCGTGTCGGCACCGCAAGGCGTGAAGTCGGTACGGGTGAACGGTACCGAAGCCGCGCTCGCGGCCGACGGGGTATTTCGCACCAGCGTCGATGTCGCGGCGGGCGGCACCTTGGTCAGTGTTGCCGCGGTGGACTCGCGCGGGGTCGAGGCCAAGCTCGATTTCATGATGATCCCGCAGGCCGATGGCAGCGCAGCCGCGCCGATGCCGGCCGCGGCACCCAGCGGTGCCTTGCCCTCGAACGTCAAGCTCGGGCGCTACCACGCCATCGTGATCGGCAACAACAGCTACAGCCCGGCGAGCGGCTACGCCAGCCTGCAGAGCGCCGTGAATGACGCCACCGCCGTCGCGCAGCTGCTTCGCAGCAAGTACAACTACCAGACCAAGCTGCTGCTCAATGCCACGCGCTTCGACATCCTGGCCGCGATGAACGAGATGCGGGAAAGCCTCACCGCCGAGGACAACCTGCTGATCTATTACGCCGGACACGGCGAGATCGGTGCCGACGGCAAGCAGGGCTTCTGGATTCCCGTGGATGCGCAGGCGGGCGTGAGCAGCACCTGGATCTCCAACGGTGCGGTCAGCGAAATCCTCGACACGATGCAGGCCAAGCACGTGCTGGTGGTGGCCGACTCGTGCTACTCCGGCGCGATGACGCGCTCGGCCGTGGCCACCTTCGATTCGGGCGTGATGCCGGCCGACAAGTGGAGCGAATGGGTCCAGACCATGTCCGCCGGGCGTTCGCGCACGGCGCTGACCTCGGGTGGGGTGCAGCCGGTGCCGGACGTGGGCAGCGGCAAGCACTCCTACTTCGCGCGTGCCTTCCTCAACGTGCTGGAAGACAACAATCGCCTGCTCGAGGCGCAGCGCCTGTTCCGCGAAGTGAGTGGCTCGCTGGCTCTGGCGGCGGTCAATGCGCCGGTGTCGCAGATCCCGGAGTATTCGCCGATCCGTTTCGCGGGCCACGAAGCCGGAGAGTTTTTCTTCCTGCCCCAAGGCGGCAAGGCGGTCGGGCCCTGAGGCAGCAGCGCACGGCGCTTGATCGAGGCGGGCGGGCTGCGTAGAATGCGCGCCCTTCCCGCCGCGGCGGGAACATCGACCCGGAGAGGTGGCAGAGTGGTCGAATGTACCTGACTCGAAATCAGGCGTACGTGTAAGCGTACCGTGGGTTCGAATCCCACCCTCTCCGCCATAATGCACGAGCGCCCCGCAAGGGGCGTTCTTGCTTTCCGAGGAATGGAAATGCGGTGGACGCCGCCGCTGGTTCGACGGCTTCGTGCGGAACGAAGCCGGATCGCGCGCAGTGCGCCTCGGCATCGCACCCGGCGTGCGCGCTTGCGGTATCGTCTCGAAAACCCTACCCGGATTCAGCCATGTCCGAAATTCTCGTCCCTGTCTCCTTTGGCGAACTGCTGGACAAGATCGCGATCCTGGTGATCAAGTCCGAGCGCATGTCCGACCCGGCCAAGCTCGCCAACGTGCGCAACGAACTCGGCGCGCTGGAGCGCACGTTTGCGGCACATCCGGCGGCGGCGCAAGACATTGCCGCGTTGCGCGCAGCGCTCAAGCAGGTGAACGAGCGCCTGTGGGTGATCGAGGACGACATCCGGCTCAAGGAGAAGGCGCAGGCCTTCGACGCGGAGTTCGTGCGCCTGGCGCGTGCGGTCTATTTCGAGAACGACGAACGCGCGCGGATCAAGCGCGAGATCAACCTGGCGCTGGGATCGGCCTATGTCGAAGAGAAGTCCTACCAGGACTATCGCGCCGGCAGCACGCCCTGAGTCCCGCCCAGGTGCGCAACCAGCCGTTCGAAGCAGGCGATCACTTCGTCCGTTTCGATCAGGTCCATCACGCCCGGGAACTCCACCCGCTTGCCCCAGCGCAGTTCGCTCGCAGGCTTGCGCAGGAACTTCCGTGCCGCGGCATCGTAGTGATTCACTGACCAGCGCCGATCCGAGTACGGGCCGGAACGCTCGGCGTCGGTGCAGGCAAACAGGCCAAGCACTTTCGTGCCGAGTGCATTGGCGATGTGCACCGGCCCCGAATCGGGGCTGAGCACGGCCGTGGCACGTTGCAGCAGGGCCATCAGCTGCTTCAGGGTGTCCTTGCCGACCAGATCGATGGCCGGTTCCCGCATCGCCGCCAGGATGGCGTCGGCGGTGCGCCGCTCCAGCTCGCTACGCCCGCCGCAGATCGCAATGCGCCAGCCATGGCGTTGCGCGGCATGGTCGGCCACCACGGCGTAGCGTTGCGGCGACCAGTTGCGCAGTTCGTGGCTGGAACAGGGCGACACGATCAAGGTCGGTTGCTCGCCCGGAAGTTGTTGCGCGGCCCAGGCCTGTGCCGCCTCCGGCACCGGCAGTCGCCATTCGACCAGATCCTGCGCCAGGCCCAGCGGCTCGGCGAAGCGCCCGAGCACGTCCAGCACGTGCTGTCCTCCGGTGCGAACGCGGCGGTTGATGCACCAGCCGTGGCCTTCCTTGCTGCGTGCGCGGTCGTAGCCGATGCGCAGGTCGGCGGGAATCCCGAGCGACAGCAGATTGGCCCGCGCCGCAAGCTGCATCTGCAGCAGGGCATCGAAGCGCTTGCCGCGCAGCTGGCGCCATAGCGTACGCATCCCGGCGAGACCGGTCTTCTTGTCGTAGACCAGGAACTCGACGCCCTCCAGACCGTCGAGCAACATCCGTTCGCCCTTGCCGATGACCCAGGTCAGGCGTGTGCGTGGCCAGGCGCGCTGGATGGTGCGCACCAGGGGTACCACGTGGGTGGCATCGCCGAGCGCGGACAGGCGCAGCAGGCAGAGGCGTTCCGGCGGAGTGGACGTGGTGGTCACTGCTAGACTCGTGCGATGTGGTGGGCTTGCGGACAGCGCGGATGAACGAGGAGGCGACGATGGCAGCCGACATCGCGCGCGCGCTGACCGCGCATGGCGCGATTCTGTTCGACCGCGCGCAGGTTCCACAAGCCGATGCCGCCTGGTTGCAACCGGCGTACTGGACCGATGCACACGAGGAATCGGCTCGCGGTGGCCGCGGCGCAGTCTGGTTCGTGCGTGGTGGCTTCGGCGCCGGCGTGCTGCGCCACTACCGGCGCGGCGGACTGGTTGCAAGAGTCAATGGTGACCGTTACCTGTGGTCGGCCGAGGACGCCACCCGCAGTTTTCGCGAATTCCGCTTGCTGGCCGAGTTGCGCACGCGCGGCTTGCCGGTGCCGGTGCCGCTGCTGGCGGGGTATGTCCGTTCCGGCTTCCTCTATCGTGCCGATCTGCTCACCGCGCTGATTCCGCAGGCGCGCACCCTGGCGCAAAGGCTTGGTGAAGAATTCCCGTCGACCGAAGTGTGGCGTGGGATAGGCACCACACTGGCCCGGTTCCATGCGCATGGTGCCTGCCATGCCGATCTGAACGCGCACAACGTGATGCTGGGCGAGCGCGACGACGTCTGGGTGATCGATTTCGATCGCGGTCGGTTGCGCCCACCGTCGCGAGATTGGCAGCAAGGCAATCTTGCGCGGCTGCAACGTTCGCTGCGCAAGCTGGGCGCCGAGCGCAACACGGGTTGGAGCGCGGCGTGGGCCGCGCTGGACGAGGCCTACCGCGCCCGCCTCGACGCAGCGGCACACCCATGAGCTGGGCCTTGCGCTTTCTCGGTGTCGGCAACGCGCAGGCGGTGGAACTGGGTTCCGCCAGCGCCGTGCTCGAGCGCGACGGTGAACCCTGGTTGATGATCGATTGCGGCGGCGAAGCCCTGACCGCCTATCTGGCGCACTACGGCGGCTGGCCGGAAGCGATCTTCCTCACCCATACCCACCTCGACCATGTCGGCGGAATGGAGCGGCTGTTCTTCGGCACCTGGTTCGATCCGCAGCGTCGTGGCCGCACCACGCTCTACGTACCCGCACTGCTGGTGCCCTGGCTGCAGATGCGCATCGCGGACTATCCGGGCGTGCTGGCCGAGGGCGGCGTGAATTACTGGGACGCATTCCGGCTGGTGCCGCATACGCGGGGTTTCTGGCACCGCGACTACTGGTTCGACTGTTTCCCGGTGCGCCACCACCAGCCCGACACGGCCTTCGGCCTCGGCTTGCGCGGCAGTTTCGTCTACAGCGGCGATACCCGGCCGATTCCAGAAATGCTGGCGAGATACGCGGCCCAGGGTGAGATCGTGGCGCACGACTGCGCCCTTTCCGGCAATCCCTCGCACAGCGGCATCGACGACCTGGAGCGCGAGTATCCGCCTGAACTGCTGTCGCGATTGCGGCTGTATCACTACGGCTCGCGTGGCGACGGCGAGGCCCTGCTGGCGCGCGGTCATGCCATCGTGCGTCCCGGCGAGCGGGTCGAGCTGCCCTTGCCTCACGCGAGCGAGGCGCGCTGATGGCGCGCCCGATCCACTCCCTGTTGGTCAGCGTGCCGACGCTGGATCGGCTGCAGCGCCCGCTGCGCGACCTGCGCATTTCGGTGATCGAGACCTGCAATTTCCGCTGTCCGTACTGCATGCCGGAGGATCGCTATCCGCAGGACGAAATCGGCGACCGCGCGGGTCGGTTGGATTTCGACGAGATCGAGCGCATCGCGCGTGCCTTCGCGCAAACCGGTGTGCGCAAGTTGCGCCTGACCGGGGGTGAGCCCTTGTTGCGCCGCGGGCTGCCCGAACTGGTGGCGCGCCTGGTGCGCATCGCGGGCATCGAGGACCTGGCGCTCACCACCAACGGCAGCCTGCTGGCGCGCCACGCGCGCGCCTTGCGCGAGGCCGGTTTGCAGCGACTCACGATTAGCCTCGACACGCTCGACCCGGAGCGGTTCCACCAGTTGTCCGGCGGGCGCGGCGAGTTGCGCGACGTGCTGGACGGTATCGTCGCAGCCGAACAGGCCGGCTTTGGCTCGATCAAGTTCAACTGCGTGGTGCAGCGCGGCGAAAACGAGGATGACGTCCTCGCCTTGGTGGACCAGTTCCGCGGCACCGGCCATGTGGTGCGCTTCATCGAATACATGGACGTGGGCACCTGCAACGGCTGGCGGGCGGAGCAAGTCGTGCCGTCGGCGCAGTTGCGCGAGCGCATCGCGTCGCGCTGGCCATTGCATGCCCTCGACGCGGGCTATCGCGGGGAAGTGGCCGAGCGCTTTGCCTTCGACGATGGCGCGGGCGAGGTGGGTTTCGTTTCCTCGGTATCGACGCCGTTTTGCGGTGATTGTCACCGCGCCCGGCTTTCGGCGGACGGCAAGCTCTACACCTGCCTGTTCGCCGCAAGCGGACACGATCTGCGCGGGATGCTGCGCGACGGCGCCGACGAGCCGGCGCTGATGGCCGAGATCGAGCGCTTGTGGTCGCGGCGTGGTGACCGTTACAGCGAGTTGCGCAGCCAGCTGGGCGCAGGCGACTCGCCCGGACATGTGGAAATGTATGCAATCGGCGGATGAGGCGAGCGTGATGAGCGGACGTGACGACAGCTTGACCCACCTCGATCGCAGCGGTCGGCCCGCGATGGTGGATATCGGCGACAAGGCGATCACGTCGCGCAGCGCGGAAGCAGCGGTGCGCGTGGAGTTTCCGCCCGACGTGGCCGCGGCCTTGCGCGACGCGACGCATTGCGCGTGGCGAAGGGCGGCGTGGTCGAGACTGCAGTCATCGCTGGCACCCAGGCCGTGAAGCGCACTGCGGAGCTGATTCCGTTCTGCCATCCGCTGCCGATCCATGGATGCCGCATCGAGATCGACTGGATCGACGAGTGCGTCCTCGGTATCCGGTGCCGGGTGCGCACCGAGCATCGCACCGGCGTCGAAATGGAAGCACTCACCGGGGCCAGCGTTGCGGCGCTCACCATCTACGACATGTGCAAGGCCCTGTCGCACGAGATTGTGATCCGCGAGGCGCGGCTCGTGTCCAAGCGAGGCGGCAAGCGTGACCTCGGGGCAGACGATGGCGACTGAGCATCAGGTCGAGGTGCTGTACTTCGCCTCGCTGCGCGACGCCGCCGGTTGTGCGCAGGAGTCGGTGCGTACTTCCGCCGCGGACGTGGCGGCGCTGTACCTCGAACTGCAGGGCCGCCATGGCTTCCGCTTCGGTCCGGAGCGCTTGCGCGCAGCAGTCAACGGAGCCTTCGTCGCCTGGGATGCTCCCTTGCAGGCGGACGCGGAAGTCGCGTTCCTGCCGCCGGTGTCGGGCGGATGAGCCGGTTCCGGCTGCGTGACTCGCGCATCGATGGCGACGCCCTGCGGCGCGAACTGCAGGCAACGGCAGCCGGTGGATTCTGCAGCTTCGAGGGTTGGGTGCGCGATGAGCATCGCGGCCGCGCGGTGCGACGGCTCGACTATCAGGCCTACGAGGTACTCGCCGGGCGCGAAGCCGAGCGCATCCTGGACGAGGCCCGGGAGCGCTTTGCCATCATCGATGCGCGCTGCGAACACCGGGTCGGCACGCTGGAACCGGGCGATGTCGCGGTCTGGATCGGCGTGTCCGCCGCGCACCGCGACGCGGCGTTCGCGGCCTGCCGTTACCTGATCGACGAGATCAAGCAGCGCGTGCCTATCTGGAAGCGCGAGCACTATGCCGAGGGTGACTCGGGCTGGATCCACCCCGAGTCGCCATGAGTGGGCGGATTCTGGCGATCGCCCGGCGTGAACTTGAACTTGTCCGACGCGCCGGTCGCGACTATCATTCCCGGCTCTTTGCGAGGGGCAAGCCCGGCGCAAGGCGGTCATCTGCGGAGAGGTGTCCGAGTGGTTGAAGGAGCACGCCTGGAAAGTGTGTAAGCGGCTAAACCCCGCTTCGCGGGTTCGAATCCCGCTCTCTCCGCCAAAATTCATTGCGGACTTGTCCGCGGGGGCTGCACTTTGCCGTGTGCCCCGGTTTCCATGGTGGCCCCGTCGGTCCCCTCGCGACGCCAGGTCGAAAACCCCGCCAGGTCCGGAAGGAAGCAACGGTATCGACTGATGCGGGTGCCGAGGTCAGGCTGGCGGGGCTGCCACCCTTTCGCGCGTCGGCGCGCAAGCGTGCTTCCCGCGACGATCTCCACGGGGCGCTTCTTCGCTGGCGCAGTGGCGGACGCCCGCAGTGGCACAATAGCGCCATGTCGTATCTCGTCCTCGCGCGCAAATGGCGCCCCCGGCGTTTTGCCGAACTGGTGGGCCAGGAGCATGTCGTCCGTGCCCTGTCCAATGCGCTGGACTCGGGAAGGGTGCATCACGCCTTCCTCTTCACCGGGACCCGCGGCGTGGGCAAGACCACGATCGCGCGCATCTTCGCCAAGAGCCTGAATTGCGAACGTGGCGTCGGGGCCGAACCCTGCGGCGTCTGCGCGGTGTGCGAGGCGGTGGATGCGGGCCGCTTCGTCGACCTGCTCGAGATCGACGCCGCCAGCAACACCGGCGTCGACGACGTGCGCGAGGTAATCGAGAACGCGCAATACCTGCCGACGCGCGGGCGCTACAAGGTGTACCTCATCGACGAGGTGCACATGCTGTCCAAGAACGCGTTCAATGCGCTGCTCAAGACCCTGGAAGAGCCACCCGAGCACGTGAAGTTCCTGCTCGCCACCACCGATCCGCAGAAGCTGCCGGTGACCGTGCTCTCGCGTTGCCTGCAGTTCAACCTCAAGCGCCTGACCGAGGACCAGATCGCGGCGCAGATGGACACGATCCTCGCGGCCGAGCAGGTCGAGGCCGACGCCGGCTCGATCGAACTGCTGGCCCATGGCGCCGACGGCAGCCTGCGTGATGGCCTTTCCCTGCTCGATCAGGCACTCGCCTTCTGTGGTGGCGCCTTGCGTGAATCGGATGTCAGGACGATGTTGGGGACGGTGGACCGGGCCCAGGTGGGTGCGCTGCTCGCGGCCCTGGGGGGCGGAGATGGCGTGGCCCTGATGCAGGCGGCCGAACGCATCGCGGCCTTTGCGCCCGATTTCGCCTCGGTACTGGACGAACTTGCGCAGGCTCTGCATCGGATCCAGTTGCTTCAGCTGGTGCCGGGTTACGAAATGGCGGATGAGCGTGGCGACCTGGTGGCGCAGGCTGGTGGCGTGGCCCCGGACCTGATCCAGCTCTGGTACCAGATGTGCCTGCACGGCCGGCGCGATCTGGCCCTGGCGCCGAGCGCGCGCGTGGGTTTCGAGATGACCTTGCTGCGCATGCTTGCGTTCCGTCCCGGCGAGGCGGACGCGGACGTGCCGCCGGGACGCGCGCCGCGGCGGATTCCCGAACCGGCCGGGACGACGGCTGCCGCCCGGCCCGTGCCGCCGGTGGCATCGGCGCCGCGCCGATCGGAACCTGTGGTCACCGCACCGCCGCTCGGTGCGGCGACGGGCACATCGGATGCGCCACCGACAGAGGCTGCCTCGTCCGCGCCGGCGGTGATGCCTCGCTCGCTCGCCAGCAGTGATGACTGGCTCGATCTGCTGGCGCAACTCGGGCTGCGCGGCCCGCTGCGCGAACTGGCTGCCAACGCCACCTTCCTGGGCCTGGGCGAAGGCGTGCTGAGGCTGCACCTGCCGGAGACGCTCGAACACTTCCGCAGCGAAGGCCTGGTGCGGCAGCTGGCGCAGGCGCTCGGCACGGCGCTCGACCAGCCGCTGCGGATCGAGTTCGCCAGCAAGCGCGATGGCGGTGGCGAGACCCTGCACGACCGCAACCGGCGCGAGCGCGGCCAGCGCCAGGACGATGCCGAGGCCGCGTTCCTGGCGGATCCCGCGGTGCAGCGCCTGGTGGGCAAGCACGGTGCCAAGGTCCAGGCCGATTCCATCCGCCCGCTCGACGAGTGAGTCGCGGCAACACCCTTAGCCATCGAGGATTCGAACATGCGTGGACCCATCGGCAACCTCATGCAGCAAGCGCAACGCATGCAGGAAAATCTCAAGAAGGCACAGGACGAGCTGGGCCAGGTCGAAGTCGGCGGCCAGGCGGGCGGCGGCATGGTGCAGGTGACGATGACCGCGCGCATGGAAGTGCGGCGCGTGCGCATCGATCCCGCGGCCGCGGGCGACATCGACATGCTGGAAGACCTGATCGCCGCGGCGGTCAACGACGCGGTGAACAAGGCCAACGACGAAACCCAGAAGCGCATGTCACAGGCCACGGCGGGCATGCCATTGCCTGCGGGCATGAAGATTCCGGGCCTGTTCTGAGTCGCGAGCATGCCCGACTTTCGTAGAGCGCAGCTTGCTGCGCGCGATTTCCTGGCGGAGCAAGCTCCGCCCTGCAAGGGTCGCGAATGAGCGCGTCGCCCCTGCTGGACGAATTGATCGAAGCGCTGCGCGTGCTGCCGGGCGTCGGCAGCAAGACGGCGCAACGCATGGCCCATCATCTTCTGGAGCGGCAACGCGAAGGCGGGCGTCGTCTCGCGGCCAAGTTGTCCGACGCGATGCAGCGCATCGGCAATTGCTCGCGCTGCCGCAACTTCAGCGAAGAACCCGTGTGTGCACTGTGCCGCAACGCCTCACGCGACGCGCAGCTGTTGTGCGTGGTGGAAGCCCCGGCCGACCAGGCGGCGATCGAACAGGCCACGGGTTTTCGCGGGGGATATTTCGTCCTGCTCGGCCGCTTGTCGCCGCTGGACGGACTCGGTCCGCGCGAGATCGGCATGGAGCTGCTGGAAGCGCGCTTGCGCGAAGGCGAGGTGCGCGAACTCATCATAGCCACCAATCCCACCGTCGAAGGCGAGGCCACGGCGCACTACCTTGCCCAACTGGCGCGGCGTCACGCCGTGCGGCCGAGCCGCCTGGCACATGGCGTGCCACTGGGCGGCGAACTCGAATACATCGATCGCGGCACCCTGGCGCATGCGTTCGGTTCGCGCCAGGAAGTGGCGCCTTGAGGGACAGGCCTGCGTCATGGCGTGCGGCATGCGCCGCGGAGCCGCCAATCACTTCCACATACTTGCAGCGGCTTCCTGCGATAGCCGTTGGCGCGCCTTGACGCAAGGACAGGCGTGCTTCGTTCGACCATGCCGGAGGACACCGAAATGAGCGACACCATCTTCAGCAAGATCATCCGGCGCGAGATCCCGGCCCAGATCGTGTACGAGGACGAACACATCCTCGCGTTCCGCGACGTGAATCCGCAGGCGCCGGTGCACGTGCTGTTCATCCCGAAGACGGCGGTGGCGACGCTCAACGACCTGCGCGACGATCAGGCCGAACTCGCGGGCCGCCTGCTGCTGGCGGCGGCGGCCTACGCCAAGCGCGAAGGCTTCGCCGACGCCGGTTACCGCACCGTGTTCAACTGCAATCCGGACGGCGGTCAGAGCGTGTATCACATCCATCTGCATCTGCTCGCCGGGCGCCAGATGAGTTGGCCGCCGGGATGAGCCGGAACGCGATGCCGCGCGTCGGCACCGGCAGTGCGCCAGCCTGCCGCTATCATGCGGCATGAGCGAATTCACCGATCTCCCGCTGAATCCGGCGCTGCTCCAGGGGCTGGACGCGCTTGGCCACGTACAGATGACGCCGATTCAGGCGCAAAGCCTGCCGGCCTTGCTGGAAGGCCGCGACCTGATCGCGCAGGCCCCCACCGGCAGCGGCAAGACCGCGGCCTTTGGCTTGGCCCTGCTGCAACGCATGGAAGTTGCGCAGTTGCAGGTGCAGGCTCTGGTGTTGTGCCCGACGCGTGAACTTGCCGATCAGGTCGGCAAGCAGCTGCGCAAGCTCGCCACTGGCATCGCCAATCTCAAACTGCTCACCCTCACCGGCGGCGTGGCCTTGGGGCCGCAACTGGCCTCGCTGGCTGCGCACCCGCCGCAGGTCGTGGTCGGCACGCCGGGGCGGGTGCAGGAACTGATGCGCAAGAAGGCGCTCGACTTGCGCCGCGTGCGGGTTGTGGTGCTGGACGAGGGCGACCGCATGCTCGACATGGGTTTCGAGGAACCGATCCGCGAAATTGTCGGCAAGACGCCCAAGGATCGCCAGACGATGCTTTTTTCGGCCACGTTTCCCGAGGCGATCCGGGCCATCGGACGCGCCTCGATGCGCGATCCGGTGGAGGTGACGGTGGAAGGCGCGTCCGACGCGCCGGTCATCGATCAGCGCTTCTTCGAGGTCGAACCGGCGCAGAAGGCCGCGGCGCTGGCCGGCTTGCTGCTGGAATATCGGCCCGAGTCGGCGGTGGTGTTCTGCAACATGCGGCGTGATTGCGATGAAGTGGTGTCGTCGCTCTCGCATCTGGGATTCTCCGCGCTGGCCTTGCACGGCGACATCGAGCAGCGCGATCGCGACGAAGTGCTGGTGCGCTTCGCCAACCGCAGCTGCAACGTGCTGGTCGCCAGCGACGTCGCCGCGCGCGGGCTGGACGTGCATGAACTCGGCGCGGTGATCAATTACGACGTGCCCACCGACCCGGATGTCTACGTGCATCGCATCGGGCGCACCGGTCGCGCAGGCCGTGAAGGTCTGGCCCTGAGTCTGTGCACGTCGCGCGAACGACCGCGCGCGCTGGCGCTGGAACAGCATCTTGGCACGCCACTGCGCTGGCATCGCGCCACGCTCGCCGCGCTGCGGCCGCACAGCGCGCCGCCGGCCGCGACGGTGACGCTGCGCATCGATGCGGGCCGGACCGACAAGCTGCGGCCCGGCGACATCGTCGGCGCGATTACCGGCGACGCCGGCTTGCCGGCCGATGCGATCGGCAAGATCGATGTGTTTGCCACGCGCAGCTACGTCGCGATCCGGCGCAAAGAGGCTGACAAGGCACTGGCGCGATTGCAGGCTGGCAAGATCAAGGGGCGCAAGCTGCGCGTCAGTCGGCTTTGACTGCGCGTTGCGGTGCGGTCGCCGCTGCCGGCATCGGCGGCGCGAGCAGTTGCGGATCGAGCCGCACCTCGAACCAGTTCAGGCCCCAGTGCATGTGTGGCCCGGTGGCGCGTCCGGTGGCGCCGATCTCACCCAGCAGGTCGCCTTGCTTCACCGCTTGCCCGACGCGCACGTCGATCCGGCTCAGGTGCAGGAATGTGGAGGAAACCCCGTGGCCGTGGTCGAGCACGAGGGTGCCGCCAGTCAGGTACAGGTCGGCGTTCGCGAAGCTGATCAGCCCGGCAGCAGGCGCGCGCAGGGGTGTTCCCGTGGCCGCCGCCACGTCAGTGCCCGAGTGTGGCGTTCCCGGCTTGCCGTTGTAACTGCGGGCGCTGCCGAAGCGTCCGCTGATGCGGCCTTGCACCGGCCAGATGAAGTCGGCAACGAAATCGCTGCGCGCATCATCGCGCCCCCGCACGGCGGCAACGGCGGCCTGTTCGCGCGCGATGCGCGCCGCGATCTCCGGTGGCGGATCGACGGTGCGTGGCGGCACGCCGCGGATGTGCTCCACCGGCCACTGGCGCGGGACGACGTCGAGGCGATGCTCGATCCATCCGCTGGCCGGCTGCTTTATCCGCAAGACGGCCGGGCCGACGGCATCGCGCCCGATGCCGAACACGAAGCTGCCGTAGGGCGTGACGCGCAAGGTCCGGCCGGCGTATTCGACGATGGCCGCAGGGTGGGTGACACCGAGTACCAGCGCGCCCTGCGAGGCCGATTTCGGCAACACCGTGTGGCGCACGGGAATGGCACCGCCACCACCGATCGGCTCGGGCTCGGCTTTCTTCGCGGCCAACGCGATCGGCGCACACGCCAGCGCGATGGCGATTCCCGCACCCCAGCGCCATGCCCGCAGGCCGCGGGCTGGACTCATCGTGCAAACTCCAGCCGCTGTCCGTTGGCGGCACCGATCAAGCGCGCCCCGTCCCACACCAGTTCGCCGTTGACAAAGGTGGCGGCCACGCGCGAGCGGAAACGCAGGCCCTCGAACGGCGACCAGCCGCATTTGGACAGAACGTGTTCACGCTTGACCTCGTACGGATCGTTGCCGTCGACCAGCACCAGATCGGCGAAATAGCCTTCGCGCAGGTAGCCGCGCTCGGCCACGTCGAACAGTTGCGCCGGGGCGTGGACAAACTTCTGCACCACGGTGGCGATGCCGAAGTGACCTTCGTGCACGCATTCAAGCGCCGCCACCAGAGCCTCCTGCACCAGCGGCAGGCCGGACGGCGCTTGTGCGTAGGGCTGCTGTTTTTCCTGCAGCGTGTGGGGGGCGTGATCGGTGGCGAGCACGTCGATGCGATCCTCGGCCAGGGCACGCAGCAACGCGGCGCGGTCGCTTGCGTCCTTGACCGCCGGGTTGCACTTGATGAAATTGCCGCGGGTGGCGTAGTCCTCGCGCGCGAAGCGCAGGAAATGCACGCAGGTTTCGGCCGTGATGCGCTTGCGCACGCCCTTCGCGTCGATCAGCGGGCCGGCTTCGAACAAGGCCAGCTCGTCGGCGGTGCTGATGTGCAGCACGTGCAGGCGAGTGCCGTGCTTGCGTGCCAGGGCCACCGCCAGTTCGCTCGACTTCAGGCAGGCCTCGCGCGAGCGCAAATCCGGGTGCATCGCCACCGGGATGGCGTCACCGTACCGCGCGCGCGCCGCCGCAACGGCTGCGTCGATCATCGGCGTGTCTTCGCAGTGGGTGATGATCGGCGTCGGTGCCTCGCGGAAGATGCCATCGAGGATGTCGGGATTGTCCACCAGCATGTTGCCCGTGGAAGCACCCATGAACACCTTGATGCCGGGCGCGGATTTCGGATCTAGTCGGCGCACCGCCTCAAGGTTGTCGTTGCTGGCGCCCAGGTAGAAAGCGAAGTTGGTTCGGCAGCGACCGGCGGCGCGGCGGTACTTGTCCTCCAGCGCCGTTGCATCCAGCGTGGGCGGCTTGGTGTTGGGCATGTCCATCACCGAGGTGATGCCGCCGGCCACCGCGGCAGCGGATTCGGTGGCCAGATCGCCCTTGTGCTCCAGGCCGGGTTCGCGGAAGTGCACCTGGTCGTCGATCAGGCCGGGTAGGAGCCAGCGCCCGGCGGCGTCGAGTACCTGCTCGCCCGGGCGGGCCGAAAGGTTGCTGCCGATGCGTTCGATGCGGGTACCGCGCACGCGCAGGTCGGCGTCGAATTCGCGCCCCTCGTTGACGAGGCGGGCATTGCGGATCAGCCAGTCGGACATGAGAGGGCCAGCTCCGGGAGGAAAAGCCGATTATGGCGCGTCGCGGGGCTCGCTTCGGCGTTTGGCGCGCGCTGCGCGTGTTTCGAGGGTTTCGGGCACCGGGTCGTAGCCCCCTGCGTTGAGCGGGTGGCAGCGTCCGATCCGGTGCAGGGCGAGCCAGCCGCCGCGCAGATGGCCGTGGCGCCGGATCGCTTCCATCGCGTATTCCGAGCAACTCGGGTGAAAGCGGCAGCGCGGCCCGAGCAAAGGGCTGACGAAACGCTTGTAGCCGCGTAGCAGCCAGATCAACGGGGAAGTCATGCGCGGTAGAATGCTCGGATTGCCACGGTTGCCGTGGTCACCCGGACAAGCTATAACACGCGCCCTTCGGGGCTCAATCCACGCCCGCATCAAGGTCAGAGATCGTGGCAGCCAAGACCAAACCTACGAAAAAACCGGCCAGCAAGCCGGCCAAGAAGTCCGCCAAGCCGGCCGCCAAGGCCAAGACGGCGGCAAAACCGGTCAAATCGGCCGCCAAGCCGGGCAAGCCGGCCGCCAGCAAGGCGAAGGCCAAGCCCAGCGCGGCCAAGAAGCCGGCGGCAAAGGCAGCCCCATCCAAGAAGGCCGCAGCCAAGCCGAGCGCAGTCAAGCGCCTTGCCGGAGCCATTGCCAAGATCGTGAAGCCGGCGGCCAAGCCAGCTGCGAAGCCAGTGGCCAAGTCTGCGGCCAAGCCAGTTGCCAAGCCCACCGCCAAACCAGCGCCTAAGGCGCCAGTCAAACCAGCGCCTGTGAAAGCAGTCGCGCCCGCGTCTGCGCCGGAACGCAAGGACGCCAAGAAATCCGCAGGGAATGCGATGAATCCAGCCAAAGCACCGCGTCTCGCGGTGGAATCCGCACCGGCCGTCAAGCCCGCGCCCGCGCCGCGCGATGTCGGCGTCAAGGCCACGGCGGTCAAGCCGCGCCGCGCCCCGACCCAGACCGAGCCCACGATCAACCCGATTCCGGTGCGCGTCGACCTGCCCAAGGGCTACAAGCCCAAGGCCGGCGAGGAGTATATGGGCCCGTACCAGCTCGAGTACTTCCGCCAGAAGCTGATGGCGTGGCGGGCGGAGTTGGTGGAGGAATCCAAGCAGACCATCGACAACCTGCGCGAGGAAGTGCGCGATGTCGGCGACGACGCCGAACGCGCCACGCGCGAAACCGAGAACTCGCTGGAGCTGCGCACCCGCGATCGCTATCGCAAGCTGATCTCCAAGATCGAGAAGGCGCTCAAGCGCATCGACGATGGCGCCTACGGCTACTGCGAGGAAACCGGCGAGGAAATCGGCATCGATCGCCTCGAGGCGCGCCCCATTGCCACGCTTTGCCTCGATGCGCAGGAGCGTTGGGAACACCGCCAGAAGCTGATGGGCGACTAAGCCTGGCGTCGAGCCGGCGTAACGAAAAAGCCCCGCACCTGCGGGGCTTTTTCGTGGCTGGCTCTGCATTGCCGGATCAGGCGGCGCGCACGGTGAAGCGAATCCCCACGTCGTCCAGGTACTCGCGCTCGGTGTCGAGGTCCGAGCGGGTCAGGGCATGGCCGTCGAGCCAACCACGCGGAATCCGCAACTGCGCGGACTTGTCTCCGACCGCCAGCGCCAGCGGCGGCAGCGGTTCGCGGTCGTGGCTACGGTGCAGCAGGGCGGCAAGGCGCAGCAGCACGACCAGGCGTAGCGCCGGCTGGGCCAGGCGTTCGGGCAGGCTGCCAATCGTGCTGGCGGAAATCGAACGGCGCTGGCAGCGAACCAGGGCCGCCAGCAGTTGTTGCTCCTGGCGCGAGAAACCGGCGATGTCGGAGTGTTCCAGCAGGTACGCGCCATGCACGTGGTGCTGGCTGTGGGCGATGACCAGGCCGATTTCGTGGATGCGCGCGGCCCAGCCCAGCATGCGTTCTTCGTCGCCGTCCAGGCCCCAGGACTCCGCAACCTGGTCGAACAGCGCCAGCGCCGTGGCTTCGACCCTCGCGGCGTGCTCCAGGTCCACGCCATAGCGTTGCGCCAGCGCCGCGAGCGAGGCATCGCGCGGATCGCGTTGCTGCGCACGCCCCAGCATGTCGTGCAGCACGCCCTCGCGCATCGCGGTATCGCAGACCTGCATGCGCTTGAGGCCGAGTTCCTTGAAGCAGGCCTCCAGGATGAGCAGTCCTCCTGCGATCACCGGGCGACGGTCTTCCGAGAGGCCGGGCAGGGCGATTGCGTCAACGTGCTCGAACGCCAGCAGGGCATCGCGAGCCTTTTCCAGTGCGGTGTCGGTGATCGCGCCACGCACCAGTTTCATCCCGGCGACGATCTGGCCCACGGCGCGGATGGTGCCGGAGGAGCCGATGGTTTCCTGCCAGCCGCGTTCGCGATAGGTGGCCGCGAACTGCTGGAATTCGGCCGAGACCTCGGTGACGCCTTCCTTCCAGCGCTTGCGCGACAGCTTGCCGTCGGGAAAGAAGCGCCGGGTCGAGGCGACGCAACCCATCTGCAGGCTTTCGCGTTCGAGTGGTTCGAAGCCGTGGCCGATGATGAACTCGGTCGAGCCGCCACCGATGTCGATGACCAGCCGTTGCTTGTTCTTGGGCGGAAGGCCTTGTGCCACGCCGAGGTAGATCAGGCGCGCTTCCTCGCGGCCCGACACGATCTCGATGCCGTGTCCCAGTGCGGTCTCGGCCGGCACCAGGAAGGACTGCGGGTTGCGCATCGCCCGCACCGAGTTGGTGGCGATGGCACGCACGCGGTGCGGCGGCATGGTGCGGATGCGTTCGCCGAAGCGAGCCAGGCACGCCAGGCTGCGCTCCAGTGCGTCCGGCGCGAGTCCGCCCTCGCCATCCAGGCCCGCCGCCATGCGCACCGTCTCGCGCAATCGGTCGACGATGCGCAACTGCCCGAGCAGGTAGCGCGCCACCACCATGTGGAAGCTGTTCGAGCCGAGATCGACGGCGGCGAGCAGGTCGCCGTCCTTCAACGCGCTCGCATCGGGAGCCAGGCCGGTCAGTGGCATAGTTTCGCCAGCAGCGCATCCTGGGCCGAATGCGGCATCGTGCCCGGCTCGGGCTCGATGTGCCGGTAGCTGCCGTCGGACATCAGTTGCCAGGCCTGCACGTTGTCGGAGAGGTAGTTCGCCAGTTCCTCGGAATAGACCCGCTCGGCCAGGGCCGGGTCCAGGATCGGGAAACAGGTCTCGATCCGGCGCAGCAGGTTGCGCTCCATCCAGTCGGCGCTGGAGCACCAGATCTCGGGTGCCGCATCGTTCTGGAACCAGTACACGCGACTGTGTTCGAGGAAACGACCGACCAGCGAGCGCACCCGGATGTGGTCCGACACGCCGGCCACGCCCGGCCGCAATGCGCAGGCGCCGCGCACGATGAGTTCGATCTGCACGCCGGCGCGCGACGCTTCGTACAGCGCGCGGATCACGCCGGCTTCGTTCAGCGCATTCATCTTGGCGATGATCTTCGCCGGCTTGCCTTCGCGCGCATGCGTCGCCTCGCGCTCGATCTTCCTGAGCAAGGCCTTGTGCAGGGTGAAGGGCGACTGCAGCACGCGCTTGAGCTTGTAGGCCGGCGCCAGCCCGGACATCTGCTGGAACAGCCGGTGCACGTCTTCGCCGATGTCGGCATCGGCCGTCATCAAGCCGATGTCGGTGTAGGCGCGCGCCGTGCCGGCGTGGTAGTTGCCGGTGGACAGGTGCGCATAGCGCTGCAGCTTGCGCCCTTCGCGCCGCACGATCAGCAGCATCTTGGCGTGGGTCTTGTAGCCGACCACGCCGTAGACCACTTGCACGCCGGCTTCCTGCAGCCGGTCCGCGAGCCGGATGTTGGCCTCCTCGTCGAAGCGCGCGCGCAATTCGATCACCACGGTGACGTCCTTGCCGTTGCGCGCAGCTTCGATCAGGTGGTTGACCAGCACCGAGTCCTTGCCGGCCCGGTACAGGGTCTGCTTGATCGCGAGCACGCTCGGATCCTGCGCGGCCTGCTTCACCAGTTCGATCACGCTGGCGAAGCTGTCGTAGGGATGGTGCAGCAACACGTCGCCGCGACGGATCGTGTCGAACAGTTCGTCGCCGTCGATCTTGGGGTGCTGGCGCGGCTTGAACGCGGGGAATTTCAGTTCGGGCCGGTCAACCAGGTCGTAGACCGCGATCACGCGGTTGAGATTCACCGGGCCGTTGATGCGGTAGACCGCGTTCTCCGGCAGTTCGAAGTTCTTTAGCAGCATGCGGACGATCGGCTTGGGGCAGTTTTCCGCGATCTCCAGGCGCATCGCGCGCGCGAACCCGCGTCCGGCCAGTTCGCCCTTGAGCGCATGTGCGAGGTTCTCGACTTCCTCCTCGTCCACCAGCAGTTCCGAGTTGCGCGTGACGCGGAACTGGTAGGCGCCCTTGACCTCCATGCCCGGGAACAGATCGTCGACGAAGCTCGACAGCACCGCCGACAGCAGCACGAAGTCGTGCGCCCCGCCGGAGATTTCCGGCGGCAGGTGGATGATGCGCGGCAACGAGCGCGGCGCCCGCACGATGGCCATGTTGCCGGCGCGGCCGAAGGCGTCCTTGCCCTGCAACACCACCACGATGTTGAGGCTCTTGTTGAGGATGCGCGGGAACGGATGCACCGGGTCCAGCCCGAGCGGCGACAGCACCGGCAGGATTTCGTCGTCGAAGTATTTCTTCAGCCAGCGCTTCTGCTTCGCGTTCCAGGATTCGCGCGTGAGGATGCGCACGCCGGCGCTGGAGAGCGCCGGCCGCAAGGTGTCGTTCCAGTATTGGTACTGGCGCCGGACCAGTTCCCCGGCCTTCTCGTGGATTGCCTTGAGCGCGGTGGCGGGAGGGATCGCGTCGGGCGGCAAGGGGCCGCCGTAGTCGAGCTGGTGCCGCACCGCGGCCACGCGGATCTCGAAGAATTCGTCTAGGTTGGTGCAGGAAATGCACAGGTAGCGCAGTCGATCCAGCAGCGGGATGCGCTCATCCATGGCCTGCGCCAGCACCCGGAAATTGAACTCCAGCTGCGACAGTTCGCGGTTGATGTAGAGCGCCGGGTCGAGCAGGTCGCGCGGTTTGGACATGGGTGGGAGCGGCCAGGGAGTCGCGGCGAGCGCGGACGAGTCGCTAGAGCATACTGGCTCGCGACGACGGTTTGATGGCGATCAGGGCGCTTCGCCGCCGCGTTCGAGCACGTTGGCGGCGCCGAAATGGCAGGCGAAGGTGCTGCCGCGGCCGACCTCGCTCTCGATCGAGAGACGTGCGTGATGCAGGTGCAGCACGTGCTTGACGATGGCGAGGCCCAGGCCGGTGCCGCCGCTGTCGCGCGAGCGGCTGGTGGAGACGCGATAGAAGCGTTCGGTCAGGCGCGGGATGTGCTGCGCCGGAATGCCATGGCCGGAGTCGACCACGGCAAGCCTGGCGCCATCGCCTTCGCGCTCGAACAGGATGCGGATGCGTCCGCCCGCCGGCGTATAGCGCACCGCATTGCCCACCAGGTTGGAAAAGGCGCTGTGCAATTCCTTGGCCGATCCCAGCAGGTCGCAACCGGCGCGATCGTCGAGCGCGATCTCGTGCGCGCCCGCGCTCAGCGCCAGCGCATCGCGGCGCAGGCTGTCGAGCAGGGGCCGCATTGCAACACGCTCCTCGCCGAGCGCCTCCTGTACCTCCAGGCGCGACAGGGTGAGCAGGTCCTCGACGATCTGGGTCATGCGGCGCGACTGGTTGCGCATTTCGCGCAGCAGGGTGGCGATCTCCGGCATGTCCTCGGGTTCGAGCAGGTCGAGATAGCCGTGGATGACGGTGAGCGGCGTGCGCAACTCATGCGAGACATTGGCCACGAAGTCGCGCCGGACCTGTTCCAGGCGCATCAGCTTGCTGATGTCGCGTACCACCAGCAGGTGCTGTTCGGGCGTGTAGCGCAGCAGGCGGAACCCCAGGCGCTGCGCCTCGTGGTCCGGCGCGGGCACGTCCATCAGCGGCTCTTCTGCCCCCGTCGCGATCCATGCCAGCGCCGCCGGCGAGCGCAGCGAACGCTCCAGTGGCGCGTCGATGTCGTGCGGATAGCGCAGCCCGAGCAAGGTGGTGGCGGCTTCGTTGAACCAGTGCACCCGATGGTCCCGTGCGTCCAGCACCAGGATCGCGTCGGGCAGTGCGGCCGCGGCGCTGCGATATTGCCGCAGCATGTGGACCAGGCGATGGGTGCGTCCGCGGCCGCCGCTCTGGCGGCGATACAGGCGCTGGCCCAGCGCGCTGAAGACGCCGCGTCCTTGCGGTGGCACGAGCCGACGGGCGCTGTCGAGCAGGCGAAGCAATTGGAACAGGGCGACGTAGTGCCAGATCAGCGCCAGGGCCAGGGCGATCGCGAGGGCCGGCCAGACCTGGCCAAGGAGGGTTCCGATCAGCACCGCCACCCCGATCAGCGCGGCCAGCCGCCACAGCGTCTGCGGCCAGGGGCCGATCACCCAGCGCGGCATGTGGCGTGCAGGCGCGGGTTCTGCGCTTCCTCGTGCCATGTCGTCCCGCCAGGCGGCCATTCCGGCATCAGCTTACACACTGGTCGAGAAGCGGTAGCCCGAGCCACGCACGGTCTGGATGAGGTTCTCGAGGGTGAAGGGTTCCAGCGCCTTGCGCAGCCGCCGGATGTGCACGTCGACGGTGCGCTCCTCGACGTAGACATTGCCGCCCCAGACATGATCGAGCAGCTGGGTGCGGGTGTAGACGCGTTCGGGATGGGTCATGAAGAAGTGCAGCAGGCGGTATTCGGTTGGCCCGATGTGCAGCGGAGTTTCCCCGGCGAACACGCGGTGCGCGGCGCCGTCGATGCGCAGGCCGCCGAGTGCCACGCTGCCGTCTTCCTCGTCGCCGCGGCTGCGTCGCATCACGGCCTTGATGCGGGCCAGCAACTCGCGCGCCGAGAACGGCTTGACCACGTAATCGTCGACCCCGGCGTCGAGGCCGTTGACCCGGTCGTTCTCCTCGCCGCGGGCGGTGAGCATGATGATCGGGACTTCGCGCGTCAGGCCGTCCTTGCGCAGGCGGCGTGCCAGTTCCAGTCCACTGATGCCCGGCAGCATCCAGTCGAGCAGGATCAGGTCGGGAACCTGTTCGACGATCGCGGCGCTGGCTTCGCGCGCGTCGCCGGCGTGCAAGGGTTCGTACTCGGCCTTGCGCAAGGCAAAGGCGACCATGTCGCGGATGGCAGGTTCATCGTCGACGATCAGGATTCGCTTCTGCACGCGGCGTTCCGGGGCGGGTTCGGGAAGACGTGCGCCAGTAGATAACAGTTTTGTTGCGATTTCGTGACTTCGTTCGGGGCGCGTGCCCCGCACTGCCGAAGTCGGGCTTCAGCGGAACGCCATCGCCAGCGGCTGCCGCTGCGCGCCGTTCTGCTGGTCTTCCGGGCGCAATCCGCGACGGCGCAGCTCCAGCACGGTGGGCGTGATCGCGGCGATGCGCGCGTCGATGCGTGCGCGCTGGTAGTAGTCGAGGTCGTCGCGCTGCTTGAGCCGGGTGAGCTGGTTGAGTGCATCCTCCGGGCGACCACTGAGATAGGCGGTTTCGGCATAGGCCTCGCCGGCGCGGATCAGGTCGCCGGCCAGTTCGCTGGCGCGGGCGAATCCCTGCTGGAAGGCGGCGTCGTTGGCACCCTCGCCGAGCAGCGGGCGCAACACGTCCTGGGCCCGGCGCCCGGCTTCCACGGTGCCGTACTCGGACAGGCTGTGGGCATAGCTCAGGATCACCGCCCGATTGCGTGGCAGGGTCGCCAACAGGCGGTCGTAGCGTTGCTCGGCCTGGACGCGGCGGCCGGCGCGGTGGTCGTTCTCGGCCAGGGCGAGGTCGATCCAGTGCAGGCCCGGGTGACGTTGCGCGAGTGGTTCCAGCCCGGCATCGGCGGCGTCGGTCTGGCCCAGCCAGGACTGCGCCACGGCCAGCCCGTAGCGCTTGGCATCGTCGAAGCCCTCGGGGTCCGACTTGCGCAAGCGCTCGTATTCGGCGACGGCTGCGGCCGTGCTTTCGGCGCTGAGGATGCGCAGCCGTTCGCGCGCGAGGTCGAACAAGCCGCTGCTGCCGGTGTCCGCCCCATCCAGGCTGGTCGCCAGGCTGGCAGGCAGCAAGGGATTGAGCGGGCCGGCGGATCGGGTTTCGAGCGCATCGGCCAGGGTCAGGACGCACTCGGCCTCGCTGCCATCCGCGCGCTTCACGCAACTGCGCCCGGCGCCGCCGTGCCTGGCGTGAAGCTTGTTGGCGCGATCCTTGGCCTCGCTGATGCGGGTGGTGCTCACCGGGTGGGTGCGCAGGTACTCGGGCGCCTGCCAGCCGCCCTGGTTGCCGCGCATCGCGCGTTCCATGCGGGCGAAGAAATCCGCCATCGCCAGCGGCTCGTAGCCAGCGCGGGCCAGGGTCTGGATTCCGATGCGATCGGCTTCATGTTCGTTGGAGCGGGTGTAGTTGATCTGGCGCTGTTGCATCAGGGCCAGGCCGCTCATGATCGCGGCCTGGCTGGCGTCGCCATCGGCGTCGACCTGTTGCGCCGCAATGAGCGCGCCCAGCATCCCGAGCATGATCGGCAACGCGTCCTTCTGGGCGCGTTCTGCGCCACGCAGGACATGGCGCTGGGTCACGTGCGAGATTTCGTGCGCCAGCACTGCAGCCACTTCGTCCTCGCTCTGCGCGGTGAGCAGCAGTCCCGCGTTCATGCCGATGTAGCCACCGAGCGTGGCGAAGGCATTGATGTCGCGACTGCGCAGGGTAAAGAAGGTGAACGGCTGCTGCGGGCGCTCGCTGCGCGCCACCAGGCGGAACCCGAGGTTCTGCACGTAGGCCTCGATCAGCGGGTCTTCCACCAGCAACTGGTAGTGGCGCAGTTCACGCAGCGTCATTTCGCCGTACAACTGCTCCTGCGCCGGCGACAGCAGTTCGCCTGCGGAGGAGCCGATGTCGGGCAGGCCCGATGGCAGTTCCTGGGCGCCCAGCGGCACCGTCAGGGCGAGGCCGACGCAGAGCACGAGTTGGCGCAGGGACACTGGCATGGATGGATTCCGGGAACCGGCCGGCATCATGACGCCTCGTGCCGGGAAAGGCGTTAACCAGCTGTAAACTGCGACCGTCCATTCATGCTTTCAAGTGCCGTCGGCAAGCCGCTTCACGCTTGTCGCGCGGCACCACCGCCCCCAGTTCCTCGCCAACCCCTTGCGGAGCCTCGACGTGGCCGACGTGCTGATCTACACCACCGCGATCTGTCCCTACTGTGTTGCGGCCAAGAACTTCCTCAAGTCGCGTGGCCTGGGGTGGACCGAGGTGCGCGTGGACAGCGACCCGGCGCAGCGCGAGCAGATGCTGGCGCGCACGCGCCGCACCTCGGTGCCGCAGATCTTCATCGGCGACACCCATGTCGGCGGCTACGACGACATGGTGGCGCTGGATCGCGCCGGCGGCCTTGCGCCCCTGCTGGAGGGCAAGGCATGAACGACCGGGTGCGCGAGTTCACCCAGTTCCGGCAGCGCATGAACCAGCGCATCCTTGAACAGGACAACCAGGTGGTCCGGCGTTTCTTCGCGCTCGACACCCAGACCTACAAGGATGGCGCATTGCCGCTCAAGACCAAGGAGTTGCTCGGTCTGGTGGCCTCCATGGTGCTGCGCTGCGACGACTGCATCAGCTACCACATCGCGCAGTGCCGGGAGGCCGGTGCCAACCGCGACGAGTTCTTCGAGACGTTCAGCGTGGCATTGGTGGTGGGCGGCAGCGTCGTCATCCCGCACTTGCGTCGCGCCGTGGACTTCCTCGATCAACTCGAGAGCGGAAGCGCGAACCCCGCGCCGGCGCACGATCACGCATGACCGGCGCGCGGCCCGGATTCAGCGTCCGAGCTTGAGCGCGGCGACCGGCTCGCCGGTCAGCGTGTAGCCGCGCAGTTCGGCCAGGGCGGCGCGATCGAAATGAATCTCGCGGCTGCCATCGGCGGCCAGCAGGTCGCAGCCGGTGGGCGGGCTGTTCGGACGTTGCGGCGAGGTGCTGCAGTCGAGCCGATATTCGCCGCGCGCATCGAGCAGGGTGAAGCCTGCGGCGTCGCGCACGATGGCGCTGAAATCGACATGGCGACTGGCGGGCGTGTCGCCGCTTTCGGCCGCAATCACCCAGCGCCCCAGCCATGCGTCGGGCGTCGTCTGGGCGAAACTGAAACGCACCATCGACAGTGGTTCGATGCTGATCTCGCGGCCATTGGCCGCCGGGCGCAGGAACCAGAGGTTGGCGCGCGCCGCGGACAGCAACTCGACCTGCACGGTGCCGACCTGGCTCAGTGCCTTGGGCGCGCGATAGGGGGCAAAGGGGCCGGCACCATCGGCGAGGTGGGCCAGCGCGATGTCCACCACGCGCCCCTCGATGCGGCTCGCCCCATACGACCACTGCCCGTCGCCGCCGGCCCCGTAGCCCAACATGGTGAGGCTCAGGGTGTCGGCCTGGGCCTCCATCAACAGGCCCAGACCCGGTCCGCCGCGGTCGAATTCGCCACCTTGCTCAGGCCACCAAAGCCCGGCTTCCGGCCGCAGTGCGGCGCCGCTGTCCGCGTCGAAGTCGACAAGGCGAAACCCATGCAGTTCTGGGTCGGCCCCGGGGCGAGGACGAACCTCGTAGCGCACCCGGTAGGTGCCGGCCCAAAGCAGTGGCAAGCTGAAATCGAGGCGGCTCTCGGCTTCGTTGCCGCTCAGCGCGCGGTCGTTGCATCCGGCTGCGGAGAGGGCCGCGCGCAGCACGATGTCGCGATCTTCGACCACGACACTCTCGACCTGGCTGCTGCAGGACTCGGGCCAGAGGTCGAAGACGGCAACCTTGGGCGACACGATGCCCCCCGACTTCTGCGGCACGTCTACCTCGATGCGCGCGGCAGCGGCCGCGGCGCAGGAGGCAAGCAGGAAGAGGCTGGCAAGGGCGCGGAACATGGCCCGATGATGCCACAACTGGTCGTTGTCTCACGGCGCTGCGATAATGCGTGGTTCACCGGGCGTCGGGCACCATGCGCGCCCTTCACCACACGAGGGTTCCTGCGGATGAGCCAGACGATTGCAGTGATCCGGGGCGACGGCATCGGCCCCGAGATCATGGACGCCACCTTGCACGTGCTCGATGCCATGCGTCTGGGGTTTGCCTACGAGTTCGTCGATGCCGGCCTCTCCGCGCACGAGAAATGCGGCGAACTGCTGCCCGCGGCCACGATGGACGCGATCCGGCGCCTGCGAGTGGCGCTGAAGAGTCCGTTGACCACGCCCGTGGGCGAGGGCTTCTCCTCGATCAACGTCGAACTGCGCAAGCGCTTCGACCTGTATGCGAACGTGCGTCCGGCGCAGAGTTTCCCCAACACCAAGTCGCGCTTTGCGTCGGGCGTGGACCTGATCACGGTGCGCGAGAACACCGAAGGCGCCTACGGCGCGGAAGGGCAGACCCTGTCGCCCGACGGCGAGCAGGCGCAATCGCTGATCCGCACCACGCGACGCGGCTGCGAGCGCATCGTGCGCTACGCCTTCGACCTGGCGCGAAAGCAGGGTCGCAAGAAGGTCACGCTGGTGCACAAGGCCAACATCATGAAGACCACCTCGGGCCTGTTCCTCAAGGTCGGACGCGAGGTAGCGGCCGAATATCCGGAAATCCAGTGCAACGAGATGATCGTCGACAACACCTGCATGCAGTTGGTGATGCGACCGGAGCAGTTCGACGTCATCTGCACCACCAACCTGTTCGGCGACATCATTTCCGACTTGTGCGCGGGGCTGGTGGGGGGGCTGGGCCTCGCGCCCGGCGCCAACATCGGCACCGAGGCGTCGATCTTCGAAGCGGTGCACGGTTCGGCACCCGACATTGCGGGCAAGGGCATCGCCAATCCCTGCGCCCTGCTGCTCGCGGCCGGCCAGATGCTGGGCCACCTCGGGCGTGAGAGCGAAGCGCTGCGCCTGCGCGCTGCGATCGTGGCCACGCTGGAGGCCCGCGACAGCCTCACGCCGGATCTGGGTGGCAGCGGCACTACCCTGAGTTTTGCCAAGGCCATCGCCGCGCGCGCCGCGGGCTGAACCTTCGGTTCGCCAAGGGCGCCCGCGTGGAAACTGGGAGGCTTTGGCCTCCCTGTATCGTTTGCCGCAGCGGGTACGCTGGGTCAGTTGCTGCGGTAGCGGGGCTCGTTCGCCGGCAGGATCGAGATGTTCTCGCGCTGGAAGCGCCCACCTTCGACTCCGGGGTAAGTCACGTCGAGCGTCAGCCGGTTGTCGGGCGCAGTGCCGCCGCCGGGAGCCGCCAGTCCGATCTTGATGCTGCCGATGCGCAGCTGCGGCAAGCTGGCCGGAAGCGGGCAGGTACGGCAATAACCCTGCACCTGCATCACGTCAAAGGCTTGGCCGGGCTGGTAGTTCGAGGTCACCGCCAGGCCCCAGCGCGGCTTGCCGCTGGCATCGGCGTAGTACACGCCCACCGCCATGCCGTCGCTGCCGGCACCGGGCAGGCTTTGCACCGCGAGGCCCCAGCCGCCGTCGCTCGGGCCGGCATACCAGACGCTGCTGAAGTTGGTGCTGATGGCCGCATCGGGCGCGATCACCGGCTGCAGGCACCACTGCTGCCGACCGGCACCCGGCAATTCGAAGCTCATCACCGCCAGCACGCCGCCCAGGGCGCGGCCTGCATTGCCGTCGAGGCAGGCGGGTGAGTTCGCGGCCTGGTTGAAGTCGAGCCGGATCGATCCCTCGAACTCGGCCGACGCATCCACCACCGAGCGCGGGATTTGGTTGGCCTGATAAATATTGCGCACCAGGCTGTCGCCGAACTCATTGCGCGCCGGCACGAACACGCCATCGACGAAGCGGCCGAGGGCGGTGAACCACTCCGGCGCACCGTTGGCGTCGTAGGTGTAGAAGCCGATGAAGTACAGGTCGGTCGTTCCAGCGACGCGGCGCAAGTCGATGCCGTGGCCACTGCGCGCCGGGTCGTAGTACTGCAAATCCGGCGGCAGGCTGAACTGGGCCGCGGCCTTGGGGCTCGGATCCCAGCCCAGGTCATAGAGCATGTTGCGTCCCAGGCCGAGGTCGAGTTGGGTCGGACGCGACACTGCAAGCATCAACTGGCTGAAATAGCACTCGTTGACGTGCGAATAGGTCGAGCCGGACTCGATCGGCGCAGGTGCGTGCAGCGGGCGCAGGCGTGGGGTGCTCGGCTCGCATTGCTGCGAGGCCGCGAACACATCGCCGGCGACCGTCAGCGGGCCACCGAAGTAGAGGCTGCCCGGGGTGTTGCGGTTGCCCGTGTCCGAGGTCAGCGCCAGCAGGCGCTCGGCGTCGGTCAGGCGCAGGAAGGGGCGCGCCTGCGCGGCACCGGTCGGTGCCCAGCGCGCGTGGCGGCCATAGATGTCGTCGTAGCGCGACAACCGGGCTCCGGGCGAACTGGTGAGATTCACAAGCCCGAGGAAGCCCAGGCCATGCACGATCTCGTGCATCGCCACCGCGACGAAGGAGGTGCTTCCGACCACGACCGTGCCGTAATCGAAGGGCGACAGGCCGGAGTTGGGCTGGTCCAGCTTGTTGTTGAAGGTGGCGAAGACTTCCGGCTCCGAACACGAACCGCCGATCACGCCACAGAAGCTGGTGCCGGCACGGACGGCCACGGGTGCCGCCGCGTACAGCGTGTAGCGTTGCGGCAGGGCGGGCGTATGGCTGCCGGCACCGACGTCGGCGAGGTGGAAATCGGCCGGGCCGGCCTGGGCCAGGGTGTAGCGCTGCGTGTCGCTGCCGGTCGGCCCGAGGTCCTGCCAGCAGGCATTGATGCGGATCGGGACCGAGGGCTTGAGCTCGAGCGTCAGCAGGCGCGCGGCTTCGAGCATGGCGTTGCGGCGTTGCTGCCCCAGCGTGGTGCCGGTATTGCCACCGACGGGCGCGCGAGGACTGGCGTCGTTCCAGGCATTTGCGTCGCAGGCGTCGCCGGGCGAGCCGGTGCTGTCGAACAGGACCTGGATCGGTTCGACCTGCAGCTGGTTCTGCAGGCTCGCGGTGATGCGGGCGCGGGTCGGATTCTGCGCGTCAAAGTTGAGCACGGTCAGGTACCAGCGGCCGGCCCGCAGCGGAATCTGCGAGGCCGCGCTGACGATGATGAACTCCTCGCCGCCAGCGCTGGCGCCACGGTACTGGGCCTGGTCGAACAGGCACTCCGGATCAAGGCCGACACTGGCCGGGCCGCAGCCGGAGATCGGGCTGCCATGGCGCAGCAGCAGGTCGAGGTCGGGCAACTGGCCTCCGGGAGTCGCGTTCAGTGCCTTGAGATCGACGCGCAGGGTTTGCCCGCCTTCGGGAACCTCGACGTAAAAACTGTCCGTGCTGGAGGCAGCGGGAATGTCGAACTCCTGGCCGACGCCTGGCGGCAGCGCGATGGTGGGAGCAGCGAGGGCCTTGCCCGCCCACAGCAAGGCAAGGCACATGGCGGAAAGAGGCGTACGCATCACTGCATCTCCCGCGCGGGCTGCAGCTCGGGCGAAACATGGCCGTGGCTTGCGTCCTGGCATTCGAGCCGGATCTGGCCGTCAGCGCCAACGACTGCGTGCATTTCGGTGCGTGCCTTGATGCCCAGGCGCAGTGCCTTCAGCGGCTTCTCGACCCGGCCTGACTTCGAGGGATCCTTGGCACGCAGCGGCTGGAACTGTGGCTGTGATGCGTCGGCCTGCGGCGCGGCATGCACGATCGGGACAAGGCTCGCGCCCAGGAGCGCGACAAGGATGCGGGGCAGGGACATGGGTGACCTCGGTGCGGCGGCGCCATCGATGCGCCGGAAGTGCCACGGAAGTTCCGTGGGCGGGACACGGCGATTCTAGCCAGCCGCGCTGTCGGGCAAAACCCGCCGCACGACACCGGTCTGGCGGCCTCAGGCGGGCCTGGTCGCGTGTTGCCAGAAATGATGCAGCACCGCCACCTCGCCCTGGCCGGGACGATAGGCCTGTCGCAGCGCCCCATGCACGTAGTCCACGGCGTGTTCGCAGGCCAGTGCCGGCGGCGCACCACGCGTCAGGTGCGCCGCGATCGCCGAGGCCAGGGTGCAGCCGGTGCCGTGTCCCGACAATGGCAGGCGCGGATGCTGGAACTGCCGTTCCCCGGTGGCATCGACATACAGGTCGAGCAGGGTGGCGTCATCCAGGTGTCCCCCCTTGAGCAGCACGGCGCCCGGTCCCAGAGCGAGCAGGGCGCGCGCCGCTTCGGGCATGTCGCCGCGGTCGCGGATGCGGCAGCCCAACAAGGCCTCGGCTTCGGGCAGGTTCGGGGTCAGCACCCTGGCCGCAGGCAACAGGTGCTCGCGCAGCGCTGCAACCGCGCTGGGTTCGAGCAGGTTCGCGCCCGATGAGGCGATCATCACCGGGTCCAGCACCAGCGCCCGTACCGCGTGTGCCTGCAGCGCGGTGGCGACGGTGGCGATCAGTTCCGCCGTGGCGAGCATGCCGAGTTTGACGGCGGCGATGCGGAAGTCATCGAACAGGGTGTCGATCTGGGTGCGCAGGAACTCCGGGGGTGGAAGGTGCACCGCGGTCACCGCGCGCGTGCTTTGGGCCGTGAGCGCGGCAATGGCGCTCAGGCCATGCACTCCGTGTGCGGCGAAGGTCTTGAGGTCCGCCTGGATGCCGGCACCGCCGCCACTGTCCGACCCGGCGATGGTCAAGGCGCAGACGGGACGGGGTGAATGTTGTGAAAACGCAACGCTCATGCTTGTGAGAATGGGTTCGAAAGGGGCGTGGCCAACATTTCTGTTAAGAAAACCTTGATTTATCGTTGACGGGGTGTTGTGTTTTTCCCATACTTCGCCGCAACACGACCCAGGCTCGTCATGGCTCCCTCCCTGTCCCACTCGATTTGCCGGTTTTCCCCGCTCGCTCTCGCGTGCGGCGTCGGCTTGTTCGGCGTGGGTGAGGTGATGGCAAGCGCGCGTGACAGCAGCCTCGGCGCATGGCGCGAGTATGCGCGCCAGGGCGTGGTGCCGGAATACCACTGGAACGACGCTGCGCCTGCGCGCGTGCCGACGGTGTTGTCCAGCCTGCGTGACTCGCGTCGCAGCCTGCGCCTGTCGGCAGCGGGGCTTGAGTTGAGTCTGAGTACAGCGGAAGCCCCGGCAGGTTATGCGCCGGCGTCGTTGGCTCCGGTCGAAGGTCTGCTTGCGCGTGATCGCAGCGCGATCCACGGTGAGTTCGTCGCATCCAGCATCAGCCGTGACGTGGCGGGTTTCGGCCAGGTGGAGTTGACCGCCGTGGTGGCGCACCAGCGCTATGCCAGCGCCGGCTTCGGCACCGCGGCCTGGATTTCGCAGGAAGACCTGGCCGGCTTGCGTGGGTCGGCACCGCAGGAACTCTCCGCAGGCCACGGCGTGCGCATGGGCTACAGCGCGCCGCTGAACGAGGCTTTTGCGCTGAACTTGAGCGTGCAGTCCAAGATCGACATGGACGCATTCAAGTCCTACCGCGGCGTCTATTCGGAAGCGGGTGATTTCGACCTGCCGGCGCGCATCCGTAGCCAGTTGCAGTGGAATGCCGCACCCAATGCCGCGCTCGCGTTCGGGATCGAGCGCGTGCTGTACAGCGAGATATCGGCTTTCACCAGCGCCACCTTGCCGACGCGTTTCCTGTCCTTGCTGGGCGACGGCAGTTCGCCCGAGTTCGCTTGGCGCGATCTCACCGTGTACTCGCTGGAAGGCACCGTGGTCGATGGTGATGGTGGCCAATGGAGCTTGCGCTACACCACGCGCCAGCAGCCGTCGCCCACCTCGCGCCTGCTCGAACGGGCCATCAGCGACGAGTTTACCGACAGCAACTGGGCTTTCGGCTACAAGCGCGAGCTCGGTGCCTTCGGCCAGTTGTGGCTGGCGGCGAGCTATGCGCCATCGCGCTATTTCCTCGGTGCCGCCCCGTACACGCGCACCGATCTCGGCCATGGCTCGCAGGCCGAAGTGGAAGCGCTCTGGACCATTCCGTTCTGACCGCGCGCCGGCAAACCCTTTCCTAATCAAGTTCAGGGCTTGATTCGAGGGCTCCCACAGGGAGCCCTTCTTTTTGCTGTGCGCGGTACGCAGTGCGCGGGTACGGGACGCGCAGGAGCGGCGAGGTGCGCATGGAAGCTCGAATGCCGTGGGCGAAGGGTTCGCGGGCTTTGGCCAAAAGGCCATGCGTGCATTGCTTTTTGGGGTCGTCCCGCTCCATGCTCCGCCCCCACATTTGGGGGGGGCATAGCCGTGGGGATCGCATGAAGACTTGGTTGCGCGACGTCCTGCTCGTCGTGGTGGGTGGGCTGCTTTTCGGAACGGGGCCGGCCGTTGCGGCTCCCGACAACGACGGCATCTGGAGAGAGGTGCGGGAAACGGACATCGCGCGAAACCAGCACGCGCGCCTGATCCTTCCGAGCCGCTACCGTACCTTCGAACTTGATCGCAGTCGCCTCCAGCAGCGGCTCGCGCTTGCACCACTGGAGCGAAATCCCGGTGCGTCGCACGGTCCGCTGGAGATCTCCCTGCCACGCCCCGATGGCCGTTACGAGTCCTTCCGCGTGGTCGAGTCGCCGATCATGGAGGCCGCGCTTGCGGCGAAGTATCCGCAGCTCAAGACCTATCTCGGACAGGGTCTCGAAGATCCGAGCGCCACGCTGCGCTTCGACTTGACGCACCGCGGCTTCCACGCTCAGGTCATCAGTGCCGAGGGTAGCTGGTACGTCGATCCGTTCCAGCAGGAGGACCTCGATCACTACATCGTTTATCGCAAGCTCGATCACCGCCATGGCGAACGCGCCGTCTGCGGGGTCACGGGCGAAGCGGTCGATCCCAAGGCGGCGGTCACCTCGTCCAAGGTCTCCTCCGGCGCCAGCCTGCGCACCTACCGCCTCGCGATGGCCGCCACCGGCGAGTACACGGCATTTCATGGTGGCAGCGTCGTCGATGGTCTGGCCGGTATCGTCACCACGCTCAATCGCGTCAATGGCATCTACGAGCGCGAGGTCAGCGTGCGCATGGTGCTGGTGGCGAACAACGATTCGATCATCTACACCGATGCGGTTGGCGATCCCTACACGAACAACAATGGCTCCGCGATGCTGACGCAGAACCAGAACAACCTCACCAGCGCCATCGGCAGCGCCAACTACGACATCGGCCACGTGGTCAGTACCGGTGGCGGCGGCGTGGCTGTACTCAACAGTCCCTGCAATGCGGGCAACAAGGCGCAGGGGGTGACCGGATCGGGATCGCCGGTCGGCGACGCCTTCGACGTCGACTACGTGGCGCACGAAATTGGGCATCAGTTCGGCGGTGGTCACACCTTCAACGGCGCGGGTGCGAATTGCGCCGGCGGGAATCGCAGCGCCTCAAGCGCCTACGAACCCGGCAGTGGCATCACGATCCAGGCTTATGCCGGCATCTGCGGCGGCGACGATCTACAGCCCAACAGCGAAGACTACTTCCATCGACGCAGCCTGAACCAGATTCTGGCGTTCACCACCAATGCGGCGACTGGCGCGTCCTGTGGCACGCAGACGGCCACCGGCAATACCGTGCCGACGGTGGTATCGCAAGCGGCGATGACCATTCCCGGCCGCACTCCATTCACCCTGACCGCCGCGGGCAGCGACGGCAACGGCGACACCTTGACATACCTGTGGGAGCAGTTCGACCTGGGGCCTCGGAACGCGGAAGGTGTGCTCAATGGCGCGGTGGCGAGCGGCCCGATCTTCCGCTCCTTCACGCCGACGCTCAGCGGGTCGCGCACCTTCCCGAGCTGGCGCTACATCCTCAACAACGCCAACGTGCCGCCGGCCACCGCGCCCTTGCCCGGCACGGCGTCGCCCAGTTACATGACGGGCGAAGTGCTGGCGAATGTCGACCGCACGCTCAATTTCCGCGTCACGGTGCGCGACAACCGCGCAGGTGGCGGCGGCACCAATGAAGCCTCGACCGCCATCACCGTCGACAACGACGCCGGGCCGTTCGTGATCACGGCGCCAAATACGGCGATCACTCTGGCGGCGGGTGCGGCCACCACGGTGATCTGGGACGTCGCCAACACCAATGTTGCGCCAGTCGGCACGGCCGATGTCCGCATCACCTTGTCGACCGACGGTGGCATCACGTTCCCGACCGAATTGCTGGCCAGCACCCCGAACGATGGTAGCCAGAGCGTCACCTTGCCGAACTCGACCGAGACCACGCAGGCGCGCGTTCGGGTGGAAGCGGTGGGCAATATCTACTTCGACGTATCGGATACGAACTTCACCATCACCCAAGCGGGCAACACGCCGCCTACCCTCAACGTGATCGGCAGCGTGTCGACCCGACAGGGCAGTCCCGCGACTGCGGCTGTGGTGGCTACCATCGGCGACGCGCAGGACAGTGCCGGATCATTGCTCGTCAGCGTCGAAGGCGCGCCCCCGGAGTTGCTCGTGAGTGCTGCCAACTCGGCGGGAAGCGTCGGCCTGACCGCGATGGCGACCTGCAGCCTGGTGGCGCCGGGAGGAAGCAAGACCTACCCGGTCTTGTTGCGAGTCACCGACAGCGCCGGCGCCCAGATCACGGGTGCCGCCAACGTGCTGGTCAGTCGCAATCTCGTGCCAACGCTGGGCAGCTATGCCAATGCATCCGTCGAACGCGGTGCAGCGATCAATGTGGCACCCGCGGTGGCGCCAGCGGACGGCAACAACAATCTGGCCGCGCCGACGATTTTGCCCACGACGCTGCCGGGGGGTGGCACGGTGAGCATCGCCGCGAATGGCGCGACCACAGTCAGCACGACTACTGGTACGGCCCTCGGTGTGCACACGCTCCGCGCCTTCGCCAACGACACCTGCGGCGCGACCGATGTCCAGCAGTTCACCGTGACCGTGACTCCGCCCGTGACGCCTGGCGTCACGATTGCACCGAGCGGCGGAAGCACCAGCGTGACGGAAGGCGGTAGCACCGACAGCTACACCGTCGTGCTCAACACCGCGCCGAGTGCCGACGTGCTCATCTCTACCAGCGCCGACAGCCAGATCAGCACCTCGGGCAACCTGACGTTCACCAGCGAGAACTGGAACGTTGCACAGACGGTGACGGTCACCGCCATCAACGATGCGATCGTCGAAGGCGCGCACACCGGCACCATCACACACGCGGCGTCGGGGGGCGGCTACTCCGGCATCAGCATCGCCAGCGTCGTGGCGAACGTCACCGACAACGACAGCGGTGGCGTGACAATCACTGCGAGCGGCGGCAGTACCGACGTGACCGAAGGCGGGGCCACCGATGGCTATGCGGTGGTGCTGACGGCGCAGCCCAGTGCCGACGTGCTCATCTCGATCAGTGCCGACAGCCAGGTCAGCACCTCGGGCAACCCGACGTTCACCAGCGCGAACTGGAACGTTGCACAGACGGTGACGGTCACGGCCATCAACGATGCGATCGTCGAAGGCGCGCACACCGGCACCATCACACACGCGGCGTCGGGGGGCGGCTATTCCGGCATCAGCATCGCCAGCGTCGTGGCGAGCGTCACCGACAACGACAGCGGTGGCGTGACGATCACTGCGAGCGGCGGCAGTACCGACGTGACCGAAGACGGGGCCACCGATGGCCATGCGGTGGTGCTGACGGCGCAGCCCAGTGCCGACGTGCTCATCTCGATCAGTGCCGACAGCCAGGTCAGCACCTCGGGCAACCTGACGTTCACCAGCGCGAACTGGAACGTTGCACAGACGGTGACGGTCACGGCCATCAACGATGCGATCGTGGAAGGCGCACACACCGGCATGATCACGCACGCGGCGTCGGGTGGCGGCTACTCCGGCATCCCGATTTCCAGCGTGGTGGCCAACATCACGGACAACGATGTCGCCGGCGTTGCGATCATCCAGAGCGGAGGATCGACCGACGTTGCCGAAGGTGGGGCCACGGATAGCTATACCCTGAAGTTGACTGCCCAACCCAGCGGCGACGTCTTGGTGACCGTGAGCCCGGACGCCCAGGTCGCGACGTCGGGCAACCTGGTGTTCACCAGCGTGAACTGGAGCACGGCGCAGACCGTGACTGTCACAGCGGTTGACGACACCGTGGTCGAGGGTGGCCACGTCGGCGCGATCGCCCATGTCGCCAGCGGCGGTGGATACGACGGCGCCGGCATTGCCGGCGTCATCGCCAACATCAGCGACGACGACGCGACGCCGGTCGATCTCGCGGTCGTCAGCCTGTCGCTGCGGATTCCCGTTGCGGGTGAACGCATGTCCTGGGAGGTCGTGGTCGACAATCTGTCGGCAACCGACGTGTCCACGGCGGGATTCGAGTTCAGTCTGCCGCCGGCACTCAGCAACGTTAGCTGGCTCTGCGTGGCCGACGCCGGCGCTGCCTGCCCGGGCAGCGGCAGTGGCGCGCCGTCCCATCCGGTTGTGCTGGCCGGCAATACCGGAGTGCTGTACCGGATCGGCGCCGACGTGCCACCCGGGACGCCGATCGGGACCGATCTGGTGACGGCCGCCAGCATCGTGGTGACCACGCCCTTCCTCGACACCGTCAGCGCGAACAACACGGATTCGACCGTTGATGCCGTGCGCGAGGCGTCGGTGCTTGCGGACGGATTCGAGACGCCTAGGTAGTCTCAATCGAGTCGGATCAGCGACGGCGCGTCGTCACTCCAGCCCTGCACTGGGCTGGAATGGCGGCATCGGTTCACCCGCGATGGGTTGCGTCGGGCGTGTCCGGCTGTTCAGAGCATCTCGGACGCGTAATCCGCCAGGCGCGAACGCTCGCCGCGGCGCAAGGTCACGTGGGCGCTGTGCGGCCAGGCCTTGAAGCGGTCGACGGCGTAGGTCAGGCCGGACGTGGTCTCGGTGAGGTAGGGCGTGTCGATCTGCTCGACGTTGCCCAGACAGACCATCTTCGTTCCCGGGCCGGCGCGGGTGAGCAGGGTCTTCATCTGCTTGGGCGTGAGGTTCTGGGCTTCGTCGATGATGACGTAGCGGCTCAGGAAGGTGCGGCCGCGCATGAAGTTGAGCGAACGGATCTTGATGCGCGAGGCAAGCAGGTCGTTGGTGGCGGCGCGGCCCCAGGCACCGCCTTCCTGCGGGGTGTGGGTGAGCACTTCGAGGTTGTCAGTCAGCGCGCCCATCCACGGCGTCATCTTTTCCTCTTCCGTGCCGGGCAGGAAACCGATGTCTTCACCCACCGAGACCGTGGCGCGGGTCATGATGATTTCGCGGTAGCGCTGCTGATCCATGGTTTGCGCCAGACCCGCGGCCAGCGCCAGCAGGGTCTTGCCCGTGCCTGCGGTGCCGAGCAGGGTGACGAAGTCGATGTCGGGATCCATCAGCGCGTTCAGCGCGAAGTTCTGCTCGCGATTGCGCGCGCCGATGCCCCAGACCTGGTGTGCGTGGCCACGGTAGTCGTCCACGATCTGCAGCACGGCCTTGTCGCCGTTGATCTTGAGCACGCGCAGTTCGACTTCATCCTCGCCCGGCAGGTAGAGGTACTGGTTCGGGTGCCAGTCCTCGTCCGATCCCATCTTCACTTCGTAGAAGCTGTGGCTCTTCTCGTTCCAGGAGCGCAGGTCCTTCTCGTGCTTCTGCCAGAAGCTGTCGGGCAGTTCGGTGGAGCCGGTGTAGAGCAGGTTGAAGTCGTCGAGCGCGCGGTCGTTTTCGTAGTCCTCGGCCGGCACCCCGACGATGTGCGCCTTGATCCGCAGGTTGATGTCCTTGGACACCAGCACCACCGGCACGCCGGCGTTGTCCTCGCGCAGCACCATGATCGAGGCGAGGATCTGGTTGTCGGGCATGGCCTTGCCGAGCTTGCCCTTGGCATCGACCGGCGCGGTCTGGAAGCGCAGCTTGCCGATCTGGCTGGCCTGCTTGAGCTGCAGCCCCTGCGGCCGCACCAGCTTGAGTCCGTCCCCGATCTTGTCGGCACCGTTGGCTTCGATCAATTCGTTGATGAAGCGGCTCACCTGGCGCGCATTGCGGCTGACTTCCGACAGCCCTTTCTTGGCGTTGTCGAGTTCCTCCAGCACGGTCATGGGGAGGTAGATGTCGTGTTCCTCGAACTTGAACAGCGCGGTCGGGTCGTGCATCAGGACATTGGTGTCGAGCACGTAGATGCGCTTGCTTCGAGTCATCGTGGGTTCCTGGTGGTGGGGCAACGACGCGCCGCCATGGCTCGCGATGCGAGATGGCGGACAGGGGAAAGCGGGAGGCTTGTCACTTGCGGTCGCGCGCTTGCTTCAATGCGGACAGCACGGCTTCGGCATGGCCGGGAACGCGCACGCCACGCCAGGTTTCGACAACCCGCCCTGCCGGATCGATCAGGAAGGTGCTGCGTTCGACGCCGATATAGTCGCGGCCGTACAGCTTCTTCGGCTTGATCACGCCAAAGGCGCGGCACAGGGTTTCTTCGGGGTCGCTGACCAGGTCGAACTTGAAGCCCTGTCTGGCGCAGAAATTCTGGTGCGATTTCACCGACTCGCGCGAGACCCCGAGGATCTCGGCCTGCGCGCGGCGGAACTTGGGCAGCAGCGCGTTGAAGTCCAGGCCTTCGGTGGTGCAGGCCGGAGTGCTGTCCTTGGGATAGAAGTAGAGCACCAGCCAGCGCCCGGCGTAGTCGGACAGGCGACTGGCGCCGCCATGGGCGAGGGTGATTGCGAGGTCGGGGATCGTGTCGCCGGATTCGATCATTGCGCGGGCGGCTAGAACTTCATCGGATCGAGGATCGCGTCGAGGTTCAGGTGGTCGCAGAACTCGAGGAAATCGTCGCGCAGGGCCGCGATGTGCATGCTGGACGGGATTCCGACCGTGATCTGGGCCGAGAACATGTCGGCGCCGGTCTGCATTGCACGGTAGCGCGAGCAGTTCAGTGCCTCGATGGTGATGCCCTGGCGATCGAAGAAGTCGGCCAGCTGGAACAGGATGCCTGGCTTGTCGGCCGCCACCACTTCCACGATGTACGGCAGCAGGTTGCTCTGCGGAGGCTTGGTGCCGGTGCGATACCACACCAGGCGGATGCCTTCCTCGCGCTCAAGTCGCGACAAGGCCGATTCGAGCTTGGCCACCGCGTCCCAGGAACCCATTGCCAGCGCCAGCACCGATACGTCACGCCCGACCGTGGCCAGGCGCGCGTCAACCAGGTTGCAACCGCTGTCGGCGATGCGACGCGAAACCGACAACAGGGGAGACTCGGGATGCGTCGCGAACGCGTTGATGAGCAGGTAGTTCTCGTTCGTGTTCGGGCGTTGCGGCGAGTCGCTCAAAGCAGGGCATTCCGACAGGTGCGAAGGACCGGGCCGGGCGCTGAATGCGCCGTGACCGCAAGGGCAGCATACTTGCCCGGTATTCGCTGCCGCAAGTAACATCGCGGCCCATTCCGAGCGGATTTTTCCCTTTGCGACCACACGGCAGCATCACCGCGCTGGCGACGCCGTTTGCCACCAACGGCGACGTCGATTTCGATGCCTGGAGCGCCTTGCTGGCACGCCAGCTCGAAGCGGGCACGCAGGCCGTGGTGGTGGCCGGATCGACCGGTGAAGCCGCGGCCTTGAACGATGCCGAGTACGTGGCCTTGCTGACAGCGGCGGTGCGGATCGTCGCCGGTCGCGTGCCAGTGATTGCGGGGACCGGCCTCTCGAGTACCGCCAGGACCGTGGCGCAATGCCGGATTGCCGAGGCGGCCGGTGCGGATGCTGCCCTGGTGGTGACGCCGCCGTACGTGCGCCCGACCCAGGAAGGCCTGCGCCGCCACTATCTGGACGTGGCCGACCACGGTGGCCTGCCGGTGCTGCTGTACAACGTGCCCGGCCGCACCGGCTGCGACCTGCTGCCGGAGACGGTGGCCCAGCTTGCGCCGCACCCTGGCATCATCGCAATCAAGGAAGCGCGCCCCGAAGCGGAGCGGATGCAGGCTTTGCTTGAATTGCGCTCGGCAGGCTTCGCGATCCTGAGCGGCGACGATCCCACGGCCTGCGCCGCCATGTTGGCCGGTGCCGACGGGGTGGTCTCGGTGGCATCGAACGTGGTGCCGGCAAGCTTCCGTCGCATGGCCGAGTTGGCGCGCGCCGCGAGCCGCGACGATGCCGTGGCACTGGATACCGAACTGCAGCCGGTCTATGCCCTGCTCGGGATCGAACCCAACCCGATCCCGGTGAAGGCGGTATTGTCCGGACTGGGCCTGTGCCATGACGTGCTGCGCCTGCCCTTGTTGCCATTGGTCCAGCGTTCGGCGCTGGTGGCAACCACAAGTCTGGTGCGCACGCTCGAATCCCGCAGCCAGTCCGCGCTGGCCGCCTGACGTTTCCAAGGAGAACCACATGACATCGAATTCCTCGCATGCCCGCCGCCTGCTGTCGGGACTGCTCGTGCTCGCAGTACTTGCAAGCACCGGCTGCGGCTGGTTGCGTGGCCGTTCCGGCTACGAGTCGAGCCCCGAGAGCCGCCCGCTGGAAGTGCCACCCGATCTCGACCGCCCGGCCGCCGATCCCTCGATGCAGGTGCCGGTAGCGAAGGCCGCGGCCTCTGGTGGCACGACCGCCGCCGTCGCCACCAGTTTCACCATCACCGACGCCACCGACAGTGCGTGGCGCCGTCTTGGCCTGGCACTGGAGCGGATCGAAGGCGTCAGCATCGACAGTCGTGCGCAGGTGTTGTCGGTCTACAACATCAGCTACGACGGCGAATCTTTCCTGGTGAAAGTCGCCGCGGACGGCGAAGGCAGCCGCATCAGCGCGGTAAGCACGGGCGGGCAGGAACTGACCACCGGTGCCGCCGGCAAGCTGCTCGCCCTGCTGCGCGAGCGCCTCGGCTGAATCGAAGCTGCCGGGCGGCGCTCGGCATCGCGCGAAAAAAAGCGAAGGGGCCGTCGCGAGACGGCCCCTTCAATGTTTGTCGTTGATCCGAACCGGACCGCTGCTCAGCGCAGCAGTTCTTTCAACTTGTCCGGCTTGCCGTCCCATTCGGCCGCATCGGCAGGTGGATCCTCGCGTGTGGTGAGCACCGGCCAGGCCTTGGACAGTTCGGCGTTCAGCGCGATGAAGTGTTCCTGTCCGGCCGGTACATCGTCCTCGGGGAAGATGGCGTTGGCGGGGCACTCGGGTTCACACAGGGTGCAGTCGATGCACTCCTCCGGATCGATCACGAGGAAATTCGGGCCGGCGTGGAAGCAATCCACCGGGCACACCTCGACGCAGTCGGTGTACTTGCAGCGGATGCAGTTCTCGGTGACGACGAAGGGCATGGACTTCGACCCGCATTGGAAAAGCAAAAGCCCGCAGCGAGCGGGCTTTTGCGCGTTGGCGCTCCCTACGGGATTCGAACCCGTGTTTTAGCCTTGAGAGGGCCACGTCCTGGGCCTCTAGACGAAGGGAGCTGGAACCGGCGAGCGCGCAAGCGTTGAGCCGCGTGGCACGGGGCGCGTAGTATAAGGGCAGGGGTCGGTGCGGACAACGCCCGGCCCGCCACGGGCGCGGTCGCGTCGCCAACAAGAATACCTTCGTGTCAGCCAGCCCTTCGGCTCCGCGCATCATCCCGCGCGACCAACATTGCATTTCCCGCAAGCAGATCAGCCCGAACGCGCTGCGCGTGCTGTATCGCCTCAACGAAGCCGGTTTCGCCGCCTATCTGGTCGGCGGCGCGGTGCGCGACCTGCTGCTCGGCGGCGCGCCCAAGGATTTCGACGTGGCCACCAACGCCACGCCGGAACAGGTGAAGCACCTGTTCCGGAACTGTCGCCTGATCGGACGTCGCTTCCGGCTCGCACACGTGGTGTATGGTCAGGAGATCATCGAGGTCGCCACGTTCCGCGCCAACAGTGACGATGGTTCGGGCGAGCGCGAGATGGACAACGGTCGTCTCGTGCGCGACAACGTCTACGGCAGCATCGAAGACGACGCGGTGCGACGCGACTTCACCGCCAACGCGCTCTACTACGCCATCGCGGATTTCTCCGTGCGTGATTTCGTCGGCGGCTACGAGGACGTGCAGGCGCGCGTGCTGCGCCTGATCGGCGATCCGGAAGCACGTTACCGCGAAGACCCGGTGCGGATGCTGCGCGCCGTGCGGCTGGCGGCGAAACTGGGTTTCGAGATCGAACCAGCTTCGGCGGCACCGATCGCGCCCCTCAGCGGCCTGTTGTCGGATGCGTCGAGCGCGCGCTTGTTCGATGAATCGCTCAAGCTGTTCCTGGCCGGTCACGGCGAGCGCAGTTTCGTCGAACTGGAGCGACGTGCCTTGCTGGCTGCGTTGCTGCCCGACACCGCGGCCGCCCTGGCAGCCGATGGCAGCGGTTTGTGCCGCGCCATGCTGCTGCGGGCATTGTCCAATACCGACGCGCGGGTCAACGCCGACAAATCGGTGACGCCGGCCTACCTGTTCGCCGCCTTGCTCTGGCCCGCCTATGCGCTGGAGCTCCAGTGCCTGCTTGAGCAAGGCCTCGACCTCGCTGCCGCGGAGCAGCGCGCCGCTGATCGCGTCACCTTGCGCCAGGCAGAGCGCATCGCCTTGCCACGTCGCTTCAGCGTGCCGATGCAGGAGATATGGTGGCTGCAGTCGCGTTTCGGCTTGCGCCAGCGCAAGCGCGTGTTCCGCTTGCTGGCGCATCCGCGCTTCCGCGCCGCGTTCGATTTTCTGGAGCTGCGCGCGAGCGTGGTACCGGAGCTGGCAGCAGAGGCCGCCTGGTGGCGCGAGGCCCAGGGCTTGGGATCGGATGAACTGGCGGGACGCCTGGTGGTGCCAGCCAAGAGTGCAGACGACGCCGGCAAGCCGCGCAAGCGCCGGCGCCGTCGATCCGGTCGCGGGAAAGCTCCGGTGGCAGGCGGCGAGTGAGCCTCGACACGCTCGCCTACATCGGGCTGGGCAGCAACCTCGAACAGCCGGCAGCGCAACTTCGACGTGCCTTGCTCGCTCTCGATCGCCTGCCGCGCACGCGCCTGGTACGCGCCTCGCGCCTGTATCGCACGCCCCCATGGGGTCGTACCGACCAACCTGAGTTCGTCAACGCCGTCGCCGAGCTTGAAACCGCCTTGGCCGCGCCGGCGCTGCTGGCCGCCTTGCAGGAACTCGAGCGTGGCGCCGGGCGTGAACGCGCAGAGCGCTGGGGGCCACGGGTGCTGGATCTCGATCTGCTCGTGTTGGGCGGCGTTGAAATCGATCAGCCCGGACTCAGACTGCCGCATCCGCACCTGCACGAACGCGCCTTCGTCCTGGTGCCGCTGGCCGAACTGTCGCCGGAGTTGATCGTGCCGGGACAGGGGCGGGTTGCGGACCTGCGCGCGGCGGTGGATTGCCGCGGCATCGAGGCGCTAGGCTAGGCACCCTTCGATTTCCGCCTTCCACGGGACCTTCGATGTACGGCGGCAACCATCAGGCCAAGGCAATGCGCGTCACCGTGCCGCAACTGCATCGCATGAAGCGCGATGCACAGCGGATCGTCGCGCTGACCGCCTACGACGCGGCCTTTGCCGCAACCCTCGATGCGCAAGGCGTGGATGTGGTGCTGGTCGGGGATTCGCTCGGCATGGTGGTGCAGGGCCGCGACAGCACGGTGCCGGTGAGCGTGGCGGACATCGCGTATCACTCGGCGTGCGTGGCGCGCGGCTTGAATCGCGCCTTGCTCATCGCCGACCTGCCGTTCCTGAGCTACGCCACGCCCGAGCGTGCCTTCGCGGCATCGGCCACGCTGCTGCAAGAGGGCGCGGCGGCAATGGTGAAGCTGGAAGGAGCAGGGCCGATGCTGGAGACGATCCGGGCCTTGTCCGAACGCGATGTGCCGGTGTGCGCGCATCTTGGGCTGACGCCGCAATCGGTGCTCAAGCTGGGCGGGTTCAAGGTACAGGGCCGCGACGCGCGTGCGGCGGAGCGGCTGAAACGTGATGCGCTCGCAGTGCAGGAGGCCGGTGCCGACCTCCTCGTGCTGGAGTGCGTGCCGCGCGCATTGGCGGGCGAGATCACGCGCTCGCTCCAGATTCCCACGATCGGCATCGGTGCCGGGGCCGAGTGCGATGGCCAGATCCTGGTGTTGCACGATCTGCTCGGACTCGACACGGGGCATCGCAGGCCGCGCTTCGTCAAGGATTTCCTGGCCGACGGCGGTTCGATTGCGGGCGCCATCGCGGCCTACGCCGACGCGGTTCGTGACGGCGCGTTTCCCGCGCCAGAGCACGGATACGACTGATGCAGGTCGTCGAGCGGGTCGAGCAATTGCGCGCCGCCTTGCATGTGTGGCGACTGCGCGACGAGCGCATTGCCTTCGTGCCGACCATGGGCAACCTGCACGATGGGCATTTTTCCCTCGTGACGCTGGCGCGCCGGCACGCACAGCGGGTGGTGGTAAGCAGTTTCGTCAACCCGACCCAGTTCGGCCCGAACGAGGACTTCGCACGCTATCCACGCACCCCGGAGAAGGATCGCGACGGGCTGGTTGCCGCGGGTTGCGATCTCTTGTTCTTCCCGCAAGTGGACGAGATGTACCCGTTCGGAGCCGAGGCCTGCGTCACCATGCACGTACCCGGCGTGACCGAGGAGCTCGATGGCGCGTTCCGCCCCGGCCATTTCGATGGCGTCGCCACCGTCGTGACGCGTCTGTTCAATGCGGTGCAGCCGGACGCTGTTGTGCTGGGCAGCAAGGACTTCCAGCAATTGCAGACCATTCGCTACCTGGTGCGCGACCTGGCGATGCCGATCCGGATCGTGGCGGCGCCAACCCGGCGCGAAGCCGATGGCCTCGCCATGAGTTCGCGCAACCAGTACCTCTCGGCGGCGGAACGGCGGCAGGCTCCGGTCATCTATCGCACCCTGCTGGGCATGCGCGATGCTCTCGCCGATGGGAGGCCGCTGGCGCAGATCGAGGCCGAGGTGCGCGATGCCTTGGCTGTGGCCGGATTTCGGGTCGATTACGCCGAATTGCGCCGCGGCGTCGACCTGCAGCGCCCGGCAGCCGGTGAGCGAAGCGGGCTCGTCGCCCTGATCGCTGCTCGCCTGGGTGCGACCAGGTTGATCGACAACCTGGAGCTGGACCTGCCTGGCTGAAGCTGGCCCAGCGACTACGACTTTTTTGCAACACCGTGTTGCTTTTCCCTGAAAGTGTGATAATCTGCAGCTGTCGTCGGGAAGCCTGCCGCGAACCGCGCAGATCCAGGCGACAGCAGGGCGCATTTTTTAGGTAATCGTCACTCCGTTTCCACCCTCGCAGGGCATCCCGCGAGGGTTTTTTTTTGCGCCGATGATTGTTGTTTTGTCATTTAAATCAAGTGGTTGGAATTTTCTCTCGTCAAGGCGTGGCGGGGTGTCGATCTGTTAGCATGCCGTCGGAGCGGCACCTCCGGTGTCGTGTTGCATTTTCGAGACAAGAGCGGAGTGCTGGATGCGGACACTTGCCTGGCTGGATGCCCTGAGCCCCCATGCGGCCCGCCTCATCGATGCGCCCTTGGCCGACCTGATCCGTGAGCTGCCGGATCGCAGCCGGGCACTTTCCATGCGAGTCGGTCCGATCCACGCCTGCTTCGCGCGGCAACGGGTCGACGCGGCTGCGTGGTCGGCCCTGCTGGACCTGGCCGAGGCTCGGAACGTTGGCCCGGCCGTGCGTGACCTGTTCGACGGAGCCGAGGTCAATCGGGCCGAATCGCGCCCGGCCCTGCACACGGCGTTGCGTTCCAGCCTGGGGCGCGGACCGACAGTGGACGCGGCGCGCGGGGAGGCCCGGCAGGCACTGCTCGGGATGCGCCAGTGGGTCGATGACCTGGATGCGAGCGATGTCACCGACATCGTGCACGTCGGCATCGGTGGCTCCGACCTCGGGCCGCGCCTGGCGCTGGATGCCCTGCGCGATTTCGATCGAGGCCGCTATCGGATCCATTTCCTGAGCAACGTCGACGGCAGCGCCGCGCAGCATGTGCTGCGCCAGCTCGATCCGGCGCACACTGCGGCCATCCTCGTTTCCAAGAGCTTCGGCACGCAGGAAACCCTGCTAAACGGTTCGATCCTGCGTCAATGGCTGGGCGCGGACCGGCGCCTGTTCGCGGTCACGGCGCATGTGCCGAAGGCTCAAGCTTTCGGAATCGCGCCCGAGCGCGTGTTGCCGATGTGGGATTGGGTCGGCGGGCGCTACTCGCTCTGGTCGGCGGTGGGCGTGAGCGTGATGCTCGCCGTCGGTCCGCATGCGTTCGAGAGTCTGCTCAGCGGGGCCGCGAGCATGGACGCGCATGTGCTGGGTTCACCGCCCTCGGCCAATCTTGCGGTATGGCATGCACTCACCGCGGTCTGGAACCGCGACGCAATGGGTTATTCCACCCAGGCGGTCATCGCCTACGACGACCGGCTGAAACTGCTGCCCAACTATCTGCAGCAGTTGGTGATGGAAAGCCTGGGCAAGTCGGCCACGCAGGACGGCGCCCGGCTCGGGTGTGCCACGGTACCCGTGATCTGGGGTGGCGCCGGGACCGATGCGCAGCATTCGTACTTCCAGGCCTTGCACCAGGGTACCGATACGGTGCCGATCGACTTCCTCGGGACACTGCGCCCCAACCATCCGCATCGCGCCAACCACGAGGCCCTGCTCGCGAACCTGCTGGCCCAGGCTGAAGCGCTCGCCAACGGCGAGGCGAATGACGATGCGCAGAAGTCCTATCCCGGCGGTCGACCGTCGACGATGTTGCTGCTGGACGCGCTCACTCCCGCCTCGCTCGGTGCCTTGCTGGCGATGTACGAGCACAGCGTATACGTGCAAGCGGTGATCTGGGGCATCAATGCCTTCGACCAGTGGGGTGTGGAACTGGGCAAACGGCTTGCCACGCAGTTGCTGCCCGCAGTGCAGGGCGCGGACGAAGTCGCGGTGCCGGATCCGGTGACCCGCGCGCTGCTGGCCGAGATCCGCGCGCAGCGTTGATTTCTTCGCGGTTCGCAGAGCGGGGCTTGCCTCGCTGCTCCGAAGCATGTCGTCCCAAGCAGCGAAGCAAGCTTCGCTCTACGCGGGGCATCGAAGCGGAGCAGGCTCCGCTCTAGGTGTGGCGCTGCAACGCCCAGGCCACGTGTTCACGCACCAGTGCCGAGGGATGTTCGGTGCGCGCGGCGAGGGCCGCGGCGATGGTGTCGCTGCGCGGTGCATTGCCCAGCGCCACGGCGAGATTGCGCAGCCAGCCTTCGTAGCCGGTGCGACGGATCGTCGAGCCCTCGGTGCGCGCCAGGAACTCGGCTTCGCTCCAGGCGAACAACTCCACCAACGTGGCGCGGTCGAGATCATTGCGCACCCGGAAGTCGGGCTCGTCGTGACGTTGGGCAAACTTGTTCCAGGGGCAGACCAACTGGCAATCGTCGCAACCGAAGATGCGGTTGCCGATCGCGGGGCGCAGTGCCTCCGGGATCGCGCCCTTGAGTTCGATGGTGAGGTAACTGATGCAGCGCCGCGCATCTACCTGGTAGGGCGCAACGATGGCCCCAGTGGGACAGATGTCGATGCAGCGGGTGCAGGTGCCGCAATGCGAGGTGGCCGGCGCGTCCAGCGGCAGCGGCAGATCGGTGAACAGTTCGCCGAGAAAGAACCACGAGCCTGCCCCGCGGTTGATCAGGCAGGTGTGCTTGCCGATCCAGCCCAGACCCGCATCGCGAGCCAGCGCACGCTCCAGCACCGGCGCGGAATCGACGAAGGCGCGGTAGCCGAACGGGCCCACTGCGGCTTCGATCCGGTCCGCGAGCTTCTGCAGTCGCGCGCGCAGCAGCTTGTGGTAGTCGCGGCCGAACGCGTATTGCGCCACATACGCGGCCTCGCCGTCGGCCAGCGTGGCCCAGGCCGCCGTGTCGTCGCGGCCGCGGTAGTCCATGCGCACCGAGATCACCCGTTGCGTGCCGGGCACCAGTTCCGCCGGTCGCGCACGCTTGCTGCCATGGCGCGCCATGTACTCCATCTCGCCGTGCAGGCCGGCTTCAAGCCAGGCCTCCAGGTGTGCTGCGTCGCGATCCAGCGCCACATCGGCAATCCCGACCTGCTGGAAACCAAGTTCCCGGGCCCAGTGACGGATCTGTACCGCCACGGCCGCGTAGTCGATCGCGCCAACATCGTTCATGCCGCGAGTATAGGCGGCACGCAGCGCATAGAATCGCAGCATGAACGTTCGGAACGACATCGGGATGGCGCTTTACCGCGGTGCCGAGGCACGCGCCATCGATGCCGCGGCGGTCGCGGGTGGCTTGCCGGCGTTCACGTTGATGCAGCGTGCGGGTGCGGCGGCCTTCGCATCGTTGCGGCGGCACTGGCCGCAAGCGCATCGGATCGGCATCGCCTGTGGCAGCGGAAACAACGGCGGCGACGGCTACGTCCTGGCGCGCCTGCTGCAAGCCGATGGCTGCCAGGTGCGGGTGTTCGCGCTGACGGCAGCGCGCACGCACGAGGCGCAGCGGGCCGCGGCGCAATGGGAGGAAGCCGGTGGGCGCATCGAACCCATCGACGTCGAGACGGAGTTCGGGTCGTTCGACCTGCTGGTCGATGCGATCTTCGGCATCGGCCTGGCGCGCGCACCCGAAGGCCTCGCCGCACGTGTGATCGGCGCAATCAATGCGTCGGATGCGCCCGTGCTCGCGCTCGACCTGCCGTCCGGGCTGGATGCCGACAGTGGCGCGGCCCCCGGTGCGTGCGTGCGGGCCACGCGTACCCTGAGCTTCATCGCAGCCAAGCGCGGGCTCTTCACCGGGATCGCGCGCGAGGTGGGTGGCCTGGTCGAAGTGGCATCGCTGGAGGTGCCTGCGGCAGCGTTCGACACCTGCGAACCTTCGGCGTATCTCTGTCGCGCCGAACTCCTGCCGCATTGGTTGCGACCGCGTTCGCGCGTCGCGCACAAGGGTGACCACGGTCAGGTTCTGGCGGTGGGGGGTGACCACGGCTACGCCGGTGCCATCCACCTATGTGCCGAAGCGGCCTTGCGCAGTGGCGCGGGCCTGGTGCGCGTGGCAACGCGGGCCGAACAGGTTGCGGTCCTCGTGGGTTCGCGGCCGGAAGCCATGCCGGCGGCGGTGGAAGATGCCGATGCCTTGCGCCTGCAAGCGAAGGGCGCCGACGTGATTGCCCTCGGGCCGGGACTGGGCCAGGAGCGCTGGGGCCGGGAGATGTTCGAAGCGGCGCTGGCGCTCGACCGTGCCCTGGTACTGGATGCAGATGCGCTCAATCTGCTGGCGCAGGCGCCGCGTGCGCTGAACGACGCGGTGCTTACACCGCATCCGGGCGAGGCGGCACGCCTGCTCGGGACTACCGTGGCGGGGGTCGAAGCCGATCGCTTTGCCGCGGCGCAGGCGCTCGCGCAACGCTACGCAGCAAGCGTGGTGCTGAAAGGGGCAGGCAGCATCGTCGCAGCGCCCGGCCACGTTGCCGTTGTCATCGATGCGGGCAATCCCGGCATGGCCTCGGGCGGCATGGGCGATGTACTGACCGGCGTGATTGCGGCGCTGCGCGCGCAGGGACTTGCCGGCTTTGATGCGGCCTGCGCTGGCGCCTTGTTGCACGGCGCAGCGGGCGATGCCGCGGCTCGCGAGGGAGGCGAGCGCGGATTGCTGGCGTCCGACCTGTTTCCCTTCCTGCGCCGACTGGCGAATCCCGCATGAGCGTCGTCCTGCACTTGCCCGACGCCGATGCAACCGGTGCTCTGGGCCGCGCCTTGGCAGGCTCCTTGCCGGCCCGGGCCGTGGTCTATCTCGACGGTGATCTGGGCGCAGGCAAGACCACGCTGGCGCGCGCCCTGCTTCAGGCCCTGGGCGTGCGCGGCGCGGTACGCAGTCCCACCTACACCCTGATCGAGCGTTACCCGATCGAGGCGGGCGAAGCCGCCCACCTCGACCTCTATCGCATTGCCGATCCGGAAGAACTGCTCTACCTCGGCCTCGACGACCTCGCCGCCAGCGCGCGGCTGTGGTTGGTGGAGTGGGCCGAACGCGGTCGCGGCGCATTGCCCGCGGCCGATCTGCACCTGGGTTTGAGCGTCGCTGGCCATGGCCGTGAGGCGAACCTCGAGGCCACCAGCGAAATCGGCCAGCGCTGGCTGGCGGACTTCGTCAAAGTCCAATCTGATCTGCCAGCTACGACGAAATAGCCGGTTTCACCTGAGGAAAGTTCGTCAGGCTACGGATTATCAAGGGAAAACCTATTGCACTTGCCGGCGGAATGGTATTGAATCCGTGCCATGCGTCGGGTTCTGGCCAATTTCGGGGTAGTGGCTGCCGTTCTGGCGGCCGGCTTGCTGTTCACCGGTGTTGGCCATGCGGCCGACCTGGCCGAAGTTAAAGCCTTGCGGGTCTGGGCGGGTCCCGACCACACCCGGGCCGTGTTCGATGTGTCGGGCCCACTCCAGTACAAGCTGTTCGCGCTCGCCAATCCCGACCGCCTGGTGCTGGATGTGCGCGCTGCCAACCTCGCGAGCAGCTTTGCCGCCAGCGACCCGAACGGTCTGCTCGCAGGCGTTCGTACCGGCAAGCAGGGTACGAGCGACGTCCGCGTGGTGTTCGACCTCAAGCAAGGCGTACGGCCCAAGACCTTCCTGCTCCCGCCGGCCGAGAAGCTCGGCTATCGCCTCGTCGTCGATCTCTATCCGCAGCAGGGCAAGACCGCCGCCGCGCCGATAGTGCGCACCGTGGAATCCGCGCAGCCCGGCACCGGGCGCAAGGTGATCGTGGCGATCGACGCCGGGCACGGCGGTGAAGACCCGGGTGCGCGCGGCGCCTCCGGCAGCTGGGAAAAGAACATCACGCTCGCCGTGGCGCGCGAACTGGCGCGCCAGATCGATGCCGAACCGGGTCTGGAAGCCTATCTGGTGCGCGACGGCGACTACTTCATCCCGCTCAACAAGCGCTACCAGAAGGCGCGCGAAGCACGGGCTGACATGTTCGTCTCTATCCACGCCGACGCCTTCCACAAGGCGACGGCGTCGGGTTCGTCGGTGTTCGTGCTGTCCACGCGCGGTGCCTCGGGCGAAGCCGCGCGCTGGTTGGCGGATCGCGAGAATGCCTCGGATCTGGTGGGCGGCGTCTCGCTCGACGACAAGGACAACACCCTGGCGCGCGTCCTGCTCGATCTTTCCCAGAGCGCCACGATGAAGGCCTCCGACGACGTCGCCAATCACGTGCTCGATGCAATGAAGCGCCTCGGCAAGACCCACAAGCCGCACGTGGAACGCGCCAATTTCGTGGTGTTGCGCTCGCCTGACGTGCCTTCGATGCTGGTGGAGACCGCCTTCATCAGCAACCCGGGCGAGGAGAAGCGACTGCTCGATCCCGCCCATCGCAGCAAGCTCGCCGCCGCGATCGTGGAAGGCGTGCGTGATTACTTCAGCAACCAGCCGCCGCCCGGCACATGGCTTGCGTCCAACGCCACGTCGCGCCCGCGCCAGCACGTGGTCAGCCGCGGCGAGTCGCTCAGCCTGATTGCGGCGCGCCATGGCGTGTCGCTGTCCAGCCTGCGTGCCGCGAATCGCATGCGCGGCGACGTGGTGAAGGTCGGCGACCGCCTGCGCATTCCGGCGGTGATGGGGCCGGGCTGACTCCGGCTGGAACGAAGCAAGAGGCGTCTACGCAAAGGACGCAAAGGAAAGGCAAAGCAAGGGACGCAAAGGGTAGCGCGATGGTCAGGCGCAATGCGATCGCGTCGCAAGCTTCCACCTTCAAAGCTTTCCTCTGCGTCCTTTCTGCATTTCCTTTGCGTCCCTTGCGTATCCGTCTTTTGTGATTCTCCGCTCTCCCCGTGGCTATCATTGCGCGTCCGCCCCACTGCGACGACGCCGTGACCATCCAGCAACTCCCCGAAGTCCTGATCAACCAGATCGCCGCCGGCGAGGTGGTCGAACGCCCTGCCTCGGTGGTGAAGGAGTTGCTGGAGAACGCGCTCGATGCCGGCGCATCGAAGATCGACATCGAACTGGAAGAAGGCGGCATGCGCCTGATCCGGATCCGCGACGACGGCGTCGGCATCGCGGCGGACCAATTGCCGCTGGCATTGGCGCGCCACGCCACCAGCAAGATCGCCTCGCTCGACGATCTGGAGCAGGTCCTGACGATGGGCTTTCGCGGCGAGGCGCTGCCGTCCATCGCATCCGTCTCGCATTTCGCGTTGACCTCGAAGCCGGCCGTGCAAGCGCACGCGAGCCGGATCGAAGTCGAAGGCGGACGGCTGCTGCCGCTGCAGCCCGCGTCGCATCCTGACGGCAGCACCGTCGAGGTGCGCGACCTGTTCTACAACGTGCCGGCGCGGCGCAAATTCCTGCGTGCCGAACGCACCGAATTCGGCCACATCGAGGAATTGCTGCGCGCGGTGGCGCTGGCGCGCATGGACATCGGCTTGCGCCTTTCGCACAACGGCAAGACCGTGCGCAGCTATCGCGCCACGAGTTCCGACGCCGAGCGCGTGCGTCGCCTGGGCGAGGCCCTGGGCGAGGACTTCGCGCAGCAAGGCCTGCGGATCGAACACGAAGCCGCGGGCCTGCGCCTGAGCGGCTGGGTCGGCCTGCCCACGGCATCGCGTGCGCAGGCCGACCAGCAGTATTTCTACGTCAACCGGCGACTCGTGCGCGACCGCGTGGTGGCGCATGCAGTGCGGCAGGCCTATGCCGACGTGCTCTACCACGGCCGGCATCCGAGCTTCGTGCTGTTCCTCGACATCGAGCCCAGTCGCGTCGACGTGAACGTGCACCCGGCCAAGAGCGAGGTGCGTTTCCGCGATTCGCGCCTGGTGCACGATTTCCTGTTCCGCAGCCTGCACCAGGCCTTGTCTGGTGCGCGTGCCGGCATGGAAACGACGCATGAAGCGGCGCCGATGCCGGCGGCGCAAGCGATGCCGTATCCCGCCTATGGCGCATCGCCTCAGACGCAAGGCGGATTCTCTTTCGCCGTGCGCGAACAACTCGGCAACTACGCCGCGCTGTATGGGCCGGCGCGTGGCGCGGATTCCGCCGCAGCGAACGAAGCCATCGCCTTGCCGGACGCGCCGCAGGGCACGCCACCGCTGGGTTTCGCGCTGGCACAGCTGCATGGCATCTTCATCCTTGCCGAGAATCCGGCCGGCCTCATCCTGGTGGACATGCATGCGGCGCACGAGCGCATCAGCTACGAACGCCTCAAGACGGCGCAGGATGGCGAGGGCATCCGCATCCAGCCGCTGCTGGTGCCGCTGGCGATGGCGGTTAGCGAGCGCGAGGCGAACTGCGCCGATGAACGCGCCGCGACGCTGGCAACGCTTGGCTTCGAGGTGTCGCGCGCCGGACCGCAGGCGCTCGTGCTGCGCGGCATGCCGGCCTTGCTCGACGGCATCGATCCGCGCCAGTTGCTGCTCGACGTGCTCTCCGACCTGATCGAGCACGGCGCCAGCAACCGCATCGAGCAGGCGCGCAACGATTTGCTTTCCACCATGGCCTGCCACGCCTCGGTGCGCGCCAATCGTCGCCTCACCCTGCCCGAGATGAACGCGTTGCTGCGCGACATGGAAGCCACCGAGCGTTCCGGCCAATGCAACCATGGACGTCCGACCTGGGTGCAGCTCACCCGGGCCGAACTCGATCGCCTGTTCCTGCGAGGACGTTGAGATGAAGCACCTGATGCTGGGTACCTGCCTGATCGCCAGCGGCGCCGTGGCGCTGACGCCCTTGAGCTACGAGCAAGTCATCGAGCAATGGCGCGCCTCGCGCGTGGAGCGCCTGAAGCAGCCGCAGGGCTGGTTGTCGCTGGTAGGGCTGCATTGGATCGAGCCTGGTACGCATCGCATCGGGCGCGCCGACGACAACGACATCGTGTTGATGACGGGTCCCGAACATCTCGGCACCCTGCGTTTCGAGGCCGGGAAGGTGTGGTTTGCCCCTGCAGAGAACGCCGGTGCCACGATCGGCGACGCCCCGGTGGCAACGGAGGTCGAGCTGCATGCCGACAGCAGCGCGACTCCGAACGTGCTGGGCTTCGACCAGGGCGAGGCAACTGCACAGGTGATCGAACGCGGCGGCAGGTTCGGGCTGCGCGTGCGCGACGCTCGCGCCAGAACGCGCGCCGAGTTTGCCGGGATCGAGAACTACGCCATCGACCGCGGCTGGCGTTTCGATGCGCGTTTCGAACCACATCCGGCCGGCTCGACCATCGAGATCGCGAACGTGATCGGCCAGCTCGAACCGATGGCCAACCCCGGCCGCGTGGTGTTCGAGCGCGACGGCCAGACCTACCAGCTCGAAGCGGTGGACGAGGGCGACGGCAGCCTGTTCCTGATCTTTGCCGACCGCACCAATGGCAAGCACACCTATGGCGCGGGTCGCTTCCTCTATGCCGATGCCGCGGTGGACGGCAGGACCGTGGTCGATTTCAACAAGGCCTACAACCCGCCCTGCGCCTTCAACGCTTATTCCACGTGCCCCTTGCCACCGTCGGAGAATCGGCTCGATCTCGCCGTGACCGCGGGCGAGAAGAAGTACACCGGCCCCACGCATTGACGTGGGCGTCGACCCACACTCAAGAGGATTTCAATCAATGGAAGTCAGGGACAGCAACGGCAACCTGCTCGCCGACGGCGACTCGGTCACGCTGATCAAGGATCTCAAGGTCAAGGGCACCTCGGTCACCCTCAAGCGTGGCACCCTGGTAAAGAACATCCGCCTCACCGACGAACCCGGCGAGATCGAATGCAATGCCGAGAAGGTGAAAGGCCTGGTGCTCAAGACCGAGTTCCTGAAGAAGGCCTGAGGCCAGCCGCACCCTTCCTCATGCGCGGTCGCCATTGCCGCCGTGCACGAGTCGATACAGCACCGGCAACACCAGCAAGGTGAGCAGGGTCGACGACACGATGCCGCCGATCACCACCGTCGCCAGTGGGCGCTGCACTTCCGCGCCGGCTCCCAGATTGAACGCCATCGGCAGGAAGCCGAGCGAGGCCACGAGCGCGGTCATCAGGACTGGGCGCAGGCGGCCCAGCGCGCCGTCGCGGATTGCATCGTCGAGGCGGTCACCTTGTGCCCACAGCTTGCGGATGAACGCGATCATCACCACGCCGTTGAGCACCGCCACGCCCGAGAGTGCGATGAATCCGACTCCGGCGGAGATCGACAAGGGCAGGTCGCGCAGCCATAGCGCGAGCACGCCGCCGGTCAATGCCAAGGGCACGCCGCTGAATACCACCACGGCGTCGCGGGCCGACCCGAATACCATGAACAGCAGGCCGAAGATCATCACCAAGGTGATCGGCACCACCACGCCCAGGCGTTCACCGGCGGCGATCAGCTGCTCGAAGGTTCCGCCGTAGCCGATCCAGTAACCGGTTGGCACCTCGACCTCGGACTCGATGCGCCGACGCAGTTCATCGACGAAGCTGCCCAGGTCACGGCCACGCACGTTGGCCGTGACCACGACGCGCCGCTTGCCGTTCTCGCGGTTGATCTGGTTCGGGCCTTCGGTGATGTCGATGCGTGCCAGTTCGCGCAGCGGCACCACGCCTGGTCCGCCGCTGGCCCAGTTCGCCAGGCGCGAGGCTTCGTCGGAATTTCCCGCATCGCCCGGAAGCGGGATCGGCAGGTCGGCCAGTCGCGCCGGGTCGCTGCGCAGTGCCTCGGGCAGGCGTACCACGATGTCGAATCGGCGATCGCCGTCGAACAGCTGGCCTGCGGTCTCGCCGCCCACCGCCACGGAGATCGCCTGCTGCACCGCGTCCTGGTTGAGTCCGTGCCGGATCAGGCCTTCGGGGTCGGGCGTGATGGTCAGCAGCGGCAGGCCCGTGGTGCTTTCGAGGGTCACATCGGCGGCACCGTCGATGCTCCGCGCAATGGATTCGATGCGTTCGCCCACTTCCACCAGCATCGCGAGGTCATCGCCGTAGACCTTCACCGCCACATCGGCCCGGACCCCCGAGATCAATTCGTTCGTCCGCATCTGGATCGGCTGGGTGAACTCGTAGTTGTTGCCGGGCAGCTGTTTCACCGCGGCCTCGATCTCGCCGATCAGGCTGGCCTTGGGCTTGCGCGGGTTCGGCCATTCCTCGCGTGGCTTCAGGATCAGGAACGTGTCGGCGACCGATGGCGGCATCGGATCGGTGGCGACCTCGGCCGTGCCGAGCTTGCCGAACACGTGCTCGACTTCGGGGAATGCCAGGATCCGGCTCTCCAGCAAGGACTGCATCTGTACCGCCTGGCTCAGGCTGGTGCCGGGGATGCGCAGCGCGTGCAGCGCGATGTCGCCTTCGTCCAGGCTGGGGATGAACTCGGAGCCCATGCGGCTGGCGATCGCGCCGCTGAGCACGACGAGGCCGGTGGCTGCTGCCAGCACCGCCCCGCGCGAGCGCATCGCCCAGTCGAGCACCGGTTCGTAGCCGCGACGAGCGAGCCGCAGCAGGCGGTTCTCGCGCTCGTGCACCGGGCCACCGAGGAAGGTCGCGATCGCCGCCGGAACGAAGGTGAGCGAGAGCAGCATGGCGGCGGTCAGCGCCAGTACCACGGTGAAGGCCATCGGGTGGAACATCTTGCCTTCGATGCCGGTGAGCGCGAACACGGGCAGATACACCGCGGTGATGATGGCCACGCCGAACAGGCTGGGGCGCATCACCTCGGCACTGGCCGCGGCGGTGAGCTCGAAGCGTTCGTCGCGACTCAGCACGCGCCGCAGTTCGTGCTGGCGTTCGCCGAAGCGACGCAGGCAGTTCTCGATGATGATCACGGCGCCGTCGACGATCAGGCCGAAGTCCAGCGCGCCCAGGCTCATCAGGTTGCCCGAGACACCGCCGCGCACCATTCCGGTGATGGTCATCAGCAGGGTGACGGGAATCACGGCGGCCGTAATCAGTGCCGCGCGAAAATTCCCGAGAAGAAGGAACAGCACCGCGATCACCAGCAGGGCGCCTTCGACCAGGTTCCTCTCGACCGTGGCGATGGTGCGATCCACCAGCGCGGTGCGGTCGTAGACCGGATTCACCACGACTCCGGGCGGCAGGGACTTGCCGACCTCGGCGAGGCGCGCGGCGGTTCGCTGCGCCACTGCGCGGCTGTTTTCGCCGATCAGCATGAACACCGTGCCCAGGACCACTTCGCGACCGTCCTGCGTGGCGGCGCCGGTGCGCAGCTCCGGACCCTCACCGACCTCGGCCACGTCGTGCACGCGAATCGGCACGCCATCGCGACGATCGAGCACGATGTTGCGAAGCTCCTGCAAGGACGAGACCTGTCCCGGCACGCGCACCAGGTATTGCTGGCCGTTGCGTTCGATGTAGCCCGCACCGATGCTGCGGTTGTTGCCGGAAATCGCGGCAACCACGTCCTGCAGGGTGAAGCGATAGGCGACGAGCCGGGCCGGGTCGGGCGTTATGTGGATCTGGCGCGCGTAGCCGCCGATGGTGTTGACCTCGGTCACGCCACGCACGTTGCGCAGCTGCGGGCGCACCACCCAATCCTGCAGCGTGCGCAGGTCGGTCGGGGTCCAGGGCCGGCCGTCGTCGCGCGTGGCTCCTGGCTGGGCTTCCACCGTGTACATGAAGATCTCGCCCAGCCCGGTGGCGATCGGGCCGAGTTCCGGTTCCACCCCGTCGGGCAACTGCGAGCGTGATTGCTGCAGCCGCTCCGCCACCTGCTGGCGCGCGAAGTAGATATCGGTGCCATCCTCGAACACCACCGTCACTTGCGACAGGCCGTAGCGCGACAGCGAGCGGGTGTAGTCCAGCCGCGGCAGCCCGGCGAGTGCGGTCTCAATCGGGAAGGTGACGCGCTGTTCGGCTTCGAGCGGGGAGTAGCCCGGCGCCTCGGTGTTGATCTGTACCTGGACGTTGGTGATGTCGGGCGTCGCATCGATCGGCAGCTGGCGGAAACTCATGACGCCCACGGCCGAAGCCGCGAGCACCAGCAGCAGCATCAGCAGTCGATGCGCGATTGCGAATCCGATGATGCGCTCGAGCATCGGGCGCGGCTCAGTGCTCATGCGAGGCTCCGGCCTTCTCGATGTCCGCCTTCACCAGGTAGCTCTGTTCGATCACGATCTCCTCGCCGGCGGCCAGCCCGGCCAGCACTTCGGCATTGACGCCGTCGCGTCGCCCGAGGCCCAGCACGCGCGCCTCGTAATCCTCGCCGTGGCGAACGAACACGACCTCGTCGCGATCGAGGCTTTGCAGCGCCGCCAGCGGCACGATCAGCGGAACCGCGTGTTCGGCCACGGTGACACGGGCGCGAACCGCGGCGCCCGGACGCCATAGCCCGTCCGCGTTCTCCAGGGTGGCGCGCGCCACCGTGCTCTGGCTGGCGGTGGCCGTCACCGGGAGGATCAGGCCCAGTGTGGATCGCGCCATGACGCCGTCGGACAGGCGCGTCACCGCAACCGGCAAGCCGGGCGTGATGTGCTGTGCATCGCTGCCGAACAGGTGCAGGTCGACCCACAGCGCCGAGAGGTCGGCGATCTCGAACAAGGGCGAGTCGCCGGCGAGTTCGCCCACACCAGCCGCGCGCATGAGGACCACGCCATCGATCGGCGACGTGATGGCATACGGCACGAGGCTGGCATTGCTTTCCACCGTCGCCAGGGTCTGGCCGGCGCGCACGGCATCGCCGACGCCCACGGCGACGCTGCGGACAGGCCCGGCGAAACGCGCCGCCAGGCGTGCATGGCGGCCCTCGATCGGGGTCAGCAGCCCCTGTACCTCATGCTCGTCGCGGATCGTCCCCGGCCCCGCCGGTGCGATTCGGATGCCGGCCTGTCCGGCGATGACGGCGTCGATGCGGGTTCGGCGCGCCTCGTGTTCCGCCTCGTGATCGCCATGTGCAGATTTCTCTGCATGGCCCGGCGCCTCATCGGCAATGTCGCGCTTGCCGCAGGCGGACAGGCTCACGATCGGGGCCAGCAAGCAAAGGAGCAAGGCGCTGCGCAGGTTCATGGCGTGGATTCCAGGTCGGGGCCCGAGGCGAAGCGGAAGGTTTCGCCCGTCAGGCGTTGCAGTTCGATCAGGGCGCGGTGGGCCATGACGCCGGCATCGAGGCGCTCGCGTCGTGCGGCCGTGACTTCCGACTGCAGCTGCGCCCATTCGAGGTAACCGATTGCGCCGGCGCGATAGGCCTGCGCCGCCGCCGCGGTGGCCTGGCGCAGGGTCGGAAGGAGTTCGGCATCAATCTGGCGCGCCGTGCTGACGGCGAGGTCGAGTTGGCTCCAGGCCTCGGCCAGCGTCGATTGCAAGGCACGATGCTGGCCCTCGTGTTCGAACTCGACCGCTGCGAGTTCGGCCTCGGCCGCGCGGATGTCCGGTGCCGCGCGGGCCGCGCGACCGAAGGGGATCGACACACTGCCCACCAAGGCCCAATCGCTCTCCGCCTGCAGGCGACGTACGCCGACCTGCCAGTCGAGATCGAGCGCGCGATTCGAACGCGCCAGCTGCAGTTGTGCTTCGCGCACCCGCGATTCGTGCGCAAAGCGACGCAGCTCCGGCGTGGTTGCCAGTTGCGTCACGAGCTGATCGTAGTCGGGCAAGGTCGGCAGGCGGGCGAAGGCGATGGGCAACACGCGGAAGCGGGCCCGGGTGTCACCCCAGAGCAGCGCCAGTCGCCGCCGCGCATGCCGGGCCTGGCGTTCGGTCCGCACCAGTTCCGCCGCAACGCGCTGGCGGGCTGCGGCGGCAGCCAGTTGCGCTGCCGGCGAGTCGGCTCCGGCGCGTACTCGGCGCGACGTGGTGTCGACCAGGCGCTCGCGTTGCACCAGATCCTCCCGGAGCAACTGCGCCAGCTGCTCGGCCGACACCGCATCGAGGTAGCGACGCGCGACCTCGGCCAGCAGGTCGAGCCGCTTGCCCTGCCGCAGCAGTTCGACTTCTTCGCGCCGACGTTCGGCCAGGGCCACGCGCGCGCCGCGTTGGTTGCCGCGCTCGATGACCGAGGCGAGCGACAGCGTCACTTCGCTGCCGCCCAGTCCCGCGGCCTGGCCGGTGCCCAGCACGTTCTCCGCGCTCGCCTGCAGGCTCAGCGGAGGCGGCAGGGCCGCTCGCTCGACGTCGGCATCCAGCGCGTCCTGCGCGAGGCGCAGGGCCGCAAGGTCGGGGTGGGTGTCGATGACGCGCTGGAACGCGTCATCCAGGGTGAGCGGTTCGGCCACATGCGACGAGGCATGGCTGCCCATGCACAAGGCCGCAGCGGCCAGGGCCGCGCGCAAGCTGATCATCGGGAAACTCCGAAACGAAAGGATGGCGGGAGTCCGGTCAGCGACCGGCCAGGCTCAGCCGCGAATCGGAGGGCGCAGGGGTTGCGGAGGGGCGTGGGTGGCAAGCACGCCGCGTGGGCCTTCCGGCGCCAACGCGTCGTGCGACGCGGCAGTAACGAGCAAGGGCGCGGCCGGCAGCGCCGACACCTGGCCACAGCAATGCGCCAGATGCATCAGGCCATGCCAGAACGTGTCGTTGCCGGGTGTCACTTGCTCATCGGCCGGAATGCCGGGGCCATCGTGATCGGCGTCGTGTGCATGGCCGGTCTGGATCAGGTGTTCGGAGGCATGCACCTGGCTTGCGGCCAGCAAACTGGGCTGCCACACGACCGCGAGCAACAGCAAGGCGAGCCAGCAGGTGCGCGCGGCGATGCATTGGCGGCGAAGGCGGTGCAGCATGGGAGCAAGTCTAGTGGGCCGGACCGGCGGACACTATTTCGCTCTCGGCTCCGGCCACCAGCATGTCGATGCAGTCGACGGGGCAGGGCGGCAGGCACAGTTCGCAGCCGGTACACAGCTCGGCAATCACGGTATGCATGAGCTTGGGCGCGCCGATGATGGCATCCACCGGACAGGCCTGGATGCATTTGGTGCAGCCTATGCAGGTGGCTTCGTCGATGACGGCCAGGGCCTTCGGTCTCTCGATGCCATTGGCCGGATTGAGCGGCAGGCGGGGGCGTTGCAGCAGCTCGGCCAATGCGCGGATACCGGCCGCGCCGCCGGGTGGACATTGGTTGATCTCGGCCGTGCCGTGCGCAATCGCGTCGGCATAGGGGCGACAGCCGGCGTAGCCGCATTGCCCGCACTGGGTCTGCGGCAAGAGACGATCGATGCGCGCTGCCAGGGCGTCCCGTGGCTCGGCGGCAGTGGGCGCGTGCGTCGCGGCGCGCGGCGTACGCAGGTAGCGCAGGCTCGCAGCTACCACCAGCACCGCCACGAACACGCTGGCCACCACCGTGCGCTCGCCATCGCCCAGCAGCAGGGCGACGGCCAGGGCGACGAGTGCGTCGCTGGCAAGCGTGCCGCGTGTCACGCGCTGCAGGTCCGACCGAACTCGAGTGGCAAGCGTCATGGCGGCGTGCCGGCCGTCGACCGCGTTCGCGTCAACGCACCGGCATGCCCGGCGCGGCGCCGCCATCGGCATCGAGCAGGAACAGGTCGCCACCGTCGAAGCCGGCCGACAGGATCATGCCTTCGCTGATGCCGAAGCGCATCTTGCGCGGCGCGAGGTTGGCGATGAACACCACCTTGCGCCCCACCAGCGTCTCCGGTTCGCCGTAGCTGGCGCGGATGCCGGAGAAAATCTGGCGCCGGCCGAGCTCGCCCGCATCCAGTTCGAAGCGCAGCAATTTGTCCGAGCCTTCGACGACGCCGCAGGCCAGCACGGTGCCGATGCGCAGGTCGAGCTTGGCGAAATCGTCGATGCCGATCAGGCCCGCCGCAGCGCTGGCCTCGGTTGCCGGTGGCTCAACCGCAGGCTTCCTGGCCTTGGCCGATCCTGACTTGGCCGGTGTGACAGTCGCTTCAGCAGCGGGCTGCAGCGACTCCTTGCTGGCCTCCACCATGGCCTCGACCTGCTTCGGGTCGATGCGGGTGAGCAGCGGGTCGTAAGGCGCGAGCTTGCGATTTCGAATGGGCTTCCCGATGCTGTCGAACCGCGCGATGACCGATTCATCGCCCAAGAATCTTCCTGCGCGCCTTGTCAGTTCAGGAAGGATGGGGTGAAGGGCGACAGCCAGATCTTTGAACATGTTGATGCCGACGAAAAGAACGATGCGAAGATCGTCTTTCTTCGTGGGGTCCTTGGCCAGCGACCACGGAGCCCATTTGGCGATGAACTCATTCGCCACATCAGCCGCCGCCATGACCTCGCGCGTGACTCGGCCGAAGTCTCCTGCCACATAGTGCTTGACGGCATTTTTCAAGGTAGCCGTCACCCAGCCGAGACTGAAAATGGCATTCGCCTCAAGGTCTGCGGGTGGCGATGAGCTCAGCCAGTCGATGTTGCCTACCTTGACCTGATGCTCCTCGAAACTCTCCGTTGCCGATAGTTCGCGGTTAAACGTCGTCTCGTTCAATTTCGCGCAGCGGCTCGCGATGTTCACGAACTTGCCCACCAGATCCGAATTCACCCGCTGCGCGAAATCCTCGAGATTGAGGTCGAGGTCGTCCACGCCGCCCGACGACTTGGCCGCGAAGTAGTAGCGCAGGTATTCCGGGTTGAGGCCGGCGTCGAGGTAGGTGCGGGCCTGGATGAAGGTGCCGCGCGACTTCGACATCTTGGTGCCGTTGACGGTGAGGTAACCGTTCACGTGCAGCGCGGTCGGCAGGCGGTAGCCGGCACCGTGCAGCACCGCTGGCCAGAACAGGCCGTGGAAGTTGACGATGTCCTTGCCGATGAAGTGGTGCAGCTCGGCCTCGCTGTCGGCGCGCAGCAGCGCGTCGAAGTCGATGCCTTGTGCATCGCACCAGGCCTTGAAGCTGCTGAGGTAGCCGATCGGCGCGTCCAGCCAGACGTAGAAGAACTTGTCCGGCGCGCCCGGGATCGGGAAGCCGAAATAGGGCGCATCGCGCGAGATGTCCCAGTCGCGCAGGCCGCCTTCGGCGTCCAGCCACTCGCGCAGCTTGGCCTTGACCCCGGGCACCGCCACGTCGCCGGCCAGCCAGTCGCGCAGCACCGGTTCGAAACGTCCGACCTGGAAGAAATAGTGTTCGGAGTCGCGCAGTTCCGGCGTGGCGCCCGATACCACCGAGCGCGGGTTCTTCAGTTCGGTGGGAGCATAGGTGGCGCCGCAGTGTTCGCAGTTGTCGCCGTACTGGTCGACCGTGCCGCAGTTCGGGCAGTCGCCCTTGATGTAGCGATCCGGCAGGAACATCGCCTTGACCGGATCGTAGAACTGCGAGATCGAACGGCGCGCGATGTGGCCGCCGGCATCGAGCGCGGCGTAGATGGCTTCGGTCAGCTCGCGGTTGAGCGGCGAATGCGTGGAGTCGTAGTGGTCGAAGTCGACGTGGAAGGCGGCGAAGTCGGCTTCGTGCGAGGCCTGCATCGCGGCGATGTACTGCTCCGGACTGATGCCGGCCTTCTCCGCGGCCAGCATGATCGGCGTGCCGTGGGTGTCGTCGGCGCAGACGTAATGCACGCTGCGCCCCATCATCTTCTGCGCCCGCACCCAGATGTCGGCCTGGATGTAGCCCACCAGGTGCCCGATGTGCAGCGGCCCGTTGGCGTAGGGCAGGGCGTTGGTGACGACGATGGGAGCGGAAGCGGACATCAGGAGGCATTTTCCGGAAAGCGGCCGAGGATTATCCCAGAACCCGCGCGCGACAGCGCCCCAACGAAAAAGCCCGGCTTGCGCCGGGCTTTTCGAAGCGACATCTGGGTCGTGGATCAGAAGGTCACGTCCAGCTGCGCCGACACTTCACGCCCGATCGGGCTGAAGGCACGCCAGAAGTACGGGTAGGTGTTGAATCCATCGTCGCGCGGATGGAAGTTGTTGAAGATGTTGTTCACGAAGAACGAGAGCTTGACGTTCTCGGTGATCTGCTTGCCGAAGTTCGTGTTCCAGGTGTGGAAGGGCGAGATGCGGCCGGTTTCCTGCCAGTTCGGCAGGCTGCCGTAACGCATCCAGAACAGGTTCGCCGTCCAGTCGCCCTTCGCCCACACGATGGTGCTGCGCATGCGGCTGCGGAAGTCGAAGTTGGTCAGCTCGTCGCGATAATCGCGGCGCACGGCATCGGTGGCGAACGGCTGCAGTTCGCTCTTGAGCGTGTGCGACCAGGCCAGTTCCCAGCCGAAGTTGCCGTAGCGGTCGGTGTCGACCTGCCAGGTGTAGGCAGCATCGATGCCGGTGACGCGGCGGAACGACTGGTTCACCGGGCCGCTGCGGACTTCGGTGACGCGGTCGGTGGGTTCACCCGGCGCCGCGGTGCGGGTCACGCGGCTGAGGATTTCCTGACAGAAGCCCGAATCGGCCGAGAACGCATAGGGCTGGCGATTGCGGGTCAGGCCGGTGCGGCAGCCACCTTCGGCTTCCAGGATGTAGGCAGTGCTGAGCGTGGTGACGGCGCCTTCCAGCTCGATGTCGTAGTAGTCGGCGCTGATCGACATGTTGTCCCAGAAGTCCCACACCAGACCGGCGCTCCAGGAAGTACCTTCTTCTTCCTTCAGCGTCGGCTCGCCCTGGCTGGTGGCGAACACCGAGTAGGCGTAGGTGGCGCCGGCGCAGCTCGACTGCCCCACCGTTCCGCCCGTGGACAGGCAACGGAAGAAGTCGGTGTTGGTGCTGAAGCCACCGCTGCCTTCGTTGAACACGAAATGCATGTCCGGTGCCTTGAAGCTGGTCGAGTACTGGCCGCGCACCAGCAGCGAATCCAACGGACGCCATTCCAGGCCGGCGCCGTAGGTCTTGGCATCGTCCACCGCGGTGATGTCGTCGTACTTGTCGAAGCGGCCTGCGATCGTGGCGGTCAGCGATTCGAGCAGCGGAATGCGGAACTCGGTGCCGAGGGCGTAACGGTCACGCTCGCCGCCGCCGTTGGTGCCGGTCAGGTTGTAGACCGTGCGGTTGGTCGGAAGGATGCCTTCCGGCGAGTTCAGATCGTAGCCCTGCGAGGTCCATTCCAGCACGCTGGCGAAGCCGACCGGGCCCGCCGGCAGCTCGAACAGATCGCCCGAGAGCACGAAGTTGGCCTGATTGACGTAGGAGTCGGCCTCGTAGCGCAGCGTGGTGGACATGGCGCGGTATTCTTCCGGCGTAATCGGCCGGTAGAAGCGATCCAGGTTGATGTTGTAGCGCGGCGTGCCGGTGCCGGCCAGGCGCGGGCCATAGAAGAAGTCCGATACCGCCGAGCCGTCGAAACGCGGGCGAGTGCGTTCAGCGCGGTACTCGGCGCGACCGAAGGTGGCGTCCCAGTCGAAGCGGTCGGCGATGCTGCCGCGCAGGCCGAAGGCCAAGTCCAACGACTTCTCGTAGAAGCGCTGGTAGGTGGCTTCGAGTCCGCCCACTTCCTGCGGCGTGAAGATGCGCTGGGTGAGGACGGTGCCGTTGAACTGCGGGTTGGTGGCGAAGATGGTCTGGATGGTGCCGGTGCCGTCGATGTGCGGACCGCCAATGAACTCCACGCCACCACTGAGCTTGGACTCCGAATCGTAGCCCTGCATGCTGACCCAGGCTTCGACCGAGTCGAAGTCCATCGTGCCGTAGACGTAGCCCGAGAGGTCGTCATTGCCGTTGGCAATGGTCTGGTAGCCGACATCCTTGAAGTAGCCGCAGACCTGGCCCAAGGTGGTCACCGCGCCGGTAGCGGCGCTGACGGTCTGGGTGGAGAAACGCTCCAGTTCACCGCCGAATGCTTCGCAGGCGCCGGCCGGTGGCGCGAAGTTAGAGCCGGCGGCGGGGCCGGTGGTGCGCCGGATCAGCATGCTGCTGCCCGGCTGCGGGCCAACCGAAGGCGGCAGCGGGTTGTCGCGGCGCGAGTCCATGAAATCGCGCTGGAAAGCCCACACCGGTTCGTCGACGAGATATTCGAAGGCGTAGGTCAGGCTCCAGTTCTCGCCGGTGCGACCGCCCACCCATTGCGCATTGGCGAAATCGCCGCCGCCGGTGGTAGTGGTGCCGACGCGCAGCTTGGCGCTGTCACCATCGAAGTCGGTCTTGAGCACCACGTTGACCACGCCTGCCACGGCGTCGGAGCCGTAGATGGCCGAGGCGCCGCCGGTGAGGATCTCGATGCGCTCCACCGCCGCCGAGGGAATGTTGCCGAAGTTCTGGAAGTTGCTCTGCCCGTTGTACGGGAAGGGGTAGTCCGCGGCGCGGCGACCATTGATCAGCAGCAGGGTGCGGCCCGGGCCGAGGCCGCGCAGGTTGACCACGCTGCCATTGGGAGTGAAGCCACCGGCCGAGTTCAACTCGTTCTGGTTGCTGCCCATGTTGTTCTGCACCAGCGTGTCGAGCGCATCGAACACGGTGACGAAGCCTTCCTTCTCGAGCTGGTCGCGCGAGATCACCGTCACCGGTGCCGGGCCTTCCACCGTGGAACGCTTGATGTTCGAGCCGGTCACCGTGATCCGCTCGAGCTTCTGCTCGGTGCTGGTTTCGGTGGCGTCGTCGTCGGCTTCGTCCTGCGCGAATGCCGGTGCCGAAAGCGGAAGCGCCAACGCCATGGCCAAGGCCAGGGTGAGCGGGCGGCGGTTGTACCCCAAGTGTGTCGCCATCGCGGTGATTCCTCGTTCTGTCGTCTGGAAATGCGTGATTCGCCCTGTTCCACCGCGCTGTCCGGAACGGACGCAGCGACCCGGTCTCCCCAAGGCTTAACGGGACCATAACACGGCTTTCACGCGCCAGCCACATTCCTACGAATGTTTTCGTTGTGGCCGTTCTGCTCGCTCCCGCAAGGGTCGCTCGCTAGGATGGCGTCCTTTTCCGCGAGGGACGGCGTCATGGAAGCGATCAAGGATTCGGCCAAGCGACGGCTTTCCGGGCTGATCGACCCGCACAGCGGCCAGGATCTGGTCAGCAGCGGCGCGGTGAAGGGCATCGGGGTTGACGGCGACAAGGTCGCGGTGGATCTGGTGCTGGGTTACCCGGCCCGCGGCTGGCATGCCGATCTCGCGGCACTGGCCAAGGCGGCGCTGGAGGCCGATCCGCAGATCACCGCGGCGACGGTGTCGGTCTCGTCCCGGGTCGCGCCACACCAGGTGCAGATGGAGCTGACCCCGCTGCCGCAGGTCAAGAACATCATCGCCGTGGCCTCGGGCAAGGGCGGGGTGGGCAAGTCCACCACCTCGGTCAATCTCGCCCTGGCGCTGGCGGCCGAGGGTGCGCGGGTCGGCGTGCTCGATGCCGATATCTACGGCCCCAGCATCCCCCGCATGCTCGGCATCGCCGGCAAGCCCGACACCACCGAAGGCCAGAAGATCGTCCCGAAGCGGGCACACGGCCTGCAGGCCATGTCGATCGGCTTCCTGATCGAGGAAGACACCCCGATGATCTGGCGCGGTCCGATGGTGACCCAGGCCTTGCAGCAATTGCTCAACGAGACCGCCTGGGACGGGCTGGACTACCTGATCATCGACCTGCCGCCCGGCACCGGCGACATCCAGCTCACCTTGTGCCAGAAGGTGCCGGTGTCCGGGGCGGTGATCGTCACCACGCCGCAGGACATCGCCTTGCTCGATGCGAGGAAGGCCTTGCGCATGTTCGAGAAGGTCGAGGTGCCGGTGCTGGGCATCGTCGAGAACATGGCCATCCACACCTGCTCGAACTGCGGCCACGCCGAGCACATCTTCGGCAGCGGCGGCGGCGAGCGCATGGCGCAGCAGTACGGCGTGCCCCTGCTTGGGGCATTGCCCCTGGCCATGCACATCCGCGAGCAGGCCGACGGCGGCACGCCCACGGTGGTGGCGGCACCCGAGTCGGCGGCAGCGGTGAGTTATCGCCAGATCGCACGCAACGCCGCCGCGCGCCTGTCGCTGCGGGCGCGCAACAAGGCGATCCAGTTCCCGAGCATCGTGATCCAGAACACCTGACGCACGCCGCCGCAGTGCGGCGTGTGGGCTGCGGGGCGATGGCATAGACTCGACCCGCCGGACGTGGCCGTGGGGGATGCGTCCGTCGCGGGCCGTTCGCCACCGGGGGTCGCATGCTGCGCTTTGCCTTGGTTCCCATGCTGCTCGGGCTCGCCGCCTGCGGCACGCTCGGCAAACTCGATGCGAGCGCCGAACGCAAGCGCGAGATCGCGGATTTCTCGCGCGTGGTGGTGGGCGAGTTCGTCGCGAACGACACGCGCGAAGCGAAGGACGAGGACGAGGCCCGTCGCCGCGCCGAGGAAATCGACGCAGGCCGGCAGGCCTTCTCGGAGAAGATCGCGCAGGAATTGCGCGAGGTCGGCGCCTTCGACGAAGTGCTGGTGGGCGAGGCCAGCGGCCCCGCGCTACGCATCTCCGGCAGCATCGACCAGTGGGAACCAGGCAATGTCGCGGCGCGCTCGCTGGTCGGGTTCGTGGGCAAGAGCGAGTTCGATGCCCGCGTGGTGTTTGGCGACAACGAGACCGGCCAGGAACTCGGAACGCTGAAGGTCAATCGCAACAGCTGGCCGTTGCCGATCGGCACCTTCACCAACGTGGTGCAGTCGGTCGAGTTGCACATGGAACTGGCGGCGCGCCGGGTGGCGCATGAACTGGCCAGGGCCAAGGGCCTGGAAATCCCCGAGCCCACCGGGGAAGACGAGCAAGCAGCGGCGCACTGAGCCCGCGGCACTGGCCGCTTGTCCACGCCGCAAGCGTGGGCAAGGCCTGGTCGGGATTGCGCTTTCGATTTGCGCGGCTGCCTCCACTAGAATGCCGCGACCTTGCGGAGCGCCTCCGCCCTGTGGACAGCGAATGAGCATCAAGAGCGACAAGTGGATCCGCCGCATGGCCCGGCAGCACGGCATGATCGAGCCGTTCGAGCCCGGCCAGGTGAAGCAGAACGCGGGTGGCGGGCGCATCGTCTCCTACGGCACTTCGAGCTACGGCTACGACGTGCGTTGCGCCAACGAGTTCAAGATCTTCACCAACATCAACTCGACCATCGTCGACCCCAAGGCCTTCGACCCGTCCAGCTTCGTCGACGTGGTATCGGACGTGTGCATCATCCCGCCCAATTCGTTTGCACTGGCGCGTACCGTGGAGTACTTCCGCATTCCGCGCAGCACCCTCGTGGTGTGCCTGGGAAAGAGCACCTACGCGCGCTGCGGCATCATCGTCAACGTGACCCCGCTGGAACCGGAGTGGGAGGGCCACGTGACCCTCGAGTTCTCCAACACCACGCCCCTGCCCGCGAAGATCTACGCCCACGAAGGCGTGGCGCAGATGCTGTTCTACGAATCCGATGAGGTTTGCGAAACCTCGTACAAGGATCGCGGCGGCAAGTACCAGGGGCAAATGGGAGTCACATTGCCGCGTACGTAGGGCGTGGAGCGGCCTGCGCTTGGTATCGGAGGGGCCGGCGCGGCGTGACTTTGCCGCACGCCGATTGAGACGTGCGCAATTGATTGGCAGCCCGCGTCCTTCGACTTCGCGCCTTGGGCGCTACGCTCAGGATGAGCGGGGTTCCTGAATGCCGCTCATCCTGAAAACTCATAGCGCCGCCTCCTGTCACAGGCGGCACCGAGCGCAGGCCGCGAAGAGGCCGAAGTCGAAGGACGCCGAGCCTCTCGTCAACGATTTACGCAAGGCTCATTGGGCCGGCGCATCGGCTGCGGGCGGCAAGGGATCGCCCGCGCGCCAACCGGCGGCTTCGAGCGAGTCGAGCAGTGCATCGGCCTCGGCGCGCGCCCCGAGCGAATGCAGCGGCATCACCAGCAGGTCGCCGGCGCGGGCCCAGGCCAGGGCTTCGCGCAGGGCGTCGATCTCGCGCAGGCGGATCGTGAGCACGTCGTCGTTCACGCCGTGAAGCAGCAACTCGTCGCGCAGCAGGGCCGGAATCGCTCCCGGTTCGCGTCCCCGCAGGTAGCCGTCGATGTCCTTGAGCACGATGCGTTGCGGGGCGAACTCGGCGGCGACGCGGGCCAGCGCGCGCACATCGGATTCTTCGCGGTTGCCGGCCTGGCCCAGCAGCAGGGCCAGGCGCCCCGCGCCGCGCGATGCGAGCGCCAGCTCCAGCAAGCCGCGCAGTCCATCGGGGTTGTGCGCGTAATCGGTCACGATGCGCAATCCGCCGAAGTTCCAGCGCTGCAGGCGGCCCGGATTGTCTGCACGACTCGCACCGAAGCGTCCCAGCACCTGCGCGATCACTTCGATCCCGACGCCCAGCGCCTGCGCCAGCAGCGCCGCCGCCGCGATGTTCGACATGTTGTAGTGCGCGCGTCCTGCGGCGCTCAGCGGCATCGAAGCGACCGGCCCGAGGTCGTGCTGTCCCGCTTCGTTGCACAGCAGCAAGCGCCCGCCGTGCACGCCGCAGGTGCGGCCATTGGTCGCACGATGCGCCTGCAAGGCGGGATGGTCGTGTTCGCGCGCAAACCATGCGATGCGATGCTCGAGCTGGCGACCCTTGGCCAGCAGTAGCGGGTCGTCGGCGTTGAGCACCAGCACGCCTTCCGGCTTGAGCGCACGCGCCAGCGCCAGCTTCACGTCGGCCAGGCCCTCCAGATCGTGGATGCCGTATTCGCCGAAATGTTCGATGCTGAGATTGGTGACGGCCGCGGCATCCACCCCGCGCACCGCCAGGCCACGACGCAGGATGCCGCCACGTGCGGTTTCCAGCACGGCGGCCTCGACCTCGGGATGGCGCAGCACGCTGCGCGCACCCGCCGGGCCGGAGTAGTCGCCTTCGGCGAGGCGGGCGCGCTCGACATATACGCCATCGGTGCAGGACCAGGCGCAGCGCTGGCCGTGCCCGCGAAGCATGGCCGCGAGCAGGCGCACCGTCGTGGTCTTGCCGTTGGAGCCGGTGACCAGGGCCGTGGGGATCGAATGCAGCGCGTCCCACGGTACCTCCTCCACGCTCGGCAAGGCCGCGAGCGGCCAGCTGCGTCCACCGCGGCCGAGTCCCAGGCTCAGGGTGTCGTCGTCGAGCAGGACCGGCAGGGACCAGGTCCGCGCCCGATCCAGCAGGGCGGTCAGCGGCGGGTTGCGTTCGGCGGCCACGTGGGCGAGCAAGGTGTGGCGCGCCGAGTCCTCGTCCCAGCTCGCGGCATGGCCCGGCGCATGGAAAGACGCGTCGCCGATGCCGGTAAGCCAGGCCCACTCGTTCACTTCGGTGGCGGTGAAGAGCTGGTCCGCCGGAGCGGTGAACGCCAGCGTGGCGCCGCCCGGGTGCTGTCGCACCACGTCGCGGGTGTCGCTCCAACCCAGGACTCGCGACATCTGCTGGACGCGCGCGCGCCACGCCGCATGTGCCTGCGGGTCCGCGGCGTGCGGACCCAGCGTCTGCAGCACCGCGCCGCTGTCGGCGAAGTAGAGGTTGGGCCCGGTGAGGCGGCGCGAGTCCTCGAACGGCAGCTCCGCGGGCGTGTTCAGTCCTCGCTCTCCCGCGACAGATGGATGCCGCGTTCGTCGCGCACCACGCCTTCCCAGGCGCTGGCCTCGTCGATCGGCGCGGCCGGCGCGGCCACGCTGGCGACCGGTTCCGTCGCGGGCGCAGCGACCGGGGCCGGTGCCATGCCCTCGGGCCGGAACTTGATCACCTGTTTCCACGAACGCACCAGGGCGTCGGCGAAGATCAGCAGCAGATCCCCCGGCTGCCCCATCTGCAGCGCCGTGGAAATCGCTTCCTGCTCATCGGGAATGATCGAGATCGCATTCGCCGGCACGCCCTTGTCCTGCAGCGCGCGCGACTGGATGCGCGGCACTTCGTCGCCATCGCGCCCGCGCAGGCTGTCGTCGCGGCGGCAGATGTAGTGGTCGAAACGACCGGCGACGGCCTCGGCGATCGCCACCAGATCCTCGTCGCGGCGATCGCCGGGGCCGGCCAGCACCACGATGCGGCGACCGGCCACATCCAGGCGTTGCGCCAGGTCCGCCATTGCGCCGACCGCATGCGCGTTGTGTCCGTAGTCGAACAAGACCTTGAACGGATGCTCGTTGAACACGTTCATTCGGCCCGGCGCCTGGAAGAAGGTGCTGTCGAAGGTGCGCAAACCCTGGCGGATCGCGTCGAGCTTGATCCCGAGCGAGAACGCCATCGCCGCCGCAAACATCGCGTTCTGCACGTTGTGCAGGGCGCGGCCCTCGAGCGTGGCCGGGATCAGGTGCGTCCACAGCAGCGGGATGTGGCTGCCGCGGTCGTAGAGTGTGATCATCTGGCCGTTGACGCCGGCTTCCAGCGCGCAGGCGCGACCGCCGGCGCGGATGTGTTCGCGCACCAGGCCGTGCTGCGGGTTCATCGTGACGTAGCAAAGCATCCTGGCATCGGTGTAGCCCGACATCTTCAACACCAGTGGATCGTCGGCGTTGAGCACCGCGCAATCCTTGGCGATCTCGACGATGATCCGCTTGACCTCGGCCAGTTGTTCGAGCGAGTCGATGCCCTTCAGCCCGAGGTGATCGGATTGCACGTTGAGCACGGCACCGACGTGCACCTCGGTCACGCCCATGCCGGCGCGCAGCAGGCCACCGCGCGCGGTTTCGAGCACGGCGAGGTCGATCTGCGGATCGGACAGCACCATGCGAGCCGAGACCGGCCCGGTCATGTCGCCTTCCACCGTGCGCTGGCCGTCGATGTAGACGCCGTCGGTGGTGGTCATGCCGGGCGTGTAGCCGGCCATCTTGGTGATGTGGGCCAGCATGCGCGCGGTGGTGGTCTTGCCGTTGGTGCCGGTGATCGCGGCGATCGGCACCCGCGACGGTGACCCGGGCGGGAACAGCATGTCGATCACCGGGCCGGCGACGTCGCGCGGCGTGCCCTCGGACGGCGCCACGTGCATGCGGAATCCCGGTGCGGCGTTCACCTCGCAGATGCCGCCGCCGATGCTGCGATAACTCTCGGCGATGTTGGTGGAGAGAAAGTCCACGCCGCCCACGTCCAGCCCGATGGCGCGGATCGCGCGCACCGCCATCTCGCGGTTGTCGGGATGGATGATGTCGGTGACGTCGGTGGCGGTGCCGCCGGTGGAAAGATTGGCGGTGGAGCGCAGGTAGATCACCTGATCCGCGGCGGGCACCGAATCGGCCGTGACGCCGGCGCGCGCCATCATCATCTCGGCCTGCGCGTCGAGCACCAGCCGCGTCAGCACCTTCTCGTGGCCGACGCCACGACGCGGATCCTGGTTCACGATCTCGACCAGTTGAGTGATGCTGTGCACGCCATCGCCCACCACGTGCCCGGGCGTGCGGCGCGTGGCCGCGACCAGTTCGCCGTTCACCACCAGCAGGCGGTGGTCGTCGCCCTCCAGGTAGGTCTCAACGATCACCGAGCGCGAGATCTCCTTGGCCTTGTTGAAGCCTTCGATCACTTCCGCATCGCTGGTGAGGCGGATCGAGATGCCGCGGCCATGATTGCCGTTGTAGGGCTTGGTCACCACCGGAAAGCCGATGCGTCGCGCCGCGCGCACCGCGCCGGATTCGCTTTGCACCAGATCCTGGCGCGGCACCGGCAAGCCGAGCGAGGCCAGGATCTTGTTCGTCTCTTCCTTGTCGCTGGCCAGTTCCACCGCGATGTGCGGGGTGCGGCCAGTCACCGTGGCCTGGATGCGCTGCTGGTACTTGCCGTGTCCGAGCTGCACCAGCGACTGGTCGTTCAGGCGCAGCCAAGGGATGCCGCGCTCCTCGGCCGCCTTCACCAGCGATGAAGTCGACGGTCCCAGCGCGCGGCGCTGCGCGTAGCGGATGAACTCGTCGCGCGCGCTCTCCCACTGCCAGTCGCCGTCCTCGTCCGCGGGTCTCAGTTCGGCCGGCAACAGCGACTGCAACAGGCGCAACGCGAGTTCGCCCGCGGCGATACCTTCCTCCTTCTGCGCGTACTCGTACACCACCGAATACACCCCCGCCCGGCCATCGATGCTGCGGGTCTTGCCGAAGGTCACGTCCTCGCCTGCAACGTTCTGCAGTTCGATCGCCACATGCTCCAGCACGTGGCCGAGCCAGGTGCCCTCGCCCTCGTTCATGCGGCGGATGAAGCCGCCGGGCTCGCGATAGGAACAACCATGCTGGGCCAGGCCCGGCAGGGCCGCGACCAGCGCATCGACGAAGGCCGGGCCGAGCTTGCCGGTGGGCCAGGCTTCCAGTTGTTCCAGATCGAGTTCCAGTCGTATGACCGGAAAGTGCGCATACAGCGAGGGGCCCACGAAGACGGAGCGATCGAGGATGCGCATGGAGGTCTAGTCCTTGGTCTTGGAGAGCGAACCGGCGGAGGCCTGGCGGGTATGCAGGTTGAAGGTAGCACCCGCCACGAGGATGTGGATGCTCAGGCCGAGCAGGCAGACCGGTTCGCCGGGATCGACCCGATCCATCGAGGAGAACTGCAAGCCGGCGGCATCGACCACGGTGACCGCGCCGCTGCCTTCGACTTCCAGGGTGTTGTCCGGCCCGATGAAGGCGGCGGTGTCCTCGTCCAGCCCGATGCCGATGGCGAAGGGATTGAACGCCAGCGCCGTGGTCAGGCGCCCGAGCCGGTCGCGCTGGCGGAAGTGCTGGTCGATGATGAAGCGATTGGTGAGCCCGAGCCCGGGCGCGAGGCCGACGCTGCCGCCGCGCGGCGAGCCGCCCTCGTCGCCGAATGCGATCATGTGCTCGCTCAGGATCGCGGCGCCGGCGCTGGTGCCGGCCACCGGAATGCCGCGCGCGTTCTGGCTGCGAATGAGGCGCGCCACGGTGGTGCCGCCGATCACGGTGGTGATGCGCAACTGGTTGCCGCCGGTGAAGAACAGGCCGCTGGCCTGCTCGATGCGTTGCAGGCGGTTGCGCTCCTCGCAATCACGACGGGTGTCGAAGTCGATGGCCGTGACCCGGCTGGCGCCGAGTTCGCCGAAGATGCGCTCGTAACGCGCCCCGGTATCGGACAGCCGGCTGGCGGTGGGGATCACCACGATGTCGGCCTGGTCGCCGCCGCACAGTTCGACGAAGTGGGCGAGGCTTCCCAGGGGTGGATATCGTCCAGGGACTATGCTGCGAGGCCTTGGAGTTGGAATTGGCTGAGCACCGAGAATCGAAGCGGCGCAGGATGCGCGGGTCGTTCTCCTTTTCCTCCGCCCCGCCGATCGGAATGATCCAGCCGCGTTGATCGCCGTCGGGCACTTTGCTTGGGCACATTTCTTTGGGCATCCGGATTTGGCTGTTGGCTTGAGGTTGCCGATTCTCAGGAAGTAGGAACCGACATATGCTGGGCGAGGCTTCCCATATCGTCCAGGGACTACTGCGCCTTGGAGTTGGAATTGGCTGAGCACCGAGAAGCGCATTTAACTCCCGACTCGACTCATTCAAAACCATCATCGAAAACTGCGGTCACTGTACATGTGATGCTCGGCCCGTCGCAGGGATCGGATTGGGATAGATCGGCAAGCGGGAATTCCACGCCATCCGGGATGTTGTCTCCGTCCGAGTCTCCGAAGCCGCTTTCCGGCCTCGTGCCGATCAGGTACTCAAAGCCATCGATCAGCGTGTCGCCGTCGGTATCGATGTTGGGATAGGCGTACCCCATGATCGGATCGCTGCCGGCCGGATAGACCGTGGTGTAACCCTGGCTCTGGAAGGTGGCGAGTTCCGCCTCGAGGAAGACCGCACAGTCGTCCTCGGCAACATTGCACAGCCGGTACAACGGCTTTGCACCCTCTGGGATGCAAGTGGGTTCGGGCGAGCAGCGCCGGAACACGTAGCCTTGCCTGCCCAACAGTTCGTATTCGTCTCCGATCGCCATCTCCAAGTCAGGGATGGTGGAGACCAGCGTGAAATCCCGATTAAGCGTGTTGCAACCGGGTCCCGATGTACAACCGAGTGGCCAAGGGCGCGTTCGGCGCAGCAGGAATAGCGGCGCAATCTGCGGCTGGTTCGCCCGCGTTCGATACTCGGTCGTGTGCACGAAGGCGGTGGCCCGCGGAGGCTGCGCGCCCGGGGTGGTCATTGGCTCAGGGAAGTCAGCGTAACCTGCAATCGCCGAACCGCGTGACGCATAGGTCGGCCTGGGCGCTTGGGAGGATTGCGTCGGCGACAGCAGGGGGATGAGCGACAAGGCCATCTGCGGGGTGGCGACCGCCGCATGGTCCGTGGCATCGGCGCTGTAAAACGCGAACAACGGGGTGGTGCGATTGCGCACGGTTAGCTGGCGCACTTTGCCGAGCACGCGCTTTGCGGCCCCCTCGGCGTCCGGCAGGCCGTAGCCCACTTGCGGGTTCCAGCCCTGGCCGAGCTGGGTAGCGCGCGTGGTGTCCGCGATCACGCCGCGAATTCCGGCCGACGGATTGGCTGGACTGCCTGGCATCACCAATGGATTGATCGACCGCAACAGACCCGCGATGCCGGACAGGATGGGCGCGGACATCGAGGTTCCCGTACACAGGCCTATGCCATCACCCGGCGTGCCGTCCGCGTTGTCGGCGCAACCAAGGCTGTTCCATCGGAACCCCGGATAGAACGTGGATGGCACGGCATGCGACGGGGTAGCCACTTCCTGCATTCCGTCGATGGCGAGGCTGACGGTGAAATTGGAGCCGCACTCATCCCCAAGCTTCGAAACGTCCGGCGGCTGGGGACACCCGTCCAGATGGTTTGGGGGCGGATCGTTGTCCAGATTCCAGAGCGCAAGATCGAGCCCGAGGCCGCCAGTAGCCACTACGCGCGTATCGGCCGCAGGAAATAGGATCGCACCGCGGTTGTTTCCGGACGCCGCGACCAGCAAGACCCCATGCCGCGTCGCATGCGCCAGCGCATCGCATTCGGTGGTCAACGGATTGTTGCTGCAGTAGGCGGGGTCCGAGAGGCCCGGGCGCGTGAAGCTCTGGTTGATCACCTGCGCGCCTTGATCGACGGCCAGTGTGATCGCCGCGTCGATGGCCGTCGTACGGAGGTCTGGCGTGAGGCTTCCGCTAGTAGTGCAGCGGTCGCGCGCGGCCCGATACGCCTCGACACCGCAGTGCTTGCAAGCGCCCTGTGTCGCGTCGGCATTGGTCGCGTTCGCCGCGACTAGGCCGGACACGTGCGTGCCGTGTCCGCCAGTCACCGGCGTCGCGAACCCATCACCGTCCGGGTCGCAGGTGCCGCCCACGGCTACCGCCACCGGTTCGGCCTCGTCGACGTTGCGATCCATGCAGGTGCCCGGCAACGTGCATCCGGCGATACCGGCCCGCCCTACGTCGCGCGACAAGGCCGACATGAAGTTGCCGCCGAAGTACTGCAGCCCCGAGAGCGCGGCCAAGTCCAGGTGTTGCGTCGCCAAGCCGCTGTCGACCGTCGCCACCAAGCCCCAGCCGCCGGCATAGTTCCAGGCGCGGGGCGCGTTGACCGCCTGAGGCCAGTTGATAAAGGGCGGCGACACTTGCGCGGCCGTCACGGATGCCAGCAAGGCCCCAGTCAACTCGGGCGGCGTGGCGAACTCCGCGGCGGGCGGTTCGTACACGTGCTGCACGTTGGGATCGGCGCGCATCAACTGCGCCGCATGTCCCAGATTCGCACCCTGCGGATAGCTGACCACGAGCGTGCGCTCCAGCCGCGCGCGCGGTGTATCCGGGTGCGCCTCCAGATAGATGCCGAACACCCCCGTGGCGCGAAACGGGAGCAGGTAGTCCACCCCCTGCGCGTTCTCGGCAGTCAAGCCGCTGATGGGCGGCAGTCCGCCACTGGCAAACGAGTAGCCCTCGACCACGTCTCGTGCCGAGGGCGCCGTCGGCTCCTGACGGAGCAACACGTGCAGCACACGATCTTGTGCATGGGCATCGTGGGCCGGCGTCGGTGCCAGTACTCCGCAGAGCATTCCGACCAGAAAGAGCGAGCGCGGTCTTCGGCCCAGACGCCGCATTGCGGCCAGCACAAAGAGGGTGACCACGGCGAGCAACAGCAGCGGACCTGAACTCGGTATATGCACCGGCGTGGATACGGTAAACGCGACGGAGCCAAAGGCCACAGGCTGCGGGAGATCCTCGTCACGGATGAGAATGCGCAAGGTGTAGCTTCCCGCTGCCAGCTTCCCGATCGCGAATCGAGAAGTGAAATCATCGAAAACGCAAAAGGGATGTCCCGGGGGAAGACCCGCCATGCCTTCTATGATCAGGTCCAGCCGTCCCTCGGGCAGTTCAACGAGTTCTGGCGCAATGCCATCAGCGAAAAAGCCGTGGCAACCGCCCGCCCGCACAAAGACAGCAATGGGCGTCTGAGTTGTCGGATTCGGCGGACTTATCGTGGGCGGATCGACAAAGGCAAGCGCGTGACCGGAAAAGAGGCTCGCGCCGCAGAGCACGGCCAACGCGGCGATGGCACGAATCATCCGATATCCCCATGGCAAAGCACCCTTCGCTCCGGGCGACTCTCGCCTAGTCCTGATCGGCATGCAATGTGGTGTCCGATCATGGTTCACCACCGGTCGCCTGAACCACCTGACGGTAGACGCTGTACATGTCCATCGCCAACCATTCGACCTGCTCCTTGTCGCGCAGTGCCTCGAAGGAAGTGGGGCCTCCGGCCGCGCGGCTCAGGCTTCGAAGTTTCCGCGTTGCACCAGCGTCCCCGCGCGCAGGTGGAACACGCCGCCTGCAATCACGTCGCGCACCGCGCCGCGGGCATCGAGCACGACCAGGTCGGCGTCCGCACCCGCCGCGATGCGCCCCTTGCGCGCCAGTCGCAGCAGGCGCGCGGGATTGGAGGTGAAGGCGGGCAAGGCCGACTCCAGCGGTACGCCGCGCCGCAGTAGTTCGGCCAGGGTGGCAGACAGGGCGTGCGGCGAGCCCACATCCATGCCGCACAGATGGCCGTGCGCATCGAAGCAGGGCAGGCAGCCGCCGGCGTCGGAACTGATGGTGAGGTGCTCGCGCGGCGCGCGGCTGTCGTGGTAGCGCTGCCAGGCATCGGCGGCGCTCCAGGCGTCCTCGCCGTCCTCGACCGGGAACGCGGTGACATCGACGACGCAGCCGCGTCGCGCCAGATCCAGCGCTTCGTCAAACAACGCGCGACGCCGGTTCACATGCGTCGGGTTGAACACGCGCGCGGGAATCTCGCTGGCGTCCAGCGCGCGCCGCACCAGATCCAGCCCGCGCTCGCCATCGCCCAGATGCAGGTGCACGATGCCGGCCTTGCCGCTGATCATGCCGGCGACATGCGCATCGGCCGCGACGCGCAGCAGTTCGTCGAGCGTCGGCTGGCTGGAACGATGATCGCTGAGCGCGAGTTCGCCCACGCCGATGAGTGCATCGATGAAGACCAGATCGCCGCGCACCGATCCGGTGATCGTGGCCGGCGGCAGGTGGTATCCGCCGCAATGGCCCCAGGCGCTCAGGCCCTGCTCGCGCAAGGCCATCACGGTGGCGACCAGTTCACGCGGGCCACGCGCCACATCATCGGTGCCGAGCAATCCAATCACGCTGGTGATGCCGCCGACGGTGTAGCGCGACAGCGGCAGCGGCGGCACGCGCGTCGCAAATCCGCCCTCGCCACCGCCGCCGGTGACATGCACGTGGCCATCGATGAAGCCAGGCACGAGACGCAGGCCATCGCAATCGATGACTTCGAGCGGCATGCCGCTGGGCACAGGCTCGGATTCCGTGCCGATCGAGAGGATGCGACCGCCGCCCAGCAGCAACTGGCGGCGACCCAGCGCTTCGGGCGCGAAGACCTCGGCGTTACGGAGCAGGATCAAGGGGGCGCTGGAGTGGGACATGGCGAAAATGTAACAGCTTGGCCTCTGGTACTGGACCTGCGGGTCCCTAGCCTCGTGTCTCCGCACTCGTCGAGAGGATTAGGTCGACGGATTCGAACTCTTTCGCGAAGCTCATGATCTACGACTCGCCGGCGCACGTGTTACAGCGGTTGCGAAGCTTGAAGCCCGCCGCGACTAGACGAACTGGGAGGAGGTTTGGCGGAAAGCGAACGCCCCTTCAAAGCCATTGCGAAACAAGTCAAAGCTTGACCCGGCAATCTCGGCCATCTCCAGCCTCAGCGGACCGACCGCTGGCTCGTCGAGGACTCCTGTGACAGAGGGATCATTTGGCAGGGCGCGCATAAACTTGTCGCCCGGCGCCGTGCCGCTTCCGAGTACGCACCCGGTCCCGCTGTTCCGACTCAGTGGCGCGATTACCACCTGCGGTTCGTTTTTCGGGATGTAGAACAACAGCGAAGTGCTGCTTTGGCGTCCTACTGTGCCGCCTCGAAAGGCCGAGCCGGTGCCGACATGGGCGTAGGACGCGCCGGTGCAATCTATGTTCTCAAAGTAGACCGTTTCTACTGATGCGCCGTTGGCTCCCGCGAGGTCCTCCGCTTGACTCGCCATAGCGCCGGATTGCGTGCTGTACGCCACTCAATATCCCATTGTGGAAACCACGTTGCCGCTGTTCGGCCCGGTGTAGAAGCCAAGGACCCGATTGTTGGCGTCCGCAACGACAGGGGCGGACGCTGAACTGCCGGTTGCCGCGGTGAGCAACACGGCACCAAGAGTGAGGGCACGCATTTCGTTCTCCTAAGGGTGAGCAATGATTCTATTGCTTGCGCCATGCATTGACCTGAACCTAAACCTTGGTTCGTTGCGGCGTCTGCTGCGCCCCATACTTCGCGTTCCGGTCTGCCCGGTGGTGACGAAGAAGCCCTGCAGTTCGCCGTACTCGTCCGCCTATTGAGTCTTGCGTAAATGGTTGACGAGAGACCGGGCGTCCTTCGACTTCGGCCTCTTCGCGGCCTACGCTCAGGATGAGCGGCATTTGCGAACCCCGCTCATCCTGAGCGTAGCGCCCAAGGCGCGAAGTCGAAGGACGCGGGCTGTCAATCGATTACGCAAGTCTCAATAACGCGGACTTCTCAAGCTGCGGCTTTCAGCTCGACCCGCAAGCCAATAGCTACCGCGATGTCTACCAGGGCGTCGAGCGAGAATCTGGACAAGCGACCCCGCACCAGATCGTTGATGCGCGGCTGGGTGATGCCAGCATGCTCGGCGGCTTCGCGCTGCGTCCAGCCCTTGCGCGCGATGCGGTCGGCGATGCGGCGCATCACTTCTGCACGGAGCCGCAGGCAGGCCGCTTCTTGCGGCGTGTCGGCGATGGCGTCGAAGACGCTGGCGTACTGGCGGGAAGTCATGGGTTATCTCCGGTCCTGCAACAGCTTGGTGTAGCGCGATCGGGCCAGTTCGATATCGGCGCGCGCGGTGCGCTGGGTCTTCTTCTGGAACGCGTGCAGCACGTGTATCGCATCGGCCAGCCGGGCGGTGTAGATCACGCGGAACGCGCCGGATTCGTCGCGCAACCTGATTTCCTCAACGCCACGTCCGATCTCCGGCATGGGCTTGAAGTCGTCCGGCGCCTCACCGCACTGCACCAGGTGCAATTGATAGCCGGCATCGTGCCGAGCGGACTCGGGAAATGCGCGCAGATCGTCCAGTGCAGTGCCGGAGAACCGGACGGGCTTCATCGGGCAATTATATCCAAACGGATAATCGCATCAAGCGTTTGCGACTGCGGTGGGCGGATTCGGGTTCCCCGCACGGGTTAAGGTAGACCTCGCTCCATGGCGCAGGCGATCACCGGTTCGCCGGTTGTTCCAGCCGATAGGTGACGAAGAAGCCCTGCAGGTCGCCGTTCTCGGTGTAGGTCTCGACGTCGATCACGGCGTAGCCGTGCGCCTCGTAGGCGACGTGGGCTTCGGTCAGGGCCCTGGCCGCGCTGTCCTTGCGCATGCCGAGGGTGGCATCGATGAAGATCGTGACCGCGGGCAGGGATTCGCGCGCGGCTTGCGCGGCGTGTTTCGCGTGGTTCGCGGCGGCAACGGGCGCGGCGAGGACGGACAGCAGCACGAGCACGAGGGGTTTCATGAGTGAGGGCATGGTGAGTCTCGCAGTGGTGGCGGGGAAGTTCAGCATAGCGTCCCGCCGGATTCCTCCAGGTCGGCGGAATGCGCGAGCGCGGTTTCGAATGCGATCAGGGTACCTTCGCACATCGTGTCCAGTGCCATGCTGGCGCCACCGCGTGCGGCTGCGGCCTGTTGCGGCAGCCAGGGCAGGTGCATGAAACCGCTGCGCTTTGTTGGCCAACGCGTGGTGGCAAGGTGGCGCAGCGCAAAGAACACGGCATTGCAGACAAAGCTGCCGGCACTGAGCGAGAGTTCGGTCGGGACGCCACGCGCCTGCATCGCGCGGCGCATGGCCTTGAGCGGCAGGTCGGAGAAGTAGGCGTCGGGCGCGCCGGCGATCACGGGAACGTCGATCGGCTGCGCGCCATGATTGTCGGCGATGCGCGCGTCGATCAGGTTGATCGCCACGCGTTCCAGGCTCAGGCAGGAACGCCCGCCGGCCAGGCCCACGGCCAGGGCAAGCGTGGGTGGATCGCGTTCGAGTTCCTGCGCCAGCATCGTCAAGGCCGCGTGGAACGCGGTCGGCAGCACCACGCTGCGGATGCGATGGGCGGCGACACGCTGGCTGTGCAGCGCGCGGCACAGTTCCTGCGCTGGATTCAAGGCATCGCCGCCGAAGGGCTCGAAGCCGAGTAGCAGCACCTGTGGAGTGCGGCGACCGCTCACCGGGTCACCCGTAGAGCGCAGCTTGCTGCGCTCCGAGGCAGGCCGCAGCAGGAGCTGCGGGGCAAGCTGCGCTCTACGGACGCCAGCGCTTCGCCCAGCGTCGACAGGCGTGGAGGGAGTGCGTGGCTCACCGGAACACCAGCAGGTACATCAGCGCGAGGTTCGCCGCGAGCAGCGGCAGCGCGGTGGCGACCTGGGCGCGGATCACGGCGTAGGGATCGAGTTCGAGCAAGGCCGCCGGCACCAGGTTGAAATTCGCGGCCATCGGCGTGAGCAGCGTGCCGCAATAGCCGGACAGCATGCCGAGCGCCGCCAGCGGCGCGGCATCGGCGCCGTGCAGCTGCACCAGCAAGGGCAGGCCGATGCCGGCCGTCATCACCGGGAACGCCGCGAAGGCGTTGCCCATGATCATGGTGAACACGGTCATGCCGAGTGCGTAGGCCAGCAGCACCGCGACGCGGTTGTCGATCGGGATCGCGGCGCGCACCACGCCCGCCACGGCCTCGCCCACGCCGCTGGCGGCGAACACGCCGCCGAGCATGGCGAGGAACAGCGGCAGGATCGCGGCCCAGCCGATCGCATCGAGCAGGCGGCGCGACTGCTCCACCGCCATGCTCGGGCCTTCGCGCACCAGCGCGCAGGCGGCTGCGGTCGCGAGCACGCAAGCAATGGCGAGCGCGATCAAGGTGGTCTGCACTGTATCGAGTAACGGCAGGCCGCCGAGGTGCAGATCCTTCAACGGCACCGCCAGCAGCAGGGTGATGCCAGGAATCAGCAAGGCTGGCAGCAACAATCGGTGACCGAGGCGCGCAGCACTGTCGCGGCGCTGCTCCGGCGTCCGCTCCGGATACCGGCCGAGGCGCACGCCCCCGAAACCGGAGATGAGCGCTATCGCGATCACGACCAAACCCATCAGCCAGGCCGGCACCCGTTCACCGATCAGGAATCCCAGCGCCAGCAAGCCCCAGAACGCGGTGGTCCCCCAGCGGCGCGGATTGGCGGCATCGCGCGCGCTGCGCCAGGCGATGCCGGCCAGCAGCAGGCCGAACAGCCAGTAGGCATGCTGCAAGGCGATCACGCTTTCAACTCCCTCTCTCGCTTGCAGCCGAAGGTTGGGACGGGGGCGATTCGTCGCGCGACTTGCATCCATCCGGGCCTTCCCCCGCGCCAGGGGGAAGGAGGCGAGACGCCAGCGCCCGCGTCTCGCGCTCCAGCACCCGGTCGTAGCGATACAGGCGCGTGGCGTGGATGGCGAATGCGCAGATCGCGGTCGGGATGCCCCACATCGCGATGTGCAATGGTTCCAGCACGATGCCGTGCTCGGCGTAGAAGCCCTGCATCAGCAGCACCGCGCCGAAGGCAATGAACACGTCCTCGCCGAAAAACAGGCCGACGTTGTCGGTGGCGGCGGACAGGGCCTTGATGCGGTCGCGGGTTGCGGCGCCGAGCTCGCCGTGTTGCGCCTCGGCCGCGCCCTCGGCCATCGGTGCCACCAGGGGTCGCACCATCTGCGGATGCCCGCCAAGGCTGGTTAGGCCGACCGTCGCTGCCAACTGGCGCAGGAACAGGTAGGCGATCAGCAGGCGACCGGTGGTCGCGCCGCGCAGTCGCGCCACCCAGTTCTGCGCGTGTTCCTTGAGACCGTTGCGCTCGAGCAGGCCAATCGCCGGCAGCGCCAGCAGGAACAGGGCGAGGTAGCGATTCTTGACGAAGCACTCGCCCAGCAAGTCGAGCACGGCGAGCGGCGACAGCCCCGCGACCAGTCCGGTCACGATGCCCGACCCGACGACCACCATCATCGGATTCAGGCGCAGCGCGAAGCCCAGTACCACGAGGCCCACGCCCAGCAGCGACCAGAGGTTCATGTCGAACGCCCGCGGCGTGGCGGCGGCTCGATGCCCGGCGCACGCACTGCGACGCCGCTGGCTTCGATCGCAGCGCGCAGCTGTCGCGCGAAGGCCGGGGCATCGCTGCGGTCACCGTGCAGGCAGATCGTGTCGGCGCGGATCGGGATCTCGCGCCCTTCCCGCGTGCCGACGCGGCCGCTGCGCAACATCTGCGCCACCTGCTGCGCGGCCAGGTCCACGTCGTGGATGCTGGCATCCGGCTCGCTTCGCGGCACCAGCGAACCGTCGGCGCGATAGCGTCGTTCGGCGAAGACTTCATGCGCCACGCGCAGGCCCAGGGCCTCGCCCGCGGTGGTGGAGGCGCTGTTCGCCAGACCATACAGAATCAGCGTGGCGTCGAAATCGCGCACCGCCTGGGCGATGGCGTCAGCCAAGGGCTGATCGCGCGCCGCCATGTTGTAGAGCGCGCCATGCGGTTTGACGTGATGCAACGGGGCGCCCGCGGCACGCACGAAGGCTGCGAGCGCGCCGACCTGGTACAGCGTCATCGCGTAGGCCTCGTTCGGCGCCAGAGCGATGTCGCGTCGGCCGAAGTTCTCCCGATCCGGCAGGGACGGATGCGCGCCGATCGCCACGCCGTGCGCGAGGCACAGCGCCACGCTGCGCTGCATGCTGGCCGCATCGCCGGCGTGCCAGCCACAGGCGATGCTGGCCGAACTGATGTACGGCATCAGCGCGGCGTCGTCGCCGCCTTCGCCCAGGTCGCAGTTGAAATCCACCTGGCGTTTCATCGGCTCGCGTCCTGCAGGGCGCGGGCACGCAGGGCTCGCCCATGCTCGTCTTCGAGTCCCGATTGCTGCGCGAGGCGAGTCCAGCGCAGCACTGCGTCGCGGTCTGCCGCACGCGCCGCCGCATCCGCGCGTTGCCGCAGTGCGGATCGGACCTGGTCGCGTACTGCCGTCCACGCGGGAGTGGCCTGGAGCTGGGCGCTCTCCGCCAGCAGGCGCGCTTCCTCGTAGCGCTGCCGGACCGACTCGTCCTCGCCTTGCGCAATGCTGGCCACCACGCGTTCGCCCAGGCGTGCCAGCACCCGGTCGAGGCCTTCGCGCGCCTCGATGTGGGTTGGGTCGACGCGCAGGATGGCCAGGAAGAACTCGGCCGCATTCGCGCCCGCGGGCGTGATCAGGTCGCCCGCGGCCATGCGCGTCTCGGCCTGTTGCAGCAGCGAGGCCATCTGCTCGCCGCGTTCCTGCGCGGTGGGCGCAACGGCCTCGGGCGGGATCGTCAGCGCGATGTCGTCGGCAGCGGGCGGTGATGCCAAACGGTATTCGCGCCACAGCGGAACCAGCAGCAGGCCCAGCGCGAGGCTGGCACCGGCGCCGATGGCCACCAGGACGACGGGACGGCGAGCGCCGGACAAGGCGGTGATCAGGCCGGACGGCTGCGGCAGCTGCAGGTGTTCTGCGATCGGCTCGAGCGCGCGTGCCATCACTTGTGCATTGCGGAAGCGCTTGTCCGGAGACTTCGCCATCGCGGTATCGATGAAGCCTTGCCAGTGCGCACGATGCGCCGGCAGGCTCGGCACCGGTGCGGTGGCATGCAGCAAGGCCAGGGCCAGCGGGTCGTCGCCGTCGTAGGGCAGCGCGCCAGTGAGCAGTTCGTAGGTCAGCACGCCGAGGCTGTAGAGATCGGCGCGACCGTCCACCGGTTCGCCGCGCGCCTGCTCCGGGCTCATGTAGCCGCCGCTGCCCACCGCGATGCCGGCGCCGGTGATGCGCGCATTGCTGCGTCCGCGCGTCAGCGCGATGCCGAAATCGGTGAGCTGCGGGCGATCGGCATTGTTGAACAGAACGTTCTCGGCCTTCACATCCCGGTGCACGATGCCGCGCGCGTGGGCGTAGCCGAGCGCTCCCAGCAGGGCGCGCAGCAAGTCGACGATGCCGGCCTCGTGCTCGCGGTAGTCGCGCTGGCTGAGGTCGCCGCGCGCGAGATAGGGCATGACGTAATAGAGCTGGCCCTCGGCGGTGCGCCCGACTTCGTGGATGCCGACGATGCCCGGGTGCTCGAGCTTGGCGATGATGCGCGCCTCGTGTTCGAAGCGCCGGGTCTGGGCCTCGTCGCTGCTGGCGGCGGGCGTGATGATCTTGATCGCCACCTCGCGGTCGAGCGAGTACTGCACCGCCAGGTACACCACCGCCATGCCGCCCTCGCCAAGCCGGCGTTGCAGGCGATAGCCGGGGATGGTCGGTAGCGGCGGATTCATGGTGGCATCGTGGTCGGGTGCGGCGCGGGAGTCGTCAGGGAGCATGGCGGACGGACGGGCCGGATCGTGTCAGGATGCGCCGCCAGAGTATCCCAGTCCGCCGCCGGCGCCACCTCCGTGCAAGACGATCCCTTGAGTTCAAGCCCTTCCGCCATGGCAGGCGTCACCGCCACGGACACCCCGCCTCTGGTGGTGGCCCTGATCGGACTGCCCGGAGCCGGCAAGAGCGTGGTGGCCGCGGCGCTGGCGCACGAGTTCGGATTGCAGCGGGTGTGCCGGGATGAATTGCGCCGCGCCATGTTCCCGCAGTGCAGCTACAGCTATGCCGAAAAGCGTGCCGCTTTTCGCGCGCTGCTGCTGGCGGTGGAAGTGAACTGCGCGCTGGGGCGCGGCAGCGTGATCGACGGGGTGACCTTCTCGCGCCGCGCCGACCTCGAACGCCTCGACGCCACGCTCAAGCCCTACCGGGTGCGGCCGCTCGCCCTGTTCCTCGATTGCCCGCCCGAAATCTGCCGTGAACGCGTCGCGCGCGATGTCGCCACCGGCCGGCATTTGGCCGTCGATCGTTCGCCGCAACTCGTGGACGAGATCATGGCGCGCTTCGATCCGCCGCCGGCGAGTTGTGAAAGGATCGTGGCCGGCGGCAGCGAAAGTGAGATGGTGGACGCGGCCGTGGCTGCAGTGCGGGCGCGAGTCGCTGGCTAGGTCGGGATCCAGGCGTTACTCTCGGGTCGAAACGGGGGAGAAGGACCATGCGGACGGGACGGCGGAGCGGACTGTTGGCGATCTTGCTTGCCAGTAGCGAAGTCGGCGCGCAAGACGTGATCCGCGCGGCACCGGACGAGTGGATCAGCCGGCATCTGCTTGGTACAAGCATGGGTGCCCTATATCCATCGATCTCCGACGATGGACGCTACGTCGCTTACCAGGGCCAGCATCCGACCGTGTCGTTCGCACGCGTGACCTACATCACCGACCGTCAGAATCCGAACGTGCCGGAGCGCATCGGCAGCGACTGCGTTTTTGGTGCCGATTGCGATCAGGAGCGACCGCGCCTCTCCGGTACCGGTCGCTACGTGATATTCGACTCACCGCAAGGCTATGGCGGCGACCCGTTCACCGGCGACAACGCCGAGTCGGATCAGGACGTGTTCGTGTGGGATCGACAGACCGGTGTGACGCAGCGGGTAAGCCTCGGGCTCGCAGGCGTGGAGCCCAATGGCGAGTCCTTTGCGGGCGATATCTCGCGCGATGGGCGCTATGTGGTGTTCACCTCGGGCGCGACCAACCTCGTGAGTACACCATCACTCTCTGGCGCCTCCACCCTCGTCGAGCGCAGCTACTGGAAAGATCGTGAAACCGGTCAGGTCAAGCTTGTGTACGACCCGACGGATACAGACCCGCGCACCAACGATTACACCGGGCCTCGGCTGACCAGCAACGGTCGCTACGTTCTCGCTGCAGAACAGAATTTCACCGCGTCGCAATCGGGTGCCGGAACCATCGCTGAGGTCATCAACTGGGACGGGTTGAACTCGAGCCTGGGGCCACGCTTGCTCAACGCGAATGTCATGGGCGGCTTCAATGTCGCGATGACGGGAGATCGCCGCTTTGGAACGCAGATTGGCGGGAATACCCAAGGCCTGACGCTTGGGCTAGTGCGACTGACACCGCCATTCGACCTTGTCCGCTCCATTTTCTGGCCCCATGTGGGAGGCTTATCAACGACTCTCAACGGTGTTGAACTGTCGTCCGGGGCTGGCTACCTGGCCGTCAATGAATGCCATGTCTTCGGTCCCGATCGTGTCGACTTTCATCACGGCCTGACGACGCGAGCGAGCGTGCGGCTGTCAAATGATCCCCAGGGATGCAGCAACTATCGGGGCTTCGACATGACGTCTGACGGACGCTACGCCGTCGTTTCCACCGCAGACCTCGGGCGCTCGCCCTTCGCCGACGACAACGATGGAAAGAACGACATCTACCTTGTCGTGAACCCATTGTGGAAGCCATCGCCGACCAACCTCGTCGCGCTGTTCGATGCGATTCCCGCCAACAGCCGCAACGTGAAGGTCTCGACCGACGGCCGCATCGGCGTGTTCGAGTCGGAAATTCCGGCGAGCGAGTTCGGCGCCTACACCGATGGCAACGGCACCTCGGACGTGTTCCGCTACCTGGCCGATTTCCAGCAGATCGAGTTGATCAGCACGGTCGATGGGGTCAACGCTTTTCCGGGCGGGGCGCGCAACCCGGCGATGTCGGCCAATGGCGATGCGGTCGTGTTCGAAGCTCCCGACGCCGGCGTCGTGGTAAAGAACCTGCGTCCGGATGGCAGCCTGTCGGCACCGACCGGATCGAAGGCCGCAAGCACGCAGTCCGTATTCTTGCGACGCCTGATCCAGAACGCGCCGCAGCGGCTCTCGACCTCGCGTACCGGCAGCGCGCCGAACGGCAACAGCATGAACCCCTCGATCTCGCCCAACGGACGCTGGGTCGGCTTCGGCACCGATGCGGACAACGTGAACCCGGGCTCGGATGCGAACGGAGTGCGCGACGTGGTGGTGATCGATCTCGATACCAGTCAACGACGTTGCGTCTCGACCTGCGCAGGTGTGGTGGCCGATGCCCCGAGTGATCGACCCAGCGTGAGCAACACCGGGCTGGTGGCCTACGAGAGCGCGTCAAGCGCGGTGCAGAAGGCGGCCGGACTGAGCAAGGCCAGTCCCCTCGCGCAGATCGTGCTGCGTGACCTGCTGGCCAACACCAGCCAGGTCGTTTCGCGCGCCGGCACGCAACCGGGGAATGGCGTGAGCAGTTGGCCTTCGATCTCGGCGTCGGGCACGGCGATTGCCTACCAGTCGGGCGCGTCCAACCTCGATCCGTCGGGCAGCGACGGGCGCATCAACGTATTCCGCTACACGCCCAGTCGCGGCAACCAGCGCCTCAGTCGGCGTGGTCCGCCCGGCGGCAAGACCACGCTGCCGGTGGATGGCGACAGCGCCAGGCCGGCGATTTCGGGCGACGGGCGTTTCGTGGCCTGGCAGACCACGGCGAGCAACCTGGTCGACAACGATTTCAATGGCGTCACTGATCTGATCGTGCACGATAGTCGCGCTTCGCAGCTTGCGCGCATCGCGGATGGGTTCGGTGGCGCCGAGAGCAACGGCGCGAGCGAGACACCGCACCTCAACCACAACGGCACAGCGATGGGTTTCCACTCCTTCGCCAGCAACCTCACCGCGGAGAGCGACAGCGACGCCGCGAACGCCAATTCGGCACCCTACGAGCGCGACAATCCGCTGGGCGCGCACATCGTGTTTGCCGATGCCTTCGAGTAGCGCGGCGGCGCGGTTCAGGCGGTCGCATCGCGCTTGCGCCGCACGTAGAGCTGCTTGCGCGCGCGTGCGATGACCTCGCCGCGCGCGGTCCGGATCTCGGTCTCGAACCAGCGCAGCACCTTTTCGCCGCTGGCAGCGGCGCGGCGCAGTTCGTCCAGCACGGCGTCCTCGATCACAAACTCCGCGTACACGTCCTCGCGGCCGGGTGCGATGAAGTCGATTTCGCCGGCCTGGTCCCACACCACATAGTCGCGGCCCAGGCATTCCATCACCAGGATCATCCACCACGGATCGGTCAGCGAGAACAGGCTACCGCCAAAGTGGGTGCCGACATAGTTGCGGTTGTACCAGCGCAGCTTGAGTCGCACCCTTGCGCGGCGCCAGTCGTCGGCGAGGTGCTCGACCCGGATGCCCGTGAACAGGAAGGGCGGCCACAGGTTGGCGTAGCGACGCAGGCGCGAAGCGCGGCTCATGCGGCGGCTCGATGGCGGGTGCGCGCGTTCAGAACAGCAGCGAGGCCATGCGGCGTCGGTAGCGACCCACGAGGTCGGCGTCGTCGAGCGCGTTGAATGCGTCGATCAGGGCCTTGCGCGGCAAGCCGTCGTCGAAGCCCTTGTCGAGGCGCAGCATCTCCAGGAACTGTTCGAGCGCGGCCTCGGCCTCGCCCGCGACGAGCCGGTGCGCACCGAGCAGGTGGCGGGCACGCAGGTCGCGCGCATCGGTGGCGAGGCGGGCTTCGAGGGCGGCCGGGCTCGGCGCGTCCTTCAGCAAGGCGGCGAAGCCGAGCGCCGCGCGCGCGCCCTTGGCGCGATCGTCGGCCGACAGGTTGGCGGGCAGGGCGTCGAGCAGGCGCGTGGCTTCTTCCACCTCGCCGACGCGCGCCAGCGCGAGCGCCAGGTCGAGCTTGAGTTCGTCCTTGTCCGGCGCGGCCGCGAGTTGCGCGCGCAGATCGGCAACCTGCTCGGCCGGCGAGCGCGGCGCGGCTTCGATCTCGGCTTCGGATTCGTTCGCGGCGTCGGCCGGAACGATGCCGTGCGAGGCCAGGAACTGGCGCAACTGGCCTTCCGGCAGCGCGCCGGGGAATCCGTCCACCAATTGCCCGTCCTTGACCAGCATCACCGTCGGCACCGAACGGATCTGGAAATAGGCCGCGAGCTGCTGCTCCTTGTCGACGTCCACCTTGGCCAGGCGGAACGCGCCGTGGTACTCGGCCGCGAGTTTCTCCAGGATCGGGCCAAGGCTCTTGCACGGCCCGCACCAGGTGGCCCAGAAATCCACCAGCACCGGCGTTTGCAGCGAGGCGTCCAGCACGTCTTGCTGGAAGGCGGCGGTGGTGGCGTCAAAGACGTGCGGCGCGGCGGTGTCGGTCATGGGGAATCGTCGGTGTGCGGAATCGGTTGCAGATTGTGCCAGCGACGCCACGATTCAAGGTGCAGTGCTCGCCTCGCGTGCGATCGCGCGGCGATAATCGCGGTTTCGTGGCGAGGACGAACACAACGTGCGCATCGCATTGCATCTGGGCTGGCTGGCCGGGGCGGCCTTCACCCTGGGGTTGGTGGCGTCGGCCTCGCTGTGGCCGGAACATGCACCGACGCGTTACGGAGTCGGCTTGCTCGGCAGTGCCCTGCATCCCTGGCCATGGCTGATGAACGGCGTCGGCTTCGGATTGGCGGGGCTGGCACTGGCGGGATTTGCCTGCGCACTGGAGCGCTCGCTCGCCCCGTTGCCACGCAGCGGCCGGGTTGCCACGGGTCTGATCGTGATTGCCGGGCTCGCGTTTGCGGCTCAGGGCCTGTTCGCCCTCGATCCGAATGAACTCGACGGTGCGCAATCGCGACGTCATGCCGGGGCGCACGCGGTGGCGTTGCTGTCCTGGAGCGCAGGTCTGGGATTGCTCGCATTCGCCCTGCGCTCGCGTGCACCCTGGCGCAAGCTGGCGTTCCTGGCGGCCCTGGGCAGCGCCGCCATGTTGTCGTGGCTGCTGCTTCCGACAGGGACGATGCTGGCGCCGGGCTGGAGCGAACGCGCCCAGTGGGGCGCGTTCTTCGCGTGGCCCGCTTATGCCGCCCTGGTCGCCTTGCGGCGGGACTCGGCAGCGATCCGCGCATCCTGAGCGCGGTTCGACGTCGCCGCTACGCCGCTCCGCTCACCACGAGCGGAGCAGGGAAACCGCTCATCCTAAGCGCAGCGCAGCGCAGCGCAGCGCAGCGCAGCGAAGTCGAAGGATGGCCATGCGCCGTGGAGTTCAGTCCTTGTAGACCACGCCGTCCTTCATCACGAACACCACGTTCTTCACCGCCTCGGCTTGCTGCAGCGGATCGGCCGCAAGCGCGATGATGTCGGCGCGCTTGCCGACTTCGATCACGCCCTGGTCGTCCACGCCCAGCACCTCGGCGGCCCGGATCGTGGCGCTTTGCAGTGCGGCACTCATCGGCATGCCGGCTTCCACCATGTAGAGGAATTCCTGTGCATTGTCGCCGTGCGGGCCCACGCCCATGTCGGTGCCGAAGCCGATCTTGACGCCGGCCTTGTACGCGGCCGCGAAGGTATCCTGGATCTGCGCGCCGATGCGTGCCGCCTTGACGCGCACCACTTCGGGGAAATAACCCTTGATCTCGGCCTGCTTCGCGACGAACTTGCCGGCCGAAATCGTCGGCACGTACCAGGTGCCGTGCTGCTTCATCAGCTTGAAGATCTCGGCATCCATGTAGGTGCCGTGCTCGATGCTGGTGACGCCGGCTTCGACCGCGCGGCGGATGCCTTCCTTGCCGTGCGCGTGCGCGGCAACCTTGTAGCCGTAGTCCTGCGCCGCTTCCACCACGGCGTTCACCTCGTCCTGGGTGAACTGCGGCGCGTCGCCCGACTTGGCGTAGCTCAGCACCCCGCCGGTGGCCGTGATCTTGATGACATCGGAGCCGTCCTTGTAGCGTTGGCGCACGGCCTGGCGCGCTTCGTCCGGCGAATTGACCACGCCTTCGGTCGGGCCCGGCGGGCCGAACAGGTGCGCGAGCTGGGCGTTGACGCCGTTGGTGGGATCGCCGTGCCCGCCGGTGGTGGCGATGCCCTTGCCTGCGGCAAAGATGCGCGGCCCGCGGATGCGGCCCTCGTTGATGCCATCGCGCACCGCCAGTACCACGCTGCCACCCAGGTCGCGCACGCTGGTGAAGCCCGCCATGAGCGTCTTCTCGGCATTGCCCACGGCGCGGATCGCGTAGTGCTCGGGATTGAGGCGGAAACCTTCCGAATACGAGGCCGGGTTGGACTGGTCACGCAGGTGCACATGCAGATCGGTCCAGCCGGGCAGGCAGACCTCCAGCTGACTGGCTCGATGCGAGGTCACCACGCCCGCGCCGATCTTGCCCGGGATGCCCTCGGCCGGAATCGTGGACAACGCGGTGTTGCCGGCTTCCACGCTCAGCACCTTGCCATCGAACACGGTGACGGTGTGCTGGCCGAGCATCGTGCCGCTGCGGCTGTCGAACAGCTTGTTGCAGATGAGTTGACTCAGTTCGCGAGCTTGTGCGGGCAGGGTGGCGAACAGGGCGAGTGCAAGAACACTGCGATGCATCATGAGGCTCCGGTGGTGTGACCGAGCCGCATCCTATCGCAGATCGCCGACCACTCACGCACCACGTCAGGGACGTATGACCAGGGCCGGATCGCCGCGTTCCTGCCTTGAGTGAAGACAGGCCGGAGCGTCGCTGTCTGACGACGCTTGTCAATGGAAGCAGCCTGTGGCGCCGTCGTCGACCTGGGGTGCGCTCAACACGGGCGTCTCGGTGGTGGCCGGTGGCCCGCAGGACGCCAGGACAGGGCGGCAGCGGCGATGCGTCAGCCTTCGAATCCATCCGCGAACACCGTCAGGATCACCGGCGCGGCCAGGCAAGCGGAGAGCTCCGAAGTATTGCCCGCGGGATCGGTGGCGGTGGCGGTAATGACGTGGCCTGGCGCGGGCGGCGTCACCGGCAGCGTGACGCTGAACGACTCGGCATTGCCGGAGAGGCTTACTACTTGCGTGCCGAGGAATACCTCGCCGTTGCCATGCCCCAGGGCATTGCAGGCCGCGCTTTCGTACAACGCAATGAGGTACGGCGCGTTGCTGGTGGCGGCCGGTACGTCCAGCAAGCCGTTGATCGCGATCGAGGTCGAGAAGGCTACGCCGCCTGTCAGCACCGGGAAGTTCTGCAGATTGTTGCCGCCGGCATCGGCGTCATCGATATCGTTGGGTGTCACCCCGTTGCCCGTATCCGTGCGCAAGTCGATGGGGATGGTGGCGGGGCCTGCATGCTCGTTGACGCCGAGGCGGTTCGCGGTCGAGCTTTCCGACACGGCGATACCGAACGTGTTGAATCCGAAGCGATTGGGTGCGGCCTCGTTGCCGAGGACGTTGTTGCTGGATCCGTTGGCAAGAAACGCGGCGGTTTGATTGCCCCGATTCACGCTGCCGCCCAGGTCGGTGCCGAACAGATTGCCCAGGACCTGGCTTCCGGTGGAGGCGGACAAGGAGACCCCAAAGCCCAGGCCGGAGATGACGTTGCGGTCGGCGGGCGCGATGCCACCGAGTTCCACGCTCGCCGCCGATGCAAACACACCGGTGCCGCTCGTGTTCGAGAAGGCGGCGCCGTCGGCGGGGACGCCGATCAAATTGCCCTGGATGGTTGTCGTTATGCCGGGGCCTCCGCAATTGAGCAAGTTGACGCCGATGCCGAATTCGAAGCCGGTGATCGACAAGCCACGCAGCACCACATCGTCCGCGCACACGCGCAGTCCGGTGACTACATTGTTGGTGTCGTTGATCTGCACCCGGATCACAGCGTTGCTGAATATCGGATCGCTGTTGGGAGAGGCACCGAGTTGGGTATAGCCGTCGATGGTGACCGCCTCGGTGATGGCGGGAAGTTCGGTCGCAGGCGTGGCGATGAAGGGGCCGCTTCCGGGGAGATCGAAACGGATCTGGTCCGCGCCCGCCTGCGCGTTCGCGGCATTGATGGCCTGACGCAGGGTGCAGGCGGCGCCGCAGGTGGTGCCGTCGGTGTCGGCGGTGGAGGTGACGACGAAGCCGGGCGGCGGATCGGTGGCGGCGATGCAGGGCGAGAATTCCGACGTGCTGCCATCGGGCGCGGTCGCGGTGGCCGTGACCTGGGTGCCTGGTGGGAGCGGATCGTCGGTGGCCAGCGTGACGTCGAATTCTTCCCCTACGCTAAAGGCAATCGTGGAGTCGAAGCTGCCTAGGAATCTCTCGCCTTCACCATGCGCGGCTGCATCGCAGGTGGCATTGGCATAGGCCGCAATGGTGTAAATCCCGACTGCTCCAGGAGGTGCGTCAATCTGTCCGGCCAGCCGCAGTCCGGTGGCGCTTCGCTGCGCCAGTGTCAATTCCGGGAAGTTCTGCAGCCCGTTGGCGCCGCTGTCGATGTCAGCGGCATCGTTCGCGGTCACGCCGTCGTTGTGCAGGTCGATGCCCAGCTGCGTGCTGGAATGAATGGCATTGGCAAACCAGGTGTTGCCGCTGCGCGCGACGTTCGAGGCAACGATGCCCTTGTCGTTGAACGCGATGAGATTGGGCGCCGATGGGGTGCCGATGAGATTGTTCTCGGCGCCGCCGCTGGCCGGGATCCCGCCCAGATTCACGCCGACGGTGTTGCCACGATCAAGCAGGCCATCGCGCCCGGTGCCGATCAGGTTGTTCAAGATTTGCGCATTGCCTTGCGCCGCATCGCTCAGGTTGATGCCGCTGCCGTTGGACGAAATCAGATTCCGGTCGGCCGGTAGCGGGCCTCCGATGATTGCATCCCGGTTGCGGACGAAGATGCCCACGAGATTGCCCACGGCGGTCACGCCATTGCTGGCCAAGCCGACGAAGTTGCCCGCGGCCTGGCCACCGTCGGGGGCGCTGGTGCAGACCGACCCCGAGCTCTGAAGGCCGAAACGGATCCCGGCACTGGCGAATCCGGTGATCGAGAAGCCGCGAATGGAGACGTGGTCCGCACAGACCGAGAATCCGCTGGCGCTGGTACCCGCGTTCGCGCCATGCAGGCGCAGCCGCACGACGGCATTGCTGGTGCTTGCCTCGGTGTTGGGGCTGGCCCCGGCTTGCGAGTAGCCGTCGATCAGAACGCGTCGACTGATGGTGGGCAGGGGCGAGTTCGGCTCGACCATGAGTTCGCCGCTTCCGGGGATGGCGAAGGTGATGACGCTCTCGCTGTCCTCGGCCCGCGCGTTTACCGCGGCGATGGCCTCGCGCAGCGTGCACTCGGTCGCATCGCATGTTCCGGTTCCGGGATCGGCACTGGAGTTCACCACCAGCGGCGGCGGATCGAGGAAGAAGCATGCGGAGAATTCCGAGGTACTGCCGTCGGGGGCGGTGGCGGTCATGCTCAGCACCGTGCCGGGCGGCAGCGGATCGGACAGCGCCGTGAGGCTGAAACTCTCGTTGGTGGTGTTCAGGGCGCGCGACTGGTCGCTCAGGCGTTGCCCACCCTCGCCGTGGCCGCTGGCATCGCAGGAGGAGCTGGCGTACAGCGCGAGACGGTAGTTCAGGGTCGAGGCATTGCCGACGTCGAGGGTGCCGGTGACTGAGACTCCCGTGTCGGTGCGAACGCCGGTGAGGAGCAACGGAAAGTTCTGCAGGTTGTTGGGGCCGGTGTCGCTGTCATTGGGGTCGTTCGGGGTGACGCCATCTGGCCCCAGGTCGATTCCCAGGAAATCGTTGGAGACAATCCGGTTGGCGAACAACACATTCCCGCCGCTTGAGTTGGGCAGCCGCACGCCGCGCGAGTTGAACGCGATCAGATTGGGGGCATTGGCCGCACCGACCTGGACGTTGCTGGCCGAGGCTCCGATCGAAACGCCATGGCCTCCGTTGCCACGGTCGAGGCTGCCACTCTTGTCGGTGCCGATCAGGTTGTTCTGGATCGTGGTTGAAGTGGCCGTCGCGCTGCTGCGGCTGACCCCGTCCGTGGCGTTGGCCGAGATCACGTTGCGATCCGCTGCCGTCGGCCCACCTACGAGGCCACTGGAAGCCGTCAAGACCACGCCCGAGCCGTTTCCGGCGGCCGTCACGCCATCGGTTGCGAGCCCGATGAAGTTGCCCGAAGCCACGCCGCCACTGACGCCGGCGGCGCATAGGCCGGAATCGGTCTGGCCGCCAAACGAGAGTCCATTGCCGCGGAACCCGGTGACTGCGAGGCCACGAATCGTGGTGTTGTTGGCGCAGGTCCCGAGCCCCGTGGTGCTGGCGCCCGCGTTCACTCCGTCCAATCGAATCCGCAGCCGCGCATTGCTGGCGGTGGGGTCGGTATTGGCCGCGGTGCCGTTTTGCGAATAGCCATCGATGGTCAAGGGTGCCGTGATGGTGGGCAGCGCCGAGCCGGGCTGGATCAGGAGCGCGCCGCGCACGGGAACCTGGATCGCGAAGTTGATGGTGTCGGCCGCCGGCGTGGCGTTGGCGGCATTGATGGCCTGGCGCAAGGTGCAGCTGCTGCCGCAATTCGCGCCACCGGTGTCGGCGGTACTGGTGACAACGAAGGTCGCCGCCAAGCCACCGCTGGCGGCCATGAGCAGCACCGTGACGAAAACGACGCGTGCGCCCGCGAGTACCCATCGGTTCATCCGATTACCCCCACCCATGCTTTCGAGCACAATCTAGGCAATCCCGGCATGCCGCCGTAGCGCCGCTGGTCGGGGTGGAAGACCTGCCGCAGGACAGGGATCGGGCGAGCGCGGTCAGCGCGATCCGCGCTTGGCCACCAGCAGCGCGGCCTGGGTGCGGTCGGTTACGCCGAGCTTGGCCAGCACCTGGCTGACGTAGCCTTTGACCGTGCCTTCGCTCAGGCCAAGCTGGCGCGCGATGAGCTTGTTCGACTTGCCCTGGGCGACCAGGTCGAGCACATCGCGCTCGCGTTCGGTCAGGGTGGCCAGCGGGTCGGGCGGGCGACGCAACAGTTCCATCAGCTGGCGTTGCGCGGCGGGCGCGAGGAAGGGCTGGCCTGCGGCCACGCTGCGGATTGCGGCCAGCAGTTCGTCGCGTCGCGCGTCCTTTAGCAGGAAGCCGATGGCGCCGGCATCGAGCGTGGCGCGCACCAGGTCGTCGCTGCCGAAACTGGTGAACACCATGATGCGCACGCCCGGCACGCGTTGCATCAATCCCTTGATGGTGGTGACCGGATCCAGGCCCGGCATGCTCAGGTCGAGCAGCACCACGTCCGGGTGCAAGGTGCCGGCCACCTGCAGGGCATCGTCGCCACTGCCGCATTCGCCCACCACGGCGAAGTCCGCTTCCTCCTCCAGCACGGCGCGCAGGCCTTCGCGCACGATGGCGTGGTCGTCCACCAGCAGCAGGCGCAAGCGGGTGTGGTCCACGCAGGAGTCGCCCGGGTCGAGAAGGTGCGGCGATGTTAGCGCGTCGTTGCAGACCATGGTCGACAGTGTGGGTTGCGGGACGCAACCACTTCCACGGCCAAGGGCAGGGCTGCTGGCCTGTCGAAGGTCAGGGAATTGCGCTTGCCGTCACGAAGCGCGATCTCGGCGTGGCAGGCGCGCTTCGATCACGGTGCCTTGCGGCGTGTTCGGCGTGACGCGGAAATGCCCGCCGGCTGCCTCGATCCGGCTGCGCATGTTGGCAAGGCCGAGGCCGGGGCGGAAATCGGTGCCGAGTCCGCGCCCATCATCGGCGATGTGCAGGATCGCGCTGTCGGCGTTCACGCTGGCCGTCACCACGAGTTCCCGGGCCTGCGCGTGCCGGATCGCGTTCGAGGCCGCTTCCTGCGCCACGCGGTACAGGGTCTCCTCGTGTTCGAGTGCCTGCGCGAGGTAGTGCGCGGCATCGATGCGCGCCTTCAGTTCTTCCGGAACCATCACCGCAAAGAGTCGCTGCAGCGCGCCGGGCAGGGCGTGTTCGCGCAGGCGCTCCAGGCCGGCGAGGCTGCGGCTCTGCTGCGAGATCGCGCCCTGCAGCGGCGGCTTTGCGGTGGCGGGAGCCGCGATGTCGGTTCGCGCGGCGGATTCGCCCGGTGCCGGCGAGAGTTCGCGCAGCAGCATGCGCATCTCGACGAACGCAGTCTTGGCCAGTTCGGTGAGGCGCGCCACGCGGCGCGAGCCTTCCGCCGGGTCGCGCTTCCAGGCACTGTCGATGGTCTGGGTCAGGAGCGAAATCGACGAAAGGATCTGGGTGACGTTGTCATGCAGTTCGCGCGCGAGGCGCTGCCGTTCGACCAGGACCGCGGCATCGCGTGCGGCCGGCAACAGGCGCAGGTTGCGGATCGCGATGCCGAGGAAGTCGGCCACGGTTTCCACGCACAGGCAATCGGCCTCGTCGAAGGGCTGGTCGGATTCGACGTTGAGCACGCCCACCACCTCGCCCGCGACCCGGATCGGGGCGGCCAGTTCGGCCAGCGCCGGCGTCACTCCGGGCGGGCAGACGTAGCGCGCGTCGAGGCGCAGGTCGTTGACCAGTTCGGTGCGGCGCGAGCGCATCACCGCGCCCATGATGCCGCGGTCGACCGGGATGCGGTCGACATGCCGGATCGCGCGCTTGTAGTGTCCGCCGCGCACCGCAACCACGAGGGTGTAGGGCTCCTCCGGATCGAGCATCGGGATGTCGACGTTTGGATATCCGAGCATTTCGTGCATGGCATCGGCCGTGCCCTGCAGTAGGGTGTCGAGCGCGGCTTCCTCGTGCATGCGAGCGGCGATCCGCGCCACCAGGCGCAGGCGGTCGAGTTCGCTGGGACGGCGTGGGGCGGGCATGGGCATGGGTACGGGCGAACGCTGCGGGGGTCTCAATCCAGATCAATCAGTGATAGCGGAAGCCCTATTGCACGGTTCCAAGCGTCGACCACGTTCAGAAGAACTGTCGACAAGGCGCGGGGGCCGTCTTTGGTGCGTATGACTACTTGGTCAATCCCCCCAAACTTACCTTCTCCAAACGGCAGATCTGCAAAACCGCTCGCTACCGCCAGCACCTGATCCATAGACCCCACTTGCCGAACCTGAAGCCGCCTCGTCAGCACCGCGTGTTTTAGCGCGTCTGCGACGTCGCCGAGTAGGGTTACATCGTTGACCTGGTTGAGCGTCCCACGATGAAAACAGAATTGCGCGAGCCAATCCTGCAACTGGCGGGCTTCTTTGATTGTCGCGGGAAGGAATGATGGACGCGCGCGTAGGACGACATCGGCGAAATGATGCAAGAAAATGGTGGCTGACGCCCCGTGCCTCAACGCATCGAACGTGCTACGTCGAAGACGAGATCCGTCTCCAGTTGCTGCGGATCGCGATAGGTGCCGTTCCGAGGACCGGTACTCCTGCCATGAGCGCAGGACAATTTCCTGAAAGTGCTCATCCCAATCAAGCTGCACGGAAGATACTCCTCATCCATACCAAGCTTCCGTCACGTGATTTTCAAGCGAGTGAGAGGCTCGAAGGCACATCATCAAGAAGCGACCATCATCACGGCGCTCGCCCTTGTTGCGTCTCATCCGCAAGAAGCCGCTCGACAAGTCGGTATGCCACTCCCGGCCAGTCTGCGCCTGCGCCTTCAGATCGGTACATCAGTTCGCGCACGGCATGTGCACTGGCTCCGCGAGGATTCTCTCGTCGCGCAAGTACGCACACGTGTGCCATTTCCTGAATCGCGTTCTCCATGTGAGCAAGTTCGTCGCGGTCGCTGCGAACAGACTGAGCTACACGCCCGATACCGATGCTGATCATCCCAGCGACCAAGGCGACTCTCCAGTCGATAGCCCAGAGTAGCCCCACACAAATTGACGCTGGCACGATAGGCCAGAGGTCAGCAACAGCCTTCGTGCGATCGCGACGGGTTCGAAGTTCGGAAAAGCTCAAGGAATGCCACTGGTAGCCCGATTCGGACCCTGCCTCGGTATGAATCGAGCGACGCCACCACGCCCTTGGGCCGATCATTGCGCGAGACGCCGCATGTACTGTCTGCTGATACAGACAGGCGTGAAGCAGAATTCTCTCAAGCTCGGGTACGCGAATCCCTAGGGATAGGAACTCGTGGATAGAGACTTCGAGTTCTGTAGCTGGAGTGAATACCGTGACTTGGCCGGTGAGTGGAATCCGCGGCTATGGCCAGACGTAGTGCTCGATGAGCTTTAAAGGCATCAAGGGCCAATGTGTTGGACCTGGTTCACCGCTTGGCATGGTCTCCAGCGGACGAAGGTTTCGGCAAAGAGTCGCGAAAACGCTGGCATGACGGTCAAAGTCCGCATCTCGGGAAGCGGACAAGGCCCTCGCCCAGTCGTCGGAGATTGACGCAACTTGGCTATGTTGCTTCAGTGGATGATCGAGATAGTACAGAGCGGCCTGTTGAAACGACTCGAATCCTTCACCGGCGGTTGCTCTGGGCTTTGCGAGGTCTTCCATCCGCGCCTCCGAATGCTTCGAACTCCTCAGGATCCTACCGCAAGCCGTTCAGGCTGATCTGGATGAGTGCGGTTTGCCTAGGTTGGGCTGTCAAGAACGGACCCTGTTGGTGAATTCTCTTGGCCTTTGCTCGAGTCGTCCCGGCTCTGGGGTGACGGCTCGCGCCCCCTGCGCTACCCTGCACGGCCCCGTTTTCCACCGGCTTTACCGCGCCTTCCCATGCAAGAACCGCACGATCCGCAGGCATACCAGGCCCAGGCCGTGGAAGCCGCCGCCCAGTCCTACTGGACCCGCACCCGCGCCTTCGAGGTGAGCGAGGACCGCTCCCGGCCCAAGTACTACTGCCTGTCGATGCTGCCGTACCCCTCGGGCGCGCTGCACATGGGGCATGTGCGCAACTACACCATCGGCGACGTGATCAGCCGCTACAAGCGCATGACCGGCCACAACGTGCTGCAGCCGATGGGTTGGGATGCGTTTGGCCTGCCGGCCGAGAACGCCGCGATCAAGAACGCCACCGCGCCGGCGAAGTGGACCTACGCCAACATCGAGCACATGCGCGCCCAGCTGCAGCAGCTCGGCTACGCCATCGACTGGACCCGCGAGTTCGCCACCTGCCGCCCGGACTACTACGTGCACGAGCAGCGCATGTTCGTGCGCCTGTTCGAAAAGGGGCTGGTGTATCGCAAGAACTCGGTGGTGAACTGGGATCCGGTGGACCAGACCGTGCTCGCGAACGAGCAGGTGATCGACGGGCGCGGCTGGCGCTCCGGCGCGCTGGTGGAAAAGCGCGAGATCCCGCAGTGGTTCCTCAAGATCACCGCCTACGCGCAGGAGTTGCTGGACGAACTGGACCGGCTGGAAGGCTGGCCGGAGTCGGTCAAGACCATGCAGCGCAACTGGATCGGTCGATCGGAAGGGCTGGAGATCACCTTCCCGCTGGAGGAAGGCGAGGGCGGACTGACCGTGTTCACCACGCGTCCGGATACCCTGGCCGGCGCGACCTTCCTCTGCGTCGCGGCCGAACATCCGCTCGCGCTCGCCGCCGCCGAGGGTTATCCCGAACTGGCTGAGTTCATCGCCGAGTGCAAGCGCGGCGGCACGGCCGAGGCCGACATCGAGACCCAAGCCAAGCGCGGCGTGTTCACCGGGCGCTATACGCTGCATCCGGTGACGGGTGAGCGGGTGCCGATCTGGGCCGCGAACTTCGTGCTGATGGGCTACGGCACCGGTGCGCTGATGGCGGTGCCGGCGCACGACGAGCGCGACTGGGAGTTCGCACAGAAGTACGAACTGCCGATCCGCGTGGCGATCGTCAGCCCGCAGGTGGCCGATGCCATCGCCGAGCTGCAGCGCGATGTCGCACGACATGCCGATCCGATGGAGGCGGCGCTGGGCGAATCCGCGCCGCTGGATGTGTTCGAGCCGTCCGAAGCGGTGCGCGTGGTGGAGGAGTTCGAGCGCCGCATCGCGGAAGAAGGCCCCTACACCGACTACGGCGTGCTGGTGAACTCGGGCGAGTACGACGCGATGGACTATCGCGCGGCATTCGATGCGCTGGCGACGAGGTTCGAAGCCGCCGGCAGCGGCACCCGCCGTGTCAACTTCCGTCTGCGCGACTGGGGCGTGTCGCGCCAGCGCTACTGGGGTTGCCCGATCCCGATGATCCTGTGCCCGCACTGCGGCGACGTGCCGGTGCCCGAGGCGCAATTGCCGGTGGTGCTGCCGGAGAACGTGGAAGACGCATTCGCCAAGCCGGGCACGGTGCAGTCGCCGATCAAGGCCGACCCGAACTGGCGCAAGACCACCTGCCCGAAATGCGGCGGTGCGGCCGAGCGCGAGACGGATACCTTCGATACCTTCATGGAGTCGAGCTGGTACTACGCGCGTTACACCTCGCCTGGTGCGGGCGACATGGTGGATGCACGCGCCAACTACTGGCTGCCGGTGGACCAGTACATCGGCGGCATCGAGCACGCGATCCTGCACCTGCTGTATTTCCGTTTCTATCACAAGCTGCTGCGCGACGGCGGCTTCGTGCAGACCAGCGAGCCGGCCACCAACCTGCTGTGCCAGGGCATGGTGATCGCGGAGACGTTTTATCGCGGCTCCGAGTCGGGACAGCGCGAGTGGTACAACCCGGCGGACGTGGACGTGATGCGTGACGAACGCGGCCGCGTGCTGGGCGCGACCTTGCGCAAGGACGGCAAGCCGGTGGAGATCGGTGCCACCGAGAAGATGGCCAAGTCCAAGAACAACGGCGTCGATCCGCAGGTGATGGTGCAGCGCTACGGCGCCGACACGGTGCGCCTGTTCTCGATGTTCGCCGCGCCGCCGGAACAGTCGCTGGACTGGAATGAATCGGGCGTGGAAGGCATGGCGCGCTTCCTGCGCCGGCTCTGGGCGCAGGTGCAGCGGCACCGGCAGGATGGCGCGGCCGGCGGACTCGACCTGGCCACGCTCGACGCCACGCAGAAATCCCTGCGCCGCCAGTTGCACGAGTGCATCCAGAAGGTGGGAGACGACTACGGTCGCCGCCACAGCTTCAATACCGCGATCGCGGCGGTGATGGAGTTCCTCAACCACCTCTCGAAGTTCGATGACGCCACGCCGAACGGGCGCGCCCTGCGCCAGGAGTCGCTGGAAGCCGTGGTGCTGTTGCTCAATCCGATCACCCCGCACGCCAGTCACGCGCTCTGGCAGGCCCTGGGCCACGGCGAAACCCTGATCGAGAACCTGCCGTTCCCGGTCGTCGACGCGGCGGCCCTGGTGCGCGATGCGCTGACGCTGGCGGTGCAGGTCAACGGCAAGTTGCGCGGTACGATCGAAGTGGCCGCCAACGCAGCGCGCGAAAGCATCGAGGCGCAGGCGCGTGACGAGCCCAACGTGCAGCGTTTCCTGGAGGGGGTGGCGGTGAAGAAGATCATCATCGTGCCGGGCAAGATCGTGAATATCGTTGCGGCCTAGGATTACCGATGCGCGCACTGTTGGTTCTGGCGGTACTGATTTTGGCCGGTTGCGGCTTCCACCTGCGGCAGTCGATCGCCTTGCCGGCGGAACTTGCGGCCATCCGCGTGGAAGTGGTGGACAGCTACAGCCCGCTGCAACGCAACCTGGAGCAGGCGCTGCGCCGCTCGGGAGCCACCCTGGCGGAAGGCAAGGATGCAAGCGCCGTGCTGCGCGTGTTCGTACAGCGCATGGATCGCCTGCCGCTGTCGGTGGGCGACACCGGCCGCGTGCAGGAATACCTGATGCGCTACACCGTGGAGTTCGAACTGGTCGACGCGCAGGGCAAGGCAGTGCTGCAGCGCCAGGGCGTGGAGCTGGAGCGCGACTACACCTTCGACACGCTGCAGGCGCTGGGCACGCCGGGCGAGGAAGAGGTGGTCAAGTCCGAACTGGAACGCGACATGGTGCAGACCCTGCTGCGCCGCATCGACGCGGTATCGCGCGCCGGCTAGCGCAGGCAGGCCTCGCATGCCGCTCAGCGCCACTCAGTTCGAGCAACGACTCACCGCCGATGCGCTCGCCCCGGTGTGGCTCATCGCGAGCAGCGAGCCCTTGCTGCTGCTGGAAGCCGCCGATGCCTTGCGCGCACGTGCCAGAGCGCTGGGCCACGCCGAGCGCGAAGTGTTCGAGGCCGATGCGCGCTTTGACTGGAGCGAGCTGAAGGCGAGCCTGGCCGCGATGTCGCTGTTCGCCGCGCGCCGGGTGATCGAGGTGCGCTTGCCGACCGGGAAGCCGGGCAAGGAAGGCGGTGCGATGATCGAAGCCTGCTGCGCCGATCTGCCGCCGGATGTCCTGCTGCTGGTGACGGCGGGCGAGTGGAGCGGCAAGCACGATGCCGCCTGGTCGCGCGCGATCGAGAAGGCCGGGGCCAGCGTCGTGCTGTGGCCGCCCAAGCCCAACGAACTGCCCGGCTGGATCGCGCGCCGGCTCAAGTCGCGCGGCATCGACGCCACGAGCGATGCGGTGGAGATCCTCGCCGCGCGCATCGAGGGCAACCTGCTCGCCGCGGCGCAGGAAGTGGACAAGCTGGTGTTGCTGAAAGGCCGGGGTCGAGTGGATGCGGCTGAGATGGAATCGCTGGTGGCGGACAGTGCGCGCTACGACGTGTTCCGCCTTGCCGACACCGCGCTCGCCGGCGAAACCTCCCATGCACTGCGCATGCTCGCCGGGTTGCGTGGCGAGGGCGAGCAGGTGGTGCCGTTGTTGTCGTGGTTGGCAAGCCAGGTGCAGGCCCTGGTCCAGGTGTCGGCAGCGCAGGAGCGCGGCGGCAACGTGGCCAAGGCCTTTGCCGACGCGCGCGTATGGGACTCCAAGCAGCCGCTGTTCCGGCGCGCCATCGGGCGCGGCAGCGCCGCGCATTTCGAGCGCTTGCTCGGCGATTGCGCGCGCATCGACAAGATCAGCAAGGGCCGCGCCGAGGGCGATCCCTGGCGCGAACTGGAACGCCTCGTGGTAGGGATCGCGGCGCCGCGCGCCTTGCCGCGCGTGCCTCAGTAGCGGTCGCGCAGGATCCGCTGCTCCAGCCGTTGCAGCCGTGCGCGCAGTTCGGCGTTGTCGCGCTCCAGCGATTCGATCCTCGCATCGCTCGACAGTTTCAGTTCGCGCAAGGCCTCCACGGTCAGGGCCTCGAAGCCCTGGATGGTGAGCTGGCGGTAGCCCTGCGCATCGTTGCCCACCCATTCGGGGAACACGCGCTCGACTTCCTGCGCGATGAAGCCGGTCTTGCGTCCGGCGCTGTAGTTGCCGAAGTCGACGTCATCCCGGTATTCGTAGCTCACGCCTTGCAGGTTTAGCAGGCGATCAAGCACGCCGCGCAAGGGACGCACCTCGCGCTTCAGTCGCGCATCCGACCAGGTGGTCCAGGCGTTGGCCGGGGTCGAGGCCGTGCCGTGGATCGCGACGTTGCGGAACATGTCGATGTGCCCGCCGGCGTTGAACAGCATGTAGTCGTAGTAGGTGCTGCCGCCGTCGTAACGCGCGATGTACATCGCGGCGTTGGAGTTGTCGGTGCCGAAGACGGCGAAGTTGAAGCCGGTGTTGCCAGTGCCCGACTTGACCCACACATCGGTACTGGAGTTGTTGCGCGAACCGAGCACTACATCGGTACTGGCCGGAATCGTGTTGGCGTTGAAGCCGATGCCGCCCGGCGCGCGTGCGATGAACTGCCCGGCCCCGGTGGAGGCGAAGGCGTTGGTCTGGCCCGACCAGACGAAACTGTTGTTGTGCAGGGCCTGTGCATTGCGGCCGGCGGCAAGGCTGTGCGCACCGGCCGCGCTGTTGCTGAATCCACCGGGGACGGCCGCGCCTTCACCCGAGGCCGTGTTGGTCTGGCCTCCGGCGATCGTTGCCACGGCACCGCTGGCGGTGTTGAAGAAGCCGCCCCCGATGCTGCCGTACTGGTGCGAGTTGTTCGGTCCGTCGTCAGTGCCGACGGTGTTGCCGATGCCGCCTGCCACCGTGCCGCCATTGTCGTACGCGGCGTTGTCGCCACTGCCCGCGCCGAACAGCGTGGCCCAACCGCCGCCGCCGATGGTGGCGGCCGTCGCGTTCGGTCCGATGGTATTGCCCGGATCGCCCAGCAGGACATTGGTCAGCTGGTGGCCCGAGAACCGCGCCACGCGTGCGCCATTCACGCGCAACTCCAGCGGCTGGTTGTCGCTGCTGCCCAGCACGGCGGGCGCGCCGAAGGCGTTGCCGCCCTGCAAGAAGGCGTTCGCGGGGCCACTGGCATCGGCAGCGCAGACCGGCAGGCCGAGGCTGGTGATTCCGCGCAGGAACTGCCCGGCGGGGCAATCGGCCGTGAGGCGGCGCTGCACCTGACCGTCGTTGATCTGGAGCGCGCCGACGCTGCCGTTGGCCACGGTGAGCGCCACCAGCGCGCCGGGCGCCGAGGTCAGCGCCTGGCGCGGTTCGAGCACGGTGAACGCGACGGCACCGGGTTGGCGCACGCTCACTTCCAGATAGCGCGGCGCGCCGTTCATCACTCCCGCCAGTCCCTCGATCGCGGTGGTGAAACGCCCCCCGACCACCGGCACCGGCGCGCCCGGGGCGTAGCTCAGCAGGACATTGCCCGCCCCGGAGGGCGTGTCCAGAACGCGGAAACTGAACTCGAAGTCGCCACTGGCCAGGCCTTGCGTGGTCTTCAGCTCGCCCTGGTAGGTCACGGCGGTCGATTGCGCCTGCGCGGCGTTTCCATGCAGCGCGGCGGCGATCAGCAGGAACAGGACGAACGGACGCAGGCGGTCGGACATTGCAGTGACTCCGGGAGGGATCGCTTCCCCATACGCGCTGCGACGCCCGAAACCGTCAGCGGCTACCATGCCGCGATGCATCTGCACCTGAATTACGGCGGCACCTTCGATCCCATCCACAACGGTCATCTCGAGGTGGCCCGCTCGGCGGCGGAGCAGCTGGGTGCGGTGGTGCATCTGGTGCCCTGCGCCGATCCGGCGCATCGGGCGCGCCCGGTGGCCAACGCCGCGCAGCGCGCGCACATGGTGCAGCTGGCCATCGGTGACGACCCGCGCCTGGCCCTGGATCGACGCGAACTACGCCGACCCGGCGCCAGCTACACCCTCGACACCCTGCGCGAACTGCGCGCCGAACTCGGCCCGGACGTCGCCATCGCCTGCCTGATCGGAGCCGACGCGTTTCGCGGCTTGCCGAGCTGGCGTGGCTGGCACGAACTGTTCGCCTTGGGGCACATCATCGCGCTGACCCGACCGGGCCACAGCCTCGAACGACTGGAACCGATGCTCGAACACGAGATCGCGCCGCGTCGCCGGGAACTCCACGCCGCCTTGCGCGAACAGGCTGCCGGCTTGGTGCTTGAACTCGCCGTGCCGGCCTGGGAGGTGTCGTCCACCGAGGTGCGTGCCGGCTTGGCCGCTGGACTCGACCAGCAGAACTGGGTGCCGCGTCCGGTTCTCGAATGGATTGCCGCCCATGCGCTGTACCCATCGGTCGCGCGCGAACAACCCGGCGTGCCGCCTACTCGAAGCCATTCATGAACACGGTGTCCGAATACGCCTCCAGTTCGATCAGGCCGGCGTAAGCGGACTGCGAGTTCCCCGAATGGAATCGCAGGTAGCGCGCCGGAACCGGTTCGGGCAGGTCCACCGTGATCGCGGGATGGATCGGAAATGTCGCACTTCCCTGGTCCAGTGCCGTCCAGTTTCCACCGTCGAGAGAGGCGGAGATGGCGTAGTTCTCCGCCTGGATGACGCGCAGGACCAGTTGGTTCAGGAGATGGGTGCTGCCAAGGTCGACGACGCATTCGGCCTCGCTCGTGGTTCCCTGATATGACCACCACGCCGCAACGACATCGCCATCGACGACCCACTCCGGCTCTCCTGCCGCCGTCTCGGTGAGTGGCATGACCGGCTTTCCCAAGGCGACATTGACCGAACCCTGTGCGTTGGCGTGTGGAGCTGCCAGCAGGACGGCCAGGAAAAAAGTGGCATTCATCAAGGTCATGTTGCGCATGGGCGTACCTCGTCGGCTGTGGGTGGGCTTCCGTTGATTCCAGGGTTCCTCACTCCTGATGTTGGGCGTCACCCGCAACGGGGCAAGCGGGGTGGCGGAAGAGAACAGGTCACAAGCCGCGCTCGAACCTCCCGCGTCGCCTGCAGCCGCGACACGTAGAGAGGTCGCGGCCTTCGCACGCGACCACGAACCTTGCGTCGCGGCGGAAATTGCGCCCATACTTCCGGCGACGGTCGCAGCCGCGTCCGTCAGGGTCTTCCCGGACGACCCACGTGGCCGTCGTGGAGGGCGCATCCATCCAGCCCAGCGAGGTCTAACGCGATTGACTCCCCGTCCTGCAGTCGCCGCCCGTAAGCAAGCCGTTTCTTCCCAACCCGCTCCCGACTTGCGCCAGCAGGTGCATGCCGCCCTCGAGGAGCTCAAAGCCCGCGACGTGAAGGAAATCGACGTCCGCGGCAAGACCGGAATCACCGACTGGATGGTGATCGCCTCCGGCACCTCCACCCGACACGTCAAATCGATTGCCGATGAAGTGGCGCGCTTCGCCAAGCGCATCGGCGTGCCGCCGATCGGCATGGAGGGCGAACGCGAAGCCGAGTGGGTGCTGGTGGACCTGGGTGATGTCATCGTCCACGTGATGTTGCCGCGCGTGCGCGAGGTCTACGCGCTCGAACGCCTGTGGGGCGTGGGCGACGAGCCGCCTGCGTCGGACGACGACACCGCCACGGCGCACTGAACGGTGCCGCGATGAAGGCGCGCCTGATCGCGGTGGGCGAGGGCGCGCCGGAATGGGTGTCGGCCGGTTTTTCCGAGTACCGCAAGCGGCTCTCGCACTGGTTGCCGCTGGATCTGGTCGAGGTCGCGCCAGGCCTGCGCGGCAAGGGGCGTGATGCACAACGCGCGATGCAGGAAGAAGGCGCGCGCGTCCTGGCGGCGCTGCCGAAGAACGCGCTGCTGGTGACACTGGACGGGCGCGGCAAACCGCACAGCTCGGAACAGCTCGCGCAGCGGATGGAGTTCTGGCGCACGCAAGGCCGGGATCTGGCCTTCCTGATCGGCGGCCCCGAGGGACATGCCCCCGAAGTGTTGGCCGCAGCGCATGAAACCTGGTCGCTGGGGCCGCTCACCTTGCCGCACATGCTGGTGCGCCTGCTGGTGGCCGAGCAGCTCTATCGCGCCTGCTCGATTCTGGCCAACCATCCGTACCACCGCGCGTGAGCGGCGACTTTCGTGCCCGGCATCGCGCTTCGCAACGAAACGCGAACATGATCGCGCGGCGGGCTTGTTAAACTCGCCCGATGCTCCATCTCGCCTCGCAATCACCCCGCCGCCGCCAGTTGCTGGAACAGCTCGGCCTCGATTTCGGCGTGATCGAGGTCGAGGTGCCGGAGCAGCGCGGAGCCGGCGAACCCGCGCTGGACTACGTCAGTCGGGTGGCGCGCGAGAAGGCGGGGGCGGGTTTGCTCACCTTGGGAGGTGCGCCCGGGGCCGTGGTGCTGGGCGCGGATACCGAAGTCATCCTCGACGACCAGGTCTTCGGCAAGCCGGCCAATGCCGTGGATGCCGCGGTGATGCTGCGCTGGCTGTCGGGCCGCACCCACCAGGCCGTGACTGCCGTCTGGGTGGTGAGCGCGGCGCGCGAAGCGCAGGCGCTATGCGTGTCGGAAGTGCGCTTCGCGCACCTGAGCGATGCGCAGATCCGCGATTACATCGCGAGCGGCGAGCCTTTCGGTCGCGCCGGTGCCTATGCGATCCAGGGACGTGCCGCGGCTTTCATCGAGCACCTGTCGGGCAGCTACTCGGGCGTGATGGGCTTGCCCCTGCACGAGACCGCAATGCTGCTGCGCGAATTCGGTGTCATGACGTGACGGCCGCGCTGGCGCAGTCGCGCAAACAGGGAAGGTAGGGCGCGATCATGTCCGAAGAGATACTCATCAATGTCACGCCGCGCGAGACCCGCGTGGCCGTGGTCGAGAACGGCATGCTGCAGGAGGTGCACATCGAACGCACTTCGCGGCGTGGCTACGTCGGCAACATCTACAAGGGCCGCGTGCTGCGGGTGATGCCGGGAATGCAGGCCGCGTTCGTGGACATCGGCCTGGAGCGCGCCGCCTTCCTGCATGCCTCGGACATCCTGCGCGCCGCGCCGGCGGAATCGGGCGAAGGCGAGGAGCCGGCACCCGCCACGCCGACGCCGCCGATCGCGGAACTGGTGCGCGATGGCCAGGAAGTGATCGTGCAGGTGGTGAAGGATCCGATCGGCACCAAGGGCGCGCGCCTCACCGCGCAGCTCAGCATTCCCTCGCGCTACCTGGTGTTGCTGCCATACGGCCGCGTGCTGGGCGTGTCGGCGCGGATCGAGGACGAGGCCGAGCGCATGCGCCTCAAGTCCACCCTGGGCGAGCTGATCCGCGAAGCGCCGTTCGGCTACATCGTGCGCACCAACGCCGAGGGCCAGGCCGCAGAGGCCCTGGGCGAGGACGTGGCCTATCTCGGCAAGGCCTGGGAGGCGATCCAGGCCGCGATGGGCCCGGCCGCGCTGGGCAGTTGCATCTACGAAGACCTGTCCTTGCCCTTGCGTGCGCTGCGCGACCTGATGCGCCGCGACGTGGAGAAGGTGCGGGTCGATTCACGCGAAACCCTGGAACGGACGCAACGCTTCGCCGCCCAGTTCATGCCCGATTTGGCCGAGCGGGTCGAACATTACCCCGGCGAGCGCCCGATCTTCGACCTCTACGGCGTGGAGGACGAGATCCAGCGCGCGATGCAGAAGGAGGTGCCGCTGAAATCCGGCGGCTACCTCATCGTCGACCAGACCGAGGCGATGACCACCATCGACGTCAATACCGGCGCCTTCCTTGGGCACCGAAATCTGGAGGAAACCGTCTACCGCACCAACCTGGAGGCGGCGCAGGCGGCCGCGCGCCAGCTGCGCCTGCGCAACCTGGGCGGCATCGTCATCATCGACTTCATCGACATGACCGACGCCGAGCACAAGCGCCAGGTGCAAAGGCAGCTGGAGAAGGCGCTGGCGCACGACCACGCCAAGACCACGGTCTACGATTTCTCGCCGCTGGGCCTGGTGGAGATGACGCGCAAGCGCACCACCGAGAGCCTGGAGCGGCAGCTGTGCGAGCCCTGCCACACCTGCGGCGGACGCGGCAGCCTCAAGACCGCGGAAACGGTGTGCTACGAGATCTTCCGCGAGATCACCCGTGCGGTGCGCCAGTTCGAGGCGCAGAAGCTGCTGGTGCTGGCCTCGCCCAAGGTGGTGGCGCGCATCCTGGACGAGGAATCCGGCGCCGTCGCGGAACTGGAGGAATTCATCGGCAAGACCATCCGCTTCCAGTCCGACGACCAGTACGCGCAAGAGCAGTATGACGTCGTGCTGCTCTGACGCTGTCCGAATGTGGTGTCGCGCGTGAGCACGCCGCTGCGCCGGCGCCTGCGCCGGTTGCGGCGCCTGTTGGGCTACGGATTGGCCAGCCTGCTGATCCTCGCAGCGCTGGCGGTGGCCATCGCGAACCAGTTCATGCCGCTGCTGCAGCGCCACCCGGACGACGTGGCGCAGTGGTTGTCGGAACGCCTGGGTCGGCGCGTGGCGATCGAGGCGGTCCAGGCGCGCTGGAACCGGCGCGGCCCGCTGCTCAGAGTGCAGGGCCTGCAGTTGGGCGAGGGCGCGGAGGCGATCGACATCGGTCGCGCCGAATTGCAGGTCAATGCCTATTCCGGCCTGTTGCCGGGCATGCCGCTGACCGAGTTGCGCGTGCGCGGCGTCGACCTGGAGCTCACCCGCGCGGCGAACGGCACCTGGCAACTGGAAGGACTCTCGACCCGGCCAGATGCCGAGCCGGTGGACCTGCGCCAGCTCGACGGCCTGGGCGAGGTGCAGATCGCTGGCGCTACCTTGCAGTTCCGCGACCAGATCCAGGATCGCGACTGGACCTTGCGCCGCATCGATGCGCGCCTGCGCACCGTCGGCACCCGCTTCCGCGTGGGCGTGGTGGCGCACATCGACGACGGGGCACCGCTGCAGTTGGTGGCGCAACTGGATCGAGAACTGCATGACGGCGAGGTCTGGATCGGTGGCCGGAGCCTGACGCTGGCACCGTGGCTCAACGGCTTGCCCTTGGCAGGAATCGAAGCGATTCAGGCGGACGGCGACCTGGACTTGTGGCTGACGGTGAAGGATCGGCAGGTACAGGAGGGTCGAATTGAGGCGCGTCTTTCGCCGCTCACCCTGCGCGGGCGGCGCGAGATCGCTCTGGATGCACAGGGCGACGACACGGTGGAAGCGCGCTACGGACTGGATCAGGTCGAGGCGGCCCTGCGCTGGCAGCGCAACGCCGCGGGCTGGAGCGTGGACATCGCCCGCCTGGACATGGATGCCGGCGACGCTCGCACCGCCCTGTCCGGGGTGCGCATCGAACGCGACGAAGGCCTGCGCCTGCGCGCGCCGGAGGTCGAGATTGCGCCCCTGCTGGCGATGGCGATGCTGAGCGAACGCGTGCCGGCCGGCTTGCGGCGCTGGTTGTACCTGGCCGCACCGCGTGGACGCCTGCTTGGACTGGAGCTGCATTGGCGCGACGCGGCGCAGTTTCGCCTCGATGGCCGGCTGGAATCGGGGGCATGGTTGGCGTCTCGCGGTGCGCCCGGGATCGAAGGCCTCAGCGGTCTGTTCCAGGCCGACGCGCAGGCGCTCTCGCTGCGACTGGAGTCGCAGACCGTGCGGTTCGAGGCGCCGGGCGTGTTGCGTGCTCCGTTCCATCCCGTCACCCAGGGGTCGATCAGCGCCTTCCGGCTCGATCCGGGCTGGCGCATCGAGGTGGCCGGCCTGCAGTTGCACGAACCCGACTATTCGATCAGCGTCGACGGTGGCATCGAGCTGCAAGGCGATGGCAGCAAGCCGCTGCTCGACCTGCGCGCCGATGTGCAGGCCGGCCCGGTCACGGCGGCCAAGCGCTTCTGGGTCGTCAACAAGATGCCGCCCAAGGCGGTGCAGTGGCTGGATGACGCGCTGATCGCCGGACGCTTGCTCGGAGGGCGCGCCCTGGTGCGTGGCGATGCCGACTTCTGGCCGTTCCGCGAACACGAAGGCCGCTTCGAGGCGCAGGCCGAGCTGGCCGGCCTTGACCTGCGCTATCGGCACGACTGGCCACCGGGCCACGAGGTGTCGGGCAGTGCGCGCTTCATCAACGATGGCATCGAACTGGACCTTTCCGGCCGCATCCTGGGCAACCGCATCGAGCGCACCACGGGCGGCATCGCAAGCCTGCGCGATCCCGTCCTCGAACTCGACACCCGGGGTGGCGGAGGCGGTGAGGACTTGCTCGCCCTGCTGCGCGCCAGTCCGCTGCAGCAACGCTATGGCGACTACCTCACGGGCCTGCGCGTCGGCGGCGAGGGTGCGGTGGACCTCAAGCTGCACATTCCGCTACGCGATGACCTGGGCGAGCCGCAGGTCGAGGGCACGGTGGACCTGGATCGCGCCGACCTCGACGACCGCAAGTGGAACCTTGCCTTCGAGGGCGCCACCGGGCGAGTGCGCTTCAGTCACCGTGGATTCGCGGCCGACGAGCTGCGCGTGGCATTCGCGCAGGCACCGGCCACGCTGAGCATCGCGGTGGGTGACTACACCTCGGTCGAATCGCGCTCGGCCGAAGCCAGCCTGCGCGGCCGGTTCGCCGCCGATGCCCTGCTTGATGCATATCCGACCCTGCACTGGGTCAAGCCGTGGATCGAGGGCGAGTCGGAATGGAACCTGCAGCTCAACGTGTCCCGGGATAACCAGGAATTGGCTGCGGCCCAAGCCACGCAGGAGTTGCGCGTGCATTCCGACCTGGTGGGAAGCGCCCTGAGTTTTCCTGCACCGCTGCGCAAGGACGCGACGGATGCGCTCGGGCTCGACCTGGCGGTGGCCTTGCCATTGCAGGCGGGTGGCATCGACCTGCGTCTGGGCGAACTGATGCGCTTGCGTGGCCGCCTGCGCGAACGTGTGCCGTTTGCTGGCGTGGCGTCATTCGGGGATGTGCCGGAAGAGGACTTGCCCGAGCGAGGCCTCGTTGCCGTGGGACAGGTGCCGGTGCTCGATGCCGCCGGCTGGGCCGCGTTCGCGCTGTCCGGTCACGCCGGCGAGGGTGGCCTGCAGCGTGCCGACCTGCATGCCGGCGAACTCGACGTGCTGGATCGTGCCTTCGCGGAAACGCGCCTGAGCTTCTCGCGCGAGCCGGGCGGCGATTTCGCCCTTGGCTTCGCCGGCGAGGTGCTGCAGGGCAAGCTCGACATTCCCACCACCGACATCGCCACGCGCGGCATCACGGCGCGCTTCGAGCGTTTGCACTGGCCATCGCGCGCACCGCGCGCCGACTCGGCCCTCTCCCATGCCGACCCGGCCCTGATCCCGCCCCTGCATCTGTCGGTGGACGACTTCCGCTTCGGTGACGCACAGCTGGGTGAAACGCGGCTTGAAACCTATCCCACGCCCGAAGGCATGCACGTCGAGAAACTCGACACGACCTCGTCCGACCTGACCCTTCGCGCCAGCGGCGACTGGACCGCATCGCCGGGCGCGAGCGATCCAATTTCCGCATCGCCTTCGATGCAGGCGACCTGGGCGCGATGCTGGGCGCGCTGGGATTCAGCAAGCTGATCGAAGGCGGGGCCACGCGCGCCGAACTGCAGGCAACCTGGCCGGGTGCGCCATCCGCCTTCGAACTGCAGCGCATCGATGGGCGGCTAAGCGCCACGGTCGGCAAGGGCCGCGTGCTGGAAGTGAATCCCGGGGCGGGCCGCATCTTCGGCCTGCTCAGCCTCACCGAGATCCCGCGCCGCCTGGCGCTCGACTTCAGCGACTTCTTCAAATCCGGCCTTGCCTTCAACGAGATCACCGGCAGTTTCAGTCTCGACGGCGGTAATGCCTATACCGACGACCTGCGCATCGACGGCCCTGCCGCCGAGATCCGGGTGCGTGGTCGTACCGGGCTCAAGGCCCGTGACTACGACCAGACTATGGAAGTGCTGCCGCGCGCCGGCAGCGTCCTGCCGGCTCTGGGAGCAATCGCCGCCGGCCCGGCGGGTGCCGCGCTCGGCGCGGTGGCACAAGCCGTGCTGCAGCAACCGATCAAGCAGATGGCGCGCACCGTCTACCGGGTGCAAGGCGGCTGGGCCGAGCCCGACATCAACGTGATCGAACGCGGCCCGGCGCGGGCCGAAGGCAGCGCCGGTCGCGAAGTGCAGGATGACGTGGTCGTGCCGAATCGGCAGATGCGATCACGGCGGAATCGCGGCGCATCCGTTGAATCCCGCCTCGCTGGCTGCATCTGCGACAATGACCGACGCACACCGGGCGGCGCTGCGGCGCGCCCGTCTCACGGAATTCCCATGACCCAGACCCTTGCTCTCGCCCAATCGCGCCTGTGGGCGCCAGCCGGACTCGCCGCGCACGATCTCGATCGCGTATTCGCGCGCCTGCTCGCGCCGGGCGTTGATTTCGCCGATCTGTATTTCCAGCATTCGCGCCATGAGAGCTGGGCGATGGAGGACGGCATCGTCAAGGAAGGTACGCACTCGATCGAGCAAGGCGTTGGCGTGCGCGCGGTGAGCGGCGAGAAGACCGGCTTCGCCTATTCGGACGAGATCCGGTTGCCGGCACTACTGGAAGCCGCCGGTGCGGCACGCGCGATCGCTCGCAGCGGCCAGGATGCGCAAGGGGCGCGGTCTGAGCCTGCGCGAGACGCGCGCCTTGTATCCCGCGATCGATCCGATCGAAACGCTGGACAGCGAATCGAAGGTGAAGCTGCTGCGCGAGATCGATGCGCACGTGCGCAACAAGGATGCGCGGGTGCGGCAGGTGATGGTGAGTCTGGCGGCGGTGCTGGACACGGTGCTGGTGGCGCGCTCCGATGGCGTGCTTGCGGCCGACGTGCGGCCGCTGGTGCGCTGTAATGTCAGCGTGATCGTGGAGCACAACGGCCGGCGCGAACAGGGCTACAGCGGCGGGGGTGGGCGCCATGGCTACGATGAGCTGACGCGCGGTGGCCGCGCCTTCGCGTTTGCGGACGAAGCCCTGCGCCAGGCACTGGTGAATCTGGATGCAGTCGATGCGCCAGCCGGCTCGATGCCGGTGGTGGTGGGGGCGGGCTGGCCGGGCGTGCTGCTGCACGAGGCCGTGGGTCATGGCCTGGAAGGCGATTTCAACCGCAAGGGCACCAGCACCTACGCCGGGCGCATGGGCGAGCAGGTCGCGTCGAAGCTGTGCACCATCGTCGACGACGGGACGCTGCCGGGGCGACGCGGCTCGCTCAGCGTCGACGATGAAGGCACGCCCACGCAATGCACCACCCTGATCGAGAACGGACGCCTCGTCGGCTACCTGCAGGACACGCTCAACGCGCGCCTGATGGGTGTGGCCCCCACCGGCAACGGCCGGCGCGAATCCTTCGCGCACCTGCCGATGCCGCGAATGACCAATACCTGCATGCTGGCCGGCGAAAGCGACCCGGCGGACATCATCCGCAGCGTGAAGCGCGGGCTGTACGCAGTGAATTTCGGCGGCGGGCAGGTCGACATCACCTCGGGCAAGTTCGTGTTCTCCGCAACCGAGGCGTACCTGATCGAAGACGGAAGAATCACCGCGCCGGTCAAGGGTGCCACCCTCATCGGCAACGGCCCGGAAGCGATGAACCGGGTCAGCATGGTGGGCACGGATCTGCGCCTGGACGAAGGCGTGGGAATCTGCGGCAAGGATGGCCAGAGCGTGCCGGTAGGGGTGGGCCAACCCACGCTGAAGATCGAGCAGATGACGGTCGGCGGGACGCGCGCGTGAGGCGTGGTTACCGCAGGCTGTCGAAGTCTTCGCCGCCGTGGATTTCGCCGTCGTGGAAGTCGAGGTCGTCGAACCCCGCGTCGTGCAGGTCGGCCTCTTCCAGCGACTCCTGGTCGGCTTCGAAGTCGGCCTGCTCGCCGCCCACCAGGGCCTTGAGTTCGCGGAACAACTGGCGGTACGCGTGCAGCGGCTTGTTGTGCAGGCGTTCCTCACGCGCATTGCGCGCAAGCTGGCGCAGGTGCTGGCGATCGGCGTGCGGATGGGCTTCCACCAGTTCCGCCAGCGCCGCGTCGCCGCCTTCGATCAGGCGCTCGCGCATCGCCTCGAAGCGATGCAGTGCGGCGGTTTCGCGGCGCGCGTCGGCGCGGTCGTGCTCCAGCGAGCGCCGGATCGCGTCCAGCGTGTCGTCGTCCTCGCGGCGCATGTGCTTGGCCAGGAACTGCAGTTGGCGCTTGCGCGCGCCGGGCGAGGTGATGCGGCGCGATTCGCGCACCATGTCGCGCAGCGACTCGGGCATCGGCACCCTGGCCAGTTGCGAGTCGGTCAAGGCCACCAGCTTCTCGCCGAGGTCGAACACGGCCAGGGCCTCGCGCCGCTTCTGGCTGCGGCTCGGGCTGAGGAAATCACCGGTTTCTTCGTCGCGTCCGCGCATCGCTGAATTCACCACAGAGACGGCAAGAGGATACGCCAAGTGAGCCACGCGCTCGATAGCAGCACCCGATGTGACACCGAATCCGCCCTCGACCGGCTGTCCGAACTGGCGCGCGATGTGCTTGCGCGCTGCCGCGCGTGCGGGGCGAGCCAGGCCGAGGTGGGCCTGAACGAAGATCGCGGCCTGAACGTGGGCGTGCGCATGGGCGAGGTCGAGACCATCGAACATACGCGCGACCGCGGCCTGTCGTTGACCGTGTACTTCGGCCAGCGCAAGGCCAGTGCCAGCACCGCCGACCTTGATGCCGGCTCGATCCAGACCACGATCGACCAGGCCTGCGCCATCGCGCGGCATACCGAGGAAGACGCCTTCGCTGGCCTGGCTGATGCCGCTCGCATGGCGAGCGAGTTTGCCGACCTTGATCTGTGGCACCCGTGGGCACTCGACGCCGCCGCCGCCGTGGAACTGGGCCTGGCCTGCGAACAGGCCGGGCGCGATGCCGATGCGCGCATCGGCAATTCCGATGGCGCCAGCGTGTCCACCGGCTCGAGCCTGTCGGTCTATGCCAACAGCCATGGATTCGTGGGGCGCGAGCGCAGCACGTCGCACAGCCTCAGCGTTGCCCTGATCGCGGGGCAGGGCGACGCGATGCAGCGCGACTATTGGTACACGAACGCCTGCCATCCGTCGGACATGGAAGCGCCGATCGCGGTAGGTCAGCGCGCGGCCGAGCGCACCGTGGCGCGACTGTCGCCGCGTCGCGCCCCGACCGGCGAGTTCCCGGTGATCTTCGCCCCCGAGGTGGCGCGTGGATTGATCGGGAGCCTGGTGTCGGCGGTGTCGGGCGGGGCGCTCTATCGCCGTGCCAGCTTCCTGCTCGACCACCTGGGCAAGCCGGTGCTGCCTGCGGGATTCGAGATCGTCGAGCGCCCGCACCTGCGACGCGGGCATCGTTCCTCGGCCTTCGACTCGGAAGGCGTCGCCACGTGCGACAGCGACCTGGTGCGCGATGGCGTGCTGCAACGTTACGTGCTGGGCAGCTATTCGGCGCGCAAGCTCGGCCTGAGCAGCACCGGCAACGCCGGCGGCATCCACAATCTGGTGGTGAAGATCGGCACCCAGGGCCTGGCGCAGCTCTGCCGCGACATGGGGCGCGGATTGCTGGTGACCGAACTCATGGGCAGCGGCGTCAACCTCATCACCGGCGACTACTCGCGCGGCGCGGCCGGGTTCTGGATCGAAGGCGGGCAAATCGCCTATCCGGTGGACGAGGCCACCATTGCCGCCAACTTGCGCGACATGCTGCTCGGCATCGACGCCGTGGGAAGCGATGTGGACCCGCGTTCACACATCCTGACCGGCTCGATCCGCGTGGCGCGCATGACCGTGGCGGGTGGGGAGTAGCCGCCTCGCTACACGTGCGCGTTGCTCGCGATCCTCGTGGCAGCGGCGAGCCGGTCACATCCGCGCTGGCCTCGCGTCCGGTTTGACAAGCGCGCGAGCCCAGCCGAGAGTTGTCTCCTTCGCAGCGCTTCACCCCGGAGAAGTCCATGAACGACCCGCTCGAAAACCCCAGCCCCGATCCGACCCCGCAACCGCCGTCGCCGCCGCCTGCCGCCGCGCAGCTCGATGCGCTGGCGCAGGGCACGCCCAGTGCCGAGGAGCGGCAGTGGGCCTTGTTCACCCACCTGTCGGCCCTCGTGGGTTTCTTCATCCCGTTCGGCAACCTGTTGGCTCCCCTGATCTTCTGGCAGGTCAAGAAGAACGAGATGCCCTTCATCGACGATCAGGGCAAGGAAGCCTTGAACTTCCAGATCACCGTGGCGATCGCGGCGGTCGTGTCGTTCATCCTGATGTTCGTGCTGATCGGGTTCCTGTTGATCTTCGTGGTCGGCCTCGCTTGGCTGGTGCTCACCATCGTGGGTGCGATCAAGGCCAACAATGGCGAGTACTACCGCTACCCGATGACCCTGCGCCTGATCAAGTAGACGCTTTGGTCGACGCCAGCGTCGATCCAACGCGAGGCCCGGCGAAGCCGGGCCTCGTCGTTTCCAGGCGGCGAATGCGCGGTGCTGGCTGCGCTCAGTGCGAACGCGCTACTGCAAAGTGCGCGAGGCTTGCCAGCTCGCTGGTGTCGGCGTGCAGGCGACCAAGCGCGCCCTGCATGCGGGCATCGAGCTTGAGCAGGAGTTCGCGCGAAGCTTCCATGCCGAGCAGGGACGGGTAGGTGGGCTTGTCGTTGGCGGCATCCTTGCCGGCGGTCTTGCCGATGACGGCGGCATCGCCTTCGACATCGAGGATGTCGTCGCGGATCTGGAATGCCAGGCCCAGCGCATCGGCGTAGTCGTCGAGGAGGGCCATCGCGGCCTTGTCGACCTCGGCAACCAGCGCTCCCAGCCTGACCGCCGCGCGGATCAGCGCGCCGGTCTTGGCCGCGTGCATGTGCCGCAAGCCGTCCAGATCAAGGTGCTGGCCGACGGCATCGAGGTCGAGCGCCTGCCCGCCCACCATGCCGCGCACGCCGCTGGCACGCGCCAGGGTGCGCAGCATGTCGACCTGGATGGCGGGTGCGGCCCGGGACTCGCCCAGGAGTTCGAACGCCAGCGCCTGCAGCGCGTCGCCGGCGAGGATGGCGGTGGCCTCGTCGAACGCGACATGGACCGTGGGCAGGCCGCGGCGCAATTGGTCGTCGTCCATCGCGGGCAGGTCGTCGTGCACCAGCGAGTAGGCGTGGATCAGTTCGACCGCTGCCGCCGGCACGTCGAGCGCGGGTTCAGGCGCGCCGAACGCGGTTCCGGTGGCGTACACCAGCAGCGGACGCATGCGTTTGCCGCCACCGAGTGTGGCGTGGCGCATGGCGCCGTGCAGGCGTGCAGGTGAGCTGCGGGCGGCGGGAAGCACTTGCTCCAGGGTGTGCTCGCAGCGTTCGGCCCAGGCACGCCAGCGCGCGCGATCACTCATCGCGTAGCTTGGGGTCGAAGGCTTGCGCGTCGTCCGGGTCGAGCGGATCGCTCAACAGCCGCACCCTCAGTTCGGCCTGCTCCAGCGCGGTCTGGCAGTTGCGGTACAGCGCGATACCGCGCTCGTAGGCCTGGAGCGAGTCGTCGAGCGAAAGATTGCCCTTTTCCATGCGCTGCACCAGCTGCTCGAGTTCGTCCAGCGAACGCTCGAACTCGGCAACGGCGGAGGGCGGTGTGTCAGGCGGAGTCGACATGGCGGGACAGTCTGCCGCCGCGATCGGTGGTGGTCAATCCGAAGGCAGCGACGCAGTGGGGGCTACTTGCCAGCGCAAGCGGGTACCGGCCGCCTGCAGCCGCGCCACGAACGCGGGAGACGCTGCCAGGTCGGCGGCGGCGAGCAACTGGCCACCCTGATCAAACAGCAAGGGCAGCCGCTCGCGCACCCAGGGTGGCACGCCCAGGTCCTGCAGCAGCGTGCGCAACTCACGATGCGCGCCCGCTTGTTGCAGGCGTTCGCCGCCCAGGCGCGGCCGCACCGTGACCGGTCCCATGCGCATCGCGGGCTGGAGCTCCAAGTTGCCGAAGCCGGGCGGAAGGTGGAGTCGGGTCGTCCCGTCCCAGGACAGCTCCCAGTCGTGCTGCGTCGCAGGCAGCGGCAACATCGCGAACAACGTGTCGCGGTAGCGGCGCAGTTCAGCGCCGCGCCATGCCAGTCGCGGCGCGGCATCGACGCGAGCCGCGATCAGGTCGGGTTCGATCCGCGTCCACACGCCGGGCGGGGGACGCGGCAAGCCAAGCTGATCGAGCCACCGTCCGATCACCAGACGGCGCAGGGCTGCCGGTTGCGCGCGCAGTGCGGCCAGCGACACGGTGCCGGGATCGACGCCTTGCGCCTGCGCCAGGGCTTCGGTGGCAGCCGTTTGCAGCAGGTCGGATTCCTCGCGCAGGCGCGTGGCGGTGGCGGCGATGCGGCGTGAGGCATCGGGCCAGCGCCCGGCAAGAATCGGCAGTACCGCATGGCGAAGATAGTTGCGCGCATGCTGCGGATTCGCGTTGCCGGGATCTTCGATCCAGCCGAGTGCGTGCGCTTCGGCATGGGCACGCAAGTCATCGCGTGCGACGTCGAGCCATGGGCGCCACAGGGAGCCCGCTGCGAACGGTCGCAGCATCCGCATTCCTGCCAATCCCTCGTGTCCTGCGCCGTGCAGCAGCCGCAGCAGCAGGGTTTCGGTCTGGTCGTCGCGGTGGTGGGCGAGCGCCAGCAGGCCGTTCCCGGGCAGGAGCGATGCGAACACCGCGTGCCGCGCGGATCGCGCCGCGGCTTCCAGACCGAGCTGGTCGATCTCGACGAGCTTGACTCGCGCCTGCTCCATCGGCACACCGATAGCAACGCAGAACCGGCGGCAGTGCTCGGTCCACAGCGGCGAATCCGGATGCAGGCCATGGTCGACGTGGATGGCGGCGAGGCCACGCTCGCGCGCGACGGGCAGCGATGCCAGCGCATGCAGCAGCACGGTGGAATCGAGCCCGCCGCTGAACCCGACGCGCAAGGGGCCGGGCGGCAACTGTCGCAAGCGTGTCGCCAGCAGTTCGGTCAGGGGCAATGCGTTCATGCCGCGAGAGGCTTGGCGCGAGCCGGCGTCGCGGCGAGGCCGGCGTCAGGCGGCCTGGTAGCGTCCGTAGCTGCGCAGGCGCTGGTAGCGCTGTTCCAGCAGCGTATGGGAGTCGAGGCGTTCGAGCTGTTCGATCTGGCCGAGCAGCACGCCCTTGAGGCGCGTGGCCATCTCCTGCGGATCGCGATGCGCGCCGCCGAGCGGCTCCTTCACGATCTGGTCAACGAGGCCAAGTTCGAGCAGGCGCGGCGCGGTGATGCCCAGCGCCTCGGCCGCGTCCTTGGCGCGTTCCGCGGTCTTCCACAGGATCGATGCACAGCCTTCGGGCGAGATCACCGAGTAGGTGCCGTACTCGAGCATCAGGGTGCGGTCGCCCACGCCGATGGCGAGCGCGCCGCCCGATCCGCCCTCGCCGATCACGGTGCAGACGATGGGAATCCTCAGCTCGGCCATCTCCAGCAGGTTGCGCGCGATGGCCTCGCTCTGGCCGCGTTCTTCCGCGCCGACACCCGGATACGCGCCAGGGGTGTCGATGAAGGTAAGCAGCGGCAGCTTGAAGCGCTCGGCCAGCTTCATCAGGCGCAAGGCCTTGCGATAACCTTCCGGCCGCGGCATGCCGAAATTGCGCTTGATCTTGCTCTTGGTGTCGCGTCCCTTCTGGTGCCCGATCACCACCACCGGCTTGCCGTCGATGCGCGCCAGTCCACCCACGATCGCGGCGTCGTCGGCATAGGCGCGATCGCCTGCCAGCTCCTGGAATTCATCGCAGATGAGCTTCAGGTAGTCGAGGGTGTAGGGTCGCTGCGGGTGGCGCGCGAGTTGCGAGACCTGCCAGGGCGTGAGTGCCTTGAAGATTTCCGCGGTGCGAAGTTTCAACTTCTCGCGCAGCTTGCCGATCTCTTCTTCGATGTTGAACGCGCTGCCATGGCTGGCATGGCGAAGCTCCTGGATCTTCGCTTCCAGTTCGGCGATGGGCTGTTCGAAATCGAGGAAGTTCGGGTTCATGCGGCGCGGGCCGTGATGACGCGGGCCGCGAGTATAAGACCTATTCCGGCCTGCTGCCCGAGCCGTTGCCACGCCCGCCGCCGCCATTTCCCCACGGCCGGTTCAGGCTCAGGCTCACTGATTCCACGCCCGGTACGGCTCGCAGCGCGCCCAGCAGTTCCGGGTCGGCGCGGACGCCGGCATCACCGCCCAGATCGAGGCGGCCACTCGCGGTGCGCGTGCTGAGATCCAGGCGCAGCGGCGTACCACCGGGTCGATAGGCTTGCAGCACGCGTTCCACATCGGCGAGGGCATCGCGGTGGCGGTTGTCGATGGAAAGACTCAACAGGCGCGCGTGCTTGGCACAGAGCGGCTTGAAGTCCCAGGCCTGGCGCGCGCGCAGCGAATAGCCGCCGCTGAACTCGTCCTCCTGCAGATAGCCTTCGATCAGCAGGATGCGGTCGCGTGTAAGCAAGGGCCCGTGTTCGAGGCAGGCCTCGCCGAAGAAGGCGCATTCGATCCGTCCGTAGCCGTCTTCCATCTGCACGAAGGCCGAGGAATCGCCGCGTCGGCGCAGGTCGGTGACAAGGCCGGCCAGCACCACGTTGCCTTCGTTGCCGCGCAGGAACTTGCGCTCTGCGTGCAGCCGTTCCAGGTCATCGAGCGCGCCGCTGGCGAGCTGGCGCAGAAGGTCGCGGTAGGGGTCGAGCGGGTGGCCGCTGAGATAGCGTCCGAGGGTGTCGCGTTCGCCCTTGAGCTTCTGCTCCAGCGACCAATCGGCGCAGGCCGGAAGATCAAGTGTCATCGGCGCGGCGGCGCTGGAGGCATTGCCGAACATGTCGACCTGGCCCGCAGCGCGATCGCGCGCGAGCTGTTCGGCGGCCTTGAGCACTTCGGGCAGCTGCAGCATCAGCGAGGCGCGGTTGGGACCCAGCGCATCGAGCGCGCCGGCGTGGACCAGGGCTTCGAGCACGCGCTTGTTGAGCTTGGTGGCATCGACCCGACGGCAGAAGTCGAACAGGTCGGCGAATGGCCCACTGCGCTCGCGCTCCGTCACGATGGCCGCGCACGCGCCATGCCCGACGCCCTTCACTGCGCCCAGGCCGTAGCGAATGGTGCGCGCGTCCACGGCTTCGAACATGTAGGCCGAGGCGTTTACGTCTGGAGCCAGCACCTGAAGCTGCATCGAGCGGGCTTCGTTGAAGAAACCCACGACCTTTTCGGTGTTGTCCATGTCGGAGGACAGCACCGCCGCCATGAACTCCGCGGGGTAATGGGTCTTGAGCCAGGCGGTGTGGTAGGCCACCAGCGCATAAGCCGCCGAGTGCGACTTGTTGAATCCGTATTCGGCGAACTTCTCCATCAGGTCGAAGATCGACGAGGCCAGGATCGCGTCGATCCCGCGTTCGGCGCACCCGAGCTCGAACTTGGTGCGCTCCTTCGCCATCTCTTCGGGCTTCTTCTTGCCCATGGCGCGGCGCAGCAGGTCGGCGCCGCCGAGCGAATAGCCGGCCAGCACCTGCGCGATCTGCATCACCTGCTCCTGGTACACGATCACGCCGTAGGTTGGCGCGAGCACGGGTTCCAGCAAGGGGTGCGGATAGGTCACGGCGGTGTTGCCGTGCTTGCGATCGACCCATTCGCGATCCATCCCCGAGCCCAGCGGGCCGGGACGGAACAGCGCGGCGAGCGCGATGATGTCCTCGAAGGTGTCGGGCTTGGCGCGCTTGAGCAGCTCGCGCATGCCGCGCGATTCGAACTGGAACACCGCGACGGTTTCGCCGCTGGCGAACATCCGGTAGGTCCTGGCGTCGTCGAGTGCGAGCGCGAGCAGATCGAGCTCATCCTCGCCGTTCGATGCGCGCCGCCGATTGATCGCCTTCACCGCCCAATCGAGGATGGTCAGCGTGCGCAAGCCGAGGAAGTCGAACTTCACCAGGCCGACCGCTTCCACGTCGTCCTTGTCGAACTGGGTGACGATGCTCCTGGCGGTCTCGCCCTTCGCCGCCTGTTCCGCGAACAGCGGCGAGAACTCGCTCAGGGGCGAGGGTGCGATCACCACCCCGCCAGCGTGCTTTCCGGCGTTGCGGGTCAGGTCCTCGAGCTTGAGCGCGAGGTCGATCAGGTCGCGCACCTCGTCTTCGGACTGGTAGCGCTGGATCAGTTCGGTGGAGGCCAGGTCGGTGTTCTTCTGCGCCGCTTCGGAGCGGCCGAGTGCGTCGTCGAGCGTGATTCCCAGGGTCATCGGGATCAGCTTGGCGATGGAGTCGACGAAGCCGTAGGGATGGTCGAGCACGCGGCCGGTGTCGCGCACGACGGCCTTGGCTGCCATGGTGCCGTAGGTGATGATCTGCGAAACGCGATCGCGGCCGTATTTCTCCGCGACGTACTGGATCACGTCGTCGCGCTTGTCCATGCAGAAGTCGATGTCGAAGTCCGGCATCGACACGCGTTCCGGGTTGAGGAAGCGCTCGAACAGCAGGTCGTAGGGAATCGGGTCGAGGTCAGTGATGCCGAGCGCCCAGGCCACCAGCGAGCCTGCACCCGAACCACGGCCGGGGCCGACCGGGATGTCGTGTTTCTTGGCCCAGTTGATGAAGTCGGCCACGATCAGGAAGTAGCCGGGGAAGCCCATCTTCAGGATGACGTCGAGCTCGAGGTCGAGGCGCGCGAGGTAGCTCTCGCGCGTGTGGCCTGCAGCGACCGGATGTTTCGCCAGGCGCGCCTCCAGGCCCGCAAGGGCGCTGTTGCGCAACCACGAATCGATGGTGTGCTCGGCCGGTACCGGGAACGCCGGCAGGTAGTACTTGCCGAGGCTGAGTTCGAGGTTGCAACGCTTGGCGATCTCGACCGCGTTCTCCAGCACCGCCGGATGATCCGCGAACAGCGCTGCCATCTCCTCCGTTGACTTGAGGTATTGCGCGGTGCTGAAGTCACGCGGGCGGCGCGGATCGGTCAGCACCCGGCCGGTGGAAATGCAGACCCGTGCCTCGTGCGCTTCGAAATCCTCCGCCTCGAGGAAACGCACGTCGTTGCTCGCCACCACGGCGCAATCGCGCTGCGCGGCGAGCGCCAGGGTCGCGCTGAAGAATTCGTCCTCGCCGCCGCGCTGGGTGCGCGTGACTTCGAGATAGAAGCGATCGCCGAAGTGTCGCTGCCAGCGTTCCAGTCGCGCGGCCGCACGGTCCAGCTTGCCCTCCAGCGAGATCTGCCCGACATCGCTGTCGCGCCCCGCCAGCACAATCAGACCGGCATTGGCCTGCTGCAGCCATTCCGGCCGGATCGCGACGAAATCGCCGCGATGGCCTTCGAGGTAGGCGCGCGAGAGCAGGGCCGAGAGGTTGAGGTAGCCGCTGCGGTCCTGGCAGAGCAGGGTGAGGCGCGAAGGTTTCAACCCGTCCTCTTCCAGCCAGATATCGGCACCCGCAATGGGCTTGATGCCGGCCTTCTCGGCCTCCTTGTAGAACTTGACCAGCGCGAACAAGTTGCTCTGGTCGGTCAGTGCCACCGCCGGCAAGCCCGACTGCACGCAGCGCTTCACCAGCTCCGGGATGCGGATGGTGGAGTCGGTGAGCGAATACTCGCTGTGCAGGTGCAGGTGGACGAAACGGGGAGACATGGCCAAGCCGCGCGGGGTAGCGGCAGGGTAGTGGCGTGCCCCGGGAGCCACAAGGCTTGACGCGTCGCACCGGCCTGGCATTCCGGTGCAGCGCGTGTTGTCTTGTTTGCTGGTTCAGCGCACCCCGAACTTGGACGGAATGGCTCCAGTCTGGGCGTAGCGGCCCGCGTCACCGAACACGGTGTCGCGCCGACCGGAGGCCGCGTAGCGGTTTGCCGCGTTGCGGCGACGCAGGTCGCGCGCCAGGCGTTCGCGCCGCCGCTTTTCCCAGCTGTCCCGGTCGATGCCGTCGTCTTCGGGATGCGCGCTCACGTAGTCGCGATAGTCGCGCCAGGCCATCCACTCATGGCGCGCGCTGGCGACCGCCAGGCGGAGCACCAGCGCGTCGTCCAGCAGGCCGACGCGTTCGGCATCATCGGGGATCAGGTCGTTCGGATCGACGAAATAGGCCAGCGCCCCCGCGAACTCATCGCGTGCCGCTTGCGGGATGTCCCAGTGCGATGCCTCCAGCAGCTTGGCAAGTTCCGGGATCATGCTCAGCGGTTCGCGCACCAGTGGCGCGAGCGCCTCTTGTGGCAGTGCGGCGTAGCGCTCGCGCGCGATGTGGGCCAGGGCGGCGTGGCGGCCGGTGTGGCGTGCAGCAGCGCGTTGCCAGGCGGATCGCAGCGGTGCGACGCCGGGATCGTCGGGGTGGAGTTCGAGTTCGATGCGCATCCTCATTCCTTCGTGTCGTGTGGTCATCCCTGGATGCCTACATTCCACGAAAGGTGACGTGGTCTTCCCGCGCCGGAAGTCACGATGACTTCCGGCAATTCAGCCTGCAGCAGGAAAACGATCAGCGCGCGGCGAACAGGTCCGCGGCCTGGGCCGCGCGCACCGGCGCGAAACTGCGGCGATGCGCGACGCACGGTCCGTGACGACGAAGCGCGTCCAGGTGTTCGGGCGTGGGATAGCCCTTGTGGCGCGCGAAGCCGTAGTGCGGGTGCTCGGGGTCGAGCGCCAGCATCAGCCGGTCGCGCGTGACCTTGGCCAGGATCGAAGCCGCGCCGATGCAGGCTTCGCTCGCGTCGCCACCGACTACCGCGCGCGCCGGGCAGGGAAGATCGGGCGGCAGCTTGTTGCCATCGATCAGGGCGAACCGCGGTGCGACCGCCAACCCGAGCAGGGCACGCCGCATGCCCTGCATCGTGGCCTGGAAGATGTTGAGCGCATCGATTTCGGCCGGCTCGATCACGATGATGCTGTGCGCAATCGACCGCGCAAGAATTTGTGGGAACAGTGCCTCGCGTCGCGCTTCACTCAGGGCCTTGGAGTCGCCGAGCCCGGCGATCGGTCGATCGGGATCGAGGATGACGGCGGCGACCAGCAGCGGCCCGGCGAGCGGCCCGCGCCCGGCTTCGTCGACGCCGGCGGGTGAATGCGTCATGGAAGGGCGGCGCGCGGTGCGGCCAGCAGCTCCGCCACCGCCTCGGCGGCGCGGGCCGAGGCGTCGCGCTTGAGTTCGTGGTGGATCGCTTCGAAGCGCGGTTGCAGGTTGGCCATGCGCTGCGGATCTTGCAGCCACGCCAGCACTTCGCGCGCCAGGTTTTCGGCGGTGCAGTCGGCCTGCATCAACTCGGGCACGATTCTTTCGCCGGCCAGCGCGTTCGGCAGGCTGTAGCGATCGGTCTTCATCAGCTTCAGGCCGCGCACGATGGCGTAGGTCAGGCCCGAGATGCGATACGCCACCACCATCGCGCGCTTCGCCAGCAAGGCCTCGAGCGTGGCGGTGCCGGAAGCGAGCAAGACCACATCGGCCGCGATCATGGCTTCGTGCGCGCGGCCGTCGAGCAGCAGCAAGCGGGTTCGCAGCGCATCGCGTTGCGGTGCCGGCAAGGCGGCCGGGGCCGGGCCTTCGAGTAGCCGTTCGAGCGCCGACCGGCAGGCCGGATTCGCGGCCGGAACAAGGATGCGCAGGTCGGGGGTCGCTTCGGCAGCGCGGGCGGCAGCCTCAAGGAACACGCCGCCCAGCCTTGCGATCTCGCCCAGGCGCGAGCCGGGCAGCAGGGCAAGCACCGGCGCGCCCAGCGGCAGGCCGAGGGCCTCGCGCGCCTTGAAGCGATCCGGATGCAGCGGCAGCGCATCGGCGAGCGGATGGCCGACGAAGCGGGCATCGACGCCGTGTTGCGCGTAAATCGGTGGTTCCATCGGGAACAGACAGAGCACGCGGTCTGCGCTGCGCCCGATCTTCGCGGCACGACCTGCGCGCCAGGCCCAGACCGAGGGGCTGACGTAGTGCACGGTGCGAATGCCGCGTTGCTTCAGTCCGCGCTCCAGGCCGAGGTTGAAGTCCGGCGCATCGATGCCGATGAACACGTCGGGCTTCCACGCCAGCAACCGCGCTCGCACGGTGCGCCGCAGCCGCAGCAGTCGCGGCAGGTGCCTGAGCACCTCGGCCAGGCCCATCACGGCCAGTTCCGAGCAGTCGTGCCAGGCAGAAAACCCGGCGGCGCGCATTTGCGGTCCGCCGACGCCGGCGAACTCGGCTCCGGGGAAGCGTTCGCGCAGCTGCGTGATCAGGCCGGCGCCGAGCAAGTCGCCCGACGCCTCGCCGGCGACCAGCGCGATGCGCTTGGGCGCGGTCACCGCACCAGCGAGCGCTCGCTGCGCTCGATGAAGTCGAGCATCAGCTGCACGTCCGGGGCGCCCTGCGCCGCCAGTGCGAGCTGGGTGCGCGCCTCGGCCAGCGGCAGGCCGGACTTGTACAGGGTGCGGTAGGCGCGCTTGATCGACATCACGCGGTCCTTGCTGAAGCCACGTCGCTTGAGTCCTTCGGAATTGATCCCGTGCGGCTCGGCGTACATGCCGGCTACGGTCACGAACGGCGGCACGTCGCGGTTGACCACGCTGCCCATCGAGGTGAAGGCATGCGCGCCGACCTTGCAGAACTGGTGCACCAGGGTGAAGCCGCCCAGGATCACGTAATCCTCGACCGTGACGTGCCCCGCGAGCGAGGCCGCGTTGGCGAAGATGATCTTGTTGCCGACGATGCAATCGTGCGCGATGTGGACGTAGGCCATGATCCAGTTGTCGTCGCCGATGCGGGTGACACCGGCGTCGTCCGCGGTGCCGCGGTTGAAGGTGCAGTACTCGCGGATCGTGTTGCGGTCGCCGATGACGAGTTCGCTCTTCTCGCCGTGGAACTTCTTGTCCTGCGGATCGCCACCGAGGGCGGAGAACGAATAGATGTGATTCTCGCGACCGATCCGGGTTGGTCCGTCGATCACCACGTGCGAGGCGATGCGGGTGCCGTCGCCGATCTCGACGTCCGCGCCGATGACGCAGAACGCGCCGATGCTGACGTCCTTGCCGATGCGTGCGCTCGGGTCGACCTGGGCCGTGGGGTGGATCATGTCGGCTTCTGCTCCGCGCAGAGGATCTCGGCGCTGGCCACTTCCTTGCCGTCGATCAGCGCCCGGCACTCGTACAGCCCCATGCGGCGCAACATGCGCTTCTGCTCCACTTCCAGCATCAGCTGGTCGCCCGGCACCACGGTGCGCGAGAAGCGCGCCTTGTCCACCTTCACCAGGTAGTACAGCGGTTGCTCCTCATCGCTCGTGCGCGGCGGCTCGGACAGTTGGGTGAGCAGGCCCGCGGCCTGCGCCATGGCTTCGATCACCAGCACGCCGGGCATCACCGGGTGGCCGGGGAAATGGCCCTGGAAGAAGGGCTCGTTGATGGTGACGTTCTTGAGCGCGCGCAGCCGCTTGTGCGGCTCGATCTCCAGCACCCGATCCACCAGCAGGAACGGATAGCGATGCGGCAGCATCCCCATGATGCGGGTGACGTCGACCGGGAGGGCCGGATGGCGGGAGTGGGGATCGGTCATGCTTCTGGGTCCTTCGGGTGATGCCTGAGCTTGCGTGCGAGCGCATCGAGCTGCTTGTCCAGCCTTCGAAAACGCGCCGCATTCCTGCGCCAGGTGTGATTGTCCTGAATCGGCGTGCCGGAGGAAAACTCGCCCGGCCCATCGAGGCTGTGGGTGACGAGGCTCATCGCGGTGACGGTGACCCGGTCACCGATGCGGATGTGCCCCACCACGCCGGCGCCGCCCCCGATCAGACAATGACGTCCGATGCGGGCCGATCCTGCCACGGCGGCGCAACCGGCCATTGCCGTGTGGGCGCCGATGACGGCTCCATGTCCGATCTGGATCTGGTTGTCGAGGCGCACGTCGGCTTCGAGCACGGTGTCTTCCAGCGCGCCGCGATCGATGGTGGTATTGGCGCCGATCTCGCAGTCGTCGCCGATGGCGACGCCACCCAGTTGCGGCACCTTGATCCAATGCGGTTCGTCGCCATCGTCGCGAGCCCAGGCCAGGCCGAAGCCATCCGCGCCCAGCACCGCGCCCGGGTGGATGCGTACCCGTCGGCCCAGGCGCACCCGCGTCACCAGCGTCACGCGCGCGCCCAGCACCGATTCGGCACCGACCACGCAATCTTCGCCGATCACGCAAGCCGGGCCGATCATGGCGCCCGCCTCGATCCGGCTGCGCGCACCGATGCTGACGAAGGGGCCAAGATGTGCGCCTGGGTCCACCTGCGCCGTGGGGTCGACAACGGCGCTGGCATGCACGCCCGGGACATGCGCTGCGCGCGGCTCGAACAGGGCCGCGATCCGGGCAAAGGCAACATAAGGCTCGGAAGCGACGAGGGCCGCGTTGCGGCAGGCCTCCGCATCGGTGGCGCGCAGCACCACGGCGGCAGCCTGGCTGGCTGCCAGGTCACGCCGGTACACCGGATTGGCGAGGAAGGAGAGTTGTTCGCCGTTGGCGCTGGCGAGGGTGCCCACGCCATGGATTCGGGTTGCCCCGTTGCCGCGCAGTTCCAGTGCGAAACGCTGCGCCAGTTCGTCGAGCCGGTACGACAGGCCGCCGCTCACGGCCGCTCCGTCCGGGCCTGATCCGCCGCGCGCCTGAGTCGTTCCAGCACTCGGTCGGTGATGTCGATGCGGCCGCTGAAATAGATCTGGGGGCTCTGCACCACGAGGTCGAGCCCGGCTTCGCGCGCGTACTCGGCCACGGCCTCGTCGACCAGGGGCCAGGTCTTGTCGAGCTCCTGTTCGCCGCGTGCCGCCAAGTCCTGCTGCAGGCGTTGCCGCGTTCTCTCGATCGAGCGCCGCAGGGTATCGGCCTGGCGTTGCAGGCTCACCCGCTCGTCGTCGGGCAGGGATGCCGCCTCGTCCCGCAGCCGCGCGTCGAGGGTGGCGAGCCGCGCGATCTCGGCCGTGATCTCGGCGTCACGCGCATCGAACTCGACGCGCAGGCGCTCGCGCGCGGCGAGCATTTGCGGCGCATTGTCGATCAGCCGCTTCATGTCGACGTAGCCGATGCGGCTCGTCTCCTGCGCGACCGCCAGCGACGCCCATGCGCCCAGCACGCAAGCCAGCAGCCACCCGAACCGGCAAGGCGGCCTCGGGTTTGTCGCTGCGGTCGTGCGCCGCGTATTCAAGATTGCCGTTGCCCCGATGCGTTCCTGGACCTCAGAACTGGGTGCCGAAGGAGAATTGCAGCCGCTCGATCTCGTCGTCGTCGCCGTGCTTTATGGGCATGGCGAGGTTGAGGATGATCGGCCCGACCGGTGCCTGCCAGTGCAGCGACAAGCCGACCGAGGCGCGGAACTCGTCCACTTCGAAGGCATCGGTGTCGGCGAACACGTTGCCGAAATCGAGGAACGCGGAGAGACGCGTCTGGTCGGTGTCGAACAGGGTCGGGAAAATGGCTTCCACCGTGCCGACGGTCTTGAACGAACCGCCCAGCGGTTGGCGGAAATCCGGGTTCAGGCGCGACACGGCGGTCGGGCCGAGGGTGTTGTCCTCGAAGCCGCGAATCGAGCGCACGCCGCCGGCGTAGAAGTTCTCGAAGAAGGGCAGGCCATCGGCCACGACGGTACGGAACACCGGGTTGCCGTTGGAGTCGAGCACCGGGATCTGCGGGCCGCTGGGGTTCAGCGGGTTGGGCATCAGCACCGGGATCTCGCGTGACACGGGATCATCGTAGTTGTCGCCGTAGCCCACTTCCGCGCCGGTGAGGAAGATGAGGTGGCGGTTGACCGGCCAGTAGCGGGCGTACTGGTAATACAGCTTGTAGTACTCGACCGTCGAACCCGGCAGGGTCAGCTCGGCCGAGACACGCTGGTAGCTGCCGAACGTCGGGTTGAAATAGGCATTGCGCGAATCGCGCGCCCACGACAACTCGGTGCGCCACGCATTGAAGGTGCGCTTGTTCAGCGCATCGATGTAGTCCACCAGCGGGTCGGGCGTGATGCCCGAGATGGTGTTGATGGTGTTGTAGTCCAGGCCCAGGCTGACGCCGACGGTGTCGGTCTCGGTCAGCGGCACCCCGAACACGGCCGAGACCGCGCCGCTGTCGGAAGTGTAGTTGGCGACGTTGAAGTCGCCCTGGTCGAGTTCGCGGTAGCTCACGTTGTAGCCCAGCGACACCCCATCGTCGGTGAAGTAGGGGTCGAGGTAGGACAGGTCGAGGCGGCGCGCGTAGCTGTTGTTCTGGACGGTGGCGCCGACCCGGTTGCCGGTGCCGAGGAAATTGTTCTGGGTCACCGAGACCGAGGTGATCAGGCCCGAGAGCTGCGAGTAGCCAAGGCCGAAGGTGAAGCTGCCCGAGGTGGTTTCCTTGACGCCGACCTCGACGTCGACCTGGTCTTCGGTGCCCGCCACCGCCGGCGTCTCGATGTTGACCTCGCTGAAATAGCCGAGGCGCTGCAGCCGAACCTTGGAACGGTCGAGTGCCGCCTGCGAGTACCACTGCCCTTCGAACTGGCGCATCTCGCGACGCAGCACCTCGTCGGCGGTGCGCGTGTTGCCCTTGAACGCGATGCGGCGCACGTATACGCGCTTGCCCGGCTCGACGTAGAAGTTGATCTTGACCGTGCGGTTCTCGCGGTCGACTTCCGGCACCGGCGTGGCATTGGCGAAGGCGTAGCCGACGTTGCCGAGCACCGCGATCATGGCGTCGGAGGTGGCTTCCAGCAGGCGGCGCGAGAACGTATCGCCGGGCTTCACGATCACCAGCTTCTCCATCTCCTCCTGCGGCAGGATGGTGTCGCCGGTGACCTTCACCTCGGACAGGGTGTAGACCTCGCCCTCGCGCACGTTGGCGGTGAGGAACATGTCCTTGCGGTCGGGCCCGATCGAGACCTGGGTCGATTCGACATTGAAGTCGACGTAGCCGCGATCGAGGTAGAAGTTGTTGAGCTTTTCCAGGTCACCGGAAAGCTTCTCGCGCGAATACTGGTCACCACGGTTGTACCAGGACAGCCAGTTCGTGGTTTCCGATTCCCAGCCGTCGAGGATCTCCTCGTCGCTGAAACTCTCGTTGCCGACGATGTTCACGTGCTTGATGCGCGCGGCCTTGCCTTCCTTCACCTCCACGGTGAGGTCGACGCGGTTGCGGTCCAGCGGCGTGACCGTGGGCGTGATCGAGACGTTGTACTTGCCGCGGTTGTTGTACTGGCGGGTCAGTTCCTGCGTGACCTTGTCCAGCTCCTGGCGGTCGAAGGTTTCGCCCTCGGACAGGCCGATGTCCTTCAGGCCCTTGGTCAGCTCCTCGGTCTTGAGGTCCTTGTTGCCGACCAGCGTGATCTTGTTGATCGCCGGACGCTCGGTGACCGTGACCACCAGGATGTCGTTCTGGCGTTCGAGTTTCACGTCGTTGAAGAAGCCCGTCCGGAACAGGGCGCGGATGGCCTGGGCGGCTTCGTTGCGATCGACCCGGTCGCCTTTCTCGATCGGCAAGTAGTTGAACACCGTGCCGGCGGAAATGCGTTGCAGGCCTTCGACCCGGATGTCGGTGACCGTGAAGGGCTCGAAGCTCTGGGCCTGAGCGGTGGGGCCGGCCAGCGAGGCGGCCAGCAGTGCAGCGGCGATACGCGTCATCGTCACGTCCAAAGGCGGCAGGTGCGCAAGAGCGGGCCTCGTGGGGCCCGCGGTTCGTTATTTTCCGGCCCGAATCCCGGGCCTGGGGCCGATTCTACCGCCTCGGCGCGTTAGGAGTCCGTTTGCGCGCGTCGAAAGCGGGACTTCCGGTCCGGCTACGATACCAGCCGGACGATATCGTTGTAGAAAGCGAGGCCCATCAGGCAGGCGAGCAGGCCCATGCCGACGTACTGCCCGGCAATCATGGCGCGCTCGCTGAGCGGACTGCCCTTGACCATCTCGACCAGGCAATACACCAGATGCCCGCCGTCCAGGATCGGGATCGGCAGCAGGTTCATGATGCAGAGGCTGAGCGAGAGCACGGCCAGGAAGAACAGGAACCAGGCCGCGCCCATCTGGGCCGAGGCGTTGGCGTACTGCGCGATCGAGATCGGGCCCGAGAGGTTCTGCAGCGAGGCGCTGCCGTTGAGCATGCGCCACAACATGCCGAAGGTGGCTTCGGTCAGGCGCCAGGTTTCGTGCGTTGCCGCGCCGAGGGCCTCGATCGGGCCATAGCGCAGCACGGCGTCGTGTTCGGCGTTGCGCGGCTGGGCGCTAACCCCGAGGAGCCAGCGCATGGTGCCATTCTCGTCGCGTGACTCGGGCGTCAGCTCGATCCCGAAATGGTCGGCACCCCGGCCGATGCGCAGCGCGATCGGGCCGCTGCCCGCCTGCGCCTGGATCTGTTGCGAGACCTGATCCCAGCCATCGATCGAAACCGATCCGATCTGCTCGATCCGGTCGCCAGGCTGGAGCCTGGCACGCGCCGCAGGCGTGCCCGGTGCCACCTGGCCGATCACCGGCGGCAGCATCAACTGCCGGGGCAGCAGGCCGATGTCGCGCAGCACCGTGGTCTCGTCGATGTCCTCGCCCAGCTGCGCCAGATCCAGTCGCACGCGGCGGTCGCCATCCGCGCCGCCCACCTGCAGCTCGACCACGCTGCGGTCCAATGCCGCGCCGGTGAGCGCCAGGGCGGCGTGGGTCCAGGTATCCATGCGCTGGCCGTCGATGCTCTGGATGCGATCGTCGGCGCGCAGGCCGGCGCTGGCCGCAATGCCTTCGCTGCGCCCGATCAGCGGCTGGAAATCGGCCTTGCCGATCACGAACATCGCCCACAGCAAGGCCAGGCACAGCACCAGGTTGAAGGCCGGTCCGGCGAATGCCACCAGGAAACGCTGCCAGGCCGGCTTGCGGTTGAAGGCCTCGTCGCGCTGCGTGGCCGGGACATCGTCCTCGCGCTCGTCGAGGAATTTCACGTAACCGCCGAGCGGAATCGCGGCGATCACGTATTCGGTGCCGTCCTTGCCGGTGCGGCTCCAGAGGGCCTTCCCGAAGCCGACCGAGAAGCGCAGCACGCGGATGCCGAAACGCCGCGCCACCCAGAAATGGCCGAACTCGTGGAAGGTGACCAGTACCCCGAGGCTGACGATCAGCCACCAGATGGAACCGAAGATTTCCTGCACCGTGCTACCCCTGGAACTACGTTCTTGTCATCGCCGGCTCACGCCGCCAGCCTGGCCTCGGCCACCTGTCGCGCCCGCGCATCCAGTGCGAGCAACTCTTCCAGCGACTCGGCCCGTTCCGCCGCGAGGGCGTCAAGGCAGGCCGCGATCAGGTCCGGGATGGCGAGGAAAGCAGCCCGGCGCTGAAGAAAGGCTGAAACCGCGATTTCGTTCGCCGCGTTGAGTACGGTGGAGGCCGCCGGCCCGGCGCGCAAGGCCCGGAAGGCCAGGTCGAGGCAGGGAAAGGCGGTCAGGTCGGGAGGCTGGAAATCGAGCCGGCCCAAGGCGGTGAGGTCGAGTGGGGCGACCCCGGCTTCGATCCGCTCTGGCCAGGCCAGTCCGTGCGCGAGTGCGGTGCGCATGTCGGGATTGCCGAGCTGGGCCAGGACCGACCCATCGGTGTACTCGACCAGCGAATGCACGATGCTCTGCGGGTGCACCACCACCTCGATGCGCTCGGGCGCGGCCGCGAACAGCCAGTGCGCCTCGATCACCTCCAGGCCCTTGTTCATCAGGGTGGCCGAATCGACCGAAATCTTGCGTCCCATGCTCCAGTTCGGGTGAGCGCAGGCCTGTTCCGGCGTGACCGCGGCCAGGCGCGCGCGATCCCAGCCGCGGAACGGTCCGCCCGAGGCGGTGAGCAGCAGTCGGCGCACGCCCGGCCGGGCCGCAGCGCCCAGGGCAGGGTGGGGCAGGCACTGGAAGATCGCATTGTGCTCGCTGTCGATCGGGACGATTTCCGCTCCGTGCGCGGCCACTTCGTGCATCAGCAAGGCGCCAGCCACCACGACGGCTTCCTTGTTCGCCAGCAGGATGCGCTTGCCGGCGCGCGCGGCAGCCAGGGTCGAGTTCAATCCGGCCGCGCCGACGATGGCGGCGATCACGGTATCGCAATGATCCGAGCCGGCCAGGTCACTCAGGGCCTGCGTTCCGGCATGTGCGTGCGTGGCCAGGCCCGCGCCACGCAGCCCATCGCGCAGGGTGGCGAATTTCGACTCGTCGGCAATGACGGCGGCATCCGGCCGGAAGCGCCGGCACAGCTCGATCAGGTCATCGACCTTCTCGTTCGCACTCAGCACCGTGGCTCGGAACCGATCGGGATGGCGCGCGATCACGTCGAGCGCGCTGTCGCCGATCGAGCCCGTCGCACCGAGCACGGCGACCCGCCGGGTCACAGGTTGAATCCGCCTTGCGCGACCACGAACACCGGCAGCGCAGCGAGCACGCTGTCGATGCGGTCCAGTACCCCGCCGTGGCCCGGGACGAGATACCCCGAATCCTTGGCGCCGGCATGGCGCTTGATGATGCTTTCGAACAGGTCGCCCACCACCGAGGCGAGCCCGGTGAGCAAGCTGGCTGCGAGCAGGGCGGGTGCCTGGCTCCAGGTCAGGCCGAAGACCGGCACGGCCACCAGCGCCACCAGCGCGACCGTGGCCAGGCCGCCCCAGAAGCCGGCCCAGGTCTTGCCGGGGCTGATGCTGGGAGCCAGTTTCTTGCCGCCCACGCGGCTGCCCACGAACCACGCACCGCTGTCCGCCGCCCACACCAGCAGCAGCGCGTACAAGGTCCAGGCCGGGCCCGAGGCACCGTCACTGTGCAGCACCGCGGCCGCGCTCCAGGCGGGGACCACCATCACGCTGCCGATACCGAGCTTCATCGCGCGGTTGGCGGGACGATCGGCCTGGCCGAACTCCATGCGTCGCAACCAAAGTGCCGCCAGGCACCACCAGGCCGCGCCCAGCACCGCAATCCACGGAATGAGCCCGGTGCCACGCCAGGCCAGCCAGGCCAGCACGCCGGCGTGCGCCAGCAGCACGATCGCGCGGCGCGCGTGACCGCGCAGGCCGATCAGCCGGGTCCATTCCCACAACCCGAGCAGCAGCAAGGCGGCCGCCAGCATCAGGAAGGCACCGGTGGGCAGCCACAGCACGGCGGCCACGGCCAGCGGCGCAAGCACCAGTGCGGTGAGGATGCGCTGCTTCATGCCCCCGGCTCCTGCGTGGCCTGGCTCTGGACCTGGGCCGAGGTCTTGCCGTAGCGGCGCTCGCGCCCGGCGAAGTCGGCGATGGCCGTGCGCAAGGCCGCCGCATCGAAATCCGGCCACAGCACGTCGGTGAAATACAGCTCGCAGTAGGCCAATTGCCAGAGCAGGAAATTGCTGATGCGGTGTTCCCCGCCGGTACGGATGAACAGGTCCGGCGCAGGCAGTTGCGACAGCGCGAAATGCGGCATCAGGCGGTTCTCGTCGATGGCGTCGGGTGCGAGGCGGCCGGCCTGCACTTCCAGGGCCAGCGCGCGCGCGGCCTGCGCCATGTCCCAGCGTCCGCCGTAGTTGGCGGCGATGCACAGGTGCAGGCGCGCATTGGCATGCGTGACCTGCTCGGCGCGATCCATCCGCTGCTGCAGCTCCGGCGCAAACGCGCTGCGCTCGCCGATGAAGCGCACCCGCACCCCGCGCCGGTGCAGCTCGTCCACCTCGCGGTCGAGCGCGCGCAGGAACAGCTGCATCAGCGCGCCGACTTCTTCCTTGGGGCGCTGCCAGTTCTCGCTCGAGAACGCGAACAGGGTCAGCACCTCGATGCCGTCGGCGAGGCAGGCGTCGATGCAGGCATTGACTGCGCGTGCGCCAGCGCGATGCCCGATGCTGCGCGGCCGGCGCCGGGCCTCGGCCCAGCGGCCGTTGCCATCCATGATGATCGCGATGTGGCGCGGCAGCACGACCGACACTGCTGCCTTCGACTCGACGTTCATGCGGGGCGAGAAATCCGGCATAGAGCCTGGTGACCTATGCGAAGTAGGCCGCGCTGGGCCGGAACCCAAGCGAGGCAAGGAAGAGTGAGGACGCGTATGTCGATACGCAACCGAGCGATGACGCGGCCTCGCTTGGGTTCCGGCCCAGCCCGGAGGGTTGCCCCTCACAGCCCCTCATGCGGCGCCGCACGGCTTGACCTTGCAGGCAGCAAGGCGCGGCGCCGCGCAACACCACCTGAGGGGCTGTGAGGGGCAACGCGGCTTGCTTCGCATAGGTCACCAGGCTCTGGATCAGATCGCCATCAACTCTTCTTCCTTGGCCTTGACCACGGCATCGACGTCCTTCACCGCCTTGTCGGTGAGCTTCTGGATGTCGTCCTCGGCCTTGCGCTCTTCGTCTTCCGTGATCTTCTTTTCCTTGAGCAGCTCCTTCACGTGCTGCATCGCGTCGCGGCGCACGTTGCGCACCGCCACTTTCGCGTTCTCGCCTTCGGCATGCACGTGCTTGCTTAGTTCCTTGCGACGCTGCTCGGTGAGCGCCGGCAGGTTGATGCGGATGATCTGCCCTGCAGTGTTCGGGGTGAGGCCGAGATCGGAGGCCAGGATCGCCTTCTCCACCGCGCCGACCATGGGCTTTTCCCAGGGCGTGATCTGGATCGTGCGGGCATCGGTCACCGCCACCGTGGCGACCTGCGACAGCGGCATGTCCGAACCGTAGTAGTTGACCTTGAGGTGATCGACCAGCGCCGTCGAGGCGCGCCCGGTACGCAGCTTGAGCAGTTCGTTGCGCAGCGCATCCACGCTCTTCTGCATGCGGGTCTGGGCATCTTTCTTGATGTCGTTGATCACGGCCTGGTTCCTGATGTTGCAAAAAGACGACGGATTATAGGGGCGGGACGCGGGACTGGCGAACCGGGGCGGGTACCCGCGCCGCTCCCCGACATACGCGTCCTCCCGCTGTAATTGTTGTTGCGGTTTGGCGTAGTTGGGTTCAGTGTGGTCAATCATCGCGCCACTCTGGGCGTCGCCGGGTCGGCGCCCTGCTTCGGGTCAGTCGGTACGGGAGGCGGCCATGCGTAGCATCGGGATCAGCGAGATCGCCTGGCGAGGGCTCGTTCTGGCCTTATTGTGCATGGCGACAGCTGCGCCCTCCTGGGCGCAAATTAACTTTCCACGCACGGTGCGCGTGGACTCGACCAGCATCGACCCGGTGCAGGGAAGCGTCGCGACGGCCAGCATTCGATTCGATCCGGGCAACGTCGGTCCGACGTATCAGGTTCGCACCCGGTTGATAGTTCCGGGGTTCATCGTCGATGTGGCGGCTCAACCCATTTCCGCTAGCACCACGTGTACGGCTCAGCTGATCGTCTCGCCAACCTCGCGCGTCTGGCACGTCGACGTCGTCGCGGTGAAGTCGCGTTGCTCGGAGATCTTCTGTCTGGTGCCGTCGCCCTACGGCAACGAGCGCCTGTGCGACGTGACGTTCACGGGGACGCAATTCATCACCCCGGGGCAGTTTTCCCTCGACCTGGCCGCGGACCAGACTTCGTGCGACGACCAGTGGGTCACCGTGGCCCGATCCGCAGCAAAGACGCCAGTTTTCTGTAGCACCTCGGATGGGGCACTTACGGCGCGTGGGGCTTCGTTTGGTTCGAGCCCTTCGATCGGCACGCCCATCGTGTTCGACAACGTCACCACGAGCACTCCGCGGCTTCGCCAGCTGAACCTTACGAACTCGGGCACTTACCAGGCCGCAGTCCAGTTGTCCGGACTCAAAGCACCACTCTCGGCTTCGCCCGTCTCCCTGGTGGTGCCGGCCAACGACGACTTTGTCGTGGATATCGCCTGCGCGGCGCCCGTTCCGGTGGTGGTCGCAGGCGTGGTGACGGACATCGATCAAGTGCTGACGGCGACGATTTCGCATGATCCGAACCGCAGTCAGGCGAACTACCCGGTGAAGTGCAAGCGCATCGCGCCACCCATCGGCCTCGATCCCTTCGCCTCGACGCCAACGGCCAATGGCGCCAGTCGCGCTGTCGCGATGGACGCGAGCGGCAGCAGCCTGGTGTTCGAATCCGTCGCCACCAACCTGCTGGCCAGCGCGGATGCCGACGGCGCGGACATCTTCCTGTTCGATGCGCCGACCGGAAACATCCAGATGGCGAGCTTGGACAACGAGGAAGCCTCCGTGACCACCGCGGTGATGGAGCCGTCCCTTTCGGCCCAAGGCGATCTGGTCGCTTTCGTCACTGCCGACGCTGGCGTCAAGAGGCTGCTGGGCGAGAGCGAGAAGCAGAGTGAACGGCGGCGCAAGGCCGGAGGCTTCAGCGTCTATCTACGAGACCGGATCAGCGGAACAACGCAACGAGTTGGGGGCGCCATGCCAGGCGGCGTGGGAACCACGCCGAGGCTCGCACCCGACGGCTTGTCGCTGGTGCTTGTCAGTCCCGCGACCTCGACTGAAGGAGTGCCTGACCAGGCGAATGTCTATCGCGTGAAGCTTCCTCGCGTCGGCGGCATCCCGCAGCCCGACGCACCGGATTGCCTGAGCTGCAAGGTGGACGACGGCAACGGACGCAAAGGCTCGCTCAACGCCAACGGCGTGAGCAATAGTCCCGTCGTTTCAGCCAGCGGCGAATGGGTGGCCTGGGAGACCACGGCGACCAATACCGTGCTCGGGCAGGCCCCGTTGTGCGGCAACACGCAGGTGATTCTGCGGAACGCGATTTCCGGGGCCACTCAACGGATCAGCGCTCCGACCAGTGCAACGCAGTGTGCGTCCGGCGGCAGCCGCAAACCTTCGATCGACTACGCGGGAAGGAAGCTGGTGTTCGAAAGCGACCTTCCCTTGGGCGATGGCGACAGCGCTGCGCCTGGAACGCATGCCTACTACGTCGACCTGACGAGCCCGGTTCTCACTCCCGTCCGGGTGAGCACGACGGCGCAGGGAGCGCCGGGCAACGGCTCGGCGGAAGCTGCCGTGATTTCGGGCGACGGCGAGACGGTGGCCTACGTTTCGACAGCGAGCAATCTCGATGCCTCAGGTCTCACCGGCGGAAACGGCAAGAAGCAAGTCCATGTCGCGCGCTTGGCCGGTGGGAAGGTCCAGGGCGTGATGCGAGTTTCGCGTGCCGAAGATAGCGGATTCTTGGGGGACGAGGATAGTCAACGAATCGCGTTGGATTACAGCGGTCGCCGCGTCGCCTACGATTCGGCCTCCGAGAATCTCGGAAACGAAGACGCGCCTGTCGCCCTGGATGTGTTCGTCCAGGACAACCCGCTCAACCCCGACAAGCTGTTCCGCGCCGGATTCGAGTAGACGGCAGAAGGCATCTCAATCGTCGTGGCAGGCAGCGGCACATTCCGCATCGCCGCGCTCGACCTGCAGCGTCGCGTGACCGATGCCGAAGCGTTCGCGCAGCTGGTGCGCCACGCCTTCGATAAAGCGGTCATGGTCGTCGGCGAGTGGACGCACCAGGTGCGCGGTGAGCGCGACTTCGCGGCTGCCCAGGGCCCAGATGTGGACGTGGTGCGCGGCGGTCACGCCGTCCTGCTGCGCGAGGAAGGACTGGACGGCGGCTTGATCGATGCCGCGTGGCACGGCGTCGAGCGCCAGGTCGAGGCTATCGCGCAGCAGCCCCCATCCACTCCAGACCACCACCAGGCCCACACCCAGCGCCAGCAGCGGATCGAGCCAGCGCCAGTCCAGGCACAGCATGGCAAGGCCGCCCAGCACCACGGCCAGTGAAATCGCGGCATCGGCCAGCAGGTGCAGGTAGGCCCCACGCTGGTTGATGTCGTGCGCATGGCCGCGACGGAAGAGCAGGGCGGAGCCGAGGTTGATTGCGATGCCGATGGCGGCCACCACGATCACCGGCAGCGCTTCGACCTCGGGTGGCTCGCCGACGCGGCGCAGCGCTTCCCAGCCGAGCGCTCCGGAGCCGGCCACGAGGATCAGAGAGTTCACCAGAGGCGCCAGCAGGGTGGCGCGGCGGTAGCCATAGGTCCGGCGCGTGCTGGCCGGGCGCTGTGCCAGCCAGGCTGCGCCCCAGGCCAGTGCGAGGCCGAGTGCGTCGCCCAGGTTGTGCAGGGCGTCCGACAGCAACGACAGCGAGTTCGTTGCAAAGCCGAAGCCGGCTTCGAGCGCGGTGAAGCCGAGGTTGATCAGCGTGCCCAGCGCGAACGCACGCGTGGCAGACCCTCCTGCGCGGTCATGGGCGTGTTCGTGGGCGTGCGAATGCGGATGTGCATCCGGGCCGGGATGCGGGTTGTCGTGGTGATGGTGCGCCATGCCGCGAGCATCGCAGGCACGCCGCGGCGGACACTATTGCACCATCAACCGTGGGCGGACCGTAGAGCCGAGCTTGCTCGGCTGCCAATGGCGCTTTCGATTCGAGGATCAGGGCAGCGGAGCGAGCTCCGCCCTACCGCCTACGCGCGCCCGTGCACCAGCGTGCCGATCGCCTTGCCCTGCAGGATGCGCATCAAGTCGCCGGGTCGGGTGATGTCGTAGATGCGCAGCGGCAGGTCGTAGTCGCGGCACAGCGCGATTGCGGCGGTATCCATCACCTTGAGGTCGCGCGCGATCACCTCGTCGTAATTGAGATGCTCGAAGCGGCGCGCGTCCTTCTTTTTCTTCGGATCGGCGTCATACACGCCGTCGACCTTGGTGGCCTTGAGCAGCAGTTCCGCACCGATCTCCACCGCGCGCAACGCGGCTGCCGAGTCCGTGGTGAAGAAGGGGTTGCCGGTGCCGGCCGCGAAGATCGCGATCCGGCCCTTCTCCAGATGGCGCACGGCGCGGCGGCGGATGTAGTCCTCGCACACCTCGTTGATCTTGATTGCGCTCATCACCCGCACCCTGGCGCCGAGCTTTTCCAGCGCGTCCTGCATCGCCAGCGCGTTCATCACCGTGGCGAGCATCCCCATGTGGTCGCCGGTGACGCGGTCCATGCCGCCCGAGGCCAGGCCCGCGCCGCGGAAGATGTTTCCGCCGCCGATGACGACCCCGATTTCCACGCCGGCGCGCTGCACATCGAGGATTTCCTGCGCCAGGCGCCCGATCACGTCCGGATCGATGCCGTAGTCCTCCTTGCCCATCAAGGCTTCGCCGCTGAGCTTGAGCAGGATGCGGCGGTACTTGAGCGCGGGGGCGCTGGCGGGGACGTTCATGCGCAGACTCCGTTCGGCGGGCAAAACCACGCCATTGTAGCGGAGCCGAGCGGGGTGCTCGTGGGTCCGGTCCCATCCGGTCGAACGCCCCCGGAAGCCTGTTGGGCGAGAAGGCATGCTTCGCTGGAAACGAAAAGGCCGCGGTTTCCCGCGGCCCTTTCCCTGCAACCGATGGTGAAGTGCGATCGGGTCGCAGTCCTCAGACCTGCATCGCCTTGGCGACTTCGGCGGCGTAGTCTTCCACCACCTTCTCGATGCCTTCACCCACCACCAGGCGCTGGAAGCCGATCACGTCGGCACCCGCGGCCTTGAGCGCGGCTTCGACCGTCTTGTCGGTGTCGAGCACGAAGGCCTGGCCGTAGAGCGTCACTTCGTTGACGATCTTCTGCATCTTGCCGCCGATGATCTTCTCGAGGATTTCGGCCGGCTTGGCGCGTTCCTTGTCGCTCATCTTGGCCAGCTCGATTTCCTTCTCCTTGGCGAGGAAGTCGGCCGGCACGTCGGCTGCCTTGTTGTACGGCGGGTTCATTGCGGCCACGTGCATGGCGATGCCACGCGCCAGGTCCATGTCGCCGCCCTTGAGTTCGACCAGCACGCCGATCTTGCCGCCGTGCACGTAGGCCGCGACGTTGTGGGCGCTCTCGACCCTGGCCATGCGGCGGATCTGGATGTTCTCGCCGAGCTTGGCGATGGCGGCGGCGCGCGATTCCTCGGCGGTTTCGCCGGACGGCAGCTTGGCCGACTTGAGCGCTTCCGCGTCGCCTGCACCCGAGGCCAGCGCGGCTCGCGCGATGGCGTCGGTGAAGCCGATGAAATTGACGTCCTTGGCGACGAAGTCGGTTTCGGAGTTGATTTCGACCAGCACCGCCTTGCCGCCCGACTGGGCGACGGCGATGCGGCCTTCCGCGGCAACGCGGCTGGCTTTCTTGTCGGCCTTGGCCAGGCCCGACTTGCGCAGGAATTCCATCGCGGCGTCGATGTCGCCGCCGTTCTCGCTCAACGCCTTCTTGCATTCCATCATGCCGGCGCCGGACCGCTCGCGCAGTTCCTTGACCAGGGTTGCGGTGATTTCAGCCATTGTTTGCCTCGAAGTATTGGTAGTGACGTACAGGCCTGCCGGCTATTGATTGATCGGTCGATCCAGAATGCGCAACGAAGCGCTTTCGGACGTCGCGGTGCTTGGCAGGCGGCCTTCGCGAAGGAGGGCAAGATCCGGAACGCGGCCGCGCAGTCTCGCGCGGCCGCATGACGAGCCGATTACTCGGCGCCGTCGGCCGACTTGCCGCGCGGAGCGCGGCCACGCGGCGCTGCCGGGCCCTTCTTGGCCGGCGCGCGGCCACGCGGAGCAGCCTTCTTGCGCTCGCCGTCGTCCTTGGCAACCGGGTTGCCTTCGGCATCGAGCTCGACGAATTCGTCTTCCATGCGGGCGTGTTGCGGCGCGGCAGCCTTGCCTTCGAGCACGGCGTCCGCGGCGGCGCGGGCGTACAGCTGCACCGCACGGATCGCGTCGTCATTGCCGGGGATGGCATAGTCAACGAGGGCCGGGTCATAGTTGGTATCGACCACCGCCACCACCGGAATGCCGAGCTTCTTGGCTTCCAGCACCGCGATGTTCTCGTGGCCGATGTCGATGACGAACAGCGCGTCCGGCAGGCCATTCATGTTCTTGATGCCGCCGAGCGACTTCTCCAGCTTTTCGCGCTCGCGCTGCAACTGCAGCACTTCGTGCTTGACCAGCTTGGCGAAGGTGCCGTCGGTCTCGCCCGCTTCCAGCGCCTTGAGGCGGCTGATGCGGCCCTTGACCGTGCGGAAGTTGGTGAGCATGCCGCCCAGCCAGCGCGCCGACACGTGCGGCATGCCGCAGCGTTCGGCCTCTTCCTTGATCGACTCGCGCGCCGAACGCTTGGTGCCGACGAACAGCACGGTGCCGCGCTTCTGCGCCAGGCCCGAAAGGAAGTTCATCGCGTCGCCGAACAGCGGCACGGTCTTCTCGAGGTTGATGATGTGGATCTTGCCGCGGGCGCCGAAGATGTAGGGCGCCATCTTGGGATTCCAGTAGCGGGTCTGGTGGCCGAAATGCACGCCGGCTTCCAGCATCTGGCGCATGGTGACTTGGGGCATTGCAGTGCTTCCTTCGAGTTGGACGGAACTGCCTCGTGCGGTTGCCTTCCTGGAAGGTCCGCGCGCGGATGTGCGTGCTCTTTCGAGGGTTTCGCACAAACAGTTCCGGGGTTGGGCTTCCCTGCGGCGCCCGTTCCGAATCCCCGGCGTCTTTCGAGACAGGGGACACCCCGGACGGGTGGTGGCACGCAGGTGTGGATTCGCCGCTGACGTGCGACGTGGACGGCTCGACGGCGGCAGGGCCGGTCGCAAAGCCGGCGAATTGTAAGCCGCTGGCCTCGGTGCGCGCAACTCGGCGATAATCGCCGCCATGGGCATCACCATCAAGACCCCCGAACAGATCGAGCAGATGCGCGTCGCCGGGCGGCTCGCGGCCGAGGTGCTGCAGATGATCGGGCCGCACGTGAAGCCGGGCGTCACCACCGAGGAGCTGGACCGGCTCTGCCACGAGCACATTGTGAAGGTGCAGCACGCGATTCCGGCCAACGTGGGCTACAAGGGCTTCCCGGCCACGATCTGCGCATCGGTCAACAACGTCATCTGCCACGGCATTCCCAGCCCGCAGAAGGTGCTGAAGGACGGCGACATCGTCAACATCGATGTCACCGTGATCAAGGATGGCTGGCACGGCGACACCAGCCGCATGTATTTCGTGGGTCAACCCAGCACCCTGGCGAAGCGGCTGGTCGAGGTCACGCGCGAAGCGATGTGGCGCGGCATCCGGGCGGTGCGTCCGGGTGCGACGCTGGGCGATATCGGCCACGCCATCCAGAGCTTTGCCGAGTCCGAACGCTTCTCGGTGGTGCGCGAGTACTGCGGTCACGGCATCGGGCAGGTCTACCATGAAGATCCGCAGGTGCTGCACTACGGCACCCCGCAAACCGGCATTGCGCTCAAGCCGGGCATGACCTTCACGGTCGAACCCATGATCAACGCCGGTGCCCGCCACACCCGGCTGATGCCGGACGGCTGGACCGTCGTCACCAAGGACCGTTCCCTGTCGGCCCAGTGGGAGCACACCATCGTGGTGACCCAGGGCGGCTATGACGTGCTGACCCGCCTGCCCGGCGACGACAACTGGCCATGACCGCCCCGGAGCCGGCAGCGGAACCGAGTCCCGGCGCCACCGACGAAGCGCGCGTTGCGCGCCAGGCGCTGGAACTCAACCTGCGGGAACTGGCGGCGGCCTTCGACGCCGGCGCCGACATCGACGAGTTGCTGGCGCGGCGCACTCGTGCCGTGGACGAGGCCGTGGTCGCGGCCTGGACCCGTGCGTTCGGCAACCAGGTGAACCTGGCCCTGGTCGCGACCGGTGGCTATGGCCGCGGCGAGCTCTTCCCGCGTTCGGACGTGGACCTCCTCATCCTCGCCGACGAGGCGGTGCAAGAGGCGCAGCGCGCCGGCATCGAAGCCTTCTTCGCCGGCTTGTGGAGCCTCGGCATCGCGCCCGGCCATGCCGTGCGCAGCATCGCGCAGTGCCGCGAAGCGGCGCGCGAGGACGTGACGGTTGCCACGGCCTTGCTCGAGATCCGCCCGCTCGCAGGCGATCCACAGGCGCATGGCCGCCTGCGCGAGGCGATGGCGACGCCCGGGTTGTGGCCGCCGGCTGCGTTCTATGGCGCCAAGCGTGCGGAGTGGAATGCCCGCCATGCGCGCTATCACGACACGGCCTACAACCTGGAACCCAACCTCAAGGAAGGTCCGGGCGGGTTGCGCGACCTGCACACCCTGGGCTGGATGGCGCAGCGTCTGTACGGCGTTGCCCGGCTGAACGAGTTGCAGGCGCTGGGCGCGCTGGGTGCAGACGAGTTCGACATCCTCGACACGCGGCGGCGCTCGCTGTCGCGCCTGCGCTTCGGCCTGCACCTGGTGGCCGAGCGGCGCGAAGAGCGCCTGCTGTTCGATTACCAGAAGCAGCTGGCGGCGCGCCTCGGCCTGACGGATGAGCACCGCGAAAACCTTGCGGTGGAACAGCTCATGCAGGACTACTTCCGCAGCGCCGCGCTGGTGCTGCGCATCGGGGAACGCCTGCTGCAACGGTTTGCCGAGGGCCTGGCACCCGATGCCCCGACCACCGTGCTGGATGCGGACTTCGTCAGCATCGATGGCTACCTCGGGCTGCGCGATCCGGAACTCTTGTTCCGCCGCCCGGTCGCGATCCTGTCGCTGTTCCGCTGCTGGCAACAGCATGCGGACTTGCGCGGCCTGCACTCGAGCACCGCGCGTGCGCTGGGCGAGGCCCTGTCGCGGATCGACGAGCGTTTCCGGTCCGAAGCGTCGGTCAAGGCGAGCTTCCTGCAACTGCTGCGCGAGCCGAACGCGATACCCACGCTGGAACGCATGGCGCGGCTCGGTGTGCTCGGCCGCTACCTGCCGGCGTTCGGGAAGGTTTCCGGGCGCATGCAATACGACCTGTTCCACGTCTACACCGTGGACCAGCACACCCTTGCGGTGCTGCGCAACATGGCCAGTTTCGCGGAGTCGGGGTCGTCCGAACGCTTTGCGCTGGGGCACGAACTCTGGCCGCAGTTGCGCAAGCCCGAGTTGCTGCTGCTCGCCGGGCTGTTCCACGACATTGCCAAGGGCCGCGGCGGCGACCATTCCGAACTCGGCGCGATCGATGCACGGCGCTTCTGCCTCGACCACGGGCTGTCGGCTGCCGATACCGACCTCGTGGCGTGGCTGGTTCGCCACCATCTGGCGATGTCGGTGACGGCGCAGCGCCAGGACATCGCCGATCCGGATGTGGTGAAGCGTTTTGCCACCCTCGTGGGTGAGCTGGAGCGGCTGGACTACCTCTACCTGCTTACCGTGGCCGATATCGCCGGCACCAGCCCGAAATTGTGGAATGCGTGGAAGGACCGGCTCATGGCCGACCTTTACACAGCCACGCGCTTTGCCCTGCGGCGCGGCCTCGAGCATCCGGTGCATGCGGGCGAACGCATCGAGGAAAGCCGCCTCGCGGCGCGCTTGCGCCTGCATGACCTCGGCCTCGATGACGCGCGCATCGACACGGTGTGGGAGGAGTTCCCGGACGAGAGCTTCCTGCGTTACCGCGCCGAGCAGATCGCCTGGCAGACCCATGCGATCGCACGTACCGACGAGGCCGAGCTGCCGCTGGTGGTGGCGCGCCCGCACGCCCGGCCGGGTGCGTTGGAAGTGTTCGTGTATTCACCCGACCGCGACGGCCTGTTCGCCACGGTTGCCGCGAGCCTGGATCGTCTTGGTCTCACCATCGTGGAAGCCCGCGTGGTCAATTCGCGCCGCGGCATTTCACTCGATACGTTCCAGGTGCTGGATGCGGGGGTGGAGTTCGTCGATCCGGAGCGGCGCGCCGCCAGCGTGAGCGAAGCGGTGCGCGAAGCCCTGCGCCAATCGGCCGACCTGCGTGCGCCGGCGCGCCGCGCGCTGCCGCGCCAGCTCAAGCATTTCCGCATCCCGGCCAGCATCGAGTTCGCGCCGGCCGAACACCGTACCCAGATGACCCTCGTGTGCAGCGACCGTCCGGGCTTGCTGGCCCAGGTGGCGGCGGTGCTGCGCCAGCATCGCTTGCGCGTGCACGACGCCCGCATCGCCACGTTCGGCGAGCGGGTCGAGGACTTCTTCCTGCTGACCGACGAAACCGACGCCGGCCTCGACGCTGCGCGCTGCGACGCGCTGCGCGTGGCCCTGCTGGCCGCGCTCGAAGCACCCTAGTTCCGTACTCGACGACAAGGACGCCCATGCCTCGCACCCGCAAGACTGACGATGTGGCTGAACTGCGGTTCGAGATCGAGAGTGCGTTCGAACGCCGCGCAACGCTGACCCTGGCCGAGATCGACGGCTCGACCCGGCCACTGGTGGAGCGCGTCATGGCGCGCCTGGAAGCCGGCGAGTTCCGCGTTGCCATGCCCGATGCCAAGGGGGGCTGGAAGGTCAACGAATGGCTCAAGAAGGCCGTGTTGCTCTATTTCCGTTGCAACGACATGCGCCTGATGGAATCGCATCCGGCGCCGTTCTGGGACAAGGTGCCGCTGCGTTTCGCGGGGGCGGACGAGCACGCGTTCCGCGAGGTCGGCGCGCGCATCGTGCCGGGCGCGGTGGTGCGGCGCGGCGCGCACCTGGGCAAGGACGTGGTGCTGATGCCAAGCTTCGTCAACATCGGCGCCTACGTCGGTGCGGGCACGATGGTCGATACCTGGGCCACGGTAGGATCCTGCGCGCAGGTCGGCAAGCGTTGCCACATCTCCGGTGGCGCCGGCATCGGCGGCGTGCTCGAGCCCCTGCAGGCCAGCCCCACCATCATCGAAGACGACTGCTTCATCGGCGCGCGTTCGGAAGTGGTGGAAGGCGTGGTGGTGGGCAAGGGCAGCGTGATCGGCATGGGCGTGTTCCTGGGCCAGTCCACCCGCATCTACAACCGTGCCACGGACGAGGTCTCCTACGGCCGTGTGCCCCCCGGAAGCGTGGTGGTGTCGGGCTCGCTGCCATCCGGCGACGGCAGGTACTCGCTCTACTGTGCGGTGATCGTGAAGCAGGTCGACGCCAAGACCCGCTCCAAGACCAGCGTCAATGACCTGTTGCGCGGAGCGGCAGAGTGAGCGTCAAGCTCTACGGCCTGTCCACCTGCGATACCTGCAGGAAGGCGCGCAACTGGTTGCAGCGCTTCGACATCGAACACAGCTTCGTCGACTACCGCGAGCAGCGCATCGGGCCCGAACAACTGCTGGCGTGGAAGACGCAGGCCGGCAGCTGGGACGGATTGGTCAACAAGTCCTCCACCACCTGGCGCACGCTGGCGCCGAACCGCAAGTCACCGGGTTCCGATGCAGAGTGGAAGCTGCTGCTCAAGGAGTATCCGACGCTGCTCAAGCGTCCCATCGTGGTCACCGCAGATGGCGTGATGACCCAGGGATTCAGCGACAACGGCTTCAAGCTGCGCTTCGGCTTGGGAAAATGACGCTGCCATGAATGCGTTCGCCGGACAGGATGTATTCGAACTGACCTGCGCCCTGATGCAATGCGCGTCGGTGACGCCGGACGATGCCGGCTGCCAGGAACTCATCGCCGCGCGGCTGGGACGCGCCGGGTTCCGCATCGAGCACCTGCCGTTCGGCGCGGTGCGCAACCTCTGGGCAACCCATGGCGCGGGCGCGCCGGTGCTGGCCTTCCTCGGGCATACCGACGTGGTGCCGAGCGGTCCGCGCGAGCGTTGGGCCAGTGACCCCTTCGTACCCGAGGTGCGCGATGGGCTGCTCTACGGGCGCGGCGCGGCCGACATGAAGGGCAGCGTCGCGGCCTTCGTGGTGGCGCTGGAACGCCTGGTTGCCGCCCATCCCGGTCATGTCGGCACCGTCGCGCTGCTGCTCACCTCGGACGAAGAGGGCGATGCGATCCACGGCGTGCGTGCGGTGGCCGAGCATTTCCGTGCGAACGGGCAGCGCATCGACTGGTGCGTGGTGGGCGAGCCGTCGTCGACCGAACGCCTCGGCGACAGCGTTCGCATCGGTCGCCGCGGTTCGCTCTCCGGCAAGTTGACCGTGCGTGGCGTGCAAGGCCATGTCGCCTATCCCGAACGCGCCGACAACCCGATCCATCGCTTCGCCCCCGCCTTGGCCGAGTTGGCGCAAAGGCACTGGGATGCGGGCAACGCCGATTTTCCGCCCACGAGCTTTCAGGTCTCCAACATCGCTGCCGGCGCCGGCGCGAACAACGTGATTCCTGGGCAGCTCGCGGCGCAGTTCAACTTCCGCTATTCACCGGAATCCAGTGCTGCAGCCTTGCGAGCCGAGCTTGAGGCCACCCTCGCGCGCCATGGACTCGACTTCCACGTCGACTGGCATCTCTCGGGCGAGCCCTTCCACACCCGCGACGCCTCGCTGCGCAGCGCGGTGCGCGAAAGCCTGCAACGGCATCTTGGCCGCCGGCCTGACGAGAACACCATCGGTGGCACGTCCGACGGGCGCTTCATCGCGCCGCTGGGCGCCGAAGTGGTGGAATTGGGGCCGGTGAACGCCAGCATCCACAAGGTGGACGAACACGTGGCGGTGGCCGACCTCGAGCCGCTGGCGCGGCTCTACCAAGACATCGCGGCGCGCCTGCTGGCGCCTGGCTGAAACCCGAGGCGCGGACGCGGAGCAGGCCCCGGGTCCGCGGCCATGGTCAAGCTGCGTGCACGGCTTCCGCAGGCTCGGCCGTGGCAGACAGGCCGTTTGCGGCGTAGGTGCCCTTGAGCAGGCCGAGCATCCCGAGGACTTCCCGGTGGATACCCTGCATGTTGGCGTGGTTGGAATCGCGGGTCTCGTGGAAGGCCACGGCGAGCCACAGCGCGATGCCGCGCAACTTGAGCTGCGGGGTGCGCGACTGCGCCTTGGCAAACGCCTGCTGGGTGGCATCGCCCCAGGGCTGGTAGCGATCCTCGACCTGGCTCCCGTACAGGTGCGGTTGGCTGCAGCGCGCCGCGTTGCGGATTTCGCTCATGGCCAGTTGCCCGACCGCGCGCTGTGCGGTCACCGGAAGGCCTTGCACGATGCGGCGAATCTCGCGCGACTGGCGAAGCAGCATCAAGTAGCGCGCAAGCGCCAGCAAACGGATGACGACTTTCATATCTACCTCGCCAGCGGGTTCCCTGTGTGGCGGCGGTAGATCGCTCCCCTGACGCGATCCCCTCCGGTGACCTTCCGGCGCAGTACGTGACGTTCCGGTGCCGCGCCGGGGCCAAGTGTGACAGATTGTCACGACCGATGACTAGGGATGTCGGGCCCGGACTGTGCGAGCCGTCACTATTCCGTCGTGGGCGCCGTGCAGGCGGCGGGCACCGGCGTCAGCCGCTGGATCGGAATCGTGCCGGATTCGCCGGTGTCGGTGCGCTGGAACGTCACCGTGCCGTGGCTGCAGTCGGTGAAACGGAACGTGGCCGACCCGATGGCGGCGGTGGTAACGCCAGAAGCGGCATTGAACAGGCCGTTGCTGCTGCGCTGCAGGCTCACCGTCGCGCTGTCGCCGCTGATCGGACCCAGGCCCGACATCCAGAAGTGGTCGCCCGCCGTGTTGCTCCAGGTGAACCAGCCCAGGGCCAGGCTATTGGCGGACGGAATCACCTCGAGCAGGAACCCCTGGCCCGAGGTTGCAGGATTGAACCAGGTGCCGCCGATGCCGAAGTTGATCGGGAAGGCAGGTGCGCCCCCTGCAACGGTGATCTTCCCCGCCATCCCCGATCCACCCGGACCGCCGTGCGGTTCGCAGTAGTAGCCGAACTCGCCGGCACTGGGGAAAGTGCGCGAAAAGGTCCAGTTGCTCGCGCTGACGCTGTTGCCGAAGCTGCCGTCGTCCGCCTTCACATTGTGCGAGCCACCGGCGTTGGTCCAAGTCACGGTGTCGCCGGGCTGGATGGTGAGGAGCTTCGGGTCATACCCGAAGCTGAAAACCTGCACCTGGTGCGTCGCTCCGAACACGGCGCCGACCTGGATCAGCGCCAATGCCACCACGCCTGCAATTCTCGACAACATGTTCGATCTCCCGATCCGACAAGTCCCCCGGCGAGAGGGTACGACGAACTGCCTGCGAAAAACGTCGCGGCAGCGTGAAGGTTGACGCAGCAGGTCGGCCGGGGCAGGACGCCATCGCGTCGGTCACGCTTGCGGGCGGTAATCCTTCGCGAGGAACGTTCCGGGCGGGCATCAGCGTGCCGCCGCAGCCGAGCATGCGCTCGGGACGGGTGTCAGGCGTTCGATCGGAATGGTTCCGGACTCACCCGTGTCGGTGCGCTGGAAGGTCACTGTGGCGTGGCTGCAGTCGGTGAAGCGGAAGGTGGCGGTGCCGGCCGGTGCCGCGGCGACGGGAGCCGGGTTGTTGAACACGCCATTGCTGCTGCGTTGCAGGGTGACGGTTGCGCTGTCGCCGCTGATCGGCCCGAGGCCCGACAGCCAGAAGTGATCGCCGGCGGTGTTGCCCCAGGTGAACCAGCCGATGGCGAGGCTGTTCAGGGCCGGAACCACTTCCAGCAGGAAGCCCTGCCCCGGCGTGGCCGGGTTGTACCAGGTGCCGCCGATACCGAAGTTGATCGCGAAGCTGGGCAGGCTGGTGATGCTGGCGCTTTGCCCGGCAAGGTTCGTGGCGCGGTTGGACACACGGGTGCCGTCGGCCAGAATGGCGGTGACACGGTCGATCGGGAGCGCCGTGTATTGCACGACGCTGATGCCCGCAAACTCAACTTCTCCGTTCGGGAGCGGGATGAAACCGTTCGGGATGACGAAGTCGGGCGTCACCAGGCGAAGCGCGGCGAATCCCTGCGTTGCGATCAGGATGCGCTTGCCGGAGGTCGCGCAGGTTGGAAGGTTGTTGGGAAACACGTAGGTCTGGTTCGGGCCGGGGCTGCCGAAGCTTCTCAGCGTTTCGCCGGTCCAGAAGGCCTCGCCCGAATCGCAGTCATTCCGGCCGCGATCGCGGATCACGACGAATTGCACCGTTCCGCTGGCGTTCGAATAGATCTGCTCGATCTCGAAGGTCCCGGGCAAGGCCGAGGCCGTAGTCGCAACCGCGAGCAACAAGCTTGCGATGCATCTGAGAGTCACGGACTTCCACGGACGCAGGGCAGGCGGCTGGCTGGCCCTTGCCGTGGTCCTGGCATCGGCAGGCGAGGTTGGAGTTGGTATCAGCGTGCGTCGTGGCATGAGCATGTCCTTGCGGCTGGAGGCTATCGTGACCTTGGAGGCGATTTCACTCGCTATTGCAACGTCGGCGCGGTGCAGGCGGACGGGACGGGAGTCAGCCGTTGGATCGGGATCGTCCCGCTCTCCCCGGTATCGGTGCGCTGGAAGCTCACCGTGGCATGGCTGCAGTCGGTGAAGCGGAAGGTGGCGGTGCCGATCGAATCGTCGCTGACCGGTGTCGGGTCGTTGAAACGGCCGTTCGCCGAGCGGACCAGTTCAATCGAAGCACTGTTGCCCGTCACCGGGCCGATGCCCGACAGCCAGAAGTGATCGCCGGCGGTGTTGCTCCAGGTGAACCATCCCAGCACCAGGCTGTTGAGCGAGGGCACGGCTTCGAGCATGAAGCCTTGCCCCGGTGTGGCCGGGTTGTACCAGGTGCCGCCTACGCCTTGCAGGTTCACAGCCGGGGTTCCAGCCGTCGCCGCGTTGTTGCGCTCGATGGCACCAGACGTGACGTTGACGAACTCGGCGTCAGCGCCATTGAACAGGTGGTAGCCACAACCGGCATCGTTTCCGCCAGTGACAGCGAGGTTCTCGTGCACCGGTGCGGCAGTGAGTGCCTGGGACATGGCAAAGGCGGACTGGAACGGGTCGAGCGGATGCGCGATGACCACTGCTGGCCGTCGAATCAGGGCCACGTTGGAATCCGGAGGGCCGGGCGAATAGAAAATGACACCCGCCGGTATCTCGGTCGGCACCATCCTGGCGGCAAAGCCGATCGCGTCCGTCGATGCGCTGCCGCCTGCCAGCCAGATGGGCACGTTGTCGCGTTCGCGCACCTTCCGGACGACCGCAAAGACGTTCTCGTGGTTGTAGATCGATCCGTTGCTGGTCATGTCAATGAGGGGCAGGCCGATGCGGCGACCGGCGAATGCATCCGCGTTGCGGCCGAAGGGATTGCATGTGCCCGTCCGCGTGCTCACCGAGCCGTTGTTCTGGATTCCGAGGTTGCCGTTGCCGCCCGGCAGGACCACGACATACGCGATGGGGGCGTCTGGGCGCACTTGCAGGAAGCGCTGGGTACCTCCGTCCACCGCCGGAATGTCGACCACGCTGGTCGTCGTCGCCGCATGCGTGCTGACCGCGCCGAAGGCAACCAGCGCAAGGAGGGTCGCGCGCAAGGCAGGCAGCGTGTGACCGGGTCGCCGCCCGTTCGATCTCTCGTTCCCTGTGGGTGAGGGGATGCCGGTCTGCGCCGCCGGTCGTTGAACAGTCGTACGCGATGACATGAGTGCTCCCCCAAGATGCGAGATGCTGACGAATTCACCATTACGGGTTCCGCGGGCACGATTACGCGGCGCCAGAGTCGACGGCCGATGGGCGCTAGTTGACGCTGCATCGGCGAACCGCGACCCTGCGCGCCCCGACCTGCGATCCGATCCCATGGCCAAGGCCAAGACCGCCTACGTCTGCAGCGAATGCGGTGCCAGTGCCAGCAAATGGCAGGGGCAATGCGGCGAGTGCGGGGCCTGGAACAGCCTGGGCGAGGTGGTGCTGGAGGCCGGCGGCCCGGCGGCAGCCCGTCACGCTGGCTGGGCCGGGGCCGATCCGGCCCGGATCACGGCCTTGCAGGGCGTGAGTCAGCACGCCGAACGGCGCGTTTCCACCGCTATCGGCGAACTTGATCGCGTGTTGGGGGGCGGGCTGGTCGAAGGTTCGGTGGTACTCGTCGGAGGTGACCCCGGCATCGGCAAGTCCACCTTGTTGTTGCAGGCGCTGGCGGGCATGGCGGCGACCACTCCGGCGCTGTATGTCACCGGTGAGGAGAGCCTGGCGCAAGTGGCCGGTCGCGCCCAGCGCCTGGGTCTGCCGGTCGAGCACCTGCAGGCGCTGGCCGAGACCTGTGTGGAGCGCATCCTGGCGCAGGTGGGTACGGAGAAGACCGTGCCTCGCCTGCTCGTGGCCGACTCCATCCAGACCCTGTGGAGCGAATTGTTGACGGCAGCTCCCGGGTCGGTGGCCGAGACCTGTGTGGAGCGCATCCTGGCGCAGGTGGGTACGGAGAAGACCGTGCCTCGCCTGCTCGTGGCCGACTCCATCCAGACCCTGTGGAGCGAATTGTTGACGGCAGCTCCCGGGTCGGTGAGCCAGGTGCGTGAAAGCGCGGCCAAACTGGTGCGCTTCGCCAAACAGACCGGCACCTCCGTGTTTCTGGTGGGGCATGTCACCAAGGAAGGCGGCATCGCCGGCCCGCGCGTGCTCGAGCACATGGTCGATGCGGTGCTGTATTTCGAAGGCGAGTCCGGCAGCCGCTTCCGCGTACTGCGCGCCTTCAAGAACCGCTTCGGCGCAGTCAATGAACTGGGCGTGTTCGCGATGGGCGACAAGGGCCTGAAGGAGGTGCCGAACCCGTCGGCGATCTTCCTGTCTGGCAGCGGCATGCCGCAGTCGGGCAGCGCGGTGATGGTGACGCGCGAAGGCACGCGGCCCTTGCTGGTCGAGGTGCAGGCGTTGGTCGACCAGTCACCGCTGGCCAATCCGCGTCGCGTCACCTTGGGCCTGGAGCAGAACCGGCTGGCGATGCTGCTCGCCGTGTTGCATCGCCATGGCGGGGTCGGCGTCTACGACCAGGATGTGTTCGTGAACGTGGTCGGCGGCATCCGGGTGCAGGAAACGGCGGCCGACCTGCCGGTGTTGCTTGCGATCGTGTCCTCGCTGCGCGATCGGCCACTGGCGGACAAGACGGTGGCCTTCGGCGAAGTCGGTCTGTCGGGCGAGTTGCGTCCGGTGCCGAACGGCGAGGAGCGCCTCAAGGAAGCCGCCAGCCACGGCTTCAGGCGTGCCATCGTGCCCAAGGCCAATGCGCCTCGGAAAGGCGCGTTCAAGGAGCTTGAAGTGATCGGCGTGGAGCGACTGGCCGAAGCCCTGGCTCTGGCGGAATAGGGCGACGTGCTCGGCGCACTGCGCGCAGGCGCGCCGTCGGGCACAAGCTGCCGGGCAAGCCGGGCGACCGATCAGGTACCCAGCGTCGAGAGTTCGCGGTTGAGGATCATGGTGTTGCCGAGATTGAGTTCCACCAGCCGCTTCAGCCTGGCGAAACTGTCGAGGTCGATCTTCTGGCAGCCAAAGCCGAGGTGGCCGTTCGCGATGCGCGCCAGTTCGACGCCCATGCCGATCATGACGCCGCCTTCCAGGCGCACATCGAGGCGGTAGCGGCTGCCCAGTTCTCCGGTCCAGTCGGCCGGGCGTTCCACCAGCACGCCGCGCAGCGACATGTCGATGAGCGTGGTGGACCACATCTGCGACCCGGAGTAGAGCCGTACCCGGCCCTCGACCGGAAAGCGGCTGAATCGACGACGTTCGTTGCCGAGGCTGTCGCTCATCCGGTCACCAAGGCAACGCCCTGTCGCAGGACCAGCTCGCGCACGAACTTGCTGCCGAAGAAGGCCAGCGCCAGCAACACCATCGCGACCAGGGTCAACCGCACGGCGCGACGACCGCGCCAGCCATGCCGCCAGCGCCCGAACAGCAGTGCGCCGAAGACGATCCAGGCCAGCAGCGAGAACACGGTCTTGTGCCACAGGTGCTGGGCGAGCAAGTCCTCGACGAATACCACCCCGGTGAGCAGCGCCAAGGTCAACAAGGCGAACCCCGCGCCGATCTGCCGGAACAGCAGCGACTCCACGAGGGTCAGCGGCGGAAACGCGTTCAGCGCCGCGGCAAGCTGGCGGCGACGCAGGGCGCGCTCCTGCAGCCACAGTCCCAGGGCCATTACGGCGGCCAGGCTGAGCGTGGCGTACGCCAGCAGCGCCAACGCCGCGTGCAACTGGATCTGCCAGCTTGGGGGGCTGGCGGGAACAGTCGAGCCGGCGCGCAGCGCGTAGGCGACATGACAGGCTGCGGCGATCGGATAGACCACGAGTCCCAGCGCCGCAAGGTTGGAGCGCCGCAACATGAGCAGGGTGGACAACATCGCCACCACCCATGCCACCGCTGAAAGGGCGGCAAAGAAATGCAGGTCGAGCCCCCACGGCGTGCCTGCCTGCTTCAACAGGATGCCGCCATGGGTCAAGGTTGCCATCAGGCCGAGCCAGGTCGACAGCGCGAGCCAGCGCACGCGCGCTTCGCCTGCGTCGCGGCGCAGGCCGAGCACCAGCAGCACGCAGGCCATCAGGTAGGCGGTGGCGGGAAGGAGGGAGAGCATCCGCCGAAGTGTGGCATACCCATCCGGGACGCAGGAACGCCCCCATCCGGGGGCCGAATGGCCTGGGCTATACTCCGCGCCCCCGCATCGCCGTACTCCTGTCATGTTCGAGTCCCTGAGTTCGCGTCTTTCCGCCACGGTCAATCGCCTGCGCGGCCGCGGCCGGCTGACGGAAGAAAACATCCGCGAAGCCACGCGCGAGGTGCGGGTGGCGCTGCTCGAGGCCGACGTGGCCTTGCCGGTGGTGCAGGCACTGATCGAGCGGATCAAGGTGCGTGCAGTCGGGGAGGAAGTGCTCAAGTCGCTCACGCCGGGCCAAGCCCTGATCAAGGTGGTGCGCGACGAGCTGACCACGGTGATGGGCGCGGCGGCGCAAGACCTGAACCTCAATGTCCCGGCCCCGGCCGTGGTGCTGATGGCGGGCCTGCAGGGTGCGGGCAAGACCACCACGGTCGGCAAGCTCGCCAAACACCTGCGCGAGAAGCGCAAGAAGAAGGTGATGGTGGTGTCGGCCGACGTCTATCGCCCGGCCGCGATCGAACAGCTCAAGACCCTGGCCGAGCAGGTCGAGGTGTTGTTCTTCCCGTCCTCGCCCGAGCAGAAGCCGATCGATATCGTGCGCGCCGCCATTGTCGACGCGAAGAAGTCCTTCGCCGACGTGCTGTTGGTCGATACTGCCGGGCGCCTGGCCATCGATGCCGCGATGATGGACGAAATCAAGGCGCTGCACGCCGCGGTGAACCCGGTCGAGACCTTGTTCGTGGTGGACGCCATGACCGGCCAGGACGCGGCGAACACGGCGAAGGCGTTTTCAGAGGCGTTGCCGCTCACCGGCGTGGTGCTGACCAAGACCGACGGTGACGCGCGCGGTGGCGCGGCGCTCAGCGTGCGCTACATCACCGGCAAGCCGATCAAGTTCATCGGCGTGGGCGAAAAGCCCGACGGCTTGGACGTGTTCCACCCCGACCGCATCGCCAGCCGCATCCTCGACATGGGCGACGTGCTTTCGCTGGTCGAGCAGGTAGAGCAGCAGGTCGACAAGGACAAGGCGGCGAGGCTTGCGGAGAAGGTCGCAAAGGGCAAGAAGTTCGATCTGAACGACATGCGCGACCAACTCGAGCAGATGCAGAACATGGGCGGCTTGCACGGGCTGATGGACAAGCTGCCCGGCATGGGCCAGATCCCGGACAAGGTGAAGTCGCAGGTCACCGGCAAGGAAGTGCCGCGCATGATCGCGATCATCGGCTCGATGACCAGGAAGGAACGCCGTCATCCGGCCTTGCTGAACGGCTCGCGCCGCGCGCGCGTGGCCAAGGGCTCGGGCACGACGCCCGCCCAGGTCAACCAGTTGCTCAAGCAGTACATGCAGATGGAAAAGATGATGTCCAAGCTCAGCGCCGGCGGCATGAAGGGCCTGCTGCGCGGGATGAAGAGCATGATGGGTGGGCGCGGGCCGGGTCCGGGCGGGATGTCGCCGTTCGGCTGACCGGCTGCCTCCCGGTCAGCAGGGCCCTGCCCTGGGCGGGCGGCAGGGCGCGGGTGGTGACATGCCAGGCGCTTGATTCAACGGGGGATTCCCTTTCATGGAGGAATCCCGCTATACTTCGCGGCTCTCCGCGCCGGTTCGCCGTCGCGTCCGGCCGTCCCGGCCCAAATCCAGCAAAGCAGAGCAAGCACCCACATGGTCAAGATCCGTCTGACCCGCGGCGGCGCCAAGAAGCGTCCGTTCTACCACATCGTCGTGACCGACCAGCGCAACAAGCGCGACGGTCGCGCCATCGAGCGCGTTGGTTTCTACAACCCGGTGGCCCAGGGCAATGAAGTCAAGCTGCAGCTCGACGCCGCCCGCGTCCAGCACTGGATCGGAAACGGCGCGCAGTTGACCGACAAGGTCCGCTCCCTGGTCAAGCAGGCCTCGGCCGCCCCGGCCGCGGCCTGATCCGAACGCCGTGATTCCGGGCACGGGCGGCGAGCGCCGCATCCTGCTCGGCAAGATCGTCGGCGTTTTCGGCGTGCGGGGCTGGGTCAAGATCCAGTCCCACACGGAGCCCCGCGACGCCCTGTTCGACTATCGTCCCTGGTTCCTGCGCCAGCGCGGAACCGAACGTCCGATCCGCCAGTTCGAAGGTCGCGCCCAGGGGCGAGGCCTCGTCGCGTCGTTTCCGGGAATCGAGTCGCGTGACGCGGCCGAAGCCCTGATCGGTACCGAGATCTGGGTCGATCGGGCAGCATTGCCCAAGCCTCGTGCCGGCGAATATTACTGGGTCGATCTGGAAGGCCTGGCGGTGAAAACGGTCGCCGGTACCTCGTTCGGGCGCGTCTCTCACCTGTTCGCCACAGGGGCGAACGACGTGCTGGTGGCGGTCGATGGCGAGTGCGAGCGACTGATCCCTTTCCTGCCCGAGGCGGTGATCAAGCGCGTCGATCTCGATGCAGGCGTGGTCGTGGTCGACTGGGACCCGGATTTCTGAGTCCGCGCCGCGCCGCTCCCACGCCATGCGCATCGACGTCCTGACCCTGTTTCCCGAGTTCATCCAGGCCAGCGCCGTGCTGGGTGTAGTGGGCCGGGCGCAGCAACGCGGCTTGCTCGACGTGGTGGGCTGGAATCCGCGCGACTACGCGGAGGGCAACTATCGGCGCGTCGATGAGCGGCCGTTTGGCGGCGGCCCCGGCATGGTGATGTTGATCGAGCCGCTGCGGGCAGCCCTGAACGCCGCCCGCGCAGCGCACCCGTCGCCGGCGCGTACCATCTATCTCAGTCCGCAGGGCTCGAGGCTGACCCAGGCAAAGGCGCGTGAGCTGGCAGCGCTGCCGCGTTTGATCCTGTTGTGTGGCCGCTACGAAGGCGTGGACGAGCGCTTCCTGGCGCGCGAGATCGACGAGGAAATATCCATTGGAGACTACGTCCTGTCGGGCGGCGAGCCGGCGGCGGCGGTGCTGATCGACGCGATCGGTCGCCTCCAGGACGGAGCGCTGAACGATGCCGACAGCGCCACGCAGGATTCCTTCGAGGATGGGTTGCTTGATTGCCCGCATTACACCCGGCCCGAGGTCGAAGGCGGCGTGGCGGTGCCGGACGTGCTCCTCTCCGGCGACCACGCCGCGATTCGGCGCTGGCGACGGCAGCAATCCCTGGGACGTACCTGGTTGCGTCGCCCGGACCTGCTTGCGCGAGTTTCGCTCGACAAGGCCGATCGTGCCTTGCTGGACAGCTTCATCACGCAGTGGCGTCGCGGCCCCGGCTGAGCCGGCAATTCGCTTTCCGATCAAGGGAGTAGCGCAGCCAGACGAAGTCTGGCTATAATGCGCGGCTACCAAAAAGCCAAGCACGACGGTGATCGTCCGTCCGGGCCTCTGGCGCGCAACCATAATAACCATCAGAGGCGACCCCATGAACAAGCTCCTCCAGGCTTTTGAAGCCGAGCAGATGCAGCGCAAGCTGCCGGATTTCGGCCCCGGCGACACCGTCGTCGTGAACGTGAAGGTGAAGGAAGGCAATCGCGAGCGCGTCCAGGCCTACGAAGGCGTGGTCATCGCCAAGCGCAACCGCGGCCTGAACTCGGCCTTCACCGTGCGCAAGATCTCGCATGGCACGGGCGTGGAGCGCGTGTTCCAGTCGTTCTCGCCCGCGATCGATTCGGTCCAGGTGAAGCGCCGCGGCAAGGTTCGCGCCGCCAAGCTGTACTACCTGCGCGGCCTGGAAGGCAAGGCAGCCCGCATCAAGGAAGACCTGGGCGGCAACGCCTCGGACTAAGCTTCCGCATCGGGTTTCGCACAACGGCCGCGCTAGCGGCCGTTGTTGTTTCGGAGGCCCTCCGCGTGAGCCCGTGCCTGATTGCACGGACGCTTCCATGCTCGCTCACGCGACCGTCGTGGCCTTGAATTCGCGCGCGTCGGCGCCTATCTGCCACGCACGACTTCCGCAACCGAGGCCCGCATGTCCGCCCCCGCCGAGACCTTCGAATTCCAGGCCGAAGTGCAGCAAGTGCTGCGCCTCGTCATCCATTCGCTCTACTCGCACAAGGACATCTTCCTGCGCGAGCTGATCTCCAATGCCTCCGACGCCTGCGACAAGTTGCGTTTCGAGGCGCTGCGCGATCCCTCGCTCTACGCCAGCGACACCGAGCTGCACATTGATCTGTCCTGGGACAAGGACGCGCGCACCCTGACGATCCGCGACAACGGCATCGGCATGAGCCGGGCCGAGCTGATCGACAATCTCGGCACCATCGCACGCTCGGGCACGCGCCAGTTCCTCGACGCGCTGGAAGCCAACCAGAAGGCCGACGCCAACCTCATCGGCCAGTTCGGTGTGGGCTTTTACTCGGCCTTCATCGTGGCCGATCAGGTGCGAGTCAGCAGCCGCCGTGCCGGCAGCGACGAGGCCTGGACCTGGGCCTCAAACGGCGATGGGCGCTACAGCCTCGAAGCTGCGCCAAACGCGGTGCGCGGCACTCAGATCGTGCTGCATCTGAAAGACGGCGAGGACGAATACCTCGATGGCTGGAAGCTGCGATCGCTGGTGCGCAGCTACTCGGATCACATCGCTTTCCCGATCCGCCTGCCGGTCGAGAAAGAGGGCAAGCCGACCGACGAGTTCGAGAATGCGAACCAGGCCGCGGCCTTGTGGACCCGTCCCAAGGCCGATATCTCCGACGAGGAATACCAGGCCTTCTACAAACACCTCAGCCACGATTTCAACGACGCCGCGGCCTGGACCCACAACAAGGTCGAAGGCAACCAGAACTTCACCTCGCTGTTGTTCGTGCCGAGCAAGGCGCCGTTCGACTTCCAGTTCAACCGCGACGAGCGCAAGGGCCTGAAGCTCTACATCAAGCGCGTTTTCATCATGGACGCCGCCGAGCAGATGCTGCCAGCCTACCTGCGTTTCGTGCGTGGCGTGGTCGATACCGACGATTTGCCCTTGAATGTGAGCCGCGAACTGCTGCAGGACACGCGCCAGCTCGACAAGCTCAAGTCGGCGCTGACCCGGCGCGTGCTCGACCTGCTGGAAAAGGTCGCCAAGGACGAGCCGGAAAAGTATCTCGGCCTGTGGCGTGAGTTCGGTGCGATGCTCAAGGAAGGCCTGGCCGAAGATCACGCCAACCGCGAGCGCATCGCCAAACTGCTGCGCTTTCCCAGTACGCACGAGAACGACCTCGACAAGTTGGTGTCGTTCGACGATTACCTGGGCCGGATGAAGACCGGGCAGGAAGTGATCTACTACCTCAGCGCCGACGGCTGGAACGCCGCGAAGAACAGTCCTCAGCTCGAAGCGCTGCGGGCGCGCGGGGTCGAGGTGTTGCTGATGCACGAGCGCATTGACGAATGGATGATCGGCAACCTGCACGAGTTCGGCGGCAAGAAACTGCAGAACGTAGCCAAGGGCGAGCTGGCGCTGGATGCACTCGACGGCAGCGAGAGCAAGGCCCAGCGCGAAGTCGCGGCCAAGGCCGCGGAGGCTGTCATCGCCAAGCTCAAGGCCGCGCTCGGCGACAAGGTCAAGGACGTGTGTGTGTCGTCGCGGCTCACGGATTCTCCCTCCTGCCTGGTGCTGGACGAGTACGACATGGCGCTGCACATGCAGCGCCTGATGAAGGCCGCAGGGCACGCGGTTCCGGGCGCGGCACCCACGCTGGAGATCAATCCGGCGCACCCCCTGATCCAGCGCTTCGAGCATGAATCCGATGCGACGCGAGCCAGCGATTTCGCGCTGTTGCTGTTCGAGCAGGCGCAGCTCGCGGAGGGTGCGGCACTCGACGACCCATCGGGTTTCGTGCGTCGCATGAATGGGCTCTTGCTGGGCTAGTCCGCGGGCTTGCGCAAGCGAGGCAAAAGGGCCGCATTGCGGCCCTTTTGCTTGCAGCAGGGCTTGAACGAACCCTGGCTCAGTCGTCGTACTCCACATCGCTGCTCAGCACGCGGCCGTCGTAGCCGCTCAAGCGCAGCTCGACGCGCTGGCCGCTGCTGTCACGCGCTTCGGCTTCCCACAGCGCACCGTCACGGTCGAGGTCCGAGACCTCGGTATAGCCGGCGTCTTCCAGGCTCTCCGCGATGGTGCGGGCGTCGAGCACGGTGCGGCCCGATGCGGCGTCGAAGATCTCGCCCCTGGCCGGGTCGAAGGCAACCTCGCCCCAACGACCGTCGGCGCGCCGGACTTCGGCTTCCCAGAGGCCGCTGTCGAATTCGATTTCGCGGATTTCGGTGTAACCGGCGGCCTGCAGGCGGGCGCGGACGTGGTCCGGGCCGACCGACTGTGCGAACGCGACGGTAGCGAGCAGAGCCAGTGGAGCGATGGCGAAGGCAGTCAGTTTCATGGAGGTTCCTTTGGATCGGTCGACGGGGGAAGTCCCGACGCCGCGCAGTATCCGCATCTTCCCTAACCACGCCATGATCGACCGGTTCACAATGTGTTTAGTGCCGGATTTCGACCATACGCGCCGTGAAAAGCCTGATCCTCTCCTCCTTGCTGCTCGCGGCGCATGCGGCCGGCGAACCTGCGCGTGACCACGAACGCGCGCGTTCTGCGCAGCGCAGCGGCGTGTTCGTTCCGCTGGAGCGTATTCTGCTGGACGTGGGCCGGCGCGAGCCTGGCACGGTGATCGACGTGGATCTGGATGGTGACGAGTACGAGATCGAAGTCCTGCGTGATGATGGTGTCGTGGTCGAGCTGGACTACGACGCGCGCAGCGGCAGGTTCGTCGAGAGCGAGATCGAGACCGAGGACGACTGATGCGAATACTGGTGGCGGAGGACGACGAGAGTATCGGAGGACGCGTCCGCGCCGCCCTTGGTGAGGCCGGCTTCGCGGTTGACCTGGCCACGGATGGACGGCAGGCGGAGTTCCTCGGGCAGACCGAAGTCTTCGATCTCGCCGTCTTGGATCTCGGCTTGCCGGGCATGGACGGCATCTCAGTGCTGCATCGTTGGCGCGAGGCCGGGCAGCGCTTTCCGGTGATCGTCCTGACCGCGCGCTCACGCTGGCACGACAAGTTGGCCGGATTCGACGCCGGTGCCGACGACTACCTGACCAAGCCCTTCCAGATGGAGGAACTGGTAGTGCGGGTGCGCGCGCTGATCCGGCGCGCCACCGGCCATGCGTCGCCCGTGCTGCATTGCGGTCCGCTGGAGTTCGATACGCACGCCGCGCGCTTCAGCGTGGGCGGCGAGGCATTGGCGCTGACTTCACAGGAGTTCCGCATCCTCGCCTACCTGATACATCACTCCGGGAAGCTGGTGACGCGCGCGGAACTCGGCGAGCATGTCTACGAGGGTGGCTACGATCCGGATTCGAATGTGCTCGATGTCCTGATCGGGCGCATTCGCCGCAAGCTCGGGCTGGACTTGATCCGAACCGTGCGCGGCCAGGGTTTCCGGCTTGCTGCGCCGACGCCGTGAGGGCGCCGGCTTCACTGCGCTGGCGACTGCTGCTGGCCGGCATGGTGGGCGTGCTGCTGGCAGCCATCGGTGCCGCCCTCTTGCTCGGTGCGGCCTTCGAGCGCGCTGCGCTGCGCGGACTCGATCGTCGCCTCTCCGATGACCTCGATGCCTTGATCGCGCTGGCAGACGCCGGCACGGACGGGCAGGTGCAGTTGCGCCGGGAGCCGGCGGAGGAACGCTACGATCGCGTGTTCTCGGGTTGGTACTGGCTGATGCAGGTCGCAGGCGAGACGCGCACCTCGCGTTCGGCCTGGGATGCAAGCGAGTTGGAAGGGGTCTTGCCGCGCGCGCAAGCGCAGCGCCAGTTCCTGCTGGCCGCCGGACCACGGGTCCAATCTTTGCGGGTTGCGCTGCAGGAGATCCGAATGCCGGGGGCTGCGGTACCGGCCGTGTTCGCGGTCGCTGGTGACCTGGCCGAGGTTCGTGCCGAGGCACAGCGCTTTCGCTGGTTTGCCGCGCTTTCGGTTGCGATCATCGCATTCGTCCTGCTGGCGGTCGTTGCACTCCAGGTCGAGTTCGGGCTGCGTCCGCTGCGACGCATCGCAGCCACGCTCGAACGCATCCGTCGCGGCGAATCCACGCGCTTCGAGACGGCGAGCCTGCCGTCGGAGGTCGCGCCGCTCGCAACCCAGGTCAATGAACTGCTGGATGAACATCAACGTCGCATCGAACGGGCGCGGCGTGGTGCTGCCGATCTGGCGCATGCACTCAAGACCCCGCTTGCGGCGCTGGCACTGGAGAGCGAACTGGGCCAGGGCGAGTTCGCCCAGCGCGTGGCCACCGAAGTACAGCGCATGCGTGCGGCAGTGGAGCGACGCCTGGTCGGCACGATCGAGGCCGACCTTCGCCAGCGTATGCCGGTGCGGCCAGTGCTGGATTCCCTGCTCTCGCTGATGCGCCGCGCGTACGCCGACCGCACCCTAGACCTGCGGGTCGAGGGTGAGGACGGGGTGTTTCCGGGCACGCGCGAGGACCTGGAGGAAGTGCTCGGCAACCTGCTCGACAACGCGTGCAAGTGGGCTGCCACGCGGGTCGAAGCGCGCCTCGTTTCGGAGCCGGGCGCCACGATCGTCCGGATCGAGGACGACGGCCCGGGCCTGCTGCCGGAGCAGGCCGAACGCGCGCTGCAACGTGGCGTGCGCCTGGATGAGCGCGAGCCAGGTTCCGGGCTGGGCCTGGCCATCGTCGATGACATCGTGCGCAGCCATGGCGGGACGCTACGGTTGGGACGGGCCGACCTGGGCGGCCTGCGGGTGGAGCTGCGGTTCCCGCTACCGGCTTGAGTCTGGTCGCGGGCGGGCGTATCTTCGTCGGCGAGAGCGACGGCCGGACCCTGCGGCGGGCTCGCGACCTCGTGCTGGCCCCATGGAGTAGCCGATGAACCCAACCTGCGATTTGCCTGGCATGGCGCTCCGCGATGCCACCCTGCCATTTCCCGATCCTTCGATCGATCCACCGGCGACATCGGAGACGCGGGAGGCGACTGCCGTGCTCGCAGGTGGCTGCTTCTGGTGTACCGAGGCTGTGTTCCGCCAATTGGGTGGCGTCAGCCGGGTCGAGTCGGGCTATGCCGGCGGCGAGGCGCACAGTGCGAACTACGATGCGGTGTGCAGCGGCCGCACCGATCACGCCGAGGCAATCCGTATCACCTACGATCCGCAGCGCATCAGCTACGGCCGGTTGCTCAAGGTGTTCTTCTCCGCCGCGCACGATCCGACCCAGGCCGACCGCCAGGGCAATGATCGCGGTCGACAGTATCGTTCCGCGATCTTCCCGCTCGATGCGCAACAGACCGAAGTGGCGCACGCCTACATCGCGCAGCTCGATGCGGCCCGCGTGTTTTCCGCGCCCATCGCCACGCGGGTCGAAGATCCCGCACCGTTCCATCCGGCCGAGGCCTACCACCAGGATTTCGCCGCGCGCAATCCGCAGCAGCCCTATATTGCGGCGGTGTCGGCACCGAAGGTGGCCAAGCTGCGCAAACTCTTTCCGTCGATGCTCAAGCCATGAACCCCTCGGCCTCGGGTTACGACCTCACACCGATCGATGCCAGCGAACGCGAACGCCTCGCGGCCAGACTTTCGCCGGAGGCGCGCCGTATCCTGCTCGATCACGGCACCGAGCGCGCCTTCTGCGGCACCTTGTTGAACAACAAGGTGGCCGGTGTCTATGCCTGCAAGCTCTGCGGCTTGCCGTTGTTCCGTTCCGACACCAAATTCGAGTCGGGAACGGGCTGGCCGAGCTTCAACGAACCCTTCGACCGCGCTCACCTTGCCTATCTGCGCGACGTCAGCTACGGCATGGTGCGAGTCGAGATCCGCTGTGTGCGCTGCGACGGGCATCTCGGGCACGTGTTTCCGGACGGGCCGCCGCCGACGCGCGAACGCTACTGCCTGAATTCCGAATCGCTGGAATTCTTCTCGGCGGGGCAACCGATTCCGCAAAAGGGCCAGGCGTGAGTCCTGACCCGTCAGCCGGCGTGGCCGGCGTCCGTATCGATCTGTGGCTGTGGGCGGCGCGCTTCTTCAAGACCCGCTCTCTGGCCAAGCAAGCCATTGAATCCGGCAAGGCCGAGATAAACGGCGCCGGCTGCAAGCCGTCTCGCGCCGTACATGTCGGCGACCGCCTCGACATCCGTCGCGGCGAGGAGCGATTCGAGATCGAGGCGCGCGGCTTGAGCGAGCGGCGCGGATCGGCACCACAGGCGCAGCAGCTCTATGCCGAGACCGATGAGTCGATCGCGCGCCGTGCGGCCGAGCGCGAGCAACGCCGGCTGGCGAACGCAGGCTTTCAGGCACCCAAGTCCAAGCCGGACAAACGCGCGCGACGCCTGATCCAGGCGCTCGGCGATCTTGATGCGCTATAGCAGCGATTTCAGCCGGTAGAGTGCTTCCAGCGCCTGCTTCGGTGTCAGTTCGTCCGGATCGATCGAGGCCAGCGCGTCCACTGCGGCCGAGGTCGGTGCAAACAGGCCGAACTGCTGTGGCGCGTCCAGGGCCTGCGGCGACACCGGCGTGGGCATGGTGTCGCGGCTGTGCTGTTCGAGTGTGGCCAGCGTCTTGCGGGCATCGCTGATGACCTGACGCGGCAATCCCGCGAGCGCCGCCACCTGCAGACCGAAGCTGCGGTTGGCCGGGCCGTCCTTCACCGCGTGCATGAACACGAGTCTGTCGCCATGTTCGACCGCATCCAGATGCACGTTGGCGATGCCGCTGCCGGGTTCCGCCAGCGCGGTCAATTCGAAGTAATGCGTGGCGAACAAGGTGTATGCGCGATTGCTCTGCGCCAGGTGCAGGGCGCAGGCCTGTGCCAGTGCGAGGCCGTCGTAGGTCGAGGTGCCGCGTCCGATCTCGTCCATCAGCACCAAGGAATGTTCCGTCGCGTGATGCAGGATGTAGCTGGTTTCGCTCATCTCGACCATGAAGGTCGATTGCCCGCGCGCGAGATCGTCACCGGCACCGATGCGGGTGAGGATGCGGTCGATCGGGCCGATCACCGCGTGCATCGCCGGCACGAAACTGCCGATATGGGCGAGCAGCACGATCAGCGCGTTCTGGCGCATGTAGGTGCTCTTGCCGCCCATGTTGGGGCCGGTAATGACGAGCATCCGCCGTTGCGGTTCGAGCCGCAGGTCGTTCGGTTCGAAAGGCTCCTCGCGCACTGCTTCAACCACAGGATGCCTTCCGCGTTCGATCCGCAGGCCGGGCTCCGCCACCAGCATGGGCCGTGACCAGTCCAGCGCCAGCGCGCGTTCGGCAAACGCGCACAGCACGTCGAGTTCCGACAGCGCGGCGGCGCAGCGCTTGAGTGGCTCGAGCTGTGTATTGAGGGCGTCCAGCAAGGACTCGTACAAGGTCCGCTCGCGTGTCAGCGCGCGTTCGCGGGCGCTCAGTACCTTGTCCTCGAAGGCCTTGAGTTCCTCGGTGATGTAGCGTTCTGCGCCCGTCAGGGTCTGGCGCCGGGTGTAGTGCGTCGGGGCCTTGTCCGCCTGGCCCTTGCTGATCTCGATGTAGTAGCCGTGCACGCGGTTGTAGCCGACTTTGAGCGTGGCAATGCCGCTGGCCTCGCGTTCGCGCGCTTCCAGGTCGATCAGGAACTGGTCGGCGTGGGTACTGAGTCGGCGCAGTTCGTCGAGGTCGGCATCGAAGCCGTCCGCGATCACCCCGCCATCGCGCAGCAGGGCAGGGGGCTGCGCCATCAGTGCGCGGGACAGCAGGGCCGCGCGATCGGCATGATCGCCCAGGTCCGCGCTCAGTACGGACAGCCGCGGCGAGTCGATTGGCGCAAGCGCGTTGCGGATGGCCGGCAAGACGTTCAAGGCATCACGCAGCGTGGACAGATCGCGTGGCCGCGCCGAACGCAGGGCCACGCGCGCGAGGATGCGTTCCACATCGCCAAGCGCACGGAACCAATCGCGCAAGGATTCGATGCCGCGGTCGTCGATCAGCGCCTGCACCGCGTGGTGCCGCTCGCCGAGGACGCGCCGGTCGCGCAGCGGTCGATGCAGCCAGCGCCGCAGCAGGCGCCCGCCCATCGGCGTGATCGTGGCGTCGAGCACGCCGAGGAGGGTGTGCCGGGTGTTGCCGTCGATGCGGGTGTCCAGTTCAAGGTGGCGGCGCGTGGCCGCATTCATCGCGATGCCGTCGTCGGCGGCTTCCAGCGCGATTGACCCAAGGTGCGGCAGGCGTTGCTTCTGGGTTTCTTCGACATACCCGAGCAGCGCGCCGGCGGCGGCCGTGGCCAGCGGCTTGTCGTCCAAGCCGAAGCCGGACAGATCGTGCAGGCCGAAGAAGCGCAACAGCTGGCGACGGCCGGCCTCGGCATCGAACAACCAGGGTGCGCGCCGACGCAGGCCATTGCGCGCAGTGAGCGCGCCAGGCCAGCCGTCTTCGTCGGCCAGCAGCAGCTCCGCCGGTTCCAGCCGCGCGAGTTCGGCAAGCAGCGCGTCCTCGCTGTCCACTTCGTTGCAGAGAAAACGCCCGCCGGCGAGATCGGCCCAGGCCAGCCCAAATCCCCCTCGGCCGCGGGCTATCGCCATCAGCAAGGTATCGCGGCGTTCTTCCAGCAAGGCCTCGTCGGTGACCGTGCCCGGCGTGACGATGCGCACCACCTTGCGCTCGACCAGGCCCTTGGCCAGTGCCGGATCGCCGATCTGCTCGCAGATCGCCACCGATTCGCCCAGGGCCACGAGCCGCGCCAGATAGCCTTCGTAGGCATGCACCGGCACGCCCGCCATCGGGATCGGTGCGCCGGCCGAGCTGCCGCGCTGGGTCAGCGTGATGTCCAGCAGCCGTGCCGCCTTTCGCGCATCGTCGTAGAACAGCTCGTAGAAGTCCCCCATGCGGAAGAACAACAGGATGTCCGGATACTCCGCCTTGGCAGCGAAGAACTGGCGCATCAGCGGGGTGTGCTGCGAAGAATCGGCGGGTGCTGTCATCGAGTTCGCGGGCCGGGTGTGCAATGGGGCAGGGCGGCCCTATAGTCTATCGGCCATGAAACCTTCGACGATCGCTTCTGTTCCCGACGACAACGCCCTGCACGACCTGGCCCTCGACCTGGGCACGCGCTTGCGCACGCGCGGGCAAACTCTGGCCACCGCCGAAAGCTGCACCGGCGGCTGGATCGCGAAGATGATCACCGACATTCCGGGTTGCTCGGAATGGTTCGAGGCCGGGCTTGCGGCTTACAGCTACGAGGCCAAGCAGGCCCTGCTCGGCGTGCGGCCGGAAACGCTGACCGAACACGGCGCGGTATCCAGGGAAACCGTGCTGGAAATGGTGTCGGGCGCGCTGACCCGCACCGGCGCGCATCTTGCGGTGGCGGTCACGGGCATTGCCGGGCCGTCGGGCGGTACGCCGGGCAAGCCGGTGGGTACCGTGTGGATTGCATGGAAGAAGCGCGGTGGCTATCCCACGGCCGAACTGTTCCAGTTCGCCGGCGACCGCGAAGCGGTGCGGCGCCAGACGGTATCGGCGGCGTTGAGGGGATTGCAGGCGTTGACCGCATAGGGCCATCGGCCCGTTGACGCGTCGGGATGTTAGTAGTATTACTACTAACCATGAGCCTGACCGACACCCAGCAAGCCATCCTCGCCCTTATCGCAGAGCGCATCGAGGCCGACGGCATGCCGCCCTCGCAAACCGAGATCGCGCGCGCCTTCGGCTTCAAGGGCGTGCGCGCGGCGCAATACCATCTCGAAGCGCTGGAAGCCGCCGGCGCGATCGAGAAGATTCCGGGCCGCGCCCGCGGCATCCGGGTTCGGCAGATGCCGACACCTGCGCAATCGACGCTGCCCTTGAGCGCCGACAACGACGACGCAATCCGCCTGCCGGTGCTGGGGCAGGTGGCGGCCGGCATGCCGATCGGTGCCGGGATCGACGAACACAACCTGCCCGATGCCTATCTCGTGCTCGACCGGGTGCTGTTCTCGCCCAAGCCCGATTACCTGCTCAAGGTGAAGGGCGACTCGATGCGTGACGAAGGCATTTTCGATGGCGACCTGATCGGCGTGCACCGCACCCGCGAGGCGCGCTCCGGCCAGATCGTGGTGGCGCGGATCGAGGACGAGATCACGGTGAAGTTGCTCAAGATCGGTGGCGGGCGCATCCGCCTGCTGCCGCGCAATCCGGAATTCGATCCGATCGACGTACGGCCGGGCCAGGACTTCGCGATCGAAGGCCTGTATTGCGGCCTGGTGCGGCCGAACCGGTGAATGCCGTGAGCCGTGCCTGCCATCGGGTGGTTTTCCTAGGCGCGAATCCACGCTTTTCCGCTGCCTCGCCGGTGCTCCAGGCCCTAGTTTCGATATCGGTCGCTTTCGTCGCAGCCCGTGCGACGCGACCTGCCTAACCTGATCCCACTTCCAACGCACACCCCGAGGACCGCCACGATGGACGACAACAAGAAGCGCGCATTGGCTGCAGCCCTGAGCCAGATCGAAAAGCAGTTTGGCAAGGGCGCGGTCATGCGCATGGGCGACAAGGCTTCCGAACCGGTCGAAACCATCGGCACCGGCTCGCTCATGCTCGACATTGCGCTCGGTATTGGCGGCCTGCCCAAGGGCCGCGTGGTGGAGATCTACGGCCCGGAATCCTCCGGCAAGACCACGCTCACCCTGCAGACCATCGCGCAGTGCCAGAAGGCCGGTGGCACCGCCGCCTTCATCGACGCCGAACACGCACTCGACCCGATCTACGCGCAGAAGCTCGGCGTCAACGTCGAGGATCTGCTGGTCTCGCAGCCCGATACCGGCGAACAGGCACTCGAGATTGCCGACATGCTGGTGCGTTCCGCGTCGGTCGACATGGTGGTGATCGATTCGGTTGCTGCGCTCACGCCCAAGGCCGAGATCGAGGGCGAGATGGGTGACCAGCTCCCAGGTCTGCAGGCGCGCCTGATGAGCCAGGCCCTGCGCAAGCTCACTGGCAACATCAAGCGCAGCAACTGCATGGTGATCTTCATCAACCAGTTGCGCATGAAGATCGGCGTGATGATGCCGGGGCAGAGTCCGGAAACCACCACCGGCGGCAACGCGCTCAAGTTCTACGCCTCGGTGCGCCTCGACATCCGTCGCATCGGCAGCATCAAGAAGGGCGAGGAGATCATCGGCAACCAGACCAAGATCAAGGTGGTCAAGAACAAGCTGGCGCCGCCGTTCAAGCAGATCGTCACCGAAATCCTCTACGGCGAAGGCATCAGCCGCGAGGGCGAGCTGATCGACATGGGTGTGGATGCCAAGCTGGTGGACAAGTCCGGTGCCTGGTACGGCTACGACGGCGAACGCATCGGCCAGGGCAAGGAGAACGCCCGCCAGTACCTCAAGGACAATCCTTCGGTCGCGGCCCAGCTCGAAGGCCAATTGCGCGAGAAGTTCGTGCCCGCACTGGCGGTGGGCCAGGAATCCGGCAGCGAAGTGGAAGCCTGATCCATGCGGCGGCCCGATCCGGCCTCGTCAGCGGATCGGGCCGCCGTAGCGGTACACGATTTGGAACAATCGCAGGCGGTGAACGAGCCGCACGACCGGGCAGCCAAGGATGCGTATCGACGCGCGCTGGGCCTGCTCGTGCGGCGCGAGCATTCGCGGCGTGAACTAGGCCGCAAGCTGGCTGCGAAGGGCGATGATGCGGAGGCTGTCGTTCAGGCGCTGGAAGCGCTGGCGGCACAGGGCTACCAGGACGAGGCCCGTTTCGCCGAAATGCTGATCCGCACCCGAATCAACGCGGGTTACGGCCCGATGCATATCCGTGCGGAACTTGGCACCCACGGCATCGACCCCGATGTTGCCGCAAGCATGCTGGCAGAGGCGGAGCCGGATTGGGTGGTGCTGGCGGCCGATGCCTTGCGCCGCCGCTATGGCGCGCGTCCGGCACGGGATCGCGCCGAACAGATCAAACGCGGCCAGTTCCTGCAGCGCCGCGGTTTCGATGCAGGTAGCATCCGGGCCGCCCTGCAGGTTGGCTCCGAGGGCTGATCCAGCTCCGGCCGTCGCGGAGAAACTGGTCGTACACGCCCGTCCGGGAGGCATCGCTGGACCCCAGGTTTCAGGGTCCTGCGATCGCGCCGCTTCGCGCCGCCGCAAGGGGCTGATAGTCTTGCGTCATCCGCCCGGATTCGGTTGCGAACTCAAGTGCTTGCCTGCATCTTGAAGCTATCGCGCCTGGAGTCCGGTGCCGCGCCTTGGGCGTGGCCGCGGCTGCGCCTTCCCGCTTTCCGAATCACGGTCCCGCCATGAAAACCAGCAATGAAATCCGCAAGGATTTCCTCGAGTTCTTCCGCTCCAAGGGCCACACCATTGTGCCCTCCAGTCCTTTGGTGCCGGGCAACGATCCAACCCTGCTGTTCACCAACGCCGGCATGGTGCAGTTCAAGGACGTGTTTCTCGGTGCGGACAAGCGCAGCTACTCGCGTGCCGTCGATCGTCGCAGCGCTGCGTGCGTGCCGGCGGCAAGCACAACGATCTGGACCAGGTCGGTTACACCGCGCGCCACCACACCTTCTTCGAGATGCTGGGCAACTTCAGCTTCGGCGACTACTTCAAGAAGGACGCCATCGCCTACGCGTGGGAGCTGCTGACCAAGGTGTGGGGCATCCCGGCGGAACGCTTGCTGGTCACGATCTACCACACCGACGACGAAGCCTTCGAAATCTGGAACAAGGATGTCGGTCTGCCACCCGAGCGCATCATCCGCATCGGCGACAACAAGGGGCGCCCTTTGCTTCCGACAATTTCTGGCAGATGGCCGATACCGGCCCCTGCGGCCCCTGCACCGAGATCTTCTACGACCACGGCGCGCACATCGCGGGTGGTCCGCCGGGTTCGCCCGACGAGGATGGCGATCGCTACATCGAGATCTGGAACAACGTGTTCATGCAGTTCGACCGCGCCGCCGACGGCACGCTGCGCCGCTGCCGGCCCTTGCGTCGATACCGGCATGGGACTGGAGCGCGTTTCGGCGGTGCTGCAGCATGTCCATTCAGCAACTACGAGATCGACCTGTTCCGGCACCTGATCCGTGCCGCCGCCGAGGTGACCGGCGAGGCCGATCTGGAAAACAAGTCACTGCGCGTGATCGCCGACCACATCCGTGCCTGTTCCTTCCTGATCGTCGACGGCGTGCTGCCCTCGAACGAAGGCCGCGGCTACGTCCTGCGCCGCATCATCCGTCGCGCCTGCGCTCATGGCTGGATGCTGGGCGTGCGCGGCAGCTTCTTCCACAAGATGGTGGCGCCATTGATCGAGCAGATGGGCGAGGCCTATCCCGAACTGCGCCAGAAGCGCGCCACGGTCGAAGCGCGCTGAAGGGCGAGGAAGAGCGTTTCGCCGAAACGCTGGATTCGGGCATGAAGATCTTCGACGAGGTCGCGGCCAGGGCGAAGGGAAGCATTCCGGGCGCGATGCGTTCCGCCTGTACGACACCTACGGCTTCCCGGTGGACCTCACGGGCGACATCGCGCGCGAACGCGGCCTGACGGTGGACATGGCCGGCTTCGAGGCGGCGATGGAGCAGCAGCGGGAACCGCGCGTGCAGCCAGCAAGTTCACCGCTGCCGCATGTTGCCGGCCGAGCTCGTGGCACGCTCAAGCCGACGGAATTCCTCGGCTACGAAGCACTCGATGCCGATGGTCTGCACGTGCGCGCGCTCGTGCGCGACGGAAAGCCCGTCAGCGTGTGCACGCGGGCGAGTCCGCCCTGGTCATCCTCGATCGCACGCCGTTCTACGCAGAGTCCGGCGGCCAGGTGGGTGACCCGGCGTCCTGCTCGGCGCGAACGGCGCGCTTCGTCGTGGACGACACGCAGAAGCTGGCCGGTGTCTTCCATGGCCACGTCGGCACGCTGGCGCCGGCCAGCTCACGGTGGGCGACGTGCTCTGGCGCGCGTGGATCGGCGAACGCCGCCAGGCCACGTGCTCAACCACTCCGCGACCCACCTGCTGCACGCGGCCTTGCGCGAAGTGCTGGGCGAGCACGTGGCGCAGAAGGGCTCGCTGGTCGCGCCCGATCGCCTGCGCTTCGACTTCTCGCATTTCCAGGCCGATGACGCCCGCGCAGCTCGGCCAGGTCGAGACCCTGGTCAACGCCGAGATCCGCGGCAATGCGCGGCCGAAGTGCATCACATGGGCATGAAGGAAGCCATCGAGTTCGGCGCGATGGCGCTGTTCGGCGAAAAGTACGGCGAACGCGTGCGCGTGCTCAAGATGGGCGAGTTCTCCACCGAACTGTGCGGCGGCACGCACGTGCGCCACACCGGCGACATCGGCCTGTTCAAGATCGTGTCCGAAGGCCGGCGTGGCCGCCGGCGTGCGTCGCATCGAGGCAGTCACGGGGCAAGGTGCACTTGATCTTGTCGCAACCCAGGAGCGTCGCCTCGATGCCGTGGCGGAACTGCTGGGCGGCAGCGCGGGCGATGTGGTCGACAAGCTGCGGCAGCTGTTCGAGCGCCAGAAGAAGCTGGAAAAGGAGCTTGAATCGCTCAAGGCCAAGGCTGCCGCCGGGGCTGCCTCCGACCTTGTCGCCAGTGCGCTGGAGGTCGCGGGTTTCAAGGTGATCGCGGCGCGGCTGGAGGGCCTCGACCCCAAGGCGCTGCGCGACAGCGTCGATGCACTCAAGGGCAAACTGGGTGATGCCGTGATCCTGCTGGCCTCGGCCAGCGGCGGCAAGGCATCTCTCGTCGCGGGTGTGCAGGGAAAGGCCCTGGAGAAGGTCAAGGCCGGTGAACTGGTGGGCTTTGTTGCCAGCCGCATCGGCGGCAAGGGCGGTGGTCGCGCCGATATGGCCCAGGGCGGAGGTGAGGATGGCCCGGAACTGGCAGCCGCGCTGGGGGAGGTCGGTGCCTGGGTGGCGCAGCGCGCTACAGGCTGAGCAAGGTCCGGTGCGAGGCGCTGCCGGTTTCTGGCAGCAGTGGCTTGAGGGCGTGACGCCCTCAATTGCGGGGGCGGAACGGCTTGGCTATATTCGGCCTCGCCTGCTGCGCCTTCGGAGGAAGCGAGCAGGCACCACCGACGCCGCTGGGGAGTGGCGCGGTTCGTAAGGGGGAGCGCCGACCGTCAGCGGGCCGGACGCAGGGAGGTGTCGAATGCTGATTCTGACTCGCCGTGTCGGCGAAACGCTCATGATCGGAGACCAGGTGACGGTCACCGTGCTCGGTGTGAAAGGCAATCAGGTGCGCATCGGAATCAGCGCACCCAAGGACGTCTCGGTGCACCGCGAGGAAATCTATCAGCGCATCCGCCGCGAAGAGCCGGATGCGACGTCGACGCCGGAAGGTGGCTCGAATCCCGCCTGACCGGCGTCAGGCGTGTCCTTGGCCTGACGCGATCCGTCGCTGCCGCACCCAAGCACCATCGCGCTCGATGGCGCTGCGCGCGTCTCAGATCCTGTTCCCAGGGTTTACCGCAGCCGGGTAAGCCGCTATCCTTTCGCGCCCGGCGAACCAGTGCCGGGGCCGGAAAATCCGGAGTGATGCCCGAGAGGCCGAAGGGGCTCCCCTGCTAAGGGAGTATAGGGTCAAAAGCTCTATCGAGGGTTCGAATCCCTCTCACTCCGCCACGCTTCGCGTGGTTGCGTTCGAGCGATTTCCAGCCACAGCGCCTGCATGCGCAGCGGCGTTCGCGGGCTCGCCGCCAAGCGGCTCGAAAGCCCCACTCACCCCTCTCACTCCGCCACGCTTCGCGTGGTTGCGTTCGAGCGATTTCCAGCCACTGCGCCTGCATGCGCAGCGGCGTTCGCGGGCTCGCCGCCAAGCGGCTCGAAAGCCCCACTCACCCCTCTCACTCCGCCACGCTTCGCGTGGTTACGTTCAAGCGATTTCCAGCCACTGCGCCTGCATGCGCAGCGGCGTTCGCGGGCTTGCCGCCAAGCGGCTCGAAAGGCCCAGCCACGCCACTCACTCCGCTTGCGCCATAAGGCGCTGAACCAGCGGATTGTTGCGCGCGCCATCGGTGACGCCAACCTCCTTGCGTAGTGAAGATGTAATTTGCCGCGCGGGAATCCTTACTGGCTCTGACCGCCCATCGCACCGCATCGCGTTGCATGGGAGACGATCAGGATTTCGGGAGTAGCGACGATGCGTCTTGCCCAACGGTTTCTCTTGCCCTTGGCTGTCGCGGCGCTTGCCGTGTGGTCGGACGGGTTGCGGGCCTTGCCCATCAACAATCCCGTGCTTGGAATCAGCCCGAGCAGCGTCAGCGTCGATCCGGGCGGCACCATCAGCGTGGATATCACCTACGCCGAGCGAATCCCGCCGGGGTCGCTGGAGATTTACCGGGTGGCGGGTTCGGTCTTCTTCGATGCCTCAGCCCTGGTGCTGATGTCGGCGCAGCCGCTGGGCAGTGTCGAGTTCCGCACCTGCCAACTGGGCGCGAGCGGACGCGTCGACTTCGATTTCACCGACAGCCTGTGCTCATCGCCGTCGTTTCCGATTCCGAACGGCTCGCTGTGCCGCTTGACCTTCCGAGCGAACGCGACGCAGACCACGCGCATTGCGCGTCCGCTTGGGATGTCCATCACGAGTTGCAACGACGGTGTGGGCACCATCTGCAAGCGCCCAATCCCGCTGCCACAGCCTTCCACCGAGCGTACCTGCAGCGCCAGCAACGGCTCGATCACGGTTCGGCAGGCGCTGTTCGCGTCCGATCCGCCCCCCGGCTCGCGGATCGAGCTGGTCGCACCTCTTGGTGGCAGCAACAGCGCCAGCCTCGTGACGCGCAACGACGGAACGTTTTCCACTGCCATCGACTTGAACGGGCAGGCAGCGCCGCTGTCGCTGCTGCCGGATGCGTTCGGGCTGGCGCCGGCGGAAGTGCGCACGGTGCAGGTGGGGTGTGCGCCGACGCGCACCGGCAGCTTCGAACAAGTGGTCACCACTGCAGTAAGCAATGATCCGGATCGGGCGTCAGCCAGCTATACCGTGGCCTGCGCGGCCACGCTGTCGCCCGAACGTGATGTCGAAGACCTCAGCATCGTCGGAAATGGCGATAGCTTCGCGCCGCGCTACGACGCTTCGGGCCGCTACATGGTGTTCGAATCCCGAGCCAGCAATCTCGCAAGCTTCGGGCAGGGTCCGCTGCCGGACAACAACGGCGGCAGCGACATCTTTCTGCTCGATACCCAAGGCGGCGACGTCACGCGCATCAGCGTCGATACCAACGAGTTCGAGATGCAGGGAGGATCGATCGAACCCAGCGTCGCGGCCAACGGCCAGCAAGTGGTGTTCGTCGCGCCTGCCTCAGCCGCCAAGACCCTGTGGGGCGAATCCAAGGCCATGCGCGAACGTCGCATGAAAGCTGGCGGTTTCGTCATGCTGATGCGCAACCTGATCACGGGCACGACCCAGGCAATCGGCGGCATCGTCGGCGGCGCCGGGACGAATCCCGTCATCGCCCCCGGCTCCGGTTCCATTGCATATACCGCCTTCAACACAGACCCGGCCCAGGGCTACGTCGGGCCAAACGTGTATGTGAGCCAGCTTGAGCCGCAACCCGACGGGGGTTTCCTGGAAAAGCCAGGGTCGCCTTTCTGCGTGACCTGCAAGGCGATCGATGCCGGCGGCACCGAGGGCGAGGCGGCGCAGGGTGACAGCGGTTCGCCCGTGCTCTCCGCCGATGGCCAGTTCGTGGCGTTCGAGACGCGCGCGAAGAACCTGCTCAGCGCTTCGCCCAGCCCCTGTCCCGGCGGTGGCAGCGAGGTGATGCTGCGCAACCTGCTTACCGGCGTCACGCAGCGCATGAGTCCACCCGCGGGCATGGCTGCTGGCGCCTGCGGTTCGGTTGGCAGCAGCAAGCCAAGCATCGACTACTCCGGGCGCAAGATTGCGTTCGAGAGCGATTCCGGCGTCATTCCGGGCAATGCCGCGCAACCTTTCTCCAACGTATTCATGGTGGACGCGGCGACCGCCGGCCACGTGCGCATCTCCGAGGCCGCGGACGGCATTGCCGCGAACGCAGCATCCGGCCAGGCCAGCATCTCCGGGGACGGGCGCAGCGTGGCCTTCGTATCGTCCGCCACCAACCTTGATGATGACTTCACCGACAGCAACGGCCTGCCGGACGTACACGCGCGGCGCGTCGGCGTGGTGGGCGTGCAGCGGCTGTCGCTTTCGGTGACGGGCAATCAGGCAAACGCCTCGATGCTGCGCCCCGCGTTGAGCTATAGCGGCGCACGAGTTGCCTTCGACTCCGGCGCCAGCAACCTGGTATTCGATGATGTGAATGATGCGAACGACGTCTTTCAACGCGTGATGCCGGTTAACGCGGACGTGCTGCTGTATTCCGGCTTCGAATGAACGCAGCCGGGCTCGGGCACGGGCTTGACGGACCCTTGGCACATAGCCATAATTCGCGGCTCCGCGCCCGTAGCTCAGTTGGATAGAGCACCAGGCTACGAACTTGGGGGTCGGGAGTTCGAATCTCTCCGGGCGCGCCAGCGACTGAAACGACACCCAAAAAAACAAGAACGCCAGCGACTTACCCGTTCGCGCTCTCCCTCGCTGGCGTTCAGACCGCCACGAGGCTGACGGACATTGTTTGCGCACCGCCCGGAGTCTGGCGCCCCTGCTTCGCGCCGCACGCGAGGCGGTCGCGCGATGTCCACTCTTCCTCGATGGCTGGAGCCGCGTTGCCGGCTTGCTGTTCACCCAGCACAAATTCGCCGAGGCACTGGCAGTCGCCGAGCCCGTCGCCACTGCGCTACTGAATATGCTGCCGACCGCGGGTGTCGTCCAGGTCCGCTACGGCCACCTCGAGAATCGCCCCTTCTTCCGCATCGTCCATTGCCACCTGCTCCTGCTGCATCAGGCCGGACGCCATCGTGAGGCTGATGCGTTGGCCGCACGGATGTATCGCCTTTGGCCGGGCGACAACATGGGATTCCGCTTTCTTCTCGACCAAGCCAGTCGGGAGGAGTAATCGACGACGACGGGTTACATCACGTCGTCGTAGTGATGCTGCGTTGCTCGCGCGAGGCTTTTCCGACGGCGCAGATCGGTGTCGGTACTGAAGCGATCCAGAGTGCAGATTGCCAGCAGCCTGACCACTTCCTGCCAACCAAGCTGCCCACGGCAGGCAGAGTCGTTGACCAACTTCGGCAGGCAGTTGACCGTGGTCAGCCACTTGCCGGAACTGGATCGCCAGCAGTCTGTGCCGATGCGAGGGCCTGAAAATTGGCTTTACGGTAGACGGCGGCGATTGCAGGCGGAGGTCCAACTGTCGCGCGTCGTGCTCCACGCCGCCGGGACATGGCGGGTCGTGCGACGTCGACTTCGGCCGCATCGCTGCCAGGAAGATCGTGGCGAAGGAGAAAGTGCGAGCATGATGCCGACATCCCGTTGTTCAAGATAATCAATCAGGATACGTCGCACCGGTAGCGTAGCTGATCGTGGCAGCAGGCAGCGAAATATGAGGTTCATCGCAGGCGTTGGGGTCGCGAGAGCGGGGCCGGTTGCTCAAAAACTCACAGTGTCATCGAGGAAAAGATGCGCCAGCCCCTGCTGTGCAGTGGTATCGGTGATGCTGACACGACGATCATCTGTGAGCGTGTAGTGGAAGAAGACATCCGCGCAGTACCCGGATCTGTGCTCCAAGAACACTCGAATGGCGTTGGTTGCTCCCGTGTCGCGAGCAAACCAGACATTCGTGACAATACCGACCGCCAAAGGCCGCTTCTCCTGCACCAAGGATCTGAACGATCTGGCTAACGCGTCCGCTCTATGCTGATCGTCGGTCCAATTGGCCTCGGGAGAAAGACCTACATGTACAACATCTTCCTGCTCGTTGAGATAACCCCCGAAAGGATGAAACTCACGGTGCGTGATCAGCATCTTCTCTGCGAACTCGACCAGATCGTTCATCAATATTTCCGATTGGGTCTTTGGGCTGCTCATCTACCTTCCTCCTGGCCCAAGGTCGTCGCGTCTAATCACGGTGGACTGGCTTTGCACCGTCCCACTTACCCGCGTGTTGGTTCCAGTCACAATCACATGCTCTCGCCCGGTAGCTTGAGCATGCTCGCGCTGCGCTCGCAACTGGGACGAGTCCGACAATCGAGCAGTGTCTTTGATCTCGCCAACTTGTACTGGATTCTCGAAGTCGGGAATCGTGCGCCCTCGACTCGTTGTCACGACCCCGGTGTTCTTTACTTCGCCCATGTCGGACAGAACTCGGGCTTCCGATGCACGCCCCCTCGCACCGGCCTCGACAATGTTGCTGCCTGCCTTGATGGCTTTCCCTGCTAGATCCCCAACAACGGGCACAAGGCCCACGCCGGCGGCTGCGATGTTCGCCAACGACGGATCGCGAACAGCCTCCACGATGCCTTTGATGTCGCCAAGGATGGGCGTGAAGTCCGCGACCGTCGACACGCGCGAACTGAACTCCGCTTGTGACGACACGCTGCCGAATCCGCAACTCGTCCCCGAGCGTGATGCAGCCCGCTTCCCGCCCATCCGGATCGACATAGGAATACGGGTTGGAGCGGGCGTATTGATAGGGATTGAAGCTCGTCGGCTGTGCGCCCGACCGGATCTGGGCTGAGGAACACCAGGCCCGCTCGGATCGTAGTAGCGCTGCTGCATGTAGACGAGTTCGCCGATCTCGTCCATCGCATGCTTGGTGAACCCCGGGCCATCGCGCCAGATGCCGTCGTAGGGCGCGCCGTAGGGTTTGAGTCGGCTGCGATAGTCGACCGTGCCGCCGGTGGCGGATTTCACGCTCGGCGTGCCGCGGTGATCGCTGTGCAGGTAGCTGATCGTCGCAGTCTCGCTCGATAGCGGCCGGCTGCGCTGCGCGACCAGCGTGCCATTGAGCGAGAAGAACTCGATGCGTTCGGCGCGGCCCACATCCTCGACGTAGCGCAATTCGCCCTGGCGGTCATAGACCTGGTAGCGGGTGCCCCACATCGGAACGACGGAGGCCACGCGGCGGCCGTGCGCGTCGTACTGGTGGGTGAAGCTGCCGTTGTAGGCGATGAGCCGTCCGGCGCGATCGAACGTCATCGGTTCCAGCGTGGTGATGGTGTTTTCCTCGAACCCGTTGCGCCAGATCGTGGGCGAGGTGAACGTCGGGTTGCCCGGCCGGCTGGTGTTGCGGCTGCTCAGTTCGCCGCGGTCGTTCCAGAGATAGTCCACCACGTCGGCGCTGCCCACGGTGGTGATCTGGCTCAGCCGCTGCGTCGTCGCATTGACGTGGAAGCGACGGTCCACCCCGTTGAGCACCGTGCGCCGCGTGCGATCAAGCGGATCGTAGGTGTAGGTCTCGTTGCCAGTTGCGGCGCCGGTGACCGTGGTCAATCGATCCCGCCCGTCGTAGCCGAGCGTGCGCGATTCGAGCCCGCCGGGCACGCCATCGGTGATCCCGCCCAGGTTGGCGTTGGCGTCGTAGGTCAGGAGGTGGTCGAGCAGCTTCACCCCGAAGCGGCTGTCGAGGATCTGGCCCGGCAACTGCCGCGTGTTCGGCGTGATCGTGCGGGTGGTGCTGTTGCCGTAGGTGAAGCCGGCCAATTGGCCAGACGGCTGATAGGTGGCGCTGCTCGCGTAGACGCCGACCTGACGCGGCTCGCCGTAGGCGTTCGGGTTGAAGCTGACCGCGTGTCCGCCCGGATAGGTCAGATTCGACACGGCGCCGTTGGCGGCATAGCTCCAGTCCAGCAGGAAGGTCTTGCCGTCGATGGCGAGAGATTCGCTTTCGAGGCCGCGGCGCTGGTTGTAGGTGTAGGTCCAGTTGTTGCGGGTCGTGCTCCACGACGACCGGGTTCAGCGTGCTGAGCGTGCCGACACGTCGCGGTCTGCATCGCGCCATCATTGAAGTAGGTGTAGCCGACATCGTCAGTACGGTGCCCGGGGGTTGATCGATGCCGAGCAGGCGGTTGAGCGACCGTCGTAGGCGTAAGATCGAGCGATCCGTCGTCGGGCACGCTGGTGCGCTGGCAGTCGCTCGTGCTGGTCAGCGTGTTCTGTCCCACCGGCGCTTCCAGAACCAGATTGCCGGCGGCGTCGTACTCGAACACTGGTGACCCCGGCATCGGGTTCGATCGTCTTTGCACAGAGCGCTGCTAACCGTCGTACACGAACTGCGCTGGGCAACGCTGACGAACTCGTTGGTCCGCACGTGGTGGGATTGAACCAGGTGCCGCTGCGCGTCAGTGTCGATCGGCTTGCCATAGGCGTCGCGCGTGCATAGGTGCTCGTGGTGCTCTCCGGCGCGGTGATCTGCAGCGGCGCGTCGTAGCTCGGCTCGTCGAAGGCCTGGTACGTGGTCGCCGTGACCTGACTCCGCGCGTTGGTGTGCTGGGTCGTGGAATGGCACGCCAAGTAGGCCGTGCTGACGTGCTCAGCAGGCCCAGTTCCGAGTCGGCCGTGGTGCCCGTGACGCGTCCCGAGCGCGTCGTAGGCCGTGTCGATGCCCGTGTTGAGCATCGTGTAGTCATTGTTTGTAACGCTGCTGGAGACCGGGTAGGACGCGAAAACGTCTCGCGGCCGGCGTGGTCGAAGGTCTTGCGCACGAAGCGCTCGCCGGCGCTGGCGTCTGTCGTGCGCTGGCGGGTGAGGATCGGGCGCCATAGGCCGTCGTAGTAGGTCTCATGAATCCGCGTATTGGTGGTTTCGGTTCGCTTCCAGTGCTGGGCCGCGATGTTGTACTCCGCCGCGCCTACTTTCGCGAAGACGATCGAAGTCGCCGACCAGGTCGAAGTGTCGCAGGTACCGGGCGAAGACTCCGACGGCTGGGTGACGAGGTTCACCCGCCCCATCGCGTCTCGGCCATAGCAGGTGGTGTTACCCAGTTCGTCCGTAATCGAGATGATCTCGCCGAAGTCGTTGGCGACTGCCGATTCGCTGACGCTGGTCGGATAGCCTAGGGTCTGCGGCACGCCTCGGCGCCAGTTGGTCAGTGTCGTGGTCTTGTTGTTGGCATCGGTGACGCTATAGACCGTGCCGCGCTGGCCGCTCGCGACCGTCGAGGTCGTATCGTTGACGAGGACCTGCTGCAGCTGTCCGAACGCCGAGAACTGCGTCATGGTCGCGTAGGTGGGATCGTAGATCGCCGAAGCCACCGCGACGCCGTTCACCTGGGTGCTGGAGAGCTGGCCCATTACCCATTTCGAGGTGTTGTCAGCATAGGCATAGGATTCTGTCTTGCTGAAGCCGAGCGAGCTGGCCTTGCTGACCTTCGTCGGCCGCGCCAGTGTGTCGAAGCATTTCACGCTGCCGCACATGGTGTCGTTGGCTACCGCCCAGCTGAAGGTTGCGCCGTCGCGCGTGGTGATCTTGCTCAGCGTCGGGCGGTGGTATTCGGAGGTGAAACCGTCGGCGCGGCTGCGCTGGCTGGTGCCGAACCGCTTGGAATAGGCTTGGTCGGCGCCGTGAGAGAGATCGTGGGTGTAGTCGACGGTTTCCAGCGCCGCGCCGGTCGCGGGGTTGTAGCCGCGCTGCACCTTGAGCAACTTGCCTTCGTCGTACTGCCACGTGTTACCGAAGCTGTAGCGTTCTTTGGTGAGATCGGGCGCTTGCACGGTGGTGTAGCTGCGGTCAGCGCAACTGGCGCTCGCGCAGCGCGGCACGCTGCAGTCCGTGCCAACCGGACAGGTCGGCAGGTTGCCGTAGGATGGGTGGCTCGGGCCCAAGAACCACCACGTCGGCAGATCGCTGTCGTAGCTGTAGGTCCAGGTCTGCGGCGACAGACCGGGGCCTTGCAGTACCTTGCTGGTCAGGGACCACTCATGCCAGTTGATGGGATACAGCGGCGTGTCGTCTTCCTGGCTGGCGATGGCGCCACCGATCAGATTGAAGTTGTTGCACACCACCGCGACTTCGCTGCGCGAAAACTCCCGGATGTCGAGCGTATAGGTCGCCGTCGCACCTGCCGGATGCGTGATGCTGCCTACGAGCGTGACGGGGGCGGGATTGCCGGCCGGCAGGGTGCCATTGCGCCATTCCGGCAACGCCGTGCAGGTGCGGCTGGTTTCCGTCGGAACGGTGCTGGCGGCGCCGTAGAAAATGGCCGAGTAGCCCAACTGCGCAAATTGGATCGTCCAGGCCGATCCGTCCGGCAAGGCGACGCTGTTGAGCGTCGGACGCTGCGTCGGGCTCGCGTCGACACCGTAGGTGTAGATCCAGGTTCGTTGCGCGGGACTGATCGTGCTGCCCGCCTTCACCTTCCAGACGTCGCCGGCTGCGTTGTATTCCAGATCGATGCGGCGGCCATCGCTGGACTCGATCCTGGCCAGCTTGCCCGGCTGGGTCGCGGCATTGGTATAGGTGTAGTCGACGTAGTTGCCGAAGCGATCTTCGACCCGGGTGGCATAGAGGGTGTTTTCCTTCACGTCCAGAGTGACCGGGGCCGACGGCGCGCCGGCCGAGTCGTATATCCGCTCGGTCACGCCGCGCACCGGTCGTTGCGCCATCCAGTTGAACGTGTATTTGGTGCCGTCCGGCGTGAGGGCCAGGAAGCCCTGGCCCGTGCCGTTGGCGAGACTGGACAGGCAGGACAGATGCGTCTGGCCGTCGGTCACGGTCCACAAATACGTGTTGCCGTCGCTCGGCTTGGTGATTCCCGCCTGCGACGACAACAATTCGCCGCTCGTGATGCCCGGAATGTCCAGCCGCACGCCTTGCCAGAAATCACCGTAGTTGAAGAGGTGCGCCTTGTCCGCCGGCACGTTGGGGGGTGCGGTGGAACTGCAGCGGTTGGTCGAGGCTCCCGCAAGCCATTCAGTGGCGAAGCGGCCGCTGAGGCGTGGCGTCTCGATCTCCCAGTCGCCGACCATGCGATCAGCCACGGTATCGCGGCGCTTCACCACTTCGTAGCTGCGAGTGAATCTCACCGGCAGTGCATTGTTGCCCGAAAGATCGACATCGGTCACCGTGAAGCCTAGGCGACCAGTTTGCAGGCCGATGTTCTCGCCGAACGCGGTGTCGTCGATCGCAGTGATTTTGCGCGCGGCGTCGACCCGATCTTCAAACGATTCCCACTTGTAGCCTTGCTGTGCGTGCACGGGCACCGCTGCAAGCAACACCAACGACGCCAAGGCACGCCACGTTCGCGAGGCGCTCCAGCTCGAACCGAGAGAACACAGCCGATTCGCAGCTACTCCTGTCACGGTCAGATGACTCATTCGGTCACCTCGAGCGCCACCGGCACGGACACGCCGCGGGCGCCTTCGAGCTCACCGTCGATCACGGAGCGGTTGTCGCTCGTGGGCAGGGGGCTCGCATAGGTTGCGATCAATGCATAACGTCCCGGCTTGGACACCACATCGACAATCCGGAACCGGCGCTGCACCACGACGGAAGTCTGCGGCGCCAGGACTGCCCGTCGGCTTCCCGCGCGCACGCTGTCGAGTGTCCGCTCGTTGCGGGTCGGAGGAACGCGCGTGCGCGTCCCCGCCGAATCGATGAGCACCAAGTCCAGGCCACCGGCCTCGTTGAACGCCGGCTTGCCTCGCAACACCATCGCGTCTTTCTCGCTGACGTTGCTCACGATCACCTCAACCGGCACGGTCTGGTCGAGCCGCACCTTCTGACTCGACACCCTGATCGCGACGTTTACGCTAGCCGACTGCGCCAAGGCAGCGAAAGGAACAAACGCAGCACACGCCAGCCACGCGCATCGGCGCAGCGATGGAAAAGAATTCATATCAGCCTGGGGAAGGGAGTGGAGGTCACCGCGACGAAACTCGAAGGCCTGCCGCGGCGCGGGCGAGTATGCCGCGCCGATGTGACGGTTGGGAACGGTGACAAATTCCTAGGCCGGCTTACTATGAGTCTTGACGGTCTGCCGCATCGGTGGTCGATGCCTGCCTTGCTGCTTGGGATCGGACGCGGTTCAACAGTTGCCGAGGCCAAATGTAGAAATGGACGATGGCTCCGCCGAACAGCCCAAGCCCACCCAACACCACGATCAGTTTCCAGATGACTGTCGCAACGGGCTGGGGAGACTGCTGCGCTTGCGCGAACGCAAGCAGCATCATGGCGAAAAGCCAAGCCAGGCAGATCCTTCCCCATGCCGCGACAAACAGCGGCGCCGAAATCTTGGCCACACCGCCCTTGAACTCCAAGCTGCGGGTTCGATTCAGCGCCCGGATTTCACGATCCGTCAGGTCGGCTTCATGCTTGAGCCGTATCACTTGCTCGCGGCGATGCTTGTGCGCATCGAAGCCGAACCGTCGACGAAACGCGCGCTCGTCAGTCTGCACGTACTCATCGCTGGCTTCGTCGATCTCCGGCGCGGACGCGGCGATCTTGCCGATCTCATCGAGAATCCTCGCTTCCACGTCCTCCATTCCGCCCGTCTCGGTCGTCAGCACCAGCGGCGGCCTGACGGACGGGAAGGCAATGACGTTGTCGCCAGGAAACGGATCGCGGCTCATCGCGTCACGACCGCCGATACGGCGTGTTCGACCTCAGCCTCTGTAATTTGGCCGTGTTGCTGCGCCAAAGCATAGAGAAGGCGAAGGATGCGCGCGCGTTGCGGTTGTGTCGGCTTCCTTCGCTTCAAGGCCAGCGCTGCGTCGATCTTCTCCATGATCCCAACTACCTGCATGAAATCCGTCGTCCGGGCGCCCGCCTTCTGCGGCGTATCGCCTTCCCCGGAGAGCATCCAGATAGGATCGATACCGAACTGATGCAGCAGCGCGCGAAACAAGGCGACCGGCGCTTCGCGCTCTCCACGCTCATAGTTGGCGTAGGCGCGCAACGACAGGCCGAGTTGCTCGGCAAACGCGATCTGGCTCAACCCTGTTGTTGCGCGAACCGCGCTTAGCCGACGTCCGAAGGCGAGATTGTCTTGGGGGCTTGCAATGCTACTCATTTTTGCCCATATTGAGTCTCACAGTTGCCGGACAAGATACGACCTTGCGCCTCGAAAGGGAACGTCACGAACGGATCAAGATGCGGTTGCGCCTGGCCGGCAGTTCGCTGGCGTGCGTGGCACGCGAACTGGGCGTCCAGCCGACGACCGTCACGTCCGTCTGCCTGGGGCAGCGGCGGTCGCGCCGCATAGAGGACCTGATCGCGGCCAAGCTGGATTCGACGCCGGCCAAGCTCTGGCCGGAGCGCTATTCCGATTCAGAGGCGCTACTACCACTTGCTCGCGAAGGAGGTCCGTCGCCCAGCTCCGACCTCCGCTAGCCAGCCATACTGCGGGCGCAAAAAAGGCCGGAGTCCGGTCAGACCCCAGCCTTTGAGATTGCAACGTCGAGTGATCCCCGACAGCGGCATTCTCTCATTCGCCTCCCGCCCCCTGTCAAGAACGCAGCCTGATACCAGGCCGTGCGACGGGCGCTGCGTCCGCGCGATCCCAAATTCGAATGAGAAACCACCATGGTTCGGAAGAATCTGTGTCGGCTCCTGCTGACCACTACGCTGTCCAACCGGGAAATCGGACAGCGCTGCAATGTCTCCCACAACACGGCCGCGCGCTATCGCGAGCGTCTGAAAGAAGAAGGCATGACCTGGGAGCAAGTCAGCGAGCTGTCCGAAGCGGCGCTGGATGTCCGCTTGAACGACGGCCGCGATCGCCTTAGGAAGAAGTTTGCGGAGCCCGAGTGGTCCCACGTTCACGCCGAACTGCACCGCCCGGGCGTGACCATCGCCTTGCTCTACGAGGAGTATGCGTCGGGCCTCGGCGCGGGACAGCTGTCGGACCGCGAGTTCCGGCGCCGGTACGACCGCTACAAGCGTTCGCTCGGGGTGGTGATGCGCCAGGCGCGTCGTCCGGGCGAAGAGCTGTTTGTCGACTACTCCGGTAAACGGCCCTCGATCACAGACCCGACGACGGGCAGGAAGACGCCAGTCGAGCTTTGGGTCGGCGTCCTTGGTTCTAGTCGAAAGACGTTCGCGTATTGCACGCTGACGCAGCAGTTGCCGGACTGGATCGACGCGCATGTCCGAGCACTCGAATTTTTCGGCGCGCGACCGCAGCACCTGGTGCCTGACAACCTGAAGTCCGCTGTCGTCAGCATCTCGCGCAAGGACGGGCACTACATCAATCCCACGTACCAATCCTTCGCGGATCACTACGACATGATGGTGTTGCCGACGCGCGCTCGGAAGCCGAAAGACAAGGCAGCGGTCGAGAGTGGGGTGCGGTTGGCACAGATGTGGGTTCTCGCGCGACTGCGGAACCGGACGTTTTTCTCGCTCCACGATTTGAACCAGGCGATTGCCGAGCTGCTGGAGCGATTGAACAGCAAGCCGATGCGGTCGCGGGGCGGCAAGAGTCGCAACGAACTGTTCGAGGAAATCGACCGCCCGGCGATGCGGCCGCTGCCAACGCACGCGTTCGAGTACGCCGACTGGAAGATCGGCGTGACCGTGCCGCAGGATTACCACGTCGTCTGGGAGCGCAACTACTACTCGGTCCCGTACAGCTTGGTGACGCGCAAGGTCAACGTGCGGATCACCACGAGCGCGATTGAGGTCTATCACCGCGATCAGATCGTTGCGACGCACGCTCGTTCGTACGAGGTGGATGGTGTCTTCACCAAGAAGGAGCATCAGCCGCCTGCCCACCGCTTGTATGGCGAAGAGCAGTTGGCGGAGCTCGTCGCCTGGGCCGAAGTGGCGGGACCAGCTGTCGACGGGTTCATCCGCCAGCACCTGCAGGCGCATTCGCCCGCCGCGTCGATGCAGGCCTTCCGCGGCCTCAAACGCCTGGCGCGTGAGTTCGGGGCCGAACGCTTGGACCGTGCGTGCGCGCGTGCTCTCCGCATGAAGGCCATCACGATCACTTCGGTGCGTTCGATGTTGTCGCGCGGGATCGAGAACACGCCGCTTCAGGATGACGCAGCCAACGATCCCATCGCTCCGCACGGAAATCTGCGCGGCGCCGCCAACTACGAGTAGGAGATTTCCCATGAGCCACAATCACACCATTGAACAGTTGCGTCGCCTTCGCCTGACGGGAATGGCGGAGGCGTTCGCGCAGCAGTTGACCGACAACGTGTTCGACGCCCTGTCGTTCGGGCAGCGCGTCCAGATGCTGGTGGAAGCGGAGGGCGCTCAGCGTGATACTCAGCGCTACCAGCGTATTCTGAAGAACGCCAAGCTCAAGGTAGCTGCCGCCCCGGAGGAGTTGGACTATCGGTCGGGGCGCGGGTTGGACAAGGCGGTGATGGCCGACTTGCTGACCTGCTCGTGGATTGGCGCGCACCGCAACGTGCTCATCACCGGAGCGACCGGCACCGGTAAGACTTGGATTGGCTGCGCGCTCGGTGTCCAAGCGGCGCGTCAAGGGTTGACCGTGGCGTATCGGCGGACGGCTCGCATGCTGGAGGAAATGGCGATCGGCCACGAGGATGGAACGATTGCTCGCCAGCGCCATCAGCTCGCCAAGGCGCAGTTGCTCATCCTCGACGATTTTGGGCTCACGGCGCTCTCGAATCGCGGGCGCTCTGATCTGCTTGAAGTGCTTGATGATCGCGTAGGCTGCGGCGCCACGATCATTTTGGGGCAGATGCCGGTCAAGGATTGGCACCACTACATCAACGACCCGGCAGTTGCTGACGCGATCCTGGATCGGCTTGTCTACAGCAGCGTCAAGCTCGACCTGAAGGGGGAATCTATGCGTCGGGTTCGCAGCCGGGGTGGTCAGTAGCCTGCCGATCCCGGTCAGCGAGTTGCCGGCACTGGGCAGCTCGCTGGCGATGGTGGTCCACGATGTGGCGACGCTGGTCAGCTTCGTTGCCGGCCGTGGTCAGTTTGGCTGGCAAACGTGGTCAGTCTCTGTGGCGAAGGCGGGCAATTGGCTGGCGGTTCGCACCATAGCACGCACGATGCCGCCCAGTGCTGCGGCCGGGTGACGATAGTCCTGCTTCCACGCGCCTGCGAGCAGGTCGTCGAGCATCGTCCCGAGTTCGGGGTCCGTTGCGTTCAGTTGATCGATCGCCGGGCGCAGCATCCGATAGCCGATCTGCTCGTGTCCGATGCGGCTCGCTTCCTCTGTCAGATCGCCGTCTTCGTATGATCGGAGCTTTCCGACATCGTGAAGCAGCGCGTAGACCATAACGAGATCCCGCTGCCACGGCGTCAGTCCATGGACGCTCGAAGCCGCGACGGCAACTTCCAGCGAATGGATAGCCAATCCACCCGCGCCGCGGTGGTGGTGGGCGAGCGACGCGGGACACGTCCAGTAGTAGTGAAAGACATCGTCGATGGAGAACACGCAGGCCATGAAACGGCGCAGGGCTTCCGACTCGATGGCCTTGACCATGTCGCACACCTGCAGGACGGTGCCGGGTTCGGGACAGCGGTCGCTCGGAATGCGATCGAAGAGCGTGATGGCGTCGAGCGGTTGCCAATCGACGAGGACCAACGGGTCGCGACCCAGATCGTCCCGCGTATCGAGCACCGTCGCCTGCCCGACCATCACCGATCCATCGCTCGCAGCCAAGCGAGCGAACGGCATCCACGAGACGGCCGTCCATTCGCTTTCTTGCGAGGAGAGCTTCAACTCTGTGCATGGGTCGCCGGCGCGCGAGCCGCGATCGATCACGCGGGACACCACGCTAGGGACGACAAAAACCCGCTTCGGATTGGCCACGTTCATGTGCCCATCCCCATGTGCTTGGTGGTCGTCGCGGTCAGCATCCGTTCGAACGCCGAGCCATCGCGCCGCGTGAGGTTTGGGACGAAACGCGAGTAGACGCGGAATAGCATTTCCGCCGTGCTGTGTCCCAACTGGCTCGCGATCCATTCCGGGTTCTCGCCCGCGGCGAGCCACAGCGTCGCGGCGGTGTGGCGCATCTGGTACGGCCGGCGGCGCGTCAGCTTGAGGTGATCGAGCAATGGGTTCCAGATGCGGGCGACGAAATTGTGCACGTCGATCGGCAGCCCATTGCGCGAACAGAAGACGTACTCGCCCAAGTGCCGCGTCAGGGCTTCCTGGGCCTTGAGCGCGTCGAACACGCGCTGGCTCATGGCGATCTCGCGCATCGAGCCGTCGGTCTTGATGCCATCCTGCTCGCCGTGGGTAAACGACTCGCGCACCAGGATCTGGCGGCGCTCGAAGTCCACGTAGCGCCACTTCAGTCCATGCGCTTCGCCCGTGCGCATGCCGGTGAAGAACCGGACCGTGAAATAGGGGCGAAAGTCCGAACGCGCCGCGTCGATGATCTTGATGGCTTCCTGCAGGGTGAAGGGCTGGATGTCCTTGCGCGGCACCTTCAGGCGCTTGATGCGCTGGCCCGGGTTGACGAACTCGTAGCGATCCGCGGCCTCCGCCAGGATGGTCAGCAGCAGCGCCATGATTTCGTTCACAGTCTTGGGCGACATCCAGCCACCCGCCTGCTTGCCCGGGAGCTTGGCGATGTTGGCCCGATGCTCGAGCAACTGCGCGCGGGAAATGGTGTCCACGCGCAGTTCACCGAAGCGAGGCAGCAGGTGCTGGTCGATCATGTCGCGGCGCAGGGCCTTCGTCGTCCGGCGCCAGCGGACTTCGTTCTCCGCGAGCCAGATGCCGACAAAGGTGGAAAACGTCGGCGCATCCGAAGTCGGTAGCGCCTTTGCCGCCAGGTTACTCCCCACGCTTGCCACCGGAGCGCGCGCAGTATCCGCGATGCGCTCGCCAATCTTGCTGTTCGGGAAGTAGCGGGCGTAGTCGAACTTACCTTTCTCGATTTCCGCTTCGATGCGGCTCAACACCGTTTCGACGCGCTTGCGATTGGCCGGCGTATCCGCCAGTTCCGTCTGTTCGCGGCAACGCTTGCCGCGGTAGAAGAAGTCGAAGTAAAGCTTCCCGGTCTCGGGCCGGGCGCGGACCTTAGCCATGAATCGCACCCCCGGCGCTCAGCGGCACGAGCGGCGCCTGGGTAGCCGAGGCGAGCTTCATGTCGCGCTCGATGGCGTCCCACACGTACAGGATCTTGCGACCGCCGAAGGGGCGGAAGTAGTGGACCCCTTCCAGCAGGACCGAATCCTTGAGCTGGTTGCGGATGGTCCGGGCGTCGTAGCGGATGCGGTCGGCGAGCTCGTCGGTGGTGAGGTAGGTCTGGGGCGCAGTCATCGGCTGGTCTCCTATGCTTAAGGGCATCGAACGACACTTTCTAGCATCGTTCGTGACGCAGCGTAGCGCGCATTTGCCACTTGTCAAGTTAGAACGTAACTTTCTCGCATCACCCGCCCAAGGCCGCCGCCGTCGTGATCAGGTACCGACTCAAGGAGCTCATCGCCGACCGCGCCTTCCGCCTGGGCCGCATCGTCACCATGGACGAAGTCGCCCGAGAGACCGGCCTGCACCGGATGACCCTCTCCCGCATGGCCAACATCCGCGGCTACGTCACGCGGACCGACATCCTCGACAAGCTGTGCGAGTACTTCGGGTGCCGGCTGGAGGATCTGGCGCAGCACATACCAACGGAGCGGGCTCCCACGGAGGCAGCGGTTGGTACAGGCGAGACAGGGCAGTGAGCTCAGTTCTGTCTCCCACTAGAGCCCGGCCTTACAGGACTCGTTTGTCCAGGGTCAGAACGTGAGAGAGCAGCAGCACGTGGGCAAGCTCAAGCGAGCCGCCAGCAAGCCGTCGATCAAAGGGGACCGGAAAGAGCGCGAGATTGCGCGCATGACGGGGCTGTCGCGCAACACGGTGCGAAGTGGCTGCACGGCGAGGTGGATGGTCCGCCGAAGTACCGGCGCAGCGAGCAGCCCAACAAGCTCACGCCGTTCCACGACGCGCTCAAGCAGGCCGTTGAAGGCCGACGCCCGGCGGCCCAAGCGCGAGCGCCGCACGGCCAAGGCGCTGTACGCCGAGATCAAGGCGGCGCGGCTACGACGGGCGGCTACACCGCGTGACCGACTTCGTCCGGGCGTGGCGCCAGGGCGAGGGCCAATCTGCGAGCGCCAACGCCTTCGTGCCGCTGGCCTTCGAGCTGGGCGAGGCCTTCCAGTTCGACTGGAGCGAGGAAGGGCTGGTGGTGGGCGGCATCTACTACCGCTGCAGGTCTCGCACATGAAGCTGTGCGCCAGCCGCGCCTTCTGGCTGGTGGCCTATCCGAGCCAGGGCCACGAGATGCTGTTCGATGCCCACACCCGCAGCTTTGCGGCCCTGGGCGGCGTGGCCCGGCGCGGCATCTACGACAACATGAAGACGGCCGTGGACAAGGTCAAGAAGGGCAAGGGCCGCATCGTCAATGAGCGCTTCGCGGCGATGTGCGCGCACTACCTGTTCGACCCGGACTTCTGCAACGTCGCCAGCGGCTGGGAGAAGGGCGTCGTCGAGAAGAACGTGCAGGACAGCCGCCGGCGCATCTGGATCGAGGCGGCCAAGCAGCGCTTCGGCAGCTTCGCCGAACTCAACGCCTGGCTGGGCCAGCGGTGCCGGGCGCTGTGGCAGGAGGTGCGCCACCCCGAGCACAAGGCAGTTCAGCGTGGCCGAGATGCTGGAGCACGAGCGCGCGCACCTGATGCCCATGCCGGCGCCGTTCGATGGCTACGTCGAGAAGCCCGGCGCGGGTGTCCAGCACCTGCCTGGTATCGGTGGCGCGCAACCGCTACTCGGTGCCGTGCGAGCTGGCGGGCAGATGGTCAGCACGCGGCTGTACCCGGGCAGCGTCGTCGTGGTGGCCAACGACGACACGTGATCGTGGCCGCCACGAGCGGCTGAGCAACCGGCGGCCAGACGCGCTACGACTGGCAGCACTACATCCCGCTGCTGCAGAGCAAGCCCGGCGCGCTGCGCAACGGCGCGCCGTTCGCCGACATGCCGAGCCGCTGCAGCGCTGCGCCGGGGCTGCTGCGCAAGCCGGCGGCGACCGGGTGATGGCGCAGGTGCTGGCCATCGTGCTGAGCGCCGGACTGGACGCGGTGCTGGTGGCGGTGGAACTGGCGCTGGAATCGGGCGCCGGGCGGGTCAGCGCCGAGCACGTGGTCAACGTGCTGGCGCGGCTGAACGCGGCGCCGACGCCGCAGGACGGTGGCCACGCAGCTGAAGGCTCAAGGACGCCGCCGCTGGCCGACACCGGCGCGCTACGACCGCCTGCGTGCCGACACGCCACCGAGGAGGCCGAGCCATGCGTGACGTGCTGGTCGAACTCAAGGCGTTGCGCCTGCACGGCATGGCCGGCGCCTGGGCGATCTGGTCGAGCAGGGACAGCGCAGGCGGAGCGGGCATCGATCCTCGCGCTGGCTGATCGAGCACCTGCTGCAGGCCGAGGGCACGGACCGCGCCATGCGCTCGGTCAGCCACCAGATGCACGCGCCAAGTTCCCGGTGCATCGCGACCTGGCCGGCTTCGACTTCGAGGTCTCGCCGGTGGACCGCAAGCTCGTGATGAGCACAGCTGGCCGACCTGGCCTTCACCGACGACGCGCACAACGTGGTGCTGGTCGGTGGGCCGGGCACGGGCAAGACGCATCTGGCCACGGCCATCGGCGTATCGGGCATCACCCGGCATGGCAAGCGGGTGCGCTTCTTCTCGACGGTCGATCTGGTCAACGCGCTGGAGCAGGAGAAGGCGCAGGGCAAGGCCGGGCGCATCGCATTGAGCCTGCTGCGCATGGACCTGGTCATCCTGGACGAGCTGGGCTACCTGCCGTTCAGCCAGGCCGGCGGGGCCTTGCTGTTCCACCTGCTCCAAGCTGTACGAGCACACCAGCGTGATGATCACGACCAACCTGGACTTCGCCGAATGGTCCAGCGTGTTCGGCGACGCCAAGATGACCACGGCGCTGCTGGACCGGCTCACGCACCACTGCCACATCGTGGAGACGGGCAACCATTCGGCAACTGGGCTATCCGACGAAGAACGCGCTCAAGACCTGGTATTGCGAGTACGAGCAGCGACACGACCTGCCGGTCGGCTACACGCGGCGGTCGAAGTTTTCCCAAGCTCAGAAGGAACGGGCCGTCGAGCACTACCTCGCACACGGCCGGTGCATCGCTGCGACGATCAGGTCGTTGGGCTATCCATCGAGGTCATTGCTGACCGCGTGGCTTCAAGAGCTTCATCCACAGGAGCGCACACGCGTTGTTGCTCGATCCCAGGAGCTGGCGTCCGAGGCCAAGCAGTCTGCCGTCATCGCTTTGTGCATGCGCCCGGCCAGCGCGCAGGCGGTGGCTGACGATCTTGGCGTGTGTCGTGGCTCGCTGTACAAGTGGAAGAATCAATTGCTCGGCCACGACGCACTCACACCCATGAAGCGCCAACCAGACACCCCAGCAAGTTCTGATAGGTCCGAACTGGAACAGCAACTCGAGACGCTGCGACGGGACATCAGACGACTGCAGCTCGAGAAGGACCTGCTGAAGAAGGCGAACGAACTTCTAAAAAAAGAACTGGGCATCGACCGGCAGCACCTGACGAATCGGGAGAAGACGCTGCTGGTTGATGCCCTGAGGTCGACCTACCCGGTGACGGAACTGCTTTGCGAAGTGAACTTGCCACGCAGTTCCTACTTCTATCATCGGGCCCGGCTTGAGGAGGGCGACAAGTACGCCGAGGTGCGCCAGACCATGACCGACATCTTCGAGCGCAACTACCGCTGCTACGGCTACCGGCGGCTCCACGCATCGCTGAGCGATCAGTGCGTGAATATCTCGGAGAAGGTCGTGCGCCGCCTCATGAAACAGGAGTGCCTGGTCGCGGCGACGAACAAGCGCCGTCGATACGGCTCGTACATGGGCGAGATCAGTCCCGCGCCCGACAACCTACTGAACCGCGACTTCAGCGCCGGCGCACCGAACGAGAAGTGGCTGACCGACATCACGGAGTTCCAGATCCCGGCGGGCAAGGTGTATCTGTCGCCCATGATCGATTGTTTCGACGGCATGGTCGTGAGCTGGTCCATCGGCACGAGACCGAACGCTGAGCTGGTCAACACGATGCTAGACGCCGCTATCGACAAGGTCGCTGCCAGTGGCGAGCGGCCGGTGGTGCATTCGGACCGCGGTGGTCACTATCGGTGGCCAGGTTGGCTGACCCGCATCGCCGACGCGAACCTGGTCCGCTCGATGTCACGCAAGGGATGCTCGCCGGACAACGCCGCCTGCGAGGGCTTCTTGGTCGGCTGAAGACCGAGATGTTCTTCGCCCGGGACTGGCTCTCGACGTCCATCGAAGAATTCGTGGCGGCGTTGGACGCCTACATCCGCTGGTATAACGACGTACGGATCAAGAGTTCATTAGGTTTCCGCAGTCCCGCCAAGCACCGCGTGAGCTTGGGGATCGCTGCATAACCAGTCCAAGTTTTCTGCCGCACCCCCGGCGGGTCAGTTTGAAATCGGCGCCGACACGCAACAGCGTCAGTGTGTACTGCGGAGCTCTGCGATGGCTCAGCCCAGATTACTTGATCTCGGTTTAACCAACTCACCAAGCGCCTTACGGCATCCATCGTATCCAGCTCACCCTGAGGGCTGGTTCCCCGCATGCGATGCACGATGAGGTCATCCTCGATGTCGCCGGAAGAGGCTGTGCCTCCGCGTGCCGATTCCGAGTAGCCAACGGTGCGCCCGTCGCGCTGGGTTTTACCGGAGATGTGATCGTTTACAGCCATCGTCTCCGTAATGCTTTCGGAAAGCTTTCGTCCCCTCGAGCCGCAGTACGGACATGGCATACGCTCAGCGGGCGACGCTTCGAGCACATCGGCATTGCATCCGGCACATGTGGCCATGCCGCCGAGTGTAACGAATCTCGACCTTCTCAAGACTCACGCCCAACGGCTCTTACCTCAGCGCCCTGTGGGGGCGTTGGTCGAAGCGTTGTGAAGGGTCGAGGCGCACAGCGCTTCGACAATTGTATTGCCTCGATCCGATCCACAGAACGAATTCGGCCCGAGCGGGATGGCGGCGCCAGGGTGAATTTCCGCGGTGCCGCCAATCCCGTTGCCTCTAGGAAAAGTCAAACTGCTTCTGCTCTTCAATATCCCACATCCGTTCGATCACCACATTTCCCCTGCGATGCGGCAGCAACGGCAACAGGAAAATGGCTTCCGAGAACTCGATGGCCGCGGTGAACGGAGGGCGACTGAGGATAGCGGCCAGGCGCGCAGCGTCGCTGAGGTGGGCACGGAAAACGCGTCCATCGCGGAAGCCTTCAATGCGCACCTCGACCTCGCCAGCCACCAGATGCAGGCCGGTAATGCAACAGGTCGAAACAATGGAATGGCCAGTGCCGTGACCATGGGTGAAGATCGAAGCGCTGACAGTGGGAAAGGTGACGGAGTTACCGTCGATTTCCATTCGCGGAATGAGCCCGCTCGCGGCGATATTGGCCATTGCCTTCAGCGTGTCGAAGTGCACATCAACGAGCTCGGGCGCGTTTGTGACTTGGCAGCGGATCGTGTCGTTCACCGCGTCATACGCCAGCAGTTCGTCACGCTGCGCGTCATGGATAACGGGGATGGGAAGTCGCTTGTTCAGCAATGTCATTCGATCGCAAAGACTGTTCTGAAGAAGTTTCTCCGCCGCGTCGAGCAGTGCTGCGGCGAGGCCGAGTCGCGCCATGAGAGCCTCGATGGAATCGAAAAGATCGGGCGCGGTTTCGATGTCGCCGATCATCATGACACTGTCTGAGGTGATGCTCGGCGGAAGCTGCCGACTATTTAGGTGCTTCGTCATGCGCAGCAACTCAGCCAGGGCCGCGACAAGTGCCCAAGCAAGATTCAATGCCGCGCGCGGATCGATTTTGGTTCCATTTTGCGTGGTCAAACTCAATGCAATTTTCATGTGGTTCTCCTAGAGAGGGGAATCGGGCCGGGCCCCGCGCGCGGTCGCGCGCGCTGTTGGGCCAGTGCTCGAGGTTGAAAGCAGGGGTGCCGAGAGTCCGTATTCATCAGAGATCGACGAAAAGAGGGAAAGAATTTGCGTCTCGGCGGCGCGAAGGTTTCAGCCAGCAGGCTGGGTAGTCAGGCAAGACATCAGCGACAGCGACGCCGCGACCGGTCGCTGCTTGATGTCAGGCGAAGTTGATGGGAGCAATGCAACGCCACGATTTTCGCGGGCGCAACTTCCCCATGGGTGCTTCGATGGCGCGCCAGCTATGGCTGGCGGTTCGGTTTCGCCGACTAAGCAATGTGATTGCCGAGTCGGCGATGGGCTAGCGCAAGTAGCTAGCTCGGTTTGCAGAATCTGCCAAGCAGATCCGGTTTGGAGTGGCGCTTTCTGCGCCCGCGGGCGTCCTCAGCTGCGGCCCGGCGGCAGGTGCGTCACCGCACGGGTCGATCGAACCATGACTTTTCGCGTAGTGCAAGTGGCCGGGCGAATTTCGCACCGACTTTCGTTGCGGGCACAGCAAAGGGTGAGTACATCGACCACCGTGTCGCGCTTTATCGCCGCGCGGGGGGGCGACGCCTGGTTGGGGCGCGAGGTCATGGAACCACGTCCGCTGCAACCGGGTAAAGTTGACACCCTGAGAGCCCTTGGGGAGCGCTAGCTCGACAACAGCTCGGACGCGATTGCCAGCACAGCGAGTCCCGCGATCTGTCGACGGCCGGTAGAAATCGATTCGCGCGGCGCATGGCCGAAAGCGCGCGGCATCTGGTGGAAGAGGTGTTCGGCGAACGTCCGGTGCGGCAGTGGGTGCTGAGCTTTCCGTATCCGCTGCGCTTCCTGTTCGCCAGCCAACCCGAGGCCTTGGGCCCGGTGCTGGGCCTCGTGCAGCGCGCGATCGCGGGCTGGCTGGCCGATCAGGCCGGGGTGGAACGCCGCGCGGCGCGCAGCGGCGCGGTGACGCTGATCCAGCGTTTCGGCAGCGCGCTCAACCTCAACGTGCACCTGCACATGCTGTGGCTGGACGGCGTGTATGAAGAACGCACTGCGTCGAACGGTGACAGGATCAAGCCGCGCCTGCACCGCGCCCGCGCGCCCACGTCCGCGCAACTGACCGGGCTTGCGGACACCATCGCGCGGCGCGTGTTGCGTCATCTGGCCAAGCGCGGCTGGCTGGAAGGCGAAGCCGAATCGGTGTTCCTGAGCGAGCGCGCCGAACGCGATGACGGCCTCGATGCCGTGCGCATGAGTTCGATCACCTATCGCATCGCCACCGGCCAACGCGCCGGGCAAAAGGTGGCGACGCTGCACACCCTGCCCGGCGACGCGGGTTCGCTCGATGGCGATGCCGGTCGGGTGGGCGGGTTTTCGCTGCACGCGGGCGTGGCCGCGCAGGCGCACGAACGCGCCAAGCTGGAGAAACTGTGCCGCTACATCACGCGCCCGGCGATCAGCGAGCGGCGGCTGTCGATCTCGCCGCAGGGCAGGGTGCGCTATCAGCTCAAGACGCCGTGGCGCAATGGCACGACCCATGTCGAGTTCGAGCCGATCGAGTTCATCGCCAAACTGGCCGCGCTGGTCCCACCGCCGCGCGCGCATCTCACGCGATTTCATGGGATTTTCGCCCCGAACGCTAACCTGCGGGCGCAGCTCACCGCCGCGCATCGCGGCAAAGGCGGCAAGACGACGGACACCGATCATGCGGACGACCGCACGCCCGAGGAAAAACGCCGCGCCATGAGCTGGGCGCAGCGCCTCAAGCGCGTGTTTGGCATCGATGTGCAAACCTGCCAACACTGCGGCGGCGCGGTGAAGATCGTCGCGGCGGTGGAAGAGCCGCACGCGATCAAACAGATCCTCGACCACTTCGCGAAACACGGCGCACTGCCGCAGGCGCACTACCGGCCCGAGGTCCGCGGACCGCCAGCGGCGGCGTGATCGCGGCGTCGGCTTCACCGCCGACGCGAAACCCGATGACATCACGATGCGGCCCCGCGCCCGCAGGGCGGCGCTCGGCCCGAGTCCGGAAAACGGCCGTACCAGGCCGCCAACCACGACGCGGAACGCCGCGTGCAGCGTCGAAATCTCCCGCCTGACCCCGCGCATCAGCGCAAACGGCCGCTTGCGCCGCCTCCGGCTACCGCGCAGACTGGGCGAAAAGGGCGGTTGAATTTCCTATACCCAGCCATGCCTCGTATAGCAGCAGTCTTAAAGCTCAGGCCTGAGCAGCATGCCAAAGTAGATGCGCTGATCCGGCATTTCAGGTTTGTGAATACTGATGCCATCCAGCAGCTGCTTGAGCAGGATGGCATAGTGTTGACTCGCTCAAGCCTGGCTCGCTATATGACGCGATTGAGGAAGGGAGAGGGAGTGGTGGCGGGTGAATCAGACCATAGCATTATTGTCATCCTTGACAGGAAAACCGGGGTTGCCAAGACAGTGACTTCCCCGGTCTCACAAGAGGTTATTTTGGCCGCAATTTCCTCGTTGAACCCTCCCATCTAGGCTTTTCACCTGTGGCAAGAGTTTTGCCATTCCATATCCCAAAATATCCCTTTGCGGCCCGGCTTATCCCGGATTTATCTCAGTTTTCCCTAGTATTTATCTCAGGTGTGATCAGCAAGGCCCCTTTTTTTACATCCGCGATCACGTCACGCCTTGGGCGTGACAATCGGAAAGACCAGATCCGGCTTGTCCAGCAACGAGAAGAACCGGATCAAATCCAGCGTACTGCCTGTCACCTTGATATCCGGCGACGTCAGCACATCCTTGATGCCCACCTGTTTGGTCACCAGTTTCACCAGCATGGGGGTGGTCAGCGCCAGCGTCGCATTGGCATTGCGCGCCGCCGGTGCCTTGCGGAAATGCAACACGGCATTCTCTATCGTTACCACGTAATGCTCACCCGCATCCCGGAAGTCGAAATTGATGACCAGCTTCACGTCCTCGGCATCAGGACCATTCAACGCCACCTGGAACATCTGCATGAACTGCTCGGGTGCCGTCTGATTAAGCAACTCGGTGGCACTGGCCAGATTGACGCCCTGCTTGGGCTCGCCGTGGCGAAGCTCATAGGCGCCCGTCAGGTAAGCATTACGCCAGGCGGTTGATTCGGCACGATAGCCCAACTGGTCATAGGTTTGCGCCAGCAACGACCGCGCCTCGACATTTTTCGGCTCAGCCGCCACCAGATGACTGAGCACTTCGGCCACCCAACGGTAATCACCCTTGTCAAAAGATGCCCGGGACTGCTTGAGTACGTTCGCCGCCCCTCCCATGAACTCAACATAACGCTTGCCCTGCTCGGCACGCGGCAAGGGGTCCAGTGAGGCCGGATTGGCGTCGTACCATCCGAAATACATCTGGTACACCGCTTTGGCATCGTGCTTCACCGTGCCGTAGTAGTCACGGTTCCACCAGTGCTTCATCAAGGACGCCGGCAGCTTTATCTGCTCCGCAATTTCACGCGGACCATGACCCTGATTGGCCAGACGCAACGTCTGGTCATGAATATAGCGATAGGTGTCGTGCTGATCCTTCATCATGGCCGCAATGCGTTCCTTGCCAAATACCGGCCAGTGGTGACTGAAGAACATTACCTCACTGTCAGGAAAGCGGTCGGCCGCGTCCGTGATATAGCCGGCCCAGCGATTGGCATCACGCACCTTGGCCCCGCGCAGCGTATAGAGATTATGCAAGGTGCGGCTCATGACCTCGGCACCACAGAACGCCTTGTGGGCCGGCAGGTAGAACGTCATCTCCGCGGGCGCCTCGGAGCCGGGCGTGTACTGGAATACAAACTCGACACCATCCACATCAACGACTTGCGGTGTACGGTCAATCAGCTCGCTCGGCCGCAGGATGCCGATGGTGCCCATGGCCGGTTCCTTGCCCAGCCCGTTGTCCACCTTGCCCCGCGAACTGCGGGGCAAATCACGACCATACATGTAGATGGCACGACGCCCCATCGCCGGCCCGGCCAGAATGTTCTCGCTGGTCGCCTCTTCCAGGAATCCGGACGGCGCAATCACGCGCACCTTGCCACTGGCCACATCCTCTGGCGAGGCAATGGCGGTGGAGCCACCAAAATGATCGACATGACTGTGCGTGAAAATGATCGCCACGACCGGCTTGTTGCCAAGATGCTGGCGGGCAAACGCCATGGCACGCGTGGCCGTTTCCCGCGAGGTCAGGGGGTCCACCACAATCCAGCCACTCTTGCCTTCGATGATCGACATCACCGCCAGGTCGTAACCGCGCACCTGGTAGATGCCATCGGTGACCTTGTACAGGCCGTGCAGGCTGTTAAGCCGGGCCTGACGCCACAAACCCGGGTGCACACTTTCGGGATAATTGCCCTGGGTAAAGTCATACCCGGACGCGTCGTACACCACCTTGCCATCGGCCGACAGCACCGTCAGCGCTTGCTCGCGCGCAATGAGACCGCGCTCGGCCTCCTCAAAGTCCACGCCATCCTCAACCGGCAGCACCTTGGCAGCCTCTGCCTGGGCCGCCACTGTGGCTGGCGTCGGTGCGGAAAAGCCGGCGGCATCGGCACCCGCCACGGAGGGCACCTCTCGGGAGCAGGACGACAACGCCAGGGACATGACGGCGGCCACCAGGGGAAACACTCGCATGATGCACCTCATGAAAAGGGAGGAATGAAGGCAGCCTGCGCCCCTCCCCATATTGTGTCAATTGCAAATAAAGTGGTTTTATATTGCGAAAAACACAATGCGGTGCCAGCCCATGGATCTACGTCGTCTCAGCCACTTCATCGCCCTGGCGGAAGAAGGCCGCTTTGCCCCCGCCGCCAACCGGGTTCACCTGAGCCAGGCCGCCTTTAGCCGCAGCATCCAGGCACTGGAAGAACAGGCCGGCATGACGCTCGTGGACCGCGGCCCCCACGGCATTACGCTCACCCAGGCTGGCGAAGTGGTTCTGCGACGAGCCCGTGAACTGGTCTTTGACAGCAGTTGCCTCATGCGCGACCTGGCGCTGATGAAGGCCGGGGATGCAGGCGAGCTGGTCATCGGCGCAGGCCCGGTGCCCGCCGCCACGATTGTGCCCGCCTTGCTGGTCGAGCTGAGGCAGCAATGCCCGCAAGTCGTTAACCGGCTGCGCTTCGGCAAACTGCCCCAACTGCTGACGCAACTGGACGCACAGGAAATCGATGTGTGCCTGGGCGATCCGCGCCAGATGTTGCGCAACGAGCGCTACGCGATGATTCCCGTGGGCAAGCAGTTTGGCGGAATGTATTGCCGGGCGGGTCATCGACTGCTGCGCAAGGGAGAGGTGAATGCCGAATCACTTTCACATTACGGCATTGCACTGATATCAACATCCGCTGCGCTGATGGACTCCCTGGCCAGCGATTACGACTTTAGAGCGGAGCTTGCTCCGCTGGAAACGCCCCTGAGAGCTTTTGTAGAGCGGAGCTTGCTCCGCTTGCAATACACCTCATGCACAGCCGAGCAAGCTCGGCTCCGCCATGCCCTCCACTCCCGTGTCTTCCGTCAAACGTCGCCTGGCGATCAGCATCGTCCTCGCTGTCCTCGTGTTGCTGCCGGGGCTTGCCGTCACCACCGTCGCCAACAGTCGCGACACCTCGATCAGCCTCAGCGTGCATTCCGATGACGGCGACGAAGAACTCAGCTACAAGGTGCGCCAGCCCGGCGACGAGATTTCGCCCGCGTGCAGGCGGGTGAGGATCAGTTCGACGCCGGGAATCTTCTCGTCCGGGTGGATGTCGACCGGCATGCCGCGGCCGTCGTCGCCCACTTCGCAACTGCCGTCCGCGTGCAGGATCACGTCGATCTGCTTGGCGTGCCCGGCCAGGGCTTCGTCCACCGAGTTGTCGATCACTTCCTGCGCCAGATGATTGGGGCGCGCGGTGTCGGTGTACATGCCGGGACGGCGCTTGACCGGTTCCAGGCCGGAGAGGACTTCGATGTCGGCGGCGTTGTAGCGCGTGTTCATGGAGCGAAGCAGAGTTCCGGGCGAATGCAGGCGCGCAGGATGGCGGCGCGGGGCGGGGGGACGCAAGCGGGCGGGGCGGGCGGCGCGACTGGGAGATGTCGCACCCGGCATCGCGGCGATGTCGCATCCGTCGGTCCGCAATCCGCCGATGCGCGTCGATGACGCCGGCCGCAACCCTGTGCAGCCGACCCTGCCCAGGCCCGTTCCATGCCGGCTCTCGCCGCGGCGGTGCGGTGGACGGCGCCGGATGGAGCGGACGCGGCGTCGCCCGCATCGCGTTACGCCCGCCACGCGCCCGAGCGCACGCTGCTGTACGCGCTGGTGCAGGCGCATTACCCGGAGTTCCTCGAACGCCAAGCCGCGCACGACCGTCCCGTGCCGGACTACGTGCGCGCCGAGTTCGATGAGTATCTGCGTTGCGGCGTGCTGGAGCACGGCTTCCTGCGTGTGGTGTGCGAACAGTGCCATGCGGAACGGCTGGTCGCGTTCTCGTGCAAGAAGCGCGGCCTGTGCCCGAGCTGCGGCGCGCGGCGCATGGCCGAAAGCGCGCGGCATCTGGTGGAAGAGGTGTTCGGCGAACGTCCGGTGCGGCAGTGGGTGCTGAGCTTTCCGTATCCGCTGCGCTTCCTGTTCGCCAGCCAACCCGAGGCCTTGGGCCCGGTGCTGGGCCTCGTGCAGCGCGCGATCGCGGGCTGGCTGGCCGATCAGGCCGGGGTGGAACGCCGCGCGGCGCGCAGCGGCGCGGTGACGCTGATCCAGCGTTTCGGCAGCGCGCTCAACCTCAACGTGCACCTGCACATGCTGTGGCTGGACGGCGTGTATGAAGAACGCACTGCGTCGAACGGTGACAGGATCAAGCCGCGCCTGCACCGCGCCCGCGCGCCCACGTCCGCGCAACTGACCGGGCTTGCGGACACCATCGCGCGGCGCGTGTTGCGTCATCTGGCCAAGCGCGGCTGGCTGGAAGGCGAAGCCGAATCGGTGTTCCTGAGCGAGCGCGCCGAACGCGATGACGGCCTCGATGCCGTGCGCATGAGTTCGATCACCTATCGCATCGCCACCGGCCAACGCGCCGGGCAAAAGGTGGCGACGCTGCACACCCTGCCCGGCGACGCGGGTTCGCTCGATGGCGATGCCGGTCGGGTGGGCGGGTTTTCGCTGCACGCGGGCGTGGCCGCGCAGGCGCACGAACGCGCCAAGCTGGAGAAACTGTGCCGCTACATCACGCGCCCGGCGATCAGCGAGCGGCGGCTGTCGATCTCGCCGCAGGGCAGGGTGCGCTATCAGCTCAAGACGCCGTGGCGCAATGGCACGACCCATGTCGAGTTCGAGCCGATCGAGTTCATCGCCAAACTGGCCGCGCTGGTCCCACCGCCGCGCGCGCATCTCACGCGATTTCATGGGATTTTCGCCCCGAACGCTAACCTGCGGGCGCAGCTCACCGCCGCGCATCGCGGCAAAGGCGGCAAGACGACGGACACCGATCATGCGGACGACCGCACGCCCGAGGAAAAACGCCGCGCCATGAGCTGGGCGCAGCGCCTCAAGCGCGTGTTTGGCATCGATGTGCAAACCTGCCAACACTGCGGCGGCGCGGTGAAGATCGTCGCGGCGGTGGAAGAGCCGCACGCGATCAAACAGATCCTCGACCACTTCGCGAAACACGGCGCACTGCCGCAGGCGCACTACCGGCCCGAGGTCCGCGGACCGCCAGCGGCGGCGTGATCGCGGCGTCGGCTTCACCGCCGACGCGAAACCCGATGACATCACGATGCGGCCCCGCGCCCGCAGGGCGGCGCTCGGCCCGAGTCCGGAAAACGGCCGTACCAGGCCGCCAACCACGACGCGGAACGCCGCGTGCAGCGTCGAAATCTCCCGCCTGACCCCGCGCATCAGCGCAAACGGCCGCTTGCGCCGCCTCCGGCTACCGCGCAGACTGGGCGAAAAGGGCGGTTGAATTTCCTATACCCGGAGTTCCACCAGCCCATCGAGAACTTCTCGCCTGCGTTGCCAGCAGAACGTCGCGAGCATCGCGTGCCGAACCCAATCCACACGCAGACGCAGTTCGCTGGGCGGTTCCGTCGCGACGCGGCGGCGGTACTGATCGATGACCCGCGGCGCGACATCCGAAAGCAGGTCTTTCGGCAACTTCAGCCGATCAATTGTCCGAAGCTTCGCCACCTCCTCGAACATCGTATCCAGGCTCGGCCGCCGAGGGTCGGCTTTGAGGTCGCCCAAGGTCGCCGCCCGCCGCGTGTTGTCCACGACCGGCACCAAGTCGTCGCCGTCGGCACCGCTTACCAAGCGATCAATCATCTCCTTTGAAGTCTTCGACAACTTCTTCGCGATGCCCGAGCACAGGTCATCTTCGAAGTTCTTGAGCGCGGACCGAACGAATCTCTGGCGGTACGCCTCGGCGGGAACCTCGACGCGCTGTTCCTTGAACCACCCGACGACCAAGTCATCCAGGTGGGTAAGCTCAGGCCCGCGCGGCAGGATTTCGTTGGTCAACCACAGCAGCATCAATCGGCTGTCGTTGTCGTTGGATGCCCGGTACTTCAGGGCGTCGCGAATAAGACTGCGATCCCGACGGGCCGTGCGGCCATCGATGTCGTAGCTCGAAAGGTGTTTTGCGTGACCGCCGAGCTGCTCGGCAACGAATCGAATCGCGAGGGCGGGGATTTCGCGCCGGTACTCAGGGAACTGACCCTGGATCTGCAGGAACTTCAACTGGAGCGCGAAGCCCAGCCGCCGAGCCGCTGACTTCGAGGGAAGCAGGGCGAGTTCGTCGGGGCTCAGCGACCAGAACTCTTGCAGTTCGTCGTCGCTCCAGTTGCGCTTCATTGGTCCACCGCCGCCCCCGGGGAGAAGCAGCATCGGCTAGATTTCGAGCTTTGTCCAGATTCCTATACTGGGCAAACAGTTACGACGGATTTGGCCGGCTACTGCAGCTTCCCTGTCACTGGGCCAACCTGCAGTGGCCACAAACGCGTCCGATGGGCGGTGGCAACGAAACCCCGGTCACGGCGGGCGCGCAGTTCACCGACCCCCTCACGGACGAGATCGCGATCCCCAACGGCGGGTTCGTGGCAACGGTGGCGTTCCCCGCGAATAGCCCGGCACGCGACAGCGGCGTCGCGACGATCGGAGGCGTGGGAACGCCGGTGCCGTCGACCGATGCGCGCGGCGAGCCGCGCTTCGGCCCGGTGGATCGTGGCAGCTACGAGTATCAGGATCCGGCGCGCATCTTTACGGATGGATTCGAACCCTGACGCGCGTGCTTTGCCGCGGGGCTATCGCGATGCCTGCACCGGTTCAAGACGCCAACCGATAGATCACGGTCGCGCGTTCCGACGCTCCTACATAGGCCGTGCAGGAGCGTCGGAACGCGCGACCGCGAACCATCACCCACGTCGAACCCGTCCCGCGCGCCGTAGGCTGGGCTGACAAGCCCAGCAATCGCGACATCCCGGTCAAAAGCGCTGGGCTTGTCAGCCCAGCCTACGATTTGCTCCGGTAGGGCGGAACCCGCGAATCGGTTTCCGCCGCATGTGCAATCGAGCGATCGACGCGCCCATCGCCGTACGATTCACCCTTCGGCGGAAACGGCTACGCCGGTTCCGCCCTACCTGGTCCCGTTCCCCGCCTCATCGCATCCGTCCGCCGTGACGTCCAACACTGCGGCACGTCCGGCTGAGGGGTAGACTGCCGCGACTATCCACGTACAGCCGGCTTAGCCTCGCCATGGCTCCGAGATCGACGGGTTCCCGCGCGCGCAGCGCACTGATGCTCGTCGCCGCTACGGCGCTCGTCGGAGTGGGCGGCGCCTGGCTCGCCTTGCACCAGGCCGAGGTGCTCGTCGATCGCGCATTGGCGATCGTTCTCGGGCCCGGCGAAAGCGCGCACCGAAGCATCATGCTTACCCCCGACGGCCAGATCGTGGTCGAAGACGCGGTGTTCCGCCCGGCCGACGCGCCCGACGCGGTGCACGTCGAGCGCCTGCGGATGGAGACACCCGGCTGGCGCTGGTTTCTGCGCAACGCGCTGGTACCGGAATTACGCGACGCCCGTCTCGACCGCCTGCGCCTGAGCCTGAACGGCGTGCGCGTCGACAACGACGGTGCGCTGCCACTGAAGGATCTGGGTGTCTTCGGCGTGGCCAGTGCCTCGCCCTGGGATGCCGACGGCTGTCCGCCGGAGGTCCGTTGGACGAGG